>NZ_VDFU01000002.1 GCF_006152115.1 Rubellimicrobium rubrum | reverse complement strand
ATCAGATCGTAGGGCCAGTGCCGGTCGATGGAGCCGCCATCCTCGCCATAAACGCGAAAGCTGATCCCCATAAGACGGATCAGCGACTCGGCGGAGGCGATGCGGACGCCAAGCGCTTCTTCGTCCAGCGAGGCCAGGTAGGCGCAGAGCGCCTCGGCGCCGGGACGGGGTCGGCCAGGAGCCTGGATCAGCTCGTCGTGGAGGCCATGGACCGCGTAATCGTCCCAGCAGATCGCCATGTTTCCCCCGGCCCCTGTGTCCTCTCCCTCAAGGGTCGCACGCGGCGTCAGGCCGGAGCAAGGCGACGCTCGGCGCTTTCCGCTGCGTTCGTCGTCTGAATGCCTGTTTCCTGGGCGGATCGGATCAGGTCGTGCACGAAACCGAGCTTGGTGATCACGGAAGGTGACAGGACGAAGGGGTAAAGATCGGGCAGCCCCATGCTGCGGTTGAGCGAGTTCACTGCAAGGGTGAGGGGCATCCAGGCCTCGATCAGGGCCCCCACGCCGCCGGCGGTGTAGGAATCGAAATCGATGCGGGTGGAGAGATCGGAGGCCTGCGCGACTTCGGGCCGGAGCCGGAGGCCATAGGCCCCAGCGGTGCCCAGGGTATCCACGATGTGGAGATAGTGGGCCCAGGTCTCCGCGAAATCCTCCCAAGGGTGCGAGGATGCGTAGGCCGAGATGAACCGGTCGGCCCAGTCGGACGGTGGACCGTTCCGGTAATGGCGTTGAAGAGCCTCGGCGTAGTCGTCCCGCTCGTCGCCGAAGGTCCGGCGGAAGCGGGCGAGCATGGTCTCGTCGTCGCGGACGAGGCGATCCCAGTAGTAATGCCCGACCTCGTGCCGGAAATGGCCCAGAAGGGTGCGGTAAACCTCGCCCATGCCTTCGCGGCGACTTTCGCGTTCGGCGTCGTCGGCTTCGGCGATGTTGATGGTGATAAGACCCGACGCATGGCCCGTCAGGATCCGGGGGGCGTCGGGGTCCTCGGGGTCGGCCACCATGTCGAAGGCCAGCCCCTCGGGACTGTCGGCACGGGTGGCGAGCGGCAGACCGAACTGCAGAAGCGAGTAGAACAGCCGGTGCTTGGCATCCTCGACACGGCGCCATCGCGCCAGATTCGATGTCGACGACAGGTTGGGAATTGTCCGGTTGTGACGGCACGCCTCGCAATAGGCCGGGCCGCCCGCGGGGACGAGCCAGTTGCAGGCATCCTCCTCCACGTTACGGCAGAACCGGTAGGCGGTGTCCGGCCTGTCGAGAGGGCGCCAGACGTCGCCGTCCGGGCGCAACGCCGCCAGGGTCTGCCGCGCCGCGATGTAGCCCAGGCGATGGCCGCAGCGTTCGCAGGAGCGGTTCTCGAAATGGAGTGTCTGCCCGCAATTCTGGCATTCGAAGAGTTGCATGAGGGATCCTAGAGGTTCCGTTTCGCGGCTCCTGGAGCGACCGCTCCAGCGCGCAGTGGCGGCTCAATTGCATCAGATGGCAATGGTTCCCCTGCGCGGGCTGCCCTTTTGTCCTGTCGCCTCCGCATTCCGTCTGGACCGTCGTGCGATCCCTGACAGGCATGGCATTGGCGAGCCATGTGTTCCCTAAGGCAGCACGGAAGCCGGGAAATGGCAGGACCCGATGCCATGGTTGCCGGAAATTTAGGCAGAGTCCCTGCCGCTGCCTACATCGTGATCAATCATCGTGCTCGGGCCTGATGCAGGAGGTCCGTTGGATTGCCCTGGGCCGGCGGCGTGCCTGATCGTGCCCCTACGCCCGGCGTGACCGGGTCAGGACAGTACGTCGCGCGGGGCCAGTCGGCCGGACCAGAACCCCCGCGCGCTGGCAGCAAGAACGGCTGCGGCCCAAGGATAGCCTGGGGTCCGGTGCGCGCAAGCGTGCCGGCCCGGTTGCCCGGCCGTGCGCCATGGACAGGGAACCGGGACCAATGACCAAGACCAGCCTCTCCATTGCGGCGCTCCTCGCCGCCCTCGGCGCGACAGGGGCGGCCGCGCAGGATGCCTGCCCCATCAAGGTCGGGGTGCTCCATTCGCTTTCGGGAACCATGGCGATCTCGGAAACGACGCTGAAGGACACGATGCTGATGCTCATCGAGCAGCAGAACGCCAAGGGCGGGCTCCTGGGCTGCCAGATCGAGCCCGTCGTCGTGGACCCCGCCTCGGACTGGCCGCTCTTTGCCGAAAAGGCGCGCGAGCTTCTGACCGTGAACGAGGTGGACGTGATCTTCGGGGCCTGGACCTCGGTGTCGCGGAAGTCCGTCCTGCCCGTGCTCGAGGAACTGAACGGCCTGATGTTCTACCCCGTCCAGTACGAAGGCGAGGAGTCATCCAAGAACGTCTTCTACACCGGAGCCGCGCCCAACCAGCAGGCGATCCCGGCGGTGGACTATTATCTCGATGAGCTTGGCATCACGAAGTTCGCCCTGCTCGGCACCGACTATGTCTATCCGCGCACCACGAACAACATCCTGGCCGCCTACCTCGAATCCAAAGGCATCCCCGAAGAGGACATCTTCGTGAACTACACGCCCTTCGGCCAGTCCGACTGGGCGACCATCGTGTCCGACGTGAAGGCGCTGGCTGCCGACGGCGAGCCGGTGGGCGTGATCTCGACCATCAACGGCGACGCCAACATCGGCTTCTACAAGGAACTGGCCGCGCAGGGCATCTCGGCCGACGATATGCCGGTCGTCGCCTTCTCGGTGGGCGAGGAGGAGCTTTCCGGCCTCGACACCACGAACCTCGTGGGGCACCTCGCGGCCTGGAACTACTTCATGTCCGCCGACACGCCCGAGAACGCGGCCTTCATCGATGCCTGGCACGCCTATATCGGCGACGAGTCCCGCGTGACCAACGACCCGATGGAAGCCCACTACATCGGCTTCAACATGTGGGTGCAGGCGGTCGAGCAAGCCGGGACTACCGAGGTGGATGCGGTCACCGCCGCCATGATCGGCCAAGAGGTCCCGAACCTGACCGGCGGCACCGCCGTGATGCTGCCGAACCACCACCTGACCAAGCCGGTGCTGATTGGCGAGATCACGGCCGAAGGGCAGTTCGACATAATCTCGCAGACCGAGGAAGTGCCAGGCGATGCCTGGACCGACTTCCTGCCCGAGTCCGCCGTTCTGGAGGCGGATTGGCAGAAGCTCAACTGCGGGATGTTCAACACCGAGACGCAGACCTGCGTCCAACTCACCTCGAACTACTGAACGTCGAGCGCCGGGCCGACCCTCCCGGTCCGGCCGTCCGGGGAGCCCTCAACGGGGCTCCCCAACCCTTGCAGCAGCGGACCATGACAATGCGCTTCCTCCTTGCCCTGGCCTTCGTGCTCCTGGGCTCTGCCGCCATGGCCCAGTCGCTCCAGGACCTGCTCCAGGCGGACCCCGAGGCGGTGTCGAACCCGTCGCGCCGCACCGTGGGGGAGGTGCTCGACCAGTTGGTGGACTCCGGCCTGCCCGAGGTGCCGCAGTTCCTTGAACGGTGGCAGGGCAAGGAGGTTTGGCAGCGCGCCTCGGACGGGTTGTTCTTCTATGCCGAGGAGGACGGCGAGGGGCACGTCCTTTACGACATCACCTCGGGCGAGGAGGTGGGCCGGGCGGGGCCGCGCGACATCAAGGCGATCAAGCCCAATGCCGGGGTGCGCGGCGTCATCGGCTCGGCCCTGATCGAATTCCAGCTCACCGACCCCGACCCCGTTCGGCGCCAGGCCGCCTTGGCGGCCATCGCCGACGACCCCGCGCCGGAACACCTCGAACCGCTGCGCGCGTCCATCGCGGCCGAGGAGGAACCCTCGATCCGCGTCCGCAAGGAGCGGCTTGAGCGGCTTCTGTCCGCGAGCTTCGAAGACGACCGCGAAGCGCGCATCGCGGCCATCGGCGATCTCGGCTCGGACATCACCGTCGAGGCGCGGGCGGTGCTGAACCGCATGCTGGCGAGCGAGCCGCAGGTCGCTGCGTCCGTTCCGGCGGATGCCAACCTGGCCCATGCGATGACGCCCGGCAGTGCGGAACTGCCCCGCGAGGCGGCCTATGCCATGCTCGTGGATGCGGGCCTTGCGGCGCCGCTGGTCACGGACAACGAGGTGCGCGACGCGCTCGTGGCCGCAATCCAGGACGGCAAGGTCGGGGACATGGCGGTCGCGATGCTTGGCACCGACGAGGCACGCCATGTGGCCTATGACGCGCTGGCCCTCCGCGACGGCCTGCCGCCCCGCGTGACCGAGGCCGAGATGGAGGCGGCTCTCGACTCCCACGCGTTCTGGCAAGGCTACGTCGAGCCGGATCAGGGCATCACGCAGGCCGCCGAGCGGGCGCTCGCCTCGGCCGAGACGCGGGTGGGTGTCTACAAGACAGCGGACGTGGCGCTCGACGCGGTGTCGCTGGCCTCGATCTACTTCCTCGCGGCCATCGGGCTGGCCATCACCTTCGGTGTCATGGGCGTCATCAACATGGCGCATGGCGAGTTCATCATGATGGGCGCCTATACGGGCTACGTCGTGCAGACGCTGGTGCCCGACTACACGCTGTCGCTCATCCTCGCGCTGCCCTTGGCGTTCATCGTGACCTTCGCAGCGGGCGTGGTCATGGAAAGGCTGGTGATCCGCCATCTGGCGCACCGGCCGCTGGAGACCCTGCTCGCCACCTTCGGCATCTCCATCGCGCTCCAACAGATCGCCAAGAACATCTTCGGGACGCAAGCCCGGCCTCTGACCTCGCCTGCCTGGCTCGATGGGGCCTGGGTCGTGAACGACGTGCTGGGCATCGCCTATATCCGCATCGCGATCTTCGTCCTGGCGCTCCTGTTCCTGGGGCTGCTGCTGTTCATCCTCAAGCGGACGCGGCTGGGGCTCGAGGTGCGGGCCGTCACGCAGAACCCCGGCATGGCGGCCTCCATGGGCATCGATCCCGACCGCATCGCCATGATGACCTTTGGCCTGGGCTCGGGCATCGCCGGGATCGCGGGCGTGGCCATCGGGCTTTACGCCAAGGTCACGAGCGAGATGGGCTCCGACTATATCGTCCAAAGCTTCATGACCGTGGTCGTGGGCGGCGTGGGCAATGTCTGGGGCACGCTGGCGGGGGCCAGCCTCATCGGCATCCTCCAGAAGGGCATCGAGTGGTTCAACCCGTCGAACACCTTGGCCGCGCAAACCTACATGATCCTGTTCATCATCGCCTTCATCCAGTTCCGGCCCCGCGGCATCGTCGCGATGAAGGGCCGCGCGGCGGGAGCATAAGACCATGACCGCCACACCCATTGCCCTGCGGCCCCGCTTCACCCTTGCCGGCAACCCGTCCGTCCTTTGGGCGCTCCTTGTCCTGGCGATCTTCACACTTGGCGTGACGGTCCTGGCCGAAGGCGTGGGGGCCGGGGTGATCTCGACCTCCTTCGTCAAGACGCTGGGCAAGACGCTCTGCCTCTGCCTCGCGGCGGTCGCCATGGACGTGGTCTGGGGTTACTGCGGGATCCTGTCGCTCGGCCACATGGCCTTTTTCGGGATCGGCGGCTACGCCATCGGCCAGTGGCTGATGACGGCGCGAACCACCGACATCGTGGCCCAGAACCTGGCGGGGCAGCCCCTGCCGCCCACCCCGCGCGAGCTGGAGCAGGCCGTCGCCAGCCAGATCTTCGGCGTCGTGGGGGCCGAGGACTTTCCCTGGATATGGGCCTTCTCGGACAGCCTCGCACTGCAGCTCCTCATGGTGGTGCTGGTGCCGGGATTGCTCGCGGGGCTGTTCGGCTGGCTCGCCTTCCGGTCGCGGGTGACCGGGGTCTACCTGTCGATCCTGACCCAGGGGATGACCCTAGCCCTGTCGCTTTGGCTGTTTCAGAACGACTCGGGCCTCAGGGGGAACAACGGCCTGTCCGGCCTCCAGAACATTCCGGGCCTCGACCAGTGGGGTCAGGATGCGATCTCCATCGGGTTCTTCTGGGCGTCGGCTCTGGCGCTGGCGCTCGGCTACCTGCTGTTTGCCTGGCTGACATCGGGGCGGCGCGGCGCGGTGATCCGCGCCATCCGCGACGACGAGGCGCGCGTGCGCTTCCTTGGCTACGGGGTCGAAGGGACCAAGCTTTTGGTCTTTACGCTGACCGCCGTCGTGGCCGCCATCGCGGGCGCGCTCTACTATCCGCAGGCGGGCATCATCAACCCGGGCGAGGTCGCGCCGCTCGCCTCCATCTACCTCGCCGTCTGGGTCGCCATCGGCGGGCGTGGGCGGCTTTATGGCGCAGCGCTGGGCGCGGCACTGGTGTCCCTCATGTCATCGTGGTTCACGGGGGGCGGCGCGCCGGACATTCCGTTGGGCGTCTACACGATCCGCTGGACCGACTGGTGGACGGTTCTGCTGGGCCTGACCTTCGTGGCGGTGACGCTGCTCGCCCCCAAGGGCCTAGGCGGCCTGTTCGACCTCGTGCCCCGTCGGGCCAACCGGCAAGGCGACTGGGGTCCAGATGACGGCGCCTGGCGCAGCGAGGAGGGGCAGCCATGAGCACGCTTCTCGAGGTCGACTCCATCTCCGTGTCCTTTGACGGGTTCCGGGCCATCAACAACCTGTCGCTCACCGTTCCGGACACCGGCCTGCGGGCAATCATCGGGCCGAACGGCGCGGGCAAGACCACCTTCATGGATGTCGTCACCGGCAAGACCAGGCCCGACAGCGGCCGCGTCCTGTGGGGCGATGGCGCCATGAACCTCGTGGGGCTGAGCGAGTCCCGCATCGCCCGCCTGGGCCTGGGCCGGAAGTTCCAGCGCCCCACCGTCTTCGAAGCGCAGTCCGTGGCCGAGAACCTCGACATGGCGCTCAGGAACCCGCGCAACCCGTTCCGCGTGCTGTTCGCGAAGCGCACCCCCGAGGACCGCACCCGCGTCGAGGCCATCGCCGAGGAGATCGGCCTCGTGTCCCATCTCGGCCGCCGCGCGGGCGAGCTGAGCCACGGCCAGAAGCAGTGGCTCGAGATCGGGATGCTCCTGGCCCAGGACCCGCGCCTGCTGCTGGTGGACGAGCCCGCGGCCGGCATGACAGTGGGCGAGCGCGAGCACACCACCGATCTCCTCGGGCGGGCCGCCAAGACCCGCGCGGTCGTGGTGGTGGAGCATGACATGGAGTTCGTCCGCCGGCTCGATTGCCGCGTGACGGTGCTCCACGAAGGACGGGTCCTGGCCGAGGGGTCGCTTGATCACGTGACCTCGGACCAGGATGTCATCGACGTGTATCTGGGACGCTGACATGCTCGAAGTGCAGGACCTCACCCTCCGATACGGCCAGAGCCGCATCCTCCATGGCATCGACCTCGTGGCCCTTCCGGGCGAGGTGACGGCCGTGATGGGGATGAATGGTGTGGGCAAGACCAGCCTGCTCAAGGCCATCGCCGGGCGGCACCCGTTCGAGGCCGGGGCCATCCGGCTCGATGGCCGAGACCTGGGCCGTCCCAGCGCCGCTCAGGCCGCGCGCGCCGGGATCGCCTATGTTCCCCAAGGGCGCGAGATCTTTCCACTGCTGACCGTGCAGGAGAACCTGGAGGCGGGCTTTGCCTGCCTGCCGCGCAGCCGCCGCGAGGTGCCGCCCGAGCTTTACGACCTGTTCCCCATCCTGGAAACCATGCGGCACCGTCGGGGGGGCGACCTGTCCGGCGGGCAGCAGCAGCAGCTGGCGATCGCGCGCGCGCTGGTGACCCGCCCGCGCGTGCTCCTGCTCGACGAGCCGACCGAAGGCATCCAGCCCAGCATCATCAAGGACATCGGCCGCGTGATCGAAAGGTTGTGCGACAGGGGCGACATCGCCATCGTCCTCGTGGAGCAGTTCTTCGACTTCGCCTATGGGCTTGCCGACCGGTTCGTCGCGCTTGATCGCGGCGCCGTGAAGCTGTCGGCCCGCAAGCCCGAGGTCGTGCGGGAGAGCCTCTTGGCGGCGGTGTCGATCTGATCCTTGTAAGAGGGTGGTATGGTTCCGGCGCCGATGCCCTTTCAGGCCGGGGGCAGCCGGCTTGGCCTCGCTCGGGCTTGTGGTCCATGACGATCAGCCGGCCGGCTTCGATCGGCTCCCTTCTCCCAAAGCGACAGACGGACCCGGCAGGCCCTGGCTCGCCAGCGCCAGGGATGACCGGCTGCGTGGGACGGCGGTTTCCGCGCGCTTGCTCGGCACACTAGAATTGAGGCAGAGATCAGTCCCCTGGCGCATCCGCGTCCTGATCCGGACCGGGTCGCCCATGACGGCGATCCCCTTGCAACCGGGCCAACTCGCTGCTCCAGATCCCGATGGCGGCAGGAGGATCAGGAGGACAGCGGGAGAGGCGCACCCGTATCGCGCAAACATTCTGGCGCAGAACGGCCCCATGTCGTTTGGTGACGGGATGGTTTGGGTAGCGCGGTCGCGGAGGCGGATCACGTCCCGGTCTGAACAGGCCGGCCGGTGACGCGTCTAGAGGCTTTTCAGGCCGACGCGCGCCTCAAGCTTGGCTGCGTCCTCTTTCCGTTCGCTGTAGCGGTCGGTCAGGTGGTCCGCGACGCCGCGGGTCAGCAGCGTGAACTTCAGCAACTCCTCCATGACGTCCACCACGCGGTCATAGAAGGGCGACGGCTTCATGCGGCCGTCCTCCTCGAACTCCTGCCAGGCTTTCGCGACCGAGGACTGGTTCGGGATGGTAATCATCCGCATCCAGCGGCCCAGGATGCGCATCTGGTTCACGGCGTTGAAGCTCTGCGACCCGCCCGAGACCTGCATGACCGCCAGCGTGCGCCCCTGAGTGGGCCGGATGGCACCGCCGGGGAGCGGGATCCAGTCGATCTGCGCCTTCAGGACCGCGCTCATGGCGCCGTGCCGCTCGGGGCTGGTCCAGACCTGACCCTCGGACCAGAGCATCGCCTCGCGCAGCTCCTGGACCTTGGGGTGCGTGGCCTCCGCATCGTCGGGCAGGGGAAGGCCGTTCGCGTGATAGACCCGCGTCTCGGCCCCCATGGCATCCAGAAGCCGCTGCGCTTCGAAGGTCAGGAGGCGGCTGTAAGAGCGCTCCCGCAGGGAGCCATAAAGAAGCAGGATGCGAGGCCGATGGGTCGGAGCCGGAGCCGAAAGCCGCGCCTGATCCGGCACGTCGAAGACGGCAGAAATGACATTCGGGAGATCGGACCGGTCAACCAAGGCGTGGCTCGCCCGGTTGGACCACCTCGCCATCCTCCTTGCGGAACGCGCCGATGTCGGGGTTGGGCAGGATCTCCAGCACGATCTCGGACGGACGGGCCAAACGCACGCCCTTGGGGGTCTCCACGAAGGGCCGGTTGATCAGGATCGGATGCGCCAGCATGGCGGCGAGAAGCTGGTCGTCGTTGAGGCTCGGGTCATCCAGGCCCAACTCGGCATAGGGCGTGCCCTTTTGCCGGATGGCCTCGCGCACCGTCAGGCCGGCGGCCGCGATCAGCGCCTGAAGGCGCTCCCGGCTCAGCGGGTCGGTCAGATACTCGATCACGACCGGCTCCTCTCCGCTGGCGCGGATCATGGCCAGCGTGTTGCGCGAGGTGCCGCAGGCGGGGTTGTGATAGATGGTGACGGTCATGCCTTGGCCTCCGTGGTCATGCGGGCCACGCGGGCGCCGCGGTCATACCAGCCCTTCGAGCGGTTCACGATCCGGACCACCGACAGCATCACCGGCACCTCGATCAGCACTCCCACGACTGTGGCCAAGGCCGCGCCCGAGGTCAGGCCGAAGAGGCTGATCGCCGCGGCGACCGCGAGCTCGAAGAAGTTCGACGCCCCGATCAGGGCCGAGGGACCCGCCACGCAGTGCCGCTCGCCCGCCCAGCGGTTGAGGAGATAGGCCAGACCGGAGTTCAGATAGACCTGGATCAGGATCGGCACCGCAAGAAGCAGGATCACGAGGGGTTGCGCCAGGATCTGCTCGCCCTGGAAGCCGAACAGGAGGACCAGCGTAGCGAGGAGCGCCACGAGCGAAAGCGGCTGGACACGGTGCAGGAGCCTTTCGAGGGCGACCTGGCCTCCCGAGGCCAGGAGCCTGCGCCTCAGGATCTGCGACCCGATCACCGGGACGACGATGTACAGCACCACCGACAGCACCAGCGTGGCCCAAGGCACGGTGATGGCCGAAAGACCGAGCAGGAGGCCCACGATGGGCGCGAAGGCCACGATCATGATGGCGTCGTTGAGCGCGACCTGGGAAAGCGTGAAGTGCGGCTCGCCCCGCGTCAGGTTCGACCAGACGAACACCATGGCCGTGCAGGGTGCGGCGGCCAGGATGATGAGCCCGGCGATGTAGCTGTCGATCTGGTCCGCGGGCAGCCAGGGGCGGAACAGCCAGCCGACGAAAAGCCAGCCCAAAAGCGCCATGGAGAAGGGCTTGACCGCCCAGTTCACGAACAGGGTCACGCCGATCCCCCGCCAATGGCGGCTCACCTGACCCAGTGCGGCAAAGTCGATGCGCAGGAGCATCGGAACGATCATCAGCCAGACAAGGACGGCGACCGGCATATTGACCCGGGCCACCTCCATCGCGCCGATCGCGGCAAAGACATCGGGCATGAGGTAGCCGAGACCGATCCCGGCCACGATGCACAAGGCGACCCAGAGGGTCAGATAGCGTTCGAAGGGGGACATGAAGCCTCAAGGGAGCGAAGAACTGCGGCGGGCAACTGGAATTTGGTCGGCTTGGGCACGGTGCGGGCGCTTTCGGCCCCGCCACCCCGACCGGGGTGCGACGATCCTGCTGCTTCGGGGAGTCGGGAAGCCTCAGGATGCCCCCGAGTCACGGAAGATGTCCTCAGCAGCATGGTGCCAGTTCGGCGAGCAGCGGCGCGCAAAGGTCGGCCCGGCCGCCGCAGCAGTCCTTGAGCAGGAACAGGGTCACCGCGCGGATCTGGTCAAGTTGCGCACGATAGATGACGGAGCGGCCCTCGCGCCGCCCTTCCACCAGAGCGGCATGCGTCAGGATCGTCAGATGCGCGGACAGGGTGTTGGCTGGTACGTCGAGGATACGCGCGATCTCTCCGGCAGGAAGCCCCTCCGGCTCGTGGCGCACGAGCAGCCGAAAGCAGTCCAGCCGCGTGGGTTGGGCAAGGGCGGACAGGGCAGCGATGGCTGATTGAGATTCCATGGTTCTAGAAAACTGGAATTGATCGTGCTGGTCAAGTCGAGGTGGCGGGACAACCGGCGAAAGGTTCACCTGCCAGACGGTCTGGGCTCGACCGGGCAAACTGACCTTGATCCGGCCTTTCGCTTTTCGGACCGCTACGAGGCTGGCGCGCATGGGCAGGTCGCCCGAATGGGGTTGATGTCGTTGTGAGGCGCGCCCTTGCCCGCCCTTTGATCCCCCAACAGCCTACTGCGCCTGGGTCTCGTGACAGGTGCGGCTGACCTGGCTCAGTGGTTGGAGCCTGCGGGAAGGCCACTAGGCGAAGGTGAAGCCCCGCAGATCACGCCGCCGACGCTCCCCGTCTCAGTAAAGGTGGAAGGCCAAGGGCAGACGGTTCTGGACGCCGGAGCCGTGCAGGACGCTTTCGGCGACCTTGATGGCTGCGGCCAGGGTCCGATCCGTGATCGGCTTGTGTAGGCAGCCCAAGGCCAGGGAGCGACCCTTCTCGTGCGGACAGTTTCCGGTCGCGAACAGCACGGGGATGCCTAGCCGGTTCAAGGCCTTGGCGACGTCGAGACCGCTTGTCCCCTGGGTGAGCTGGATGTCCACCAGCGCCAGGTCAGGGCGCTCCGCCGTCGCGGCGGCGACGGCCGAGTCGAGATCGTCGGCCAGCGCGACCGCCTCGTGGCCCGCCAGCGTCAGCATGGCCTCGATCTCCATGGCGACCAGCGCCTCGTCCTCAACGATCAGTACTCGCAACACATCTCTCCATCGGCCGGCCCGGTCGGCCTTTCAGGCACTGAACGGCACGTTGATGACAAAGGTAGCTCCGGGGCCGTGGGACGCCACCTCAAGGGTTCCGCGCACCTGCCGGACCAGCGCCGTGACGATCTTCATGCCCAAGCCGACTGACCTTGCAGGGTCGAACCCCTCTGGCAGTCCAACGCCGTCATCGGCCACCTCGATCCGCGCGCCGTTCGCGGTGCGACAAAGTGCGACCAAAAGGCAACCCTTCTCGCGTCCGGCAAAGGCATACTTCACCGTGTTGGTGACCAGCTCGCTCACCACGAGGGCCAGCGGCACCGCTTGCTGCAGGGGCACCACGACGTCGGCCTCCACCTCGGCCCGCAGCGTCACGCGGTCGTCCGAGCCCAGGGAGCGGAGGGTCTCGGCCGCCATGTCGCGAAGGTACTCACCGAAATCGACGCGGTCGTGCTGGCTCGTGGAATACAGCCGCTGGTGCATGGAGGCCACCACGGACAGCCGGCCGCGCGCCTCGAGCAGCGCCTGGCGAAGTTGCACGTCCTTGGCCTGCCCGGCCTGAAGCATCAGGAGCGACGTCACCAGCTGAAGGCTGTTCTTCACCCGGTGATTGACCTCGTGCAGCAGCACCTCCTTGGCGGCCAGCGCTTCGGCCAGCTCGGCCTCGGTGCGCTTGCGGTCCTCGATGTCCGTGCAGGTTCCCATCCAGCGGACGATCGCGCCGGCCTCGTTTCGCACGGGGAGGGCACGTCCAAGGACCCAACGATAGGCCCCCGAACGGTGCCGCAGCCGGTACTCGACCTCGTAAAGCTCCCCGGTAAGGAGGCTTTGACGCCACCGCGACCAGGCCTCCTCGCGGTCGTCGGGGTGGAACATGTCGCTCCAGCCCTCGCCGTCGGTCGATCCCGGCGGAGTGCCGGTGAACTCGTACCAGCGGTCGTTGTAGAAGTCGTGGTAGCCGTCGGGCAGGGCGGACCAGACCATCTGCGGCATGGCGTTGGCCATGGTCCGGAACTTTGCCTCGGACTCGGCCAGGGCGGTTCGGGCCGCGATGTCCGCCGCGATCCCGCGCGCCTCGATGACCGTTCCGACCGTCCGGCCGTCTCCGTCCTGGATCGGCGAGGCGGTGAAGCCTACCGGGTAGAAGCTGCCGTCGCGGTGGACGAACACCTCCTCGCCCTGGGTGTGGTGGTTCTCGGGAAAGGCCCGGTCGATCGGGCAATCCTCAAGGGGATAGTGCGTCCCGTCCGGCCGGGTGTGATGCACCACGTCGTGCAGCGGACGGCCCTTCATCTCCTCGAACCGGTAGCCGGTCAGCGCTTCGGCGGCGGCGTTGGCGAAGGTGCAGTGCTGATGATCGTCCATCAGGAACACCGCCATGGTCGTGTTGTTGAGCACCGCGTCGAGCTGCCGCGAGGTCTCGCGCAGACGCTCCTCGGTGGCGTGCCGTTCGTGAATGTCGACAGCCACGCCGACCCAGCGGGCCACGCGGCCCCCTTGGTCGCGCAAGGCCAGGCCGCGGGCCAGATGCCAGCGGATGGCCCCGTCGGCGGCGCGGCGGAAGGGGATCTCCACTTCGTAGTCGCCCTTGCTGGCGACCGCCTCCGCAAAGGCCCGGGCCACCCGCTCACGGTGCTCGGGGTCGATCGCGCGCAGCCAGCCCTGGCCCATCGTGTCCGAGAGGGACAGGCCCGAAAAGTCGGTCCATTGCGGATTCACATAGGTGATGGAGCCCCGGGCGTCGCTGAACCAGACGATCTGGGGCGACACCTCGACGAGCGCGCGGTAGCGGGCTTCGCTGTCGCGGAGCCGGTCCTCGGCCAGATGCTCCTCGGATACATCGCGGGCGATCGCCAGGAGCTTTTCCGGCAAGCCGTCGGCGCCGAGGATAGGGGTCACCACGACGTCCCAATACCGGGGTGTGCCCTTGTGGGTCGGGCTGGCTCCCCGGAAGCGCCCGGTGCGCCCTTGCCGCGCCTCGTCGAGCGCCAGGAGCGCGCCTCCCTGAGCTTCCCCTTGCCAAGAGTCGGGCCAGGAGGCGCCCCGGATCGCGGCGAAGTCGTCCACCTCCATGGCGCTGAGACCACCCGAGCTCATGCTCTCGAGACGGCCCTCGAGCGACAGCACGCTGATGCAGTCGCCGGAGCTGTCGAGGATGCGGCGGTTAAACTCGAGAGCGGCGCGCAGCGCTTCCTCGGCCTTCTTGGACTGGGTCACATCCGTCGAAACGCCGATCAGGCCGGTGACCACGCCCGTCTCGTCCCGCATCGGCGACTTGGTGGACCGGAAGATGCGCGTTCCTCCATCGGGTGAGGTGAAGCGCTCCTCGATGACGCGCGTCTCGCCGGCGGCGATGACCTCGGCATCCGCGGCGGCGATGGCCTCGGACTCGGCGGGGGCGGCGTGATAGTCGCGTTCCGAGCGGCCCAGCACCTCTTCGGCGGGGCGGCCGATCACCCGCAGCGTGGCGGGATTGGCATACAGCAGGCGGCCCTGCCGGTCCTTGACGAAGATGAGGTCGGGCGTCGTCTCCCCCACCGCCGACAGCAGCGCGGTCGCACGCTCCCTGTCCTCCTCGGCCCGCTTCTGGATGGATATGTCGACGAAGGTGACGAGCACCCCGTCCGCGCAGCCCTCGCCGCCCCGGTAGGGCAGGACGCGGCGCAGGAACCAGCGTCCGTCGGCATGGCGGGCCAGATGCTCCAGCGGCTCGGATTGGGCGGCGACCTCGCTGAAGGGTGGCAGGTCGGGCAGGTCGGGAAGGCGGCTGCGAAGCTCGTCCAGCGACCGGCCGGCGTCGGTCGGGCGCAGGTTGTAGATCTCGACCGCGGCAGGCGTGAAGCTGCGGACGAGCCCTTCGCGATCAAGGAACACCGTCGCGATCTGCGTCGACCGCAGGAGGTTCTCGAGGTCGGCGTTCGCTTGCTCCAGTTGCCGGTTGGCGGCCTGCACGTCCTCCTTGGAGGACTCCAGCTCCTCGTTGGCGCTTTGCAGCTCCTCGTTCATCGAGAGGAGCTCTTCGTTCGAGGATTTCAGCTCCTCGTTGGCAGCCTCCTGATCCTGCGCCGCCCGCTCGACCTCCTCGCGCGCACGAGCCAATTCGCGCTCCAGTGTCTCGATCAGGGCTTCGGCATCGGGCCGGCCGGGTCCGGCCTCGCCCTGGGCACGGCTGGCCGGATCGCCCAGATCCTCGAAGACGACCATGTAGAGTCCTTCGCCATGCCCCAGCTCGGGCATGGGCTGGACCGTGAGGCGCAGGCGCGCGGGCCCCTCGGAGGTCTGCACGGAGGGCAGTTCGTGCACGACCATGCGCCGCCGTTGCACGGCCTGCCCAAGCGCGGAGCGCAGGCCCGCCGACAGGCCGCGCCGCGCCATCCGCGTCACGGTGCCAGAGAAGCTGCCGACCGGGGGCTGGAGATACTTGTCCACGCCTTCCGACAGGTGAACGACCTGCCCTTGGTCCGACACGATGGCGTAGCGCGGCGCGAACTCTGCCAGCAGGATCCGCTGGGCAATGGCGCCCAGGTCGGGCTCGGCCATCTGGTCCGGTCCACGGAAGCCCGGCATGCCCGACCCGCCGAAGTCGCGCAGGTCGCCCAGCGGCGATCGGACCTCCTTGCGCTGTGCGAGCCGGCTCCGGGCCTCGACGGCGCGGAAGAGTTCCCCCTGTCCGGCCAGGCTTTCCGAGGAGCCGAGAAAAAGGTAGCCGCCCGGTTTCAGGGCATAATGAAAGACGGGGAACAGCTTCTTCTGGAGGTGCGGCCCCAGGTAGATGAGAAGGTTCCGGCACGAGATCAGGTCGAGCCGCGAGAAGGGCGGGTCCGAAATGAGGTTGTGCGCGGTAAACACGCACATTTCGCGCAGGTCCGCGCTGACCTGATAGCGGCGGCCCTTGCGGACGAAGAAGCGGGCCAGCCGCTCGGGGCTCATCTGGGCGGCGATGCCCTGCGGATAGCTGCCGCGTCGCGCCGTCGCCAGCGCCCGTTCATCGATGTCCGTGGCGAAGACCTGCACGCGGGGCGGGGACGCCAGCCCTTCCAAGGCTTCGCAGACCAGCATGGCGATGCTGTAGGCCTCCTCGCCGGTGGCGCAGCCCGGCACCCAGATCCGCAACTCGTCGGCCTGGGCCCGCCCGGTCAGCAGAGGGGCCAAGACCTTGGCAGCCAGGGCATCGAAGGCGTCGACGTCACGAAAGAACGCCGTGACCCCGATCAGGAGTTCGCGGAACAGCGTCCGCACCTCGCCGTCGTCCTCCAGCCGGTCGAGGTAGTCCGCGATCCCCGCGATCTGGAGGACCTGCATCCGCCGTTCGATCCGCCGCACGAGGGTGGTCGACTTGTAATGGCGGAAATCGTTCCCGGTGGCGCGGCGAAGCAGGTCGCAGACCTGGGGCAGCGCGGCATGCACCTCCCGGTGGCGGGCGACGCCGTCCGCCCCCGATGGCAGCCGATGCACATGCGCCGCGTAGGCCATCAGCGTCCGGGCGAGATCCTCGGGCGGCAGCACGTGATCGCACATGCCGGTCGCCGCCGCATGGCCCGGCATCTCGGGCTGGGTGGCCGTGTCGGGCTGCTGCGCCATGGCCAGGCCCCCGGCGGCGGCGATCGCCTCCAATCCCAGCGCGCCGTCCGAGCCAAGGCCCGACAGGACGACGCTAACGGCACAGGATCCCGCATCCTCGGCCAGGGACCGGAACAGGCGGTCGATGACGGTGCGCCGCTCTTCGGGGGTACGGACCGGACGGAGCACGAACCGGCCTTCCTTGAGCCGCGCCACATGGCCCGCGGGCACGACATGCAGGCGATCCGGCTCGGCCACCGCGCCATCGGTCGCCATCTGCACGGGCATCGCCAGGAGGGGCTGCAGCGCATCCGGCAGCAGGCCATCCTCGCCCGCAACCGTATGCTGCCCCAGGACGAAGGCGGCGCCTGACCGGGCGGGGAGCCCGGCGAACAGCGTCCGGAGCGCGGCGAGCCCCCCGGCCGACGCTCCGATGCCCACGACAAGGTGCCGCGAGACCTCGGAGGCCGACACCCCTGGCAGTTGGTGAGCAGAAAGGTTCATGACCCGACCTTTGGCGCGGCACGCGCCTGACTGAACAGCATTGGCCGATCCGCCGCAAGCACCGGGACCCCCGACAACACGTCCCGCCCGAGGCGGAGTGCCAGCGGAAGCTGCGCCCATCGGCCCTGTTTCGGGCTCAAGGCCGCCCCGATCCCGGGCAGGCGCTCCTCCGCCACGAGTCCGTGATCCGATTTGCTTGGCATGCCGGCGCCGCTAGCTGCCCAGAAGCGAGCAATCCGACGGGCGGGGGCCGCCAATGGGGCGAAATCAATGAGCGTTTTCCTGAACCGCATCTCCACGGCCGTTCCGCCGAACGATGTCCACGGCGCCTTCGTGGACTTCGCCGCCGGTCTGCTGGAGGGGGAGCGGAGCGCGCCCGTGTTCGACCGGCTGGTCAAGCGCAGCCAGATCGACCATCGCTGGTCGGTCCTGACGCTGGCCGACCGGGGCCGCTCGGCCATCGCAGGCAACGAGGAGGTGTACCGCCGCGGCTCGTTCCCCTCGACCGCCGAGCGGATGCGCCTGTTCGAACGTTTTGCCGTCGATCTGGCTCAACGGGCCGTGGATGGGCTCGACCTCGGGGATCGGGTCGGGGACGTCACCCATGTGATCGCGGTTTCCTGCACGGGACTGGTCGCGCCGGGGATCGACCTGCAACTCATCGAGCGCTGCGGCCTGAACCCGTCCGTGGAACGGACGGTGGTGGGCTTCATGGGCTGCTACGCCGCCATCAACGCGCTCAAGCTCGCGCGCCATATCGTCCGTTCGGAGGAAGGGGCCCGCGTGCTGATCGTGTCGGTCGAGCTGTGCACGCTACACCTGCAGGAAACCAACGACCTGGAAAAGGTGCTGAGCTTCCTGATCTTCGGCGACGGCTGCGCGGCAGCCCTTGTCACCTCGGACCCCGTCGGCCTGTCGCTCGACCGCTTTCATGCGGCGCTGCTGCCCGAGGCCGCCGACCAGATCACCTGGCGCGTGGGAGACCACGGCTTTGACATGCACCTGTCGGGCCAGGTGCCCGGTTCGGTGGGCGAGGCGCTGCGACGCGGGCGCGAGACCATCCTGCATGGCACCGCGATCGAGGAGATCGACCTGTGGGCCGTCCATCCAGGCGGGCGCACCATCCTTGACGCCGTGCAGGGTGCGCTGGACCTGGAGCCGCAGGCCCTGGCCACCTCGCGCGAGGTGCTGCGCAGCTTCGGGAACATGTCGTCGGCCACGGTCCTGTTCGTGCTGGAGCGCCTGATGAAAGGGGCCAACCCCGGCGACCGGGGCTGCGCGATGGCCTTCGGGCCGGGCCTGACCGCCGAGACGCTGCTTTTCACCGCCGCCGCGGCATGATGCGCGACCTGTCGGCGCGGTCCTCCGAGCCCGAGCTCATGGACGCGGAGGACACCGACTACGAAACCTTCCGGGACTGCCTGCGCGATCTGGCGCGGGTCAATGTCCTGTCGGCGGGCTACCGGCCGACGCTGGCCTTCCTTGATGGGCTGCGTCGGCAGGGGCGGCTCGAGGTAGGCCGGCCTGTCGAGATCCTGGATGCGGGCAGCGGCTACGGGGATCTCCTGCGGGTGGTGGACCGCTGGGCCCTGAGGCACGGGATCGAGGTCCGGCTCACGGGGGTGGACCTCAACCCGTGGTCCGCCCGCGCGGCGCGCGAGGCCACGCCCGAAGGGCGGCCGATCCGGTGGGTGACCGGGGACATCTTCGACCAGGACCGACAGGCGGACGTGATCCTGAGCTCCCTGTTCACGCACCATCTCGACGACGCGCTGGCGGTCCGCTTCCTGCGCTGGATGGAAACGCGCGCCGGGATCGGGTGGTTCGTCAACGACCTCCATCGGCATGCGCTGCCCCATTCCACCTTCGGTACGCTGGCGGCGGCGCTACGCCTGCACCGCTTCGTGCGCCATGACGGGCCCGTCTCCTTTGCGCGCGCCTTCGTGCCGGGGGACTGGCACAGGCTCCTTGCGGAGGCCGGCATCCCCGAGGCCGAGGTGCGCCGCTGGTTCCCCTTCCGGCTGTGCGTCAGCCGGATCAGGTCCGCCTGATGCGCGAGGTCATCGTCATTGGCGGCGGGCTGGCCGGGGCGGCGATGGCCACGCACCTTGCGCAGGCGGGGCGCGATGTCGTCCTCCTGGAACGCAGCGCCGGACCGCACGACAAGGTCTGCGGCGAGTTCCTGAGCTTCGAAGCCCAAGAGGAGCTGACCCGGCTCGGCATCGACCTCCGGGGTCTGGGGGCCGCGCCGATCGACACCGTTGCGGTCCGGCGCGGACGGTCGTGCCACGAGACCCTGCTCGGGTTCGAGGCGCTGAGCCTGTCGCGCCGCATTCTCGACGAAGCGTTGCTCGGACGAGCCGTCCAGGCTGGGGCCGAGGTGCTGCGCGGGGCCCGCGCCACCACGGCGGCGCGCGACGGCACGGGATGGGCGGTCGGAATGGATGGCGGTGCCGCGCTGCGGGGGCGGCATCTGGTCCTGGCCACGGGCAAGCACGACCTGCGGGGTTGGCAGCGCCCGCCCGGACGGCAGCCGGACCTCATCGGCCTCAAGATGTACTGGCGGATGCTTGGGGGCCGGGTTCTGAGCGGTCGGGTCGAACTGCACCTATTTCCGGGTGGCTATGCCGGGATCGAGATGGTCGAAGGCGGCCGTGCCAACCTCTGCCTCGTGGTCCGCGAGGCCGCTTTCGCCGCCCTCGGCCGCCGCTGGGACGCGCTGCTGGAGCACCTTCTCCAAAGCTGCCCGGGTCTTGCCTCGCTCCTGGCTGGGGCCGCCCCCTGCGAGGAAAAACCTCTGGCCGTGGCCCGCATTCCCTATGGCCTCGTGCAGGAACGTAGCGACGGTCCTTGGCGCCTCGGCGATCAGGCGGCCGTGATCCCGTCCTTTACCGGCGAGGGGATGTCGATCGCGCTCCACAGCGCGCGTCTCGCGGCCACCTGCCTCGCTGACGGACAGGGGCCCGAAGCGTTCCAACGCCGCCTGGCCACGGATCTGCGGCAGCAGGTGGGCCGCAGTACCCTGGCGTCCAAGGCGCTCGTGGCGCCGCTGTCCCAGGCCCTGGCGGGGCGGCTGCTGACCCCGACGCTCCTGCGCTGGGTGTTGCATGGAACGCGCATCCCGGATCGCGCGAGGGGCACCTTGGCCGATCGGGCCGCCTGATCCACATCAAGGCGGCGACCTCGCGGTAGGAGCGATGGTGGGGCACCGGTGGCCGGGTGTTCAAGCTGGCCGCCGAGTTCGATCCTGAGGAGAGGCTCCGATGAAAACGCGCATCCTTGTTTCCTTGGCAGCCCTGGCCACGATAGGCGTAGCCACGGCCGCGCTGGCCCTGCGTCCGGGCGCAAGCCTGTCCGCCGAGTTCGAACGCCGCCTCGCCACGCTGGAGCCCGGTCCCGAAGGCCCGCCCCTGACCCAGGCCGATCTGGCGCACCTGCCCGCGCCCGTGCAGCGGTGGCTGCGGCGCGCGGGGGTGGTGGGCCATCCCCCGGCGACGCTGGTGCACACCACCTTCGATGCGACGCTTTACCGGGCGCCGGGCGGTGCCGGCATGTCGGGTCTGGCGCATCAGGTGGACGTGCTGGACCCGCGGCGCCGGCTTTACTTCATGACCACCTGGATGAACGGCCTGCCAGTCGCGGTTCTCCACGACTATGAGCCGGACATGGCGGGGATGCAGGTGCGCGCGGCACGTCTGGTCGACGTCGTGAACCTGTCAGGCGCGGACTTTGCCCGCATCGAGACCGTGACCTTCCTCAACGATCTGTGCGCCTTCGCGCCCTCTGCCCTTGTACGGCCCGAGTTCGCCTGGACGCCCATCGACGACACCCGGGCGGCCGTGGCCTACACGGTCGGACCCCACACCGTCACCGCCACGCTGGTCGTCAATGAGGCGGGCGACCTCGTGGACTTCATCTCGGACGACCGCGCCGACGTCTCGGCCGATGGCAGCCCCAAGGCCATGCGCTGGACCACGCCGCTGTCGGAGCACCGCGACCTCGACGGGCGGCGCGTGCCCGGCCGGGGCGAGGCGATCTGGCACCGCGAGGACGGCCCCTTCACCTATGGTCGCTTCACGGTGCGAGAGGTAACGTTCAACCGGCGTCAGGAGGGGTGAAGCGTCCGCCTTTGCTGGACCGGGGCGGCCTGACCTCCGAAGCAGGTCGGGCCATCCCAAGCGGTCGCGGCGTTGGTCACTGGCGTCTGGCCAGTGCAACGCGTCGGCGGGCCGGGTATGTGAGCCAGGAGTATCAGCAGGACGAGCCATCATGAACCCAGCCTTTCACCAGCCCGTCGACGCGGCCCAGGTTCCGCGCTTCGCGGGCCTGTCCACCTTCATGCGGCTCCCGGCCGTGACGTCGCCCGCGGGCCTCGACATCGCTCTCGTGGGCATCCCGTGGGACGGTGGCACCACCAACCGGGCGGGCGCGCGCCACGGCCCGCGCGAGATGCGCAACCAGTCGAGCCTGATGCGCCGGGTCCACCCCGTGACCAAGGCTGCGCCCTTCAGCCTGGCCAACGTCGCGGATCTGGGGGACGTGTCGGTGAACCCGATCGACCTTTTGGATGGGCTGGCTCGGATCGAGGCCGGGATCGCCGAGATCGTGGCCGCAGGGGCGATCCCGCTCTGTGCCGGGGGCGATCACCTGACTACCCTGCCGGTGCTGCGGGCCGTGGCCAAGGCACGGCCGGTGGGCCTGATCCACTTCGACGCTCATTCCGACACCAACGACACTTATTTCGGCAACAACCCCTACACCCACGGCACGCCCTTTCGCCGCGCCATCGAGGAAGGGCTCCTCGATCCCAAGCGGGTCGTGCAGATCGGCATCCGCGGCTCCATCTACGAGCCCGACGAGCATGGCTGGGCGCGCGAGCAGGGCATCCGGATCATCACCATGGAAGAGTTCGTCCAGCGCGGTCCCTCCGACGTCATGGCCGAGGCGCGCGCGATCGCGGCGGACCAGCCGACCTATGTGACCTTCGACATCGACAGCCTCGACCCTTCCATGGCGCCGGGCACCGGCACGCCGGAGATCGGCGGCTTCACCACGCGTGAGGCGCAGGCGATGCTGCGGCTTCTGGGCGGCGTGGACGTCGTCGGCGCCGATGTCGTGGAGGTCTCGCCGCCCTTTGACGTGGGTGGCATGACGGCGCTGGCGGGCGCCACCATGATGTTCGAGTTGCTGTGCGTGATGGCCGGCACATTGGCCCGGCGGCGCTGAGGCATCGGGGGAAGGCGTCGCGGCAACGGACCGACGCCTTCCCGCCCTGACGCCCTAGCGCCCTAGCGCAGGGTGTAGCCCCCGTCGATCGTCACGACGCTGCCGGTCATGTAGCTGGACGCATCGGTGCACAGGAACAGCGCCAGCGCCGCGACCTCTTCCACGGTGCCTGCGCGGCGCATGGGCGTCATGTCCGTCCAGACCTTGGCCCATTCGGGGTTGGCGAAGCCGCCTTCGGTCATCGCGGTGATGATGTAGCCGGGGGCAATGGCGTTCACCCGGATGTTGTCCCCGGCCAGATCGCTCGCCAAGCTCTTGGACAGCATGTGCACCGCCGCCTTGGAGGCGTTGTAGGCCGACTGCTTCTGGGGGATGTTGCTGATCAGGCCCGAGATCGACCCGATGTTCAGCATCACGCCGCCGCCTTGGGCCTGCATGGGCCGGATCGCGGCGCGGCAGGCGCGGAACACGGAATCGAAGTTGATGCCCATCATCCGGTCGAGCCGGTCGTCGTCGAAATCCTCGGTCGCGCCATGGTCGGCGATGCCCGCGTTGTTCACCAGGATGTCGAGCCGCCCATGGTCCCGCACCACGCCGGACACCAGCGCCTCGGCCGCGCCCTGCTCCAGAAGGTCGGCCGCACGGTATTCGACCTCATGCCCTTCGGTCCTGAGGCTGTCGGTGCCCCCCGGGTCGGTGCGGGCCGACACGACGACGCGCGCTCCGGCCTCGGCCAGGGCTCGGGCGATGCCAAGGCCGATGCCCCGCGTGCCACCCGTCACCAGCGCGACTTTTCCGTCGGCGCGAAACCGTTCGATGATCATTCCGTCCCTCCCTGGACTGCTTCCCCACAGGACTGCACCGTGACCGTCGCCGCGCCCGGCATCAAGGTGTCCCGGCGTCCTGCCGGCGTCTTCCCCAAGGAACGCAGCCCGATGGAAGGATCCGTCCTGCCATGGTGGAAGCCAGGCCTGGCAGCCATATCTTGCACCACCAACAGAACACAGAGGGACACCTGCGGCGCTGACGAGGCGCCGGGGCGAACGTGGAGGACGCGCCGTGGAGGATCGATCCCCAGGCACGGAAAGCGGCATGGCCCAGCCGTCCGGCAACCGGTTCATCGACGCTTTGCGGCCCGAGGACCGGGCGCTGCTGCAGGACCACCTGTCGCGTGTGCGTCTGTCCCGCCGGGAGATCCTGCACCAGCCGGGGGAGAACATCCGCTGGGTGCATTTCCCTTGCGACCGCGCCATGGTCGCCCTGCTCGTCGTGATGCCGGACGGCCGCGTCGTCCAGGTCGGCCTGACGGGATGCGAGGGGGTCGTGGGCGGGGTTGTCACCCAGGAGCCCCGGCCCGCCTTCACGCGCGCCGCCGTCCAGATCCCCGGCGAGGCTTGGCGCATCGACGCGGCGGCGCTCGGGGTGGCCCGGGCCCGGTCCGTTACCCTCGCCGAGGCCTTTGCGCGTCATGCCGACTGCCTGCTGGCGCAACTTCTCCAGACGATGGCCTGCAGCGCGTTGCACAGCCTGGAGCAGCGGATGGCAGGTCGCCTAATCGAGATACAGGACCGTCTTGACGATGCCGAGCTGCCGCTGACCCAGGAGGAGCTGGGCGAGATGCTGGGGGTGGGCCGCACCTATGTGAGCAAGACCGCCGGATCGTTTCAGGCCCGTGGTTTGATCGGTTACAGCCGGGGCCGGATTCGCGTCCAGGACCGGGCCGCGCTGCGGGCCTTGTCCTGTGCCTGCCATGATTCGATTCGGGACCATTTCGAACGGCTTCTGCCGGGCGTGCATCCAGCAGCCCGGGACTGAGGCCTTGGGTCTGCCAAGATCAATTGCGCCTTATGTCTACTTGTAGACAGACACAGTCGAGCCTCCAAAGTAACCGTGCGGCAGGGGATGGCGGGTCCGGACGAATCCGGCGCGTCCGTGCGAAAAGGGGCGGGCGCAGCAATGACAGGGGGTGGACGATCGGCACGCGCAGGCATGACCGAGGACCGGAGCCAATCGGGCAACCGGCTCATCGCCGCTCTGCGGGACGAAGATCGCGCTCTCTTGGCCCCAAACCTCGTGCCCGTCGCCCTGCCACGAGGGACCGTGCTGTTCGAGGCCGGGGACGATGTCACGGCCTGCCACTTCCCCTGCGGCCCGGCCCAGGTGTCGCTGATCGTCGCCCGTCCCGACGGCGCGGTGGCGGAAACCGCGACCGTGGGACGTGAGGGCGCCATCGGAGGAATCGTGTCCCTGGGCCACAAGCCGGCCTTTGCGCGCGCCGTCGCCCGGATCGGCGGCCCGGCGCTGCGGATCGACACCGACCGGCTCGAGGAGATCAAGGCCCGGTCCGCCGCGTTCCGCGACACCATGGCCCGCTATTCGGATTGCCTGCTCGCGCAGGTGCTCCAGTCGGTGGCCTGCAACGTGCTGCACAGCGCCGAGTTGCGGCTTTGCCGCTGGCTGCTGACGGCCCAGGACCGTGTGGGCAGCGACCAGATTCCCCTGACGCAGGAGCTTTTGGCCGAGATGCTGGGGGTGCAGCGGACCACGGTGACCACCGTGGCGACGTCGCTCCAGGCGCGGGGCCTGATCGCGTATTCGCGCGGGCGCATCACCGTGGCGGATCGCCTGGCGCTCGAGGCAGCCGCCTGCGACTGCCATTCCGCTCTTGTCGAGCATTTCGACCGCGTCCTTCCGGGAGTGTATCCGGCCTTCGGGCGCCCCACCGCATGAACTGGATGAAACAACTTAACGCTAGAGCGTTCTGCTCCGTAGGCAAGGGTAGCGTGTTAAGGTTGTGTGAATCGGACTCGGGCTCGCCAGACAGGCGCTGTCCCGGGAACGGACAAGGGTAAGGGTGCGGGCATGACGGAAGCCGCGGCCAAGGCGCGAGCCGAGAGCGAACTCGAGGCGAGCCTGATCCTCTTGGTCGCCGGGGTGTACTTCGCCGCCTCCCTTCTGAGCCTCCTGTTCGTCGAGCGTGTGGGCGGCGTCGCGGCTTTGTGGCCGGCGGCGGGCGTGGGCCTCGCGCTGTTCCTGCGGCTGCCGCGCTCCCGATGGGCTTCTTGCGCCCTGGGTGTCATCATCGGCAACATCGGGGCCAACCTCCTGGCCGGGGCCAGCTTGTCGGCCAGTGTGGGGTTCGCACTGGTGAACGTGGTCGAGCCGATGGCTGCCGCCCTGCTCCTTGGTGCGTTGCTGGGCAAGGCCGCCACACGGCCCACTTCCCTGCGCGAGGTGGTGCTGTTCGCCAGCGCTCCTCTCGCTCTGGTCTATGCTCCGGCAGCCTTGATCGGCGCCGCCGTGACCTCGCCGGGGCTTGGGAACGCGCTGCCCCCCTGGGAGCTGTGGCGGGTGTGGTTCCTGGCGGATGCGATGGGCATGGCCGCCATCACGCCTCTGATCCTGGCCGTCTGGTCCGGACCCGAGTTGCCCAGCCGCGCGCCGGCTCAGATCTGCGAGGGGGTTCTCACGATCTGCCTTCTGACCGCAGCCACGGCCCTGGCGTTCGATCTGGTCGGCACGCGGGACGCGATTCCGGACGCCTTCGCCCTGGCGTTGCTGATGGCGCTGCTGCCGCTCGCGCTGCTGCGGCTGCCCCGCTGCGGCAGCGCCCTGATTGCAGCCGTCGTGGCCGGCGGCGCCCTTTGGGGCACCGGTCACGGCCACGGTCCGTTCGTGATGCCAAACGTGGCGGCGGCGGACCGGCTTCTTGCGGCGCAGCTGTTCGGCGGGATCGTGGTGCTCCTGTCGCTCGGGATTGGAGCGGCCGGACCATCCGGGGCCAGGGCCAAGCACAGACCCTCCGCACGGGGCGGACCCGTGGAGCCTTCGTCGCCTGTGCTCCGGCCCGGGGACATGCGCCAGCGAGCCTTGGCCATCGCGCTCCTTGGCGTTGGCTATTACGCACTGGCCGAGTTCGGCCAGATCTGGAGCAGCTATCAGGGCAGCGCATCTCCGGTCTGGCCCGCGGCGGGCGTGGCCTATCTGGGCGTGCTGCTGCTGGGCGGCTGGGCGTGTCCCGCCATCGCCCTGGGGTGCTGGGCCGTTCTGGCGACCTCGGGGATATCCGGCGGAGCGGCGCTCGCGATCGCGTCGGGCAGCGCCTTTGCCGCCTTTCTGTCGGCCGAAATGGGCCGGCAATGGCTGCGGCAGCCATTCGGCGTCGAGGCCAGCGACGATCTGGGGCGCCTCATGGCGATCTTTGTGCTGGGGGCGGGCCTGTCCGCGACCGTCGGCACCATCGCCCTGACCTGGGCCGATCCCCTGGCCTTGAGCCTGGCCGCCTCCGTGTGGTTCAACTGGTGGGTGGGTGACGTCATCGGGCTGCTGACGGTCGTGCCTCTCGTCCTGTGGGGGCGGGCGCTCCCGGCGCGCTGGCGCAGCGCCGCTGGCCATCCCGACTGCGTGATTCTGGCGGTCCTATGCGTAGCGGCCGTGGCCTTGGGGCTTTGGCTGAACGCGCGGACGGGTGTGTACCATTTCGTCCTTCCGGGCTTCGTGATGGCGGCGGTCGTATTCCAGCGGGCCGGGGCGGCGCTGGCGGGCGTCGTGGTCGCGGCGGGCACCCTTGCCATCGTAACCGCCACCGCTCCGGCCGCGACGCTGGGCGCGGAAACCGCCAAGAGCCAGCTTTTCGTTCTCGTCGTCCTGGCGACGGTGTACCTCGTCGCGACCCTGCTGTCGGAAAGAGACCTTGCCCAGGCGCTGCGGGCCGCCGAGGCCGAGGCCCAGAAGGCCGCTGTTCGGGCCCGCGAGGCAGAGGCCCGCATGCGCCGGGTGCTGTCGGGCGCCAACGCCGGTTGCTGGCAGGTCCGCCTCGATCCGTTCGCCATCTTCTGGGACGAGGGATGGCGGGATCTTTACGGCTTCGATCCCGATGAGGAACCCAGCCAAGGGGCGTGGCTCGCCCGCCTCCATCCCGAGGACCGGCTCCGGATCGAGACCGAGCTGCGCAACCCCTGGGACGACGGGATCGACACCTGCGTCCGCGAGTTCCGCGTCTTCCATCCCCAGCGGGGCGAGCGGTGGATCCATGACCGGATGCAGGTGGAGCGCGATGCCGGAGGCCGTCCGGTGGCCTACGGCGGCCTCGTTCTGGACGTGACGGATCGCAGGAAGGCCGAGGCGCAGGTCCAGCTCCTCCTGTCCGAGGTCAATCACCGGTCCAAGAATCTCCTGGCCGTGGTGCAGGCCGTGGCACGCCAGACCGCCGCCCGAAGCGGCCCCGAGGATTTCGCTCATCGCTTCGCCGAGCGTCTTGCTTCGCTGTCGGCCAGTCATGACCTCTTGGTGGAGCACCGCTGGCAGGGGATCGACCTAGCCGAGCTCATCCGGTCGCAACTGGCGCATTTCGCCGATCTGGTGGGGCAGCGCGTGCTTCTGTCTGGGCCGCCCCTGTTCCTGGCGCCGGCTGCCGCCCAGGCGATCGGCATGGCGCTTCACGAGTTGGCCACCAACGCCGGAAAATACGGGGCCCTGTCCAACGACGTGGGCCGCGTGCAAGTCCGCTGGGAGGTGAGAGGGGGCGCCGACGACCCGCAGGTCCATCTGAGCTGGCGCGAGGAGGGAGGACCGCCCGTCACCCCACCCGACCAGCAAGGCTTCGGCTCTACCGTCATGGTGCGCATGGTCGAGGCCTCCCTGGGCGGCATGGCACGGCTCGCCTATGCCCCCGAGGGGGTTTCGTGGTACGCCGAGGCTCCGGCCAGCCAAGTGCTGGGCACACCGCCCCAGGTCTCGGCCGCAGCCGACCCTGTCGGGGGCCACTGACCGCCGCGTCCGGCATGCAAAGGCCCGGACGCGGGGGCGTCCGGGCCTGACATTACAGCGGTGGTAACTGGGACTAGATCCCTTTCAGATCCTCAGGCAGCAGCTCCTCGGGCCAGTTCTGGAAGCAGACGGGCCGCAGCCAGCGCCGGATGGACAGCGTGCCGACCGAGGTCGCCCCGAAGTTGGTGGACGCGGGGTAGGGTCCGCCATGGACCATGGCATCCGCCACTTCCACGCCCGTCGGGAAGCCGTTGGCGAGAAGCCGTCCCGCCTTGCGCTCCAGCACCGGGGCCAGCTTGCGGGCCAGTCCGGCGTCGCCGCCGTCCATCTGGACCGTCACGGTGAGCTGCCCGTCCATGGCCTCGGCCACCTGCAGCATCTCGCCCTCGTCACGGGCGCGGACCAGCAGGCCCAGGGGCCCGAAGACCTCGTGCGCCAACTCGGGCTGCGCCAGGAAGTGCTCGCCCGAGACTTCGTAAAGGAAAGGCGTGGCGTTGCGGCCTGATGGCTCGCTGACATGCAGCGCCTTAACGCCCTGACCGCCGCCCACGCGCGCCGAGCCCTCGCGATAGGCTTGGGCGATTCCGTCCGTCAGCATGGTCTGGGCCTGTACGGCGGCCAGTGCCGTGACCGTCGCCTGGGCGAACGGCTCGGCCTCGGGGCCGTCGAGCATCACGGCGATGCCCGGATTGGTGCAGAATTGGCCCGCCCCCATGGTGAGCGACCCTGCCCAGCCCGACGCGATCTGCGCGCCACGCGCCGACAGCGCCTGCGGTAGCACGAACATCGGGTTGACCGAGCCCAATTCGCCGAAGAACGGGATCGGCTCGGGCCGGTTGGCGCACAGGTTGAACAGGGCGCGCCCGCCCGTCAGCGATCCGGTGAAGCCCACCGCGCGAATGAGCGGATGCTGCACCAGAGCCTCGCCGGTCTTGCGGTCGCCGCCCTGGATCAGGGAGAACACGCCGCGCGGCAGGTCCAGCGCCTCGATGGCGGCGAGGATGGCTTGGGCCACGATCTCGCCCGTGCCGGGATGGGCGGAGTGGCCCTTGACCACGACCGGGCAGCCCGCCGCCAGCGCCGACGCCGTGTCGCCCCCGGCCACCGAGAAGGCCAGCGGGAAGTTCGAGGCCCCGAAGACCGCGACCGGCCCGATGGGCATCTGCATGAGCCTGAGCTCGGGGCGGGGCAGGGGGGCGCGGTCGGGAAGCGCCGCGTCATGCCGCCGGTCGAGGTAGTCGCCCTTGCGGATGTGCTGCGCGAACAGCCGGAGTTGCCCCATCGTCCGTCCCCGTTCGCCATCGAGCCGGCCGGCGGGAAGCCCGGTTTCAAGGTGCCCAATCTCGGTGATGGCGGGGCCGCGCGCCTCGATCTCCTCGGCGATGCGTTCCAGGAACTGGGCCCGTGCCTCACGCGGGAGCGCCGAGTAGGCGGGGAAGGCGGCCTCGGCGGCCTGGACAGCCCGGTCCACCAGCGCAGGGCTGCCCACGGCGAAGTCCAGCCCTTCGCCGGTCCAGGGGGACGAACGGAAGGTGCCCTCGCCCGCGACCCATTCGCCCGCGATCAGATGGTGGCCCCGGAAGGGGGTGACGTTGCCGTCCGCCATGTCATGTCTCCGTGCTGTCATGTTCCCGGTCGCGCCCGTGTGACGAACCGGTCTCAGGGCGTCTATGTGGAGCAGCACGAACGCAAAGAGAAGCCTGTGCCGGGTCTTTCGGGTGCCGAATGCGCAGGCATGGACCCTCCGTAGTCCTCTGGGCCGTTCAGATGCCGCAGGAACTTGGCGTAGTGCGAAGGGAGCCAGGCCCTCGATACGTCGCCCCGAGGCGCCCCGTAGCAGGGGGGGCTGTCGGGCTGCATCCGTGCCGATCGGAATCGGGCCGCACCCTTGGGCCAGGCGTAGGCGGCCGGATATGGTTAAGAAATTCTTAAATCATCTCATGATCTTGCTGCATGGCAGCATTGAGCTGAACCGGGATTGTGCACCTGCAGCATTTCTTTATGTCCCTCCCCAGAGCGCACCAATGCCCCAGACATTCAGCCCGACCACAAGGGCGAGCAGCAGAAAGAAACGATGACATGGCCCACCTGACCGAAACCTCCCGCAGCTATTCCGACGCATCGCTCCTGAGCCGGCTGGGCACCCTGCCTTCGGAACTCGCCGATCGTTTCGCCCGTTTCCGCCGCTATCACGAGACGCTGAACGAACTCACCTCGCTGAGCGATCGCGATCTCGCGGATGTGGGGCTGCACCGGTCGCAACTGCGCGAGATCGCGGCCCAGGCAGCCTACGAGGCCTGATCCGTACCACCGATTGCGTCCCCGGCCGCTGACCCCCGGCCGGGGATCGGGCTACCCCGCATTGACCTCGGGGCTGCGCTCCTCCGATGGTCTGGCGCGCCAGCGTCAGCACGGGCTGTGGGGGAATGACATGAACCGACTAATGGGCAGGTCCGCCCTTATCACCGGAGCCGCCCGAGGCATCGGAGCGGCTTTTGCCGCCGCCTATGTGCGCGAAGGCGCAACGGTGGCCGTGGCGGACATCCTTCTGGACGAGGCGCAGGCAACGGCAGACAGGCTGGGCCCGTCGGCCCATGCCGTCCATCTGGACGTGACCCGCCAGGACAGCATCGACGCCGCCATCGCCTTGACCCGCGCCAGGGCCGGCGGGATCGACATCCTGGTCAACAACGCGGGCGTCTACGACATGGACCCCGTGTCCGCCATGACCCGCGCGAGCTTTGACCGGCTGCTGGCGGTCAACGTGGCGGGGACGCTGTTCACCCTGCAGGCTGCCGCGCGCGCCATGATCGCACAAGGCCGAGGCGGCAAGATCATCAACCTGTCGTCCCAGGCCGGCCGGCGCGGTGAGGCGTTGTCGCCCATCTACTGCGCCACCAAGGCGGCGGTCATCAGCCTTACGCAGTCGGCGGCGCTCGACCTTATCCGGCACCGAATCAACGTCAATGCCATCGCCCCCGGGGTCATCGACAGCGACATGTGGGACCACGTGGACGCGCTCTTTGCCCGGCACGAGAACCGGCCCCTTGGCGAGAAGAAGCGCCTCGTGGGCGAGGCCGTGCCCCAGGGGCGCATGGGCGTGCCCGAGGACCTGACGGGAATGGCCGTGTTCCTAGCCTCGCCAGAATCCGACTACGTGGTGGCCCAGACATTCAACGTCGATGGCGGCAACTGGATGAGCTGACGGGCCGGATCGTTCAGGAAACTCGCCATTCCGGGCAATGCTCGTTGAAGAAGCACCTATCTTCGGCTAGGCCCGATCCATGATCAGCCAGAAGATGAAGTACGCGCTCAAGGCTCTCATGGTCCTCGCCGACGAAAAGGAGGAGGGGGGACAGGCGCTGCGCATCGAGGAGGTCGCAAAGCGTGCAGGGGTCCCCAAGCGCTTTCTCGAACATATCCTTCTCGAGATCCGCAACTCCGGGGTCATCGCGTCGATTCGGGGACGGTCTGGCGGATACGTGCTGGTCAAGGACCCGGAAACCATCGCCCTGTCCGAGCTTCTCCGTCTGATCGACGGGCCGATGGCCCCGCTGCCCTGCCTGTCGCGCCGGAGCTACGAGCGCTGCGAGGACTGCGTGGACGAGGAAACCTGCCGCATCCGCAAGGTGTTCGCCGAGGTGTTCTGGAGCTACCTCGTTCTCATCGAGTCATTGACCTTGGCCGACATGCTGCGGTCCAATGACAAGGCCACGCAGGTTTTCGCTGCCTGACAGGCCATGGCCTGTTTCGGATAAGCCGCTGTCATCAAAGCATTATCACCGCAGCTTCGGCAGAGTTCCGCCCGCCTCATCAAATCACGACACGGACGAGCGTCTTTTCCGCTTGAAATAGACGACTAGCTCCGTCGATATTCAATGGGCCGCGATCAAGCGACCCCGGTTTATCGGCAGGAGATCCAGATGCCTTCTCGCTTCGCCAACCTCATCGGTCCCGCCGCTTCTGGCCGCTGCTCGGACCGGAACGGTGCTGGGCGTGTCTGCGTGGCCCATGGACGCGCCACGGACTTGGCGTCCTGGCGCATGGCCCTTGCTGGCGGCGTCCTGACCCTGGCAGGGGCGGTCCTGGCCCAGGAGGCCCGCGCCCAAGAACTCCTCAACGTCTCCTATGACCCGACCCGCGAGCTGTATCGGGAGATCAACGAAGCCTTCAGCGAATACTGGCAGACCCAGGGCAACGAGGCCGTGAACATCGAGCAAAGCCACGGTGGCTCGGGCGCGCAGGCCCGCGCGGTCATCGACGGCCTGGGCGCGGATGTCGTGACCCTGGCGCTGGCCTCGGACATCGACGCCATCGCACAGAACACCGACCTGATCCCCGACGACTGGCAGGCGCGCCTGCCGCACAACTCGTCGCCCTATACCTCCACGATCGTGTTCCTCGTCCGCGAGGGGAATCCCAAGGCCATCCAGGACTGGGGCGACCTTCTGCAGGAGGGGGTGGAGGTTATCACGCCCAACCCCAAGACGAGCGGAGGGGCGCGGTGGAACTACCTGGCCGCCTGGGCCTGGGCGGAGCGGAACGGGCAGGACCCACAGGCCTTCGTGGGTGAGCTTTATCGCCATGTCCCCGTGCTCGACTCGGGCGCGCGGGGCGCCACCACCACCTTTGCCCAGCGCGGCATCGGTGACGTCCTGCTGGCTTGGGAGAACGAGGCCTATCTCGCGCTCGAGGAGTTGGGCGAGGATCAGTTCGACATCGTCGTTCCCTCGGTGTCGGTGCTGGCCGAGCCGCCAGTCGCTGTGGTGGACGGCAATCTGGCCGACGACAATGAGCGGGCCTTGGCCGAGGCCTATCTCAACTTCCTTTACACTCCCGAGGCTCAGGCCATCGTTTATAAGAACTTCTACCGGGGCTGGGATACCTCGGCTGCCGACCCTGCCGACGTGGAGCGCTTTCCCGAGATCGAGCTTGTCTCCATCGAGGAGTTCGGCGGCTGGGCGCAGGTTCAGCCCGAGCATTTCGGCGATGGTGGCATCTTCGACCAGATCTACCAGGAGGGCAGTCAGTGAGCCGAACCGGAGCCTGGAGCCTCCGCGCCCCTTCCCCCCTGCCGGGGTGGGGGCTTTCGCTGGGAATCACCCTGACCCTGCTGTCCCTGGTGGTGCTTCTGCCCATCGGGGCCCTGCTCACTCGTGCGGCCGGCATCGGCCCGGCCGAGTTGTGGGCCACCATCGGTTCCGAGCGGGTGCTTTCGGCCCTGGCCCTGTCATTCCGGGCGGCGCTGATCGCGGCGCTGTTCAACCTCGTCTTCGGGCTGGCGCTCGCCTGGGTGCTGGTCCGCTATGACTTCCCGGGCCGCAAGCTCGTGGATGCGGCGGTGGACCTGCCCTTCGCGCTCCCGACGGCGGTGGCGGGCATCGCCCTCACTGCGCTGTACGCCCCGAATGGCATCCTTGGCGGCCCGATCCAGGACTGGTTCGGCTTCCGCGTCGCCTATACCGAGATCGGGATCTGGATCGCCCTCGTCTTTGTGGGGCTTCCTTTCGTCGTCCGGACCGTCCAGCCCGTCATTGCCGAGATCGAGCAGGAGGTCGAGGAAGCCTCGGCCACCCTCGGGGCCACGCGGCTCACCACATGGCGGCGGGTCATCCTGCCGATGCTCACCCCGGCGCTGCTGACGGGCTTCGCGCTCTCGCTCGCCCGCGCGGTGGGGGAATACGGGTCGGTCATCTTCATCGCCGGCAATCTGCCCTTCAAGACCGAGATCGCGCCCCTCCTGATCGTGATCCGGCTCGAGGAGTTCGACTACAATGGCGCGGTCGCTATCGCCCTCGCAATGCTCGCCATCTCCTTCGTCCTCCTGCTCCTCATCAACCTGATCCAGGTCTGGAGCCGTCGCCACACCGCCGGAGCCTGAGAGCCATGGCCGATATGACCATTTCCCCCCCAGCCCTGTCCGCGCCCGTCCCGCGGCCCGCCCGTTTCACCCGCTGCACCGACGAGCCACGCTGGCTGCGCTGGACGCTCACCATCCTCGTGCTGGCCGTGCTGGCCGTCCTGGTCGTGATCCCTCTCGCCTCCGTCTTCTTCGAGGCGCTGCGCGACGGCTGGGCCCTTGCGGTCGAGTCGCTGGCGGAGCCCGATGCCTGGGCCGCGGTCAAGCTCACGCTGATCGTCGCGGCAGTAGCGGTGCCGCTCAATGCGCTATTCGGCGTCGCCGCCGCCTGGGCGCTGACCAAGTTCCAGTGGCGCGGCAAGGCGGTGCTTCTCACGCTCATCGACCTGCCGTTCTCGGTGTCGCCGGTGGTGGCGGGGCTGTGCATCATCCTGCTCTTCGGCGCCAACTCCGACTTCGGCGGCTGGCTGGTGGCGAACGGCTATCCCATCGTCTTCGCCGTGCCTGGCATCATCTTGGCCACGATGTTCATCACCTTCCCCTTCGTGGCCCGCGAACTGGTGCCGCTCATGACCGAACAGGGCAAGGCCGAGGAGGAAGCCGCGCTGACGCTGGGCGCATCGGGCTGGCGGATGTTCCTGACGGTCACGCTGCCCAACATCAAGTGGGCGCTTTTGTACGGCGTATTGCTCTGCAACGCCCGTGCCATGGGCGAGTTCGGGGCCGTGGCCGTCGTGTCCGGCAAGATCCGGGGCGAGACGGCCACCATGCCCATCATGATCGAGATGCTCTACAACGAATATCTCTCGGTCGCGGCCTTCACCATGGCGGCCGTTCTGACGCTGCTCGCTCTTGTCACGCTGACGCTGAAAAGCCTGCTCGAATGGCGCTACGCCGACCAGCTTGCCGCCGCCGGCGGACGGCACTGAGGAGTTTTCCCATGCAGATCCAGATCGACCAGATCGCCAAGGAATTCGGGGCCGCTACGGCGCTCCTGCCGGTGTCGCTGAATGTCCCTTCGGGGGCGCTGGTGGCGCTGCTCGGGCCATCGGGCTCGGGCAAGACCACGCTTCTTCGCATCCTGGGGGGCCTTGAAGAGCCGACTTCGGGACGCGTGATCTTTGACGGGACGGACGCGACCGGCATGCGGGTGCAGGACCGCCGCGCGGGCTTCGTGTTCCAGCATTATGCGTTGTTCCGGCACATGACGGTGTTCGAGAACATCGCCTACGGCCTGCGCGCCCGGCCGCGCGCGACCCGGCCGTCGAACGCCGAGATCGGGCAGCGCGTGACCAGACTCCTGGACCTGATCCAATTGCCCGACATCGCCAAGCGCTACCCGTCCCAGCTGTCGGGCGGCCAGCGGCAGCGCGTCGCCCTGGCCCGCGCCCTGGCCATCGAGCCGCGAATGCTCCTCCTCGACGAGCCCTTCGGCGCGCTCGACGCCAAGGTCCGCAAGGAACTGCGCCAGGGCCTGCGCGACATCCACGACGCGACGGGCCTGACCACGATCTTCGTGACGCATGACCAGGAAGAGGCGATGGAACTGGCCGACCTCGTCGTGGTCATGTCGATGGGTCGGATCGAGCAGGTGGGCAAGCCGGGGGATATCCAGGCGCGGCCGCAGACCGACTTCGTACGGGATTTCATCGCCGCCTGAGCCGGGTTAGGGAGGGGGCATGACCCCCGACGAATACCGAGCCCAGGACGGCGTGGGCCTGGCGCAACTGATCGCCCAAGGCCAGATAAGCGCAACCGAGGTGGCCGAAGCGGCCATCTCGCTCATCGAGGCGCTGAATCCCCGGCTGAACGCGGTGGTGCTGGACCGCTTCGATGCCGCACGGGCCGAGGCGGAGCGGCTCCGCCCACGCGGGCCTTTGGCCGGAGCGACGTTCCTGCTCAAGGACGTGAACCTTTTCGGGGCGGACATGCCCACCCGGTTCGCTTCGCGCTTCTTCGCCGGGGCCGAGCCCAAGCCCGACAGCACAATGGTGCGACGCTGGCGCGAGGCGGGGCTCGTGATCCTGGGGCGGACGAACACGCCCGAATTCGCGGGCGACTTCATCACCGAGCCTCAGCTCTACGGCCCCACGTTGAACCCATGGAACGAGGGCGTCACGGTGGGCGGCTCCAGCGGCGGGGCTGCCGCGGCTGTGGCGTCGGGAATGGTGCCGCTGGCTCATGGGACGGATCTTGGTGGCTCGATCCGCATCCCGGCCGCCTGCTGCGGCGTTTTCGGCTTCAAGCCGTCGGTGGGCCTGAACCCCCTTGGGCCGCCTTGGGAGGAGATCGCCGGGGGGCTTGATGCCGACCACGTCCTGACCCGGTCTGTCCGCGACAGCGCAGCCTCCCTGGACGTGACCGCCGGACCGGACACAGGCACGCGGCTCAACCGGCTTCCCCCCTCCGGTGGCTTCCTCGCTGGTCTTGTCGCGCCGCTGCCACGCCTGCGGATCGGGGTCGCCCTGGAGGACCCTGCGGGCCGGCGCGCCGGTGCGAACCAAGCTGCGGCGGTGGAGCGGACGGCGCGCCTGCTGAGCGGCCTCAGCCACCACCTCGAGCCCTACGCCTTTCCGCCCGAAGCGCTGCCTGGCCCCTGGTTTGACGCGCTCTGGACGACCGACATCCTGCACCTCGTCCAGGAGCGCGGCGCGGAGCTCGGTCGCGACCCGAGCGAGGACGAGTTGGACGACCTGACCCGCGCGGCGCTCCGCCATGCCCGGACGCTGAGCGCGGTAGACTACCTAGACGCCCGCCTTGCCATGGCTCGCGCGGCACAGGCCATCGGCCGGTCCAGGGAGTCGTTCGACATCGTGCTGACACCCAGTCTCGCCGAAGATCCGCCCTCCTTGGGCGAACTCGACTTTGCGACCAACGGCCGTGACCTCGACCGATGGAATGCGCGGGGCTACGCCTTCGCCCCCTTCTCCACGCCAGCGAACCTCGCAGGCCAGCCGTCAGCTTCCTGTCCGGTCATGATCGGCGGCAGCGGCCTGCCTTTGGCCGTTCAGATCACCGGCAAGCCCGGCGCGGATCTTCTGGTGCTCCAGCTCGCCCGCGAACTGGAGGACGCGACGGAGTGGCAGCGGACCTTCCAGGGCCTCTGGAAGCGATTGGCCTAAAGCGCGTCCAGCAACGCTTGGGTGGGCCAGGCGTCGGCGGGAAGGCCCAGGCGGACCTGTTCGGCCTGCACCGCCACCCGGGTTCTCGCCCCGAGGATGCCGTCGATCTCGCCCACGTCATGGCCGCGCGCCTGGAGCCGCTGCTGCAGGAACTTCATCTCCTCGCCGGACAGGGCCGGATCAGGCTCGCCTGCATCATAGACCGGCGCGCCCATGATCCGGGTGGCAAAGTAGCCAGCCGTCAGGACATAGGTCAGGCTCTGGTTCCACTCGGTCAGGAGCGAGAAGTTCGGATAGGCGAGGAACGCCGGACCCTTGCGCCCCAAAGGCAGGACCAGGGCGGCGGGCAGGTCGGTGGCGATCCCGCCCTCCCGCGCGGCGACGCCCAGCGTGGCCCATTCCGAGGCGGAGCGAGGCTTCTCCAGTCCGGTCAGGCTCCAGTCGAGGCTGTCGGGCACCGTGACCTCTTGCAGCCAGGGCTCGTCCGGCCGCCAGCCCAGGCCCGCCAGCATCCGCGCGCCGGACAGGAGCGCGTCATCCGACGAGCCCTTGAGGTCCACGATCCCGTCGCCGTCGCCGTCCGACCCGAATTCCAGGATATCGCGCGGCAGCATCTGGACCTGCCCGATCTCTCCGGCCCAGGCCCCCCTGACATCCGTGTCCCACCGTCCTTGGGCGTGCAGGCGCATGGCGGCCAGCGCTTCGGGCCGGAACAACTCGGGCCGGCGGCAGTCATGGGCTAGCGTGAGCAGGGCATTCGTGGTGTCGAAGTCGCCTTGGACCTGTCCGAAGTCGGTCTCAAAGGCCCAGAAGGCCAGGAGAATACCGCGCGGCACGCCCAGATCGGTCTCGATCCGGTCGAAGGTGGCGTCATGCTCCCCGGCCAGGCGGGCGGCGCGGTCCACCCGATCCTGCGAGATCAGCCGGCGCGAGAAGGTGACGAAGTCGGCCTGGAAGATGCCTTGCCCCCGATCCTGCTCCAGCACGCTGGGGTCTTGCCGCGCGCCCGACAGGAAGCGGTCCGCATCCTCGGCCGGCACGCCGGTGGCCAGGGCCTCGGCCTTGAGCTCGTCAAGGAACAGGGACCAGTCGCCCCCGCAGTCCTGGGCAAAGGCGGGCGCGGCAAGGCCAGCCGCGACGAGGGGAAGCACGAAGCGCATGATGGAAGCTTTCAGATGATGATCTGCTGGCCGAGCTCGATCACCCGGTTCGTCGGGAGACGATAGAAGTCGGTGGCGTTGGCGGCCGACTTGGACAGCGCGATGAAGAGCGCCTCCTGCCAGGCCGGGAGGCCCTGGGTCTTGGAGGTCCGGAAGGTGCGCCGGTTAAGGAAGAACGACGTGGACATGATGTCGAACTTCTCCCCCTGCTTGCGGGCCAGCGTCAGCGCGCGGGGCACGTTCGTTTCTTCCATGTAGCCAAAGCACATGTCCACGCGGCTGAAGCGGTCGGACAGCTTGGTGATCCGGACCCGCTCGCTGTCGGGCACGAAGGGCTTGGTGGCCATGCTCACGCAGACGATGATGTTGCGTTCGTGCAGCACGTAGTTGTGCTTGATGTTATGCATCAGCGCCGCCGGGGCGATGTCGGGGTCAGAGGTCAGGAAGACGGCGGTGCCCGGCACGTCCCTGAGGCGGCTCGACTTGGCGAGCATCTCGATCAACGCCTCGATGGTGCTGGCGCCCCGGCGGGCCTGGGCCTGGACGTGCCGGGTGCCGCGCACCCAGGTCCACATCAGCAGGACCGTGGCAGCGGCCATCAGGATCGGCACCCAGCCGCCGTCGGGAATCTTGAGGACGTTGGCCCCCAGGAAGATCACCTCGATCACGAAGATCGGCACGACGATCACCGCGACCAGCGGCGCAGGCCAGCGCCAGGCGCGCAGGAACACGAAGGACGCAAGGATGGTGGTGATGACCATGTCGCCCGTGACCGCGATCCCGTAGGCCGAGGCGAGATTGGACGAAGAGCCGAACACCAGCACGAGGATGATCACGCCCACGGCCAGGATCGCGTTCACGCGGGGCAGGTAGATCTGCCCTTCCTGGCTTTCCGAGGTGTGCAGGATCTCGAGCCGGGGCAGGAGACCCATGCGCACGGCCTGCTTCATCATCGAGAAAGCGCCCGAGATCACCGCCTGCGAGGCGATCACCGTCGCGGCTGTGGCAAGGATCACCAGCGGGAGAAGCGCCCAGGACGGGGCCTGGAGGAAGAACGGGTCCTCGGCTGCCTCGGGATGGGACAGGACCAGGGCGCCCTGGCCGAGATAGGACAGCGTCAGCGCCGGCCAGACCAGGGAAACCCAGGCCAGGCGGATCGGCTTCTTCCCGAAATGTCCGAGATCAGCATACAGCGCTTCCGCCCCCGTGACCGACAGGAAGACCGACCCCAGCACGATCAGGGAGGCGAACCCGTTGCTCACGACGAAGCCTGCGGCATAGACCGGGTTCAGGGCCCGCAGAATCGCCCAGTTGTCGCCAAGGTGCAGCAGCCCCATGACCCCCATGGTCAGGAACCACGCCACCATGATGGGGCCGAAGAAGACCGACACGAAGCCCGTGCCCCAGCGCTGCACCACGAAAAGGCCGACAATGATCGCCACGGTGATGGGCACGACGTAAGGGTCGAAGGCGGGCGTCACCAGGCTCATGCCCTCGACCGCCGACAGCACCGACATGGCCGGAGTGATCATCGAGTCGCCGAAGAACAGCGAGATCCCGACCATCCCCAAACCGAGCAGCCAGACGGGGCGCTTGTCCAGCGCCTGCTGGACCAGGGCCACGAGGGACAGGGTGCCGCCTTCGCCCCGGTTGTCGGCGCGCAGGATCAGCACGACGTACTTGAAGGTCACGATCAGGACGATGGTCCAGATCAGCAGCGAGATGACGCCGATCACATCGGCCTCGGCCCGCCCGCCGCTGGCGGTCGCGTGGAGCGACTCGCGCATGGCGTAAAGGGGCGAGGTGCCGATATCGCCATAGACGACCCCGATCGCGCCCAGGGTCAGCGCGGTCAGGCTCCCGGTCGCGTGCTGGCCGGGGGTCGGCAGGTCCGAGCCGCTTTGCGCGGCCGACGCTGACTCGGCCATGTTCTGGCCGTCGCCGACATGCACTTCCGGGCTGGGGGCGTCGCCCACGTTTGGTCTGTCGCTGTCGCTCATTGCCATCGTGGGAGCCTGCCGTGCATCCGAGCTTCATATAGGTCGGCCCGGGTCTCTGCAATGCGGCGAACGCGGCAGGGTTCCGTCAGCGTCAGGGCGCGAGCAGGCGCCGGAACAGCGTCTCGAGATAGTCCCCGGCCTCGGCGAAGGGGTCGTGCCCCTGGCCCAGCACGGCCCGGACCTGCGGCTCGAAGTCGGCATAGTGCTGGGTCAGGGCCCAGATCGAGAACAGCAGATGCTTGGGCGGCACCCGAGCTAGGCGTCCTTCGGCCATCCAGCGTTCCAGCACCGCGGCCTTGTCCTCCACGAGGGCCGCGAGCTCCCCTTCCAGAACGCCCGACAGGTGCGGGGCTCCGCGCAGGACCTCGTTGGCGAACAGCCGGCTTTCGCGCGGAAAGTCCCGCGACAGGTCGAGCTTGCGCCGCACATAGGCCAGAACCTCCGCCACCGGCTCCCCCTCGGGGTCGAGCGCCCGCAAGGGGGCCAGCCAAGCGTCCAGCAGGTTGGTCAAGAGGGCCATGTGCACGGCCTCCTTGGATGGGAAGTAGTATAGCAGGTTGGGCTTGGACAGCTTGGCCTCGCTGGCGATCCGATCCAGCGTCGCGCCCGAGAAGCCGGTGGCCGAGAACACCGCAAGGCCAGCTTCGAGGATGGCGGCGCGGTTGCGCTCTTGGATGCGGGTGCGACCGCCCCCGGCACGCGGCGGCTCGTCCTGTCCGTCCATGCTCATCTCGTTCCCTTCCTTGGGCATTCCTTTGGCATCGACGCTGCCTGTCGCATCATCTTTCAGCGGATCCGGTGGCGGAACGCGAAATCCTTGACTGGGGTCCGGCCTTTGCTAGCGTGGCTTTGACCGACTGGTCAAATCAAGGCTGGCCGCCGGGGGCAACTCTCCCCGCTTCATGCGGCGCCACGACAGGGAGACATCGCGATGGTCGTCACCGGGGCCAACCTCAGGATCTCGGGCGAAAGGCTGTGGGACAGCCTCATGGACATGGCCAAGTGCGGACCGGGCATCGCGGGGGGGAACAACCGCCAGACCCTGACCGACGCCGACGCCGAGGGTCGCCGCCTGTTCCAGTCCTGGTGCGAGGCCGCGGGCTGCACCATGGGGCTCGACACCATGGGCAACATGTTCGCCCGGCGCGAAGGGGACGACCCGGGCCTCGACCCGATCTACATGGGAAGCCACCTCGACACGCAGCCTACGGGCGGCAAGTACGACGGCGTCCTGGGCGTGCTGGGCGGCCTGGAGGTTCTGCGGACGCTCAACGACGCCGGCATCCGGACCCGCCGACCCATCGTCCTCACCAACTGGACCAACGAGGAAGGCACGCGCTACGCCCCCGCCATGCTGGCCTCGGGCGTCTTTGCCGGTATCCACGACCAGGACTACGCCTACGACCGCGTGGACGCGGACGGCAAGCGCTTCGGCGACGAACTCAAGCGCATCGGCTTCGTGGGCGACGAGCCGGTGGGGGCCCGCAGGATCCACGCCATGTTCGAGCTTCACATCGAGCAGGGCCCCATCCTTGAGGCCGAAGGCAAGGAGATCGGTGTCGTCACCCATGGCCAAGGCCTCTGGTGGCTGGAGGTGCGGCTGACGGGGCGGGACGCGCATACCGGCTCCACGCCGATGGCCATGCGGGTCAATGCGGGCCTTGGCATGGCGCGGATCATCGAACTCGTGCACCGCGTCGCCATGGATCATCAGCCGGACGCGGTGGGGGCAGTGGGGCAGGCGAATGTCTGGCCGAACTCCCGCAATGTGATCCCGGGCCGCGCGGTCTTCACCATCGACATACGCTCGCCCCATCAGGCCAAGCTCGACTCCATGCGCGCCATCATCGAGGCCGAGGCCCCGAAGATCGCCGCCGAGCTGGGCCTCGGGATCGAGATCGAGCCCGTGGGCCATTTCGACCCGGTGACCTTCGACCCCGCGCTGGCCCAAAGCGTCCGGGACGCGGCGGACCGCCTGGGCTACTCGCGCCGCGACATCGTGTCGGGCGCGGGGCACGACGCCTGCTGGATCAACCGCGTGGCCCCGACCGTGATGATCATGTGCCCCTGCAAGGACGGGCTGTCGCACAACGAGGCCGAGGAGATCACCCCCGACTGGGCGGCCAAGGGAACGGATGTCCTTCTCCATGCCGTGCTGGACGCGGCGGAGATCGTGCCGTGACGACCGAAAAAACAGGCCGCGCCGCCTCCCGCTCGCCTCGGGGCCGGGCTACGCTGCGCCTCGATCCTGCTTTGGAGCGCTGATGACACGCCTAGCCCTTCTCTTGCTGCCCTTCCTTGCCGCCTGCGCGGCCCCCGGTCCCGATAGTCGGGGGGGCGACGACACCTCCGGCGGCTTTTTCGGCAGCCCCGAGGCGGAGGCCGCCGCACCCGAGCCTCTGCCCCCGCAAGTCCTGGCCGCGCTCCCTGCCGGGGTGCCGCCCTCGGTGGCGGTGCGCAACGGCGACGGGTGCTATCTCCTGTCGATCGAGGTCACGGACCCGCCCTCGGGCTTTCCGTTGACCGACGCCGCCGGAAACCAGATCTGCGACCGGAGCCCCGTGGCCACCGTTTCAGGCGACGAAGCCGTGGGCGACGCCGAGTTTCCCGCGCTGCTGCCGGGCGACATCAAGCCGCCCGCGCCCATCGCGCCGCTGAACCCGACCTGAAGGGGTCGGGCTGCCCGAACAAAGAAGAACAGGCAAAAGGGGACATCATGGCCAGCACAGTCATCAGGGGCGGAACGGTCGTCACGCACGACCTGACCTATTCCGCCGACATCCTGATCGAGAACGGGCGCATCGCGGAGATCGGCCCGAATCTGCGGGGCGACGAAACGCTCGACGCGACGGGCTGCCTGGTGATGCCCGGCGGCATCGATCCCCACACCCATCTCGAGATGCCCTTCATGGGCACCTACTCCGCCGACGACTTCGAGTCCGGCACCCGCGCCGCCTTGGCGGGCGGCACCACGATGGTCGTGGACTTCGTGCTGCCGGGGCAGGGGCAGCCGCTCCTCGATGGCCTGCAGATGTGGCACAACAAGTCGGGCCGGGCGAGCTGCGACTATTCCTACCACATGTCGGTGACATGGTGGGGCGAGCAGGTCTGGGACGACATGCCCAAGGTGGTCGAGCAGGGCATCACCACCTTCAAGCACTTCATGGCCTACAAGGGCGCCCTGATGGTCAACGACGACGAGATGTTCGCGTCGTTCCGCCGCCTGGGCGAGTTGGGCGGCACCGCGCTTGTCCATGCCGAGAACGGCGACGTCGTGGCCGAGCTTCAGCGCAAGCTGATGGAGGAAGGCAACCGCGGCCCCGAGGCCCACGCCTATTCCCGCCCGCCCCAAGTCGAGGGCGAGGCCACCAACCGCGCCATCATGATCGCCGACATGGCGGGCGTGCCGCTTTATGTCGTGCACGTCTCCTGCGAGGAGGCGCACGAGGCCATCCGCCGCGCCCGTCAGCAGGGCAAGCGCGTCTGGGGCGAGCCGCTGATCCAGCACCTCACGCTGGACGACAGCGAATACCGCCACCCCGACTGGGACCACGCCGCCCGCCGGGTCATGTCACCCCCCTTCCGCGACAGGCACCATCAGGATTCGCTCTGGGCTGGCCTCCAGTCTGGCTCGCTCTCGGTCGTGGCCACCGATCATTGCGCCTTTACGACCCAGCAGAAGCGCTTCGGCCTGGACGACTTCACCAAGATCCCGAACGGCACGGGGGGGCTGGAGGACCGGCTGCCCATGCTCTGGACCCACGGCGTGGCCACCGGGCGCCTGACGCCCAACGAGTTCGTGGCCGTCACCTCCACCAACATCGCCAAGATCCTGGGTTGCTACCCCCGCAAGGGCGCGGTCCGCGTGGGCGCCGACGCCGACCTGATCGTCTGGGACCCCGAGAAGACCAAGACCATCACCGCCAGCGCGCAGCAGAGCGCCATCGACTACAACGTCTTCGAGGGCCACGAGGTCAAGGGCCTGCCCCGCTTTACCCTGACCCGCGGCTATGTCGCGGTCCACGATGGCGAGATCCGCACCCGCGAGGGCCATGGCGAATTCGTGGCGCGCGAGGCCAACACGCCCGTGAGCCGGGCATTGTCGACCTGGAAGGAACTGACCGCGCCGCGCCCGGTGACCCGGACGGGCATCCCGGCGAGCGGGGTGTGATGGCGTCAGGGCACCAGCCCCTCCAGGTCCGGCAGCAGCACCACGCTTTCCTGCTCGTGCGGGTCGGTGCGGGCGATGACCGCCGTCACAGGCTCGGGGCCCGGGTTCCAGGGCAGGTGTGGGGTGTCGGCGGGGATGTAGAGCATTTCGCCCGCGCCCACCTCCATACGGTGCTCCAGCCGCTCGCCCCAGGCCATGATCGACGTGCCGGAGATGACGTAGATCGCCGTCTCGTGGGTCGCGTGTTTGTGCGCCTTGGCCCGGCCGCCCGGCGGTATGGTCAGCAGATGCATGCAGATACCCCGCGAGCCCGTCGTTTCCCGTGCGATCCCTTCAAAGTAGTCGAACCCCTGTTTGCCCGCGTAGGTCGTCGCGCCGGGCGCGATCTTCTGGCATGAGGGCATGACAATGTCTCCCGATGGATCCACCGTGATGGCGAATGCCGCCAGTCTCTCACAAACCGCCGCTCCAGTCATCGATGCCAGGGGCGTCAACCTTGTCTTCGAGACCGCCGACGGGCCCGTGCAGGCGCTCAAGGACGTGTCGCTTTCGGTCACCAAGGGCGAGTTCGTGAGCTTCATCGGCCCCTCGGGCTGCGGCAAGACCACCTTCCTGCGCTGCGTGGCCGCCCTGGAGACGCCGACATCCGGCGCGCTCACCGTCAACGGCATGATTCCGGATCAGGCCCGCAGGGCCCGCGCCTACGGCTACGTCTTCCAGGCGGCGGGCCTTTATCCCTGGCGTACCATCGCTGGGAACATCCGACTGCCGCTTGAGATCATGGGCTTTCCCCGTGCCGAGCAGGACGCCCGCGTGGACCGGGTGCTGAAGCTCGTGGACCTTGCCGGGTTTGGGCGCAAATACCCGTGGCAGTTGTCGGGCGGGATGCAGCAGCGGGCCTCCATCGCCCGCGCTCTGGCCTTCGATGCCGACATCCTCCTGATGGACGAACCCTTCGGCGCGCTGGACGAGATCGTGCGCGACCGCCTGAACGAGGAACTTCTGAGCCTCTGGGCCCGGACGCAGAAGACCACGCTCTTCGTCACCCACTCGATCCCCGAGGCCGTGTACCTCAGCACCAAGATCGTCGTCATGTCCCCCCGGCCGGGACGGATCACCGACATCATCGACAGTCCGTTGCCGCGCGAACGCCCTCTCGATATCCGTGAATCGCCCGAGTTCCTGGCTGTGGCCCACCGCGTCCGCGAAGGGCTGCGCGCAGGCCACGTGGAGGTCTGATGCGCCGCACGGTCCTTCCGGTCCTCGCCGTCGTCCTGGCCATCCTCGCCCTCTGGTACGTCGCCGCCATTCCCATGAACATCCGCGAGGTCCTGACCGAGGCCGAGCGGGCGGGTGCCGAGGTCTGGGGCGGCACCGCCCCCGAGCGGCAGGATAGGTCCGCTTGGGCGCTGGTCGTCCGGAACCCCGACCTCGCGCCGGCGGGCTGGTCGCAGGAGCGGCCCCGCCTTCCCGCACCGCATCAGGTCGTGCGGGAGCTTTATGCCAGCACGATCGGGGAGGAGGTCTTCGGCCGCCGCGGCTTTGTTCAGACGGGCGAGTTCTCCAACCGCTCGCTGATCTATCATGCCGGGGTGACGCTTGGGGCCACGCTGGTCGGCTTTCTGATCGGGGCGGCGGCGGGCGTGCTCTTGGCCGTGGGCATCGTCCACAACCGCGCCATGGACATGAGCGTGATGCCCTGGGCCGTGATCAGCCAGACCATCCCCATCGTCGCGCTGGCCCCGATGATCATCGTGGTTCTGAATTCGATGGGCGTGCAGGGGCTGCTGCCCAAGGCCATCATCTCGGCCTACCTGTCGTTCTTCCCGGTGGTCGTCGGCATGGTGAAGGGCCTGCGCGCGCCCGACCAGATGCAGCTCGACCTCATGCACACCTGGAGCGCCTCGGGGGGCGAGACGCTCCGCAAGCTGCGCCTACCCGCGTCCGTTCCCTACCTCTTCGCCTCCCTCAAGATCGCCATCGCGGCGTCGCTCGTGGGCACCATCGTGGGCGAGTTGCCGGTCCAGCGCGGGGGCCTCGGCGCCCGGATGCTGGCGGGGAGCTATTACGGCCAGACCGCGCAGATCTGGGCCGCGCTGTTCATGGCGGCCATCCTCGCGGCGCTGCTGGTTTGGCTGATGGGCTGGCTCGAGCGGCGCACCCTGCGCGCGATGGGGGTGCCCGCATGACGCTGGTTCTCCTCGCCGTCCTCCTCTGGATCGGGGCCTGGGCGCTGAACGGCTGGCTTACGCGGGGGACTCGGCATCGGGTCCGCGCCGTCCGCATGGCCGTTCCCCTGATCTTTGGCGTGACCGTCCTGCTGGTGTGGGAATTGGTCGTACGGGGCTTGGGGGTTCCCACCGCCATTCTTCCCGCGCCCTCGCGCATCGGCGCGACCTTCGGCGCGAACCTTCCGCTGCTGTGGGGCGACTTCGTGCAGACGATCCTCAAGGGGGCGCTCTCGGGCCTCGCCATCGGGGTAGCTGCCGCGCTGGTCACGGCCGTGCTGGTGGACCGCTTCGACGTGCTGCGGCGCGGCCTCCTCCCGGTGGGCAGCTTCATGGCCGCCTTGCCCATCGTCGGCACGGCCCCGATCCTGGTGATGTGGTTCGGCTTCGGGTGGGAGTCCAAGGCCGCGGTCGTCGTGCTCATGGTTTTCTTCCCCATGCTGGTGAACACCGTAGCGGGCCTGCAGGACACAACGGGGATGCAGCGCGACCTCATGCGGACCTATGGGGCGGGCTACTGGCCCACGCTGGTCAAGCTGCGCATCCCCGCCGCGCTGCCCTTCGTCTTCAACGGTCTCAAGATCGCGTCCACGCTGGCCATGATCGGGGCCATCGTGGCCGAGTTCTTCGGGTCCCCGACCCAGGGCATCGGCTTCCGCATCTCGGCATCGAACGGCCAACTCGCCCTCGACATGGTGTGGGCGGCGATCCTTGTCGGGGCCCTTGCGGGAAGCGCGGTCTACGGCATCATCAGCCTTGTCGAACGCTGGGTGACCTTCTGGCACCCGTCGCAACGCACATAACAAGAACAGTCCAACAGGGAGACTGACCACCATGAAGACACTGCTCGCCGCCACCGCCCTCGGCGCCCTGGCTCTTCCCGCCTTGGCCCAGGACGCCGTCACCCTGCAGTTGAAGTGGGTCACCCAGGCCCAGTTCGCGGGCTACTACGTCGCCCTCGACCAAGGCTTCTACGAGGAGGAGAACCTCGACGTCACCATCCTCCCGGGCGGCCCCGACATCGCGCCCACACAGGTGATCGCGGGCGGCGGGGCCGACGTCGTCGTGGAATGGATGCCCGCCGCGCTGGCCGCGCGCGAACAGGGTGTGCCGCTCGTCAACGTCGCCCAGCCCTTCCAGGGTTCGGGCATGCAGCTGACCTGCTGGGCCGACACCGGGATCACCGCGCCCGAGGATCTCAAGAACCGGACCCTTGGCGTCTGGTTCTTCGGCAACGAGTATCCGTTCCTGTCCTGGATGTCCCAGCTTGGCATCGCGACCGACGGCAAGGACGAGGATGGCGTGGAGGTGCTGAAACAGGGCTTCAACGTCGATCCGCTGCTCCAGCGGCAGGCCGACTGCATCTCGACCATGACCTACAACGAATACAACCAGGTTCTCGAAGCCGGCGTCACGCCCGAGGAGTTGGTGAACTTCAAGTACGAGGAGCAGGGCGTCGCCACCCTTGAGGACGGCCTTTATGTGCTGGAGGAGAACCTTCAGGACCCGGCCTTCGTGGACAAGATGGCCCGCTTCGTGCGCGCTTCCATGAAGGGCTGGCAGTGGGCCGAGGGGAACCCCGAGGAAGCCGCCCAGATCGTCCTCGACAACGACGAGACCGGCGCCCAGACCATCGAGCATCAGGTGTCCATGATGACCGAGGTGTCCAAACTCATCGGCGAATCGACCGGGGAGCTGGACCCCGCCGCCTATGAGCGGACCGTGGCGACGCTGATGGCAGGGGGTTCGGACCCCGTCATCACCGCGGCGCCCGAAGGCGCCTGGACCCACGCCGTGACCGACGCGGCCCTGGCCCAGTAACCGGCACGATCCATTCAGGCGGGCGCGGGGACCTCTCCGCGCCCGTTTTCCTTGCGAGCCCGACAGCGGAGCCCGGCACGACATGGCAGTTCTTCTCGGCGTCGATACAGGCGGGACCTATACCGACGCCGTCCTTCTCGACGAAGACGAGACAAGGGTTCTAGCCAAGGCCAAGGCTTTGACCAGCCGGCCCGACCTGTCCATCGGCGTCGGGGCGGCCATCGACGCGGTGCTGGCCCAGGGCGGCGTGGCTCCGTCCGAGGTCGCGATGGTGTCGCTATCCACGACGCTTGCCACCAATGCGCTGGTGGAAGGGCAGGGCGGGCGGGTCGCCCTGATCGCCATCGGCTTCGATGAAGCGGATCTGGGGCGTGACGGGCTGCCCGAGGCGTTGGGGGGCGACCCGGTGATCCGTATCGCCGGGGGCCACGACCATGCCGGGGGCGAGGCGGCGGCGTTGGACCTCGATGCCTTGGACGAGGCGTTGAGGGCGCTGCCCGAGGGGCTGACGGGCTTGGCCGTCGCGGCGCGCTTTGCCACCCGCAACCCGTCCCACGAGGCGCGAGCCCGCGACCGCGCGCGGCGGCTGACAGGCCTTCCCGTAACCTGCTCGCACGAGTTGTCGTCGGGCCTGGGCGGCCCACGCCGGGCCTTGACGGCGCTGCTCAACGCGCGGCTCGTCGGCCTCATCGACCGGCTCGTGGCAGCCTGCGAGGGGCACCTTCGGGCCATCGGAGTCGCGGCTCCGCTCATGGTCGTGCGCGGCGATGGCGCGCTGGTCGCCGCCGCCGTCGCGCGCGAGAAGCCCATCGAGACGATCCTGTCCGGGCCGGCCGCCTCGGTAGCTGGGGCCGCCTGGCTCGCGCGCGAGCCCCTGGCCCTGGTCAGCGACATCGGCGGCACGACCACCGACATCTGCCTTCTGCGTGACGGCCGCCCCACCATCGACCCCGAAGGCGCGCGGGTGGGCCCCTGGCGCACCATGGTCGAGGCCGTGGCCATGCGGACCTGGGGCCTGGGCGGCGACAGCGAGGTCCATGTCCTGCCGGGCCTTGCGGGCGAGTTGACCCTGGGGCCCCGCCGCGTCGTTCCGGTGTCTCTGCTGGCCCGCGACCATCCGGAGCTCGTGCATCGCTCGCTCGATGCCGCCCTGGCCGCCGACCGGCCTCCCGAGGACGCCGGGCGCTTTGTCCTGCCGGTCTGGCAGGGGGGCCTGCCTCTCGGCCTCGATGCCCGAGAGATGGCAGTGGCCTCGCGGCTCACTGCGGGACCACTTCCCTTGCAGCAGGCGGTCCTGGCCCGTCCCGAAGGTGCGGCGCTCCGGCGGCTCGTCGGGCGCGGCCTGGCCATGGTCGCGGCCGTGACGCCGACCGATGCCGCGCATGTGCTGGGCCTTCAGGCCGATTTCGACGAGAAGGCGGCCACCAAGGCCCTCACCCTGCTGGCCCGCCAGCGCACCGGCTCGGGTGACCGGCTCGCCCCGGACGCGGCCACCATGGCGCGTGCCGTCCTGGACCAGGTGACTGATCAGACCGTGCTGGCCCTCCTGGAGACCGCCTTTGCCGAAGACGGGCGCGCCTGGGGCAAACCGCCAGAGGTTCTGGCCCGGCATGCGCTTGCTCGGGCCGGGCTTGATGGCCACCAGGGAATCGTTCGGATGCAGTTGGCGCTCGGCGTGCCGGTCGTGGCGCTGGGTGCGTCCGCCCGCACCCATTACCCTGCCGTGGGCCGGCGGCTTGGGACCCTCGTCTCGATCCCCGAGCACGCCGAGGTCGCCAACGCGGTGGGCGCAGTGGTGGGCCGCGTCGCCATGCGTGTGGAGGGCAGCGTGACGAGTCCGGCCCCGGGCAGCTTTGTCGCCCATCTGCCCGACGGGCCCCGTCAGTTCACCGAGGCGAATGCAGCGCTGGCCGCCTTGGGCCAAGCGCTCGACGCCGAGGCGACGGCCCGGGCCCGGGCTGCCGGGGCCGAGGATGTGGAGCTTCTTCGAAGGACGGACATGAGCGAGGCCGAGGTCGAGGGACAACGGATGTTCGTCGAAGCCCGGCTCCGCGTCACGGCCCAAGGGCGCGCGAGGCTTGTGCAGGGCTGAGCCCTGTGCCACGCGGGCCAAAGGGCGCCGACCTGGGGAACCGGGCGGCGGGCCGGATCGCTATGACTGTCCGAGTGGGACAAACCAAGAGGGATGCATGCGGGTATTGGTGACGGGCGGCGCGGGCTACATCGGCAGCCACACGATGGTGGAGCTTCTGGGCCAAGGGCACGAGGCGCTGGTGGTGGACAGCTTTTCCAACAGTTCGCCCAAGGCGCTCGACCGCGTGCGCGAGCTGTCTAACGGCTACTTTGAGGCCGTGGAGGCCGATATCCGCGACACCGCCCGCCTGACCGAGGCGGCCGAGCGGTTCCGGCCCGAGGCGGTGATTCATTTCGCGGGCCTGAAATCCGTGGGCGAGAGCGTGCGCCGCACCGTGGACTACTACGACGTCAACGTAGCGGGAACGGTCTCGCTCCTGCGCGCGATGGATGCATCGGGCTGTGGTCGTATCATCTTCTCGTCCTCTGCCACGGTCTACGGCGAGCCGCAGTACCTTCCCTTCGACGAAAGCCATCCGCTGGGACCCATCAACGTCTATGGGCAGACCAAGGCCATGGCCGAACGGCTGCTGACCGACTGGGCCGCGGCCGAAAAGGGCAGGGGGGCGCTCCTGTTGCGCTACTTCAACCCGGTCGGGGCGCACGCCTCGGGCCGCATGGGCGAGGATCCCCTCGGCGTCCCCGAGAATCTGATGCCATTCCTGGCGCAGGTCGCCGCAGGCCGGCGCGACGCGCTGCGGATATGGGGCGACGATTACCCGACCCCGGATGGCACTGGCATCCGCGATTATATCCATGTGACGGACCTCGCTCGCGCCCATGTCGCCGCGCTCGCCCGGTTCGAGACGCTGGAAGGGGCGGAGCCTTACAACATCGGGACCGGACAGGGAATCTCGGTCAAGGAGATGCTCGGAGCGTTCAACCGCGCCGTCGGCCGCGACCTGCCGTTCGAGATCCATCCCCGTCGCCCCGGCGACATCGCCGAGATGCGGGCCGACTGCTCCAAGGCCAATCGCGAACTGAACTGGCAAGCGGAGCATGACATGGACGATATGGTGCAAAGCCTGTGGGCCTGGCAGTCCGCCAACCCCCATGGCTACGGCGAGCCGGGCTGAGGCAGGCGCCTCCCCTCACTCCGCGGGGTGGGGGATCCCCTGGACCGGACCGGACGCCGGGGATGCCTCGGCCTTGGCGACCGGCTGATCCAGCGGAAAGTCGTTGCGGCCTTTGGTGCGCCAGAACGGCTTTCCGGCGGTCTGCGCGACCAACACGATGTCGAGCCAAAGCGACTGGCGGCGCTGGTAGATCAGGTCGAGCCGCGCCTTGCGGGGAATGCAGCGACGGCGGTAGACGGCCTCCGTCTCCCGATGGGTGCGGCACTGGCCGAGCAGCCATTCCTCGTGCTGATGGAACCGCAGCGTGGCAAGGCCCGTGATCCCGGGACGGCACTTGAGCACCTCGCCATAAATCTCGGGATAAGCGTCAACATAGGACCGCATGGGCGGGCGGGGTCCCACGAGGCTCATATCGCCTTTCAAGACGTTGATGAGCTGTGGCAGCTCGTCGGCACGGGTCCGCCGCAGGATGCGGTGCAGGGGGGAGATCGCGCGGGCCTTGTCGCCCCCGGTGACGCCGCCCACCTTGTCCGTGCCCACCCGCATGGTGCGGAACTTGATCTGCTTGAAAGACCGGGTCGGCGAAGCCATCCGCTCCCCGACATAGAAGATCGGACGACCTTCGGCCACCAGCAGTACCACGCTCAGCACAAGCAGCAGCGGCATCAGCAGCGTAATGAGAAGCAGCGCAATGGTGAGGTCGAAGAGCCGCTTGCTCAGGGGCATGGGCGGCAGGCGCATCTCGGACCTCTGATCTGGCCGGCGCTGGACGGATGCCATGGCGCGCGGTTCACGCCGTATCGGCGAGGCCGAGCCTGAGCCCGCAAAGGACGACGCGGTTGGATCGAGGTTCGTCATGGGACGCAGTTAGAACTTTCGCAGTTAACACATCAAGCCGTGGCGTGATGCGAGCCCGGGTAGGGCATTGACGATCGGCAGAAAAACTCTGGCTCCCGTTTCCGGGGTAGCCTGCTTTGTTATCAATGTCTTTTGGACGGGACCCACGAACGGAATTGCCTTCAGAGGCGTGGCGACCCTGCCACAGCGGCGAAGAATGACAATCCGGCACTGGCAGGTGCCGCGGCACGACAGGTCCGGCGAGGTCCTGGGATCGGCTTTCCGGCGGGCTTGGACGGAGCCCAGGGATTCGCCCAGCGCGCTGGTCTCGGGGCCACTAGCGAAGCGGTCGTCGCTGGGTCAGGATGGAGCGAGGCCGGGATCGAGCCCGCCATTCACGTCCCATGAGGTGCCCCGTGGAGTTCGACTACGACCCCAGCAACGTCTTCGCCCGGATCCTGAGCGGGGAGATCCCGTCGCGGACTGTCTTCGAGAACGAGACCGCGCTCGCCTTCCATGACGTGCGGCCCCAGGCGCCGGTCCACATCCTCGTCATCCCCAAGGGGCCCTACGTCAGCATCGACCATTTCGCCGCCGAGGCGACCGCGGTGGAACAGGCTGGGTTCATGGCCGCCCTGGCCGAGGTCTGCCGCATGCCCGAACTGGAGCCTGGATTCCGCTGCATCGCCAACACCCGCGAGACCGGGGGACAGGAGGTGCCACATTTTCATGTGCATGTCCTCGGCGGCGCGCCTCTCGGTCCCATGCTGTCGCGCTAGGGACCACGATCCGCCGAGGGCAGGACCTGTCCAGATCGATGCCGCGGGTGCCATGCCCATCTTCGCTTGCTGCATCCTGCCGCCGCGTGCTGGCTTCGCGACCTCCATGCGGCCTGCCGAGATGGCTATCATGGGCCGTCGCTTCGAGCATCCGCAGCCGCTGCATGGACAGGGACTGATCCGGTTGGTCGGCCTGGCCGAGAACGGCGACTACGGACTGTGCGTGCTTGAGGCCTATGACGCCCATGCCATGGCCCGACCCGGCCCAGCCCGCCGGGCCGATGACGGTCGCGGTCCCTCCCTTCATGGTCGTGTTCGATGCGCCGGCTAGATAGCGGCCCAACCTTTCCTCCCCCGCGGCGCTCGGCTAAGAACGCAGCGACCGCCGCACAGCCCGAGGGACCGCCCGATGACCCAGATCATGATCCGCCGCACGGATCACCCCGCGCCCGACGGACTGCCGCCGCCCGAGGTCAAGGTCGTGACCTCCTGGCGCGTGTCCTGCGACGGCGGCGAAGGCGCGCTGGGACATCCCCGCGTCTGGTACACCATCCCGCGCGAGCAGGGATTCATCGACTGCGGGTACTGCGATGCCCGCTTCGTTCATGCCGACTCGCAGGGGCAACACGCCCACCCGGCCACGCCCGGACTGGCCGATCACGCCCAGCCCGCCGACCTGGAGGGCACCGTGCGCGGCAAGCAGCCGGGCGAGGGGACGGACGGTCCGCTCAGGGGCAATGACGGCGGCTCGGGCCAGACGCACGGCGAGTGAAGGGGACAGACGGATGGCATTCGGCAAAGGGTGCCACCTGCACCTGATCGACGGCTCGGCCTTCATTTTCCGGGCCTACCATGCCCTGCCGCCGCTCACGCGGAAGTCGGACGGTCTGCCTGTGGGGGCGGTCGCGGGCTTCTGCAACATGCTGCTCCGCTACATCGAGAACAACAACGGCCCCGACGCCGCGACCCATGTCGCCGTCATCTTCGACTTCTCGTCGAAGTCCTTTCGGAACGAGCTTTACGACCAGTACAAGGCCCATCGCCCGCCGCCGCCCGAGGAACTGGTCCCCCAGTTCCCCCTGACGCGCGAGGCGACGCGTGCCTTCGGCATCTCCTGCCACGAGATCGAAGGCTATGAGGCCGACGACATCATCGCGACCGCCACCTGCAAGGCCCGCGAGGCCGGGGGCCGCGTCACCATCGTGTCCTCGGACAAGGACATGATGCAACTGGTGGGCGGCGGGGTGGAGATGCTCGACCCCATCAAGAACAAGCGCATCGACCGCGAGGGGGTGTTCGAGAAGTTCGGCGTCTATCCCGAGCGGGTGGTGGACGTGCAGGCGCTGATGGGCGACGCGGTGGACAACGTCCCCGGCGCGCCGGGCATCGGTCCCAAGACCGCCGCGCAACTGATCCAGGAATACGGCGATCTCGATGCGCTCCTTGCCCGCGCGGGCGAGATCAAGCAGGCCAAGCGGCGCGAGACCCTCATCGCCTTCGCCGACCAGATCCGCCTGTCGCGAGACCTCGTGACGCTCCACTGCGACATGCCGCTGGATTTCGACCTCGACAGCCTGGAGGTGCGCGACCCCGACGCGACCCAGATCCTCGACTTCCTGGGCCGGATGGAGTTTCGGACGCTGTCCAGAAAGGTGGCCCAGCGCCTTGGTGTGGAGGCTCCTGCCGTTCCCGAGGACGCGGGCCAGCTGGCGCGCGAGCGTCCTGCGCCCGAGGAGACCGCGTTCCCGCCCATTGACCGTGCGGCCTACGAGACCGTCCGCACGCGAGCCCAGCTCGATGCCTGGATCGCCCGCATCCAGGAGGCGGGCCACGTCGCCGTGGATACGGAAACCACCTCGCTCAACGAGATGGTGGCGGAACTCGCCGGCATCTCGCTGGCGACCGCTCCGAACGTCGCCTGCTACATCCCCGTGGGCCACCGCGCCTCGGCGACCGCCGACCTGTTCGGCGGCAGCGACCTCGCACCCGATCAGCTCCCGCTGCAGGAGGTTCTCGACGCGCTCAGGCCCGTGCTCGAGGCGGACGACATCCTCAAGATCGGCCAGAACATCAAATACGACTGGAAAATCCTGGCCCGCCACGGGATCGAGGTCCGGCCTTTCGACGACACCATGCTGCTGAGCTACGCGCTCCATGGCGGGTTGCACAACCACGGCATGGACGAACTGTCCGAGCGCTACCTGTCCCACATCCCCATCCCGATCAAGGAGCTGATCGGCTCGGGGAAAAGCATGGTCACCTTCGACCGCGTTCCGATCGAGAAAGCGACGCCTTATGCCGCCGAGGACGCGGACGTCACGCTCCGCCTCTGGCTGACGCTCCGCCCACGTCTTCACCGGGTGCGCGTCACGACCGTCTATGAGACGCTGGAGCGTCCCCTGGTCCCGGTCCTCGCCCATATGGAGATGGCGGGCATCAAGGTGGATCGCGACACGCTCTCGCGCATGTCGGGGGCCTTCGCCCAGAAGATGGCGCAACTGGAATCCGAGGTGCAGGAGATGGCGGGCCGCCCCTTCAACCTTGGCAGCCCCAAGCAGCTTGGCGAACTCCTCTTCGATGAACTCAAGCTGCCCGGCGGGGTAAAGGGCAAGACCGGCGCCTACGGGACCGACGTCAACGTGCTGGAAGACCTCGCGACGGAACACCCGCTGCCGGGCCGCGTGCTCGACTGGCGGCAGGTGTCCAAGCTGAAAAGCACCTACACCGACGCGCTCCAGCAGGCGATCAACGCCGACACGGGCCGCGTCCACACCTCCTACTCCATCGCCGGCGCGAACACCGGGCGGCTCGCTTCGACCGACCCGAACCTCCAGAACATCCCCGTGAGGACCGAGGAGGGCCGCCGCATTCGCGAAGCCTTTGTGGCCGAGGAAGGAAAAGTTCTCGTTTCCCTCGACTACAGCCAGATCGAACTCCGCTTGCTGGCCCACATGGCCGACCTGCCAGAGCTGAAGACCGCGTTCCGCGAGGGGCAGGATATCCACGCCATCACCGCGTCCGAGATGTTCGGCGTGCCCCTGTCGGAGATGACCTCCGAGCTGCGCCGTCGCGCCAAGGCGATCAATTTCGGGATCATCTACGGGATCAGCGGCTTTGGCCTCGCGCGGAACCTGCGGATCCCCAAGGACCAGGCGCAGCAGTTCATCGACCGCTACTTCATCAAGTTCCCGGGCATCAAGGCCTACATGGACGGCGTGATCCAGGGTGCCAAGCGCGACGGCTTTGTCCTGACCCTGTTCGGTCGCAAGATCCACACGCCCGAGATCAACGCCAAGGGCCCGGGCGCCGCCTTTGCCCGCCGCGCCGCGATCAACGCGCCGATCCAGGGGACGGCGGCCGACATCATCCGCCGCGCCATGATTCGCATGGAGCCCGCCATCGAGGGGCTGCCCGCGAGGATGCTCCTGCAGGTCCATGACGAGTTGCTCTTCGAGGTGGAGCGGGGGGCTGAGGACGCCCTGATCGAGCGCGCGCGCAGCGTGATGGTGAATGCGCCGGACCCGGCGGTGAAGCTTTCCGTGCCCCTGGAAGTCGAGGCGGGCACCGGCCAGACCTGGGCTGCGGCCCATTAGATGTGAAAAGGGCGCCCCCTAGCCGGGGACGCCCTGTTCATCGTCACATTCTAGAAAGATCAGAACATGCTGCGGTCGGGGATCCGGCCTTCGGGCGTGTACTGGTCCACCGCATGGGGCAGCTCGCGCGACAAGCGGGCCACGATCTCCTGACGCGACAGGCCGGTCTGCTCCTGAAGGTCCTCCAGCACGTCGGGGCCTAGCGCGGCCTCGAGGTCATGCGGCGCCAGCTCATGGTTCTGGCCGGTGCCGACCCAGGAGTCCATCGTCTGCCCATGGCCGGTGCGGCGGAAGTGCTGGTCCATCTCTGACAGGCCACCGCCCAGAAGGCCGCCCAAGCCACCCCCGGCAGCCGCGCCGCCGCCGCCCAGGAGACCGCCCAGCAGGCCGCCCAAGCCCCCGCCGCCGCCCATGCCGCCCATCATGCCGCCCGACTGGCCGCCGCCGAAGGCGCCGCCTTGGCCGCGCATCTGGCCGCCCAGGCCACCGCCACCCATGCCGCCGCCCAGGCCACCACCGCCTTGCTGGTTCAGCATCTGGCCCAGCTTGTCGCGGTTCTGGTAGCCTGCGACGGCCAGGAGCCCCAGAAGGGCGGTCATTGAGGGAAATCCACTACGGGCCATGATGGCCTCCTGTTCGTGATGGTTGTTGGGATCGGGGCGAGGGACGCTCCCCGCCCGCCGGGTCCGTCAGGCGCGGCGTCGCGTGACCGCGCCGTAGATCAGCAGCACGATGATCGCGCCGACCACGGCGCCGATCAGGCCGGCGCCTTCGTTGGGCCCATACCAGCCCAACGCCTGACCCAGCCAGGTCGCCAGGAAGGCGCCCACGATGCCGAGGAGCATCGTCACGATGATGCCGCCCCCCTGCCGTCCAGGCATGAGCAGCTTGGCAAGCGCGCCAGCGATCAATCCGATGATGAGGGTTCCGATGAAGCCCATGGCCGTCTCCCGCAAAGTGGCGGGCGGCCCGGGCCGCCGCGCAAGGATGTTCCTCCGGCGTCGCGTGGTGCGCCGCCGGACGTCCTCACAATGAGACAGGCGCTCCCTTGGTTCCCCGGCTCCTCCCCCGAGCTGGCTGCAAGGGCTGGTACACCGTGTGCCGAGGCCTTGGCAGAGCGGGCTCCATGCAGACCTCCGACCACGGGCATCCCAAACCAAAAAGGGCGTGGACCCTACGGTCCACGCCCCCCTTGACGATCAGCGGAGCGGCCCTTGCGGGCCAGCCCCTCAGTTCACGGCCTTGGCTTCGACCAGGTTCGCATCCTGGGCGGCGGCCTTCGCGATCTCGATCCGGCGGGGCTTCAGGGCCTCCGGCACTTCACGCACGAGGTCGATATGGAGCATGCCGTCAACATGCGACGCACCCGTGACGCGGACGTGGTCGGCCAGGTGGAAGCGGCGCTCGAAGGCACGGGTGGCGATGCCGCGGTGCAGGAACTTGCGCTCGGTCGTGTCATCCACCTTCTTGGCGGTCACGATCAGGGCGTTCTCGCGCACTTCGGCGGACAGCTCGTCCGAGCTGAAGCCGGCGACGGCGATCGAGATGCGCCAGGATCCGTCGGCAAGCTTCTCGATGTTGTAGGGCGGGTAGTTGGTCGTGGACACGTCCTGAGTCAGGACACGGTCCATGAGGTCGGCGATCTGGTCGAACCCGACGGTGGCCCGGTAAAGCGGGGCAAGGTCAAAGCTGCGCATGGTCATCCTCGAAAGCGATAACGGTGGGACCATCCCCTTGAGGGGACTGGCCTTTTTTCCAGGGCCCATCTGTTGGCGCCCCGGTGAGTGTTATCTGGGAAGGACCGCCTGCGGGTTCAAGACCTCCTTGGCATGAATGATATGCGCCCCCGTGTCGGCCCGTTCGCCTGCTGCGATCCGGGCTTGCGCCAAGCCCGCCCGCGCAGCCGCGAACGCTTCCCGCAACTCGGCCAGCGGTTGGGTGAGCGAGGTGCCCAGGGCCACGCGCTGCCCGTCGAGCCGGCCCTTGGCGGACACGACGGAGACGATGCGCGCGATGCTGCCGTCCATCTGGAAGACCGGCGCCCCCGATGCCCCGAAATCCACGTCGCAGGTCAGGACGAACACGCCCCCTTCCTGCCCCAGCACCCCGCAGGCGTCCTCCCTTGAGGGGGCTTCGGCCCGGCCCAGGGCGTAGGACACGACGCTGACCTCGGCCCCGGCCTGAACCTCTGGCGCGGTCTCGAAGGGGCGGACGCCCGCCACGCCGATGGGCTCGTCGAGCTCGACGAGGGCGAGGTCGTTGCGGCTTTCGGCTGCTCCTGCAGCAGGGTCGAAGCGGTAGGCGGGGTGCGGCATGGCGCTCCGGGCCACGCGCGTCGCGGCGGATCGGCCGTTGCGGAAGCCGGCCCGGAACTCGATCCGAGACGGATCGACGGGCGACCCCGTCGCGCGGTCATATAAACAATGCGCGGCGGTCAGCACCACGTCGGGCGCGATCAGCGACCCCGTGCAGAAGCCCTTTCCACCGATATCAAGTCGACCAACGGCCTCCCAGGCCGCGGCCTCCGTTCCCGTTCCCAGGCTGTGAAGCCCTGTGCCTTGCGCAGCCGCCGGCGTAGCCAGCGCGAACGCCAGCAGCCATGCCGCCATGCGCATCCGTCATCTCCGCTGTCCCTTGCGGATCAGGGTTACGCTGCATATGGGGCGAAACTAGGGCCGTCTCTTCGGTCGGGGACATTTGGTCCCAGTGTTGCAGGACGGGGACCACCATAAGCCCAATCCAGCAGCTCGGCGGTATGAAGAACGGGCACTTCCGTCTTCCCGCCGATCTGCATCAGGCAACCGATGTTGCCCGCCACGATGGCATCCGGCCGAGTCGCCTCGAGCGTGGCGGCCTTGCGGCGTCCCAGCTCGTCCGCGATCCGGGGCTGCATGATGTTGTAGGTTCCCGCCGAGCCGCAGCAAAGATGCGCGTCGCGGGGCTGGAGCACGGTGAAGCCCGCCCGCTTGAGCAGGGCGAGGGGCTCTGCCTTGACGCGCTGGCCATGCTGGAGCGAGCAGGCCGAATGATAGGCGATCCTGAGACCCTGATCCGGAAGCTCTGGCAGGTCGAGCCGGGCCAGAACCTCGGTCACGTCGCGGGCCAGGTTCGCCATGGCTTCCGCCTTTGCCGCATCAGGGGTTCCGGCCAGCAGATGCCCCCAGTCCTTGACCGTCGTCCCGCAGCCCGAAGCGGTGACGATGATGGCGTCGAGCGGCTCGCGCTCATGCTCGGCGGCAAAGGCCGCGACGTTTGCGGCGGCCATCGATCGGGCCTCGGTCTCGCGGCCCATGTGGTGGACCAGCGCGCCGCAGCAGCCCTGGCCCCTGGGAATCACGACCTCGACCCCGGCCCGCTGCAACAACCTGACCGCCGCCTCGTTGATCCCCGGATTGAGTGCCCGCTGTGCGCAGCCCGTGAGCAGCCCGACCCTCATTTGCCGGGGGGCGTGAGCCTTGTGGGTCTGGGCATCCTCGGCCCGGCTGACCGGCGGGATCGCCCTGGGGGCGAGGCGGATCATGGCGCGCAGGCGTTCGTCCGGCACGAGACCCGCGAAGGGCCGCCCGATCTTGGCCGCGAGCAGCGCCAGCCGGAAGCGGGTGGGGTGGGGGAGGACCCAGGCCAGCACCTTGCGCAGCATCCGGTCCGACCAAGGCCGCTTGTAGCGCGCTTCGATATAGGCGCGCGCATGGTCCACGAGGTGCCGGTAGTGAACCCCCGAAGGGCAGGTCGTCATGCAGGCCAGGCAGGACAGGCAGCGGTCGATATGCTTGACCGTGGCCGGGTCGGGATCGCGCCCCGATTCCAGCATCTCCTTCATCAGGTAGATGCGGCCGCGCGGGGAGTCCAACTCGTCCCCCAGCACTTGGTAGGTCGGGCAGGTCGCCGTGCAGAAGCCGCAATGGACGCAGCTTCGCAGGATCGCGTTGGCCTCGGCGGTGCCGGGGTCCGAAAGCTGCTCGGGCGTGAAGAAGGTCTGCATAGGGTCACCTGTCTGGGCGGCGCGTCAGGCCGCCCGCGCCTCCATGAGGCCGGGATTGAAAAGCCCGCGCGGGTCGAAGCGCTCGCGCAGCCGGGCCGACAGCATCGTCACTGCCTGGGCCTCGGGAGGGAAGGTGCCCAGCGCAGCGCGCGTGTCCGATGTTGCCCGGACCAGCACGGCGCGTGGGCCGAAGCGGCCCAGCCGCCCTCGCAAGTCCGTTCCCTCGGGCACCAGCACCCAAGCCCGACCGCCGCCCCAGTCGAGCCTTTGCGCCCCGCCGGCGAGATGGAGCGCCTCGGCCATCTCGGACGGCCGGACCGACAGCCGCCACACATCGCCGGGCCGGTCCGCGAACTCCGTCACGTCACGGATCGCCGCCCAGGGCCCGTGGCCTTCGCTGGTCTCCGCCGCGCCCCAAACTTTCAGGAGCTTGGCCAGCCGTTCGCCCCGTACCGCGACCGCCGTCGCGAAGCCTTCCAACCGCAGCCGCGTCACCCCCGCCTCGGCATCATGCGCCGCGCCCGTCACCTCGAAGGGCGAGCCCAGCGCGGCCGACATGCAGGCCACCGCCTTGGCCGGGTCGTGCCCGCCGAAGGTCAGCGTCAGCGTCGCTTCGGGCGCGGGCAGAACCTTGAGCGCGACCTCCGTAATGACGCCCAGCGTCCCGTGGCTCCCCGCCAGAAGGCGCGCGAGGTCGAGCCCGGTCACGTTCTTCATGACCCGCCCGCCGTTCGACACGGCCGTCCCGGTCCCGTCCACGAAGCGCATCCCGAGCAGCACGTCCCGCGCCGCGCCGACCTGCACCCGCCTCGGCCCAGAGGCGTTGGTCGCGATCACGCCACCGATGGTGGGCTCGCCCGTCGTTCCAAGGAGCGGCCGCAGGTCCATGGGCTCAAAGGCCAGACGCTGCCCGGCCTCGGACAGCACCCTCTCGACCTCGGCCACCGGCGTTCCGGCCCGGACCACCAGTGTCAGCGCGCCGGGCTCGTAAAGCTCGATCCCGGACAGTCCAGCGGTGGACAGCGGCTCCCCCTCGTTGGCCATCCCGCGAGTAAAGCCGCCGCCGACGGCCAGCGGTCCCCGCGCCGCGCGGATCGCCTCGGCCAGTTCGGCCTCGCTGGATGGGGTCAGGCTCATGCGGCGGCCCGGCGGCTTGCGCTGACATGGAGCGGGAACACCTTGGCGGGGTTGAGCAACCAGTCCGGGTCGAAGGCGTCCTTGACGCGCATCTGCGCCTCCAAGTCCTCGGGGCGGAACTGATCGGTCATGAGGTCGCGCTTCTCCACGCCGACCCCATGCTCGCCGGTCAGGCAGCCGCCCATCTCCACGCAAAGCCGCAGGATGTCGGCGCCCAACGCCTCGGCCTTGTGGAGCCCGTCGGCGCTGTTGGCATCGAACAGGATCAGCGGGTGCATGTTGCCGTCGCCCGCGTGAAACACGTTGGCCACCCGCAGCCCATAGCCGTCGGCCAGCTGCCCGATCCGACCCAGCACGGGGGCCAACTGCGACACCGGAATCGTCCCATCAAGGCAGATGTAGTCGCCCATCTGCCCCATGGCCCCGAAGGCCGACTTGCGGCCCAGCCAGATCCGGGCTGCCTCGGTCGAATCCTTGGCCTCGCGGATTTCCATGGGCTGGAACCTGCTCGCGATGGCGGTGATGCGGCCCAGTTGATCCGCGATCTCGGCCTCCGATCCCTCGACCTCGATGATCAGCAGCGCCTCGCAGTCCGGGTAGCCCGCCTTGGCGAAGGCCTCGCAGGCGACGATGCAGGGGCGGTCCATGAACTCGATGGCGACGGGAACGAAGCCCGCCCGGATGATCGCCGCCACGCATTCGCCCGCCGTCTCGTTGGCGTCAAAGGCGATCAGGACGGGACGCGCGCCCTCGGGGCGGGGCAGGATGCGGAGCGTGGCCTCGGTCACGACGCCAAGCTGCCCTTCGGAGCCGCAGACCACGGCCAGGAGGTCGAGGCCCAGCGCCTCCCCCTCGGGCCCGCCCAGCTCCACGACTGTGCCGTCCATCAGCACCATGGTCACGCCCAGCAGGTTATTGGTCGTTACCCCGTATTTGAGGCAATGCGCGCCCCCGGAGTTCATCGCGATGTTGCCCGCGATCGCGCAGGCCAGCTGGGACGATGGGTCGGGGGCGTAGAAGAACCCTTCGGCCTCGACCTCCATGCTGACGGACAGGTTGGTGCGCCCGGTTTCCACGCGGATGAAGCGGTCCTCATACGACACGTCCAGCACCCGCGTCAGCCGCGCCACGCCCAGCACCACGGCATCGGCGGTCGGCAACGACCCCCCGGCCAGCGACGTGCCCGCGCCGCGCGGCACGACGGGAACTTGTTCCTCATGGCAGACCCGCAGCACCGCCGACACCTCGGCCGTGGAGGTTGGCAGCACCACGCAGAGCGGTGCGCAGCGGTAGGCGGTCAGCGCGTCGCATTCGTAAACCCGCGTCTCGGCCGGGTCGTCGATCACGCAGCCCGGCGGCAGGACCGCGCGAAGACGGTCCGCGATGGCACCCTTGCGCGACAGGATCGCGGAACTGGGGGCGGGCATGTCCATGGGCGGCCTCTCCTCCAAGGCTCGACGTGCATAGGCCCCAGCCGCTTCTCTGGCAAGTGACGCGGACGTGACCTAAGGTTTGGACCATGCCAGACCTGTTCCTCAACGGTTTCCTTCCGGCCACCATCCTTTCGGCCCTGGGCTGGGGGGACGTGCTGGGACTGCTATTCCTGCTGACCGTCTGGGGCGCGGTGGCGTGGGTCACCGAACATCCGCCGCGCGGCCTGCCATCGGTGACGATCCTGATGGCCGAGGTCCGGCGCGAATGGATGCGCGAGTTTCTGACCCGCGACAACCGGATCTTCGATGCCCAGATCATGGCCTCGCTCCGGCAAGGGACGTCGTTCTTCGCCTCGACAGCGATCCTGGCAGTGGGCGGCGTGCTGGCGCTGATCGGCAACGTCGCGCCGCTGACGGGCCTCGCGCAGGAGATCGGGCGGCAGGAGACCTCGGCCCTGCTGTGGCAGATCCGGCTGCTGCCCTGCGCGTTCCTGCTCACGCACGCCTTTCTCAAGTTCGTCTGGTCGAACCGCCTGTTCGGCTACTGTTCGGTGATGATGGCGGCCGTTCCCATGGACCCCGACGACCCCCGGTCGCGCCCCCGCGCCGCGCGCGCGGCCGAGCTGAACATCCGGGCGGCATACAACTTCAACCGCGGCCTACGGAGCATGTATTTCGCGCTGGCATCCCTGGGCTGGCTCGCGGGGCCGATCATGCTGGCGGGGGCGGTCATCCTGCTGACCGCCACGCTTCTGGGGCGCGAATTCGCCTCGGTGCCCCACGACATCCTGGCGGAACGATGAGGGCGGGGGCTACCGCCGCCCCTCGCGGACCCAAGCCCCCAGGATCAGCAGCGCCGACAGGAGCAAAAAGGCCCAGGCGGGCAGCAGGGGCAGGATGCGGATATCGGCGGTGAGATACGCCTCGCGAGGAGTGATGCCGATCCAGCCGCGCCCCGACGCCGGACGCCCCTCGCGCACGTCGCGCAGCGTGGGTAAGCCATCCTCGATCCGCAGGACGCCGCCGTTCGTGGGCTCCACCACCGGGGTCAGCAACTCGCCGGTCGCGATGGTCTGCTCGAACTCGCGGGGCGCGGTGGGGCCAAGCGCGATGACTGTGCTCTCCTCACCGTCGGTGAGCTTGTAGAGCCCGATCTCCGGGGCCTCCCACTGCAGCTCGAACCGGCCCGGCGAGATCTGCTGCAACTCCACGACCGTCTCTGTCCCGTCGGGGCCGGTGATGGTCAGGGGTGGCACCTCCTCGCCCAAGGTGCGGCGGATGATGCGCATGGTCTGGCCTGCGGGCTCGACCCAAAGCGCCTCCTCCTCCAGCTCGGGCTCCTTCATCAGCCAATGGGCGAGGCGGCGCAGGAGCTCGAGCTGCGGCCCGCCCCCCTCGTAGCCCCGGTCCCACAGCCAGGACTGGTCGGTGGCCAGCAGCGCGGCCCGACCCTCGCCGACCCGCTGCAGCAGCAGGAGGGGCCGGTTCTCGGGGCCTTCCATGATGCTCGTGGCGTCGGGGCTGGGTGTCACGTCGATCTGCCGGAACCAGCGGCCCCAGCCGGGGGTGCCATCCTCGGCGGTGGGCTGGGGCGCGAGGTCCTCGAGCCCTTCTGTCACCGGATGACGCTGGCCCAGCTCGCTCAGGCGGGGGACGAAGCCTTCCTCGATCAGCCGGGCGGTCGGCGCGCCGGGCAGCACATCGCCCAGGGGGGATCGGTAGACGGACTCGGCGCTGGCGTATTCCGGACCGCCCGCGACCAACACCGCGCCCCCGCGCGTCACGTAGTCCGCGACGTTCTGGAGGTATTCGTTGGGCAGGATGCCCTGCCGCCGATAGCGATCAAAGATGACGAGGTCGAAGTCCTCGAGCTTTTCCACGAACAGTTCGTAAGTTGGAAAGGCGATGAGCGACAGCTCTTCGACCGGAACGCCGTCCTGCTTCTCGGGCGGGCGCAGGATGGTGAAGTGGACAAGGTCCACGCTCGCGTCCGACTTCAGCAGGTTCCGCCAGGTCCGCTCGCCCGCATGGGGCTCCCCGCTGACCAGCAGCACCCGGAGGCGGTCGCGCACGCCGTTGATCTGCACCACGGCGGCGTTGTTGCGGTTGGTCAGTTCCCCCTCGGATTCCGGGGTCTCGAACTGGAGAACGTTCATGCCACCATGGGGCAGCACGAGCGGCAGCTCCATGTCCTCATTGACTGGCACGTCGAACTTCATCGGCGCACCCCCGTCCACCGCGATGGTGAGCGGCACGGTATCGACCGTCGGAGCTTCACCCTGGTCCTCGATGCGGATCGTCAGGGTCAGCTCTTCGTCAAGGATGCCGAAGGCCGGGGCGTTCTTCACCACCAGCCGCCGGTCCCAGTCGTCCTGATGCCCCGTGAGCAGGGTATGGAGCGGCGCGGGCAGCTGCGGCGCTGAGGGGACGTCATGGATGCGACCATCGGTGATCATGACCACGCCTGCGATCCGGCCCTGTGGCTCCTGCGCCATGGCTTCGGCCAGTGCGCCCATGACCAAAGAGCCGCCATCGCCCTCGGCGTCGCCCACGCGGGCCACGCGCAATTCGGTGTTGGGGCGGGTCGCGACCTCGGCCTCGAGCCGGGCGAGCGCTGCCGCGGCCTGCTCGGCGCGGTCGCCGATGCGCTGCGAGGCGCTTTCGTCCACCACCGCGACGACGATGTCGGTCAGCGGGTCGCGCTCCTCCTCCTGGAGGGAGGGGTTAAGCAGTGCCGCGAGCAGCGCGAGGCCTGCCAACCCCCGGAGCCACCAGCCCGACAGTCCCCGCCACGCGGCGAGGATGACCGCCAGGAGGACGAGCGCGAGCGCTGCCCATACCACGGGCCAGGGCAGCAGTGGGTCGAGGATGATCTGATCGGCCGTCAATGCATGTTCCCATCAAGATGGCCCGAGCCCGCCCAGCAGGCATCCAGCGTCATTGCCCCAGCCGTTCCAGCAGCGCGGGCACGTGGACCTGGTCGGATTTGTAGTTCCCCGTGAGCACGTGCATCACGAGGTTGACCCCGAAGCGCAGGGCGAACTCGCGCTGCTGCTCACCGGCCATGCCGCGGCCCACTGGGAGGAGGGGGGTGCCGTATTCGTCCACGGCCCAGGCCGCGGCCCAGTCGTTGCCGCCGATCACCACGGGGGTCACGCCGTCGTTGAGATCGCGGAACGGCATCCCTTCGGCCAATTCGGCGTCGGGCGGCGAGGCCTCGACCCAGATCTCCGGATCGTTGAAGCGGCCGGGGAACGCCTGGAGCAAATAGAAGGTCCGCGTCAGCACGTGGTCGGCCGGGATCGGTTCCAGCGCCGGAATGTCGAGCCCTGCCGCAATGGCCTGCAGCCGCTCGCCTTCGGGCGTGGCTGTGCCAAAGCCGCCCAGGTCCGCGTCGCGCGTGTCGAACAGGATCATGCCCCCGCCGGCCAGGTAGCGGTTGACCTTGTCATAGGCCGCGCGAGAGGGGATCGGCATGTCCGCCGTGACCGGCCAGTAGAGGAAGGGGAAGAAGGCCACCTCGTCTGTTTCCAGGTCGACGCCCATGGGCGCTGCGGGCTCAACGGCGGTGCGTTGCCATAGCGTGTTGGACAGGCCCTGCAACCCTGCGGCGGCCATGTCGTCCACCTCCTGGTCCCCCGTGAGCACATGGGCCAGGACGACCTGCTCGGTGGCGGCGAGGGCAAAGCTCTCGGCTTCGGGGTCAGGCGCGGGCGCCTCCTCGGACGAAGGGGCGACGGGCGCTTCCTGCGCGATGCCTGGGTCGGGGTGCCAGACCAGCACGGTCAGCACGAGGCCGGCGACAGCCCCGGCGCGCGGGGTGCGCAAGCGCCCGGACAGCAGGAGCGACGCCAGGACGTCCGTCAAGAGCAGCCCCAGCGCAAAGGCCAGGAGCGCGCCCTTGAGCGGGAGTTCGCGCGCGATCTCCAGCCCCTCGACGGTGACCGAGGCAGGCCAGGCTACTGGGGTAAGCGTGGTGTCGGCCGCGATCGTGTTGACGGCGATGCGCCGGTCCTCGCCTGCATAGAGCCCGGGGCGAAGGTCGGGGCCTGGACGATCTTCGGCCAGCCGTTCCCCCGGCACGCCGGGCTGGGTGTCCAACTCGGTCAGCGTGCCATAGGCATCGAGCGCGGCCTCTGGCACCCAGGTCGTGCCCTCAAGCTCCACCTCGGTCGGCGGCGCGGCGCGCGAGGACACGGCAAGGCGTTCCAGCATGCTCACGAACAGGCCCGACAGGGGCAGGGTGGACCATTCGGCGTTGGCGGTCACGTGGAAGAGCACGACCTGTCCTTCGCCCATCTCCTTGCGGGTGACGAGCGGAGTGCCGTCGGTCAGTTGCGCCACGACCCGTTCGGCCAAGGTCGGGTCGGGCTGGGCCACGACCTGCGCGTTGACCACGACATCCGGGGGAACGGCCAGACCGAAGAACGGAGAGCCTTCGGTGAAGGGGGCCAACGCCTTGGGCTCGCCCCAGCTCATCGCGCCACCCACGGCCCGCCCGCCGGCGCGCAGCCGCACCGGCAGGAGCGGGTCCTCCTCGGTCCGGGCGAGATCCGATGACGCCAGACGACCGCCCGCGAAGCGCAGCAGGAGCCCGCCTTCCTCGACCCAGGTCATCAGGTCCTCCGCCTCGCCGTCCGAGATCTGCGCCACGTCGGCCAGCGCGATCACGTCGGGGTTGGCCAGGATGACGTCGGACAGAGGGCCTTCCACGAGGTCGGCGTTCGGCGCCAGCGCCTCGCGCAGGTAGTGGAGAGGGTCGAGCAGATCGAGCTGCTCCCGCTCCTGACCGCCCGCGACAAGGCCCACCTCGCGGCGGCGGAGGCCGTCGTCGGTCAGCGCCATGGCGGCGGCAGAGCGCACGCCGGGCAGTTCGAAGCGGGTCACGCGGTTCCTCAGCTCGGCCGGAAGCTCCAGCGCGACCTCGGCCTCGCCCGCGCCGGCCTCAAAGTTCAGCGTCGCGGTCGCGAGCTGCCGCTCCGTTCCGGCCGGATCGAGCCCGATGGCCGCCACCGGAGCCTCGGCCGCAGGGCCCATGGGGGTGCGGACGGCCGACAGCACGATGCGGCCTTCCTCGAAGCGCGGCGGACGCAGGGCGACGATCTGGCGCGGGGCCTGGACCACGGTGACCGCCCCCTTGTCCTCGATCGCCTGCAGGAGCGCCTCGTGTCCCTCGCGGGCAAGGCCGTCCGACAGCCATACGGTATCGAAGCCGCCCTCGACCCCGGACAGGGCCTCGGCCCAGGCGGCGTCGGCCTCGGCGTCGGGCAGCCAGGGCTGGGGCGCAAGATTGGGGAGGTGCTGGATCGCGGCTTCGGCGTCATTGAACACGGGGGCGCCGTCGGGCGGGGTGGTCAGCGCGACCACGGCGGCAGTGCGCCCATCACGTGCGGCTTCGGCCAGCAGCGTCTCGGCCCGGTCCATGCGGGCGGGCCAGTCGCGGGCGTCGGCCCATGTGCCGTCGAGCAGCACCAGCAGCGGGCCGGAGCCCGCCCGGTCTTCCTGCGGGTTCAGGATCGGCCCCGCAAAGCCCAGGATCACCGCAACCACAGCCAGGAGGCGGATCAGCATCAGCCACCAGGGCGTGCGGTCGGCCTGCGCCTCGCGATCCTCCAGCCCCAGCAGGAGCGCCACGCCGGGAAAGCGCCGCCGGATCGGGGCGGGCGGCACCGCGCGCAGGATGAGCCACAGGATCGGCAGCGCGATCAGCGCCACCAGCAGCCAGGGGGCGGTGAAGCCCAGGGGGCCGAGGGTCCACATCAGGCGCGCCGCTCCAGAGCCGAGTGCAACCACAGCAGCGCGCGCGCGGGCGCGGCGTCGGTGTGGTGAGTGGAGAACATCCAGCTCGTCGCGCGAGCCAGGTCCTTGAGCCTCGCCTTCCGCTCGGCCAGCCGGTCGAGGTAGCGGGTCCGAAGCTCGCCCGCCTTGAGAGTCTCATGGCGGACGGTGCCGCCGATGGACTCAAAGATCGTGCGGCCCTGGAAGGGAAACGCCTCCTCCTGCGGGTCGAGCACCTGGAGCATCGCGCCCTTGATCCCCCGGTCGGCGGCCTCGGTGACCGCCCGCTCGATCGGGGCGGGGTTGCCCAGGAAGTCGGACACGAACAGCGCGCGGGAGCGGGGCGGCATCCCGGCGGTGTCCGGCGCGACGTACTCGCCCACCTGATCCTCGGACAGGGAGGCGGCCAAGCGGGTCAGCATGGTCGTCCCCCGGCGCGGCGGCAGCCCGTCGCGGCCACCCAAGCCAACCCGCTCTCCGCCCCGAACCAGGAGGATCGCAGCGGCCAGCGTCAGCAGGCGCGCCCGGTGCCCCTTGGTCGGCAGGTTCGGCGCGGAGGCGAAGTCCATCGCCCGGCCCCGGTCCGCCCAGACCACCACGGTCTGCGCCGTCTGCCACTCCTTGTCCTGCACGAAGGCCACGTCGGCGCGGCCCGACCGGCGCCAGTCGATCATGCGGGAATCGTCGCCCGCCTGCGCCGGGCGATACTGCCAGAAGTCGGCGCCCATGCCCGCGCGCCGCCGCCCGTGTTCACCCAGGACCACGGTCGCGGCAAGGTGCTGCGCCTCGGCCAGCAGGGCTGGCAGAGGCCCCGAGAGCGTTTCCGCCTCGGCGCGGAGGCGGGCTGCGCCCTCGCTCACGCCGCGACCCCGACCCGCGTCGTCTCACTGGCCACGCGGTCGATCAGGTCGGTCAGGCTCGCGCCCTGCGCGCGGGCGGCAAAGCTGAGCGCCATCCGGTGTTCCAGCACCGGGACGGCCAGCCGGCGCACATCCTCGGGCGAGGGGGCGAGGCGGCCGGTCAGCAGCGCTTCGGCCCGAACGGCCAGCATCAGCGCCTGCGCGGCGCGGGGGCCGGGGCCCCAGGCGACCTGTTCGTTGACATAGGCGGGCGCGTCCGTCCCTGGACGGCAGGCGCGCACGAGGTCGAGGATCATCTCCACGATGGCCTCGCCCACCGGCATCCGCCGCAGGAGTGTCTGGGCTGCCAGCAGCTCGCCCCCGGTGAAGACCGGGGTCGCCGCGGCATCTTCGGCCCCCGTGGTGGCCAGCAGGATATCCCGCTCGGTCGCCCGCGTCGGGTAGGGCACGTCGATCTGCACGAGAAAGCGGTCGAGCTGCGCCTCGGGCAGGGGGTAGGTGCCCTCCTGCTCGATGGGGTTCTGGGTGGCCAGCACATGGAACGGCACGCCCAGGGGGCGGTGCTGCCCGGCGATGGTCACCTCGCGCTCCTGCATGGCTTGGAGAAGGGCGGACTGCGTCCGGGGCGAGGCGCGGTTGATCTCGTCGGCCATCAGCAGCTGGCAGAAGATCGGGCCGGGGATGAAGCGGAAGGCGCGCGTCCCATCGGCGGCGGTCTCCAGCACCTCGGACCCCAGGATGTCGGCAGGCATCAGGTCCGGCGTGAACTGGATGCGCCCGCCTGACAGGCCCATCACGGTCGCCAGCGTGTCCACCAGCCGCGTCTTGCCCAGGCCCGGCAGGCCCACCAGCAGCGCGTGACCCCCGCACAAAAGCGCCGTCAATGTCAGGTCCACGACCCGTTCCTGTCCGATGAAGCGGCGGCTGATGCTGCTTCGCGCTTCGGCGAGGCGCTCCTCAAGGGCTTCGATCCGACCGATCAGGTCCGCATCGGCCATGACAATTCTCCCCTCAGGCTCTACCATTGCCACATAGGAGTAGAGCGCCCCATGGATATGGGAAAGACAAACAAGAGTGAGACGGGCGACAGCACGCCCCCCTCCGCCGAGGGGCTGGCCCAGGCTGCCCAGGCCGCAGCCCGCCGCGGTCCGCCGCCCGTGCATCTGTGGAACCCGCCTCATTGCGGCGATATCGACATGCGGATCGCGCGGGACGGAACGTGGTTCTACTTGGGCACGCCCATTGGGCGGCCCGCGATGGTGCGGCTCTTTTCGACGATCTTGCGCCTGGATCCGGACGGCTACGTCCTCGTCACCCCGGTCGAAAAGGTCGGCATCACGGTGGACGACGCCCCCTTTGTCGCTGTGGATGTCGACGTCCAAGGGGACGACCTCACCTTCCGGACCAACGTGGACGAGGAGGTCACGGCCGGTCCCGACCACCCGATCCGCGTGGAGCGCGACCCTGCGACCGGTGAGCCCTCGCCCTACATCCTCGTGCGGCGGAACCTTGAGGCGCTGATCGACCGCAAGACCTTCTACCGTCTCGTGGACATGGGGGAGATCAGGGACCACGAGGGCGCCGAATGGTTCGGCGTCCGGTCCCAAGGGGTGTTCTTCCCGATCATCCCCGCGGCCGAACTGCCCGACTAGCGCTGCGCGAGCAGCACGCCCCCGGCCACGATCGCCGCGCCCAGCGCCTGCATCCAGGACCAGTCCCCACCCAGGGCGAGCAGGATCACCATGACGTAGAAGGGCGCGAGGTTGATGTGGAAGCTGGCGACCGCCACGCCCAGGCGCCGCACCGATTGGATCCAGAGGATCTGCGACAGACCCACCGCCGCCCCGCCGTAGATGGCGAGCAGCCCAAGATCCTCCATCGTCACCGACGCCGCCGGCAGGGCGGGATAACCCGCCGCGAAGGCCAGGACCCAGGTCAGGACCACGCCCCCGAAGGCGCCCGTCGAGGTGATGGTCGCCTGTCCCAGCCCCGACAGGCCCGGCAGGCGACGCACCGTCTCGTGGCTGGCCCAGGAGTATAGCAGGCAGGACAGGACCGCGAGGCCCACGCCCAGGAGGAGGTTTCCCTGGCCGCCCCCACCGCCCCAGGTCGCGACGACTCCGCCCAGCACGCTGGCCGCGAGGCCCAGCAGGAACCCGCCCGTAAGAGGCTTTCTGTCCGACACCCATTCCACCACCGTCCCGGTCAGCGGGCTGCACGCGGAGATGACGGCGACGGTGACGGGATCGGTCGCGGCCTGGGCCAGGATGATCAACACCGCGCCCCCGCCAAAGCCCAGTGCCCCGACCCAAAGCCCCGACCCCCAGGCCACCCCGCGCGGCCGCCCCTCGAGCAGGAGCCAGAGCGGCACGAGCAGCAAGAGCGCCATCACGAATCGGCCGACCACGACCGCCAGGGGCTCCCATGTGTCGAGAAGGCCATCGGCAGCCGGAAAGCCCGCCGCCCAGATGGCCATGGCAGCCGCGGCCAGAAGGTTGCCCGAAAGGCGGTCCGAGGCGGCCCGCGAAACGCTGTCGGCGGTCATAAAGGCAAACATCCTCGAACTGGGTCCGAGAGCACCTAGCATACCCACCCCGAGCGGCGACAGGCGGGACGCGTCACGGCCTGACGCATTGCCGACCCGATCCGCGGCCTTTGGGTGCTTGGCGGGCCCGCCTTGCCGCCGCAAGATGCCAGGGACATCCCCAGGACGCCTTCCATGCCCCGTTTCGCCGCGAACCTCACGCTTCTGTTCACCGAGCTTCCTTTCCTCGATCGGTTCGAGGCGGCTAGGGCGGCAGGGTTCGACGGCGTCGAGGTCCTGTTCCCGTACGACTGCCCGGCCCCGCAGATCCTGGAGCGTCTGGACCGGACAGGGCTGGCCATGGTCCTCATGAACTGCCCGCCTCCGAACTATGCCGACGGACCCAGGGGGTTCGCCGCCGTGCCGGCCGCAGAGGCGCGGTTCCGCACCGACTTCCGCCGCGCCGCGCGCTATGCCGCGACCTTGGGCGCCAAGCACCTCCATATCATGGCGGGCGCGGCCGAGGGCGAGGCGGCGCGGGCCTGCTTCGTCCGCAACCTCGCCTGGGCCGCCCAATCCGCGCCGCGCCTGTCGCTGACCATCGAGCCGATCAACGGCCAGGACATGCCGGGCTACTTCCTCCAGGACTTCGGTCTTGCCGCCGAGATCCTGGAACGGATTGGCGCGCCGAACCTGCGGCTGCAGTTCGATGCCTATCACGCGCATCGCCTGACCGGCGACGTCCTGGGCACCTGGGACCGCGTCCGGCACCTCGTGGCCCATGTGCAGGTGGGCGGCTTTCCGGGCCGTCACGAGCCCCTGGGAGGCGAGATCGATTATCCCGCGTTCTTCGCCCGGCTAAAGGCCCAGGGCTACGCGGGCTGGATCAGCGGAGAATACCACCCCGCCGGGGCGACGCGCGACGGGCTGGCCTGGATCCGATAGGACGCGGCCAGCCCGAACGGCATCAGCGTTGCGACAGGCTCTGCGACAGCCGCATGAGGCGAACCGCCTCGGTCCGGTAGCCGAACGGGTCCTCGCCCCGGTTCGCGGTGGCCAAGCCGATGGCGTCCTCGTGGCCCCAGTCGCCGAGAGGCCCGCCTTCCCGCAGGATCTGCGCCCAGCCCGCGACGGCGGCGGCGAAGTGCGCCTCGGACCCGGCCTCTTCCGTTCCTGTGATCGGGGTTTCGAAAAGCTGGCTCTGCTCCCCGCCCGGCTCCTTCCAGCGGAGCCGAAGGAGGCCCCACTCATCGGAGCCCGCCTGGGCCACGCGTTCCGGCTGATAACGCAAGGGCTCGGTGAGCCGGGCGGGGCTGTCCACCAGCGTTACCTCGTAGAGCGCCGTGACCGAATGGCCCGCGCCCAACTCCCCCGCGTCCACCCGGTCGTTCGCGAAATCCTCGCGGCGCAGGGCGCGGGTCTCGTAGCCGATCACCCGGTACTCGGCGATGGTGGCGGAGTTCCATTCCACCTGCACCTTCACGTCCTGCGCGATGGGGAACATCTCTCCGCTCAGCTGGTCCACCAGCACCTTCTGCGCTTCCTGCAGCGAATCGATATAGGCGGCTTGGCCGTTCCCGTTCTGCGCCAGAGCCTGCATCGTCGCATCCTCGAGGTTTCCGCGCCCGAATCCCAGGACCGAAAGGAACACGCCCGACTCCCGCTCCTGCGCGACGTAATCCTCAAGCCCCTCGGGGTCGCTGAGTCCGACGTTGAAGTCGCCGTCGGTGGCCAGGATCACGCGGCTGACCTCGCCCTCGGACGCCATTCGGCGGGCCGTGTCATAGGCCTGTTCCAGCCCGCCCTGGCCGTTGGTGGACCCCCCGGCCGTCAGCCCGCCGAGGGCCCCCAGGATCGCCTCGCGGTCCGAGGCAGGCGTGGGTGGCAGCACGAGACCCGCACTGCCCGCATAGGCAACGATCGCCACCTGATCCTCGGGCCGCAACTCGCCCACCATCAACCCAAAGGACTGCCGTAGAAGAGGTAGCTTGCGCGGGTCGTCCATCGACCCGGAGGTGTCGATCAGGAAGACGAGGTTCAGCGGAGGCCTGTCCTCGACCGCAGGCCGCTGGCCCTGGAGGCCGATAGCCACGAGCCGCGTGTCGGGGTTCCAGGGCGTGGTCATCACGCTCACCGTAGGCCGAAACGGACCTTCCCCGGCCTCGGGGGCGGGGTAGTCATAGGGGAAGTAGTTCACCATCTCCTCGGTCCGCACCGCATCGGGCGGGGGCAGGGCGCCGGACAGGAGCGACTGCCGCACCACCCCATAGGACGCCGTGTCCACATCGATGGAGAAGGTCGAGACCGGTTCTTCGGCGGTGACCTTGAGAGGGTTCGGGTCCGCGTTCGCGAAGCTTTCGGTGGATGGCGTGGGAAGGGGGGCAAGGCTGTCCATGGACCTGGGCGCAAGAACCAGGCCCCGACTCAAGAGGCCGCCCGGGGCCGGAGCGGCCCGTCGTTCCAGCCTTCCGACAGCGGGCGGAAGGGGAGCGAAGGCCTCCGGGTCCGCTGAGGGCGAGCGCGGGGCGGCCTCAGCCTCCTCGGGCGGCAGGACCCAGACCGGCGCGATGGGGTCCGGCAGGGGCTCGGCTTCCGGCACCTCGGCCGAGGCCGCCCCGCTGAGATCGCCGGGCATCTCCTCTTGGACGGCTAGGTCGGGGGCCGCCTGCACGCTCCTGGCGTCCTCATCGCCTGTCGCGACCTTGGCCTGGGGCAGGGACGCCTCTTCCGGGGCCGGCGCCAGCGGATCAGACGGCCGCGCGACGGCCTCCTCGGTCGCGGCAAGGGCCGGCGCCGGATCGGACGCACTGACCTCGCCGCGCTCGAAAGGCTCTAGCAGCAGAGTGCGCCCTGCAGGCGTCAGCACAAGGAAGCCGCAGGCGGCCAGGGCCGTCGTGGCCGTCAGGCCACCTCTCAAGGTGATAGCGTTCATCATATCTCTCGCTCCCGACCACGCGCCCCGTCGCGGGCGCTCGGAACTGGGACGCGGGGCGTGCGCTGCGCCTTGGAGGCGATCAAAGTTTTCCTGCGCGAGCCGCAGATGCGCGGCCCGCGTGGCGGGATCGGGCTTTGGCGTCACTTGCTCCAGGGCGGAGCGCAGGTCGTCCAGATCGTCGTCCGGCGTCATCGCGCCTCCTCCGTCGCACGCAGGGCGCGCAGCCGTTTCTTGGCCTCGGACACGCGCCAGCTGACCGTGCCCTCGGATACTCCCAGAATCGCGCCGGCCTCGGCGTGGTTCACCTCGTCCAGCACGAGCGCCATGGTATCCCGCAGATCCTCAGGCAGCCGCGCCATGGCGGCCAGCAGCCAGTCGGTCCTGTCCCTTCCGTCCGCGATGTCGGCCTGCCGCGCGGCCTCCCAGTCGCCCCAGCCGTCGCTGGCCTTCCTGTAGGTGGCCCGCCTGCGCCGCCGGTCATGCGCGGCATTCACCGCGACGCGCCAGAGCCATGTGGTGACGCGGGCCTCGCCCCGCCAGCTCCGCAGCTTGGCGGGCAGGGCGGCGCAGATGTCCTGGCACAGGTCCTCGGCCTCGGCCCGTGCGCCGGTCAGGCGGAAGCACAGCCGGAACAGCCGATCGTAATGGCGTTCGAGCAACGCGGCAAAGGCCGCGCCGTCCCCTTGGGCGGCCGCCTTGGCCAGATCCTCGTCGCTTGCCATCATGCGCATCGTGACCCTTGGACGCAGGCCAGGGGCCGATCCTTGGTCAGGTCTCGGTGCGGGACACGAGAAGCTTGTCGATCCGTCGCCCGTCGAGGTCCATCACCTCGAAGCGCCAGCCTTCGGCCTCCACTGTGTCGCCCAGTTGCGGCAAGCGATGGAGCTGATTGAGCACGAGGCCCGCCACCGTCTCGTAATCCCCCGCAAGGTCGCGCGACAGGTTCAGCCGCTCCGTGAACTCGTCCGCCGCCATCCAGCCCGAGACGAGGTAGCTGCCGTCCTCGCGCTCGTGCATGGCAGGCTCTTCCACGGCGGTCTCGCGGAAGGTGCCGGTGATCGCCTCGAGGATGTCGCCCGTTGTGATGATGCCCTGGAAGCTTCCGTATTCGTCATACACGAGGCCCATGTGGTTGCGGGCCGCGCGCAGTGTCCCGATCACGTCCAGCGCGTCGGCGCTTTCGAAGATGACAGGCACCTCGCGCATGAGGCGGCGCAGGTCCAGGGGCTCGCCCCGCGACAGCGCCGCAAAGGCGTCGGTGACGTAAAGGACGCCCAGAACCTCGTCGGTTTCCGGGTCCTGCACGGGCAGGCGCGGACGCCCCGAGATGCGGATCGCGTCCAGGGTCACCTCGGAGGGGGCGTCCACCGCCAGCATCTCCACGTCGCGGCGCGGCGTCATGAGGCCCCGCGCCGACCGGTCGGCGAGCCGCATGACGCCCGACAGCATCTCCCGTTCCGCAGGCTCGATGACACCCTCGTCGTGGGCTTCGGACAGGATGCCCCGAACCTCCTCCTCGGTCACGCCCGAGCGTTCCTCGCCGCTTTGGCCCAAAAGATGCAGGACCGCGCGCCCAGACGCGTCCAGCACCCACACGATCGGCGCGGCCAGTCGGCTCACGAGGGCCATCGTGGGCGCGGTCCGCCGCGCGACCCGTTCAGGATCGCGGAGCGCAACCTGCTTGGGCACCAGTTCCCCGATGACGAGCGACAGGTAGGCCAAGAGGACCACGACGCCACCCACGCCCAGGGTGCGCGCCCATTCGGGATCGACCCCCTGCGCCACGAGCCATCCAGCCAGGCGCACGCCCAGCGTCGCGCCCGAAAACGCCCCGGACAGCACGCCGACGACCGTGATGCCGATCTGGACGGTGCTGATGAAGCGCCCCGGATCGGCCGCAAGCTCGAGCGCTGATTCGGCCGCCCGGTCCCCGGCATCGGCGAGCGGTCTGAGACGCGCCGACCGGGCCGAGACGATGGCGAGTTCTGACAGCGACAACGCCGCGTTGAGCAGGATCAGCACGACGACGATCAGGATCTCCGTCAGCACGGCGGCGCGTCCTGCGGCAAGAAGGGGCGGGGCAGCGGTGGCCTCAAGCGATGGCGCCCGGCTCTGGGCCGGACAATCCTGTAATTATGGGCAGCGCCGTGTAGGAGCAAGCGTCACGGCTCCTGCAGCCGCCACGAGGCCCAGATCGCCGCGGCGCCCAGCGCCGCAAAGGCCGCCGACCCCCAGTGGGCGCCCGGTCCCCAATGCTGCATGAGCAGGCCGAACCCCGCCATCGCCGCCACGGACATGCCCTGCTGGAGCACGACGAAGAAGCCTTGCGCCTCGGCCGCGATGTCCTCGCTGGTCCAGTTCGCGATGAACTGCACGCCGGCAAGGAACCCCATGCCATAGGTCAGGCCGTGGAGGGCCTGCAGGAACCACAGAACCGGCAGCCCCGGCGCCTGGGCCATCAGCGCCCAGCGAATCGCCGACAGCACCGCGGAGGCAAGCATGAGCGTCCGCGCCCGCACGCCCCTGAACAGCCGGCGATAGACGAAGAACATCGCCGTTTCCGAAGCCGCACCCACGGCGATCAGGAGCCCCACCGTCCCGAGCCCGATCCCTTGCGCCTGCCAAAGGAGACCCTGGAAGGCGTTGATGACCAGATGGGTCGCAAAGACCGCCGCCCAGCCCAGGAGCGGCAGGAGGAACCAGGGCTTGAGCACCTCGCGCAGGTGCCGCGCGCCAGGGGCGTCCGGATTCGTCCCCGGCGCACGGAAGCGGGGCAGCCCCATCGCCGCCACCGCCTTGAGGGCCGCAAAACCCGCGAGCAGAGGCACGTACGCCCCCTGGCCCAGCCGCTCCATCAGCCACCCCGCCCCTGCGAGCGCGACGAGATAGCCGATCGTGCCCCAGGCCCGGAGCGCCCCGAAGGCGCTGCCCCGCCGCGCGGTCATGCGCATGGCCGCCGCGTCCAGGACAGGGATCGAGGCCATGTGAGGCAGTCCGGCCAGCGTCCAGACCAAGAGGATGCCCCAGAAACCCTCGACCGCGAAGAAGCCCAAGGGTGCCAGGGCGGCGAGCCAGGCGGACCACACGATCACGCCGCGCCAGTCCGAGGCCTTGTCCGCTACGCGTCCCACAAGCCAGTTCAGCACCAGCATCAGGAACAGCGGCACGGCATTGACCACGCCGATCTGGTCCGGCGTGAGGCCGCGACCCGCCATCCACACCCCGGCATAGACGGCGCTCAGCGCGCTGCCCATGAACAGGGTGGAATAGAACAGCGCGGTGCGCGTCTCGGGGGTCAGGATCGCGGGCTCCGAAGCCCCCGTCGGGTGGTCGGTCATGCAGCGGCCCTGATCGTGGCGGGGACAGGACGGGGGTACCGGCCCGTCCGGCATGTAGCGGCGCGGCGCGGGGCGAACAGCCCCCGCAGCCATCGTATTCGGTGCCGGATCAGACCTGCGTGCAGATGTACTTCATCTCCAGGTAGTCCTCGATCCCGTGGCGCGAGCCCTCGCGCCCGAGGCCGGACTGCTTCACGCCTCCGAAGGGCGCGACCTCCGTGCTGATGATGCCGGTGTTCACGCCCACCATCCCGTATTCCAGCGCCTCCTGCACCCGGATCACCCGGCTCAGGTCGCGGGCGTAGAAGTAGCAGGCCAAGCCAAAGATGGTGTCGTTGGCCTGCTCGATCACATCCGCCTCGTCCTCGAAGCGGAACAGCGGCGCGAAGGGGCCGAACGTCTCCTCATGGGCGACCTTCATCGCGCGGGTGGCGCCGGTGACAATGGTCGGCTCGAAGAACTGCGCGCCCAGCGGGTTTCCGTGGCCCCCGGTCAGGACCTTCGCGCCCTTCGCGACGGCGTCCTCGATGTGCTCCCGCACCTTGTCCACGGCCTTGGGCTCGATCATCGGCCCCAGGTCGGTCCCGTCATCGAGCCCGTCGCCCACCTTCATCCGCCCCACGGCGGCGGCCAGCTTCTCGGCGAAGGCGTCATAGACCCCGGCCTGCACGTAGATGCGGTTCGCGCAGACGCAGGTCTGGCCGTTGTTGCGGAACTTGGAGACGATCGCGCCCTTGACCGCCTCGTCGAGGTCCGCGTCGTCAAAGACGATGAAGGGCGCGTTGCCCCCAAGCTCCATGGAGCACTTCATCACCTGATCGGCCGCCTGCTTGAGGAGGATGCGCCCGACCTCCGTGCTGCCGGTGAACGTGAGCTTGCGCACCTTGGGGTTCTCGCAGAACTCCTTGCCCGCCTCCGACGACGAGGTGGTGGTGACGACGCTGAACACCCCTGCCGGAACGCCTGCCTCCTCGGCCAGCTTCGCCATGGCGAGCGCGGACAGCGGGGTGAGCGATGCGGGGCGCGAGACGAAGCTGCAACCGGCGGCGAGTGCGGGCGCGACCTTCCGCGCGATCATGGCGTTCGGAAAGTTCCAGGGCGTGATCCCGGCGGCGACGCCGATGGGCTGCTTGATGACGGTGATGCGCTTGTCCGGCATGTGGCCGGGGATGGTCTCGCCATAGACGCGCTTGGCCTCCTCGGCGAACCATTCGACGTAGGCCGCGCCATAGGCGACCTCGCCCCGCGACTCGGTCAGGGGTTTGCCCTGCTCGGCGGTCATCAGGACGGCCAGATCCTCCTGATGCTCCATCATCAGCTCGTACCAGCGGTGGAGGATCTTTGCGCGCTCCTTGCCGGTCTTCGCGGCCCAGCCCTTCTGGCTCGCATGCGCTGCATCGATCGCGCGGGCGATCTCGGGTCGGGACAGGTCGGGAAGGCGCGCGATGACGTCGCCGCGGGCGGGGTTCCGCACCTCGAAGGTCTTGCCATCCGCCGCGTCCACCCACTGCCCGCCGACAAAGGCCCGCTGGCAGAGCAGGTCCGGGCGCTTCAGCATCGAAGCAAGGTCGGTGGTGTGGTCGAGCATGATCGCCTCCGTTACGGTCGGTGCCAGTGACCACGGCGGGCGGGCCTCGTCCAGCCGGATCGCGACGAAAAGGACAGGGGAATGGACCTCTCGGACGCCTACGCCAACGCTGCCTACATCCCTGACGGAGAGGCCTTTCCCGCCCGCTGGGCCGCTGCCGCACAGGCTTTCCGGGTGTCGCATCCCGCTAAGGCCCTGCGTTACGGCGACGGAGAGCGGGAGTGGCTCCATCTGTTCCGGCCCCAAGGCGCCCCTCGTGGCCTCATGGTGTTCGTCCATGGCGGCTACTGGATGCGGTTCTCGCCCGAGGACTTCTCCCATCTTGCGGCCGGGCCATTGGGGCAGGGCTGGGCGGTGGCGATGCCTGCCTATCCACTCTGCCCGGATGCCACGGTCGGCGGCATCGTCCGTTGCGCGGCCCGCGCGGTGGAGAGGGCGTCGCAAGAGGTCGAAGGGCCGGTCGTCCTGACCGGGCACTCGGCCGGAGGGCATGTCGTAGCCCGGCTCGCCTGCGGGGACGTCACCCTGTCGGTCCGTGACCGGCTGGTGCGGGTAGTGCCGATCTCGCCGCTGGCGAACCTGTTGCCGCTGATGTGGACCGGGCTGAACGAGACCCTCCGCCTCGACATCCCCGACGCCGTGGCCGAGAGCCCGCTGCTGCGACCCCGGCCCGCCGTGCCGGTCGCCGTCTGGGTGGGAGAGCAGGAGCGTCCCGCCTTCCGCGACCAGGCGCTCTGGCTGTCCAAGGCATGGGACGCCTCGCTGGTCGTGGAGCCCGGTCGCCATCACTTCGACGTCATCGAAGGGCTGGAGCATCCTGGCAGCGCCCTAACACGGGCCATCGTGGGGGTGTGACGATCCAGTCCCCTGACGCGCCGCGACCCCTGCCCAGGCTAATGGCTGGGCAGGGGTCGGGATGGCGTAAATCACGAACAGTATGGACGTCTTGGAAACAGTCTGCTTGGAAAGTCTCGGTGCTTGCAAATCTTGCCGCGTCTTTTAGACGCATCGAACGGCTCGAGAACAGTCGGGTATTTCCTACCTTGGTCGGCCCGGCGTGTTCCTTGCCCGGCTCGGCGCGTCCCCGCCATGGGCCGGAGTTGTCCACAGTTCCCTGCGGGCTGACGCATTGCACCACCGACTCAGCCTGTTAACGTGGCGCCCAGCCCCGCTGCCAAAGGTAAGCCGCCCATGTCCCGTTTCCTGTTCGGTGCCCGGCTCGCGATGCGCGCCATGGGCCTTTGCGCAGCCCTGTCGCTGACCGCCTGCGTCGTGGCCCCGCCCCCCGAGCCCCAGCCCGAACAGACGATCGACGGCATCCCCGTGTCACAGATCGTGCCGGGCTACGAGAGGATCGAGGACAACGGCTATGTCCTCCCGGCGGTGCCCGCAGGTTACCTGGCCGGCGTGAACCGGCGCGCGGTCGTGCCCTATCGCGGCACGGTCGCCCCCGGCTCCATCGAAGTCGATCCCTACGCCAAGTTCCTTTACTGGGTCCAGGCGGACGGCACCGCGGTCCGCTACCCGATCGCCGTGGGGCGCGAGGGGCGGGGGATCAGCGGGTCCTTCTCGATCGCGCGCAAGGCCGAATGGCCGGGCTGGACGCCCACCGCCAACATGCTGCGCCGTGAGCCCGAGGTGTACGGGCCGTTCCGCAACGGCATTCCGGGCGGCCTCGCCTCGCCGCTCGGCGCGCGGGCGCTGTACCTTTATCGCGGCTCGCGGGACACCTATTACCGCATCCACGGCACCAACGACCTGTCCTCGATCGGAAGCTCCGGGTCTGCGGGCTGCATCCGGCTGTTCAACCAGGACGCCATTGACCTGTACAACCGCATTCCGGACGGCACGCGCGTCGTGATCCGCTCCCGCGAGGACTCCGTGCGGATCGAGGGGCCTCTCATGGCGACCCGTGGCGTGCAGCTGCCGCCCTTCTACTCGGGCGAGGGGCAACGCCCGCCGGTGCCGCAAGCCATGGTCCCCGACGAGTATTACGGCAACCCGGCCGCGCAGGCGGGCGTGTCCTACATTCCCGACGAGACCGACATCTATGGCGTCGATGGCGCGCCTTTGGCCGCCGCATCACCCACCGGGGTCGAGATGATCAGCACGAGCTACGCGCCCGCCCAGGGCTGACGCGTCACACGGACACGACGTAATCCTTGAGCGTCGTTTCCAGCACCTCCCAGGTGCCCTTGAAGCCCGGGCGGATCACAAAGCTGTCGCCCGCGCGCACGATGCGGGCGGCGCCGCCGTCCTCGGTGATCACCGACAGCCCTTCGACGATCCGGCAGTACTCCCATTCGTCGTAATGGATGCGCCACTTGCCGGGCGTGCATTGCCACATGCCGCAGTACAGGCTGCCCCGCTCCTCGGCGTTCCAGGTGGTGAAAACGGGGTCTCCCCCCACGACCTTGTCGGCGGGAGGACGCGAGACGACGGGCGCCGCCGCGTTCCGAGACAGGAAGAGAAACCGTTCCTCGCTCATCGCGGCCCTCCGATCACAGGCTGATTCGGCACGTGGGAACCTTTCCAACCTGCACTACACTCCCCAGATAACACGGAATTGCGAGCGCAGGAGAGGACAGCATGGCCGACTTCGAGACCCAGATCCGTGAAAGCCAGGCCCAGGTGGCGCAAGCCCAGGCCAAGATTTCGGAGCTGACCTCCCGCATCGAGGGGGCCCGCACCAAGATGGCGCAGGGCACCGAGGTGTCCCTCGACATCGAGAATGCGACGCTGCAGGACGTGCACAAGCACACCGATCTCATGAACGCCAACATCGCCGAGCTCATCATGGGCCTCGATGACGTGACCTCGGCGTTTTCCCGCGACTTTGCGGAGATGCGGAACAAGACGGGCTGGGAAAGCTTCGTGGGCTTCTTCAACGCCACCCGGTCCGAGGCCATGCGGCAGGAACGCATGCGCATGGCGAGCATCGACGACAAGCTTCAGGATTTGATCGCCAAGTCCGACACCATCGTGAACCTGCTGGAAAGCCAGCTGGCCATGCTGGAAGAGCAGAAGACCAAGGTGGAGGGCAACCTCGCCTCGACGCTGGCCGAGCGCGAGCAGGTCGTGACCGAGCTGGAGGGTGTCCGGGCCGAGATCCGGGCCATGGACCCCAAGATCATCGACCTTGAGAACCGCATCGGCGCCGAGACGGACCCCGCCGCGCGGACCCGGCTGGAGACCGACCTCGCCGGGATGAACTCGCGCCACAACGAGTTGGTGCGGCAGGAGCAGGTGAAGCTTGCGCTGTCGCAGACGCTGGAGCGCTACATCGAGAGCGGCAAGACCTGGATCGACTCGCTCCAGAACCAGGCGGCGACGCAGATGGTGCTGATCAACAAGCTCCGCACCGACACGCGGCAGCGGGTGGTGCTGTATGATGCGCTTTCCAAGTCGCTCAAGACCGCGCAGCAGCAGGACGTGGCGCACCGCATCAACGAGATCGGCGTCAAGACCGACCAGGAGGCCCAGACCGCCATGGCCGGCATCGGCGCGGCCACCAACGCCCGCATGGCCGACATGCTGGAGGCTCACGAGCAGCAGATGATCTTTTCGCGCGATGTCATGGAGGCCAAGGCCCGCGCCGATGAGCGCTTCATGCGCCGCTTCCAGGCCATCGTGGAGAAGCACGACAAGAACCTGTATGGCGCGCAAGGGGGCGGGCAGGGCTGAGGCCGTCATGCCCGGAGACCCCGCGCCGTGGAACTGACGCTCGACCATCAGGTCCTGGCGGACACCGTCGCCACGCGGCGCTACTTCCGCAAGTTCGAACGGATCACCACGCACCTTGCCAAGGTCGCCGCCGAGGAGCAGGCGGCGGGCCGCATGACAGCGCCCGAGGTCGAGGCCTTGGCGCGGAGCCTCGTGTCGCTGAACCTCACCTTTCGGGCGCTGGCGCTGAAATACCACTTCGCCGGTGCAACGCGGGAGGCCGGGACGCTGACCTTTGATCGCGTGGAGTCGGGCTTTCCCGTCGCCTCCGAGCTGATGGAGATGGCCTCGGACGCCACGCAGGCCGAACGGCACCTGGCGAGCCTGCCCACCGTCGAGGCGCTCAAGGACGAGATGGTCCGCGTGATCCTGTCGGAGCGCGTAGTGCCGACCCGCCTGCAATACGCGCTGAGCCAGCGGCTCTACTACGAGGAACTGGCCAAGGGCGGGCTGTTCTGGGCGCGAAACGACCCGGAAGCCGTCTGGCTGGGCAACCTCGCCGAGGGCCGGGCCGAGCGGCGGCAGTATCTTCTCCGCTGGGGCGTCTACGAGACGACCGACAACCTTCCCGTCATCTACCTGATGACGCTGGAGGACACGGGCCGCGAGGGCCTGCCCAAGGACGGCACGCGCTGGCCCATGGTGCAGCGGCACCTGATGGCGCAGTCCGTGGGCGGCCTCACCCTCCTGACCATCGCCAGGGGCTTCGACGAGGACTTTGGCGATCTTCACCCCAAGCGCCTTCGCCGCATCAGGCTCGGGCCCATGTATTCCTCGGCCTTCACCACCCAGACCGGCCCGATCCGGGAGGTTCTGACCGCCGCCCGGGCCCCCGAGGGCGAGGATTGGGCGCTGGCCTGGACGGAGGAGGACCTGATCTCCGAACGGGTGGAAGAATCGCCCTCCGGCTGGTTCGGGGTCCAGGAGCGTCAGGTTTTTGCCTTGGCCGAGCCCAGGGAGCGCGGCCTCTCGGGCCTCGACCGCTCCATCATCCTGCCCGCCCGGCCGTATCAGGCGCTGGCCGAGCTCGACCCTCCTGCCTTCCGGTCCATGCGGAAGGTCGTGGTGGGCGAGGGCGGGCGCATTCTGAACCTGAAGTGAGACCCGAATGAGCCTGTCCGCCGATCTCATGGAACTGCGCGAGGAGGACGTCCGGCGCCACTATCCGGCCGCGCTGAACCTGCTCCAGGGTTTTGACCATGCGCCCAGGATCGCGCAGGGAACCGCCGCTCCGGCCCCCGAACGGTCGCCTGGGATCGGCACGCGCCGCGCCTTCCGGCCCACGACGCCGGGCCTCGTGACCCAGCGGACGACGCTTCCGGGCGCCGTGCACCTGCTGGCGCGGATCGAAGGCGTGCCGGGGTCCGAGGGGTTGCCGTCGCCGCTCCAGGCCACCGTTGCGCAGGCCGTCCGCCGGGCCATCGCCATCGCCATGGCCTTGGCCGAGCAGGTGGCGCTGCGCTCCGGTCTGTCCGACCTCAAGCGCGCCAACGCCGCCGGAAGCCTTGGTCCCGGCCAGCAGCCCGACTTCGCCGAACTCAGCACCGCCGAGTCGCTGGTGACGCTCCATGTTTTTGCCGATGCGCTGGCGGTCCTGTTGGCCCCCCATGCGGGCGGAGAGCCGGTGGAGATCGGCCACCTCGACGAGGTGCTGACCGACAACGCCCCGCTCGCCCTGCAGGGCGCGCTGTGGGAGCTGGACCAGGACATCGCCACGCTCGCCACCACCGACCAGCGCCTTGCGGGCACGGTGCTGGCCTTTGCGGAGGCGCTGATGGCCCGCGTCGCCGCGCGCGCGGCGCATACGCCGGGGCTCGGGGCCTTCACCTCCGCGAGTTGGCGGGTCGCGGCGGACGACCTGACGATCCAAGGCTTCACGCCGTCGCGCAAGGGGCGGGGCCCCGCGCTCCAGATGACCTTCAAGAAGCCCGAGGAGGTCGTCGGCAACCACATCGCCAAGCATCAGGCCATGAAGCTTGCCAAGATGCTGATGGCCTACGACTTCGACCGGCGGCTGAACCCCTTCGTGGAGGAAGGGGGCTTCATCTTCACCTTCATGGGCGACGGCGCGCCGGGGACGGGCAAGACGACGCTGATCCAGATGATGGCGGGCCTCGTCCACGGCTACTGCGAGGGCGCGGGGGTGCCGTTCCGCTACCGGAACCTTTCCACCGACAACATCGACTCCTACCAGGGCAAGTCCGGCCAGAACGCCAAGGCCTTCGTCAACGAGATCACCGACCCAACCGTGATCGGCTTCGGCACCATCGACGACATCGACACGCTGGCGGGCAAGCGGGGCGACCGGCAGGCCTCGGCGGGGCAGCTCGAGATCACGGCCGTCCTGATGGAAAGCTTCGCGGGCGCGAACACGGTCGTGCGGGGGAACTGCACCTTCGGCATGTTCTCGAACCACCCCGAGAACGTGGACGACGCGCTACGCCAGCGGGCCGGGGCGCGGTTCCTCGTGGACGGGCCGCAGACTCGCGCGGACTACATCGACATCCTGGCCCTGCTCCTGGGCAAGAACCACGGCATCCCGTTGGGTGACCACCGGCTGTTCGAGGCGCAGGCGATCCAGCGCGCCGTCGCGGAAAGCTATGCCGCGCATTCCCGGCCACAGGAAGCCGGGCTGGCCGAGATCTGGTCGCGCGTGCAGACCCAGGTCGGCCCGCTCGACACGCTGGCCAAGATCGGAGCCTACCTCAAGGCGATCCAGGAGGTGGAGCCGCGCTTTACGGGCCGCGCCATCAAGAACATCACCGACGCGATCAAGGTCCGCGCCATGGACGTGGAACTGCCCGACGAATGGATGGCGGAGCCCGACCTGTTCCTGCGGAAGGACTACGACACCAAGGCCGCGATGATCCGCGAGCTTCGCCGTCCCATCACGCCCGAGATGGTCCTGCAGGAGATCAACCGCTACGCCGATTCCGAATTCCGCTACAGCGACACCTCGGACGAGGCCGCCATCGAGGCCGCCGTCCGCGACATGCGCCGGATGGAGGAAGCCAAGCGGCGCTACCTCGCGGAACGGGGGACCACGTGATTCAGGGCTTTGCGGATGGGCTGATCGTCCCGGCAGCGGCGCTGGCCTTCCTCGGCTGGCTGGTGCCCCGGATTCTGAGCCTCATTTTCCCCGAGGGCGTGAGGGCCCTGCTTCTCCTCGCGCTGACCTCCTTCGTGGCCCTGCTGGCGCTGAGCATGGCGGCGTTCATCGGGCTGTATGTCCTCCGGGGCGTCCCCTTCTCCGAACTGTTCTACGCGGGGCCGATGGACGGCCTGTTCCACTTCCTCCGGCTGGGCCTTGCCTCGACCCTCCTTTGGGCGCCGCTCATGATCCTGTCCATCGCGGGCCTGCCAAAGCATTGGGTAAAGGAGACGTGGTGAGACGCCTCATCGAAAAGGGCCTGATGTTCGGCGGCCTCGTCCTCGTGGACAGCCCCGTGCTGGTCGAACGCTACAAGCGCGCCCTCAAGCACCTGACGGGCAAGGAGACCGCGCTTCCCGACTTCCACATCGACATGTCCGGCTTCTCGCCCGAGATCGGGGACGAGCTGGGCGACGAGCATTACCTCAACCCTCCTGGCTTCAATCGGCAGTTCATCCTTCTCACAACCGACCAGAAGAAGGCGCCGCTCCTGAACGCCCGGTTCTCCACCTCGCGCGGGGTCCTGCGGCAGTTCATCGAGGCGAACGAGGCCGAGTTGTTCGCCCTGACCGCCCGCGACGCCGTGGCCGGCGAGCTGGTGAACTCGGTCTATGCCGCCGACAGCCCGGCGCGGCTGTTCGACATTCGGCAGGTCACGGTCGAGGCCGACACGACGCAGGGCACCGTTGCCACCGCCGAACGGCTCACCGGGCTCATCGACCGCTTCAAGACCGAACCGGACGCCTGGTGGGACGACACCCTGATCGGGGAGATGATCCAGCTGGCCGGCGTGACGGGCGACCTGTCGCGCAACCCCGTCCGGCTCCGGTCCATGACCTTCGAACAGGACGATTTCTGGACCTCGCATTTCGGCGGGGTCTATATCCTCCGCTCGGTGCCCCATCCGGCGGCCATCGTGGCTGGGGGCAAGCACGCGCTGGGACCGCTGCCCATCGCCGACGTGCTGGACCTGACCGACCGGACCGGCATCGCCCGCTTCCTGTCCGTCAATGAACTGGCCGAGCCCATCGTGACCGGCCGCGGGGCCGAGGTGGCCGCCGTCCTGCGCCAGAAGATGGACTTCATCGTGGCGGAGGTCGCGGGGTCCGAGGGGCATGTCTCCGAGGCGACGACGCGCCGTGATCTTCGCGCGCTGGCCCGCCGATATGCCGGGCGACTGCCGCAGGAATGGGAGGGGCTCGCGCAGCTCGTGGCCTGGGCCGAGGACGGGGCGCGCTGGCCGCGGATCACCTCGGACCACCCGGCCTACTTCTACACGCTGCGGGCCAAGCGGACGCCCGACGCCGATCTGGTCAACATGCTTCTGGCCGAGCTGTGCCCGCTGGACATCCGCCAGCTCTTCATCTGCCACAAGGAGCTGTTCTACCGGCTCTACCGCACATGGTCCGAGGCCAAGCAGGCTTTTGTCGCCGAGGTGCTGGCCCGCGAATACATGGTGGACAAGGCCGGCACGCGCGACGCCCTGTTCGGGCCCGAGGAAACCATGGACGAGCCCGCCGCCCCGGTTGCCGGACCCTGGGGGGCGCCCGCCAAGCCGTCGCGGCCCCAACGCGGCGACGACATCATCGACCGGGTGGGGCCCTGGGACTCCCTGAGGCGGCGCTGAAATGGGGTTCCTCCGCGTTCTCCTGTTCGTCCTGCTGATCCTGCTGGTGCTGTACTTCATCCTCTCGGTATGGCTCCGCCTACGGGAAAAGCGGCGGATGAGGGAAGAATGGGAGGCCGGGGACAGGCTCGTGGAGCGGGACATCTTCGTGGAGGTCGGCATGGCCGACTACGATCGGTCCCTTCGCAGGCGGCTCCTGTGGCTCGTTGTCATCGGCCCCATGGCGGGCCTGCTTCTCCTGCTCTATCTCCTCAACGTGTCTTGAGAAGGAAGAGTCGATGCGCGTCGTGAAATGGGTGTTGGGGCTGCTCGTGCTGGTGGTGGTGGGGCTGTTCCTCCACTACATCCTGCCCAGGCATGAGGTGGTCTACGTCACCTCGACGGAGAACAGGATCGTCTCGCCGGACGAGGTGCGGGGCTTCCGCTCCTTCAACGAGGCGACGGCCAACGCTCAGGGCCAGGTCGTCACCGACGTGTTCTTCATCAACACGACCAAGCGGGACGGCGGACCCCTGGTGTTCCGCAACGAGGACACGGGCTTCGGCTTCCCGCCCTACTTCAAGTTCGACAGCGCCAACCTGCAGGCCGAGGCCCAGGACGCCGTTTCGACCCGCGACACCCCGCGTTGGGTGATCATGCGCTATTATGGCTGGCGCGTCCCGTTCCTGTCGATGTTCCCCAATGCCGTGTCCATGGAGCCTGCTGCCAGCCGGGACGTGCGGGTCATCCCCTGGTTCAACATCATCATCCTGACCCTGACCATCGCCGTCGCCTGGGCGATCTGGTCCCGCATCCGCCGCTGGCAGCGCCGCCGGGCCGACCCGATGTCCGCCGCTTGGCAGCCCGAGCGGCCCCGTCGCGGCTGGTTCGGTCGGTAGCCATCGCCTGACCCTGGGGGGAGGCGTTCAGCCTTCCCCGTAAGGGATCCAGACCGTCTTGACCTCGGTCGCCGCGTCGATGAAGGCGCGGTCGTCCGGTCGGGTCCAGTCGCGGGCGCGGGTCTCGACCCAGGTCCGCTTGAGGTTGCCCGCCGACCCGGCTTCGATCACCCGCGCGAGCGGCTGGGACGAGAAGCTCCACACCGCGTCGATGTCGAGGTGCGAGGCCAGCACCGGGGCCAGTTCCTTGTGCGAGCCGGTCAGGATGTTGACCACGCCACCCGGCACGTCCGAGGTTTCCAGGACCTGATAGAAGTCCGTTGCGGCCAGAGGGTAAGGCTCCGAGGCCACCAGCACCGTCCGGTTTCCCATGGCGATGGCCGGGGCCATGGCCGCGACCAGCCCCAGAAGCGGCGCGCGGTCATCGCAAAGCACCCCGATGGTCCCCACCGGTTCGCGCATGGCGAGCGCCACGCCCCGGAACGGTGCGCCTGCAGCGCGGCCATCCACCTTGTCGGCCCAGGCCGCCCAGCGGAACAGCGTCCGCAGCGACGCCTCGACCTCCTCGGCGCCACCTTGGCCGGTCAATCCGTCGATGCGGCGGGCGAACTCCTCAGCCCGGGCGGACAGATTCTCGGCCAGGAAATAGAGGATCTGTGCGCGGGCGTGACCCGTGGTGCGGCCCCAGGACCGCGCGGCGTTCGCCGCCTCGACGGCATTTCGCAGGTCCTTGCGGTTGGCGAGGCTCGCGTGCCCCAGCAGCGCACCGGACGGGCCCCAGACCGCGCGGGAGTAGCCGCCATCCGGCCGCGCCTGCTTGCCGCCGATATAAAGCTTGTGCGTGCGGTCGAGAGCGTCGAGCGGCTGGCCCTCGCCCGTGAAGGGCTCTACCGGGTTCAGCGCGGCGCCGGGCGTCGCGGCAGGGCGGGTGTAAGCCGCCAGCCCTTCCCAGCCGCCTTCGCGTCCGAAGCCCGATTCCCGCACGCCGCCAAACGGGGCTGCCGCGTCGAACATGTTGGTGCCGTTGATCCAGACCACGCCCGCCGCCAGCTTGGGCGCGATATCGAGCGCGAGGTTGACGTTCTCGCTCCAGACCGTCGCGGCAAGGCCGTAGCGGGTGTTGTTGGCCAGTTCCACCGCCTCGGCAGGCGTGCGGAAGGTGGTGCCGACCAGCACGGGGCCGAAGATCTCCTCCTGCATCAGGGGGGACGCAGGCGACAGGCCGGTGATGAGCGTGGGCGGGTAGAACGACCCCTTGGCCGGGATCGGGCAGGGGGCGACATAGCGCTCGCCCTCGGTGCTGGCCTCCACGAGGCGGGTGATGGTGGCCAGCTGCACCGGGTCCACGATGGCGCCGATGTCGATGACCTTGTCCAGCGGATCGCCGATCCGCAGCGTGGCCATCCGCGCGCGGAGCTTGCGGTGGAACGTGTCGGCCACCCCCTCCTGCACGAGGAGGCGGGAGCCCGCGCAGCAGACCTGGCCCTGGTTGAACCAGATCGCGTCCACCAGCCCTTCGACCGCCGAGTCGAGGTCCGCGTCCTCGAACACGATGTACGGCGACTTGCCGCCCAGCTCCAAGGTCAGCGCCTTGCCGGTTCCGGCGGTGGCCTCGCGGATGCGGCGGCCAACGGCGGTGGAGCCGGTGAAGGCGACCTTCTCCACCGGGGCGGCCACGACCATCTCGCCCACGGCCCCATCGCCGGTGACGATGTTCACGACCCCCTTGGGCACCCCCGCCTGACGGCAGAGGTCGGCAAGAAGGAGCGCGGTCAGCGAGGTGTACTCGGCGGGCTTGAGGACGACCGTGTTGCCCATCGCCAGCGCGGGGGCGACCTTCCAGGCCAGCATCAGCAGCGGAAAATTCCAGGGAATGACCTGCCCGCAGACGCCCAGGGGCGCTCGGCCGGGTAGTTCCGTCTCCATCAGCTCGGCATAGCCCGCGTGATGATAGAAGTGCCGCTGCGCCAGCGGGATGTCGATGTCCCGGCTTTCCCGGATGGGCTTGCCGTTGTCGAGCGTTTCCAGCACCGCGAACAGCCGCGACTGCCTTTGCAAGAGGCGAGCAATGGCATACAGCACCCGCGCGCGGCCATGCCCGCCCAGGCCCGTCCAGCCCGGCTGCGCGGCGCGGGCGGCGGCCACGGCGCGATCCACATCCCCTTGAGTGGCCTGCGTGACCTCGGCCAGCGCCTCGCCAGTGGCGGGGTTGCTCGTGGCAAAGGTTTCGCCCGGCTCGGTGAAGGCCCCGTCGATGAAGCAGCCGAAGCGCCCCCCGTGCGAGGCGATCCAGGCCAGCGCCTCGGACGCGCTTTCGGGGGCGGGGCCGTACTCCATGCTGTCGAAGATTTCCTTGATGGTCATGGCGTTCCCCCTCAGGCCAAGGCGTGCCGCCAAGAGGCGGAATAGGCGCCCGTCACATGATGCTCGAGCTGCCTCTCGATATCGCCCAGAAGCGAGGATGCCCCGAAGCGGAGCAGGTCCGGCCGGAGCCAGCGGTCCCCCAACTCGTCCTTGACCAGCGCGAGGTGGTTCAGCGCGTCCTTGGCCTTGCTGATGCCGCCAGCGGGCTTGTAGCCCACGCGGATGCCGGTCGCGTCGTGATAGTCGCGGATCGCGCGGATCATGGTCAGCGTGACGGGCAGGGTGGCGTTGACGCTTTCCTTGCCGGTCGAGGTCTTGATGAAGTCCGCCCCGCCCATCATGCAGACCAGCGACGCGCGGGCCACGTTCCTCAGCGTCCCCAGTTCGCCCGTGGCGAGGATGGCCTTCACATGCGCCTCGCCGCAGGCCTCACGCATCTCGCGCATCTCGTCGTACAGGGCCTGCCAGTTGCCGGTCAGCACGTGGCGTCGCGAGATGACGATGTCGATCTCCCGCGCGCCGGCGGCCACGCTTTCGCGGATCTCCTGGATACGGAGATGAAAGGGCGACAGACCCGCCGGAAAGCCCGTGGACACGGCGGCGACCGGGAGGTCCGTGCCCCGCAGGGCCGCCACGGCGGCAGGCACCATGTCGTGATACACGCAGACGGCGCCAACGGTCAGCCCGGTCATGCCCAAGGTTTCCAGGATCTCGGGGCTGACCGGTTGCCGGGCCTTGGCGCACAGGCGGCGCACCCGGCCTTCGGTGTCGTCGCCCGAAAGCGTCGTCAGGTCGATGACCGAGATGGCCCGGCACAGCCACGCGGCTTGCCAGTCCTTCTTGACCGACCGCCGTCCCGGCAGCGTCGCCGCGCGCCGCTCAATGGCCGAGGTGTTGGCCTGCACCCGCCGGACCCAGTCGAGGTCGAGGGGCAGTCCGGGGTTGCGGGGTTCGTGGAGCGCCGCCGGAGCGAGCGTCTGGGCTCTGTCGATCTGCACGGGCGACCTCCCTTGTCTGCGCAACCTGTCGCACAGAGGTACCCCATGAAGCAAGGTTTGACCACTTGGTCAAATCTCCTCGCCCGAGTCCTTTGCAGGCAGTCCCGGCTGCATGAGGTCGTGCTGGTGGCGGCGGCGCCAGGCGGCGGGGGTGGTGCCGTGCGCCTCGCGGAAGAGGCGGTGAAAGTGCGACAGGTTCTCGATCCCGCATTCGGCCGCGATCTCGGCCAGCGGATCGCTCGATCCAGCCAGCCGCCGCGCGGCATGGGCCATGCGGCGGGCGTTGACGTAGTCGGTCGGTGTCTGCCCCAGGAAGCGCTGCGCCGTGCGGCTGACATGCGGATGGGCGCGTCCCGCGGCCCGGACGAAGCCTGCCGCCCCTTCGCGGAACACCTTGGGCGACAGGGCGGCCACGCAGGCCACGCGAAGCCAGTCCGGCGCGTCGTCGGGCAGCGGCACGTCCTCGGCCATCAGGGCCGCGACCAGCGGAAGCAGGAAGCCCTCGGCCGCAAGCGCGTCGCGCCCGCTCCGCTCCAACCGCAGGGCCGCCTGGTTCAACTCGGCCAGTTGCCGGCTGTCGCGCCCCAGGATGGTGGGGGCGGGTGCCCAGAACAGCCGCCCGCCCAACGCCGGATGACGCTGCCCTAGGTCAGCCACCAGACCGGGATGCAGCGCGACCGCCACGACCAGCGTGTCCTCGCCCCGGCTCTGGAGCGCGTGCGCGTGCTCGGGCCGCAGGAACAGGAGCGTGCCCTCGGGCAGGTCGCGGCGTCCGGCTGGGGTGTGGTGGCGCAGGGTGCCGTTCTGGACCCAGAGCAGTTCGAAGAAGTCGTGGTCATGCAGCCCCAGGGGCCGCGATGGCGTCAATGTCGCCCGTGTCAGGGCGACGGCATCGCGGCCCAGGACCTCGGCGGCACGAAGGGTGCGGATGACCGGGGTCACGGCTGCGATGTCCCACCTTTCGACTGACGTTGCCGTGCCAGAGGAGCAGAACGCCCCCTCCGCGTCAGCCCCCCTTGACCAGCTTCGCCAGCCCCGCGACCCCGCTTTCGCCCAAGGCGACCGTGGCGAAGGGGCCGCCCAGCCGCATCTGCGCGAGGTTCGACGGGTCGGGCCTGCTCGCCTTGGCCAGGATCGCGGCGGCATGGGTTTCGGCATTGTCCCGGGGCCGGTAGCCCAGAAAGGCGACCCTGGCGTTCGACACCGGCGAGCGGTCGTTGTCGGACACCCCATAAACGACGCAGAACCCCGTCGTAGGGGAGTCCACCGCCCGCTCGACCAGATGCACGAGGTCGCGGCGCGACAGCCAGGTGCCCAGCGCGCGGGGGTTCTCCGGCGACTCGGTGGCCGAGAAGATCCTCAGGCACACGGCTTCCAACCCCCGCTTCTCCCAGTAGAGCCGCGCGAGGTCTTCGGCAAAGCACTTGCTGAGCCCGTAGAAGGTGTCGGGGCGGTGCGGCGCGTCGGTGTCGATGCCCGCGTTCGTCTCCCACATGCCGACCGCATGGACCGAGGAGGCATAGACGACCCGGCGCACCCCGGCGCGGTAGGCCGCCTCCCAGATCACGTAGGAGGACAGGAAGTTCGGGCGAAGAAGCTCCTCGAAGGACCGCTCGTCGGGGATGCCGACGAAGTTGACGATGATCTCGGCCCCCTCCATCAGCGGAGCGACCTGATCCAGTTCGGCGCAGTCGGCCACGGCCCAGGACTCGTTGGAGGCGAGGGGGCCGGGGGCGTCCTTGAGGTCCACGCAGACGAGGGCCTCGCACATCCGCGACAGGGGCTCGCGGAGCGTGGAGCCCAGTTCGCCCGCGGCGCCGGTGAGGACGATCTTCTTCAGCATGTCATACCCTCAGATGATGGCGCGTTCGCGCAGGGGCTCGCCCCGCGTAATGCGGTCGTAGCCGAGCGGGGACAGGTCGAGGCTTCGCCAGCCGCCATGGAGGATCCATTCCGCCAGCCCGCGTCCCACGGCGGGGGCCTGCTGGAAGCCATGGCCCGAGAAGCCGTTGGCGAAGAGCAGGTTTGGGACGTCCGGCGACGGCCCCAGCACCGCGTTCTGGTCGAGCGTGTTGTAGTCGTACTGGCCGACCCAGGTGGACACGACCCGCAGCCGCTCGAAGGACGGGATGCGCGTGGCGAGGGCGGGCCACATGACCTCCTCCCACAGCGCGTGGTCCATGACGAAGTCGTCCGGGTCGGCGGCATGGTCGGGGTCGGGGAGGCAGCCCGCGAGGTAGTTGCGCCCATCCGTGCGGACATGGACGCCCGAAGGATCGATGGTCAGCGGCAGGTCCTTGGGCAGGGGCTCGGCGGCGCTGAACAGGACGGAGTAGCGCTTGCGCGGCTCCACCGGCAGGGACAGGCCCGCCATGGCGGCGATGCGCGGGCCACGGGTTCCGGCGGCGTTGACGACCCAGCCGCAGCCGATCGTCTCGCCGCTCGACAGGGTCACGCCCGTCACGCGGTCGCCCTGCACTGCCAGCCCGGCGACCTCGTTCCGGATGGTCTCGACGCCCTTGGCGCGCGCCTTGCGGCGGAACCAGTCGAAGATGGTCGCGCCGTCAAAGTACCCTTCGTCCACCGGATTGTGCGAGCCGCAGAGGATGTCGTCGACCTCGTACCAGGGCCATTCGGCCTTGATCTCGGCGGGGCTCAGGATGCGGGTCGCGGCGCCCAAGCGGTTCTGCATCGCCGCGTTGTCGCGCAGCACGTCCGCGAAGTCCTCGTTGTCGGCGAGGTATAGGTAGCCGAAGCTCTGGAGCCGGATCTCGGGCGCCTCGGGGTCCTCCATCCAGTCGCGGAAGCTGTGGATGAACTCGGCTCCGAAGCGGGAGATCAGGACGTTGACCTCCTGACCGAACTGCTGGCGGATAGAGGAGTGGGAGAGCGAGGATGCCGCCTGCGCGTAGGTCGGGTCGCGCTCCACCACCAGGATGCGGCCTTTGAAGGCCGGGTCGCCGGACAGCCACCACGCGACCGAGGAGCCGATCATCGCCCCGCCGACGATCACCACGTCATAGGAGGCGTGCTGGGGCGTCACGGTGTCCATCCGTAGTCGCGCTTGGCCGCCTTCTCCGAGATGTAGCCCAGCCGCACGTCGCGGGCGACGGCCTGGAGGTCCCGCTCGGACGGGGGCCCCATGCCGCCCCCACCGGGGAAGGCCAGTCGGACGGTCTGCCCCTCGGGCACCGCGAAGCGGGCCTTGGCGGGAAAATCCGTGCCATCCGAAAGCTGGACCACCGTGGGACCACCCTCGGTCCCGCCCTGCCGACCCCGCGCCGGATGCGCCTTGCGATCAAATTGGGCGCGGAACTCCATCGTGAAGCCCTCGCGGGGCCCGACCTCCATGTATTGGCCGAGGCCGCCGCGTTGTCGGCCCGCGCCGCCCGAGTCGGGGCGCAGCTCCTTGCGGTGGATGACGATGGGACCCGCGTGCTCGGTCGCCTCGACGGGCATGGTCATCACGCCCGATGGAAAGGCCGTGGCGTTGAGGCCATCGAGCCGGGGCCGCGCGCCGGTGCCGCCGGAGTTGAAGGTCAGCACCTCGGACCGTTCGCCGTTGGAGCCCCGCAGGGAGACCTGGAAGTTGCAGAGCGCGCCCGCGCCCTCGGCAGGGACGGTGTCGGGCAGGATCTGGTCGAGCGCGCCAAAGACGGTGTCGGGGATCAGGTGCCCGATGACGTGGCGCAGCGCGACCGGGTGCGGGCGGCGGGCGTTGACGATGGTGTTCTCGGGCGCTGTCACCCGGAACGGCGCAAGCGATCCGGCGTTGTTCGGCACCTCGGGCGCCAGCGCGATCTTGAGCGCGTAGGCGGCGTAGGCGACCGTGTAGATGAAGGGGACGTTGATCCCCTTGGGGTCGGGGGCCGAGGTGCCCGCGAAGTCCACCAGCACGTAATCGGGAAAGGTCTCCACACTCGCGGCCAGTGTGATGGGCGTGGCGTAGCCGTCCGTTGTCATCGTGTTGCAGGCGCGGGCCTTTGGCAGCCTCGCGATGGCCGCGACCGTCGCCTCGTGCGAGGCGTCCACGATGAAGTCGGCCAGCGCCTCGATGTCGGACAGGCCGTATTCATCAAGCATCGCGCCCAGGCGGCGCAGCCCCACCTCGTTGCAGGCGGCCAGCGCGTAGATGTCCCCGATCACCTGATCGGGTTCGCGGGTGTTGACGCGGAGCATCTGGATCAGGGTGCGGTTGACCTCCCCCCTGTCGATGAACCGCAGGATCGGGATCTGGAGCCCTTCCTCGTAGACCGATTCCCCGTCCGCGCCAAAGCCCCTACCGCCGATGTCCACCACATGCGCCGTACAGCCGAAGTAGCCGACTAGGCTCCCCTTGTGGAACACCGGCGTGACCACGGTGATGTCATGGAGGTGCCCGGTGCCCATCCAGGGGTCGTTGGTGATGTAGACGTCGCCCTCGGTCATCGTGTCCACGCCGATCTCGCGCATGAAGTGCGCGACGGCGGCGGCCATGGCGTTGACGTGGCCCGGCGTGCCGGTCACGGCCTGCGCCAGCATCCGGCCCCGCTGGTCGTAGATGCCGGCGGACAGGTCCCCGGCTTCGCGCACGGAGGTGCTGAACGCCGTGCGGATGAGGGCCTGGGCCTGCTCCTCCACGATGGAGATCAGGCGGTTCCACATGATCTGGCTTTGGACGCTCATGAGGTTCTCCGGATGTCGAGCACGCCATCGGCACGGCCGGTGACGGTGAAACCCCGGGGCACGATCACGGTCGTCTCCGCCTCGGTCACCGCCAGCGGCCCCTGGGCGACCATGCCGTCGGTCAGCCGTTCGCGCGGGAGCGTCCGCCCGTCAGCCCAAGCACCGGTCACGGGGTCGAACAGGCGACGCGGCGTGCCCTCGACGTCCCCGGCGGGACGGGTCTCTGGCGTGGGGACCGTGGGCGCGAGCGGGGTGGCGGCGTTGACCGCCCAGACGGTGATCTCCACCGGCAGCCCTTCGACTGCGCGGCCGAACAGGGCGGCGTAGCCGAGCGCGAAGCGGTGGCCCAGCGCGTCGGCCGTGGGCGCGGCCGCAAGATCGCCGTCCAGCGCCACCGGGATCTCCCAGCCCTGGCCCTTGTAGCGCATATAGACCTTGGCGTCGGTGCGGACATCGGCGTGGGGGTCGCAGGACCGGACAAAGCCCGCTGCCTCCTCAGACAAGTCCGCCAGGATCGTCCGGGCCAGGGCCCCGTCGAAGGCGTCGAGCCGCATGTAGACGGATCGCGTCGCCTCGAAGGCGTAAGGGGCGCGCAGGAACCCGATGGCCGAGCCCACCCCCGCCCCCGGCGGCACGAGGAGGCGCGTGATGCCAAGCTTCTCGCACAACCGCCCCGCATGAAGGGGGGCCGCGCCGCCAAACGCGATCATGGTGTAATCGGACAGGTCCTGGCCGTTCTCGACCGCGTGGACACGGGCGGCGTTGGCCATGTTCTCGTCCACGACCTCGGAGACGCCAAAGGCGGCCTGCACGGCGTCCATGCCCAGATGGCCCCCGACCTCGGCCACAAGGGCCTGTTCGGAGCGGTCGGGATGGAGGAGGATGGTGCCCCCGGCAAAGTTGTCGGGGTCAAGGCGGCCAAGGATCAGGTCGGCGTCCGACACGGCAGGACGCAGGCCACCGCGCCCGTAGGCGGCAGGGCCGGGCTCGCTTCCGGCGCTTTCGGGGCCTACGCGGATCTGGCGCATGGAGTCCACATGAGCGAGGGAGCCGCCGCCCGCCCCGATCTCCACCATGTCGATCACGGGGATGCTGATGGGCATCCCGGACCCCTTCTTGAAGCGGGTCGAGCGGGCGACCTCGAAGACGCGGGCCGTCTTGGGCTGGCCATCGCGGATCAGGCAGATCTTGGCGGTGGTGCCGCCCATGTCAAAGCTCAACACGCGGTCGAGGTTGTGGCGGCGCGCTACGTCGGCCGCAAAGATCGCGCCCCCGGCGGGGCCGGATTCGACAAGGCGGACGGGGAACTGGGCTGCGGTCTCGATGGACACGATGCCGCCGCCGGAATGCATCAGGAAGATGGGGCAAGCTGCGCCCTCATGGGCGAGCCGTTCGCGCAAGCGGCCCAGATAGCTTTCCATCATCGGCTTGACGTAGGCGTTGGCGCAGGTGGTGTTGAAGCGTTCGTATTCCCGCATCTGGGGGGACACGTCGCTCGACAGCGACACCGACAGTGTCGGGAGCCTGTCGGCCAGCACCTCGCGCACAAGTCGCTCGTGGTCGGGGCGGAGGTAGCTGTGCAGGAACCCCACGGCGATGCTGTCAAAGCCCTCCAGGCGGTCGGCCAGCGCCTCTACCTCGGTGCGGTCCAGCGGCGTCAGGATATTGCCCCCGGCATCCACCCGTTCGCGCAGGGTGAAACGGGCGTCGCGCGGGATCAGCGGCTCGGGCAGCACGATGTTGAGGTCGTACTGCTCGAACCGGCTCTCGGTCCGCATCTCGATCACGTCGCGGAAGCCCTCGGTGGTGACGAGGGCGGTGCGAGCGCCCCGCCGCTCGATCAGGGCATTGGTGGCCAGCGTCGTGCCGTGGATGATCCGGGTCAGGGCGGAGGGCGAAAGGCCCGCCTTGGCGCAGACCTGCCGCATCCCGTCCAGAATGGCGTCCTCGGGCGCGGCGTAGGTCGTCAGGACCTTCGTGGAGTGGAGACGCCCGCCCGTTTCGAGCACAACGTCCGTGAAGGTGCCGCCGATATCGACGCCGAGGTTCGCTTCTTCGGTCATGGTGGGGCGACGCTAGCCGCGCCACCCCCCGATTGGAACCCCCGCGCGGGGGCCGTGCCGCTACGACGCCGAGCGGCCCGCGCTGTCCGCCACGACGCCCAGCGGACCATCGGACTCCAGCGTGACATAGCCATGGGCGGGCAGGCTCACCGTCAGGCCGTCCACCTCCGCATGGATAGGCCCCACCGGCAGCGCCGGGCCCGACAGCGTCAGGGTCAGCGGCCGTTCGCCAAGGTTGAACAGGCAGGTCAGCACCGTGTCTCCCTGCGAGCGGACGATCCCCAGCACCGGCTCGGGCAGGTCGAGGAAGCTGGTGGCCCCCTGCGTCAGCGCCGGATGCGACTTCCGGAAGGCGAGGCTCGACCGGTAGGCGTGCAGGACGGAGTCGTTCCTCGCTTCCTGCAGGTCCACGGCGCGGGCGGCCTGCGGCGCCTTGACGGGCAGCCACGGGATGCCGGTCGAGAAGCCCGCGTTGGTCTGCTCGTGCTCCCAGACCATGGGCGTGCGGCAGCCGTCGCGTCCCTTGATCTCGGGCCAAAAGGAAATGTAGCCGAGGTCGCGCAACTCCTCGAAGAGGATGTCGGTCTCGGTCTGGCCCAGTTCCTCGCCCTGATAGAGGCCGAGCGTGCCGGGAAAGCTGGCGAGCAGCGCGATGGACTGCCGGGCCACCGCGTCCACGTCGCCGCCCGGCTTGGTCCAGCGGGTCGCGTGGCGCTGGACGTCGTGGTTGGAAAACGACCAGCAGGGCCAGCCGTCCGGAGCCTTGTCCAGGAACTTGGAGATGCGGCTGCGGAAATGCTCGGCCGTGTGGTCGTGGCTCAGGAACTCGAAGCTGTAGGCCATGTGCAGCTTGTCGCCGCCCGAGGTGTATTCGGCCATGATGTCGATCTGGCGCCCGGCCTCGCCGACCTCGCCCACCATCATGATGTCGGGGTATTCGTCCGTGAGCTTGCGCATCCGCTGAAGGACCGCGATGTTCTGCGGCCGGGTCTTGGAAAAGCGGTGGTCCTGCGCCTCGTAGGGGTTCGTCGGGAAATCGGTCCAGTCCGAGGGCGGGTTGTCGCGAAGCTTCTTGTCGTGGACGAAGAAGTTGACGGTATCCAGCCGGAAGCCGTCCACGCCCCGCTCCAGCCAGAAGCGCATGGATTCAAGAAGCGCGTCCACGACCTCGGGGTTATGGAAGTTGAGGTCCGGCTGTTCGGTCAGGAAGTTGTGCAGGTAATACTGCCGCCGCCCGGCGTCGAAGTGCCAGGCCGAGCCGCCGAACACCGACAGCCAGTTGCTGGGCGGCGTGCCGTCGGCCTTGGGGTCGGCCCAGACATACCAGTCGGCCTTGGAGTTCGTTCGGTCCTTGCGGCTTTCCTTGAACCAGGAATGCTGGTCCGAGGTGTGCGACAGCACCTGGTCGATGATGACCCGCAGGCCCAGCCGGTGCGACTCCGCGATCAGCGCGTCGAAGTCGTCGAGCGTCCCGAACAGCGGGTTCACGGCCGTGTAGTCGGACACGTCGTAGCCCATGTCGCGGTCCGGCGAGGCAAAGAACGGCGACAGCCAGATGGCGTCCACCCCAAGCGACGCCACATGGGACAGCCTGCGGGTGATCCCTGGCAGGTCGCCCACCCCATCCCCGTTCGAATCCTGAAACGACCGGGGATAGATCTGGTAGATCACCGCGTCCCGCCACCACTCACGCATTCTGCACGCTCCACTTTCTGCACCGCAGCGCGCCCTTAACGCGGATCGGGCGGTGCTGCTAGGCGCAACCGCGACGCAGCGTCAGTGGAGGGCGGAAGGCCGCTGCCAGGAAACGAGCGCCGAGCGCAACGCCAGCCCCGCCGCCTGCGCCAGATGCACGAGGATGGGGGCAAGGTCATGGCGCACCATGCAGCAGGCCAGCATCAGCGCGTCCTCGCGGTCGCCCTCGGTCGCGGTCCGGACAAGCTGGGCAAAGGCGGCCTCGTCGGCCCCCAGGCACAGGCATCCGCCGCCATGACGCATCAGCGGCCGCCGGCAGCCCGACAGGCACTGGCGGCAAAGCGCGTCAAAGGCCCGCGCGGCACGGTCGCCGTGATCCTCGCCCAGCGCGCAGCCCAGGTCCTCGGCCAGCGCCTCGTGCCCGCCATCGCACCAACGGCGCAGCGCCCGGACCGACAAGCCTTCGAGCGGCTGAAGCGTGTCGATGCGTCCGACGGGGGCGCCCCCGATGGATGCCGCCCCGCTCATTTGGTGAGGATCAGCTTGCCCGCGCGCGTGATGCGCAGGGTGTAGGTCTGGCCGTCGAGGACGATCTGGCCGACCCCGGTTGGTCCCACGAGGTCACGGGCATCATGGACCGGATCGGCGGGCGGGCGCGGGGCGGGCATGGGCACAAGGGACAGTTGGGCCATCGGAAAGCCTCCTGAGGCGGGGACGAGGGATGGCTGTCCCGCAAGGCAGGATGGCTGGCGATGAAGTTGAGTGAAACAGTAGGGTTTGTCAACCGCCCCGTCGGGCTGTCAACTCTTGAGGAGGCGGAGCCCCTGCGTCACGTCCGTCCGCACCGCCAGCCGCAATCCCGGCTCGTCCCCCGCCTTCAAGGCCGCCAGGATCAGCCGGTGGTTCCGTGGCGGCTCCGTCCGCTGAAGCCGCCCATAGAGCGCCCGCATCGTGGGGCCGAGCTGCAGCCACACTGTTTCAGTCAGCGCGAGGATCGCCGGGGACTGGGCCCGCAGGTAAAGGGTGCGGTGGAACTCCAGGTTCACGCGGATGTAACCGGTCGCGTCATGGCGGGCGACCATGCGGCTCACGCCTTCGTTGATGGCCTCCAGCCGCTCGATCAGGGCGAAGTGGGCGCGGGGCAGGGCGCGGGACGCCAACTCGGGCTCGAGCATCGCACGCAGGGTCGCCAGCTCCTCGATGCGGTCGTTGGACAGCGCCGGAGTGGAGATGCGGCCCGACAGGGACAGCGTCAATGCTCCCTCGGCCGCAAGGCGCTGCACGGCCTCGCGCGCGGGGGTCATGGAGACGCCGAACTCCTTGCCGATGCCGCGCAGGGTCAGCGAGGCGCCGGGTGCGATCTCCCCATGCATGATGCGCGCGCGCAGGGCGCGGTAGATGCGGTCATGGATGCGCGCGCCGGGATCGGCGGGCTTGTCGAGGGCGACAGGGCGGGGCTCGGAGGTCATGGTCCCTTGTGCGGCCCCCGGCGCCCTTCGGTCAACCGAGCCTCAACCGGTGAAGGCCCACGCCTTCGGCCCGCAGCCAGTCGCGGTGTTCCTCGAAACCGGGGCAGATCTCGCCCACCAGCGCCCAGAAGGCCGGCGAATGGTCCATGCGCGCCAGATGCGCGACCTCGTGCGCGGCCACGTAGTCCAGCACCGGCGGCGGCGCGAGCACCAGCCGCCACGAGAACATCAGGTGCCCGTCCGCCGTGCAGGACCCCCATCGCGAGCGCGGGTCGCGCAAGGTCAGGCGCGTCCAGCTCCGCCCGACGAGGCGGGCGTAACGGTCGGAGGCCGCCGCGAGCCGGTTGCGCGCCTCGGTCCGTAGAAAGGCGGCCAAACGCGGGATCAGCCGCTCGGGCTCGTCGGGCAGGATCAGCCGGTCGCCATCCAGCCCGACGCGCCGCCCCGGACCGGGGCAAAGCCGCACCTCGCCCCCCGCAAACGGGATCAGTTCGCCAAATGCAGGACGGATCAGGGTCGGCGCCTGCGCCAGATGCCCACGCAGCCACCCCTCGCGTTCCTGCAGGAAGGCCAGTCCGTCCCCCAACCGGGCCCGCAGGGGCAAGGTCAGTGTCACCCGCCCGTCAGCGCCCGAGATCCGCAGGGACAGCCGCCGCGCCCGGGCCGAGCGGCGCAGGGCCACAGCGACCGGCGGATCGCCTGGAAGAATGTGGTCCTTCACTGGCCTGACCCCCGGACCCAAAGCCTTTGACACCCGTTGCCAGTTATGGCAGGGCACCCCGATCCGCCGCAAGTGCGAGATTCCCTGGGGTCTCCATTCGCGCGATCCGCATGAACGAAAGGATCATTCGATGCCCAAGGAAGAATGGGGCAAGAAGCGCATCTGCCCGACGACCGGCAAGCGCTTCTACGACCTGAACCGCACTCCGATCGTCAGCCCCTACACGGGCCAGGTCGTCAGCATCGAGGTGGGCCGGTCGCGCACCATGGTCGCCGACGCCGAGGACGCGCAGACCAAGCGCCTCAAGATCGGCGACGAGGAAGACCTGCTGCTCGACGACGATGACGCGGTCGAGGACGACGCTGATCTCGGCGACGAAGTGCTTGAGGACGACGAGGACGAAGAGGTCTCGTTCGAGGATCTGGGCGACGTCGCCGGCGACGACGAATAGTTTTCGCTGGGGAATGCAGGGGCTCGAAAAAGAGCCCTTGCGCTCTCCTCCGACGCCTACTAGGAAGCGTCGCGCAGGCTGAAGAGACCCAAGCCTGCCGGATGGGGCCATAGCTCAGCTGGGAGAGCGCTTGCATGGCATGCAAGAGGTCAGCGGTTCGATCCCGCTTGGCTCCACCAAACCTTCTTGGTTCCTGATAATCGACCTGCGACCGGGATGGTCGCGCAGGCGCACCGGACGCCCCTGATCGGTGCAAGCCGAACCGGGCTATGCCGTTCCGACGCCGCGCGGGCCGTGCCGTCACGGGTCTGAAATCGGCTCCCCCTCCGAGTCCCCCCCTGAGGCGAGCATCCGCGCGAGCAGCATCGCGAGGTCGGACTGACGGAACGGCTTGGCCAGCACCGCGATCCCGCGGGTCTGCTCGGGCGGCAGATTCGCATAGCCCGTGATCATCAGCACCGGCAGGTCGGGCAGGCGCGACCGTAGTTCCGCCGCCAGGTCCGCCCCGCTCATGCCGGGCATCATGTGATCCGTGACCAGCGCGTCCGGCCTGATTCCCTGGCGCAGGGCGTCCAGCGCCTCGGCGGCGGTCCCGGCCTCGATGACGGCGTAGCCCAGGTCCCGCAACTCCTCGGCGGTGGATAGCCGGACGAGCGCCTCATCATCCACGAGAAGGACCACCGATGGCCGTGCGGCGCGGGGCGCGACCGCGGCGACGGCGCGTTCCGGCGCGGCCTCCTCCTCGTCCGCAACGGGAAGCCAGAGCGTGGCGGTGGTGCCCAGGCCCACCCGGCTGGCCAGGGTGAACAGCCCTCCCGACTGGGCGGCCAGCCCATGCACCATGGACAGGCCCAGGCCCGTGCCCTTGCCCATGGTCTTTGTGCTGAAGAACGGCTCGACGGCACGCTGGAGCACGGCCTCGTCCATCCCCGTCCCGGTATCCACCACCGTGACGCGCATGTAGCGGCCCGGGGGCAGGCCCAGGGCCCGCACGGCCGGCGCGCCCGACTCCTCGGCCGAGATGGTGAGCCGCCCTCCGCCGGGCATCGCATCGCGGGCGTTCACGCTGAGGTTCAGGAGCGCCAGTTCAAGCTGGTTGGGGTCCACCAGGACGGGCGGCAGATCCGCTGACACCTGCACGCGCACCTCGATGGTAGGGCCAAGGCTCCGGTCGATCAGCTCTCGCATGCCCTCGACCAGCCCGCCCAGATGGACGGCCCGGGGCTGGAGCGTCTGGCGGCGGGCAAACGCCAGAAGGCGCTGCACCAGGGTCTTGGCCCGTTCCGCCGCCTGCAGGGCGCCGCCGATCAGCCGCTCGGACCGCTCGTCGGTGACGCGCCGGCGCAAGATGTCGAGCCCGCCGACGATAGGGGTGAGAAGGTTGTTGAAATCATGCGCGATGCCGCCCGTCAGCTGCCCGATCGCTTCCATCTTCTGGGACTGCTGCAGCGCCTCCTGCGCCTCGATGAGCTGGGCCGACCGCTCGGCCACACGGTTCTCGAGCGTTTCGTTGGCGCGCTGCACCGCCTGGAACAGCCGGGCGTTGTCGATCGCGATGGCCGCCTGCGCGGCAAGCCCAACCATCAACTGCTCGTGGCGGTCGGTGAAACGGCCGGGCTCGGGGTGGCCGAACAGCAGCCCGCCCAGAACTTGGCCCGAATGGGCCACCACCGGAACGCCCAGGTAGCTGCGAACGGGCAGGTGGCCGGGCGGCATCCCGCGATGCGGTTCGAGCTGCCCATAGCGCTGGTCCGTCTGGATGTCGTCGGCGCGCACGACCCCTTCGTTGCGGAAGGTCGGGCCAAAGACCCCGGTCGCCCGCACGCCGCCCAATCCCTCGAAGTCTGCGCGCTCCGCCCCTGCCAGGGTGTAAAGGTGCAGCCGCTCGCCGCTGTCATCGAGGACGTTGTGGAAGAAGGCCCCGAACTTCGCCCCGGTGAGCTTGACCCCCGCATCCGTGAGACTCTGAACCAGCCGCTCCAGATCCAGTTCCCCGGCCAGGGCAAGGCCCGCCCGGTTCAGCGTCTCGAGGATCTGCGATTCCTCGAGGAGGGCGGCTTCGGCGGCCTTGCGGGCGGTGATGTCCACAAAGGCGGCGACCGCCCCGGCCGGCCGTCCCGCGGCGTCGCGCAGGGGCGTCGCGTTGCCCAGGATGTCGATATGGCTGCCGTCGTCAAAGGCGACCCGGTATTCGCGGTCCGCTACCGTCTCGCCGCGCGCGGCGGTCTGAACCGGCAGATCGCGGGGGGCAATCTCCCGCCCTTCCGTGTCCAGGAAGCGGAAATGCCGCGTCGGCGTGCCGGGCACGCCCTTGGACTGGTTCTCGCCCTGCGGCACGCGAAGGAACTCGTGCGACCGGGCGTTCCCGGTGATCTCCTGCGCGTCGGGGTCATGGGTGATCCAGATGCCGGCCGGCACGGCATCGAGCACCGCGTGCAACTCCTCGGCCTGGGCGCGCTGCGCGGCCTCCACCTCCTTGCGGGCCTGGATGTCCTCGCTGGTGCCATACCAGCGCAGGACGCGGCCGCCCGGGTCCCGGCGCGGATAGGCGCGCGAATGCATCCAACGGGTGCGCCCGTCCGTCAGGCGGATGCGATACTCGTGGTCGTAGGGCTCGTTTTCGGCAGTGGACTTGGCCCAGGCCTCCTGCGAGGGGCCGAGGTCCTCGGGATGGAGCGCCTCCAGCCAGGTCGCGCCCAGGCCGCTCGTTCCGGTCAGGGCGCGCCAGCGGGGCGACATATGCTCGACAAGGCCGTCCGGCCCGGCCGTCCAGGATATCTGCGGGCTCAGCTCCACGGCGTGGCGGTAATGATCCTCGCTTTCCCGCAGCGCGGCCTCGGCACGCCGCTGCTCGGTCAGGTCGGCCGCGATGCACAGGACGCTGCCCACGCGGTCCCCGGCGGCCCGGATCGCGGTCACGTTGTTGTGGACCCAGACCACCCGGCCGTCCGGCCGGACATAACGCTTCACGATTTCGAAGGCCTCGCCCACCGAGGTGAGCCGTCGGAACATCGGCTGGTTCCCGGCCAGGTCCTCGGGATGCGTGATGTCCTGCATACGCAGGGTCAGCAATTCCTCGCGCGGGCGGCCCACGATCTCGCAGTAGCGGGCGTTCGCCCGGATGAAGCGGCCGCCCACGTCGGTCTCGCAGATGCCGACCGTGGCCTGCTCGAAGATGGCGGCGAGGTGGGCCTCGCTTTCGCTCAGGGCCTCTTCCGTGCGCTTGGCCTCGGTGATGTCGAGGACGGTGCCCAAGAAGCGGACGGCCCGACGCCCCTGTCCCTCGCCCTCGAAGATGGCCCGCCCGCGCGCGGCGACCCAGCGCACCGTTCCGTCAGGCCAGAGCGCGCGGTATCGGCTGTGGAACCGTCCCGGCCCGGCCGGATCGAGAGCCCCCGCCGTGGCGTCGAGAAGGCTCGCCCGGTCCTCGGGGTGGACGCGGGCCATGAAAACGTCGTCGTCCACCGGCGCGTCGGGCGGCAGGCCGAACATCGCCTTGCACAGGTCCGACCACCGAAGCTTGCGGCTGAGCGGCAGCCAGTCGAAGGTTCCGACGCCCGACGCCTCCTGCGACAGGCGGAGCCAGCGTTCGGCCTCGCGCGCGTCGGCCTCGGCCTGCTTGAGGTCGTGCACGTCGGTGCAGGTGCCCAGCCATTGCCGGATGCGGCCGTCGGGATCGCGCTGCGCGGCGGCCCGGCCCTGGAACCAACGGTACTGCCCATCGCCGCGGCGCAGCCGGTATTCCACGTCCACGGGATCGCCTTGGCGTAGCGCCGCCTCCCAGGGGGCGGCGGCCCGGTCCCTGTCATCGGGATGAATGATAGCCGTCCAGCCGCTTCCGCTCAGCGCGGCGAGCGACAGGCCGGTATAGGCCTGGTAACGGGCGTTGGCGTAAATGGTCGCGCCGGCGGCATCGGTCACGAAGGCAACGGAGGGCAGGGCGTCGAGCATCGCCCGCGCGGATGCGTCCAGGGTCGCCGCCCTGCTGCCCAAGTCCGGAACCTCCGCGTTCGCCGTCATGCTTTGATCCAACGTCCCGCCAGGGCTTTACTCAAGTCCACGTCGCCTGCCGGGTCAACCAAACCCTTGCGTCGCTTGCGATTAGACCTCCAGGTTGTGCCGGCGAAACCGCGCGGTCGTTCGAAACCGGGCTTATGACGCACGCCCCAAAGGTCAGGCGACGGCCACTTCGACGGCGGCCTCATGGATGCCGTCGGGCAGCCAGTGCTCGATCAGGCGCGGCAAGTGCATGGGACGTCCCAGATGGTAGCCCTGCGCCAGGTCGCATCCCAGCCTCCGGAGGAGGTCGAGTTCCTCCTGGTTCTCGATCCCCTCGCAGACCACGCAAAGACCCAGGCCGTGCGCCATCATGATCATGCCGTTCACCACGGACACGGCGGACGCCGACCGCTCGACCTCGGCCACGAAGCTGCGATCGATCTTGAGCGAGCCGAAGCCCATCTGCTTGAGGTAGCCGATCGAAGAGTATCCCGTCCCGAAGTCGTCCAGCGCCGTCGAGAAGCCTGCCGCGTGCAACTCCTCCAGCCGCTCGGCGGCGAGCCTGGGGTCGTCCACCAGAACGGCCTCGGTCAGCTCGACCTCGATGCGGCCGGGGTCGATCCCGCGCCGCTGCAGGCTCCCGACCACCGACGGGATGAAGTCGGGCGCCATGAGCTGGAGGGGCGAGATGTTGATGCTGACCTGCAGGCCCGGATGCGCCGCAAGGTCGTCGCAGACAAGCTGGAACAGGCGGCGTCCCAGTTCGACGATCAGGCCCGCCTGCTCGGCCACCGCGATGAAGCGCGGCGCTGGCACCGGTCCCAGCTCGGCCGAGGTCCAGCGGGCCAGCGCCTCGGCCCGGACCAGGCGGCCATCGCGGCCGACGATGGGCTGATAGGCCAGCGACAGTTCCCCCGGTCGCTCCAGGGCCCGCCGCAGCCCCTGCTCGATCAGGGACGCGTCCCGCGAAGCCTGCTCAATCACGGTGCTGAAGGCCACGAGGCCACGCCCCTTGTGGCGCTTGGCCTCGTACATGGCGAGGTCGGCCTGCCGCACGAGCGCGTCGCCGGTCATCCCGTCGGCGTCCTGAACCGCGTAGCCCATGGCCATGCTCAGGCGCATCTGGTGGCCCAGAACGCTGAAGGGTGGCCCCAACTCCACATCCACCGCTTGCGCCAGCCGCTCGGTCCGGGGCTGAGCCGCCGGGCCGGTTACAACAAAGACGAATTCGTCGCCCGCGATGCGCGCCAGGATGCAGCCCGGGCCGGCCAGCCGCTCCAACCGCCGGGCCACGTCGGTGATGACCTGGTCGCCCGCCGCATGGCCGATGCTGTCGTTGATCCGCTTGAAGCCGTTCACGTCGAGGAACAGGACTGCCCTTTCCCCCGCCCGCGCCGGCTGGGCCAGCGCCTCGTTGAAGGCGGCGCGGTTGGGCAGGCCAGTCATTGCATCCGTCCGGGCTGCAACGGACGCGTGATACTCGGCAACCACGAGATGCTGGGCGTTGCGCCGCACCAGCGTCATCCCCAAGGCCGTCAGGCCGCTCGTGAGCAGGACAATAAAGAGAAGGGGCGGCAGCATCCGCTGGAGCATGGCCGTGCCCGGGCGGGGCATGTCCCAGGCCAGGTAGGCCACGGGTGTTCCATCGGCGCCCAGCAGCGGCAGGGATGACTGCGTGGCGGGCATCTCGTGCAGGACCCTGAGGCCGGACAGCAGGTAATCCTGGCCCAGGCGGCTCAGGCTGTCATCGGTCAGCCGGGTGCCGAGCAGCAGGCGGGCGGCCTCGTCCAGGGCAGGCGCGCTGCCGCCTTCGCCGGTGCCCTCCTCCACGCGGGCGACGGCGAGCACGAACAACGCCCCGTCCTGCCAGCCGAAGAACTCCACCCCGTCATAGCTGTCGATGGCAATCTCGGCGATCCTGCGTTCGGCAAGATCCAGGGTGGCTTGGTCCACAAGGCCCGACCGCGGCTCGACGAGCCCGTCGTCGGCCCAGCCGATGTCGCCAGGGAAAGGACCGCCCCAGACCACCGCCAGTTGGATCGCCTCGCCGGTGGTGGCGGATGAGCCGATGTTCTCGAAGATCCAATCGAGGTCGGCGGCCTGAACGTAGGGCAGCGCCGCCTCCCATTTGGCGTAGTCAAGTGTGATCAGCCTCGTCTGCGACAGCAGGTTGGCGCGGGCGCTCCGGATCTGGTGAAGCGAGTGGTCCCGCGCCTGATCGTCCAAGGCGCGCGTCATCCAGAGGATCGACACGCCGATGGTGAGCACGAACACCAGGATCGAACCGGCCATGACGGCAGCGATGCGGCTGGGAAGTTGATGCACCTTTGCGTCCCGTCCTTGGCTGGACCGATCGGATCCCCGGCACCCTCCCTAGCAGGCAGAGACTGACGATTGTCTTAACGGCTTGGTCACTTTCTGCAAACAGGGCTGTCTTTTTCGTCAGGGCGCGTCGGCGCGATCACGCAATCGGGGCTGTCGGGCCGGGTCCCATCGCGCTCCGGGCTTGGCGCGGGCGTCCGGCATCGTTAACTAGCGTCATGCGGCGCGCTTGGGTGGACACGCTTGGCCCGGCGCCGCGGCACGCAAGGACACACGGCCCATGGACTTGGTTCATTACGATCCGCCCTTGCCGGACCTGCCCCTGCTGCGCGGCCTGAGGCTGCCCGGCCGGGAGATCCCACCGCCGCCCCGGTTCGACTGGGCCGCCTATGTCATTCGCCTGGCCCAGGCCGTGGCCGGCCAGGACGACCCGCCTGGCCGCTAGCGCCCGAACGGCGACAGACCCCGCGTCCCTTCGCTCAGGTCCAGCCCGCCCAGGAGCGGGGGCGCGGCCCGGCTGGGGCAGTTGACCCGCTCGCACAGGCGGCAGTTCACCCCGATCCCGGTAGGGCGCATCTCCTTGAGGGCGCGGGCGTAGATCAGTTGGGGCGCGAAGCGCTCTTCGCAGCCTAGGCCCACGGCAAAGGCGGCTTCGGGCTCGCCCCAGGGCGCGGCGAGGCGGCGCACCATCCGGGCGACCGAGAACCAGCGTTTGCCGTCCGGCATCTCGATCAATTGGGTCAGTGTCCGCCCCGGATGGCGGAACACGTCGTGGACGTTCCAGCGCGGACAGGTGCCCCCGAAGCGCGAGAATGGAAAGGCGCCCGAGGAGAAACGCTTGGACACGTTCCCGGCGTTGTCCACTCGCACCATGAAGAACGGCACCCCGCGCGCGGAGGGGCGGGACAGCGTGGTGAGCCGGTGCGCCACCTGCTCGAAGCTCGCGCCCCAACGCGCGCCCAGCATCTCCACGTCGTAGCCCAGGTCCTGCGCCGAGGCGAGGAAGCGCCCATAGGGCATCATCAGCGCCGCCGCAAAGTAGTTGGCCAGCGTGATCCGCCCGAGCTTGCGGGCCTGCGGGTCCTTCATGTCCGATCGGGCCAGCGCCGAGTCCATGACGTCGGAGGCTTCCAGAAGGCCGATCTGGTAAGCCGCCTGGAACGCCCGTCCGGCGGGCTCCACCAACTCCGAGATCATCAGCTTGCGCCGATGGCGGTCGTAGTGGCGCAAGGTCACGCCCATGTCCTGATGGGTCATCACCTGCAGGCGGATGCCGTGCCGCGCCCGCAGCCGCAGCGTCAGGGCATGCAGCAGGTCGCCCTCCACCTGACCCAGTTCGGCGCTCAGGGACTCCGCCGCGTCCTCCAGCGACGGGAAATGGTTGTCCTGCTGCTGGAGAAAGGCCCGCACCTGCTCCACCGCGTCCGCGGCCTGGGGCAGGGGGTCGCCGCGCTCGGCTTCGGACCGTTCGCCCGCAAAGCCCGCGCCCAGTTCCGTGGCCCCCGCATAGGCCGCATGCAGGCGCTTGAAGGCCTGCAGCAGCGTCGGGGCCTGTTCCAGCGCTGACTTCACCTCCGCGCGTGGCACCTGCAGCGGCGCGAGCAGGGGGTCGGCCAGGACCTCCTCGATCTCGGCGGCCCCCTGGCTGTCTTCGGCCCCGGCAAAGTCGCGGGCGTCGATGGCGTAGGTCTCGGACAGCCGGATGAGCAGCTGGGCGGTCACGGGGCGCTGGTTGCGCTCCACGAGGTTGAGGTAGCTCACCGAGATCCCAAGCTCGGCCGCCATGGCGCTTTGCGACAAGCCTAGCGTCGCGCGCAGCCGGCGAAGCTGGGGCCCGGCCATGATCTTGCGCCGTCCGCTCGGGTCCATCCGATCCTCCTGTCAAAACACCTACAGTTTTACAATTTGCAGTCTGTACGATTTTGACAAGTCATCCTTTCGGCGGGGTTGTCCGTCTTGTTCCGATGCCGCGCTGCCGCAAAATGATCCTCAGACAAACGCACAGACGGGACCGCCCACATGACCGACCTCACCTTCCAGGACCTCGTCCCGCACGCTCCCGAAGGGCGCTTCGACGGGATCAACCGCCCCTACACCCCCGAGGATGTGCAAAAGCTGCGCGGCTCGCTCACCATCCAGCACACCTTGGCGGAGCGCGGCGCGAACCGCCTTTGGAAGCAGCTCCACGAGGAGCCGTTCATCAACGCGCTCGGCGCCGTCACCGGCAACCAGGCGATGCAGCAGGTCCGCGCGGGCCTCAAAGCCATCTACCTGTCGGGCTGGCAGGTCGCGGCCGACGCCAACACCGCCGGCGCGATGTACCCCGACCAGTCGCTCTACCCGGCCAACGCCGCGCCCGAGCTCTGCCGCCGCATCAACCGCACCCTTCGCCGCGCCGACGAGATCGAGGCCAGCGAAGGCAACGTCACCCGCGACTGGTACGTCCCCATTGTCGCCGACGCCGAGGCGGGCTTCGGCGGGCCGCTGAACTCCTTCGAGATCATGAAGGCCTTTATCGAGGCCGGTGCGGCGGGCGTCCACTTCGAGGACCAGCTCGCCTCCGAGAAGAAGTGCGGCCATCTGGGCGGCAAGGTCCTGATCCCCACTGCGGCGCACGAGCGGAACCTCGTGGCGGCCCGCCTCGCGGCCGACGTGATGGGCGTGCCGACGATCACCGTGGCGCGGACGGACGCCGAATCCGCCCAGCTCATCACCTCGGACGTCGATGAGCGCGACCATCCCTTCATCGACCGCGAGAACCGCACGACCGAGGGCTTTTTCCGGCTCAAGCCCGGCACCGGCCTCGACCACTGCATTGCGCGCGGCCTCGCTTATGCGGAGATCGCCGACCTTCTGTGGTGGGAAACCTCGCACCCCGACCTCGACGACGCCCGCAAGTTCGCGGAAGCGGTGCACAAGAAGTATCCGGGCAAGCTCCTCGCCTACAACTGCTCGCCGTCCTTCAACTGGAAGGCCAAGCTCGACGACGCGACCATCGCCAAGTTCCAGCGCGAGCTGGGCGCCATGGGCTACAAGTTCCAGTTCGTGACGCTGGCGGGCTTCCACAGCCTCAACCTGTCGATGTTCGACCTCGCGGACGGCTACCGCGACCGCGGCATGGCCGCCTACAGCGAGATGCAGCAGCGCGAGTTCGCGGCGACCGAGCGTGGCTTCACCGCCGTCCGCCACCAGCGCGAGGTCGGCACCGGCTACTTCGACCAGGTCGCCACCACGATCACGCAAGGCAAGTCGTCCACCACCGCCATGGGCGAATCGACCGAGACCGCCCAGTTCACCCACGCCTGACCCCGACACATCAGACCCCAGGAGGGCCGACCATGTACGACATGACTCCCGAAGCCCACGATGGCACCACCGCCATGACCGAACGGCAGATGGCTGGAATAGAAGCCGTGGCCGAGCAGCTGAACCGCCTCAACGCGACGATCCGCGAGGCGGTGGACGCGGGCCTCTCAATCGAGCTTCTCCGCTCCGAGCGCTACCACTGCGGCGGCGGCTGCTGGGGCGACATGATGAAGCCCGTCATCGTGAAGTGCGTCTGAGCCCAGCGGGCCCGGTCCTCCGGGTCCGACCATCGGCGTCCATGCCCCATGGTTCGGGGTTCCACATCCGGGAGCCCTGCCTCCACAGTCTTCCCGGGGACGTCCTTGGTAGAACAGCCTCCCTGACATGACTGGGGGCCCCGCGGGGCCCCCTTCGACGTTCCTGCCCGGCGCGCGGGCTCAGGTCTGGCCGTGGCCCCCCTCGCCGGCTTCCGCCTGATCGGCGGGTTCGGCGTTGAGGTGCTCGTAATGCTGGGTGCCGAGACGGTCGTAGAGGCCGAGTTGTGTTTCCAGGAAGTCGATGTGCCCTTCCTCGTCCCGCAGGAGCTCCATGAACAGCTCCTTGCTGACATAGTCGCCCACCTTGTCGCAAAAGCCGTAAGCCTCGCGGTAGAGCGCGGCGGCCTCTTGCTCGGCCGCCAGATCCGCCTCGATGGTTTCCCGCGCGTTCTGGCCGATGCGGAGGGGATCGAGCTTCTGGAGGTTCGGGTGCCCTTCCAGAAAGATGATGCGGGCGATGAGCCGGTCGGCGTGGTGCATTTCCTCGATGCTTTCCTCGCGGCTCTTCTTGGCCAGATGCCCCAGGCCCCAGTCCTCCTGCAGACGGTAGTGCAGCCAATACTGGCTCACGGCCGTCAACTCGCTGCGGAGCGCGCGGTTGAGGTACTCGATGACCTCGGGGTTGCCCTTCATGCCCTGTCCCTTTGCTGTTCGCGCAGGATCGGAACGCCTGCGGGGACTTCGAGGTTAACATTTCGCTCCATGGTGGCAAGGAAATGCGGCAGGCATCCCCCGCAATCGGGGCGCTTGCCCAGCGCGCGATAGACCTTGCCGGGCGTGATGATCGTGTCCGTATCCGCGGCGCGCATCCAGTCGATGGCCGCGTGGATGTCACGATCCGAGATGCCATTGCAGTGGCAGACCATCATGGCGCGGAACTCCCCTTCAGCGCGTTCCGCGATGCCTGACTGTTTTGCTCGGTTCCGTCAATCCTGACTGAAACACTTAGTGCGCCTGCGACACGGGATCGTGACGGGGACTCGGTTAGGGCGCGGCCGCGTTGCGGGTTCCGCAAGGGCATGCTTGGTACGGGTCATGACCCGCAACCCGTTTCCCTGGCTCGTTTCTCTCCTCGTCGTCGCTGCGTCCGCCGCGTGGCTCCTGGCTGATGGTCGCGCTCTGGTTGCGCCATCTGGTCGCATCCTGCTCTGGTACAACGACCCCTGGGGGCCGGAGGGGTCGCAGCACCTGTTCGACTGGTACTCGCCCAGCCACATGATCCACGGCCTGCTGTTCTATGCCGCGCTCTGGCTGGCCGTGTGGCGGCTGCCGCTCGGATGGCGCTTCGCTCTTGCCGTGCTGGTCGAATGCGCCTGGGAGCTCGTGGAGAACTCGGACGCAGTGATCGAGCGGTACCGCACCGCCACCGTCTCCAAGGACTACCTGGGCGACACGGTCCTGAACTCGGTCATGGACGTAGCCTGCATGGCGCTGGGCTTCTGGCTGGCGCGGAGGCTTCCGGTCTGGGCCTCCGTCGCCCTCATCCTGTTCTTCGAGGCGCTGACCGTCTGGCTGATCCGCGACGGCCTCGCCCTCAACGTGCTGATGCTGCTCTGGCCGGTGGACGCGGTGCGGGACTGGCAGGCGGTGGCGGCGAGCTAGGCCGCCTGCATCATTCCCTTGAACAACTCGTCCCGCACGTCGAGAAGCACCTCCTCGCGCGTCCGGTTCTCCGCAGCCGCGAGCCAAGCCAGCACGCTGGCGGGCACCTCGGTCCGAACAAGGTCCGTTTGCGGGATCTTGGAGATGGGGTTCAGCCCCGCCTCGCGGATCTCGGCCTGCATGGCGGTGTCGGTGGGTGGGATGCCGACAAAGCGGGCGTGCACGCCACGGGGGCTCAGCTCCAGGTCCTGCATCAGGGTCAGCATCCGCGCGGCGGCCTTGGAGGTGCAGTAGGCCGTCCAGCCCTCCATCGCCTTGGTGGCCGCCCCCGTCCCGGCGTTCAGGATCAGGCCCCGCGATTCCTCCAACAGGGGCAGGCAGGCCATGGTCACGCGGTGCAGCCCGATGGCGTTTACCTCGAAGGCGGGGCGCAACTCGTCCGCCGAAAGCTCCGTCAGCGGCCCGATGGTCGAGATCAGCCCCGCGTTGTTCACCAGCACGTCGAGCCCGCCCAGGGTCTCGCGCAGCCGCGCCACCGCCGCCTGCACTGATCCATTGTCGGTGACATCCAGGGGCACGACCTCCGCCCCGGCGGGCAGCGTCTCGACCTGATCGTGGACGCCCGCGACGACCCGCGCGCCCCGGTCCACCAGAACGCGCACCAGCGCCGCGCCGATGCCGCGCCCGGCTCCAGTCACGAATACACGCCGCCCGGACAGGTCGGGGACGGGGATGGGACGCAGATCGAACATTTCTCTTGACCCCGGATGTTGGCGGCAGGTTAATTGGTCTGACCAATTCGATACGACGCGAAAGAAGCCCTGTCAAAGGGATCGCGTCAGGGGGAGGATACCATGACCCGCATCGCGCGGATCGAGCCCATTCACATCGCCTATCCGGACTCGAACGACTTCAACACGACGCGGCGCACCGTGCTCGTGAAGGTCGAGACGTCCGACGGCGTGGTCGGCTGGGGCGAATGCATCGCCATGTGGCCCGAGGCCTGCAACGCCGTCTGCACCGTCATCAACGAAGGCTTCCTTCCGCTGCTACGGGACCACGAGGCCGAGGACATCGACGGCGCCTGGACCCTCATGCGCCGCCACGTCTTCTGGTACGGGGAAGGGGGAATCGCCTCGCTCGCCATCTCGGGCATCGACATGGCGCTGTGGGACATCCGGGGAAAGGTCGCGGGCAAGCCGCTCTATGAACTGTTCGGCGGCCTCCGGCAGGAGCGGCTGCTCGCCAACGCCTCGGCCCACGTCAACAAGCGCGGCATGGACGCCTGCGTGGAGGAGGTGGCGGGCTTTTTCGCCGCCGGGTTCCGCTCCACCAAGCTCGGCTTCGCCAAGAAGGGCGAATCCAACATCGGCGGCGACCCCGACACGGACGTGGAGTTCGTGCGGCGCCTGCGCGAACGGCTCGGCCCCGATGCGGGCATCCTGATCGACATCGGCAACGGCGTGCGCTGGGACGCGGACACCGCCATCGACGTGGCCAACCGCATGGCCGAACAGGAGATCGGCTGGTACGAGGAGCCGCTGTATCCGACGGACGACGCGGGCTACCGCAAGCTCCGCGCCAGCACCTCCCTCCGCCTCGCCTCCGGAGAGAGGGAGTTCACCGAGGCCGGCTACCGTCGCCAGATGGAGTTCATCGGGGCCATCGACGTCTATGGCGTGGACCCCGCGCGGGTCGAAGGGATCACCGGCTTCCGCCGCGTGGACGCGCTCTGCACCCAGCATGGCAAGGTCATCAACGCCCATGCCTGGTCCACGGCCATCACCACCGCGGCCTCCCTGCACCTGTCGCTGGCCTCTCCGAACGCCGAGATCTTCGAGTTCAAGCCCTTCCCGGTCGTCGTGCAGGACGAGATCGTGACCGAGAAGATCTGGCACCGCGACGGCTGGGCCTACCCGCTGACCGGCCCCGGCCTCGGCATCGAGGTGCGCGAGGACGTGGTGCGGAGGATCGCGGCGTGACGACCCGCTGGGGCCTCCGGAAGCCGACCGAGGCGGACATCCGCCAAGGCGGCTTCTCGACGCCCTGGGACGCGCCGATGGTCCCGCCGTTCCCCTTCCGCTTCCGCAATGCGGAGATCCTGACGCTCTACTGGCGCACGGACCCGGAGGCGCTGACCTTCCTGCTGCCCCCGCCGCTTCAGCCCACGGGTGACGTGGCCTGCGTCCACATCTACCGGATGACCGACACCGACTGGCTCGGCCCCTACCACGAGGCCAATGTCATGGTCGGTGCCCGGCTCGGGGATCGCGAGGGGGCGTACTCCCCCTACCTCGCGCTGTCCTCGGACGTCGGAGTCGCGCATGGGCGCGAGGTCCACGGGCAGCCCAAGAAGCTTGCCAGCCCGTCGCTGGAATTTCGCGACGACCTCGTCGTGGGCCGGATCGAGCGGAACGGCATCGACGTGCTGACCGGGACGCTCCCCTACAAGCAGCAGGCCGTGACCCCGGACGCGCTGAAGCCCTTCTTCGATTTCGCCACGAACCTCAATCTCAAGGCCGTGGACCACATCGACGGGCGGCCCGCCATCCGCCAGATCACCTCGCGCCGCCTGTCCGAGGTCACGGTCCACGAGGCCTGGGCCGGACCGTGCACCGTGGAGCTTCGCCCCAACGCGCAGCTTCCCGTCTTCCGCCTGCCGGTGATGGAGCCTCTCCAAGGCTTCCTCTGGCGCGCGGACTTCACCCTCGTCCCCGGCGAGATCATCCACGATTACCTTACGGAGGCCGCATGAAGGTCGTCGTCACCGACACTACCTTCCCGACCCTCGACCAAGAGGAGCGGGCCGCGCGAAAGGGCGGGGCCGAGTTCGCCCGCTTCCAGGCCAGGACCGCCGAGGAGGTGGCCGAGGCCGTCGCGGGCGCGAAGGTCGCGCTGGTCCAGTTCGCCCCCTTCACCGAAGCCGCCGCCAAGGCCATGGCCCCCGGCGGCACCGTGATCCGCTACGGCGTGGGCTACGACAACATCGACGTCGCGGCCACGAAGGCGGCGGGGCTCCGGGTCGGCTACGTCCCCGACTACTGCGCCGACGAGGTGGCCGAGCATACCGCCGCCATGGCGCTCGCCATGCTGCGCAAGCTGCCGCAACTCGACGCCTCGGTGCGGGACAACGACTGGGCGGCGGTCAAGGTCTCGCGCCCCCTCAAGCCCTTTGCCGAAACGGTGTTCGGCTTCTTCGGCCTGGGCCAGATCGGGCGGGCGGTGCTGGGGCGGCTCAAGGACTTCGGCTTTCGGTTTGCCGCCTCCGATCCTGGCCTGTCCCCCCAGGACGCCGAGGCGCTGGGCGTGACCCTCATGACGCCCGAGGAGTTGCTGCGCGAGGCGGACGTGATCTCGCTCCACGCCCCCGCCACCGCCGAGACGCGGGGCTACTTCGACGCCCAGCGCCTCGAAACGATGAAGCCGCACGCCATCCTCATCAACTCCGCCCGCGGGCAGCTGATCGACGAGAACGACCTCGCCGCCGCGCTCAGGGCCGGGATCATCGGAGGTGCCGCGCTCGACGTCTTCGGGACCGAGCCGCTGCCCCCCGAATCGCCGTTGCGAAGCGCGCCGAACTGCCTGCTGACCCCGCACGCCGCCTGGTACTCGGACGCCGCGATCGGACGGCTCCAGGGCCTCGTGGCCGAGGACGTGGCCCGCGCGCTACGGGGGGAGGGGCCACGGAAGCCCGTCCCCGGCTGATCCGGTTCCCGGGCGCGGGGCAGGGAGGGAGACCCCGCGATCCGGTCATTCGAAGAACCCCTCCGGGAGGAATGACGATGATGAAGACGCTGGGCCTCGCGGCCCTTCTCGCCACGAGCGCGACCATGGCGCTGGCCCAGGCCAAGACGCTGACCCCGGGCCAGGAGGTGGACATGGTCCTCCTCCCCAAGTTCCTGGGCATCCTGGTGTTCGACCAGGCCCATGAGGGTGCGCAGGAAGCCCATGCCGAGCTTCAGAACCCTGGCGAGCTGCTGTTCCAGGGCCCGACGCCCGAGAACTCGGTCGCAGGCCAGATCGAGATCATGACCACCGCCGGGACGCAGGGCGTGGGCGCGGTCATGCTGTCCAACAACGCGGGCGACCAGATCGTCCCCGCCGCCCAGGCCGCCGCCGAGTCCGGGACCAAGATCGTGACCTGGGACAGCCCGATCCCCAACGGCGAAGGCGAAAGCGTCTTCATCGCCCAGGTGGACTTCGAGGAGACCGGCCGCGTGATGGCCGACATGGCCCACGAGATCATGGGCGGCGAAGGCCAGTTCGCGGTCCTCTCGGCCTCCCCGGACGCCGCCAACCAGAACGCCTGGATCGCCTCGCTGGAATCGGTGCTGGCCTCGGACGAGAAGTACGCCAACCTGGAACTGGTCGAGACGGTCTACGGCAACGACCAGTCCGAGGAGAGCTACAACCGCGCGCTGGCGCTGGTGGACTCGCACCCCGACCTCAAGCTCATCATGGCGCCCACCACGGTCGGCATCCAGGCCGCCGCCAAGGCGATGCAGGACGAGGGGCTCTGCGAGCAGGTCAAGGTCTCGGGCCTCGGCCTGCCCGCCGAGATGGCGAGCTACAGCCTGAACGGCTGCGCGCCGCAGTTCGCGCTCTGGGACTTCCGGGACCTCGGCTACCTCACCTACCAGGTGGCCTATGGCCTCGCGACCGGCCAACTGACCGGCGAGGAGGGCGAGACCTTCGTGGCGGGCCGGATGGGCGAATACACCATCGAGGCCGATCCGGGCCGCGAGGGCGCCAAGCGCGTCCTGATGGGCCCCTTCACCGTCTACACGGCCGAGAACGTCGAAGCCGCCGCCAACTGACCCCCGGCGGGACGGTCCCTTTGGCGGACCGTCCCCCCAGTCCCGGAGCCATCCCATGGCCGTTCCCGTCCTCGCCCTTCGCGACGTGTCGAAACGCTTCGGCGCGACCCAGGCCCTGTCCGGCATGACGCTGGAGCTGTTTCCGGGCGAGGTCCACGCCGTCGTGGGCGAGAACGGGGCGGGCAAGTCCACCATGATCAAGGTCATGACCGGCGTGCACGAGCCCACCTCCGGCACGGTCGAGGTGGACGGCCAGACCGTAACGCTCTCCGGCCCCCGTGATGCACGCTCCAGGGGGATCAGCGCCATCTACCAGGAGCCGATGGTCTTTCCCGACCTCGACGTGGCCGAGAACATCTTCATCGCCGCGACCGACCTCGGGTTGGTCCAGCGCAAGGGGCTGCTGCGCGAACGGGCGGCGCAACTGATCGCCCGCATCGGCATGACGCTTGACCCCGACCGGGTGGCGAGCGGCCTCACCCTGGCCGAGCAGCAGGCCGTGGAGATCGCCCGCGCGCTGAGCCAGGACGTCCGCGTCCTCATCATGGACGAGCCCACGGCCTCCTTGTCGGCCCACGAGGCGGGGCGGCTGCGGCGCATCGCGCGCACGCTGGCCTCCGAAGGCGTGGCCGTCGTCTACATCTCGCACCGCCTGGAGGAGATCTTCGACATCGCCCATCGGGTGACGGTGATCCGCGACGGCCGCCACATCTCGACCCGCCCCATCGCCGAGGTCACGCCCCAAGGCATGATCGCCGAGATGGTGGGCCGCGAGGTCGGCAATTACTTCCGCAAGGACGCAAGCCACGCCACGCCCGAGGTGCTGCTCTCTGTCCGGGGCCTGTCGCAGGAGGACGCCTTCGAGGGCGTCTCCTTCGACATCCACCGGGGCGAGGTGCTGTGCATGGCGGGCCTGATCGGCGCGCGGCGCACCGACGTGGCGCTGTCCCTGTTCGGCATCCATCCCGCCACGGGCGGCAGCATCGCCTGGAAAGGCCGCGAGGTCCGCGTCGGCTCCCCGCGCGAGGCGATGGCGCTGGGCCTCGCCTATGTGTCCGAGGACCGCCGCAAGCTCGGCCTCGCCATGCCGCTGTCGATCCGGTCCAACGTCACGCTCGCCACGCTGGGCAAGGTGCTGACCCGTTGGGGCCTCGTGCGCGAGGGGCGCGAACGGTCGGTCACGAACCGGTACCGCGAACGGCTCAACATCCGCATGGCCGACGCGGACACCCCCGTGGGCAAGCTTTCAGGCGGCAATCAGCAGAAGGTCATGCTGGCCAAGTGGCTGGAGACCGAGCCGCAACTCCTCATCTTCGACGAGCCCACGCGCGGCATCGACGTCGGCGCCAAGGCCGAGGTGCACGACCTCATACGCGACTTCGTGCGCGGGGGCGGCGCGGCGCTCGTCATCTCCTCGGACCTGCCCGAGGTTCTGGCGCTGGGCGACCGCATCCTCGTCATGCGCGAAGGGCGGCAGATGGGCATCCTCGCCCACGAGGAGGCCACGCAAGAGGCGATCATGCGCCTCGCCACCGGGCAGGAGGCTGCCGCAGCATGACCCGCCTTTCGCCCGGAACGCTCCGCATCCTGGCCCTGCTCCTCGTCCTCGTGCTCGTGGGCGCGTTCTTTGCGAGCCAGATCGACAACTACCTGAACGCGCGGCTGTTCAACCGCATCTCGTCCTCGGTCGCCATCGTGGCACTGATCGCCTGTGGGCAGACGCTGGTGATCCTGACGCGCAACATCGACCTCAGCCTCGGCGCGATCGTGGGCTTCTCGGCCTACGCCACCGGTGCTCTCGTGACCACCGCGCCGGACCTGCATCCCATCCTGCTCGCCTTGGGCTCGCTTGCCATCGGGGCGGGGTTCGGGCTCGTGAACGGTCTCCTCGTGGCCTATGCCGGGGTGCCGTCGATCATCGTGACGCTGGCCGCCATGGCCATCTTCCGCAGCGCGCTGGTCGAGTTCTCGGGCGCCCAGAGCATCACCACCGACGACCTGCCGCAGTGGCTCGTGGACTTCCCGAACCTGCCGCTCTTCACGGTCGCGGGGCTGCAGTTCCGCGCGGCCTTCGTCGCCGCCGTGGTGATCGTGGTTCTCGTCCACCTCGCGCTCACCCGGCTGCGTCCGGCCCGCGCGCTTTATGCCGTGGGCTCCAACCCTGACGCCGCCGAGATGGCGGGCATCGACGCGCGCCGCACGGTGCTGGCGGCCTTTGTCGCGGCTGGCGCCTTGGCGGGGCTCGCCGGGCTCTTCTTCCTCGCGCGCTTCGGCAACATCACCGTGGTCGCGGGCCTTGGGTTCGAGCTGAAATCCATCGCCGCCGCCGTGCTGGGCGGGGTCAGCATCAATGGCGGCTCGGGCTCGGTCATCGGCGCGCTGATCGGCGCGGTCCTCGTGGACCTGATCGAGAACTCTCTCGTCCGCTGGGACGTGGTGTCCGAGTTCTGGCGCGAGGCGGTGCTGGGCCTCCTTATCCTGTCGGCGGTCACGGCGGACGCGCTCCTGATGCGCCGCCTGACCCGCCTGCGCATCCGGCGCGAAAAGGCCGCCGCGCCCGCCACAAAGGAGGCCACCCCATGACCCGCATCCTCGGCCCCTGGGAGACGTTCCTCCTTGTCGTGCTGGTTCTCATCTACGCCGCGAATGCCTGGATCAGCCCGGAATTCCTGACGCTCCAGAACCAGGTCAACCTGTTCCAGCTGTCCATCGAGAAGGTCACCATCGCCCTGGTGATGGCCTTCGTCATCATCAACGCCGAGATCGACCTTTCCGTGGGCTCCATGATGGGCCTGTCGGCCTGCGCCTTTGCCACGCTGGTGGGCGAGGCGGGCGTGCCCGCCGCGCTGGCCTGCCTCCTCTGCCTCGGGGTCGGGCTCGCGGGGGGCTTCCTCAACGGCTGGTTCGTCGCGCGGATGGGGCTGCCATCTCTGGTCGTGACGCTCGCCACGCTGATCGGCTTTCGAGGCGTGGCCCGCATTCTGCTGGAGGACCGCAGCATCGGCAGCTTCCCCGACTGGTTCGCCGCGCTCGGCCAGCGCGGGCTCATTGGACCGATCCCGCTTGGCCTCCTGTCCTTCGTCCTCCTGTTCGTGCTGCTTTATGTCGTGCTCGAACGCGGGGGTTTCGGGCGCAAGACCTATGTCATCGGCGTCAGCCGCGACGTGGCCGAGTTCGCGGGCCTCGACACCGCCCGGCACAAGATCCTGATCTTCATGGCCTCGGGGCTGGTCGCGGCCTATGCCGGGCTTCTTTTCGCGGCGCGGGTGGGTGCGGTCCGGGGCGACGTGGGGCAGGGGTTCGAACTGGACATCATCACCATGGTCCTCCTGGGCGGCGTCAGCATCTTCGGCGGCTCGGGGACGCTGACCGGGGTAGGGCTTGCCATCCTGATCGTGCTGTCCCTACGCAACGGCATGTCACTGATGAACGTCACCGGCCACATCCAGACGGGCGTGGTGGGCCTCCTCCTCATCGCCTCGGTCCTGATCCCGCGCCTGGGCACGCGCCTCGCGCGGAGGTCGCCGGCATGAGCCTCCCGTCCCTCGACACCCCCATCCAGCGCGAATCCGTGGCCGAGCAGGTCGCGCGCCGCATCCTCGACCTCGTCGTGGCGCGGCAGCTTCGTCCCGGCGACCAGCTTCCTCCCGAACGCGACTTGGCGGAGTCGCTGGGTGTCTCCCGCCCCTCGGTGCGCGAGGCGATCCGGGGCCTGTCAATCCTGGGGGTCGTCCGGTCCCGGCAGGGCGGCGGCTCCACGATCTCCGCGCTCGACGCGCAGGCGCTGTTGTCGCCCATCCAGTTCTTCCTGGCTCTGGAGGAGGGGAACATCCGCGCCCTCTACGACGCGCGCTCCCTCATTGAAAGCGACGTGGCCCGGCGCGCGGCGGTCAGCATGGACGACGCAGCGCTCGACCGGCTCGGGGCCATCCTCCTGGCGCAGGAGGGCACGCTGCGGGACGCCACCGCCTTCCGCGCCTCGGACTTTGCCTTCCACGAGGCGATCTGGCAGGGATCGGGCAACCCCTTCCTGCGCCGTATCGGCGAAAGCCTGAACGTCTTGGGGCTGGAGGTCCGCAAGCGAGCCTCCGAGACGGCGGGCGTGCTGGAGCAGAGCTTCCTCGACCACGGCCGCCTTCTCGACGCGCTCAAAACCCGCGATCCAGAGGCCGCCGCGCGGGCGGCCGAGGCGCATATGCAGAACGTCTATCAATCCACCATCGGGCAGGAGGGGACATGACCGCACGGATCGGCGTGGTGGGAATCGGCTGGTGGGCGGTGTTCATGCACATCCCCACCCTTCAGGAATGCGAGGGCGTGGCGGTCGTGGCGCTCTGCGACCTCGACCCGGAGCGGCTGCGGATCGCGGGCGACCGCTTCGGGGTCAAGGGGCGCTACGCCGACCTCGACCGCATGCTCGCGCAGGAACGGCTCGACGGCCTCGTGGTGGCGACCCCCCATGTCGCTCATGCCGGGCCCGCCATCGCGGGGCTGGAGGCCGGGTGCCACGTCCTTGTCGAAAAGCCCATGGCGACCGCCACACAAGACGCCCGCGCCATCGCCGCCGCCGCCGAACGGTCCGGGCGCGAGGTGATCGTGCCGACCGGGCTCAACTTCACCCGCTTCTCGGCCAAGGCCGCCGAATGGGTGCGGGGCGGGCGGATCGGCCAGCTTCGCCACGTCGTCTGCCAGATGGGCTCGCCGCTGGACGACCTGTTCGCCGGCAGGCCCATGGCCGAGACGGAGGACCACGTCTTCCGACCACCGCCTTCCACCTGGGCCGATCCCCGGCGGGCGGGGGGCTACGGCTGGGGGCAGCTGTCCCACGCGCTGGCCTGGGTGTCCTACGTGACCGACGCCGGGCTCGAATCCCTCGCCTGCCTCGACGTGAAATCCCCAACGGGCGTGGACTACTACGACGCCGCCATGGGCCGCTTCTCGGGCGGTGCGACCCTGTCGCTGTCCGGGGCGGCGACGGTGCCCAAGCATGTCGGCATGCACACCGATGTGCGCCTTTACGGGACCGAGGGGATGGTCACCTTCTCCAACCTCCCCGCCCGGCTGGAGCTGCGCCGCCATGACGGCCACGACGAGGCGATGCCTCTGACCGACCTCGAAGGGGTCTATGACGGCTCGCTGCCCGTCCGGGCCTTCGCGCGGCTCTGCGCGGGCGAGGTCGTCGAGAACGCGTCCAACGCCCGCAACGGGCTGCGCGTCACGGCGGCGCTCGACGCACTCTACCGCTCGGCGGCCTCGGGCCGGATCGAACCCACCGGGCTTGGCTGATGCGCCTGTCCGTCACCTCCTGGTCCTTCCCGGCGCTGACGCTGCCCGAGGTCGCGGGGGTGGCGAAGGCGCTCGGCATCCCGGCCATCGACGTGGGGCTGTTCTACCGCTCCGCCATCGACAAGGCCGGGATCCTGTCGGACCCAAAGGCGGCGGCGGAGCGGCTGTCGGGCTTGGGCGTCGGCATCGCCAACTACTACCACCTGTTCGGGGACGGCCTCGGCGACCGGAACCTCGCCCTCCCCGGCACGGCCGAGGCCAACGCCCGCGATCTCGAACAGGTGCTGGCCTTCGCCGAAGCGGCAGGCATCCCGACCGTCTTCCTCCTCCCCGGCATCGTGAACCCCGGCCAATCGCGCGAGCAGGCGGCGCGGGTCGCCACTGACAACCTGCGCGTCCTGCTCGATGTACCGGGCGCCCGCGACCGCATCTGCATCGAGCCGCACGTCCAGTCCTGGGCCGAAAGTCCGGCTCTCGTCCGCCGTCTGATCGACGGGACGGGTGTGCGCCTCGCGCTCGACTACGCCCACTTCGCCTGCTTGGGCTACCGGCAGGAGGAGGTGGACCCGCTCGCCCCCCACGCCGCCCATGTCCACCTGCGGCAGGCGAAACCGGGGGCGCTTCAAGCCAAGTTCGCGCAAGGCACGCTGAACTTCTCCGCCATGTTCGGCACCCTGCGCGATGCAGGCTACGACGGCTTCCTCGCGCTCGAGGCGGTCCACCAGGATTACATGGGCACGCTTTACGATGACGTGCTGACCGAAACGGTCGCCCTGCGCGACGCATTCCACGCATGGGAGGGGAACGCCTGATGGCCAGCTACGCCTGGGTGCTCGAAGTCCGGCCGGGCTACGAGGAGGAATACAAGACGCGCCACGACGAGATCTGGCCCGAGATGACCGAAGCGCTCCAAAAGGCTGGCCTCCGCAACTACAACATCTTCCGCCACGGCCTGACGCTGTTCGGGTATTTCGAATGCGACGACCTGCCCGCGCTGCAAAAGGCCATCGCGGCCGATCCGGTGAACAAGCGCTGGGGCGAATGGATGGCCCCGATCATGAAGGTGGAGACCGACCCGGCCACGAGCTTCCCTTATCTCCTCCCCCAGCAGTTCCACATGGACTGATGCGGTCCACAACCGTAAGCTGTGTCCCGCCTGCATCGCTGCGCCGCCATTCAGCGCGCGGACCTCGTCTTTTCCTTGCACCCACAGGTCCGCAGGCATCACAATGCCACGATCAACGCCGGTCGAGTCGAAAGGCCGGCGCCTCGGGGCAGGGGGCGCGGAATGGCAAGGATCACGACTGGCTTGGCCAAGGCATCGGCGCTTATGGCGCTGGCCCTTTTGACCGCTTGCGGCGGGGGCGGGACGCACATGGCGTCGCGTGGCTCCTATGCCACGGTCCTGCGCGGTCCCCAGATCCACAGCGCCACCAGCCAGTCCGCTGCCCTGGCGCCCCGGATGTCCGCACCCGCCCGCGTCGCGGCCCCGATCTTCGGCGACGCCAAGCCGGTGTCCTGGCCCGGCCGAACGCCCACCACCCATTCGGTCCACGGCATCGACGTGTCGCGCTGGCAGGGCACCATCGACTGGCCCACCGCCCGCGCCAATGGCGTGAGCTTCGCCTTCATCAAGGCGACCGAAGGCGGCGACCGCAGCGACCCCGGCTTCGAGGGGCACTGGCGCGGGGCCGCCGCTGCGGGCGTGCCGCGCGGGGCCTACCATTTCTACTACTTCTGCACCTCGCCCGAGATTCAGGCCAACTGGTTCATCGCCAACGTGCCCCGTGAACGCGGCGCGCTGCCGCCCGTGCTGGACATGGAGTGGAACGCCCAGTCCCCCTCGTGCCGCCACCGGCCCGAACCCGCGACGGTGCGCGCCCAGGCTAAGACCTTCCTCGACATCCTGCACAGCCACTACGGCCAGCGCCCGATCATCTACATCACCCCCGACTTCTGGACCGAGAACCAGATGTGGCTCCTCCAGGGCGAGGAGGTCTGGCTCCGCGCCGTGACCCGCCACCCCGAGGAGGCCTATCCCGGTGCGGCCTGGTCCTTCTGGCAGTATTCCGGCACAGGCCTCGTGCCCGGCATCAACGGCCCGGTAGACCTCAACGCCTTTGCCGGCTCGCCCGAGGCCTGGGCCGCTTGGGTCGCCGCCCGCAGCCTCTGACCGGGCGCGTCACCCGGTCGCGCCCTCGGGCCGCCGCTCCCGTCAGGACCGCCGCAACCTTCCCGACCCGTGATGCGTTCGGGAGGCATGTCAGTTCAAAGCATCATCGAGACCGTCGAAGACGCCGACATCGCCGTCGCCCACGAGGCGGCCGAGATCCGGCATCACCCCGTCACCCAGGCCCTTGGCCATCTGAGCGAGGTCGCCGACCAGCCCCCCATGCTCGCGCTGGGCGCGGTCACGCTGGCCGGGGGTCTCCTGTCCGGCGACCGGCGCGTGGCCGAGGCTGGGGCGCGTCTCCTGGCCTCCGTGGCCCTGGCGACCGCCATCAAAACCGCCATCAAGAGAACCGTGGTCCGCACCCGGCCGCATGTGCTGGCCGACGAAGGGCGCTATGAGACGGGCCTGATGGGATCGACGGACGGCCCATTCAGCTCCTTCCCCTCGGGGCATACCGCCGACGCCGTCTCTGCGGCCCGCGCGATGGCGAGGGTCTATCCCGGCGCGGCAATGCCGTGCTATGGCGCAGCTGCGTCTATCGCTGCCATCCAGATTCCGCGCTGCGCGCATTATCCATCGGACATTGCGGCGGGCGCGCTGATCGGCGTGGCGGCCGAGGCCGCGGTGGATCGTCTCTGGCCGCAGGTCGCGCCGGCGCTGGACGTGACCCTGCACGCCCTCGACCGGATCGAGCCGCTCCGCGACGTCAGGCGGCGGGTTGCCGAAGCCGTTCCACGGCCCTGAGCACCAGCGGCGAGAGACCCTCGCCCCCCGCCTCCACATGGCCATAAAGCGCGGTCAGCATCCGCGGCTCCCAAAAGGCCTTGAGATGGCCCGCCACCTCGGCGGCCTGGGTGTCGCCGGGCTGGGTGGCAAAGAAGGTGGCGATCTGGTTCGCCATCCGGACAAGCTTCTGGACGTCAGCGGACAAAGCGGGGCCCCTCCCTGCGGCGGCGGGTGACGATGCGGCGGGGATGGGTGAAGACCTGCACCTCCCCGCGTGAGGTGGATGCAATGGTCAGGTTTGCCTCGTCCGCGATCCGTACGGCCCGCGCGGTGGGCGCGGACACGGCGATCAGCGTCGGGCAGCCTGCCATGACCGTCTTCTGGATCATCTCGACCGACAGCCGAGAGGTCAGCGCGATGGCCCCCATCGCCGGGTCGATGCGGGCCCGCGCCAAAGCCCCGATCAGCTTGTCGAGCGCATTGTGCCGGCCCACATCCTCGCGGGCGATGAGGATGCCGTTCCCCGGCTGCCAGAACCCGGCAGCATGGACAGCCCGCGTCTCGTCATGGAGCGGCTGCCAGTCGCGCAGCTCGCCCAGGGCGAACTTCACGTCGGCGGTAGTTAGGCCCGCATAGGCTTCGGGCAAAACGGGCAGGGGCCGCAAGGCCTGGGCCAGCGAATCGATCCCGCACAGGCCGCAGCCCACCGGTCCCACGCTGGCGCGGCGGCGTGACCGGAGCGCCCGCTCGGCCTCGGGCGGCAGCCACATGCGGGCCTCGATGCCGGGTCCTGACGGGGTGTCGTGGGCCATCACCTCCACATCGGGCAGGTCGTAATGCGGGGCGATCCCTTCGGACAGGGTGAAGCCCAGGGCAAAGTCCACGATGTCGGCGGGCGTCGCCATCATCACGGCCTGCGTCCCGCCGTTGTAGACCAGCGCGATCGGCGTCTCCTCGGGCAGGGTGCGCGAGGCCTGCAGCCCATCCGGCGTCACGGCGCGCACCCGCGCCGTGGGGGCCGAGGCCGGGATCATGCCCGAGATCACGCCCGGGACCACGGGCACCCTCCTACTCGGCAGCCGGCAGGATCCGCCGGGACTGCTCCGCCTGTCCGGCGTAATCCACCTGCCATTCCGAAGGTCCGTTCGTCAAAGCCACCTGCACGGCCGTCACCTTGTATTCGGGGCAATTCGTCGCCCAATCCGAAAAGTCCGTGGTGATGACGTTAGCCTGCGTATCGGGATGGTGGAAGGTGGTATATACAACCCCAGGTGATACGCGGTCGGTGATGAGCGCCCGCAACGACGTCTCCCCCGCCCGCGAGGCGAGCCGGACCCAGTCGCCCTCCTTGACGCCCCGGACCTCGGCATCGTGGGGGTGGATCTCCAGCACGTCCTGGTCGTGCCAGACGACGTTATCCGTCCGCCGGGTCTGCGCGCCGACGTTGTACTGCGACAGGATGCGCCCGGTGGTCAGCAGCAGCGGAAAGCGCGGGCCGGTCCGTTCGTCCGTGGCCACGTATTCGGTGACGATGAACCGTCCCCGGCCCCGCATGAAGCCGTCCACATGCATGATCGGCGTGCCTTCGGGGTGCAGCTCGTTGCAGGGCCACTGGACCGAGCCGCGCTCTTCCAGGAACTCGTAGGAGACGCCGGCAAAGGTCGGCGTGGTGGCCGCGATCTCGTCCATGACCTGGCTGGGATGCGTGTAGGTCCAGCCCGCGCCCATGGCATTGGCCAGAAGCTGCGTCACCTCCCAGTCGGCATAGCCGTTCTTGGGCATCATCACCCGGCGGACGCGGTTGATGCGCCGCTCGGCGTTGGTGAAGGTGCCGTCCTTTTCAAGGAACGTGCTGCCCGGCAGGAAGACATGGGCGTAGTTCGCCGTTTCGTTCAGGAACAGGTCCTGCACGATCACGCATTCCATCGCGGCCAGACCCGCCGAGACATGCTTGGTGTCCGGGTCGGACTGGAGGATGTCCTCGCCTTGCACGTACAGCCCCTTGAACGTCCCCTCGACGGCGGCGTCCAGCATGTTGGGGATCCGCAGGCCCGGTTCACGGTCCAGCACCGCGCCCCAAAGCTTCTCGAACACCTCGCGGGTTGAATCCTGGCTGACATGGCGGTAGCCCGGCAACTCGTGCGGGAAGCTTCCCATGTCGCAGGCGCCCTGGACGTTGTTCTGCCCGCGCAGCGGGTTCACGCCCACGCCCGGCCGCCCGAGGTTCCCCGTCAGCATGGCAAGGTTGGCAATGCCCATGACGGTGGTCGAGCCCTGGCTGTGCTCGGTCACGCCCAGCCCGTAGTAGATCGCCCCGTTGCCGCCCCGGGCGAACAGACGCGCGGCGGCGCGCAGCTCGTTGGGGTCCACGCCGGTCAGCATGGCGATGGCCTCGGGCGAGTGACGGTCCTGGGCCACGAACTCGGCGTAGTGCTGGAACTCGTCCCAGTCGCAGCGCTCGCGGATGAAGGCTTCGTCGTAAAGCCCCTGGGTCACGATCACATGAGCCAGCGCGGTCACGACCGCGACGTTGGTGCCCGGCCGCAGCGGCAGGTGATGCGCGGCCTCCACATGCGGCGACCGCACGAGGTCGGTCCGGCGCGGGTCGATGACGATGAGCTTCGCGCCCTCGCGCAGCCGCTTCTTGAGGCGGCTCGCAAAGACCGGGTGCCCGTCCGTCGGATTGGCCCCGATGACGATCACGACGTCCGTATGCTCGACCGAGTCGAAGTCCTGCGTCCCCGCCGAGGTCCCGAAGGCCCGGCCCAGGCCATAGCCGGTGGGTGAATGGCAGACGCGGGCGCAGGTGTCGGTGTTGTTGTTGCCGAACACCGCGCGGATCATCTTCTGGACGAGGTAGGTTTCCTCGTTGGTGCAGCGCGAGGAGGTGATGCCGCCGATGGCCTTCACGCCGTGGCGGGCCTGGATGTCGCGCATCCTGGTCGCGGCAAAGGTGATCGCCTCGTCCCAGCTCACGACCTCCCAGGGGTCGGTGATGCTTTCGCGGATCATCGGCTCCAGGATGCGGTCCTTGTGGGTGGCGTAGCCCCAAGCGAAGCGGCCCTTGACGCAGCTATGGCCCCGGTTGGCCTTGCCGTGCTTCCAGGGGGTCATGCGGACCACCGTGTCGCCCCGCATCTCCGCCTCGAAGGAGCAGCCCACGCCGCAATAGGCGCAGGTCGTGATCACCTTGCGGTCGGGGGTGCCGATGGCGATGACCGACTTTTCCTGCAGGGTCGCGGTCGGGCAGGCCTGCACGCAGGCGCCGCAGGACACGCAGTCCGACGACAGGAAGGTGTCGCCCGACATCCCCGCCGAGACGCGAGAATCGAAGCCCCGCCCTTCGATCGTCAGCGCGAATGTGCCCTGCACCTCCTCGCAGGCGCGGACGCAACGCGAGCAGACGATGCACTTGGCCGGGTCATAGGTGAAATACGGGTTGGAATCGTCCTTGGGCAGCCATTCCGGGTTCGGCGCGCCCGTCGCGTCGCGGCGCAGGAAGTGGTTCTCCATCCCGCCGCCCACGGGCGCCTCGTAGCGCACGTCGCGCAGGCCCACGGCGCCGGCCATGTCCTGCAACTCGCAATCGCCGTTGGCCGCGCAGGTCAGGCAGTCGAGCGGGTGGTCCGAGATGTACAGCTCCATCACCCCGCGCCGCAGCTTTTCCAGCTTTGCGGTCTGGGTGTGGACGACCATGCCCGGCGTGACCGGCGTGGTGCAGGAGGCGGGCGTGCCGCGCCGCCCCTCGACCTCAACGGCACAGAGCCGGCACGAGCCCCAGGCCTCCATGTTGTCGGTGGCGCAAAGCTTGGGGATGGCGATGCCGAGCGTGTTCGACGCCCGCATGATCGACGTGCCCTCGGGCACCGACACCTCGAAGCCGTCGATGGTCAGCGTGACCGTCCTGTGGGAATGCCGCTCGGGCGTGCCGAAGTCGCGGTCCGAAAAGGCGGGCGCGCCGTCCAGGCCGGGGATGATGAAGTCCTTCATGACGCGGATTCCTTCCGGGCGGCGAGGGCATGGGCGACAAGAGCGTTGGCATGGCCGTGGCCAAGCCCGTGCTCGGTCTTGAGCCAGGTCACGATCTGCATGTGGGGCTTGTCCGTCTGGCCCTCGATCAGGTCCAGCCAGTGGGCGACGGGATGGCCGTACTTCGCCTCGATGGAGGGGAAGTAGGAGGCGGGGCCTTTCACCGTGTCGGTCATTCGGCAGCCTCCTTCATGCGGGCGAAGTCGTCGGGGAAGTGGGTCAGTGCCGACATCACCGGGTAAGGGGTGAACCCGCCAAGGGCGCAAAGCGATCCGTCCCGCATCGTGTCGCACAGATCGACCAGCAGCGGCATTGCCGCGGCGTCCCCCTGGGCGATGCGGTCGATGGTCTCCACGCCCCGGACCGCGCCGATGCGGCAGGGGGTACACTTGCCGCAGGATTCGACGGCGCAGAACTCCATGGCAAAGCGGGCCTGCTGGAGCATGTCCACGCCGTCGTCGAAGACCACGACCCCGGCATGGCCGATGAGCCCGCCCTGACCGTCGAACTCCTCATACCCGAACGGAGTCGCAAACTTGGAGGCCGGGAAGTAGGCGCCCAGGGGGCCGCCGACCTGCACCGCCTTGACGGGGCGGCCCGACGCGGTGCCGCCGCCGACCTCCTCGACGATCTCGCCCAGGGACATGCCGAAGGCCGTCTCGAACAGCCCGCCGCGCTTCACGTTCCCGGCGATCTGCAGCGGGATCGTCCCGCGCGACCGGCCCAGCCCGAAGTCCTTGTAGGCCTGCGCGCCATTGGCAAAGATCCACGGCACGGTGGCGAGCGAGATCACGTTGTTGACCACCGTGGGCTTGCCGAACAGCCCATGCAGCGCGGGCAGGGGGGGCTTGGCGCGCACAGTCCCGCGCTTGCCTTCCAGAGAATTGAGAAGCGACGTCTCCTCCCCGCAGACATAGGCCCCGGCGCCGACGCGCACCTCCATGTCGAAGGCGGGGCCGGTGCCCAGCAGCATCGGGCCCAGCAGCTTGTTCAGCCGGGCGATGCGGATCGCCTCGGTCATCTGGAAGATCGCGTCCGGGTACTCCGAGCGGATGTAGACGTAGCCCTTGGTCGCCCCCACGGTGACGCCCGCGATGGCCATGCCCTCGATCAGGGTGAAAGGGTCGCCCTCCATCAGCATCCGGTCGGCAAAGGTGCCCGAGTCGCCTTCGTCGGCGTTGCAGACGATATACTTCTGGTCCGCATGGGCCAGCCGCACGGTGTCCCACTTGATGCCGGTGGGAAAGCCCGCCCCGCCCCGGCCCCGGAGGCCCGACAGCTTCATCTCGTCGATCTGGGCGTCGCCGTCCATTTCCAGCGCGCGGCGCAGGCCCGACAGGCCGCCATGCGCCTCGTAGTCGGCCAGCGACAGTGGGTCGATCAGGCCCACGCGGGCAAAGGTCAGGCGGGTCTGACGCGCGAACCACGGGATCTGGTCCACCGGCCCCAGCGCCTTGGGATGCTTGGCGGGTGCGTCGAACAGCGCGGGCACGTCGGCGGGCGTCATCGGCCCGAACGCGGTGCGCCCCTCGGCGGTCTCGATCTCGACCATGGGCTCCAGCCACACCATGCCGCGCGACCCGTTCCGCACCAGATCGACCGACACGCCGCGGCGCGAGGCTTCCAGGATCACCGCATGAGCCACCTGATCCGATCCCAGGGACCGGGCGGCGGCGTCGCGGGGCACATAGACCTTCATTGCGCGGCCTCCTGAATGCGTTCGACCGAGGCCCGGCCCACCAGCCGCTCGCCCACGATGGCCGCCGGCCCGCAGGCGCACAGGCCCAGGCAGTAGATCGGCTCGACCGTCACGCGGCCGTCCAGCGTGGTCCCAAAATCCTTGAGCCCAAAGGCCCGCAGCGTCGCCTGCACGAGATCGCGCCCGCCCTGGGCCTGGCACGCCTCGGCGGCGCAGACCTTGATGACCGTCGCCCCGGCCTGCACCGCGCGGAAATCGTGATAGAAGGTCACGACCCCATGCACCTCGGCCCGGCCCAGGTTCAGCGCGTTGGCGATGACGGGGACCGCAGGCTCGGGGATATGCCCCCACTCGGCCTGCACGGCATGCAGGATGGGCAGCAGCGGCCCTTCCATGGGCAGGTGAGCGGCGATGATTTCCTGCAGGCGCGAAGAGAAGTCGGCTGTGTCGAGCATGGGGGCTCCCGATTGGCTGCCGCCCGTCTTGCCGCATTTTCATCCGGAATCAAGATCGACCTTTCGTTGGTCGATAGTTGAATCCTATCAGGAGGTCCGCTTCGCCTCGGCCAGCAGGGCGGCCACCAAGGGCATCTGCGGCTCGCGGGCGGGTGCGATCAGGCCCACGCGGTGATGCGCGTCGGGGTCGGTCAGCGGCGCGGCCCGCAGGGGTCCATGCTCCAGAAAGATCTCGGCGGCCCCCAGGGGCAGGATCGTGGCCCAGCCCCCGGTCAGCACATGCCCGATCAGCACGATGGTCGAGTTGGTCTCGATCCGCGGCGCGACGGACACCCCGGCCTCGGCCAGCAGGCCCGACACGATCCGCCGGTTCTGCATGTCCGGCGTCAGCAGGCACAGCGCCACCTCTCCCAGCTCCCCCCAGCCGACCGAGCCGCGCCCGGCCAGCACGTGATCCTCGCGCATCACCAGGGCGTAGCGCTCCTCGTAAAGGGGCAGGGTGGCCTTGGTCCCCAGCGGCTCGTTGTCCAGGTAGCTGATCCCGGCATCGACCCGCAGGCTGTCCAGATCCTCGAGGATCGCGATGGAGGTGGCCGACAGGATCGTGATCTGCACCTCGGGATGGGTCGCGGCAAAGGCGGCGGTCAGCCGCGAGGCGGCGGCCAGCGCGGTCGGGATCACCCCCAGGCGCATCGTCCCCGACAGGCCCGCGCGGCCCACCCGCACCTCCTCGCGCATCGCGCGGGCGTCGGACACGATGCGGCGTGCCCAGCCCAGCACCCGCTCCCCCTCGGGCGTGAGCCCGGCAAAGCGCGAGCCGCGCAGCACCAGCACCGCGCCGAGCTGCTCCTCGAGCTGCCGGATCGCGGCCGACAGCGTGGGCTGCGCCACCCCCACGGCTTCGGCGGCGCGGCCAAAGTGCCGGGCCTGCGCGAGCGCGATGAACATCTCGAGCTTATCGATCATCCGCGCAGCCTAGCGCGCCACAGGCGCCGCGTCAGCCACCAACGGCGTCGGGGCCGTCCCGCAGGATCACCGGCACGATCAGCTCCTCTTCGTCGGTCAGATGCCGGTCGAGAAAGCGCCCGAGCCGGATCAGCCCCGAGCGGAACCGCCCCGCCTCGGTCCGGTGGTCGGGGCCGTCCAGCGCCTGCAAGGCCGCGTTCGCCTCGGCCACGAAGGCCTCCAGATGACCGTCCAGCGCATGGTGGTCGCGGTCGAGGATGCCGAACCCTCGCTCCAGCCGGGCGTCGCGCGTCACCAGCAGGGGAAAGTAATGCTGGTCCTCGATCGTGTGGTGGCCATGAAGGTCGCCCACGAAATGGCTGCCCAGCCGGGACGCCCGCCCGCCCCAGGCGCGCGGGTCCATGCGGCCGTCCAGCAGCGCCTCCGTGTCGGTCCGCATGGTGTCCATCAGGCGCCGGAACAGCAGGTGCCGGCCCAGCCACATCTCCACCAGCCCGGCAAAGTTGGGATCACGCTCCCAGCGGTCGCGGGGAAAGTCCTCCAGGAGGACGCGAAGCGCGTCGGGCAGGCCGGTGCGGGTTTCGAGCGGATGATCCATGCCGGCGTTCTAGGGCGGTCGCGGCGCGGGGACCAGCGGGACCGGGAACCTGCGCGGATTTCGTGTCGTAGGGTCATAACCGGGGTTGGCGGGGTTTTCTCTTGCCACCGTCCGCCAAGACTCCAAAGCTTTCGGCAGTTCTGCCCCGGTCCGGGAGGATCGGGCGCAAACAGGTTCAAACCCGCGAGAGGCCAAAGGCCCTCGCCACGGTACCAGGGAGAATCCACATGACCGTCCGAACCACCCTCGGAGCGGCCTCGCTTCTGGCCATGCTGGCCGCAGGGAGCATCGCTCAGGCCGCCACCCCCCAGCCCGGCGAGACGCTGGCCGACAACCAGACCTTCACCTACCGGGTGCTGGACGAATTCCCGTCCATCGACCCCGGCCTGATCGAGGATGTGGAAGGGTCGCACATCGCCCGCCAGCTCTTCGAAGGGCTGATGAGCCAGGACCCCCAGGGCAACGTGATCCCCGGCGCGGCGGCCGACTACACGGTCAGCGAGGACGGCCTGACCTACACCTTCACCCTGCGTCCCGAGGCGAAGTGGTCGAACGGCGATCCGCTCACCGCGAACGACTTCGTCTTTGCGTGGCGCCGCGCGGCCGATCCCGCCACCGCCTCGCCCTACAGCTGGTACATCGACCTGATGAAGGTCGCGAACGCCTCGCAGGTCGTGTCCGGCGAGGTCCCGCCCGACCAGCTCGGCGTGCGCGCCGTGGACGACCACACGCTCGAGGTCACGCTGTCCGCGCCCATCCCCTACTTCCCGCAGATGGTCACGCATACCACCACCTTCCCGGTGCCCCAGCGCATCGTGGAGGAGCTGGGCGACGCCTGGACCCAGCCCGGCAACATGGTCAGCAACGGCGCCTATGTCCTGAGCGAGCGGGTTCCGCAGGAGCGGATCGTGATGACCCGCAACCCGAACTACTGGGACAACGCCAACACGGTCATCGAAACGGTAACCGCGCTCGTCATCAATGACGAAAGCCAAGCCCTGACCCGCTGGGAGGCGGACGAGCTCGACCAGACCGACGTGCCGATCGGGCAGTTCCCGCGCCTGAGCGAGGAATACCCCGAGCAGGTCCACACGATCCCCAACCTCTGCTCCTACTATTATGCCGTGAACGTGCGCGAGGACGCGAACCCGGCGCTTCTCGACGTGCGCGTGCGCGAGGCGCTGAACCTCGCCATCGACCGCGACGTGATCGTCAACAGCATCCTGGGCGCGGGCCAGCGTCCGGCCTACACGCTGACCCATTGGGCGACCGCCGGCTTCGAGGTGCCCGAGCTTCCCATCGCCACCATGACCCAGGAAGAGCGCAACACCCGCGCGCAGGAACTCCTGGCCGAGGCGGGCTACGGCGAGGGCGGCGAGCCGCTGACCTTCGAGATCATCTTCAACACCGACCAGGCGCACCAGCAGCTTGCCGTGGCCATCGGCCAGATGTGGAAGCAGACCCTGGGGATCGAGACGACCCTCGCCAACCAGGAATGGCAGACCTTCCTCGACACCCGGCGTGACGGCAACTTCGAGATCGCCCGCGCCGCCTGGTGCGCCGACTACAACGAGGCGTCGTCCTTCCTCGACCTCCTGACCAGCGACAACGAATCCAACGACCCGCGCTACGAGAACCCCGAATACGACGCGCTCATGGAGCAGTCGCGCACCGCCGAGGACCCGCAGCCGATCTACCAGCAAGCCGAGGAGATGCTGGCGCGCGACCTGCCGATCCTGCCCATCTACTTCTACGCCGAGGATTTCCTCCTCGACGAGACGATCAAGGGCTACCCCTACGAGAACGCCCAGGAGAACTGGTACGCCAAGGACCTGTACCGGGTCGCGCAGGAGTGATCGCCGCCTGATGGCCCAAGGGTCCGTCGTCCTTTAGGGCGGCGGACCCAGCGGCGTTTCCCGCACGTTGCGCCCCGGGTGCCGAGGACTCCTCCCATGCTCAGCTTCATCCTTCGCCGCCTGCTGGTGGCCATTCCGACGATCCTGATCCTGATCGTCATCTCCTTCGTCATGATGTTCGCAGCGCCCGGAGGCCCCTTCAACAGCGAACGGCCCCTCCCGCCCGAGGTCATGGCCAACATCGAGGCGCGCTACGGGCTCGACCAGCCCTACCTGGTCCAGATCTTCACCTACGTGAAGAACATCGTTCTTCACTTCGACTTCGGGCCGTCGTTCAGGCTGCGTGACTACAGCGTCACGGAGCTGATCGCGCAGGGCTTTCCGGTGACGCTCACCTACGGGTTCTGGGCCTTCCTGATCGCGGTGGTGCTGGGCGTGGCCCTGGGCGTGCTGGCGGCGATCCGGCACAACACCTGGGTGGACTACCTCGCCACCGGCTCGGCCATCGGCGCCTCGGTGCTGCCGAACTTCGTGCTGGCCCCGATCCTGGTGCTGGTCTTCACGCTCTGGCTCGGGTGGCTGCCCGGCGGTGGCTGGAACGGCGGGCAGTGGCAGTACATCATCCTGCCGGTGATCGCGCTGGCCACCACCTACCTGGCCGCCATCGCGCGGATCACCCGGTCCTCCATGCTCGAGGTGATGAACTCCAACTTCATCCGCACCGCCCGCGCCAAGGGCCTGCCCATGCGCCGGATCATCCTGCGCCACGCCCTCAAGCCCGCGATGCTCCCGGTGCTGAGCTATCTCGGGCCGGCCTTCGTGGCGATGATCACCGGCTCCGTGGTGATCGACGTGTTCTTCTCCACCGGCGGCATCGGCCAGTACTTCGTCAACTCCGCGCTGAACCGGGATTATTCGGTGATCATGGGCGTGACGATCCTGGTGGGCGTGCTGACCATCCTGTTCAACCTCGTGGTCGATATCCTTTACGCCTGGATCGACCCGAAGATCCGCTACTGAGGAGGGCTCCCATGGCGTTCCACGACCCCACCGCCGACGCCCTCCAGGCCCCGGCCCGGCCCGACAAGGGCCGCTCGCTCTGGACCGACGCGCGGCGGCGCTTCTTCCGCAACAAGGCCGCGACGGTGTCGCTGATCGCCCTGGTGCTGATCGCGCTGTTCGCCTTCTTCGGCCAGTTCCTCAGCCCCTTCGACGGGGAAACGGTGGATTTCACCCTGATCGGCGTCAACGCGACCCAGGGCGTTCCGTCCTTCGAGACGGGCCATTACTTCGGCACCGACCAGGAAGGGCGCGACCTCTACGCCCGGACGGTGCAGGGGACGCGGCTGTCGCTGCTCATCGGCCTCGTGGGGTCGCTCGTCGCGGTCGTGGTGGGCACGCTTTATGGCGCGACATCGGGCTATGTCGGGGGGCGCACCGACAACGCCATGATGCGGATCGTGGACGTCCTGATGTCCATCCCCTTCATGTTCGTGCTGATCCTCCTCCTTGTGATGTTCGGCCGGTCGCTCCTCATGCTGTTCATCGGCATCGGCCTGATCTCCTGGCTCAGCATGGCGCGGATCGCGCGGGGCCAGACGCTGTCCATCAAGAACAAGGAATTCGTGGAGGCCGCCGTCGCCACCGGCGTGCGCCCCCTGACGATCATCCTGCGCCACATCGTCCCCAACCTCCTGGGCGTGGTGATCGTCTATGCGACGCTGCTGATCCCCGAGATGATCATCTACGAATCCTTCATCAGCTTCCTCGGCCTGGGCGTTCAGGAGCCCAACACCTCGCTGGGCGCGCTGATCTCGCGCGGGGCCTCGCAGCTCGGCAACGGCGTGCCGTGGCAGCTCGGCTTCCCGCTCTTCTTCTTCGTTGTGATGCTGTTCGCCTTCTTCTTCGTGGGCGACGGGCTGCGCGACGCCATCGATCCCAAGGACCGCTGACATGGCACCGCTTCTCGAGGTCGAGGACCTCCGCGTGACCTTCACCACCGGCGACGGCGCGGTGAACGCCGTCAACGGCGTGTCCTTCGCCCTGCGCGAAGGCGAGACCCTCGCCATCGTGGGCGAATCCGGCTCGGGCAAGTCGCAGACCGCCTACGCCGCCATGGGCCTTTTGGCCCGCAATGGTCGCGCCACCGGCACCGTCCGCTACGGGGGCCGCAACCTGCTGGAACTGCCCCAGCGCGAGCTCAACAAGGTCCGCTCCGAGGAGATCGCCATGATCTTCCAGGATCCGATGACCTCGCTGAACCCGTATATCCGCGTCTCGGACCAGATGGCCGAGGTGCTGATGCTCCACAAGGGCCAGTCCAAGCGGCAGGCGGTGGCCGAGGCGGCGCGGATGCTCGACGCCGTCCGCATCCCCGATGCCCGCGCGCGCATCGGCATGTACCCGCACGAATTCTCGGGCGGCATGCGCCAGCGCATCATGATCGCCATGGCGCTCCTCTGCCGTCCCAAGCTCCTGATCGCCGACGAGCCCACGACCGCGCTCGACGTCACCGTGCAGGCGCAGATCATGAAGCTTCTGGCCGACATCAAGCGCGACCTGGGCACCGCCATGATCCTCATCACCCACGACCTGGGCGTGGTCGCCGGATCGAGCGACCGAACCCTCGTGATGTACGGTGGCCAGATCATGGAGGAAGGGACCACCGACGCCATCTTTGCCACGCCCACGCACCCCTACACCCTGGGCCTCCTGTCCGCCGTCCCCCGCATCGACCGCGAGGACGAGGAACTGCTCACCATCGCCGGTGAACCGCCCGACATGTCCCGCCTGCCGCCCGGCTGCCCGTTCTTTCCCCGCTGCGCCTTTGCCCGGCCCGAGAACGCGACCCTCCGGCCCCCGCTCGTCACGCTGCCCGACGGCCGCCGCCGCGCCTGCCACGTTCCCGTGGAGGAGATCCTTGCCCGCCACGAGGCCGCCCAATGACCGCACCCATCCTCCAGGTCGATGACCTCCGCGTGACCTTCGACGTTCCCGTCCGGGGCGGCTGGCCCTGGACGCCGGCGCGCAAGCTCCAGGCCGTGGGCGGCATCTCCTTCGACCTCCAGCCCGGAGAGGTTCTGGGCGTGGTGGGCGAAAGCGGCTCGGGCAAGTCCACGCTGGCCCGCGCCATCATCGGCACAGTCCCGTCCACCGGCGGCATCCTGTTCGAGGGGCAGGACCTCTCGGCCCTTGGTGCGGACGCCCGCCGGTCGCGGCGGCGCGACATCCAGATGATCTTCCAGGACCCGCTTGCCGCGCTGAACCCCCGCATGACCGTGGGCGACATCATCGCCGAGCCGCTGACCACCCACTTTCCCAAGACCCCGCGCGCCGAGGTCCGCCAGCGCGTGCAGGCGCTGATGGAGCGGGTGGGCCTGCTGCCGAACCTCGTGAACCGCTACCCGCACGAGTTCTCGGGCGGGCAGTGCCAGCGCATCGGCATCGCCCGCGCGCTGATCCTGAACCCCAAGCTCCTCATCTGCGACGAGCCGGTGTCGGCGCTCGACGTGTCCGTGCAGGCGCAGGTGGTGAATCTCCTGCGCGAGCTTCGGCGCGACCTCGGCATCGCGATGATCTTCATCGCGCACGACCTGTCGGTGGTGCGGCATATCTCGGACCGCGTGATGGTCATGTATCTGGGCCGCCTGATGGAGACCGCGCCCGCCCGCGCGATCGTGGAGCGGCCCCGCCACCCCTACACGCAGTTCCTGATCTCCTCAGTCCCCATTCCCGACCCCGCGCTGGAAAAGGCCCGCCCCCGGCCCGTGCTGGAAGGCGACCTTCCCTCGCCGCTGTCGCCCCCCTCGGGCTGCGTGTTCCGCACCCGCTGCCCCAAGGCCAAGCCCCGCTGCGCCGCCGAGCCGCCCCCGCCCTACGAGGTCGGCCCCGGCCAGCGCGCCACCTGCCACTACTGGGACGAACCCACCCCCATGGTGCAGGCGGCGGAGTAGGGGATCAGGGCAGCCGTTCCAGATAGCGGGGCGGCACCCGCTCGGTGAGCCAGACGCCATTGTCGGCCTGCCAGAAGGGCAGGCCGTCCTGGTGCATGGCTCCGGCTCCCACGCGAAGCACCACGGGGCGGCCATGGCGTTGTCCGACCTTCGCAGCGGTCGGGATGTCCGGCGACAGGTGAACGTGACGCCGCCGCCCGGGGATTAGGCCTTCAGACAGGATCGCGGGCAGACTCGTCTCAGCGGTCCCGTGAAACAGGATCGCGGGCGGTTCGGCAGGCGGAAGTCCAAGATCCACCTCCGCCGAGTGTCCCTGCGCCGCCCTGATGCGGCTCCCGTCGGGCGACAGGGTGAAGCGGCCTTTCTCGTCCTGGGCCACGATCCGTTCCAGCGCTGCCCGGTCGAGCGGGCGCCCCAGACGCGCCATCCCGGCCAAAAGGTCGTCCACCCCGACCCAGCCGCCCGGACCAAGCACAAGCCCCGCCTTGTCCGGCCGGTGGCGAAGCAGCAGGGACAGGAGCCGGCTGTCCCTGCTCACCTCAATAATCCCGCTCGAAGTAGATCCCCACAGAGGTTTCCCCCGTCGTCCCCACCCCCGCGCGCACCGTCAGGTCTGGCGTGAGGTCGAGGTTGATCGTGGCCTCGGTCTGGTCCTGCGAGACGGTGACGTCCGTGTAGACGTTCTCGCTCAGGTAGCGGCCCAGGCGCAGGCCGAAGCCGCCGCTCTCGGTCGTGGTGACGTCAAGGTCCGCGAGACCAGCCCCCGCCCGCAGGTCCTGGACAAGGCCGCCTCCGCCGCCCGCCAGCTCGGACACCGCCGCGGCCAACTGCACCGCCTGGAACGGCGTGATCGAGGCGATGTCCACCCCGAACAGGAGCTGCGCCAGGATCTCGTCCTGCGGCAGCTCGGGCGAGGAGGAGAACGTCACCTCCGGCGAGGCCAGCGGTCCTTCGAGCGTGATGGAGATGAGCGTCCCGGTGCGCGCGGTGGTTTCCGCCACGAGCCGCAGGAAGGGGTTGAAGTCCCCCTGGATCGTGGCCGACCCTTCGGTCAGATCGAAGCGCTGCCCCAGGATCGACAGCCGCCCGCGCAGCAGCGAGAACTGCCCGATGGGGATCACCTGCCGCGTGGTCCCGGTCAGCCGCAACTGCCCCCCCAACTCCGCATCAAGGCCCCGGCCGCGCACGAAGACCCGCGCCGGCGCATCCAGGAGGATATCGAGGCCGAAGGACACGCCCCCGCCCTCCGCGTCGTCCGCCGCCGCCTGCGCCGCGCCATCCACCGCCAGCTCGGCGCGCGCCAGCGTCCGCTGGACGGGGACCGACGGCTCGATGTGGAACACGGGCAGCGGCTCGCCCAGCGCGCCCACGCCCGTGGCGGGCACCCGCAGCTCCACCGTCTCAAGCCCGACAGCCCCTGCGATCAGCGCGCCCCCGGCCAGAGGGCCGGTCACCGTCAGCCGTCCGTTCCCCCGCGCCTCGTAAAGCGACGGGTCGCGGATCACGAGGCCGGTACCGTTGATCGCCAGATTGGCCTCGAAGGGCGGCTGGAGCCCGACCGGACCCGCCACGTCCAGCCGTCCGCCGGTGGCGAGGTCGCCCGCCAGCGCCAGCGTCGCCGTCCCACCCGCGATGGTGGCCGTCCCGGTGATGTTGCGCAGCGCCTCGCCCAGTCCGGGGTCCGCCAGTTGCGCGCCTTGGACCGAAACGGTCCCCGACAGCGCGTCCAGCGACGGCGCCCCCGCGAGCCGGAGGTCAAAGCTCGCCGGTCCCTCCAAGCGGCGCGGGTCGAGAAAGGCGTTCGCGATCTCCAGGGGCGCGGTACCCGTGGCCCGCAGGTCCGTCGCCTCCCCGCCCACCGTGCCCGCGACGGCAGCGGTGATCCCGCCCGGCCCGGTCACGTCCGCGTCCACCGTCGTGCCCCCGGCCCCGAGCGTGGCGGTCCCCGTCGCGGCGACCGGCCCCGGAAACTCCGGCACGAACAGCCCCAGGTCGGCCAGCCGCGCGTTAAAGGTCACGCGCGCTTCGCCCCCCTCGGTCGTGCCCTGTCCGGTGACGTCGATGTTGGGGAAATCGGCCGCCAGCCGTTCCACGAGGATCGCGCCGTCCGCGCCCCGCACCGCCCGGCCCGCGACCGTGCCCGTCCCCGCCAGAAGCTGCGCCACCGCCGGCACGCCCACATCGAGGTCCCGCGTCGTCGCATCCACCGTCAGGTCGAACTCCGCAAGGGAGGGCAGGGCGCTCCCCTCCACCCGGGCATCAAGGCCCCCGCCCAGGGGCTGCCCCGCCAGCCGCGACCACGGCCCGAGATCCGCGACCGAGACGTTCGCCGTCCCGGTGATCTCATAGTCCTGATCGGGAGGGGCCACGCTCGCGTCGATCACGGCCCGCGCGCCGGGCGCCGTCGCCTCCGCGTCGATGGCGATGGTGCCGTCCGCCCCCTGCGCGGCGGTCCCCACCGCGCGGGCCGGCCCGGACAGCCCCGGCGCGACCACGCCCACATCCGCGACCGTCAGGTCGAACCGCCCGTCGCCCGCCCCTTCGGTGAAGCCCCCCTCGACCGTGCCATCCAACTGCGGCGTAGCCACAGCGACATCGAGCGTGAGGCCCGCCTCCGGGCTCCGCACCACCCGTCCCGAATGGGTGCCCGGCCCCGCGAGCAGCGGGTCGATCTGCGGCAGCCCGACCCGAAGGTCCCGGGTCGTCGCGTCAAAGGTCAGGTCCAGCACCGACCCGTCCGGCCGCGCCGTCCCCGAGGCGGTGGCCTGCACCGCCCCGCCCAGATCCCGCCCGACCAGCGGCCCCAGCGGCGCGATGTCCGAAAAGTCGGCCGCCACGTCGCCGGTGAAGGCATAGCCATCCTCGGGCGCGGCGACGGTCCCGTCGATCCGCGCGGTGCCCGTGGGCAGCGTCGCTGTCAGGTCAAGGTCCAGCGTCCCATCCTCAGCCCGCGCGGCGTTGCCCGCCACGCGCCCTGGCCCCGACAGCCCGCCCAGCACCTCGCCCACATCGGCGAGGCCCAGGTCCAACTCCGCCGTGCCCACACCGTTGTCGATGGCGGCGGTCACCGTTCCGTCGATCTGGTCCGTGTCCACGGTCAGCCCTTCGACCCGGAAGCTTTCCGGCCCCGTCCGCACCGCACGGCCCGCCAGCGACCCTTCCCCGGCCAGCGCCGCATCCAGCGCCTCGATCCCGAACCCGAGGTCCCGCGTCCGCGCGCCCACCGTCACGTCGAAGGTGGAGGCATCCGCCGCCGCCGTCCCCGACAGGTCCAGCGACGCCGCGCCCGACGGCGCGATTCCCAGATCGGGCGCAAAGGTCTCCAGCACGGCCCGGTAGGGCTCCAGTTCCTCGACCTCGGCCTGCGCGGTGAAGGTGTAGGGCCCCGGCACCGGCTCGCCGTCCTCGCCCAGGGTCTGCGCGCCCTGGGTCGCGTCCAGCGCGACGGTCGCACCCGGCAGCGCGGCCTGCGCGTCGATCACCGCCGCGCCATTGGCCTGCCGGTCAAAGGTGCCCCGCACGGTGCCGGGACCGGTGAGACCCGGAAAGGACAGCCCCAGATCGGCCAGCGCGAGGTCGAACCGCGCCGCGCTCGCCCCGCTGGTGATGTCGGCGGTCCCTGTCACGTCCAGCGCGTCCGTGTCGATCGTCAGTTCGCTCACCCGCAGCCCGGCCTCGTCGCGGGCGGCGTCCACCGCCACGGTCCCCGTCCCGGCCAGCAGCGGGTCGAGAACCTCGATCCCGAGCGCAAGGTCCTGCGTCGTCCCGTCGATGGTCGCGTCAAAGATGCCGTCCAGCGGGCGCACCTGCGACACCACCGTCACATCCGCCGATCCGCCCAGGTCCAGCCCCGACAGCTCCGCAAAGCGCCCCAGGTCCCCGGCCCGCAGGTCCAGCACCGTGTCGGCCAGCAGCGCCGGGCTTGTCGCCACGGTCCCCGTCAGCTCGGCGTCCACCCCCGGCCCGGTCAGCGTCAGCCCCGCGATCCGCAGCGGTCCCCCATCGGCGGGACGATCCAGGTCGATCCGGCCCGACAGGTCCGCGCCCAGCGCCTCGCTCACCGCCGCATCGGCAAAGGCCAGCCCCGTCGCGGCGTAATCGAGCCCTGCCGTGAAGGCGCCCGGAGTCTCCTCGGTCGCAGGGCGGATCGTGCCGCCCCCCTCCAGCGTCAGCCCGGCCAGCGCCAGCCCCTCGCGCTCAAGGTTCTCGATGGCAAAGGTGCCGGTCCAGGCATCCCCCTGGGCCTGGTCATAGCCCACGTCCAGCGTGACCCCCGTCACCGTCACGCCACCCGCACCGGGCAGCGGCACGGGCGTCCCCGCCTCGTTGCCGACGGTCCCTTCCAGGTCGATGCGCGCGGGCCAGCCCTGCGGCGTGATCTGCGCCCGGCCGTTCAGCCGCAGCGCCTCGGCCTGGATGCCCAGGGAGGTCAACACCAGCGACCCGTCCTGCCGCCGGATGCCCTTGGTCCGCAGCACCACGTCCGGCCCGAAGAACGCGCCTGCCTCGGGCGCCAGAAGCGGCGTCACGTCGCCCCGCACGTCCAAGCCAAAAGCGCGCGAGGTGACCTCGCCGTTCTCCGTCGCCGTGGTCTTGAGGGCGAAGTCCCCCGCGATGCGCGGCTCCCCGTCGGTGGCGAGCCGGATCTGCGCGGCATAATCGTCGATGGGCGCGGTGCCCTCGACGTTCAGCGCGACCGAGGGCAGCCCCGGCAGCCCCAGCGTCCGCGCCACCAGCCCCTCGGCCTCCTCCTCCAGGCCCAGGTTCACGGCCAGGACCCGCGTCTCGTTGGAATAGGAGGCATCGAGCGAAAGCTGCCCCGCGCTCCCTTCGATGATCCGTGCCGCGATCTGCGCTGCCCCCTCGCCCCCGGCGAGATTCACCGACCCGTCGAGGGTCAGCACCAGTTCCTCGCCCAGCAGTGGTTCGCCCAGCACGATGCGATCCGTCCGAAGCTGCCCGATCCGCACCGACACCGGCAGCTCGGGCAGGGCAAAGGGCGTGGCCTCGGGGGTGGGGGCCTGCGGGTCGGGGACCGGCGGGCGCAGGATCTCGATGCTTCCCGCCGTCAGCTCCTCGATCTCGATCCGCCCGCCCAGCAGCGCCGACCGGTTCCAGTCGAGCACGAGGTCCGTGGCCCGCAGCCACACCCCCTCCTGATCCGCGATGGTGATCGACGCCACCGTCGCGCGCGACGACAGCGCGCCCTCGAACCCTTCCACGACCACCTGCCGTGCCGTCGAGGACAGGTTGTCCTCGATCAGCCTGGTCAGGAAGCCGCGGTCGCGCTCGGTCTCCGCCTCGGTCTGCGCCAGCGCGGGAAGGACCACGGCCGACAGGGCGATGGCGGATAGGGGCAGGGCGCAGAGCGCCAGGATCGACAGGCGGTTCAAAACGACTGACCTATGCCGATGTAAAGCTGCACCGCGCCAAAGGCGTCGTCGCCCGAGGCCGGCGTCGCCACGTCCAGCCGGATCGGCCCGACAAAGGTGTCATAGCGCACGCCCAGGCCCACGCCGGCATGGCTCTCGCTGTCGCCCCCGGGAAAGGCGCCTTCATCCACCGCGCCGAAATCGGCGAAGGCCACGCCGCCGATGTTTTCAGTAAAGCCCACCCGCGCCTCGAGCTGCGCGCCGACAAAGGAGGCTGCACCCAGCGTCACCGTCTCGCCGGGCTCCTCGGGGTCGGGAACCTCCACGCCCAGATCCTGATAGGGCTGCCCTCGCACCGTGCCGCCCCCGCCCGAGAAGAACAGGTAGTCCTGAGGCACCTCCTCGCGCTCAGCGGCCAGCACGCTGCCCAACTGCCCCCGCGCGGCCAGCGTCACCCGCGTGCCCAGCGTCCGGTAATAGCGCGCATCCGCGTAAAGCCGCGCCCCGTTCCCCGCCTCGCCCCCCACCGACAGGAAGGGCGTGGCCTCCAGGTCGAGGTAATAGCCGGCCCTCGCGTCGCGCGGGTCGTCCCGCCGGTCCAGCACCCCCGACAGCGGCAGGGTCAGGAGCGTGTAGTCCCGCGTCTCGACCGCCGTCTCCTCGTGGGCGGTCAGCAGGCCGACTGCCGCCGTCGCGGTCAAGTAGTCGCCCACATAACGGGTGATGCCGAAGTCGAAGGTGAACTGCTGGAGGAAGTACTCCTCCTCGTCCTCCTGGCTCAGCCGCGCATCGACCACCAGATCGTTGTCCGCCGCAAAGGTTGCCGGCCGCGCAAAGCTCGCCCCCAGGGCATAGTCGAGCCCGCCGCGCTGCGTGTCCACGGCCCCGCTCTCGATCCCGGCAATCTCCGCCTCGACCCGCAGCCGCTCCGCGCCGCCCAGAAGGTTCCGGTGCAGCCAGAAGGCCGTGGCCGACACCCCGTCGGTGGACGAGATCTCGGCCCCGAAGCCGATCCGGCGGGGCAGGGACTCCACGACCTGAAGCGCCAGCGGCAGCGTGTTGCCCGGCCCGATGGCCTCGGACTCGACCACCGCCACGCTGTCGAACGTCCCCGTGCGCCGCAGCCGCTGGACCGCGCGATCCAGCACCTCGGGGTCGAAGACCTCGCCCGAGGGGATGCCCGCGATCCGCAGGATGCGCCGGGTGCGGACGTCCTCGTTGCCGCTGACCGTGACGGCGCCAAAGGTCAGCTCGGGCCCCGGCGCGATGCCCACGGTGACGTCGAGCCGCTGGGCAGGATGGACCGCGACCACCTCCTCCGAGGCGACGGTCGCCTTGGCGTTGCCCTCGGCCCGCCAGGCGGCGACGGCGGCCTCCACCGCCTCCCGCACCGTTTCGGACCGCGCGACCTCGCCGGGGGCGAACTCCGGCAGCAGCTCCGTCGCGGGCGCGAGCGGCGCGACCACCGCCTGCCCAAAGGTGAAGCGCGGCCCCGGCGTGACGTTCAGCACCACCTGCCCGATGCTCGCCGGCGCATCCAGAGGCTGGATGGTCGAGGCTTCCTGCCCGTCCACGGTGATGGTGATGGCCCCGCCGTAATACCCTTCGGCATACAGCCCCGCGAGGAGCCGCCGGTAGTCCGCCCGCGCTGCCGCCACATAGTCCTGCGCCGCCGTCAGCCCCTCGGCCTCCAGCGACAGCGTGAGCGAGGCGTTCTCCAGCACAGTGCGGAGATCCTCGTCGGTGCCGGGCGGCAGGGCCAGCGTGGTCTCCTGGGCCTGGGCCCCCAGGGGCAGCAGCGCGGCGAGGACGAGAACGGGAAGACGGGGCATCGAACCTCGCAGGAGTCGGGCGCGGGATGCACCCTTCTGAAAGGTTAAGCGTAGCGGCGCGCCCGGGGAAAGCCACAACGGCTCGGCCGGGGTCCGGGCGTCACATTTCCGTTGAAGGGGAACCGAACGGGTCGGGGTCGTAGCCGACCCGCGCGAAATAGAGCCCATCCGCCGGGGCCACGGGACCGCAGGCCGCGCGGTCACGCGCCGCCAGCGCCTCGGCCATCCGCTCCGGGGCCCAGGCCCCTGCGCCCACCCGCTCCAGGCTTCCCACGATCGACCGGACCTGGTTGTGCAGAAAGCTCCGGGCGCGGACGGCGACGTGGATCTCCGTGCCTTCCGGCCCTTCGGCGCGGCGGACCGTCACCTCGTCCAGGGTGCGAACCGGGCTCCCGGCCTGGCACCAAGTGGACCGGAAGGTCGTGAAGTCGTGCCGCCCCAGCAGGTGCCTCGCCCCCTCGGCCATCGCCTCCGCGTCCAGGGCGCCGCCCACCCGCCAGGCCCGCCGGGCCGACAGCACGAGGGGCGCCCGGCGATGGATGATGCGGTACAGATACGCCCTCTCTCGGGCCGAAAAGCGGGCGTGCCAGTCGTCCGCGACTCGGGCGCAGGCGGTGATCGCGACGGGATGCGGCCGCAGGTGATGGTTCAGCGCCTCGGACAGCCGGAACGGCGTCCACTCCCGCGCCATGTCGCAATGAGCCACCTGCCCCCAGGCATGCACCCCCGCATCCGTCCGCCCCGCCGCCGCGACGTTGTGCGGCCCCGGACCCAGCCGGGCCAGCGCCGCCTCCAGCGCCCCCTGCACCGAGGGCTGGCTGGCCTGCCGCTGCCATCCGGCAAAGGGCGTGCCGAGGTATTCGATCTTCAGCGCATAACGGGGCATGGCGCGGGGCGTAGCGGCGGCCCGGGCGCGTGGCAAGCGGCGGGACCGGGAAAACCGCAACCCCGGTCGGCCCCGGTTGGCTGCGTCGCGCTTGCCCCCCCGGCCCCGATGCGGCATCAGGGCCGCATGACCGCCGCCCAAAAAGCTCTTGCCGTTCACCTCCTGACCGCCACCGGGGCCGTTTGGGCGATCCTCGCCATGCTCGAAGCCGTGCAAGAGGATTGGAACATGATGTTCCTGTGGCTCGTCGTGGCGCTGTTCGTGGACGGGATCGACGGGCCGCTGGCCCGCCGCTACGACGTCAAGAAGAACGCCCCGGTCTTCGACGGGGTGCTCATGGACCTCGTGATCGACTACCTGACCTATGTCTTCGTGCCGGCCTATGCGCTGTTCCGGTCGGGGTTGATGGACGGCTGGACCGGCTGGTTCGGCATCATCATCATCACCTTCACCTCGGCGCTCTACTTCTCCGACACCCGGATGAAGACCAAGGACAACAGCTTTTCCGGCTTCCCGGGCTGCTGGAACATGGTGGTCCTCGCGCTGTTCGCCTGGCAGCCCAACTTCTGGGTCATCGTGGTGCTGGTGACGATCCTGGCCGTCGCCATGTTCCTCCCCGTCAAGTTCGTGCACCCCGTCCGAACCGAGCGTTGGCGTGCCGTGACCCTGCCCATGGCGCTCCTGTGGGTCGTATTCGCGGGCTGGGCCGCCTGGGTCAGCTTCCACCCCGAGTCCTGGGCGCAATGGGGCCTGACGATCACGTCCTTGTACCTCCTGGGCGCCGGAGCGATGCAGCAACTCGTCTACGGCAAGGAAGGCTGAGGCGAGGAACGCCGGCCTCGGGGGCCGGACGGTCGGGGCCGCCGCCACGACCCCGGATCAATCAAGACCCAGAATGAACTCCGTCTGCCACAGCATCCTCCTGTCCGACACCCGCACTGCGCGAGTCAGTCTTTTCGTAACTCTCCTCTGGCAAGAGTGTGGGTGTTTCGAAAGGAGTCACCAGTGAAGCTGCCTCACCTTGCCCTCCTCGCCGCCTTGTCCTGCGGGTCGGCCGTCGCAGCCGACCTGACGGGATCGCCGTTGTCCATCGATCCGGGCAGCCTGCGCTATGGCGTCAACCTCGGGGTCTCGAGCCTTGGCCCCACGCTCGAGCCGACGGTGCGCCTGAACGACCGCTTCGGCCTGCGCCTGCCCATCGGCGCTGCGTCCTTCGACTTCGACGAGGAGAGCGACGGCGACAGCTATGACGGCACGCTCGACTTGGGCGGCGTCGGCCTGCTGGCTGACTATTACCCCTATGCGGGCGGGTTCCATGTCTCGGCCGGGGTGTTCAAGACCGACTACGCCGCGGCCTTCACCGGCAACGCCATTGAGTTCGACCACCTCGAAGCCGACGTGTCGGTCTCATTCGCCCAGACGCGCGACGTGAGCCCGGCCCTGGCCGCGGGCTACACTGGCCGCATCTCTGGGGCGATGACCTATTCGGTGGCCGCGGGCGGGATCTTCGCAGGCGGCTTCGACGTCACCGCCCTGACCGACAACCCCGACGTGACGCAGGCCGACCTCGACGAGGAGACCGCGGATATCCGTGACCTTGCCGAAAAGCTCGACGTCATCCCGTATGTGCAACTCGCGGTCGGTTTCGCGTTCTGACGCCGCCCTGGGGTGCGCTGGGGTCGGGATCTCCGCGCGCCCCGGGCCCCCTACAGCCGGGTGAGCACCACGCCCGCCACGATCAGCCCCACCGCGGCCCATTTGGCCCGGTCCATCCGTTCGCGGAACACCAGCCAGCCGATCAGCACCGCGAACAGGATCGAGGTCTCGCGCAGCGCGGCGACCACCGCTATGGGCGCCAGCGTCATGGCCCAGATCGACACGCCATAGGCCCCGTAGGACGCCACCGAGCCTGCCGTGCCCAGCGCCCAGTCACGCGGGCGGCGCGGCACGATGCCCAAGCCCTTCCAAAGCAGCATGGCGGCCGAGAACAGCGCCCCCCCGCCGATGAAGATCCAGCCGACATAGCCCACGGGCTCTCCAGACACCCGCGCCCCCAGCCCGTCGATCATCGTATAGGTCGCCGTCGCCGCCGCCGAGCCCAGCGCAAAGGGCAGGAGCCTCCGATCCTCCCGAGAGGTGAACACCCCCCGCGCCATGAGCAGGATGCCCAGTCCCAGCACGAAGATGCCCGCGTATTCGTGCCCCGTCACCGCGTCGGGCAGCGTCGCCGCGCCGACCAGCGCCACGACCATCGGGGCCGCGCCCCGCGCGATGGGATAGACCCGGCTCAGGTCGCCCCGCTCATAGGCAAAGGTCAGGAACGACTTGTAGGCGAGGTGCGTGCAGGAGGCCGCGATGACCCAAGGCCAGGCCGCCGGGTCGATCGCGGGCCGGAACAGGACCACCAGCACCCCGATGACGATCTCGGCGACGCTGACCACCAGCATCGCCCCGATCTTGGAGGTGCCGACCTTCACCACGGCGTTCCAGGCCGCGTGAAGAAAGGCGGCGAAGAGCACCGCCGCCAGAAGGCCCGTGGTCATGGGCGTGTCAGGCCGGAACGTTCAGCCCGGCCAGGGCCGCGTCGCAGCGGGCGCAGACATGCGGATGCGGGTGCGTCCCCACGTCAGGAAGGATCTTCCAGCAGCGCTGGCACTTCTCGCCCTCGGCCAGGGCGAAGACCACCGCCACCTCCGGCACGTCCGGCAGCCGGAACGCGCCTTCCGGGGCCGCATCGGTCGTGACCACGATGCCCGAGGTGATGGACAGGTCCTCGAAGGCCACCCCCCGCAGCGCCTGCGCGAGCGCGTCGGAGACGAACACCGTCGGCGCGGCCTCCAGCGAAGCCCCGATGACCTTGGCCGTCCGCTGCTTCTCCAGCGCGCCGGTCACGACACGGCGGGCGGCGCGGATGGCCTGCCACTTGGTGTCCAGAGCCTCGTCGCGCCAGTCGGAGGGCGTGGTGGGGAAGTCCTGGAGGTGGACCGAGGAGTCCTCGCCCGGGTGACGCTCCAGCCAGACCTCCTCCATGGTGAAGGTCAGGATGGGGGCGAGCCAGGTGGTCAGGCGGTCGAACAGATGCACGAGCACCGTCCGCGCGGCCCGGCGACGCTCCGTGTCGCCGTCGCAGTAGAGGGTGTCCTTGCGGATGTCGAAGTAGAAGGCCGACAGGTCCACGGTGGCAAAGTTGAACAGCGCCTGGAACACGCCCTGGAAGTCGTAGGCGGCGTAGCCGGTGCGGACGACCTCATCCAGTTCGGCCAGGCGGTGGAGCACCCAGCGCTCCAGCTCGGGCATCTGGGCGGGCTCGACCCGGTCGGCCTCGGTCACGTCGCCAAGGCTCCCCAGCAGGAACCGCATGGTGTTGCGGAGGCGGCGGTAGCTGTCGGCGGTGCCCTTGAGGATCTCGGGCCCGATGCGCTGGTCCACGGTGAAGTCGGTCTGCGCGACCCACAGCCGCAGGATGTCCGCGCCGTAGTCCTTGACGATCTGTGCGGGCGCGACGGTGTTGCCCAGCGACTTGGACATCTTCATGCCCTTCTCGTCGAGCGTGAAGCCATGGGTCAGCACGCCCCGGTAGGGCGCGCGCCCGATAGTGCCGCAGGCCTGGAGCATGGAGGAGTGGAACCAGCCGCGATGCTGGTCGGTGCCCTCCAGATACAGGTCGGCGAGGCCATCTTCGCTCCCGTCCGCGCGGTCGCGCAGGACGAAGGCATGGGTGCTCCCTGAGTCGAACCAGACGTCGAGGATGTCGAAGACCTGCTCGTAGTCGTCCGGGTTGACGATGTTGCCCAGGAGTCGCTCCTTGGAGCCGTCCTTGTACCAGGCGTCCGCGCCCTCGGCCTCAAACGCCGCGACGATGCGGGCGTTCACCTCCTCATTGCGTAGCAGGAAGTCCGCGTCGGTCGGCTTGGCGCCGCGCTTGACGAAGCAGGTCAGCGGCACGCCCCAGGCGCGCTGGCGCGACAGCACCCAGTCGGGCCGCGCCTCCATCATCGAATGGAGGCGGTTGCGGCCCGAGATGGGGGTGAAGGTCACGAGCTCCTCGATGGAGGTCAGGGCGCGCTTGCGGATGGTGTCGCCGTATTCGCCCTTGCCGTCCGAGAGGGGCTTGTCGATCGCCGCGAACCACTGGGGCGTGTTGCGGTAGATCAGCGGGGCCTTGGAGCGCCAGCTATGGGGGTAGCTGTGCTTGAGCTTTCCTTTCGCGAAGAGCCCGCCCGCGCCCGCCAGCGCCTTGATGACGGAGACGTTGGCGGGGCCTTCCTTGCCGTCGGGCTGGATGATGTGCTGGCCGCCGAAGAGCGGCAGGTCGGCGCGGTAGGAGCCGTCCTCCATGACGTTGTAGGTCATGGGCAGGCCATAGCGGAGGCCGAGCTGGTAGTCGTCGTCGCCGTGCGAGGGCGCGGTGTGGACGAAGCCGGTGCCCGCGTCCTCGGTGACGTGCTCGCCGGGGAGGACGGGGACGTCGTAGTCCCACTCGCCGTTCGCGCCCTCAAGCCCGCGGAAGGGGTGGGCGAGGGTGAGGGCCGACAGCTCTTCGGCCGACACGTCGCGGAGACGCTGGACGTCGCCTTCGGCGAACTTCGCATGCGCAAAGACGGCACCCGCGAGGGCGTCGGCGAGGATCACCGTCTCGCTCGTCGCGGGCTTGTCGTCCGTCCCGGGGCGGTTCGCCTGGTAGAGGCCGTAGGCGATGGAGGGGCCGAAAGCCACTGCGCGGTTCTGCGGGATGGTCCACGGAGTTGTCGTCCAGATCAGGACACTCGCGTCGGATAGCTGCGCGTTCAGTTCCGCACCAAACAGAACCCGCGTGGTCCCGTCCTCCCGGTAGGAGGATTTCCGAGGCTGGGAGGCGTCGGCGGCGACCGGAAACCGCACCCAGACCTGGTGGCTGGTCACGTCCTGGTATTCCACCTCGGCCTCGGCCAGGGCGGTCTTTTCGACGGGGCTCCACATGACGGGCTTCGAGCCCTGGTAGAGGCTGCCGTTCATCAGGAACTTTTGGAACTCCCCGGCGATGACGGCCTCGGCGTGGAAGTCCATCGTCAGGTAGGGGTCGGACCAGTTGCCGGTGATGCCGAGGCGCTTGAACTCCTCGCGCTGGATCTCCACCCAATGCTCCGCGAACTTCCGGCACTCCTGCCGGAAGTCGACGACCGAGACGTCGTCCTTGTTCAGGCCCTTGGACCGGTACTGCTCCTCGATCTTCCACTCGATGGGAAGGCCGTGGCAGTCCCAGCCGGGGATGTAGCGCGCGTCCCGGCCCATCATCTGCTGGGACCGCACCACCATGTCCTTGAGGACCTTGTTCAGCCCGTGGCCGATATGGAGGTTGCCGTTCGCGTAAGGAGGGCCGTCGTGCAGGATGAAGGGCGCGCGTCCCGCCGCCGAGGCCCGCAGCCGCTCGTAGATGCCGATCCGCGCCCAGCGGGCGAGCCACTGCGGCTCGCGCTCGGGCAGCCCGGCGCGCATGGGGAACGCGGTCTCGGGCAGGTTCAGCGTGGACTTGTAGTCCGGTGCGGGCGTTTCGGTCACGGTATCGGGGGACATCGGGTCTTCTCCCTGGGATCGCAGGGTCTTTAGGGGAGAAGGGGCCTGGGGTCCAGCGGGAGAGGGGGTCGGTTCCGGCGCGGGTGCGGGGATCGGCCCGGCAGGAGGCGGCAAGGCAGGAGGCTGCGCTGCAAGGGCCGCATCCGCCGCGTCGTCCTCGGCCGCCAGATCGGGGTAGCGGGCGCGGAGATAACGGGGCACGCGGGGGCGCGGATGGTCGGGGAAGTGGTATCCGCTCTGCTCGAAGGTTTCGCGCATGATCCAGTTCCGCGCGACCCGCGCCTCGAGCACCGGGTCAGAGACGCGGCAGGGCCCATGCGGGCGAGGCGGCTTCGCAGCCGGGCGGGGTAGGTGGGGCGAGGGGAGCGGCGCGTCGAGATCGAGGGGCATGGGCGGTGTCCTGCGGAGGGCAGGACCAGAATGGCAGCGCGGGGTTGAGGGCGCGTGGCGGCGGCGCGCGGTGGGGGACGGGGCGCAACGCCCGCGGCGCGGAGTTGACAGGCGGCAGGCCGCCCCTATCCTTCGGGGCGTCTGCCAAGGAGTGTCGTGTCGTGGACAACCCCGCCTGATCGCCTGAACGGCCAGTCGCCGCCGCGCCCATGACGGGATCGCGGCCCGTCCCACGTCCCCCGAGGAGTGCCCTGCCGATGGACAGCCTGCGCTAGCCGCCCCGTGATGGGCGGCCTGGGGGCGTTCGGGGCCCGCATGTCCCGCTCGCCCGCCTTCCCGCTTCTCTCGCACGAAGGCACAGCCATGACCGACAAGCCCGCATTCCACCCGAAGCCGGGGCGGATCGATTTGACACGCCCGCTGCCGTCCCTGCCCAAGGCCACACCGCCCAAGGGCTTTGACCCCTCCACGCTGGGTCACTGGAACGGCGGCCCCAAGGGGCCCAAAGGCAGGCCCATGCAGCTTCCCCGCAAGTCGGGGAACCGCTGAGGCCCCGCGTGCCCCGGTGGGAGGTCCGCCGGGGCGCGTTCGTTATGGAACCGGCGCCCAGATCACCTCGTCGATGCGGGGGGCGCCGGTCGCCAGCATGACCAGCCGGTCGAAGCCTAGCGCGATGCCCGACGCTGGGGGCATGTGGGCGAGGGCCGCGAGGAAATCCTCGTCGAGCGGGTAGGTCTCGCCGTAGACGCGCTGTTTCTCGGCCATCTCGGCCTCGAACCTGTGGCGCTGCTCGGCGGAGTCGGTGAGTTCGCCGAAGCCGTTCGCGAGTTCCACTCCGCAGGCGTACAACTCGAACCGCTCGGCCACGCGGGGGTCGTCGGGCGCGCGGCGGGCCAGCGCGGCCTCGGCGGCGGGGAAGCGGTCGAGGATCGTGGGGCGGCCGTGGCCCAGATGAGGCTCGACGCGGGTCGTCAGGATCTTGGACAGGATGTCGGACCAGGTGTCGTCGGGAGAGGTCGCCTCTCCGGCGGCCTGGGCCTGCGCGCGCAAGGCGCTGGCATCGGGGCTGCCGTCGGGGCGGATCGTGGCGAGGAGGTCGATGCCCGCATGCCGCCCGAAGGCCTCGGCCACGGACAAGCGTTCGGGCGGCGCGAAGGGGTCGCAGGTGCGGTCGCGGAAGCGGAGGGTCGCGGCCCCGGCGGCCTCGGCGGCCATGCGGAGGATCGCGGCGCAGTCCTCCATCAGCGCCTCGTAGGGGGCGCCCACGCGGTACCATTCGAGCATCGTGAACTCGGGGTGGTGGAGGGGGCCACGCTCGCGGTTGCGCCAGACATGGGAGAAGCTGAACAGGCGGGTTTCCCCTGCGGCGAGCAGCTTTTTCAGCGCGAATTCCGGCGAGGTGTGGAGATAAAGGGTGCGGGGCTGGCCGTCGTTGCCGATGGCCTGAGCGGTGAAGGCGTGCAGATGCGCCTCGTTGCCCGGAGAGGTCTGGAGCCCGGAGGGGTCGGCCTCAAGGAAGTCCTGATCGGCGAACCAGGCGCGCAGGGCGGCCTGGAGGCGGTTGCGGGCGAGGAGAAGCGGGCGGCGCGTTTCGTGGCGCGCGGGGGTCCACCAGGGGTCGGTCATGGCGCGATCCTCTGGCGCAAACGGACGGGATGCGCTAGGGGCCCTCGCGATGCGTCCCGGGTGGCGGGGCTCCGATGACCATGGGGGTCGTGGGGCCCGCGCGGGGCCGCCGCCATTGTCATCCAGGGACCTGATCCGTGAAAGTCATCGCCTCCTCGCTCCGCAAGGGCAACGTCCTCGAGATCGACGGCAAGCTCCATGTCGTGCTGACCGTCTCGAACTTCCACCCCGGCAAGGGCACGCCCACGACCTCGGCCGACCTGCGTCGCCTGCAGGACGGCGTGAAGGTGTCCGAGCGCTGGCGCACCGTCGAGCAGGTCGAGCGGGTGAACGTGGACGAGCGGGAGTACGACTTCCTGTACGAGGACGGCGAAGGCTTCCACTTCATGCAGCCCGAATCCTACGAGCAGGTCGCCGTGTCGCCCGACCTGATCGGCGACGACAAGGTGTACCTGCAGGAAGGCATGCGGGTCTACCTCAAGACCTATGAGGGGGCCGCGGTGGGGATCGAATACCCCCAGAAGATCACCGTGGAGATCGTCGAGACCGAGCCGGTGGTGAAGGGCCAGACGGCCTCGTCGTCCTACAAGCCCGCGATGACAGCGAGCGGCATCCGCGTCATGGTGCCGCCGCATATCGGCGTGGGGACCCGCGTGGTCATCAACACCGAGGACAATTCGTACCAGGGCCGCGCCCAGGACTGAGGCGATCGGGCCCCGTCCCGGCGACGGGGCCTATTCTACGACGGTTTCTACGACGGTCGGGCTCAGACGATCAGGAGGTCGTCCGCCAAGGCTCCGGCGCGCGACACCCCCCACAGGGTCAGGCTGTCGTCGCCCCAGCGGAAGACGAGGTGGCCGTCGGTCGCCTCGGCCCCCGCCAGGACCTGCTTGACGGTCCGTCCCCCGCCCCAGAGCGCATCATCGAGCGAGAGCGTGTCCGCGTTGTCGGTGAAGCCGCGGATGACGTCGTGGCCGGTGCCGTTCTTCAGCACGAAGATGTCAGACCCCGAGCCGCCCCAAAGCCGATCCGCGCCTTGCCCGCCATCGAGCCGGTCCGCGCCGCCCGACCCTTCGAGACGGTCGTCCCCCGCGCCCCCCAGGAGGCGGTCCTGGCCGGTGCCCCCAAAGAGGCGGTCGCCTCCACCGTCGCCGTGCAGGACGTCGTTGCCGTCCGATCCCGAGAGGCTGTCCTGCCCGGCCTGGCCGCGCAGGAGGTTGTTCGCCGCGTTGCCGCCGACCCTGTCGTCACCCGAGCCGGCCACGTACTCCTCGATGATCGTGCCGCGCGCGATGGCGAGGTTGTGGACGTTCCCCGCCCAGTCCGAGAACTGGCCGGGCCGGAGGTCGATCCGCTGGTCGCGCGCCCCGAAGCTCAGGTCCAGGCGGTCGCGGCCCCCTTCGTCGAAGATCGTCATGGCGAAGGGGCCGCCGCGCACGAGGGCTGCGTTCGGCTCGTCGCCCGCTGCGGCGGCAAAGAAGCGGCCCAGGACGGTGCCGGGGTCCATGCCCCGGCCCCAGACCGTGTTGCCGGCGCTCATCCCGCCGACGGGCGCGCCATAGAGTTTCTGGATGGCGATGATGTCCACCATCATCGGCGTGATGGTATAGGCGAACGTGGCGGGGTCGGTCGGATTGTCGCCACCCTGCCAGAAATAGGACATGGCCGACAGGCTCATGGAGTCGTTGCCGAAGATGGCGTCCCGGGCGTAGTTGGCGTTCTCGTTGTAGGGGCCCTGATGGCCGAGGCCCAGGGCGTGGCCGATCTCGTGGACGTTGACGTAGAAGGCGTAGCTGTCGATCGTCGTGCCCGAGGACAGCACGTCGCGGCCCACATTGACGCCGTTGTCGAGGATGAGGTGGCCATCGACCAGTCCCCCGCCGCCCCAGCCGCCGGGCTGGGCGTCGTCGAAGGTGATGTCCGCCGGATGGCTGGTCGTGGCGACGCGGAGGTCGATGTCGGCCACGGCCTCCCAGGTTTCCATGGCGGCCCAGGCGAGACGGCGACCGGCGTCGGTCAGGCCCGACACGTCCACGCGGATGACTGTGGTGCCGGAGCCGCCGTCGTAGCTGCGCCAGCCGAGTCCGTCGCCCATGGCGCTGCCCCAGTAGCCATCGGTGAGATAGCGGGCGAGGTCGTCAAGCGTGGCAGGCGCGGGCATGGGGATTCCTGGTCGGGGGTGGAAGGGTCAGGGCCATGGAGCGCCGACCGGCCTTGTCCGGCGGGATGGTCCCGGCGGCGTTGCTGGGCGGGTCGTGCGACGCGGATCATGCCTGGCCCTCGAAAGCGGGCACCCTGACAGGGGTGCCTCTGGCAACCTTCGATTGCACGATGGCCGTTCGGGCCGGGCAGAGCAAGGGGGCGCCCCCGCGCAGGGAACCGGGACGCGCCCCAGCCCCGGACAGGGGCTCCTCGGCTTAGCGGCGGTCCCTCAGCGCATAGGCGCCCAGCGTCACCAAGCCCCAGGCGAGCACGGCGAACAGCGCGGTCAGGCCGGCCAGCGTCCAGCGCCGGGGATAGTCCGACCGCTCGGCCAAGGTGGGCTCCACATGGGCGGCCAAGTAGCGGGTCTGCTGCCGTCCCTCGGCCAGGGCCGAATCATAGCTGGCCATGGCGGCCACGTAGGTCTGTTCCGCGAACTGCTGGTCCACCATCAGGCGCTCGTATTCGCCGACCAGATCGGCGAAGGCCGCGCCGTTGCGGGGGGCCAGCCCGTCGCCGCCTTCGGGGGCTGCGTCGGAAGCCGTTTCGGGGGCGTCATCCGTGCCGCCGAAGCTGAGCGCGGGCCCTTCCGGGGCGGCAAGGCCCGCGGCGACAGGGCGGCCCAGGCCGAGCTTGGCCCGTTCCTCCTCCATGCGGCGCTGGATCACCTGCACGCGGGCGAGGGCCTGCTCCACCCGGGGGTCCGAGTCCGGCGCCCCGCCGTTGCGCAACAGGTCGAGGTCGATCAGCGTCTGGGCGAGCTGCGCCTCGAGGGAGGACAGGAGGCCCATCTGACTTTGGATCGAGACCGAAGGATCGACGATCTGGGTTTCGTTGCGGAAGCGGGTCAGCGCCTCGCGCGCGGTCTTGAGCCGCTCCAGCGACAGGTCCAGCTCCTGGCGGGCGAGGCGGGTGGTGTCCGCGACGGCGATGTCGGACAGGCGGTTGATGAGGGCCTGCGATTCCAGGTAGATCGCCTGGGCGATGGCCTGGGCGTCCTCGGGCGCGAAGGCCTGCACCTGGACGTCGAGGAGGCCCGTGCTGGTGTCGTTGTACACGGCCACCATCCGGTCCCAGTAATCGTGGAGATCCTCGATCGTGCCGGGGGCGTGGTAGGCGAAGATCGGATCCTGCGCCGGATCGCCCTTGGCCCAGAGGGCGCGCAGGTCGAGCTGCCGGTCCACGGCGGCGACGATCTCCTGGGACTGGATGAAGCGGTAAAGGATGTCGGTGTCCTTGGAGGAGGAGCCGCCGAACCCCGCGACCCCGCCGAGGAGGTCCAGAGGCGAGCCCATCTCCTCGGTCCGGACGGAAAAGCCGACCTCGGAGCCGTAGCGGGGCGTGGCGCGCTCCCACAGGTACCAGGCTGCCAGAGCGGTCGGGAGGATCACGCACAGGACGAAGCTGACCAGAACGGCCCAGTGCCGCCCGCGCGCGCGTGCCGGGGGCGCCGGGACGGGAAACGGGCGCGGGGCGGCCAGAGCCTCGGGGGGGCTGTCCTCCCGCGGGCGAGTCTCGGGAGGGCGGGTCTCGGGAGGCCGGGCCGGTGCGGGCTGCCGTTGGGAACGCGCCGCGACCGCTGGGCCGCCGCCTGCACCGGCGCGCGCGCCTGCACCTGGGCCGCCGGCACCCCCGCCTGCGCCGTTGCGCTGCGGCGGGCGACCGGCGCGCCTTGCCTCGAGCGACAGGACAGGTCCGGGCTCGCCCTTGGCGGGAGGGGCACCGTTCTTGCCCCGGCTGGGCGGCGCGGGTTCCGCGGCGGGCGGGGGCGGGGTCGCGGCGTCCGCCGGGGCGGCTTCGGGGTTGGCCGGGGTGGAGCCGTCGCTGGGGGGAGGCGTGTCGGCTGGGCCTTGTAGCGTCATGGGAACCTGGGCTGCTGCGACGGGACCGTGTGACCGGATGGGACCGGCCGCGCTGTCGGATCGGGGTGCATTCAGTGTGGATCATTACAGGGGCCCGGCAAGGTTGACCAGACGGCACGGGCCTGCCGGGGACGCGCGATCCGGAAGGGGCTGCTTCGGCGCTGGCGCCGGGCTAGGTTCGGGTGGGGCCGGATGGGCGCAAGGGGGAAGATCGTGGATTCAGGGGTCGCCATCGTCACCGGAGCGGGGACGGGCGTGGGACGGGCAGTGGCGCGGGCGCTGGTGGGGGCCGGCTGGCGAGTGGGGTTCCTCGGACGGCGCGCGGCGCTGCTGGAGGAAGCGGTGGCCGAGGCCGGCGGGGGCCTCGTGCTGCCCTGCGACGTGACGGACCCGGCCGAGGTGGAATCGGCCGTGGCGCGGGTCGTGGCGGAATGGGGGCGGCTGGACCTGCTGTTCAACAACGCCGGACGGGGCTTCAAGGCCGCGACCATCGACGAGACGCCGGTCGGGGAATGGCTCGACGTGGTGGCGGTGAACCTGACGGGGAGCTTCCTGTGCGCCCGCGCGGCCTTTGCGCAGATGCGGCGGCAGTCCCCGCAGGGCGGGCGGATCATCAACAACGGCTCGGTCAGCGCGCAGGCGCCCCGGCCCGGATCGGTGGCCTATACGGCGACCAAGCACGCCATCACCGGGCTGACCAAATCGCTGGCGCTGGACGGACGGCCCTTCGACATCGCCTGCGGGCAGATCGACATCGGCAACGCCCTGACCGAGATGGCGCGGCCCATGACCGTGGGCGTGCCGCAGGCGGACGGGAGCATCCGGCCCGAGGCCACCATGGACCCCGAGGACGTGGCGCGAGCGGTTCTCTACATGGCGGGGCTGCCGCTTTCGGCGAACGTTCTGACGATGACGGTGATGGCGAGCAAGATGCCGCTGGTGGGGAGGGGCTGATCCATGAGGATCCTTGTGACCGGCGCGGCCGGGATGATCGGGCGCAAGCTCGTGCAGCGGCTGCTGGCCGAGGACGGGCTGGGGGTGCATCCCATCGAATCGCTGATCCTGCATGACGTGGTGCGGCCCGAGGCTGGCTCGGCCAAGGTGGTGGCGCTGGAAAGCGACCTGTCGGCCCCGGGCGAGGTCGAGGCGCTGGTGGCGCACCGGCCGGACCTGATCGTTCATCTGGCCGGGGTCGTATCGGGCGAGGCGGAGCGAAACTTCGACCTGGGCTACCGGGTCAACCTCGATGGGACGCGGGCGCTGCTGGAGGCCGTCCGGGCGGCGGGCCTGGCGCCGCGGGTGGTCTATGCCTCGACCGAGGCGGTGTTCGGGCGGCCCTTTCCGGACGTCATCCCCGACGACCTTGCGCCGCAGCCGCTGACCTCCTATGGGACGCAGAAGCTGATCGGAGAGGCGCTGATCAACGACTGGTCGCGCCGGGGGCTGATCGACGGGGTGTCGATCCGGTTCCCGACCATCTGCGTGCGTCCCGGCAAGCCCAACGCGGCGGCGAGCGGGTTCTTTTCGGGCATCATCCGGGAGCCGCTGGTCGGGCTGCCCGCGGTGCTGCCGGTGCCGCGCGACGTGGTGCACACGATGGCCTCCCCCCGGGCGGCGGTGGGGTTCATCCTCCATGCGGCGACCATGGACACCGCGCCCCTGGGCGCGCGGCGGGCGGTGATCCCGCCGGGGGTGGCCGTCAGCGTCGGCGAAGAGATCGAGGCGCTGCGGGCGGTGGCGGGCGACAAGGCCGTGGCCCTGATCGAGGAGCGGCCCGACCCCGCCGTCTGGGCCATCGTCGAGACCTGGGCCAAGGCCTTCGAGGCCAAGCGGGGCCGGGACCTGGGCTTCGAGGCGGAAGGGAGCTTCGACGAGATCCTGCAGGTCCATATCGAGGACGAGCTGGGCGGGCGCGTACCGAACTGATCCCCGGAGCGCCCGCAAGGGGCCGCGCGTCAGACCGGGCTGACGAGCGGCTCGCCCGCGAAGAGCGCGCGCAGGTTGGCCAGGACGTTCGCGGACATGCCGTCGCGGGTTTCCTGGGTGGCGCTGCCGATATGAGGGGTCAGGATCACGTTGGGCCGGTGCAGGAGGCGCGGGTCGGGGCGGGGCTCGTTCCACATGACGTCGAGCGCGGCTCCGCCGAGGCGGCCCGCATCCAGCGCCTCGATCAGGGCGGGCTCGTCCACCACGGTGCCGCGCGCGACGTTGACGAGCAGGCCCTGGGGGCCGAGGGCGGCCAGGATCTCGGCGTTGACCATGGATTTCGTCTCGGCCCCGCCGGGGACGACCACCATCAGGATGTCGGCGTCGGTCGCCACCCGGAGCAGGTCGGGCTCGTAGGGGTAGGGGGAGTCCTTGGGGCGGCGCGAGGTGTAAAGGATTTCGAGCCCGAAGGCCTCGGCCCGCCGGGCAATGGCGGTGCCGATGGTGCCAAGGCCCAGGATGCCCAGCGTCCGACCCCGGAGGCTGCGGCCCAGGGGCGCCTCGCCCTCGGCCCAGGCGCCGCTGCGGACATGCTCCTGCAGGGCGGGCAGGGTTTTCCAGCCGGCCAAGAGGAGCATCATCGCCACGTCCGCGACCTCGTCCGCCAAGGCGGGGGACGGGTTGGTGACGGGGATGCCACGGGCGCCGAGGGCGTCGCGGTCGATGCCTTCGAGCCCCGCCGAGCCCGAGGCGACAAGGCGGAGTGCGGGCAGCCGGTCGATCTGCGCGGCGGTCAGGCCCGTGTGGCCGTCGGTGACCACCACCTCGATCCGGGGGCCGACCGCGTCGAGATCGGCGTCGGGACGGTGGACCTCGTAGGCGGCCTCCAGCTCGGACTGGCGGTCTGGCATCGGGAGGGGGTTGAGGACGAGAACGGCGGGCTTGCTCATGCGGGGTCCTTGCTGCGGCGGGCGCGTTCGCGCCAGAGGGTGAAAAGGCCCGCGCCGACCACGACGGCCGCGCCGATCACGGTGGTGCCGTGCAGCGTTTCGTCGAAGACGGTGACGCCGATGGCCGAGGCGAAGACGAGCTGGAGATAGGCGAAGGGCTGAACGGTCGAGGCCTCGGCCACCTCGTAGGTCTTGATGAGCAGCCAATGGCCGGTGATTGCCATGACGCTGAGGAGCACCATCAGCGCCCAGTCGGCGGCGGACATCGGTTCCCAGTGGAACAGGCCCACGGCGGTCATGGCAACAGCGCCGACCGTGCCGGTCCAGAAAAAGCTGGTGGCGGCGCTGTCCTTGCGCGCCACGAAGCGGGTGAGCAGGCTGTAGAGCGCGAACAGCAGGGCGCCGCAGAGCGCCGTGAGCCCGCGCGGGTCGAACACGGCGACGCCGGGGCGCAGGATGATCAGGATGCCCAGGAACCCCACGCCGATGGCGGTCCAGCGCCGCCATCCGACCTTTTCCCCCAGCACGGGACCGGACAGGGCGGCGATCAGCAGCGGGCAGGCGGCAAAGAGCGCGTGGCTCTGCGCGAGGCCCAGGAGCGTGAAGGCGTAGATCGTCACGCAGATCTCGACCACGAGGAGGATGGCCCGCAGGATCTGGAGCACGGGGTGCGAGGTTCTGGCCGCGGCCCGGACCGAGCCCTGCTGGGCGCGGCCCAGGAGGATCACGAAGCCCGCGAAGAACCAGAAGCGGACCATGACGACCATGGTGACGTTGGTGGCCTCGGCCAGATGGCGCGACACGCCGTCCTGGAGCGAGAAGATCACGCAGGTCAGCACCATGAGCGCGATGCCCAGGCGGGCGTCGTTGCGCTGGGGGATAGCGGTGGCGGCGGTCATGCGGGACGCCGTGCCACGGTCATGTGGCGCTTGGTGCCGAAACCGGGGCGGCGCTCGACCTCCAGGCCCGCCTCGGCCAGCGCGCGGCGGACATGGCCCGCGGCGCTGTAGGTGGCAAGCGTTCCGCCGGGGACGATCCTGCGGGCCACGGCCTGGAGGAGCGACGGCTCCCACATCTCGGGGTTCTTGGCGGGCGAGAAGCCGTCGAGATAGACGGCGTCGGCCCCGCTGTCCCAAGCGGGCAGGGTGGCCCGCGCGTCGCCATGGACGATGGCGAGGGTCACGTCCCCCAAGCGCCAGGGGCCGGGGGTGGCCAGGGCGGCCTCGAGCTCGGCGGCCTCGGGGGCGATCTCGGGAAAGGCCCGGAGCGCGCGGGCGCGGTCGGCGGGGTCCATCGGGAATGCCTCGAAGCTGGTGTAAAGGAGCGGGCCGGGCGTGCCGGCGTCGCGCAGGGCGCGGAGCGTCACGAGGAAGTTGAGGCCGGTGCCGAAGCCCAGCTCCAGAACCCGGAAGCCGGGGCGCGCGCGCTGGGGCAGGCCGTTGCCCGCCAGGAAGACGTGGCGCGTTTCGGCCAGCCCGCCCTGGAGCGAGAAGTAGGGATCGTCGAAGCGACTCGAGACGGGGATGCCGTCGCGCCAGTCGAGCGGGGCGGTCTGGTCCGGCATGGCGAAACCGTGGTTCAAGGTCGGGCGGGACCATGGTCGGGGGCGGCGGGAATGGCAAGGATCGACGTGCCGGTCGATGTGACCGTGCGGGGGGCGGGGGTGCTGGGGCTTTCGGTGGCGTATGCCTGCGCCGCACGGGGGGCTCGGGTTCGGGTCATCGACCCCCACGGGGTTGGCGCAGGGGCGAGCGGCGGCGTTGTCGGCGCGCTGTCGCCGCATGTTCCGGAGGGGTGGGACGAGGGCAAGGAGGCGCAACTGGACAGCCTGCTGATGCAGGAGGCGTTCTGGGCCGGGGTGCGGGAGGCGGGCGGCAGGGACGCGGGTTATGCGCGGACTGGACGCCTGATGCCGGTCGCGGACGCCAAGGGCTTGGACCTCGCGCGGCGGCGGGGCGAGGCGGCGCGGGAGGTGTGGCGTGGCGCGGCGACCTGGGAGGTGGTGCCCGCGCCCCAGGGCTGGGGGCCGGTCTCGGGCTCGGGCTGGGTCGTGCGCGATACCCTGGCGGCGCGGGTGGCGCCCCGGCGGGCCCTGGCGGCGCTGGTCGCGGCGGTCCGCGCGCTGGGTGGAGAGGTCGTGCCGGAGGGGGCGGAGGAGGGCGCGCTGGTTCTGGCCACCGGCGTCGCGGGCCTGGGTGGCGCGGGAGTGAAGGGGCAGGCGGCGCTGGTGCGGCGGCCGGGGGTGGAGGACTGTCCGCAGGTCTATGCGGGCGGGATCTATGTGGTGCCCCATGCGGATGGGACCGTGGCGGTGGGATCGACGGCCGAGAAGGTGTGGGACCACCCCACGGCCACGGACGAACGGCTGGACGAGGTGATCGCGAAGGCGCGCGCCCTGGTGCCTGCCCTGGGTGACGCGCCGGTGATCGAGCGTTGGGCGGCGGTGCGGCCCCGCGCGCCCTCCGGGGCGCTATGGCTGGGCCGGTCGGGCGGGGGCTTTGTCGCGAACGGCGGGTTCCGCACCGGATTCGGGATGGCGCCGCTGGTGGGGCGGCTCATGGCGGATCTGGTGCTGGAGGGGCGCGACGCGATCCCGGTGGCGTTCCGGGCCGAAGGATAGGGGGCTCGGGCCCCCAGCGCGTTCTGCGCCAGGGGCCCCCTCATGACGCGGCCACCGGCCCGGCCTTTCTGGCCGAACTGCGTTAAGGTGGTCGTTCGCCCGTGCCGCTCCGGGTTGCCTGTTCGTTAGTCCCGCAGCGATTCGCCTCTATTTCGCTAATAATGGTTAATGAAACGTATACTCGCCCAGGTTGTACTGAATAACCGTCATTATGCCTTGCCGGTTCCCTGCCCCTGAACCAAGTTGCGCGCGGCAGCGGAGGGGGGCGGCGATGCGGCACGGCGGACAGATCCTGGCGGACCAGTTGCGGGCGCAGGGCGTGCGGCGGGTGTTCTCGGTGCCTGGGGAAAGCTTTCTCGCGGTGCTGGACGGGCTGCACGAGAGCGGGGTCCAGAACGTCGTCTGCCGGCAGGAGGGCGGCGCGGCCATGATGGCCGAGGCGCAGGGCAAGCTGACGGGGGAGCCGGGCGTGTGCTTCGTCACCCGGGGGCCGGGGGCCACCAACGCGGCGGCAGGCGTCCATGTGGCGCGGCAGGACTCCACCCCCATGATCCTGTTCATCGGACAGATCGAGACCGGGCACCGCGACCGCGAGGCATTTCAGGAGGTGGACTTCCGCGCGATGTTCGGGCCGCTGGCCAAGTGGGTGGCCGAGATCGACGCCACGGACCGCATCCCCGAATACGTGGCGCGGGCCTTTTCCGTTGCGACCTCTGGGCGGCCAGGGCCGGTGGTGCTGTCCCTGCCCGAGGACGTGCTGAACGGCCAGGCGGCGGTGCCCGACTGGGCGGGGCGCTTTCCGCGCCTGCCCTGCGACCAGTCCGGGCCCGCGCGGGTGGTGATGGAGGCGCTGCGGGGGGCGTCGCGCCCGCTCGTGGTCGTGGGCGGATCGCAGTGGTCGACCGAGGCGGCGGGGAACCTAGGCCGCTTTGCCGAGGCGCAGGGCCTCCCGGTCGCCTGTTCGTTCCGGCGCCAGGACTACTTGGACAACCGGCATCCCCATTACGTGGGGGACCTGAATGTCGGGATCTCGCCCCGGCTGGCGCAGCGGGTGCGCGAGGCGGATGCACTGCTGCTGCTGGGCACGCGGCTGGGGGACATCGCGACGGGGGGCTACACGCTCCTTGATCCGCGCCACCACGGCAAGCGGCTGTTCCACGTCCATCCCGACCCGGACGAGCCCGGCCATGTCTGGCGGCCCGAACTGGCGATGACGGCCGAGGCCCCGGCCTTTGTCGCGGCGCTGGCGGCGCTCGACCCGATGGGTGGGCAGTGGGCCGACTGGACCCGCGCGGCGCGCGAGGACTATGACTGGTGGCGCAGGCCGCAGGAAACGCCGGGCGCGGTGAAGCAGGAAGAGGTGATCCGCTGGCTGTCGGACAACCTCCCCGAGGATGCGGTCGTGACCAACGGGGCGGGCAACTTCGCGGCCTTCCTGCACCGGTACTTCACCTACAAGGGCTTCCGCACGCAGCTTGCCCCGACGTCCGGCTCCATGGGCTACGGCTTTCCGGCGGCGGTGGCGGCGTCGCTGGAGCATCCGGGCCGCTGCGTGGTCTGCGTGGCCGGGGACGGCGATTTCCAGATGACGCTGAACGAGATGAGCACCGCCGTGCAGCACGGGGCCTGCCCCGTCGTCGTGGTGATGAACAACGGGCGCTACGGGACTATCCGCATGCATCAGGAGCGGACCTATCCGGGCCGGGTCTCGGGGACGGACCTTGCCAACCCGGACTACGCCGCGCTGGCGCGCGCCTATGGCGGGCACGGGGAGACGGTGACGCGAGGCGAGGAGTTCGCGGACGCGTTCCAGAGGGCGCGGGGGGCGGGCACCGTCGCGGTGATCGAGTGCCGCGTGGACGGGGAGGCGCTGACGCCCTCGCAGACGTTGAGCGCGGCGCGGGAGCAGGGCATGAAGGCGAGGTAAGGTTTGGGGCACGGCGATCACGGGCACGACCACGGGCACGACCACGGGCACGACCACGGGCACGGGGCAGGCGGCCACGGCCATTCCCATGCGGCGAGCGAACGGGCCCTGGGCTTTGCGGCGCTGCTGACCGGAGCGTTCCTGTTGGTCGAGGTCGTGGGCGGCCTCGTGTCGGGGTCGCTCGCGCTGCTGGCCGATGCCGGGCACATGCTGACGGACGTGGCCTCGCTGGTGCTGGCCTGGGTCGCTCTGCGGCTGGCCCGGCGGCCCGCGACCTGGCGGCGGACCTACGGCTTCGACCGGCTGAGCGTGCTGGCGGCCTTTGTCAACGGGTTGGCGCTGTTCGTCATCGCCGCTTGGATCGGCTGGGAGGCCTGGGGACGGCTGCGCGAGCCTGGCGAGGTGCTGGGCGGCGTCATGCTCTGGGTCGCGGCGGCGGGGCTCGTGGTGAACATCCTGGCCTTTTGGGTCCTGACCCGGGGCGAGGCAACTAGTCTCAACATGCGCGCGGCGGCCCTGCATGTCGCGGGGGACCTCCTGGGTTCGGTCGCGGCGCTGGTGGCGGCGCTGGTAATCCTGGGCACGGGCTGGACGCCCATCGACCCGCTCCTGTCGGTGCTGGTGGCCGTGATCCTGCTGCGGTCGGCGTGGCGCGTAGTGGCCGAAAGCGGGCACATCCTGCTGGAGGGCGCGCCCGCCGGGTTCGACCCGCGCGAGGTGGCGGCGGACCTGACGGCCACCGTGCCCGGCGTGACGAGGGTCCATCATGTCCATGCCTGGTCCATCACCGAGGAACGGCCGATGGTGACCTTGGAAGCCGAGGCCGCGCCGGGTGCCGAGACGCGCGTCGTGCGCCAAGCGCTGAAGGCGCGGCTGCGGGACCGCTGGGCCATGGGCCACGCGACCGTCGAGGTGGACGAGGCCGGGGAGACCTAGAACTCCACCCCCGCCTGCGCCTTCACCCCGGACCGGAAGGGGTGCTTGACCAGCTCCATCTCGGTCACGAGGTCGGCCTGCTCGATCAGGCGTTCGTGGGCGTTGCGGCCCGTCAGGACGACGTGGGTCGTGGGGGGCTTCTCGTCGCGGAGGAAGGCCAGGACCTCGTCGAGCGGGATGTAGTCGTAGCGGAGCGCGATGTTGATCTCGTCCAGCAGCACCATGCGATTGGCGGGGTCGCGGATCAGCTCCTTGGCCTTGTCCCAGGCTTTGGTCGCGGCGGCCACGTCGCGGGCGCGGTCCTGGGTTTCCCAGGTGAAGCCCTCGCCCATGGTGTGGAACTCGCACAGGTCGGCGAAATGGGCCTGGATCAGGTCGCGCTCTCCGGTGTGCATAGCGCCCTTGATGAACTGGACCACCGCGCAGTGCATGTCGTGGGCGATGCAGCGGAAGATCATGCCGAAGGCGGCCGAGGACTTGCCCTTGCCCTTGCCGGTATGGACGATGACGAGGCCCTTTTCCTCAGTCTTGGTGGCCATGATCTTGTCGCGGGCGGCCTTCTTCTTGGCCATCTTGCTGGCATGGCGGGCGTCGTCGTGGTCGGGTGTTTCGGGGCCCGCTTCGGGGCCCGCTTCGGGGGTCGTGTCGGACATGGGGGTCACTCGCTTCTCGAACCAGACGGAGGTGGGGCGGGGGTAGCCTTCGTGCGTCTCGCGGTGGGTTTCGGTGAAGCCCTCGGACCGGAAGAGGGCGTGGTTGCCTGCAAGCTCCACCCGGCAGCCCAAGATGACGCGGGGCTTGCCCCAGGCGCGGGCGCGGGTCTCCGCCAGGCGCAGCAGGGTGCGGGCGTGGCCCCGGCGGCGGTGGTCCGGGTGCACCGACAGGCGGCCGGCGTACAGCGCGTCCTCGCGCGCCGTCAGGATGACCACGGCGGCAAGTGGGTCGCCCAGGGCCCAGACCTCACCCTCGGCGGCGAGGCGGGTCACGTCGTCGCCGGTCATGCGGCGGAGGGAGGACGGCGGGTCGATGACGCCGTCCAGCTCCGCGAAGGCCAGGCGGATCAGGGGGAGGACCTGCGGCAGCGCGGGGTCGGTGGGCCCAAGGCGGCGCGGGGTCACGGGGCGGTCCCCTGGACGGGGCGGCCGTCGAGCCGCTTGGCCAGGAAGATCCGCGCGTGGCCCGGCGGGTAGTCGGGGATGCGGCCGACCTCCTCATAGCCCAGCCGGGCGTAGAAGCCGGGGGCTTGGAAGCTGTAGGTGTCGAGCCAGAGCCCCAGGCAGTCGCGGGCGCGGGCCTCCTCCTCGATGGCCTGCATGAGGCGGCTGCCGACGCCCTGGCCCCGCGCCTGAGGCGCGACGCCCAGGAGGTGGAGGAACAGCCAGCGCTGGGTGATGCGGGCGGTGAGGCCGCCCTGCCAGTGCTCGCCGTCCCAAGCCTCCAGCGCGATCTCCTCGGGGGCGAAGGGGACGCCCGCGCCGCTGGCCGCGTCGAAGATGACGGGCAGGATGCGGTCGCGGGCCTCGGTCTGGGCGGGGTTGGCCCTGATCTCAAGCGGCATGGCGGAGGCCTTCGATGCGGGCTCGGGCGGAGTTGCTGCGCGGGGTCCAGAGGCCGCGGTCGATGGCCTCCTGCAGGCGGTCCGCGATCTCGCGCAGGGCGGCGGGGTTGTGCTGTTCGATGAACTGGCGGACGGGGTCGGATTCGAGGAAGGCGCGTTCGACCTCGTCGAAGTGGTGGTTCCGCACCGCGTGGGTCGTGGCGGCGAAGGCGAAGAGGTAGTCCACCGTCGCCGCGATCTCGAAGGCGCCCTTGTAGCCGTGGCGCATGACCCCGGCGATCCATTTGGGGTTCACGACGCGGGAGCGGAGGACGCGGGCGACCTCCTCTTCCAGCGTGCGGATCACGGGGCGTTCAGGGCGGGAGTGGTCGTTGTGGTAGGCCGGCACCGGTGCGCCGCGCAGCGTCTCGATGGCGGCGGATGCCCCGCCCTCGAACTGGTAGTAGTCGTCCGAGTCGAGGAGGTCGTGCTCGCGGTTGTCCTGGTTCTGGACTGTGGCGTCGGCTTGGAACAGGCGGCGGGCAAAGCCGTCGCGGTCGGGGCGGCCTTCGGCGTGCGCGCCGTAGGCGTAGCCGCCCCAGTCGAGGTAGCTGTTCCCGAGATCGGCGCGGTCGGACCAGATGCGTTCGTCGATGAGGGCCTGGAGGCCGGCGCCGTAGGCCCCGGGCTTGGAGCCGTAGACGCGGGCCCTGGACTCCCCGGAGCGGGCCCTCGCGGCTGCGGGGTTCTGGTCCTCGGGTTCGTCCAGGCCCTGGATCGCGCGGGCGGCGGAGTCGAACAGCGCGACGAGTTGCGGGAACGCGTCGCGGAAGAAGCCGGAGATGCGGAAGGTGACGTCCACCCTCGGGCGGCCCAGGAGGGTGAGGGGGATGACCTCGAAGCCGGTGACGCGGCCCGACATCGGCTCCCAGGTGGGCTTGCAGCCCATGAGGGCGAGGCCCTGGGCGATGTCGTCGCCCCCCGTCCGCATGTTGGCGGTGCCCCAGGCGGTGAGGAGGAGCGCGCGGGGATAGTCGCCCTGGTCCTGGAGGTGACGCTCCACGAGGAGTTCGGCGCTGGCGCGGCCCAAGGTCCAGGCGGCTTGGGTGGGGAGCGCGCGGGCATCCACCGAGAAGAAGTTGCGCCCGGTGGGGAGGACGTCGGGGCGGCCTCGGGTCGGCGCTCCGGACGGGCCGGGCGGGATGGCGCGGCCGTCGAGGGCGGTCAGGAGGGCGGCGGACTCGGCGGGGCCACAGGCGGTGATCCGCGGCATCAGGGTGATGCGGATCTCCTCAATGACGGTGGCGGAGGCGGGGCCGGGCGGCTGCACGCTGCCGTCGAGGAGGGCGATGGACAGGAGTTCGAGGCGTTCCACGGTATCCCCTTCGGTGCGCCACGCGTCGCTGGTGAGGTTCAGCGCCTCGGGGCGGGGCCCTTGCCATGGGGTGGCCATGTTGGGGGCAAGGGGGTCGAAGGGCAGCGCCAGGTCGTCCGCAAGGGCGCGGAGGAGGGATGGTTTGTCGCCGCGCGGAACGCGGGCCAGGGCAATGGCGAGGTCGCGGGCCAACGGACCTTCGGGCGACTGGCCAAAGATGTGCAATCCATCGCGAATCTGTGCTTCCTTGAGGTCACAGAGCCATGCGTCGAGCTTCTGCATGTCCCCTTGATCCGTGAGGCCCGCATCCCTGGCGATACCGGTGGCCTGCGCGGTGGTGATGATCTCGCGCCGGAGGTGGTCGGCGCGGCGGGGGTCGGTGGATTGGGCTTGGGCCAGTTCGTCGAGGAGGACCTCGAGGTCACGCAGGGGGCCGTAAGTCTCGGCCCGCGTCAGGGGCGGCGTGAGGTGGTCGAGGATGACGGCCTGCGCGCGGCGCTTGGCCTGCGTGCCCTCGCCGGGGTCGTTGACGATGAAGGGATAAAGGTGGGGGACAGGCCCAAGGGCGATCTCGGGCCAGCACTCGGCCGAAAGGGCCACGGCCTTGCCGGGGAGCCATTCGAGGTTGCCGTGCTTGCCCATGTGGACGAGGGCGTGGCCGCCGAACTCCTGCCGCAGCCAGAGGTAGAAGGCGAGGTAGTGGTGCGGCGGGACGAGGTCCGGGGCGTGGTAGGTCGCCTTGGGGTCGATGTCGTAGCCGCGCGAGGGTTGCAGGCCCACGACGGCGTTCCCGAAGCGGTGGATGGAGAGCGCGAAGGCGGGGCCGTCGAGGTAGGGATCGGATTCGGGCGGGCCCCAGCGGTCGGTGACCTGGAGCTTCACTTCCCACGGGAGGGCGTCGAACCAGCGGCGGTAGGTGGGCAGCGGCAGGCGCTCGCCGCCCTCCTTGTCCTTGCGGTCGGGGAGCCAGTTGGTCGGGCCGGCGAGGAGGCGGTCCATGAGGGCGCTGCTGTCCTCGGGCGCGTCCACGGTGTAGCCGGCGTCGCGCATCAGACGGAGCGCGTGGACGGTCGAGGCGGGGGTGTCGAGGCCCACGCCATTGGCGAGGCGGCCGTCCTTGTTGGGATAGTTGGCAAGGACCAAGGCCACGCGGCGCTCAGGCACGGGGGTGGTGCGGAGGCGGGCCCAGTTCGCGGCGAGGTCGGCTACGAAGCGGATGCGGTCGGCCTTGGGTGCGTAGGTGACGATGGGGCACTGGGTGGATTCGTCGAAATGCGCCTCGTCCTTGAAGGACACTGCGCGGGACAGCAGTCGGCCGTCGAGTTCGGGCAGGGCCACGTTCATGGCGATGTCGGTCGCGGAAAGACCGCGCGTGCTGGTCGCCCACTGCTCCTCGGAGGAGCCAGAGAAGATGACTTGGAGAACGGGGGCCTCGTTCGCCTCGGGCGAGGCGAGGGGGTTATCGCCGGGGCTGTCCGGTGTGCCGACGGCGAAGCTGGTGGCGTTGAGGATGACGCTGGGCGGCACTTCGGCGAACAGTGTGGCGAGGGTGGCGCGGCTGAGCGGGTCCTTGAGGGAGGCGACGTAGACCGGCAGCGGGTTGAGGCCTTGACGCAGGAGCGCGCGGGTGAGGTGCGCCACGGGGGCGGTCGCGCCGGACTGCATCAGCGCGCGGTAGAAAACGAGGGGGACGACGGGCGCGCCCTCGGTCCAGTAGTCCCGGATCGTGGCGAGGTCGGCGTCGCCCTGGCCTGGCCAGAAGGGCGCGGATTTCAGGAGGGGCTTGGCAGCGGGCGGCGCCTCGGTCCCGTCGAGCATGGAGCGGGCATGGAGGAGGAAGTGGCGGGCGTTTTCCAGCCCGCCCTCGACCAGATAGGCCCAGAGCGCGGCGTAGTCGGCGTCGGAGACGGTGGAAAGAGCGCGCAACTCGGCGTCCGGCTTGTCATCGCCGGGGAGCGCCACGAAGTGCACTCCGGCGGCATGGAGCGCGGCGGAGTATTGGGCGAGGCCGTAACGCCAGTACCCCTGGCCGCCGAGGATGCGGGCGACAACGAGGCGGGACCGGCGCGCGCAGTTGTCGAGGTGGAGGTCCACCGACAAGGGATGCGCGAGGTTCCCGAGGCTCCAGAGCCGCAGGGTCGGACCATCGGGCGTCTCGCCATGAGCGGCGGAGAGGAGGGCCAGTTCGCTGTCGGCGGCGCTGAGCACCACCAGATCGGCGGGGGTCTGGCGGGGATCGACGGGTTGCGCGCCGGTATCGAGCGCGCCGGGGGTGGCGGCGAGGAGATGCATCAGGCGAGGTCTGGACTATATGGGCGGGCTGGGGCAAGCCTTCGGCCCCCGAAGGAGACGCAGCGATGGCCGATTACAGCAAGCAGAAGAGCGGAAAGCCGCAGAAGAACCGCCCGCCCCACAAGGAGCACAACGAGCCCGGCGGCCCGGCGAACCCGTTCGGCAACCGCAACGACAAGGCCGCGCTGCTGGAGCGGATGAAAGCCAACGCGCAGAAGGCCAAGGCCGACGAGCCGGACGAGCCGGTGGTGCGCCCCGAAGGCGAGGCCTGAGGCCCTGAGACCCCCCTGGGGCAGGGGCCTCACAGGCGCTTTTCCATGAACACGGAGTGCGGGCCTTCGGCATAGTCGCCGAAGGGGCCGCAGGTGCCGAAGCCGTGCCGCGCATAAAGGCGATGCGCGTCGTCCAGCGTGTCACCGGTTTCCAGCCGCAGCATGGGCAGGCCCAAGGCGCGGGCGCGGGCCTCCAGCGCGGTCATCAGGGCTGCGCCCACGCCCTGTCCGCGCGCGGCGGGGTCCACGAACATCGACTTCACCTCGCCGTAGCCGTTCAGCCGGGCGAGCGCGATGCAGCCCTGCGGCTGGCCCCCGGTTTCCGCGATCCAGAAGTCGATATGCGGCTGCGCCAGTTCGTCCACGGACAAATAGTGGTTGTCCTCGGGCGGGTAGAGGGAGGCGAGGAGGGCGTGGCTTTGCCCGAGAAGGGCGCGGGCTTCCTCGGAGCGGGGGTCTGCCGGGCGGACCGTGAGGGTCATCCCCGGATCGCCTGCTCGATGGCGGCGCGGTCGAGGCCCGCCTCTCCGATCACGACCAGCCTGGAGGCGCGGGACTCGGTGCCCCAGGGGCGGTCGAAGTAGGTCTCGATCCGGGGACCGGCGGCCTGCACGGTCAGGCGCAGGGGCTTGCCCGCGACGGCGACGAAGCCCTTGAGGCGGAGGATGTCGTGGGCCCGGATCGCGTCCGCGAGGCGGGCGGTCAGCGTCGCGACATCCGCGACCTCGGGGAGGTCGAGGACGAAGCTCTCGAACTCGTCGTGGTCGTGGTGGTCCTCCTCCTCGCTGTCGTGGTGAGGGGCGGCGCGGGTCGCCATGTCGGATTCGGCGGCGGCGTTGATGCCCAGAAGGATATCGAGGGGGAGTGCCCCCTTGTGCGCCCGGAGGATGCGCGCGCCGGGACGAGCCTCGGCCTGGAGGCGGGAGGCGACGTCGTCGGCCTCCGCGTCCCCGAGGAGGTCGGTCTTGTTGAGGACGATCATGTCGGCGCAGGCGATCTGATCCTCGAACAGCTCGGACAGCGGCGTCTCGTGGTCGAGCGATTCATCGGACTGGCGCTGAGCCTCGATGGCATCCTCGTTCTCGGCGAAGCGCCCCTCGGCCACAGCCTTGCCGTCCACGACTGTCACCACGCCGTCCACGGTCACGCGGGTCGAGATGCCGGGCCAGGCGAAGGCGCGGACAAGGGGCTGGGGGAGGGCGAGGCCGGAGGTTTCGATCACGATGTGGTCGAAGGGCTCGGGCCGGGCAAGGAGCTTTTCCATCGTGGGGAGGAAGTCGTCGGCCACGGTGCAGCAGATGCAGCCGTTCGACAGCTCGATGATGTCCTCGGGGCCGCAGCAACCTTTCAGGAGGTCGCCGTCCACGCCGGTTTCCCCGAACTCGTTGATGACGAGGGCGATGCGCCGGCCGTTCGCATTATCGAGGAGGTGGCGGATCATCGTGGTCTTGCCGCTGCCGAGGAAGCCGGTGATGACGGTGGCGGGAATCTTTTGGGGCATCGTGAGGCTCCGGAGGCTGGGACTTGGGCGATCGCATAACAGTCTGCGCGACGTGCCGCGAGGGGGCGGGGCGGGCCCTGGCCGACCGGCTGGCGGCGGCAGGGCTGGAGGTGCGGCTGGTGGAGTGCCTGAACGCCTGCGGGGCGCCGCTCGCGCTGGCGGTGACGGGGGAAGGGAAGGCCACCTACCTGTTCGCGGGCGTGGAGCCCGAGACGCAGGCGGAGGAGGTCGTGGCCTTCGCCGGGTTGTATCGGGACGCGCCCGACGGCGAGGTCGCGGACGCCCGGGGCGCCGGGCGCCTGCGGTTCTGCCTGCGCGGGCGCGTCCCGGCCTAGGCGGTCCGGCGAGCGGGGGACCGTTCGGCCAGCGCGCCGGTCAGCGCGCCCAGCACCGCCCAGGACAGCGCGGCGACGCCGAGCGACCGCGTCGCGAACAGGGCGGCGAGGCCGGGCGGGACCAGTCCTTCGTGGGAGGCGGGCTGCGGCGCGCCCAGGGCATGGGGCAGCAGCACCAGCGCCGCGCCCAAAACCAGGAACGGCAGGCTTCGCCCGAAGGCCAGCGCGGCGAGGCCGGTGGCCGTGGCCGCCACGCAAAGCGCCCACCACATCTGCCGCGCCCCCAGGTCGGCCGAGGCGAGGCCCGGCAGTTCGGGCGGGAGGCCCACCGCCGGGGCGAGCTGCACGGCGGCAAAGCCCGCGAGGCCCCAAAGGAGGCCCGTCCTGGCGGTGGGCTCGTGGCCCCAGCGGGCGGCGGCGGCCATGCCCGCGCCCAGCACCAGCCCGAAGCCCAGATAGGCCACCAAGGTCGTGGCCACCGTGCCGAGGCTGCGCGAACCGGCTTGGGCCGCGCCCGGAGGGGGTGGGGCCTCGTGGAGGTGTTCGACCCCGTCGTCATGGACGTGGAGCGTCGCGCCTTCGAAGACCTCGGCCTGGAGGATCAGGGGCGTGAGCGTCCACAGGTTCAGCGCCGCGGCGAGCAAGCCCGCCACAAGCCCGGCGATCAGCGCGCCGGACAAGGTCCGTGGTATCACCGGGATGTCAGTGGCAGGGGAAGGCGATGGCGTGGCGCTGGTCGTGCGCGGCGTCGTGCAGCACGGTCGCGTTGGCGAAGCCCGCGACGAAGATCAGCGACAGCCCGAGCAGGGCGGCGGCGGCGATGGAAAGGATTTCAGCGTCGAGGCGCAGGCGCGCGATCGAGAAGGTCATGGTCCAGGCTCCCTGTCCCGTCACACCCGACGGGGTTGGCGTTTCATCCGCATGGCAGGTCTCCTGGCTCGCGGGTCGTGGCATCCGGCCGCCTTCCCGGGGGGGACCCCCAGTGGCTTGTTGGCCGGGCGCTCACCGCTGACAGTCGCGGGGGCGGCTGCGGGCGGGTCCCCCCTGGCTGGGTCGGGTCCTTCCGCATTCCCTGTTCGTCCCCGGCCGCCTGCGGCGACGCTTGGGGAACCATGCAGCGAGACTTGTGCGTGGGGCGCGTCGGGGCGTCAAGCGCGATTGCGACGGCACGCCGCGCAGGCGCGACGGCGCGCCCCGGTTGACACGGATGCCATCGTTCCCGAAGGGTTCTCCATCCCAGCGGAGCCCCCATGCGCCTGACCCGCCTGCGTCTCAACGGCTTCAAGAGCTTTGCCGACCCGACGGAGCTTCACATCGCGCCGGGGCTGACCGGCGTCGTGGGGCCGAACGGCTGCGGGAAGTCGAACCTGCTCGAGGCGTTGCGCTGGGTCATGGGCGAGACGCGGCCCACGCAGATGCGCGGGCAGGGCATGGAGGACGTGATCTTTGCCGGCACCACCCGCCGGGGCGCGCGGGCCTGGGGCGAGGTCGCGCTGGCGTTCGAACGGGACGGCACGGAGACAGAGATCGTGCGCCGCATCGCGCGCGACGGCGGCTCGGCCTACCGGCTGGCGGGGAAGGAAGCCCGGGCGCGCGACATCCAGGTGATGTTCGCGGACGCGGCCTCGGGGGCGCAGTCGCCGGCGCTGGTGCGGCAGGGGCAGATCAGCGAATTGATCGGGCAGAAGCCCACGGCGCGTCGGCGGGTCATCGAGGAAGCGGCGGGGGTCGCGGGCCTTCAGGCGCGGCGGGCCGAGGCGTCGCAGCGGCTGAACGCGGCGGAGGCCAACCTTCAGAAGCTGGAAGAGGTAACCGGCGCCCTGGCCGACCGGCTGCGGGCCTTGGAGCGGCAGGCGAGGAACGCGCAGAAGTACCGGGAGCTCGCGGCGGCCATCCGCGTGGCCGAGGGACAGCTCCTGTGGCACGCCTTTGCGGCGGCCCAAGAGGTGCTGGCCGCCGCCGAGGGGGATGCGCGGACCCGGGCGGGTCTGGCGGCGCGGGCCGAGGAGGCGGCCCTTGAGGCGGCGCAGGCGCGCGAGGCGGCGGAGGACGCGCTGCCCCCCCTGAGGGCCGCCGCCGCGGAGGGGGCGCAGGCCGCGACCCGCCTGCGGACCCAAGGAGAGGCCGAGGCGGCCGAGGCCCGGCGGGCGGCGCAGCGGCTGCGCGATCTGGAGAAGGCCGCGGAGGACATGGCCCGCGACGAGGCGCGGGAATCGGGTCTGGCCCGCGAGGCGCTGGAGGCTCTGGTCCGGCTCAGGGCCGAGGGCGAGCGCCTTGGAGCCGCGGCCGAGGGCGAGGCGGAGCAGCTTGAGGCAGCGGCGGAGCTGTCGGAGGCGGCGGCCGACGCCTTGCAGGAGGCCGAGGCGGCGCTGCAGCAGGCCACCGAAGTCGCAGCGCGGGTCGCAGCTCAGGTCGAGGCCGCCGAGCGGCAGGTTCAGGACCTGGGGCGGGCGCGGGACCGGGCGGCGGCCGAGGCGGCGCGGGCGACCCTGGGCCTGACCGAGGCGGAGGCGGCGCTGCGGCGGGCCGAGGCGCAGGGCGAGGGGGCGGCGGAGATCGCGGCCGAGGCCGAGGAGGCTTTGGCGAACGCGGACGAGGCTCTGACTGACGCAGAGGCGGCCCTGGCCCCGGCCCGTGAGGCCGATGCGACAGCGCGGGCTGGGGCGGCCGAGGCGCAGGCCCGGGCGGCGGGATTGGCTGCCGAGGCGCGCACGCTTGGGCGGCTCGTGGCGGCGGACGGATCGCGCGCGGGGCAGGTGGGCGAGGGGCTTCGGGTGCCCGAGGGCCTTGAGGCGGCGGTCGCGGCGGCGCTGGGCCGGGACCTGCGCGCGCCCGTGGTCGAGGAGGGCTCGGGCTGGACCCGGCTGCCGCCCTATGACGGGGATGCCGGGTGGCCCCAAGGGGTGCGGGCGTTGTCGGCCCTTGTCGAGGCCCCGCCGGAGCTGGCCCGGCGGCTGTCGCGGGTCGGGTTGGTTGAGGCGGGGGCCGCGCCGGATCTTTGGACGGGCTTGCGTCCGGGACAAAGGCTCGTCACCCGCGACGGCGACCTGTGGCGCTGGGACGGGTTCTGCGTCCTCGCCACCGATGCGGCCGAGGCGGCGGCGGAGGCCGAGGCCATGCGGCGGGCCAGCCGGTTGCCTGGCCTGCGGTCCGAGGCCGAGGAGGCGGCCGAGCGGGCCGAGGCGGCCAAGGCGGTGCAGGACGAGGCCGCCCGATCGGTCGCGCGGGCCAATGCGGCGGCCGAGGCGGCGCGCAATGCACGGCGGGCTGCCGAACGGCAGGCGCAGGAGGCGGCGCGCGTCGCGGGCCGGACTGAGGCGGACCGGGCGCTGGCCCAGGCCAAGGGCGACGCCGCCCGGGATGCGCTTGGGCGGGCTCGGGCCGCCCTGGAGGAGACGCAGGCGGCGTTGTCCCAGGCGACCGAGCTGCGGGCCGGGATGCCCGACGCCCGTCTGGCCCGGATGGCGGCCACGGAGGCCGGGTCCCGGGCGGGCGCGGCGCGGGCCGCCCTGCTGGCCGCGCGCGCCGCCGAGGAGGACCGCAAGCGCGCAGCGGCGGGCCGGGCGCGGCGGCTGGCCGAGATCGCCCGCGAGGACGGCCTTTGGAGCGGACGGCACGAAGCGGCCCAGGCGCGCGCCGTGGAGATGGGGACGCGCCGGGACAGGCTGGCGCAGGACATCGCGGAGGCGGCCGACATCCCCGCCGAGATCGCGGCCCGGCAGGCCGAGATCGCTGCTGCCCTGGAGGAGGCCCAGGCGGCCCGGCACAGGGCCGAGGCGCGGCTCGCAGAGGGGGAAATGGCACTTCGGGGGCGGCAGGACGCGGAGCGGATGGCCGAGCGCGCGGCCTCTGAGGCGCGGGAGGTCCGGGCCGGGGCAGAGGCCGCGCGCGTCGCGGCAGCGGACCGGGCGCTGGCGGCGGGCGCACGCATCCGAGAAGAGCGGGACCTGAGCCCGCGCGAGTTGCTGGACACCCTGGGCGACCCGCGGGCCATCCCCGCCGAGGCGGCGGTGCAGGCCGATCTGGCGGCGCTGCGTCGCAGGCGCGACGCGATCGGCCCGGTGAACCTGCGCGCCGAGGAGGACGCCCGGGCGCTGCGCGAGGAGCAGGACGTCCTGGTGCGCGAGGCCGCCGACCTGTCGGCCGCCGTGGCGGAATTGCGTCAGGCGCTGTCCGTTCTGAACCGCGAGGGCCGCGACCGCATGCGCGAGGCTTTTGGCCGGGTGAACGCGGAGTTCGGGCGCCTGTTCAGGACGCTGTTCGGCGGCGGCGAGGCGCGGCTGACCTGGGTGGACGGGGACGACCCCCTGGAGGCCGGGGTCGAGATCATGGCCCAGCCGCCGGGCAAGACCCTGGGGACGCTGTCGCTGTTGTCCGGAGGCGAGCAGACGTTGACGGCGCTAGCGCTGATCTTTGCGGTGTTTCTGGTCGCCCCCGCGCCGGTCTGCGTCCTGGACGAGGTGGACGCGCCGCTCGATGACGCGAATGTGGGCCGGTTCTGCGATCTTCTGGACGCGATGGCCCGCGAAACGCAGACGCGCTTCCTGGTCATCACACACCATGCGGTGACGATGGCGCGGATGGACCGGCTCTACGGCGTGACTATGGCCGAGCGTGGGGTCAGTCAACTCGTGAGCGTGGACCTGCGCGCCGCCGAAGCGATGGTGGCCTGAGGCGCGCGGAGAGGACGGGCCGTCTTGCCGAATGGGCATGGGCCGATCCGCAGCGAAGGTCGTGGGGGCCGGGTCGGGTGGACGCCGCGCCTGGCAGCGGGCAACCGGCGCCCCTGCCACCAGCCCGCCCACGCGATCAGCCCGGCAGCGTGACCACGATCGCGCCGCGATCCGTGGCGACGACGGTGTGTTCGTACTGCACGACCGGCGCGGGGGGCTGGCTGTAGAGGGTCCAGTCGTCGGCGCCGCCCGTCGCCCAGATCCCGCCTGTGGACAGGAAGGGCTCCACGGTCAGCACGAGGCCTTTGTGCATCCGCCGCTTGTCGCCCCGCGTAGGCCAGGTCGCGATCTCGCCGGGTTCCTCGTGGAGCGCGCGGCCTATGCCGTGGCTGGCGAGGTTGCGGATCAGGGTGTAGCCGTGCTCCGAGGCGAAGCGCCCGATGGCGTTGCCGATCCCGGCCAGCGGCCTGTCATGGCCCACCTGCGCGATGCCGATACGCATGGCGCGTTTCCCGTCCCGGCAGAGCCGGTCGAGCGAGGGCCGCACCGGCCCCAGGCGGAACGTGGCCCCGGTGTCGGCGAAGGTGCCGTTCCTCGAGGCGGAGACGTCGATGTTCACCAGATCGCCCGTCGCGATGACCCGGTCGCCCGGGATGCCATGGGCGATCTCCTCGTTGACGCTGATGCAGGTGGCGCCGGGAAAGTCGTAGGTGCTTTCCGGGGCGGAGATGGCCCCCTCGCGCTCCAGCAGCTCGCGGCCGATCCCGTCCAGCTCTCGGGTGGTCATGCCGGGCTCCATCGCCTTGGCCATGGCCTGCATGGTGTTGGCCACGATGCGGCCGATCTCCCTGAGGCTGTCGAGGTCGTCTTCGTTCGTGATCGTCATGTCCGTGTCTCGACCGTGGCGTGCAGGGCAAAGGGGTCACGCGGCTTTAGCACCGATGGGTGGGCCTGTCCCGCAACCCCGCATCTGGTTGCCGGAGCATCCTTCGGCAAGCCTTACCGGGCCCGGAGAATGCATCCTGCACGACGGGGCGGGGTCCCGACCCGCGCACGCGGCCTTGGCCGGATCAGCGTTCGCCCGGCACAGCTCCGGCGACGTTGTCCCGCTGGGCGGCCTTGCGGATCAGGGCAAGGTTGCGGGCATACACGATGAGCCCGAGGCCCTGGCCCATCATGAAGACCGGATCCCAGCGATAGATCGCATAGGCGAACATGAGCATCCCCCCGGTCAGCGACAGCCACCAGAAGCCCACGGGGATCACGGATTCGCCCGCGCGTTCGGACCGGAACCACTGGAGGACGAAGCGCCCGCCGAACAGGATCTGGGCGAGGAAGCCTACGCCGACCCAGGCGAGCTCGTGCGCGCTGTCGACGTGGAAGAATGCCAGGATGTCCATGTTCCCCCTTGGCGCGTGGCGGGCTGCCCTTTGACGCCGAGGCTTCTCTCAAGGCGCGTCCGAAGTCCATGCCCCAGCCACGGGGTCGCGATCGGTCCGGCCTCGTGAACGGCTGGACGGGCCGCCATCGCGGGGCGTGCCCCACCGAGGGGATGGAACGGAGGCCGCCTGCGAAGTCCCGGCCGACCAAACCGCTGGCCGAAGGATGACATCCCGTCTAGGCTGCAGCTTGTGTGCAACGGAGCGGAGACCATGGAGGACATGCCCTCCACGATGACCGGGGTCGGAGGAGAGCCGAGCTGGTCCGAGGAGGAGCGGCTCCGGGCGCTGAACCGCTATTCCATCCTGGGGAGCGAGCGCGAGACCCTGTTCGATGAGGTCGCACGCCTGGCAGCGGACATCTGCGAAGCGCCGGTGGCCATGGTGGGGTTCATCACGGCGGACCGCCACTGGCTCAAGGCCGAGATCGGGGTCGGGTCGCGCGACCTGCCTTTGGAAACCTCGTTCTGCCGGCATGCCATCCAGGACAGCGGGCTGTTCGTCGTGCCCGATCTGGCGCAGGACCCGCGCTTTGCCCAGAACCCCTTCGTGACAGGCGAGCCTGGGGTGCGCTTCTACGCCGGGGCGCCGCTGTTGACGCCCGAAGGGGTGCCGCTGGGCACGGTCTGCATCTTCGATACGGTGCCGCGCCCCGACGGGTTGGACGAGCGCCCGGCGCGGCTTCTCAGGACGCTGGCCCGGCATGTCATGACCGAGCTGGAGCTGCGCCGCGCCTTGGCCGAGCGCGATGCCGAGATTACCGCCGCCCGCTATCGCGAGGAGGAGCGCCGCGTGGCCGAGGCGGCCCTGGTGGCCTCGGAGGCGCGGTTGCGCGAACGGACGGCGGATCTCGTGCGCGCGCAGCGGGTCGGGCGGATCGGCGGCTTCGAGGTGGACCTGCGCGACGGCAACCGCAGCCGCTGCTCGCCCGAATACCTGGCCATCCATGGCCTGCCGCCCGAGTCCTGGAACGAAAGCCACGAGGACTGGGTGGCGCGGATCCACCCCGACGACCGGACCCGGACCGAGCGGATGTTCCTGGAGGCCGTGGCCGAAGGGCTGACGAGCTATGATTTCGAATACCGCATCATCCGCCCGAGCGACGGGGCCGTGCGCTGGATCGGCGCACTGGCCGAGATCGAGCACGACGGTGACGGGCGTCCGTTGCGCCTTGTGGGCGCGCATTCCGACATCACCGCCCGCAAGGAGGCCGAGGACGCCCTGCGCGTGAGCGAGGCCAACTACCGCGCCCTGTTCGAGCAGGCGGCCGTGGGGGTGGCCCGGGTGGGCCTGGACGGCATCTTCCTTGAAGTGAACGACCGGTTCTGCACCATCGCCGGCCACGACCGGGACTGGCTCATCGGGAGGAACTTCGGCGACATCACCCTTCCCGAGGATAAGGATCGGGACCGGGCCAGCCTGACCGCGCTGGTCGCGGGCGAGATGGCCACCTACACGGTCGAAAAGCGTTATCTGCGGCCGGACGGGGGACAGGTCTGGGTGAACCTGTCCGTGGGCCTTGTGCGGCGGCCGGACGGGACCCCCGACCATGCCGTGGCGGTGATCGAGGACATCACCGACCGCAGGCGGGTCGAGGACGGCCGCCAGCTTCTCGTGCGGGAGCTGAACCACCGTGTGAAGAACCTGTTCGCCATCGCGGGCGGCATGGTGGCGATGACGGCGCGGACTACCCGGACCTCGGTCGAGATGGCGCGGGTGCTGACGGGGCGTCTGGGGGCGCTGGCGAGTGCCCACGACCTCATCCAGGCCGCCGTGGTGGGCAGCGCCGGCACCGAGGCCGTGTGCCTCCAGAAGGTCGCGGCCGCCGTGCTGGCCCCCCACCGTCCGGTGGGCGAGTACCTGGGCCTGGGCGGGCCGCCCGTGTCGCTGGGCCCCGGCGCCGCGACGGGGCTGGCGCTGGTCCTGCACGAGCTGGCCACCAACGCCGCAAAATACGGTGCGCTGTCGGTCGCTCATGGCCGTCTCGACCTGACCTGGACGGTCGGGGAGGGTCGGCTCGATCTGGAATGGCGCGAGTCCGGCGGACCCCCTGTGGTGCCGCCGCGCCGTGCGGGCTTCGGGTCGCGGCTCGCGCAGCGGACCGTCGAGGATCAGCTGGGCGGTACCCTGGGGCAGGACTGGTGGCCCGAAGGGCTGCGGGTGACGCTTTCGCTGCCTGTGGACCAACTCGGCAGCTAAGCCTCAGGCGCTGCCCCGCGCAACGAGGTGGGGGGGCAGCAGGAGGTGGGTCGGGTCCCGGCGGCCCTCGATCCGGCCGAGAAGGGCACGGGCCGCGGCGATGCCTTGTCCGCGCCCGTCCTGGTCGATGCTGGACAGGTCCACGAGTGGCAGGGCCGCGACGCTGGTGTTGTCGTAGCCCAGGATCGCCAGTTCGTCGGGAACGGCGATGCCCATCCGGTGAGCGAGGTTGCGGACCTGCACGCCATGGAGGTCCGACCAGCAGAACAGGGCGCGGGGCCGGTCTGGCGCGGCCAGGATGGCTGCGATCCCCCCGATGCCCGAGTCCTGGTTGGGAGGGATGACGCGGAGGATGCGGGCGCGGTCGGACAGCCCGGCGTCGCGCATGGCCGCAAGGTAGCCTTCCTCGCGCAGGTCGCTCACGTTGCGGCCTTCTCCGAGGGGCTGGGTCAGCGACAGCATGGCGATGTCGCGATGGCCGTGTTGGACAAACGCTTCCACGGCCAAGCGGCCGCCCCGCCGGTCGTCGCCGTTCACCGTGTCGAACAGGGTCGCGGTGGGCTCGTGGTGGCCGATCACCACCGTGGGAATCTGGCGGGCGAAGCGCTCGATGACCTTGGAGCCGAGCAGCGGCGCGATGAGCAGGACGCCGTCCATGCGCGCGTCCACCATGGATTCGATCAGGCGGATTTCGAGCGACACGTCGGTCCGGCCGACCGCCATCATCGCCTTGTAGCCCGACGGGTCCACAACCTCGGCCACGCCATCGACGACCTGCGCGAGAAAGGGGTTCGTCAACTCGGTCAGCAGGATGCCGAGCGTGAAGCTTTGGCCCCGCAGGCCGCGGGCGGCGACATTGGGACGGTAGCCCAGCCGCTCGATGGAAGTGGTGACGCGGGCGCGCAGGGCGTCGCTCACGCCATAGGCGTTGCGCAGCACCTTGGACACGGCGGCAACCGACACGCCGGAGTCCTGCGCCACGGTGCGGATGGTGACGCGGGTCGTCACGGGGGTCGTCGGCGCGGGGCTGTCCTTGGGCGACATCGGGGTCCTGGCTTGGCGGTCGCAGCGGGTTAACGCGCGGCGCCGAAGATTTCCATTGCACGGAATCGAAAGCTGTAGAACGATATACGTAGAACGATACACATCCCCGGCCGATCCGCAAAGGGCATGCGCCGGGAAGGGAGGAGAGATGAAGGATCTGGCGGCTCGGCCCCAGGCCCATGCGGCTTCGCGGTCATGGGTCGGCGCGATGATCGCGCCGCTGTCGGACGGGGGCGTGGGCACGCCGGCTTCCTTCGTGTCGCGGGAGTTCGCGCTGGATGCGGTGCCGGAGGATGCGAGGCTCTTCGTCTCGGCCCAGGGGGTCTACCGCGCCTTCCTGAACGGGCAGCGCGTGGGCGAGGACCTGCTGACCCCCGGCTGGACCTGCTACGACGACCGTATCGCCTTTCAGTCCTATCCGGTGGCCCATCTCCTGCGCGAGGGCACGAACCGGCTGGAGATCTGGCTGGGCGACGGTTGGTGGCGGTCGCAGATGATGTGGGGCCACGAGCGGCCGATCCTGAACTGCTGGGGCGACCGCATCGGCGCCTTGGCCGAGCTGGAGACGGGCGGCGCGGTGATCCTGAAGACCGACGACTCCTGGCGCGGCGGCCTCCTGCCCATCCGGCAGAGCGGCATCTACTACGGCGAGAGCGTGGACGCCCGCGTCACCCCCGAGGAGACCCACGGGGTCGAGGTTCTGGCTTTCGACACGGGCCTTCTGGTCCCGCACGAGGCGCCCCCGGTGCGCGAGATGGCCGCCCTGACCCCGGTGGATCAGTGGGAGGACGGCGGCGCGACGGTCTACGACTTCGGCCAGAACGTCGGCGGCTATGTGCGCTTCACCGTGGAGGGCGAGGCCGAGGCCAGCCTGCTGGTGGAGCATTCGGAGCAGCTCGGTCCCAACCGCCAGTGGGACAACCGCAACTACCGCAGCGCGCGGGCGGCGCTGGACTACGTGCTGAAGGGGGAGGGGCCCGAGACCTATGCGCCCATGTTCACCTTCATGGGCTACCGCTACGCTAGGGTGACGGTGACCGGGAAGGCCCGCGTCACCGCGATCGAGAGCGTGCCGATCTCCTCCGTGCCCGAGCAGACGGGGGTCTTCGAATGCGGGCATCCGCTGGTGAACCGGCTGGTGATGAACACCGTCTGGTCGCAGCGCGCAAACTTCGTCGAGGTGCCGACCGACTGCCCGCAGCGTGACGAACGGCTGGGCTGGACCGGGGACGCACAGGTGTTCGCGGGAACGGCCTGCTGGCTCGCGGACAGCCAGGCGATCCTGCGGAAGTACCTGCGCGACGTGATGGCGGACCAAAGGCCGGACGGGGCGGTGCCGCACTTCTCGCCCGATCCCACGCGGCTCCATCCGGTGCCGGGGCGGGGCGACTGGGCAGGCTCGACGGGCTGGGGCGACGCCATCGTGGTGATCCCCTGGCAGCTTTACATGCATTACGGCGACACGGACGTGCTGCGGGAATGTTTCGGTGCGATGGTCCGGTGGCTCGATTACCTGTGGTCGATCTCGGATGGCCCGATCATCACGCCGAACCCGGTCTGGGGCGGCAAGGGCTTCACCTTTGGCGACTGGCTCCAGCCGCAGGCGCAGCCGGGCCAGAAGGACAACCAGAAGGCCGCGCCGACCATCGGCGACGATGCGGCAGCGACGATCTACCACTTCATCTCGACCGACCTCGTGGCGCGCATCGCGGGGCTGCTGGACGAAACAGAGGAAGCGGAGCGGCTGGCTGCGCGGGCCGAGGCGATCAAGGCCGCCTTCGCCCGCGAGTTCATCACGCCCGCGGGACGAGTGGGCTACGGCGACCAGACCTCCTACGCGCTGTCGCTGCTCCATGACCTCGTGCCCGAGGAGCATCGGGAGGCCGCCGCGCGCCAGTTCCGCCGGGTGGTGGAGGAGACCGACGGCCGGATCGGGACGGGCTTCATCGGGACCCCCGCGCTGCTGCCTGCGCTGACCAAGTACGGGATGCACGATCTTGCCGGAAAGGTGTTCCTGAACGAACGCGTGCCCGGCTGGCTGTATCAGGTGAAGATGGGCGCCACCTCGATCTGGGAGCGCTGGGACGCCATTGCCCCGGACGGCACGCTCTTCAATCCGGGCATGAACAGCTACAACCACTACGCCTATGGCGCGGTCTGCCAGTGGCTGTTCGAGGGGGTCGCCGGCCTGCGGCGGAGCGAGGAGGGGCCGGGCTTCGCGAAGCTGGACCTCGACCCCGTGGTGATCCGCGAACTGGGCCATGTGTCGGCGCGGCACGAAAGCCCCAGTGGCGAGGTCGCAGCGGAGTGGCGGATCGAGGGCCACCGCGTGACCTACCGTGTGACGCTGCCCGATGGCTGCGAGGCGACGTTCGCGCCACGCGGGCGCGAGCAGGTGACGCTGGGCGGCGTGGCGCAGATGGGGCCGCTGACGCTTGGCCCCGGCACCCACGAGATCGGCTTCACCATCACGTGACGGACAAGCGGGGCCAACCCGCGCGACAACAGACCAACGGAGGAGAACGAATGACCAGGATGATCCCGAGCGCGGCGCTTGCGGCGGCGCTTTCGACGCTGGCCTCGGGCGCGTTCGCGCAGGAGGCGAGCCTCGTCTATCTCGTGGACAACAGCCCCGACACGGTGGCCGTCGCCGAGGCGCTGGCCGCCGCCTACATGGAGCAGCACCCCGAGGTCTCCATCGAGGTGGAGCAGCGGCCGGGCGGGGCCGAGGGCGACAACATCATCAAGACGCGCCTCGCCACCGGCGAGATGGCGGACGTGTTCCTGTACAACGCCGGGTCGCTGTTCCAGGCGTTGAACCCGACCCAGACGCTTGAGCCGCTGGACGACCTGCCGGCCATGACGGGCGTGCTGGACGGCTTCAAGCCGGTGGTGACCGGCTCGGACGGCAAGGTCTATGGCGTGCCTGCACAGGCGGCGATGGGCGGCGGCATCCTGTACAACATCCCGATCTACGAGGAACTGGGCCTGTCCGTCCCGACGACCTGGGAGGAGTTCGCCGCCAACAACGAGAAGATCAAGGCAGCGGGCCGCGTCCCGGTCGCCCAGACCTACGGCGAGACCTGGACGTCCCAGCTGTTCATGCTGGCGGACTACTTCAACGTGCAGGCCGAGGTGCCGGACTTTGCCGAGCGCTACACCGCGAACCAGGCCAAGTACGCCGACACGCCCGCCGCGATGCGAGGCTTCGAGCACCTCCAGGAAGGTTTCGACAAGGGCTGGTGGAACGAGGACTTCGGCGCCGCGACCTACGACGATGGGCTGCGCATGGTGGCCGAGGGCGAGGCCGCGCATTACCCGATGCTGACCTTCTCCATCGGGGCGATCCAGCAGACCTATCCCGAGAGCCTGGAAAACGTCGGCTTCTTCGCCCAGCCCGGCCCCGAAGGCGCGCCCAACGGCCTGACGGTCTGGTACCTGTCGGCCATCTACGTGCCCAAGGGCGGCGAGCACACCGACATCGCCAAGGACTTCGTTAACTTCGCGGGTAGCCCCGAAGCCTGTCAGGTCATCCTCGACACGATCGGAGCGACGGGGCCTTTCCTGATCGAGGGCTGCGAGCTTCCGGCCGACGTGCCGCGCGCGGTGGCGGACATGCTGCCCTACTTCGAGGGCGAAGGCCGCACCGCGCCCGCGCTGGAGTTCCTGTCGCCCATCAAGGGCCCGGCGCTGGAGCAGATCACCGTGGAGGTCGGATCGGGCATCCGTTCGGCGGCCGAGGCGGCGGCGCTGTATGACCAGGACGTGGTCAAGCAGGCGCAGCAGCTCGGGCTCGAGGGCTGGTGAGATGGCGGCGGGCGTCGGTCTGTCCTCCGCCGACGTCCGTCTTCAGGGGCGGGCGCCTGGGCGAACCCGCCGCCGCTCGCCCTATCCCACATGGTTCTTCCTGCCGGCGGCGGTGATCTACGGGGCGCTGTTCCTGCTGCCCACGGTGGCGAGCCTGTGGTTCAGCCTGACCCGCTGGACCCTGTTCGAGGCCGAGTTCATCGGCTTTGAGAACTTCCGCCAGTTCTTCCGCGAGCCGTTCCTCGTCCAAGGCGTCGTCAACACGCTGATCTATGGGGCGCTGACGAGCGGGCTGAAGACGGTGCTGGGGCTGCTGCTCGCGGTGCTGCTGACGGGGAACATCCTGTTTCGCGGGACGCTGCGGACGCTGGTGTTCTTTCCGGTGCTGGTGTCCACCATCGGCGTGGGCTTCGCCTTCGAGGCGATGATGCATCCGACCAAGGGCGTCATCAACGTGGCCCTGGAGGCGGTGGGCATCGACGGGCCCGGCTGGATCACCAACCCGTCGCTCGCGCTCGTCTCGGTCGCGCTGGTGGATGTGTGGAAGGGCGTCGGTCTGGCCACGGTGATCTTCATGGCCGGGATCGTGTCGATCCCAGCCGACTACTACGAGGCCGCGCGCATCGACGGGGCGACGCGGTGGCAGCTGTTCTGGCGGGTAACGGTGCCGCTGGTGCGGCCCGCCACGGTGACGGTGGTCACGCTGAGCCTGATCGGCGGCCTGCGCTACTTCGAGCTGATCTGGGCCATGACCGGGGGCGGGCCCGGCTTCTCCTCGGACGTGATCGCGTCCGTCATCTACAAGCAGTACCAGGCGGGCTTCTATGGCCTCGCCACGGCGGGGAACGTGATCCTGTTCGGGATCATCGCGCTCGTGGTGCTGCCGCTGACCTGGTGGTTCAACCGGCGGGAGGTGGACCTGTGACCGCGATGTCTGCCCGCCGCCCGCGCCGACGCCCGACCAAGTGGCGCCCCATCGTGACGGGCGCGCTGGCCATGGCCGTGGCCTTTGTTGTCTTCGTGGTGCCGTTCCTGTTCATCGCGCTCCAGGCCGTGAAGAACCGGCGGGACGCCAGCCGCCTGAACTTTGCCTGGCCCAGCGAATGGCAGGCCTGGCAGAACTTCCGGGACGTGATCTCCGAGCGCAACTACATGCTGCTCCTGGCCTATTTCAACTCCACGGTCATCACCGTGGGGGCGGTGGCGCTGCTGATCGTGCTGGCTGCGATGGTGGGCTACGTGCTCCAGCGGCGACGGTCGCGGCTCAATGGCATTGTCATGGCGCTGGTCCTGGCGGGGCTGATGATCCCGCCCGCCGTCGTGCCGACGATCTGGGTGCTGCAGGGCCTGGGGCTGTTCAAGACCATCCACGGGATGATCCTGATCCAGGTGGCCTATGGGCTGTCCTTCTCCGTCCTGCTCTACCGCGCCTTCATCGCCACCATCCCTAAGGAGCTGGACGAGGCTGCGATCATCGACGGGGCCAAGCCCCTGCAGGTCTTCTTCCGGGTGATCCTGCCCTTGCTGCGGCCGGTGACGGTGACGCTGATCGTCGTGCAGAGCATCGCGATCTTCAACGACTTCACCAACCCGCTCTACTACCTGCCGGGTCGGGAGAACGTGACGGTGCAGCTCACGCTCTACAACTTTCAGAGCCAGTTCTCCTCCCAGATGAACCTGCTGTTCATGAACGTGCTGCTGGTGACGATCCCGCCGCTGATCGTGTTCATCTTCTTCAATCGCCAGATCGTCGCGGGTATGACCGCGGGCGCCGTGAAAGGGTAAGCCATGGCCGAGGTGCAGCTTCGTGGGGTCAGCAAGAGCTTTGGTGGCCTGGAGGTCATCAAGGGCATCGACCTGACCGTCGCCTCCGGCGAGTTCTGCGTCTTCGTAGGCCCCTCGGGCTGCGGGAAATCCACGCTGCTGCGCATGATCGCTGGGCTGGAAGAGGTGACGGACGGCGAGATCCGCATCGGCGGGCGCGACGTGACGGACGCGGAGCCGAGCGCGCGCGGCATTGCGATGGTGTTCCAGAACTACGCGCTTTATCCGCACCTGACGGTGGCGCAGAACATCGGCTTCGGCCTGAGCCTCGCGCGGATGCCCAAGGCCGAGATCGAGGCCAAGGTCCGCGCCGCTGCCGACACGCTGCAACTGACGCATCTGCTGGACCGCAAGCCCAAGGCGCTGTCGGGCGGGCAGCGGCAGCGCGTAGCCATCGGGCGGGCCATCGTGCGCGATCCCAAGGTCTTCCTGTTCGACGAGCCGCTGTCGAACCTCGATGCGTCCCTGCGCGCCGAGATGCGGCTGGAGATCGCGGATCTGCACGGGCGGCTTGACGCGACCATGATCTACGTGACCCACGATCAGGTCGAGGCGATGACGATGGCCGACCAGATCGTCGTGCTGAACGGCGGGCGGATCGAGCAGGCGGGCACGCCGATGGAGCTGTACCGCCGCCCGGACACGCCCTTTGTCGCGGGTTTCCTGGGCAGCCCCCGGATGAACCTGTTCAACGGCGACGCCGCCCGTGCGATGGGAACGGGGGTTTACGGCATCCGGCCCGAGCACGTGCTTCTGTCGCCCGACCGTGGCCGGTGGCAGGGCCGGGTGCGTCATGTGGAGCGGCTGGGCGCGGACGCGATCATCTACCTCGACGTGCCGCAGTTGGGCGAACTCGTGGCGCGCACCGGCGGCGACACCACGCTCGGGCCCGGAGCCCAGGTCTGGGCCACCCCGCAGGACGGGGCCGAGCACCGCTTCGGGGGCTGAGCCGCTAGGTTCCGGCCCCATGGCCGCCCGCGGGCCCGGACGCAGCCCTGCCCGCCAGCCCGGACGCCGCCCCGGACGCCACCGTGTGGCCATACGTCCTGCCATGTCATCAAGATCGCTTAAGAAAGCATGACCGCCTGCGTACGGACCAAATGGTCCCTGTCCGTCGCGATTCCGGGGGCGGCTTGGATCGACTCGGAAAACTCTTGGCTCCGGCCCGGCCACGGCGCGCGGGAAACTGCAAGAGCCGGTGGCGCTTTAAGCGTCGGTTAACCAAGACCTGCGACATGGTTCACACGGCGGCAACTTCCAAAAAGGAAGAACAAGACAATGACGAGGGTGAACGAGCTCGACGACCTGTACAGGCAGGCGGTCCGGCACGCGATGATTGCGGACCGAACAGGGTTCCCGGGTCTGGCGGAAGCCTTGAAGGCCGTCGCCTACGAGATCGAGCGGGAGCGCAAGGACCTTTCGGTTCTGGGCCTACTGGGCCTGGGGATCGATCTGGCGTCGGCGCCACCGCCTTCGGCGGGCCGGCTGCGGGTCGTGTCGGGCGTGAACGGATGACACGGACGGGCCTCTCCGGACCGTGTGGGCCAGGGCAAGGGGACATGGACATGGATCTCAAGGAGTCGGTGGCCGAGCTGGTCCGCGACCTGAAGCGATACGGACGGCGCTACGATACCAAGCGATTCCAGGTCGATCTGGGACGGCTCGAACGCCTGCTGCAAGGAGAGCCGGAGCCCGGAGCGTCCGAGCCGGTGCGCTCGCCTTTGGCGACGGTGCTCCTGTTCAATGCGGAGGTCCGCCGGCGCGAGGCGGATGCGGCCCGCAACGGCACCCCGCAGCCCTGACGGACTACGCCGACAGATTACGACCCCGGTCCCAAGTCTGCGCGACGAGCCGCCCGGTGCTAGGACGTGGAGGAGATCGGCAGGGTGATGGTGCAATGCACGCCCCCGGCGCCGATCTGGTAGGTCGTGCGCGCCTTGAGCTGATACGGAAGCGCCCTCTCGATCAGTTCGCGTCCATAGCCGCGACGCTCGGACTCATCCGGCTCCCTTTCGGTGAGCCGGCACCGTTCGCGCCAGTCCACATGAAGCAGCGGCGTCCCGCCAGGCCCGTCCACGATGCTCCAGCCGACCGCGAGCCGCCCGTCCGGCTGTGACAGCGCCCCGTATTTGAGGGCGTTGGTGGCCAGTTCGTGCAAGGCCAGCGCAAAGGTCTGGACAGTGGAGGATCGCAGGCGCACGCCCGGAGGCCCGCTCAGCGCCACCCGTGCGGGGTGGGCGTCGCCGTCCAGTGTCCCGTGCGCGGCCAACTCGCTCCGGATCAGCTGGTCAAAGGTGACGCGGTCGCCTTCCTCCAGCCTCGATAGAAGGGCGTTGGCTCGCCCGATGGCGTCGAGGCGCGTGCGGAAGCGGTCCCGGAAATCATCGAGCGAGCCCGCCCCGGCCAGGGTCTTGTCGGCCACCGACCGGATCACGGCCACGAGGTTGCGCGTCCGGTGCTGAAGCTCGGACACCAGCACGCGGAGACGGTCGTGGGTTTCGACCTCCTCGGTCACGTCGCGGGCGATCCCTGCGACGCGCTCCACCCGGCCCCGTTCGTCGAACAGGGGGAAGTCGGTGCCCCGGATCCATCGGATCTCCCGGTCCGTCCCGCGCCGGATGCGGAAGCTTTGCGCGACCGAGTCGCCCGCCCGGACCCGCCGGATGTCGTCGAGCAGCCGCGGCCGATCCTCGGGCAGGATCATCCCGGCCCAGCGCAGCACATGGTTGCCCCCGAGCACCTGGTCGCGCGGCAGGCCGAAGATCGTCTCGAAAGCGGGGCTCAGGTATTCGAAGGACAGGGTCGAGGCGTCGCGGATCCACAGAAGATCCGTCGAAGCCTCGCCGAACTGGCGGAAGCGGTGCTCGCTGTGGCGAAGGGCGGCCTCGGCGGCGCGACGGCCGGTCAGGTCCACCGTGACCACGAGCAGCGAGTCGGCCCGGCCGGACCCGTGGCGCAGGCGCGTGACCCGGCTGTTGGCCCAGGCCAGGCTGCCATCGGGGCGCAGGTAGCGCTTGTCGAGATCGGCGCCGCCTTCCCCCTCGAGCGCCTTGGCCACGGCGGCAAAGCTCGGCGCGATGTCGTCGGGGTGGGTGACGTCGGGAATGCTCAGGCGCAGCACCTCCTCTCGCGGGCGGCCGAGGATGCGGCACAGCTCGTCATTCACCTGCAGGAAGGTTCCGTCGAGCCCGACCTCGGACAGGCCCACGGTCGCGGAGGCGAAGATGCCGGACAGACGCTCCTCGCTGGCGCGCAGGGCCTTTTCGGACCTCTTGCGGTCGGTGACGTCCGAGGCCACGCCCGCCGCCAGGGAGGGCCTGCGTCCTGTCACCGGAAAGCTGCGGTCCAAGATCCAGCGCTCCGCCCCGTCGGGCCGACGGATGCGATACTCGATCGAGACGGCCTCGCCCCGGAGCTGCCGTTCCTTTCCAGCCAGGAACGCAGCGCGGTCTTCGGGGTGGAGCGTGTCGAGAAAGCCCGACAGGTCCACCAGGAGCGTGGCCACGGGCCGGCCCCACACGGTTTCGTAGGAGGGGCTCAGGTATTCGAGGCGGCCCTTCTCCAAGTCGGTCACGTAGAACACGTCCTCGATCGACGAGACGAGAACCCGGAACCGCTCCTCGCTCGCGGCTAGGGCATCGCGGGCAAGGCGATGCTCGTGGATGTCGAGGGCGGCCCCGATCCATCGGACGACCCCACGGCCCGGCTCGGTCAGGGGAGCGTGGCGCATCTGGAACCAGCGGTGGCGTCCATCCCTGGCGCGGATGCGCAACTCGGTTTCGAGGGGCTCCTGCCGCGCCTGGGCCTCGGAGAAGAGGCGGGCCGTGCCGGGCCGGTCCTCGGGATGGATCGCCTCCAGCCAGCCGCCGTCCCGCGCGGCATCGGGGGATTGGCCGGTGTAGGCGGTCCAGCTCGGGTGGAACCTCATCGCGGCCCCGGATGGATCGGACTGCCACAGCAGGGCCGGGACCAGACGCGTCAGGGACTCCATTTCCGCATCGCGAGGGCCTTGGGCGACATCGAGACGCAGCCCTTGGGTGGCGGGGGGCAGGAGGTGGAAGACGCCCGCGACCACGCCCGTTTCATCCCGAATGGGCGAAAACGAGGCCGCGACGACGCGCGGCCATTCTCCCCGACCCTGGTTCGTGCGAAGCGGAACGTCGTGATCTTCGACCGTCACCGCCTCGCCGGCGAAGACCCGGTCGAGGATCGGCTTCAGGACCGAGTCATGGACGCCCGGCCAGACCTTGGCGGCGGGGCTGCCCAAGCCAGCAGAGTGCTGGCCGCCGATGAACGGAATGCAGGCATCGTTATGAAGCAGGACCCGCTCAGGCCCCCAGAAGATCGCCACCGGAGCCGGGGACTCCAGCATGATCCCGACAGCCGTCCGCAGGCATTGCGGCCACCCGGCCGGTGCGCCCAGCGGGGACGTTGACCAGTCGGCCGCCCGCATGAAGGCCGCCATGTGGCTGTTGCCCGGCGGCCAAAACGAAAGGGCGGTGGGGAGGTTCATGACCACGATCCCGCTGACGGCTTGATCGCAGCATAGCATGGACCAGGCCCCGCGCTGCGAGATCTATTCGCCCGTCGCCACCTGCCGGCCGACAAGCGGGACTTCTTCGAGAATGAGCGAGAAGAGCACGCCCAGGCCCCCCAGGCCTGCCGCGATCCAGAAGATCGGCCGCAGCGCGTCGGCCACTTCCAGGGCCACCGCGCCCCGCATCTCCGGCGCGAGCCCTGCCATCATCTGGGGCCCGATCTCGCCCGAGCCGAGCTCGAAGCCGCCCAGGGCCGCCGCGAGCCGCGCGGCGAACAGCGCCCCGAAGGCGGCCACCGCCAGCGAGCCGCCGATCTGGCGGAACAGGAGGCCCGCCGCCGTGGCCGTGCCCAGCATCTCGCGCGGGACGGCGTTCTGGACGGCGGTGGTGACCACCGGGAAGATGCATCCCATGCCGAGCCCCACGCAGGCCAGGGACAGGCTGAAGACCGGCACCGAGGTGTCCGGCTGGATGCGCGACAGCAGCAGCATCCCCAAGACGATGAAGGCCGTGCCGATGACCGGAATCTGCCGATAGCGGCCGGTCCGGCCCATGTGCCGTCCGGCCAGGGTGGAGGCGAACAGGATGCCCGCCGTCATCGGGATCAGCATGAGCCCGGATTCGGTGGGCGAGGCGCCCTGCGCGATCTGGAGGTAGATGGGAAGGAAGGTGATCGCCCCGAACATGGCCGCGCCCGCGATGAAGCCGATGACGCTGGTCACCCAGAACACGTTCAGTCGGAACAGTTCCAGGGGCAGGATGGGCTCGGGCGTGCGGCGCTCGATGGCGATGAAGGCGGCCCCTGCGGCCAGCGTGACCGCCGTCAGCCCCAGGATCTGGGGCGAGGTCCAGCCGTAGCTCCGCCCCCCGAGGCTCGTGACCAGCGTGAGCGCGGCCAGGCATAGCGACAGCGTCGCGGCGCCCCACCAGTCGATGGCATGGCCGACGCGCGGGGCCACCGGCTTGAACGACGCGAGGAAGCCCGCCACCGCCAGCCCGCCCAGCGGGATGTTGATGAAGAAGATCCAGTGCCAGCTGAAGGCCTCGACGAACCAGCCGCCCATCAGCGGGCCGATCACCGAGGACACCCCAAAGACCGCCGCGAAGACGCCCTGGATCTTGCCACGGTCGCGCGGGGGGATGACGTCCCCGATCACGGACAGTGCCAGCACGAACAGGCCTCCGCCGCCCAGCCCTTGCAAGGCCCGCGCGAAGATGAGGAAGGTCATGCTGGTGGCGATCCCGCAAAGCGCCGAGCCCAGCAGGAACAGGCCCACGGACACGACCACCGTGTTGCGGCGGCCATACAGATCCCCGAGCTTGCCGTAGATCGGCGCGACCACGGTCGAGGACAGGATATAGGCGGTCACCACCCAGCTCAGGTGGTCCAGTCCGCCCAGATCCGCCACGATCGTCGGCAGGGCCGTCGAGACGATGGTCTGGTCGAGGGCGGCCAGGAGCAGCAGCAGGCCGATCGACACGATGACGAGCCGGACGCTCGTGGCTGGCTGCCCCTCGGACGGGGCGGCCTGGGACGGGGAGGACATGGGGGCTCCGGGGGTGGCGCGGGCGTCAGAGCCCATGGGGGCGAGCTAGGCCAGTCGCCACCAGCCGTCAACGGACGGGCGACGACGGCCGGGGGCGGAGCGCTGTTCCAAGCCGGGCAGCGGGGGTCCGGCGGACCTGTTCCACGCAGGGCCTGGCGCGTCCTCCTGTGATGGGATCACGACCAGGGGGAGCGGGGGGCGCTCCAGTTGCGCAGGACGCTCACGATGCGCAGCCCGGACGCGGCCACCACCCCCGCGATCAGGACCGGCCCTTCCGCCAAGCCGAGCCCCTGGCCCGCCACGACCACCGCCGCGCCGACCAGGGCCGCGAGGGCGTAGATCTCCTCGCGCAGCACGCGCGGCACCTCGGTCACCAGAAGGTCGCGCAGCGCCCCGCCACCCACGGCGGACAGCACGCCGAGGAGCACGCTGGCGAGGGGGTCGAGGCCATGCTCCAGCGCCTTGCGGCATCCGGTGACGGCGAATAGCCCGAGCCCCAGGGCATCGAGAACCATCACGGGCTTGAGCAGGCGGTTCACGACCGGGTGGAACAGGAACGCCGTGAGCGCTGCGCCGAGGGCCACGAGCAGGTAGCGCCGGTCGTCCAAGGCGGCAGGGGGCGTGGCGCCCAGCAGGACGTCCCTCACGACCCCACCGGCGAGCGCCGCGGCCCCCGCCAGAACCAGCACCCCGAAGATGTCGAGCCCCCGCCGGACCGCGACGGTGCCGCCGCTCAGGCCGAAGACGAAGGTGCCCAGAAGGTCGAGAGCGACGACCAGCGTGCCGAGAGTGATCATGCGTGCCGGTCTCCGCCGTTGGGCCCCGCCTGTGGGCTGCCGGGTCCAGCCCGGCCGACGCCCTTGGACACGCCTCCAGGCCCGATGTCGAGGGGGCGAGGGTCAGCTCTCACCGCTGCCGCGGGTCGCGAAGGCCCAGTCCCGGAACACCTCGGCCTCGCGCGCGACCACGGTTCCTGCGGCGGGTCCGGACAGGAGCCAGTAGCCCAGGTCCTCCAGCACCGTCCGATCCGAAAGCTGGACGAGGCGCCCGGCCTCCAGGTCCGGGCGGATCATCGCCAGGGGGCAAAGCGCGACCCCCTGACCGGCCAGCGCGGCGGCCCGGAGGAGGTTGAAGTCCTCGAACACCGGGCCGCCGGTGGGGATCGCCCCGGCCTGTCCGGCCCTGGTCATCCAACTGCGCCAGCCCGAGACGTCGGTGTCGTGCAGCAGGCCCAGATCCAGCAGGTCCAGGGGCTCCGGCCTGTCCTTGCCCAGCCGGTGGAGAAGGGTAGGGGCGCAGACCGGAACGCTGATGCCGGGCAGGAAGGGCTCGGCCCGCACGCCGAGGCGCTCGGGCGGCTTGGCGGCGAACACAAAAGCCAGGTGCACGTCCCGGAAATCCACATCGCGGCCATGCAGGGCGTAGACGAGCCGGATCTCCACCTCCGGATGGCGCGCGCGGAAGTCGGACAGGCGAGGGATCAGCCAGCAGATGGCGATGGACGGGATGGCCGCGATGACCAGGGGCTGGCTTTCACGGCGGCTGCGCGCCCGCTGGCAGGCGGCATCGATCTCGGACAGGGACAGCGACAGCGCGCGGGCCAGGTCCTCTCCGTGTGGGAGGAGGCGCGGGCGGTTGCCGCCCCTTTCGAACAAGGGACCGCCCAGCCAATCCTCAAGGTGGCGCACCTGATGGCTGACGGCGGACTGGGTCACGCAAAGCGCTTCGGCGGCGGCCCGGAACGAGCCCAGGCGGGCTATCGCCTCAAAGGCGCGGAGGGCGTTCAGCGGGGGAAAGGACATGAGGGCGGGCCACCGGCGGCCGGTTGAGATTTCCTCATCGGTGGCACGAGAAACCGTCTTTTGACAAGCGGCCCGTCCCGGCACGACCTTGCCCCCGACGCCGCACCAGCCGCGCGGCCCGCCACGACAGGGAGTGACCGATGGAACGCGAACGCCTTCAGGATTATACGAACAACGGCCAGCGGGTGCAGCCCACCTTCTCGGCCCCCGAGATGCAGCGCCGGGTGGACGCGATCCGCACCCGCATGGCCGAGCTGGGCATCGACGCCGCGCTGTTCACCTCGTACCACAACATCAACTACTATTCGGATTTCCTCTACTGCCAGTTCGGCCGGCGCTACGGGCTGGTCATCGACCATGACCGGCTGACGACCGTCAGCGCGGGCATCGACGGCGGCCAGCCCTGGCGGCGCACCTTTGGGGGCGGCAACCTGACCTACACGGACTGGCAGAAGGACAACTACTTCCATGCCGTCCGCCAGCTCATCCCCGGCGTGAAGCGGCTCGGCATCGAGTTCGACCACGTCACCATCGACACGCTGAACCTGCTGCGCTCCGAGTTCCCCCATGTGGAGATCGTGGACATCGCCCAGGCCGCGATGCGCCTGCGGATGATCAAGTCGCCCGAGGAGATCGCGCATATCGAGAAGATGACCCGCATCGCCGACCTGGGCGGCGCGGCGGTGGTCGAGGCGGTGGCCGTGGGCGTCCCCGAGCACGAGGTGGCGCTGCATTCGACCGCCGCCATGGTGCGTGAGATTGCGAAGGTCTGGCCGCACGGGGAGCTTCTGGACACCTGGACCTGGTTCCAGTCCGGCATCAACACCGACGGCGCCCACAACCCGGTCACCAGCCGCCGGATCGAGCGCGGGGACATCCTGTCGCTGAACTGCTTCCCCATGGTCGCGGGCTACTACGTGGCGCTGGAGCGGACGCTCTTTGCCGAGGAAGCCTCGGACGAGCACATCCGGCTTTGGGAGCTGAACTGCCGGGTCCATGACCGGGGCAAGGAGCTTCTGGTTCCGGGCAACCGCTGCTCGGACATCGCCAAGGAACTCAACGAGATGTACGCGGCCGAGAACCTGCTGCAGTACCGCAGCTTCGGCTACGGCCATTCCTTCGGGGTCCTGTGCCACTACTACGGCCGCGAGGCGGGGCTGGAACTGCGCGAGGACTGCGACACGGTGCTGGAGCCCGGCATGGTCGTGTCCATGGAGCCGATGATCACCATTCCGAACCACCTGCCGGGGGCGGGCGGCTACCGCGAGCACGACATCCTCGTCATCACCGAGGGCGGCAACCGCAACATCACCGGCTTCCCCTACGGGCCCGAGCACCTGATCGTGCCGCGCAAGCGCAAGGCGGCCTGAGGCGCTGCGAGGAACAAATCCTCATGAACCCTGGTGTTGCGCGGTCCGCCAAGCCTCCGGGGTAGTGCCTTCGGCGTCGCGGAAGGTTCGGATCAGGTGGGATGCGTCGCAGAAGCCGGTTTCGGCGGCGATCCGGTTCACCGAACGGTCGGTCCGCGACAGGAGGTGCCTGACCTGCGCAAGCCGGATGCGGCGGTCCGCCTCACGCGGGGTTACCCCGAGCGCCTGGTCGAAGTGCCGCTCCAGCTTGCGCCGGCTGACGCCCAAGCGTCGCGCCAGCTGCTCCACCTTGGGTGGAGCCTCCATCGATTGCTGCATGGCAAGAAGGGCGCGCCTCACCAAGGGTTCCTGGGTGGTCAGTTCCAGCGGCAGACCGGGCTGGGGCCGCTCCGCGCTCAGTTCTTCGTCGATGATCATGATGGCGAGGCTCTTGCGCGCAGCAGCCCGCCCGATGTGGCGATCCACCAGGAACGCCGCGATGTGAGCCGACGACGCCCCGCCCGAGCAGGACAACCGGTCACGGTCCACCACGAAGATCTGGTCCGACACGGGCAGGAGGCCGTCGAACTCGTGGAGGAAGTCCTCGTGGTGAAACCAGCTCACGCAGGCCTTGTAGCCGTTCATCAGGCCCGCCCGGTGCAAGATGAACGTGCCGGTGCAGACGCCCACCAGAGGCACGCCCGCTTCGGCGGCGCGGCGCAGGAAGGCCGTGTGGTCAGGGTGCAGGCGCTCGATCTCGTCCACGAGCCCGCCCACCACGACGATGTAGTCGAACTGCGTCGTGTCGCCGAGCCGGTCCTCGGGGTTGATGCGGATGCCGCAACTCGACTCCACGGGGTCCATCGTGGGGGACAGCACACGCCAGCGGCACAGGATCGGGCGCGAGCGGTCCCCTTCGTCCGCCGCCAGCCGCAGCACATCCACGAAGTTGGCAAAGGCGCAGAGCGTGAAGCGCGGCGCCAGGATGAAGCCGATGCGCAGGCGTGGGGCAGGGGGGGACATAGTGGGCTCCCGAACGAGGTGATGTCGCAAGGATACAACGCGCTTGGCGCAAGCGTACAGGCGTCGCGCATGGCTTCTGTCATGATCGTCCGATCCGGTACGCAACGGCCGAAAGCTTCCCCATGACCCAGTACTCCGCCTTCGCGCTTCTCAAGAACGCCTTGTCCGGCCACAAGAACTGGCGCGAGCAGTGGCCCGACGCGCAGCCCAAGGCCGAATACGACGTGATCATCGTCGGCGCGGGCGGCCATGGCCTGGGCGCGGCCTATTACCTCGCCAAGGAGCACGGCATCACCAACGTCGCGGTGATCGACAAGGGCTGGCTGGGCGGCGGGAATACGGGGCGCAACACCACCATCATCCGGTCGAACTACCTGTATGACGAAAGCGCCAGGCTTTACGACCACGCGCTCGACCTGTGGGAGGACCTGAGCCAGGACCTGAACTACAACGTCATGTACTCGAAGCGCGGCGTGATGATGCTGGCGCACAACGTCCACGACGTCCAAAGCTTCAAGCGCCACATCCATTCGAACCGGTTGAACGGCGTGGACAACCGCTGGCTGTCGCCGGAGGATGCCAAGGTCTTCTGCCCGCCGCTGAACATCTCCAGAGACGCGCGCTACCCCGTCGTGGGCGCGGCGCTCCAGATGCGGGCGGGGACGGCGCGGCATGACGCGGTAGCCTGGGGCTATGCGCGGGCGGCGGCGGCGCGGGGCGTGGACATCATCCAGAACTGCCCCGTCATCGCGATCCGGCGGGGCCCTGATGGTGCGGTGCAGGGCGTGGACACGGCCAAGGGCTTCATCCGGGCGAAGAAGGTCGCGGTGTCGGCGGCGGGGAACACATCGGTCGTGATGCAGTCGGCGGGGCTGCGGATGCCGCTGGAAAGCTACCCCCTTCAGGCACTGGTGTCGGAGCCGATCAAGCCCGTCTTCCCCTGCGTCGTCATGTCGAACACGGTGCACGCCTATATCAGCCAGTCCGACAAGGGCGAGCTGGTGATCGGCTCGGGCACCGACCAGTACGTCAGCTACTCCCAGCGCGGCGGCCTGCCGCTGATCGAGCACACGGTTGCGGCGATCTGCGAGGTGTTCCCGATCTTTTCGCGGATGCGGATGCTGCGGAAGTGGGGCGGGATCGTGGACGTGACGCCCGACCGCTCGCCCATCCTGGGCAAGATGCCGGTCAAGGGGCTTTACGTGAACTGCGGCTGGGGGACCGGGGGCTTCAAGGCCACGCCCGGGGCGGGGCACCTGCTGGCTTGGACCGTCGCCAAGGACGAGCCGCATCCGATCAACGCGCCCTTCACGCTGGAACGCTTCACCACCGGCCGGCTGATCGACGAAGCCGCCGCCGCCGCCGTCGCGCACTGAGGACTCCCCGATGCTCCTGATCCACTGCCCCTATTGCGACGAAACCCTGCCCGAACCCGAATTCACCTATGCGGGCGAGGCGCATGTCGCGCGGCCCGCCGACCCGATGGCGCTGTCGGACGAGGAGTGGCGGGACTTCCTCTTTGTCCGGTCGAACCCGCGCGGCACGCATTACGAGCGCTGGCGGCACATTAACGGCTGCGGGCGGTTCTTCAACGCGATCCGCGACACGGTGACGGACAAGTTCGCGATGACCTACCGCGCGGGCGAGCCGCGCCCGAACCTCGACGCGCTTAAGGAGGCTGCCGAATGACGCAGGCGTTCCGCATCCCCGGCGCGGGCCGGGTCGATCACGCCAAACCCGTCCGCTTCACCTTTGACGGCAAGACCGTGGAGGGGCGCGAGGGAGATACCGTCGCCTCGGCGCTGCTCGCGAACGGCATCCACCTCCTGGGCCGCAGCTTCAAGTACCATCGCCCGCGCGGGATCGTCTCCGCCGGCTCCGAGGAGCCCAACGCCCTTGTCGGCACCTCGCGGGGGCCCGGCCGGTCCGAGCCCAACACCCGCGCCACCATGCAGGAGGTCTGGGACGGGCTGACGGTCGAAAGCCAGAACCGCTGGCCGGGGCTCGACTTCGACGTGGGCGCGATCAACGACCGCTTCGGGCGCTTCCTGCCGGCCGGATTTTACTACAAGACGTTCATGTGGCCGCGCTCCTTCTGGGACAAGGTCTACGAGCCCTTCATCCGGCGGGCTGCAGGTCTGGGCCGCTCGCCGACCGAGCCCGACCCCGACCATTACGCGAGCCGTCACCTGCATTGCGACGTCTTGGTCGTAGGCAGTGGCCCGGCGGGCCTTGCCGCCGCGCTGTCGGCGGGCCGGTCCGGCGCGCAGACGGTGCTGGTGGACGAGCACGCCGAGATGGGCGGCACCCTCCTGTCCGAGCCCGGTGTCCGCATCGACGGGCAGGGGGCCTGGGGCTGGTTGGACGCCGCCCTCGCGGAACTACGCGGGCTCCCCAACGTCCGGCTGATGACCCGCACGACGGCCATCGGCTACTACCACCAGAACATGGTGGGTCTGTGCCAGAAGCTCACTGATCATATGGCCGCGCCTCCCGAGGGGGCGCCGCGTGAACGGCTCTGGCGCGTCCGGGCCGGGCAGGTGGTGCTCGCGCAGGGGGCCATCGAAAAGCCGCTCGTGTTCGACGGCAACGACCGGCCGGGGGTGATGCTGGCGGGCGCGGCGCGGACTTTCCTCCACCGCTTCGGCGTCAAGGTCGGCCACCGCGCCGTCGTGGTCACCAGCCATGACAGCGCCTGGCACGCGGCCTTCGACCTCGCCCGTGCGGGTGTGGCAGTCGCGGCCGTCGTGGATGTGAGGCCAGAGGTGTCCCGCGTCCTGACGGGGCAAGCCGAGGCTCTGGGGATCGAGGTATTGACGGGCCATACGGTCACGGGCACGACCGGGCGGTTGCGTGTGGCCTCCGTCCGCGTGAACCCGGTGCGCGGCGGCCGTGTGGGCGCGGGGCGCACCATCGCCTGCGACGCGCTCCTCATGTGCGGGGGCTGGACGCCGTCGCTGCACCTCTTCTCCCACACCAAAGGGTCGCTGGCCTGGGATGCGGGTGCAGGGGCCTTCCTGCCCGACCGCAAGACCGAGGAGTGCGAGATCGCCGGGGCGGGCCGGGGCCTTTGGGGCATCGCCGCCGCGCTGGACGACGGGGCGAAGGCGGGTGCCGCCGCCGCCAAGGCCATGGGCCGCGTCGCGGGCGTGGGCACCTTCGCGGTCGAGGCGGACCGGACCGGTGACGGCGTGGTGGTCAAGGAACTGCCGACCGACCGGAACGCGGGCCTCGCCAAGGCCTTCATCGATTTCCAGAACGACGTGACCGCCAAGGACATCCGCCTCGCCGTGCGCGAAGGGATGCGGTCGATCGAACACGTCAAGCGCTACACCACCAACGGGATGGCTACCGACCAGGGCAAACTGTCCAACATCAACGGGTTGATGATCGCGGCCGACGCCCTGGGCAAGGAGGCACCGCAGGTGGGCCTCACCACCTTCCGCCCACCCTATACGCCCACGACATTCGGCGCGCTCGCGGGGTACCACAAGGGCAGCCACTTCGAGGTCACGCGCAGGACGCCCATCGACGCCTGGGCCGAGGCGCAGGGCGCGGTCTTCGAGCCCGTCGCTCTCTGGCGCCGGGCCTGGTACTTCCCGCAGTTCGGCGAGGACATGCACGCCGCCGTCGCCCGCGAATGCCGGGCGGTGCGGACCCAGGTCGGCATGTTCGACGCCTCCACGCTCGGCAAGATCGAGGTGGTGGGGCCGGACGCCGCCGCTTTCCTCGAACGGATGTACACGAACCCCTGGGCGAGGCTTCAGCCCGGCCGCTGCCGCTATGGCCTGCTGTTGGGAGAGGACGGGTTCATCCGCGATGACGGCGTGATCGGGCGGTTGGCCGACGACAAGTTCCACGTCACCACCACCACCGGGGGCGCCGCGCGCGTCTTGAACATGATGGAGGACTACCTCCAGACCGAATGGCCTGATCTGGATGTCTGGCTCACCTCCACCACCGAGCAATGGGCCGTGGTCGCGCTCCAGGGGCCGAACGCCCGCACGGTGCTGGAGCCGCTGGTCGAGGGGTTGGACCTGTCGGACGCCGCTTTCCCGCACATGGCCGTCGCGGAATGCACGGTGGCCGGGTTCCCCGCGCGCCTGTTCCGCGTGTCCTTCACCGGAGAGCTGGGCTTCGAGGTCAACGTCCCCGCCCGCCACGGCCTCGCGCTGTGGGAGGCGATCTGGGCCGCCGGCCAGCCGCACGGGATCACCGCCTACGGCACCGAGACGATGCATATCCTGCGGGCCGAGAAGGGCTTCATCCTCGTGGGGCAGGACACGGACGGGACCGTGACGCCGGGCGATGCGGGGCTCGACTGGGCCATCGGCAAGCAGAAGAAGGACTTCGTGGGCAAGCGGTCGCTGCAGCGGCCGGACATCGTGGCCAAGGGCCGCAAGCAGCTCGTCGGCCTTCTGACCGAGGACCCCAAGGTCGTGCTGGAAGAAGGGGCGCAGATCGTCGCGGACCCGAACCAGCCCCTGCCCATGACGATGATCGGCCATGTCACCTCCTCCTACTGGTCCGAAGCGATGGGCCGCTCCATCGCCATGGCCCTGATCGAGGGCGGGCGCGACCGGATGGGCGAGGTGCTGCACATCCCGATGCCGGGCCGCACGTTGCGAGCCACCGTCGCAGCCGCCAACTTCGTCGATCCCGACGGCTTGAGGCTCAAGGTCTGAGAGGCACCCCATGACCGCGCAGATTCACTCCTTCCCCCCCTCGCCCGCCATCACCGTCGAGACGCTTCCGCTCGCCGCGCGGTTCTCCCTCCGCCTCCGTCCCGAACACCGGGAGGAGGCCAAGGCCGCCCTCGGGTTGCCGCTGCCCGACCGCATCGGGCGGACAGCGACCGAGGGCGCCCGCCGCGCGCTCTGCCTTGGCCCCGACGAATGGCAGATCGACGCGCCCGAGGCCGAAGCGGATGCGATCCGCCGCGCCCTGCCGCGCGGCCTGGCCCACGCCTTGGTCGAGGTGACGGACCGCGAGGTGACCTTCCGCCTGCAAGGACCTGCGGTTCTCGACCTCCTTGCCGTCGGGATTGCGCGAGATGTGTCGCGCATGGAGGTGGGGCGCGGCACGCGCACCGTCTTCGACGGCGTGCAGGCCGTGCTGGTCCGCGAGGCCGAGGACCGCTTCACCCTGGCGGTCTGGCGCAGCTTCTCCCCGCATGTGGAGGAACTCCTCCAACGCGGAGCCCGAGAGATCGCGCTCGGGCTCTGAGCCTCGTCGACCCCGAGAAGCCGGCCATCACCTCGGGCATCCGCCTCGGCAACCCGGCCGGCACGACGAGCGGTTTGGGCGAGGCCAAGTTCGTGCAGGTCGGGACGCTGATCCTTCGGGTGCTCCGGGCGTTGTCCGACAAGGGTGATGAGGGAGATCCGGCCGTCGAGGGCGAGGTCCGGGCCGAGGTGCATGGCCTTTGCAGTGCTTTCCCGATCACCGCCGACTGAACGCCGGGGCCCCACGATCTCGGTGCCCGGTCAGGATGGGCGCCGAGGCCGTGACCCGGCCAAGGTCGCGGACCCCTTCGGTCTTACCGCTGGCCCATGCGCGCGGTTCGTGGTCCGCTCCGACAGCGTGCGGGCAGTGTGTTGGCCCGTGGAGATGTGCGGCAGGGCGCGGAACATCGGGTTCCTGCCCGCGTTTCGAAGTGGCCTGCCCGAGGCGTTCATAGTTCGTTCATCATGAGGGTCGATCACCACGCGGGCCAGTAACGGCTCATTAGGTCCTATGTGCCAGTGATCATGGCAACCGCCCGACCATGATCGGGCCGTGTCTCGTGACCCAAGGACCGTCAAATGCGTCTCAACCTCAAGCTCAAGCTCGCTGCCGTGTTCGCGGTGATCATGCTCGCCGCGGGCGGCATCGTCGTGCTCGCTTTGCAAAGCCTTCAGGCTCTGGACAAGCGTGTCGACATCATCGTCGACAATGACGTCGAAACCCTGCGTCTGGCCGAGGAACTCGAGAACAAGACCCTTGTGATCCAGCGCGAGGCGCGCAATCACATCCTGTATGACGACCCGACTGGGATGAAGGCCATCGAGGATCGGATCGCTACGGCGCGCCAGGAAGCCAGCGCCATCAAGGACAAGCTTCTCACCCTTGAGGATGAGGCCGGTCGCGCGCTGATCGAGCAGTTCTGGGCGCTCAATATGCAGCTGCGGGAGATCAACAACCGAGGGACCGAGGCTTCGCGGCTCAGCACGCCCGAGGGAAATGCCCGCGCCTTCGCGCTTCTGTCCGGCGAGGGCGAAGAGCTCTGGACCCAGATGCAACCCCTCCTCAAGCAGTTGATCGACAAGGCGCGGGCCGACATGGCCGCTGCAGTGTCGGAGACGGACGCCACCTATGCCCGGTCCCGCACCCTGCTCATCGGCATCGCTGGCCTGAGCACCCTGATCGGCGTAATGGGCGCGACCTGGATCACGGTGGGCATCTCTCGTGGCATGGCCCGGAACCTGCGCATCTCCCGCGCTGTGGCCGAGGGCGACCTGTCCGAAACGACCGAAGTGCGTGGCACCGACGAGATCGCGGACGCGCTGCGCAACCAGAACGCCATGATCGAACGGCTCCGCCGCGTCGTCGGGGATGCCATGGCGAATGTTCGTCAGGTGGCGTCCGCCTCGGCCGAGCTCGCCTCGACGGCATCGCAGCTGAGCCAGGGAGCGAGCGAGCAAGCCGCCGCGACCGAGGAAGCGTCGGCGGCGATGGAGCAGATGGCCGCCAACATCAAGCAGACCGCGCACAGCGCCGCGGAAACCGAAGCGATGGCCACGCGCTCGGCCGCGGAAGCCCGTGACTCGGGGCAGGCCGTGACCGAGGCGGTCGCCGCCATGCGGACCATCGCCGAGCAGATCCTGGTGGTGCAGGAGATCGCGCGCCAGACCGACCTCCTTGCGCTCAATGCCGCCGTGGAGGCCGCGCGGGCCGGGGAGCATGGGCGTGGCTTCGCCGTCGTGGCCTCCGAGGTCCGGAAGCTTGCCGAGCGTACTCAGAACACAGCAGGTGAGATCAGCCGGCTGTCGGGCAACACCGTGCAGGTGGCCCAGTTGGCCGGGCGGCGGCTCGAAACGCTGGTGCCCAGCATCGAGCGCACCGCCCAGCTTGTCGGCCAGATCGCGCATGCCAACCAGGAGCTCGACACCGGCGCCCAGCAGGTGACCCAAGCCATCGAGCAGCTGAACGGAGTCACCCAGCAGAACACCTCCGCGTCCCAGCAGGTGTCCTCGACCGCCGAGGAGCTTGCCGGTCAGGCGGATGCACTGCAAAGCGGCATGGCCTTCTTCCGGCTGGACGGCGGAGCTTCTCGCGCTCCGCAGCCCATGCCTGCGGCCACCGTTCAAGCGCAGCCCGAACCGGTCGTGGCCTCCCCCGCTCCGCGCCAGCCGCCAGCCAAGGGGTTCGCCCTCGATCTCGGCGGCGAGGACGACCTCGACAGCCAGTTCACCCGAACGGTCCGTCGGGCCTAAGCACGGCTGCTCGTTACAGCACGAAAACCGGGCGCGGATCTCTGGAGGGGATCCGCGCCCTTACCTATTTCCTTTGTTCAAAAGCCGTCATGCGCGGGCGGGTACGGTGGACTGGGGGCTTCCACGGCAGGGTTCGGCGCTTTCCATCGCGGTTTGCGCCGACATCCGTACCCTGACGGCAGGACCAAACCCCAGGCCTGGAAACAGATCTCTGGCCTTGCCCCCAGCCCACTGACCGCCCTGTCATCGGCGGGTCTGGCATCGAAGCTGTCCCAAGCTCAGCCCAACTCGGACCCGGCACTGTGCGCGAACTCCTGTTCAGCTAACGAGCGGCCTCGCGCTGTGCGACCCTGTTGGCGACTGGCTCCCCTTGGACAGCGGCCGAACGCGGCAAGGGCGCGCCCTGACGACCCAAGCGGGTCAGTGCACGCTGCTGAGCTCAAGGGAGCATCCCAGCTGGTCGCCCTGCCGAGGGCTGGATCGGATCATCTGATCGCGTGACCGGCTGATGACAGGGGCCCGACCCGGTCCCGTCAGTCCGCAACTTCGCGAGGACCACGGGGCAGGCATGGGCGTGGGATGCAAGACGTCCAAGACCACGGACAACAGCGATCCCCCATGGAACACTTCGCCACGGGCCCTCTTCAGCGCCGTGCTTGGGACGGCACAGGCTGGGACTTCTTCCAGCGCGGAGCCATGTCAGCGCGATCGCGGACATCGGAGCTGTCACACTGGCGACTCCCCTTCGTGCTGCGACAGCGCCGATCAATGACGGAAGGCCTTCGGCATCCGGCGAAACGGAGCGCCGCAGTGCAGGTTGCCCTGGGGCGTCCGCGCCTCAATCTCGAAGCTTCATTTAATCCATTTTGCAACGTTAACTATCGCTTCATGCGGCTTGGAAAAAGCAAGGACGCATTAACACACCTCTCCTTAGGGTTTCCATGGGGTGAGTTCGTCGGCTTCCGACGTCAGAATGGCGCGCTTAATCGGTCAACGAAACATCGGGGTAATCGATGTGCAAGGATGTCCGATCATGTCGGCGCAAAACGGATCCAATTCCGAACTGATTAAATATCTCGTCGAAGGTTTCTGGCAGGATCGAGGGCAGATCGCGCGTGACTGGACTACGACTGACATCATCGAAGTCGACCTGACAGGGCTGGATCGCGAAGGGGCGGCTCTGGCGCGGGCCGCTCTTTCGGCCTGGGAAAGTGTTGCCGACCTTGAGTTCGAGGAGGTCGACGACGGTGGGCATATCCGATTCACGGACAGCGGCCTTTCGGCGACGACGTCCGGCGACCATGATGCCAATGGGCACATGAACTGGGCCACCGTGGCGATCGGTCGTTCATGGCTGGATTTCTCGGGCACGAAGGTGGGAACCTATGCGTTCCAGGTTTACCTTCACGAAATCGGCCATGCCCTTGGATTGGGGCATCCGGCTCAATACCGGGGCAGCGACAATTTCAAGGAAGCGCTGTTCCGTAATGATTCCTGGCAGCAAAGCGTCATGTCCTATTTCGATCAGGACGAAAATCCGAATGTTTCGTCAGCAGCATTTCCCTCCTTCGTCATCACGCCCATGATGGCGGATATCGCGGCCATTCAGCGGATTTACGGCGCGCCGAAAGGAGGTGCGACTGCAGGAGACACGGTTTACGGCGTCGGGACCAATCTGGTCGGTTATCTGGGCGATATGTTCCAAGCTGGAAGCAGTTCCCCGGCAAAGCTGGCTCGGAATGTCATGACCGTCTATGACGAGGGCGGCCACGACCGCCTCGACTTCAGCGATGACCCGGCCTCTCAGCGCGTGGACCTGCGGAAAGGCATGTTCTCGACCGTTTATGGCCACAAGGACTGCTTGGGCATCGCGCAGGGCACCGTGATCGAGGATTACAGCGCCGGCAGCGGAGCCGACTGGATCGGGGGAAACGCCGCGGCGAACAGGCTTCGGGGTGGAGGCGGAGCCGACGTGATCCGCGGCCGCGATGGGGCCGACACGATCGATGGGGGCTCGGGCGACGACTCTCTCTGCGGGGGTCGGGGGCGCGACCTCCTCATGGGCGGAGCCGGCGACGACACCTATGTCCAGGACTCCTCGGATCGGTTGGTCGAACGAGCCGGCCAAGGGTTCGACACGATCGTATCCCGCGGTTCGGCCCGTCTCCCGCCCGAGTTCGAGGCGTTGCGGCTCATCGGAGCCTCGGCTGCGTGGGGTACGGGCAACGACGCTGCCAATCGCATCGTCGGGAACAAGGGCTCTAACGTCCTGGCTGGTCTCGCCGGCGACGATGACCTGATCGGGGGACCGGGCCGGGACCGGCTCCTGGGCGGGTCGGGGCAGGATCGGCTCAGTGGCGGTCTGGGGCGCGACATTCTCGACGGCGGCAACGATCGGGACAGGGACGTGTTCATCTTTACCAGCGCGGCCGAAACTCTGGCCGGACGAGAAGCGGACGTGATCCGGGGCTTCGTTCCCGGCGTGGACGATCTGGATCTGCAAAGGATCGGTGCTGGTGGATCGGCAGCCCACTGGAATGGAAACCTCGCATTCGCGGACGATGGGCCCGCCGCCTACTCGGTCTGGTGGGCAGCCGGATCGGACGGGGTGACCCTGCGGGGCGACGTCTCTGGCGATGGCCGGGCCGACTTCGAGATCCGCATTCTGGGTATCGAGGCCCTGGGGGCCGGAGACATACTGCTCTGACCTTGTGGTCCCGAGGCGTGTTTGTCCCAGGGTCCGAAGGGCGACGTCCCTTACCAGAGATAGCGGGCGTCAAGGACCGCCAGGACCTCTTCGGGGCTGACCAGAGCGCTGTTGACCCCATCCTCGGCATAGGCCGATTCGCCACGGTGCAGGCCGGTCACCAGCGGCAACGAGGCCCATACACCGGCCAGGCAGTCGGCCAGCAAACGGCTGTCGCGGTCGGGATCGTAGAAGCCGCATTCGGACATCAGGGCCCGCGCGAGGAAGGTCTGGACCTCGTCGTCGAACACCAGGTCGGGGGTCAGCCCCAGCTCATCCACCAGGCGGCGCAGCGTGTCGTGGATGAACTGGTAGCGTCCCACCGCGCTCGAGATCGTGCCCATGGCCCGAACTTGGCGTTGGTAGGACAGCACCTCGCCGATCGTCATCTCCTCCAGCCGCTCGGGCGGCAGCAGGGGAACGCCGTTGAAGACGTCCCCGAACCCATCCGGCGCCTCGACGTTTCCCATCAGGTTGAGAAAGTCGACATCATTGGCGCCAAACCCTGCATCGACCTCCCCGGTATCGGAACGGGCGGTCCCGGACCAGCCGCAGAGGGTCAGGGACAGGGTCAGGGCTGCGACCCACGGTCTCATCGCAGCACCGCCCGGATCCGGACCTGGCCGGTGGAGTTGGCCGCCAGGCGGGCCTTGTCGAGGCGGATCGTGCAAGTCGTTGCCGTGCAGGCGGTCCCGGACGACGGCACAAGCAGCGCATAGGACGGATCGCTGGTGTCGAAGCCCGTGGCCGCAGCACCCATGAAGGTCAGCCCAGCCGCAAGCACGTCAGTCATGAGGATGTCGCGCGCGACGGACCCTGTCGGATTGGTCAGGCCAATCAGGTACTCGACACAGGACCCCGGGATGAAGGCCTGAACGCCGGTGTCGGGGGTCGAGGGGCGGGTGGCGCAGTTGGCTGACTGGTTCGAGAGGAGGGTCACCGTCTTGGTCGCCCGCACCATCGGGGCCTGAAGTACGAGGACCGAGGCCGAGAGAACATCGCCGGCCGTTGATGGATCCGGCTGATCCCCGATTGCGGCCGTCGTCGTGTTGGTGACCGTGGTATTGGAGGCCGCCATGGTGGCCGTACCCGTAAGCGTGAGAGTGGCCGCAGCCCCGTTGGCGAGGCGTGGGACGGTCCAGAGCCCGGTCGCGGTGTTGTAGGTGGTTTCGGCCGGAGCCGTAACGGTCACGCCCGTCAGGGTCGGGGGCATCAGATCCGTCAGTTGCACGTTGCTGGCCGCCGACGGACCGGTGTTGGTGACCGTGATCGTGAAGGTGGCCGTCTGGCCCACCTCGATGCTGGCGGCCGAGGTCCGGCCCTTGACCGTCCGGAGGTCGGTGCGCAGGCAGCCGCCGTCGCGACGCGCGCCGTAGAGCGCGGCGTAGTCGGTGACGTACTGGCGCAGGAACACGTATCCTTCGGACGGCATGGTGAAGGAGAGCACGAGATCCCCGTCTGCGTTGTTCGAGCCGGATGTTGGAGCCCGGGCGATCATGCCGCCCGCCGCGTTCTCGATGGTGAAGACATCGTGGTCCTCGTCCCCGGCATCCGACACCGTGACCGTCATGGACGATCCCGCCCGGCCAACGATGCGGGAGGTGACGACGACGATCTCGCCTCGGCTGGACGCCCCCAATGCGGGAAGCCCCAGCGTCACCTCCTCGTTCGGTTTGAACAGGGCGCCGGGAGACATGGTGATGGTCTGCGTCGTGGGGGTGCCGCTGGCGGTCATGAGCACGGGTTTGCCGTTAACGTCAAAGGAGAACGGCGAGTGGGAGATCAGGTCATACCCCGATCCGGTCTCGGTTCCGCCCGCGCCGGGGAAGGCGAAGCTGAGCACGTTCGCCGTGGCGGAACAGGTTTGGCCGGGCTGCGACGGCGCATAGGGGCTTCCGGTCACTGTCGAGGCCGGAGCGCGCTGGTTGTTGCCGAGTGTCGTCGTGCCGCCGTTCCTGTCGTTCAAGCCGCCTGTGGTCGTCGTGAAGGTAACGGGAGCGGAGGCGGGGCCGTTCGGGTTGTAGGCTGGCGCGGTGTAATCGAAGGTGCAGGTCAGCGCGGCGTCGACGGCCAAGGCGCTCCCGGGGGCGGCACCGCACACTGGGGTCGTCATCGTGCCGGCCCCCGACATGGTGACGGCACAGGTCGGGTTGCGGACGGTGTTGGGGCCGGCGTTCGTGCAGGTGGCCGTCAGACCGCGGTAAGTCTCTCCCCAAAGGAGGTCGGGGAGGGTCAGGGTGGGCACCATGTCCGCGACCTCGCCGGACAGGCTCAGGGTGAAAGCATCAACGCCGGTATTACCCCAGGCTTCTGAATCGCGGCTGCGCAGATAATGGTGCAGCACGATCTTGGTGATCGCTTGACCGCTCGCGGCAACGATTGCCACAGACCCGCAGGCGCCCCCGTTTCCACAATCGGCCCCCAGGGATGTGGCCGAGTTGCTGATCACCGTTCCACTGACGGCGAAGTTCGAAGTACCGGATAACCGGCTGAGGCTTTGTGCCCCGGCCGACTGCGCAGCGTCGAATACGAACTCCGAGGAGAACCGCTTGCCGGCGATGCCCCCGAGCCCGGCAAAGTGCAGCACTACATTGGTCATTGGGACCTGTAGCCTGATCACGAGGTCGGCTACCAGATAACTGCCTGTATCCCTCACGTCTGCAGCGGCAAGTCCCCGAGTGCGGGCTTCTACGAACCAGGCATAATTGGCGTCCACCGAGATTCCCTGCCCAGCCGTAATGCCTGGCAGCGAGGTGAAGTTGCCGCTGGCAGGTGTCCCACGCACGCCTAGGGGCGCAAGCCGGGCAAACTGGTTCTGGGCATCGCCGACGTAAACGCCATGAGTCGTGAAGTTGGTAGTGGATGAGTAGTAAAGCCTCCCCACTTCCAGGGATGCCGTGGGCGCCTCCGCCGAGATTGGGACGAATGTGGACCCGGTCGGGTTGTTGCTGTTGTTCTGCAAGGTGACAGTCACGGGTTCCAGAGTGGGGGCCGTGATAGATGTCTCCGAGCCCCCGCCCTGGGTCATTTCGGTGGATGCCTGTGCCAGGGCAAGGGCCGGTGCGAAGGCCAGGAAGGCTGCTCCGACGAGGCGAATAAGGGCCGGGCGGACTAGAGCAGGGCGGAGGGGGATCGGGCAGACGGGAGGAGGGAGGAAGGGCATCGGGATCAACGGAATGCCCTCCGGAAGCTCTCCTGGTCGAATTTCATGCGGTACTCCAGGAAGAAACCCTTGTTCGTGGTGCCGTGCTCCGAGAAGGCTTCGTCCTCGAAGCCTTCGACGTTGTAGCCCAGCTCCAGATACCCGTTCTCGAACGGTGTCATGCCCACGGACACGCCATAGCTCGACCGGGTGTTGCCCGTGCGGGCCGAGCGCATCAGCGATCCGTGGCCGCCGAGGCTCCAGGTCTCGTTCAGTTGGTGGCGGTACTCGGCCCCCAGAAGGGTCAGCGCATCGGTGGCGCGGGCGCCATCCGCCTCGGTTGCCAGCCCCTTGAGGGAGGCGCGCAGGACCAACTCGCCACGCTCGCTCAGATAACGGGAATGCAGGGCGGTCGCCTGAAGGCGCCGCGTGTCCACCCCATCGTCGAGAGAGCCTTCCGCCTCCAACTCGAACAGAGTGATCGGGGCATATCCGCCCAGGCGATGCGCGAAACTGATCTTGGCTTCGGTGTCGCGGCGGTCCTTTCCATTCTCGTCCGACACGCCGTGCTGGATTTCGGCGCCGTAGGTCCAGCCGTCGCCCAGTTCTCCGTCACCCGACAGGCGCAGGTTTGCGCGATCCCCTTCGGGGGCGGTGCGTCCCTCCACCTCGATGCCCAGCGACCAGGTGTCCGCCGTGTAGCGCAGGCCCGTTCGCGTCGCGGTGAAGGAGGACTCGATCCAGGGATTGTCGGACCCGAGCCCGAGCGGAATCTCCGAAGCCCCGAGGTCGTTCTGAGAGTCGAGGCCGAAGCTGAGCTCCAGGCCAGGCCGCATCTTCCAGGACCGGTCGAGGCCCAGGAACAGCGCCTGCCCGGACGTCCCGTCGCCATAGGCGCTGGCCAAACCCGCGCGGACCTCCCCGTCCTCGCCCCAGGCCCAGACGGCCCCGACCGACACGACGCCCGAGTCGCTCCCGTCAGTGTCCAGGGGGCTCGCGCCGTCCCAGGTCGCCGTCAGGGCGAAGCGGTCGGACAGGTCGATGGCGGCGCTGAGGAGCATCTCGCTTTCGGCGTCCGCGTCCCCCTTCTCGGACAGGGGCTCGCGCAGTTCCAGGCCATAGGCGACGCGGCCCTCGTCGGGGCTCCAGGCAAGGCGGGCGGTGGCATGAAGCGTGCCGCTGGCTGCATCGCCGGTTTCGGTGTTGTGGAAGGACAGACCCAGCGCGCTTTCGTTGCCCCCGGTCCGGCGCAGGATCTCGAGATCGCCGCTGGCCGTCCGATCGTCCTCCAGTCGGTTCCGCTCGGCATGGGCCTCGCCCGAAAGCCAGAGGCCGTCGTCCGGGTTCTCCTCGCTGCCGCGATCCAGCAGGCGCACCTCGCCCTCGGCGCCCAGGCTGTCGATCCGGCGCTCGTCCATGCTGGAGGCGAGGCTGACGTCGCCATCCTCGCTACGCAGGTAAAGGCGGGCGCTGCTCGTGCCGTCGTCGAACTCGGCATGAAGCTCGTCCGCCTTGCCGCGCATCTCGCCCTCGGGGCCGTTCCGGAGGGCCTGAAGCACCTCGGCGCCCACCGCGAGGCTGTCGCTGAGCATGACGGCAATGTCCGCCCCCAGCAGGGTGACGTCCACCATTCCGCCATCGGCGTTGCCGGCATGGACCAACGTCGCGCCCACTCGGACGCGGTCGCTCAGTTGCCGTTCGGCCCGGATGCCGGCCAGAACGCCGGACTGGATCTCCTCGTCGGTCTCGTATCCGACCTTCAGGACGAAGCGGTTCATGTCGGGGGTGAAGGCCGGGACCGGGCGGCGCAGGAACAGCCGGCCGGTGGTGGCGCTCAGGACGTAGTCCTGGCCGGGCACGAGTGTTTCCTCGGACACCACGCGCGAGATGTCGTCGCCGTCGACCTCAAGAAGGGTGACCGTCTCGGACCGCGGCACGATGTCGGTGCGGCTGAGCTCATACGGCCCCGACGTGCCGTCGAGAGCGATGCGATCCTCCACGTAGCGCTGGGTGGTCCGGGCCGCAAAGGCCATGACGCGGTAGGTGGGGGTCTCGCGCGTGACACGCAGGCCGGTGACCTGCCGCGACAGATCGACAAGGCGGGTGTCGATCTCGGCCGCGAAGTCGCCGACGAGGGTTTCGGCCTCCTCGCTCCGCAGCCGAAGATACAGGGGAAAGCGCGATGGCGCGGCGTCGTCCTGATAGGAGGCATCGCCATAGACGACATAGTCGCGCTCGGGGTCGATGGCCGAGAACGGCCCGGTCCCGTCGCGGGCAGTGTCGAGGCGCAGGGTCAGGAGCCACTTGCCCGCCACCACGCCTTCGGCGAACAGCGACACGCGCCCGGCGAGGTCGTTGCCGATGTCGCCCGAGCGCCGCAGATGCGATCGGATGGTGCGTTCGGCAAGGGTGCCTTCGGCCAGACCCACGAGGACCCAGGGCCGCTCGGCGGCCGAGATCGGCACGTCCACGACGATCTCCTGTCCCGGCGCGCGGTCGGGCGTCATGACGGTCACATGGGCGGTGCCGGTTTCGCGGACAGGGGCCAGGCGCAGGCGCACGAGCCCGTCCTCGGCCACCACGGCGGTGGCCGATGGCTGGGGACCGCGCGCGGAGCCGGGCTGGGAATCGCGCTCGACGGGGTTTTCGAAGCCATGGGGTTCCGCCACCGAGAACTGCACCCGCGTTCCGGGCCGGACCGGCCCGCCCGATCGTCCCAGGACGCGCAGCTGCAGGACCGGCGTCGTGCGCCCGTCGCTTTCGAGCACGGAACCGGCCGTGACCAGCTCGGCCCGGAACGGAATCGTTTCGTAGTACAGGATGCGCTGTTCCCGCAGGATCTCGTGGCCGTCCGCATCCTTCATCACCACGTCCAAAACATTGCGGCTCTCGCGGAGGCGCAGGGCGTGCCACCGCTCAAGGCTCGCGCCCGAGATCGGGTCCAGAATGGGCTGGTCGAGTTGCATCTCGGGCACGGGCTCGCCGTTGAGGCGCAGCTCGGTCACGGCCCCGGCGGGCTTCAGGATCACGGCATCGATGGCATCCGAGCCGGGCGTCCAGCCTTCGGCCGGGGTGAGAAGGGCGGGCTCGGGATCTAGGCCCTGCCGCGCGAGCCAGTCCCGGTCATAGATCTGGGCAGGGTCGGCGGGTTCGGGGATCTCGGCCAGGGCTGCCTCCGTCGCGGACTCGGCCGTTTCCGCCGCCTCGTCGAAGTCGACGTGGAACTCGACACGGGCCATCATGCCGGGCCGCAGGTCCACGAAGGAGGAGATCGGGCTCCCCGCGTTGCGGGTGTCGCGGCGGCAGAGGATCGGGGTGGCATGGCGGGGCAGGGTGGTCTGGTCGAGCTGGACCACATGCGGACGCGGCGCGATTCCCTGAAAATGGAAGCGCCCCTGAGAGTCGGTCACGGCCATGTCGCCCGACTCGAGCAGGATGCGAAGGCCGGACAGGTCGCGGCCGTCCGTGGGCGCACCGCAGGGTCCGGCGATCACCTGCCCGAGGATGACCGTCTCGTCGGTGCCGAAGGGGGCCTCGATGTCGATCAGGTGATCGTCGGACATCCGGGCCGAGCCGGTCAGCGCCTCGGTCACGGTGGTCGTCGTGGGAAGGCTGGCCCCTTCCGCCGCGCCGACCGACACTTGGGCCAGATAGGTCATGACCACGTCCCGGCCGTTGACGGGCACCTCCTCGATCACGAAGCCGTCCCGGACCTCGCGCGGGGTCACGGCCTTGCCGTCGAGGCGCAGGGTGCCGGGAACCATCCTGATCTCGGGCAGGAGAGTGTCCGAGATGGTGATGGCGGCGACCGGCGGGGGTTCGATCGTGACCGTGTAGGTCACGAAGTCCCCGGCCTGAGCCAGGGAGATCGATCCGTCGCGATCCACGGAGCCTTCGCCCATGCGGTCCACGGGCACGCCCAGCGCCACCGGCCGGCCCGCCCTGATCGTGAACGGCTCCCCGCGGGAGCCCAGCGTGACGTCCATGCCTTCGGGCGCCTCGGCGTTGATCTGGTCGTCCGACCGGGTCGACGGGGCCACATAGCCTTCCGGAGCCGAAACGATGATGCGGTAGGTGCCGGGCAGCACGAAGGGGAAGCGGTACTCTCCGGGCTTCAGGTCGTAATCGCGACCTGCCCCGTCCGACACGGTGCCGCCCGTGATGATCGTGGCCGGATAGGATGAACGGAGATCCTCGCCAAAGACCTCGGCGGGTTTTCCGGTCCGCATGTTGATCAAGGTGACGCGCGCCCCGTTCACCGGCGCGCCGGTGGAGCTGTCATAGACCAGGCCGTGCGGGTCCATCGGACCCACGAGCACCTGCGTCGCAAGCCGTGTGGATGACGGGGCCGCGTCCGTCCAGACGCCGTCGATGGTCGAATGCCCGCCGGTGGCGAGTCGCCCATCGCCATGCGTGGGAGAGGTGCGGCGCGTGTCGGTCCAGCCGCCGAACTGGCCCGAATCCGGGGCGGTCTCGTAGAGGCGGAGGGTCTCGCTGTCGCCCGTCAGGCGGTCGGTGACCGTCAGGATGGCCGTCTCGACCGAACTGGGGCTGCGGTTCAGGGCTTCGGCGGTGAGGACGTAGAACAGCGGCGCGCCGTAGCGGATGCGCTGGGTCCGGATCACGTCGAGCGGGCCGGACAGGTTCACCGGACCGGTGCGGTCCGCAAGGCCCGACGCATCGGCCGGCATGGCCGACCGGTGGAAGCGCCCACCCTTGAGGTAGTCGGTGCGGCGGAAGTGGAAGCTGCTGGAGGTAGGCCGGCCTTGTGCGGCCTCATAGACCCGCAGCGTGGGCGGTGCGGGCGCCTCCTGTACCACGATGGTCGCGGAAACGTCGCCGTTGGTCGAGCCTTCGCCGATATCGGCGCGCCAGTAGGCGGTGTTGGTGATGACCTGACCGGACGCCGCATCGCCCACACCGACCCGAGTGTCCGCCTGACCAGGAATGGCCTGCGTCAGGACGAGGGCGAGAAGGGCCGCCTTTGCGAAGGCGCGCCACGGGCGGGGTATTGGCATTCGGGACCAGAGTGCGGCAAGGGAACGGGGCCTGAAGGCCCCGCAAGGTGGTCCGAGCGGCAGACCCGCTCGGACCTGTGTCATGGCTTCGGCGCGGATCAGTTGCTGACGGTCGCGCGGATCGTGAAGGACGCCGTCCCGCCGGGGGCCAGGTTCGTCAGGTTCCCCGTGACGGTTCCAGCCGACTGCGTGACGGTGCTGAAGCCGCCCCGGTCCAGCCTCGCGAAGGCCACGCCAGCCGGCAGGGCGTCGGTGATCGTCAGGTTGCGCGCGGGCAGGGTCGCGGTGGCGGCGTTGCTGATCGTGATGGTGTATTCGATGCAGGCGCCCGGGATGGCAGCCTGCGCGCCGCTGTCGGGCTGGCCGTTCGCGCAGTTGAACGTGCCGTCACGGTTTTCCGAGATGACGGTCACCGTCTTGCTGGCGGTCAGGGCCGGGGCGTTGATCCGCAGGGTCTCGGCCGCCGTCTGCCTGCCGTCCGTTCCCGGGTCGGCAAAGACGGTGTCGACGCCGTTCAAGCCTTGGCCGAGCAACTGAGCCACCGCGTTCGCGGTCCCGCTCTCGAGCGCCGTCGCCGTCACGTCGAAGTTCCGCGACTGGCCACTGGCGGCGTTGTTGGCGACGTTGGCACGGACGTGAACGTAGAACTTGCCATTGGGCGCGAGATCGGCCGCGTTCACGAGGCCGTTCGCGTTGTAGACGGGCTCGTTCGCGCCGACCGCCTGGGTCGTGCCGATCGTGATCCAGAAGGTGCCTTCGGCCCCGGTCCCGGCCGGGTCGTAGGTCAGTCCGAGCGCGCCCGAGGAGGCGACGTTGATGTCGAAGCCCTGGGTGGCGTTGCCCAGGTTGTCGACCAGGAAGGTCAGCACCGGGTCGTTCGCGCCCTGTTCGGCAAAGACCGTCGCGCTGGCGTCAAGGCCGGTGACGTTCAGGTTGATCTTGCGGTCCACCCTGAAGCTCGCCGTGGCGGCGCCGGTCGTCGAGATCGTGGTCCCGCCCGAGCTGTAGCTCAGGTCGATGGAGTTGGTGACCGTCGTGCCGGGCGCGGCCTGCGCCGAGGCCAGGGTGGTCGAAAAGGCCAGAGCCGCTGCAGCGGAAAGGGCCATGTTGAAGAAACGCATTCAGTTCTTCCCCTTGTTCGAGGTTTTGAGGGTGCTTCGGAGGTCAGCGGACGACGAGGTGATAGGTCACCGTCGCCGTCTGCTCGGACGGGATGCGCTGGATCCGGGCATAAAGCCGGTCGAAGCGCTCGGGCGTTGCGGCCCATTCGGGGTTCGGAACGCTGGCGCCATCGACCTCCACAAAGAGGGGCAGGCGCAGGGTTGCGTCGGTGGTGGAGCCCAGCTCGAAGACGGCGTCGGTCGAGGCGACGACGGTTTCGGGAAGGAGGCGGCTCGCGGAAGGGACGTCGAGGCCGATCTCGATCGCCTCGGCATCCGGGCCATCGTTCACGAGTTCGGCAATGTAGCGGAACTCGTCGCCCGGCAGGAGCGACAGGTCGTAGGCCACGGGCTGGAACCCGAGGACGGGCTGGCCGCTGGCGTCGAGGACGGGTTGGCCCGACTCGTCCAGGGTGGGCTTGAGGACTTCGATCCGCAGGCCGGCCTGGACGCCTTCTGTTGCGGCCGGCGGCGCGGCCGGCGCGGGGGCGGCGTCCTGGGCATGGAGCGGAAACGCCATCAGGGCGGCAAGGGCGGTCGCGAGAAGTCGCATGGATGTCATGGGATTGAGCCTCATCGGCTGAGGTGGCCGGCCATCGGCCGGGAACCGGTGGAAACGATGCATCCGATCCAGACGATGGGCCGGACGTCGGGGGGAGGCGGATCTCTGGCCGTTCGCGGTGCGAGGTTTCATTGCTACCGGGAGGCGAGTAATCGCTCAAATTTGCCGAAGTTTGTCGCGTTTATGGTGACATTGTGACTGACGGCTCGGCTGGCTCGAACCCTTCGCCCAGGTCCGGCGTGCGCTTCGGCTGTTGGACCGGGATGCTGCAGAGAGGATGAGGAAGGGGCCGCCTTGGCGCGACGGAGGCCTGTTCGATGGCCCACCCGGCTTCTATATCCAGGCAGATCTTCCCTGAAAGGAGCGGCCTTGGTCGAGCGAGCGAGCAAAGAGGCCAAGATCGGCGTCGTGGGTCTGGACGACGTGCTGGGCGGAGGCCTCGAACGGGAGCGTGTGTTCCTCCTGGAAGGGAGTCCCGGAACCGGCAAGACGACGATCGCCATGCAGTTCCTGATCACGGGCGCCGCCGCCGGTGAGCGGGTGCTCTACATCACCCTGTCGGAAACCGAGGAGGAGTTGCGGACCGGGGGTCTGTCGCATGGCTGGGATCTCGAAGGGGTGACCGTCTTCGAACTGGTTCCGCCCGAGAACCTGCTCGACGAGGACCAGCAGCAGAGCCTGCTTTATTCCTCGGATCTCGAACTGGGCGAGACGATCAAGCGGATCCTCGATGCCTTCGAGAGGGTCCGGCCGCAGCGCGTTGTGCTCGACAGCCTGTCCGAGATCCGGCTCCTGGCGCAAAGCTCCCTGCGCTACCGACGGCAGATCCTGAGCCTCAAGCATTACTTCGCCCAGCAGAAGGCGACCGTCCTGCTGCTTGACGACCTGACCTCCGAAGCGACCGACCGCACGGTCCACAGCGTCGCGCATGGCGTGATCCGGCTAGAGGAGATGGCCCCCGAATACGGGGCCGAGCGGCGGCGGCTGCGGGTGCTCAAGTATCGCGGCCGCGGGTTCCGGGGCGGCTTCCACGACCTTGCCATCCAGCAGGGCGGCGTGCGCGTGTTCCCCCGGCTCGTTTCGGCCGAGCACAGGACCTCGTTCGTGCGCGATGTGCTGCCCACCGAGGCCACGGAGCTCAATGCGCTGCTTGGGGGCGGAGTGGAGCGGGGCTCCAGCACCCTCATCCTGGGGCCTTCGGGCACCGGCAAGTCGCTCCTGACCCTCACCTTCCTGCAAGGTGCCATTCATCGCGGGGAAAAGGCCGCCCTGTTCGTCTTCGACGAGGAGCTTGGCCTGCTGTTCAACCGCGCCCTGGCGCTGGGTATCGACCTTCGGGCGATGGTCGAGTCGGGAAGCCTGACCGTCGAGCAGGTGGACGCCGCCGAACTCACGCCCGGCGAGTTCTCCGAGCGGGTCCGCCGCACCGTCGAGGAGGGGCGCGCCCGGACGATCGTGATCGACAGCCTAAACGGCTATGAGGCCGCGATGCCGGGCGAGCACGCGCTGGTGCTGCACATGCACGAGCTTCTGCAATACCTGAACCGGCAGGGGGCCACGACGTTCCTGACCGTGGCCCAGCACGGCCTTGTCGGAGAGATGAAGGCGCCCGTGGACGTCACCTATCTTGCGGACACGGTCATCCTGCTGCGCTACTTCGAGGCGCTGGGCCGGGTGCGGCGCGCCATCTCGGTCATCAAGAAGCGCACGGGTGCCCACGAGGACACGATCCGCGAGTTCCGCATCGGCGGACGAGGGATCCATCTCGGTGAGCCCCTGGTCGAGTTCCAGGGCGTGCTGCGCGGCGTGCCGACGCTGGTCGGCGATGGTGCCGGTCTTCTGCGAGCCGAGCCGAAGTGAAGCGGATCACAGTCTCGGAGCGGGCCCTCGTCCTGACCCCGCGCGGGCGGGACGCCGCCATCGCGACCTCCCTCCTGCGCGAGGCTGGAATCTTGGCCGAGCCGTGCGCGTCGTTGCCCGACCTGATAGGGCAACTCGACCGGGGGGCGGGCTTCGTCCTTGTCACCGAGGAGTCGCTTGCCACCGCTGACCTGTCGGCCCTGTCGGACTGGCTGGCCGACCAGCAGGAATGGTCCGACATGCCGTTCGTGCTTCTCACCAGCCAGGGTGGCGGGGTGGAGCGCAATCCGGCCGCCCGGCGTTTTCTGGACATCCTGGGCAACGTGACGTTCCTGGAGCGGCCCTTCCATCCGACGACCCTGGTCAGCCTGGCCCAATCCGCCCTCCGTGGCCGTCGCCGGCAGTACGAGGCCCGCAGCCGCCTGGAAGCGCTCCGCGACAGCGAGGAGCGGTACCGGACGCTGTTCGACTCCATCGACGAAGGGTTCTGCGTCATCGAGTTCCTGGACGGGCCCCATGGGCCGCTCAGCGACTACGTCCACCTCGAAGCGAACCCCGCCTACAGCGTTCATGCGGGCTTGGCCGATGCCGTGGGCAAACGGGTGCGCGAGATACTGCCGGACGAGGCCGAAGGCTGGGTCGAGCTCTACGGCCGCGTGCTGCGGACCGGTGAGCCCGTCCGGTTCGAGCGCGAGTTGGTGGCCACGGGGCGGCATCTGGAGCTGTCGGCCTTTCGCGTCGAGCCCGCGAGCCGCCGTCAGGTCGCCGTGCTGTTCCAGGACATCTCGGCCCGCAAGAGCACCGAGGTCCAGCTCCGCGACAGCGAGGCGGCCCTGCGCAAGCTCAATGAAACGCTTGAACTGCGTGTCGAGGAGCGGACCACCCAGCTCAACCGGCTCTGGCGCCTGTCCGAGGACATGCTGGCGCGGGCCGCCTTCGATGGCATGATGTCGGCCGTAAGCCCCGCTTGGACGCGCGTGCTGGGCTGGACAGAGGCAGAGTTGCTGGCCCGCCCTTACGCAAGCTTCATGCATCCCGAGGACGCCGGGGCGACGCTTGCGGCCCTGACCCGCATGGCCGAAACCGGGGAGCCCGCGCGCTACGAGAACCGGATCGCCCGCCGCGACGGTGGCTGGACCCCCATCGAATGGACCGTCGCGCCCGAGCCTGACGGCAGCAACTTCATCGCCGTGGGCCGTGACCTGAGCGATGTGCGCCAGCGCGAGGCCGACCTGCAGACCGCGCAGGAGGCGCTTCGCCAAGCCCAGAAGATGGAGGCCATGGGCCAGCTCACGGGCGGCGTGGCGCATGACTTCAACAACCTGCTCACTCCGATCATCGGCTCCTTGGACCGTTTGCTGGTGCGGGGGCTTGGCACCGACCGCGAACGGCGGCTCATGGCGGGCGCGCTCGAATCGGCCGAGCGGGCCAAGACACTGGTCCAGCGGCTCCTGGCCTTTGCCCGCCGCCAGCCGCTTCAGGCCACCGCCGTCGATCTGCCGCGGCTCGTGCAGGGCATGGCCGACCTCATCGGCGCGACGCTCGGACCCAAGATCCAGATGCGGCTCGATGTCGTCCCCGACCTGCCGCCGGCGCGGGCCGATGCCAACCAGGTCGAGATGGCGTTGCTCAACCTCGCGGTGAACGCCCGCGACGCCATGCCGGACGGGGGCACGCTGAGCGTCGCCGCCTCGGTGGAAAGCGTGCGCGGGGGGCACCGCTCGGGCGTGAAGGCGGGCCACTACATCCGGCTATCCGTGGCTGATACCGGCACGGGCATGGACAAGGTCACGCTCGGACGTGCCGTGGAGCCCTTCTTCTCCACGAAGGGAATCGGAAAGGGGACGGGGCTGGGGCTCTCCATGGTGCACGGGCTTGCGGCCCAGCTTGGGGGCGGGCTGACCATTCGGAGCGCGGTGGGGCAGGGCACGACGGTCGAGCTTTGGCTTCCGGTCAGCAGCGAGCCGATCGCCGAAGCGGTTACCGCCTCGGCCGTGGCGTCCCGGCCAAGCACGAGAGGATGCGCGCTTCTCGTCGATGACGAGGACCTGGTCCGCATGAGCACGGCCGACATGCTCGTCGATTTCGGGTTCGACGTGATCGAGGCCGGGTCAGCCGAGGCGGCCCTGCAACTGATCGAGGACGGAGCGCCGTTCGACCTGCTGGTCACCGACCACCTCATGCCGGGGATGACCGGCGCCCAGCTTGCGCGCGAGGTCAAGGTGCGGCGCCCAGGGCTGCCGGTCCTGATCGTGTCTGGCTATGCGGAGGTCGATGGTTTGGCCCCTGACCTTCCGCGGCTCGTCAAGCCGTTCCGGGCGGCGGAGCTTGCGGAAAGGGTGGCCTCGATCCTGCCCGACGAGGAACGGGTCGGCTGAGCGCACCAGAGGAAGGCTAGGGGCGTCTGGCCCGAGGCGCTGCCCTGCGCGTCCCGCGAGCCGTGCCTGGTGCTACCGTCGTGCGGCTTGCGGCTGGGCAGGGACCATGTGCTGCGCCTCGAAGACTGGGGCCGCGCTGGGCCGGCCGAACAGGTATCCCTGGCCTTCGGAGCAGTAGGCTTCCATGAGCGCGGCCTGCTCGGCCGTTTCGATTCCTTCCGCGATGACGTCGAGGTCGAAGCCCTTGGCCAGCCGGACGATCGCCTCCACGATGGTCTGGTCCGCACGGCTGCGGTCCACGGCGCTGACGAAGGAGCGGTCGATCTTCAGCCGGGTGACCGGGTACTGCTTCAGCATGGTCAGCGAGGCATAGCCGGTGCCGTAATCGTCGAAGGCTATGCCGACCCCCATCGAACGCAGTGCTGCAAGGTCCGTCAGCATCCGGTCGTCGCTCCGCAGGATGATGTTCTCGGTGATCTCCAGCTCCAGAGCCTCGCCGGGCAGGTCGAAGTCGGTCAGCGCGTCGGCGACCATCTCGGGAAGGTCGCCAGAGCGGAACTGCGCCGCGAACAGGTTCACGCCCATCTGGAAGTCGGGAAAGCCTGCCCGGCGCCAGCGGCTGGCCTGAGCACAGGCGGTGCGCAGGATCCACTCCGCCACTGGCATGGCGAGAAGGCTGGACTCGAGGACCGGCAGGAAGGCGGCGGGCCCGACCAGCCCACGGGTTGGGTGGTTCCAGCGGATCAGCGCCTCGGCCCCCGTCAGGGTTCGCCCGGCCAGCTGAACCTGAGGTTGATAGTACAGCTCGAACTCGCGACGCTCCCAGGCTTCACGGAGGCTGGAGCTGACCGAGGAGCGTGTCCGGGACACGGCGCGAAGCTCGGGGGTGAAGATCCGGACAGTGCTGCGCCCATCGCCCTTGGCGCGATAAAGCGCAAGGTCGGCATCGCCCAGCAGGTCGTCGGGCGTCCAGGAGCCGGGCGGGACCAGGGCGACGCCTGCGCTTGCCCCGACATAGATGCAGCGTTCCTGCACCTCGATGCTCTTCTCGATGGAGGCGACCAGACGGCGGCCGAGGGCCTGGACCTTTGCGGGGTCATGCAACCCCGCCAGAAGGACGGCGAACTCATCCCCGCCGAGCCGGGCCACGAAGCCCTCGTCCTCCATGGCCTCCGCGAGCCGGTCCGCCACGTGCCGCAGAACTTCGTCGCCCGCCGCATGGCCGAGGCTGTCATTGACGTCCTTGAAGCCGTCCAGATCGAAGAGCAGCAGGGCCGCCGCCTCACCGCGATCGCACGCGGCCTGCATCCGGTCGGCCAGGAACTTGCGGTTCGCGATGCCCGTCAGATGATCGATCTCGGCCTCGCGCCGAAGTTGCGCCTCGGCGGCACGCCGGTCCGACACGTCCCGGGCGATGGCGCCGAACTGATGCGCGCCGTTCTCGATCCAGTGGGTGAGGGACAGTTCCAGCGGAAACTCCGCCCCATCGCGGCGCACCGCCGTTACCGTCACAAGCGATCCCACCAACCGTGCCCGATGGCCAGCCGCCAGGCGGCCCAGGCCGGTCTCGTGAGTGGCGCGCAGGGCGGGTGGAACGATCAGGCTCAGGGACTGGCCCAGCATCTCCTGAGCGGAATAGCCGAAGGTCGCCTCGGCCGCGCGGTTCCAGAAGGTGACGCGGTTGTTTCCGTCGGCGCAGATGATCGCGTCGAGCGACAGCGCCGCGATGGATTCGAAGCGCTTGCGGTCGTCGGACGATTCTCCAAGGCCAGAGGCTGCCGTGCCTTCGTCGACGGATGCCGGTCCGAGCGGCTTGTCCGATGCCTCGGGGCGAACCGGCTCGCCGGAACTGTCGCTTCCGGAGGTCAGGAGCACGACATCCTCCATCGTGGCGCGTTCGGCCCGGGCGTCTCGTCCGATTGGTCAGACCAGCCAGCAGCATTCCGCGGTGCAAAGACGGACAAGGAGATGCCATCCTTTCTGATCAAGGCACTTTATCGGGCTTTACAGCCTGAGACTGAAGAAATGATGACCTCGATGCTCGCCGGGCAAATCCGGGCTCGGACGATCGGATCACCGGCGCTGGGTCAGCAGGGGTCAAGTGGACGAGCCACCATCGCGGGCTGTGGAATGGCCGACCCGTCCCAGATGTGGTGAGTCCACCGTCCTGGTCGACCTGAGGCCGAGGCACCGTGAACCCGAAGAACCGGGACTGCCTGGCCGCATAGCCTAGGATACACGCAGGAGGAACTTTGCTAAGGCAAAGCCGGGCCGCAAGGGCCGACCACCTTCCCGCCTGGGACAGGTCGGCCACCCCTTCACTATGGCGCTCAGCCAACCACGGCGACTCGAACGGCTCTCAGGGCGTATGTTGTAAAGGCTTTGAAGCTGCTGTCGGGGATGAAGTCCGTTCGAGGGCCGTCACCAGCCCTGAAACGACGGATGCTTTTCAACCATCACCAACTGCACGCCACCCATCCGCTCACCCCCGACACGGGCCAGTCTTGCGCATATCGTTCGCGCGTCATCCTTCGATCGCAGGATAAAGCATCAGGTCCGGTCGGTGCGGCGCAGTTCCAGCACGAGGCGCACCAAATCGACCTGCCGGTGAACGGACGCTTTTCCCATGGCCGCGCGAATCTGGTCGCGCACCGTGACGCGGGCGACGCCCCGGCCTTCGGCGATCTCGGCCAGCGTGGCGCCCTTGGCCAGCGCGAGCGTCACCTCGGCCTCGCTCCGGCTGAGGCCCAGACGCGCCATGAGGGGGCGAGCCTCGTCGGTCAGGCGGTGAGCGGGACGCACGACCACGAGGAGGGCGGGGCTCCAGGCCCGCAGGAACGCCGGCAAGGCGAGCTGACCCAGCGTCTCGTCCGTCACCCGAGCGAGCCGCACCTCGTGGCCGCCCTGAGACCGCTCCAATTGAAAGGTCAGGTCCCTTGTCCGTGCCTGGCCGCGGAGAGCCGCCCGCAGCCGGGCGGTCGGGCTGGCTGCAACAAAGGCGAGGCGGCCGCTCCAGTCGTGGCGCAAGAGGTCTCCCTCGGCCAGCATCGCCTCGGCCCTGGCATTGGCATGGAGGATGATGCCCTCGTCGCTCAGGAGAAGAACGCCGGCGTCCTGCGGCTCGACGCCCTGACGCAGCAGGACGGCGTCGAGCCGCAGGCCCAGCAGCATCCGGTTCATGTCGAGCGCATGCATCATCTGCGGAACAAGGTCGCGGGTCTCTTGGAGCAGCCCGGCCATCCGGCGCTCGGCCACGTGCAGTTCGAGCTGGGCCGTGAACAGGAAGAACTGACCGGGGCCGCGGCTCAGGACGGTCATGGCCGCGTGCCGCAGATCGCCCTGCGGGCGGAGCCAGTCGTTGTAAAGCTCGGTCGCGAGCAGATCCGCCTCGGCGATGATCTCGAAGCTGTGGGCCACATATCCGACGGGCAGGCTGGTCCAGGCATCGAGGCCCTGAAACTGCGCCCCGTAATGCGCCGCGTAGCTTTGGACGAAGTCCGGATCATAATTGGCTTGTACGCCGGGCCGGTTGCGATGAAGGGCAGCGTCATATCCCACAAGGCCCGGCTTCAGCCCCGGAAGGCTGGCGGCCAAGCTGTCCATCACGCCCTGCCAGGCGTCGGGATCGATGGCAGCCCGGTTGACCGCGGCAAGAAGGTCGCGCCGGTATGCCCTCATGTCGCCCCATGTAGCCCCTGATCAGATCGGCCAAGACTGAACCACGGCCCTGACCTTGGCAAGGTCGGGACCTTGCGCCGTTCGGGCCGCAGGGCATCGTTCCGCTCTCCTGCCGGGAACGGAACCGGGACCGGGCCGTTGAGGCGGTCCAGCGAGCAGGAGACTTCCATGACCGACACGACCGTGACCAAGGTGAGCGGCGAGCATTCACCCCGAGGCCCCGAGGGCGAGGTCTACCTTGCCTCTGGCAAGAGCCTTGCGATGCGGCTTTGGACCAACGAGGAGCCCACGGTGGCCGCGCCGCGCCGCCGGGACTACGAAACCGTCGGCTACGTGATCGCGGGCCGGGCCGAACTCGTGACCGAAGGCCAAACCGTGCGCCTCGAACCCGGCGACTCCTGGGTCGTGCCCGCTGGTGCCGAGCACAGCTACCGCATCCTGGAGGCCTTCACGGCGGTGGAAGCCACCTCGCCGCCCGCTCAGGCCCATGGCCGCGACGAGGCCTGAGGGCGCAGTCAACCAATCGCAGGCAAGCGCCCTGGGGCAGGTGCCTCAGGCCCGGCCAGCCCCTATCCTCCGCAAAGGTCACCAATCCGAGGTTGGACCGGACCGGCGCAGCGGAACAGTTCTTGTCCGACCCCGCCTTGACCTTGCCTGCCGGAGGGCTTCGGCGTGCTGGGCGTGGCACTGATCCGGGACGCCCCGGGGTTGGCCAAGGCCATGAGCGCCGGACCCGGTCTTCCCAACGCTCACGGACGGTCGTCAGGGCGGCCCCGACCTTGTCGGGACTGTCATGGCCAGCATGCAAGCGACGGACGTGGCGGGACAGGAACCCGTCCCGCATGACGCCGCAGCCCCATGAGGTCTCTCGGGCATCGGTGTCACAGAGGTCATGGCCAACCATGAGCCGACCAGCTGCAAACGCCGCATGAACGACCCCATGGGTCTCAAGCCGCAGCCCGATCGCATGGTCCAGTTCCACCGCGCTGCCATCGGGGTGTCGGCTTCAACGGTTCGCCAGAAGCTTGAGAAGGGGCCGCGCCGGGTTGGGCCGGGGCAGGTCGGGTCAACCTGCCGTCGTCCTCGCTCCTGGTTCAGCGCCCCGCTGCAGCCAGCATCTCCGACAGGGTGGCTGCCAGCTCGACCGGGCGGAACGGCTTGGGCAGCACGGGAAGGCCCCTTGCCCGCTCGGGCGACAGATGGGCGTAGCCGGTGATCAGGAGAACAGGGAGGCTTGGCTGCTGCCGACGCAGCTCGCCGGCCAGATCGGCCCCTGTCATCCCCGGCATCATGTGGTCGGTGACGACGATGTCCGCTCGGAGGCCATTGCCCACCAACTCGAGCGCCGTTGCCGCGTTCACGGCCTCGACCACCTCATAGCCCAGCTCGCGCATGCCTTCGGCCGCCACGGTGCGGACGGCGTCCTCGTCGTCCACCAGCAGAACCTTGACCGAGCGGCCTGTCCCAAGCCACTCGTGCGGCTGCACCGCTTCGGCCTTGGGTTGCTCGTCCGCCACGGGCAGCCACAGAGCGGCGGTCGTGCCTTCGCCGGGGCGGCTTTCGAGTTCGAACAACCCGCCCGACTGCGCCGCGAGCCCATGGACCATGGAAAGCCCCAGGCCCGTGCCTCGACCTACCGCCTTGGTGCTGAAGAAGGGCTCGATCGCCCGCTTCAGGGTATCGGCATCCATGCCGGATCCGGTGTCGCTCACCATGAGGCGGACGTAGCGGCCCGGAGCAAGACCGGAGCGCGTCCTGGTCCCGACATCCATCACCCGAGCCGCAATCGAGAGCCGCCCCCCATCCGGCATGGCGTCGTGAGCGTTGAGGCTGAGGTTCAGGAGAGCGAGCTCCAGCTGATTGGGGTCCACGAGAATGGACGGCAGGTCGGCCGGCAGATCGAGGCGAACCTCGATCAAGGGCCCCAGGCTCCGCTCGATCAGGTCGCGCATGCCCAGGACCAGCTTGGCGGGCACGACGGCTTGCGGCTGAAGCGTTTGGCGACGCGCAAAGGCCAGCAGGCGCTGAATGAGGGTCTTGGCCCTGTCCGCCGACTGCAGGGCGCCTGTGATCAGCCGCTGCGCGCGGTCATCCGTGACCCGCCGGCTCAGGATGTCGAGCGCGCCCACGATGGGGGTCAGGAGATTGTTGAAGTCGTGCGCGACGCCGCCGGTGAGCTGGCCTATGGATTCCAGCTTCTGCACTTCATGGAGCTGGGCCTGGACCTCTGCCAGCGCCTGGGTTTGCGCCCGCTCGCGCGTGATGTCGCGCCCGACGCCGTAAAGCCGCCCCCCGTCCGGCTCCATGTTGAGCGTCCAGTCGATCAGCCTCCACTCGCCATCCTGTTTCAGGACGCGGTTTTCATAGCTGACCGAGCGGCCGCTGCGCTGCAATGCCTCGAGCTGATCCCGAGCCAGGTCGAGGTCATCGGGATGGATCAGGTGGACATAGCCGTCCCGCAGCAGCGTCTCGCGGTCCCAGCCGAGCAGCCGGGTCCAGCTTTCGCTCACTTCCAGGAGCCGCCCCGTGAAATCGGCCGTGACGAAAAGGTCCTCGCTCACGGCCCAAAGCCGGTTGCGCTCATTGACGGCCTCGCTCACGCGGCGCTCGAGGGTGGCGTTCAACTCGCGGATGCGCGCCTCGGCCCGCGTCCGTTCGAAGGCGTCCCAGGTGCGTTCAGCGGTGGCGCGGACCAGCTCGACCTCCTCGCGCGTCCATTCCCTTGGAGCGGGGTGGTTGACGGCCAGGATGGCCACAAGGCGTCCCTGCCGGACGAGTGGCATGTCGAGCATGGCGCGGGTGCGCATGGCCAGGGTGTCCGGCCGGGCAGCGAACGCGGCCGTTCGAGGGTCTTGGCGGCTGTCCGTCACGATGATGGGCTGGCCCCGACGATAGTGGTCGAGCGCCGGCCCCAGACCGGAGAGAGGGTAGGTGCCCGCTGCCGATGGCATGCCGGCCGCCAGATACTCGCGTGAGACGGTCAGGCTGTCCGTGGCCTCGTCGATCTCGGCATAGGTGACGCGGCCTGCGTCCAGGCTCCGGCCGAGGAGTTCGGATGCCCCTGCGCTTGCCTCCTCGGGGGTTGCGGCGCGGCCGAGCAGGTCCTCGAGAGCCAGCAGGAAGGCGTCGCGCCGTTCTCTCGCGCGTTGTTCGGTCACATCCGTGTGGACGCCCACCCATTCGCGGATGGACCCGTCCGGCCCGAGCAGCGGAAGGGCGCGGATCGCGAAGCGACGGTACTCGCCCCCCCGGGTCTTCACCCGGTGCTCGAAGATGAACGGCTCGCGGAGGGAGACGGCCCTGGTCCAGGCCATGATGCTGGGCTGCGCGTCGTCGGGATGGACTGCCGAGGACCAGCCGTAACCTTGGTATTCGTCCTCGGTCTGTCCTGTCAGGGCGGCCCAGCCCGGCTGCTCGCCCGACATCCGTCCTTCGGCGTCATTGGTCCAGACCACGCCCTGCACCGCTTGGACCGCGGCCCGGAAACGCTCCTCGCTGTCCCTGAGGCGCCGGGCCGTCGTGGCCTGCTCGGTGATGTCCTGGACCACTACCGTGACCTCGGGTTCCCCCGATTCCTCCCGCCCCGGCTGGTAGGTGACGGCATAACGCCGCTCCTGCAACTCGCCATGAGCGGGCGTCACGAGTTCGTAGCTGACCGTCTCGCCGGTTAGGGCCCTGTCCAGGCGAGGTCGGATCTGCGTCTCGTAAACCTCGGGGAGGACGTCCGCGACCCGCTGGCCGACCAGATCCCCCGTCGGCAGGCGCAGGAGGTCGGCATAGGCTTGGTTGGCGAACCGGTACCGATGGTCGGGTCCGGTGACCGCCAGGCCGATGCGAACCTGTTGGGTGACGGCCCGCAGCCGGTCCTCGGCATCGCGCAGACGCACCACCAGCTGCTCGAGCCCGGCGTCCGATGCCGGTGAGCCCTGTGTATCGCGCTGATCCATGCCGTCGTTTCCGTCTCTCGTTGCAGGTTCGCCAGGTTGTGGGGTCAGGGTGCTGCGGATCCACGGAAGGCCGGGTCGGCCCCGATCCGGCTCAGGCCCACCCTGACGAGAGCCGCTCTCAGGATTTCCAACGAACTCATGACATCCTCCAAGGACATGACTGTCCATCCTTGATCATCGTCGCGGCTCGTGGGGCCGGTCCCTGTGATCCGCGCCGTACCCCATCAGCATCTTGCAAGTAAAGGTTGTGGGGAACAATCCTGTTCCCGGACTCCGTGGCGTCGCAGTGACCATGGGCGTCTTGCGTCGGTCCGGCCTGACGCCCGGGACGGGCATCATGCGGGGCTCCAGACAGCTGCGGGTCCAGACCGCCCGGGCCGCTGTCTTGGAGAGAGTCGCGGCCGAAACGAGACCATGCATCCTGTGGATCACCCTCGACCTCGTGCGATCCAAGGACCGGGCCGTCGCCACGGCGACGAACGGTTCCGGCTCGGGCGTCCCACCAGCCGCGTCAGACGCCGTCCTGCAAGCCTGCCCTGAGCGGCATCCGGAACGTGAAGCAGGTCCGTTCGGGCGTCGAGGTGGCACTGAGCGTTCCTCCATGCGCCCGAGCGATCTGGGACGCGATGAAGAGCCCCAGCCCCAGGCCGAACCGGCCCGAGGTCGCGCGGGGAGCGAAAGGCTGGAACAGGCGCTCCTGCACGGCCGGCGGGATCGGCGCGCCCTGGTTGGCGACCGACAGGGTGAATGCCTCGTCCTCCGTGCTTGCCGTGACTTCGACCGGCTTGCTGGAGTCGCCGTGCATCCGGGCGTTGGCGATGAGGTTCGAGGCCAACTGCGCCAGCCGTTCAGGGTCGCAGGTGACCGGACGGCTCAGGTCGAGCCTGCTCTCGATGCGCGCTTCGGGATGGGCCAGCCGCAACTCTGCGATGACCTGCTCCAGCACTGGCCCCAGAAGCACGTCGGTGGCGTGGACGACATCGAGGCCGCCCCCGAGGCGCGCGCGCGCGAAGTCGAGCGTGGTCTCGATCAGCCGGGTCATCCGCATCACGCTCTGCTTCAGCATGGTCACGACAGAGGCGACGTGCCGGGGACCAGAGTCTCGGGACAGGAGCCGCAGCCCGGCGTCGAAGGCCGCGAGCGGATTGCGGAGATCGTGGCTCAGAACGGCGATGGACCGCTCGCGCCGTTCGGCCTGGTGCCGCTCATCCATCAGCTCCGAGGTAAGGCGGACATGCTCCTCCTTGATCCAGCGGCCCTGTTCCAGCAGGCGGCGCCGCATTTCCAGAAGCGCCGACACCTGCCGCGCGAGCGCATGCAGACCCGCGGCCTGGGATTGTGTGAGGCCGCCGGGTCGCGGCGCGGTGTCGATCACGCACAAGGCCCCGACCGGAATGCCCCCCGCATCGTGCAGCGGCGCGCCGGCGTAGAAGCGCAGGAACGGGCTGTCGGTCACCAGCGTGTTGCCCGCCGTGCGCGGATCGTGCCGAAGATCCGGAATGACGAGCACGTCCGTCCCGGTCAGGGCGTGCCGGCAGACGGACTGGTCGAGCGCGGTCTCGTGGCGGGGGAACCCCAGGCGAGCCTTGAACCACTGCCGGTCTTCGGCCACGAGAGTGACCAATGCCACGGGGGTCTGGCAGATCTCGCTGGCCAAGAGAGCGGCGTCGTCGAAGTCGATCTCGGGTGGAGTGTCGAGGATCTGCAGGCGGGCTAGCGCCGCCATCCGTTCGGCTGCGGTCACGTCCGAAGTCTGGGCGTCCATCATCGATCCAAACCAATCCAGAAGCCCGCAGGCCAGAGACCGTGCCAACACGGGACCGCCCATCGGGCGGGCGACCGTGCAGAACGACTGCGCCGCGTGCCCCAGGGGATGTTTTTAGGTGGGAACTAACCACGAAGCAACCTGGAACGCCGGATCGGGCGGCCCATGCGCACGAGGCGGGTCGGCCGGACCGCCGGACGGGATGGCGAGGATCCGGGCCTGGACGAGATGGCATGGGCGGATCGGCCGACCGGGGCACGGAGCCTGCCGGTCTCGGACGGGACCGGTCAGCACGCCAAATCCGCCTTTCACCGGATAGGCCGAATGGCAGCCCCGGTTCTGGCGGCTGTCCCACCTGACCATCCTGCAAGGCAGCGCAAGTCTTCTGGAGCATGAGATCGGCGACCACGCGACCGACCGCCAGACCGCCAGTTGCGCGACAGCGAGTCCCGCCTCCGCCAGGTCCTCGACGCGTCGGGGGCGGGAACCTGGGCCTGGGATGCCTTGGCTGGCACCGAGACCTTTGACGCCATCTTCCGCCAGCAGTTCCCAGATCCGACCGAGGCGCGCGCCGAAAGTGCGGGCATCGGGCCGAACGAGTTCTACGTCTGCCGCACAGGCCAGTCCCTGGCGCCTGTCACGACCTGATACAGAAGGATGCATGATGACCACGCTCTTCCGCCGCCGCTACACCGTGACGCTCTATACCAGCGAGGCCGGCCTCGACCTGCGGGACGAGATCGGGGAGGTTCTCATGGACATCGAGAACGACAGCATCGTCCGGGGCACCGTCGAGAACCAGGGCGACGAAACGGAGGTCTCCGACGAGGAATCCGAGCGGGAGCTCGACGCTGCCGAAGTGGGCTTCACCTCGCTGAGCGAGGAGGAATATGCCGAGTTGCAGAGGGACGACGATTGAGCATTCAGCCGCGCCTCATCCAGCCAGGCTGGCAAACCGCCCTGTCAGGCAGGCCGCTCACCTGCCTGCCATGAGATGAAGGATGCGGTGACAGGCTTCTGGGGACCTGACCCATGGGTTCGGCCCCCAGCGGGTGATCGCGCGATCGGAGCCTCCAGGGCGTGGCCAAGAGGCAATGACGGGCACAATCTGCGCGCCCGTCACCTCGCCTCGGACGCGCTCCAGCCCAGGGTGCTAAGGGTCCGGAGGTCGAGCGCGGTGCGGGCGCTTTGCCCGCACCCACCCGAGCATCGTCCAGGCTGGGCCGGAGAAGCGATGGCTGCGGCTCGCGGAAAAGGGAGCGCGCAGCCGCGTCGACTGCCTGGTGCTACTGGTCTGGATCACAGCAGGATCGGCGCGGTCGGGCCAGTCGCCGGCTGGCACCCCGCATACTAGGTTCGCGATCGGACGCGGCTTCCCTTGGTCTCGGCAAAGGCCTTCGTGAACTCGGCCCCGAAGAGCAGGATCAGGGAGGAGTAGTAGATCCACAGCAGGATGGTGATGATCGAGGCAGCCGCCCCGTAGCTGGAGGCGATGCCGCTGCGGCCGACATAGAAGCCGATCAGGAACTTGCCCAGCGTGAAGGCGAGGCCGGTGACCAGGGCCCCGGTCCAGACGTCCCTCCAGGCCAGTCTGATCGCAGGCAGGATCTTGAAGATCATCGCGAACAGGAGAAACGCGATCACGAAGGTGAAGGCGCTGTTGAGGATGCTCAGGATCGCGATCTCCTCGGCCAGGCCGCCCTGCAGATAGGCCCCGACAGCGTTGGCTCCGGCGTCGATGATGAGCGACACCAGGAGCAGGAAGCCGATCCCGACCACCAGTGCCAGGCTGAGGATGCGGGTGCGGATGAACGCCCAGACACCGGTGCTGGAAGACTGAACCTTCCAGATGAGGTTGAGCGAGTCCTGAATCTCCACGAAGGCCCCCGTTGCCAGCACCAGAAAGGCGACCACCCCCACGGAGGTGCCAATGATGCCGGACCCGACATCGCGGGCGCTGACGATCATGGCTTCGAGCGCCACGGCGGCGTCCTCGCCCAGAAGGCCGCCCAACTCACCGACCACGGCCCCTTGCGCGGCGTCATGACCGAAGGCCAGCCCGGCCACGCTGATGGCGGCCAGGAGCATCGGCGCCAGCGAGAAGATCGTGAAGAAGGAGATGGACGCCCCAAGGCTCATGGCACGATCGTTCCACCACCCGGCAGCGGCCATCCTGACCAGACGCGGGAAATCGGAAAATACGCGCATGTTCCTGTCCTTGTTCAACTGATTGAACGGATGCGGCTGAACAATCCATACATCGAAGGCACGGCCCGCCGGCTCCGTTCCGTTGGACCCGAGATGCGATCTAGCTCTCCCGGTCGCGTGATGTCGCTCCGAACCTGCTACCTGGGTCGCATCCCCCCCTGTATCGGCGCTGATCCGGCACCGATCTACGGCATTTTGGTCAGGCCTTAGACGAAGGGCTTCGGCGGAGGTCGCGGTCGCACCCCAGTCCAATGTCTTGAGAGCCCTTCCAAGCTCTGGGGCCAGAGTTTTGTCCGGTCCACCGCAGACGGCTGGTGCACCGTCATCAGGTATCCTGCTTGATCGGCCTTGCACCGTCGGCGGCCCCTGAGCCGTGCCTGATCCAAGGCCTGGGATCGCATGAGCTCACCGGCAGCCTACAGGGACTGAATCAAGGATTGGCAACGGCGGCCCGTCACGTGATGTCGGCCGGCCTTGATCAGGCCCAGGCTCGCTTCTTCCTCAGGCGGCGAAGGCGTTCCGACATCCAGCGACGGGACCGGATCATCAGGGCGGAAACCCCGGGCCGCAGCATCGGAAGATCGACGGCCAGCAGCAGAAGCCCAAGGGGCAGCATCCATAGCCCCAGGAACGGCAGCACCGCGAACAGGCCACCGCACATCAGCAGAAGCGCGACAGGCAGGCGGACCACCACCGGGCTATGGCGCACCAGAAGGCGGATGAGCCGCCGTGCCGGAGGCACACGGCGTTCCAGCGCTGCGAACTGACGAAGAAGGCGGCGTTTCTGGCGGACACGCGGGCTGAGAGGCATGCTGGCTTGGGTTCTGCTGCAAACGTTATTGACGTCCAACTCGGGGACCCGAAGGTTAGTTCCTGTCGCGACCCCCTGGGACATCAGGATAGGACAGTTGCGGTCGGTGTGCCCTGCAGGCGTCCTGAAAGCAACGCGCGGGATCGAAGCGGCCAGACCGTCTTGACCTTGCTTGACGGTCATCGCCCATCTTTCCTTAACGATCACAGAAGTGGTCCAAGCCGCAATCGCCGGAGCGCGGGTTCCTTTCGCTGGCAGGCCCGATGTTCACACCCACCGGCCTGTGCCGCCTGGACAGCGCCGCTTCCCAAACCTCGTCCGCTTGGATGAAGCGACCAACGGCAGGCAGATGGCAGCCTCGGCTCAGCCTGTGGCCTCAGTATGCATGAGGTACCAATCGCATGAGGGTGCGGCGAGTGGCCCGTGATCTATCGAGGGTTTAGGCGACAGGGCACTACGCGGAACGATCGCGCACGGACTGCTATCCCCATCCGCCCTTTTGGGGGCGACGGCCCGGCGCGTGCCCGTACGGACCCCAAGGACTGGACGGTCCGGCGGGACGCCAGCACGAGGCTGCGTTTCGCCCCAGATCTGCACCTAGTGCCCGCCGGACACCATACCGGATTGGGGCAGAGGTCGGGCTGTCGCTGAAGCCGGGCGCGGGCGCGCTTGCCTCGGTCGGTCGGCCAAGCTGATCCGCCGTGAGCGTCAGGTCGGAGGCAGCGACGGCCTCGTGGAGCTGCTCGACTTGGCGCGCCCACCAAGGTGGAGGTCACGCCGGGCCATGGCTATCTGCGCGGGCGGGCGGCCGCCCCCGTCGGCCACTTGGCGCAGCGCGTCGGGAAGGGCCCAGTTGCGGTCGGTGAGCTCCCTGTCGCCGAACGGGTTGACGCCGCTGAGCCGGCTGCCGGTACTTGCCCGTGAAGAAGCCGCTGGGACCGGGCTCCAGGGCCCCACAGGCATCCCCGCTTCGCATGCGATCCGCACGTGCTCCCGCTCCACATCGCGCGACCAGAGAGTACTCCACTTGCATGGTGATGGGACTGGGTTACGCGGCGCTCTGCTGCGATCGCGACCGCGTTCATGACCAACTCGGCGGGCATGTCCGAGAACCCGAAGTATCGGATCTTGCCGGCCCGAACGAAATCGCCCAGCGTTTGCAGGATTTTGTCGGCAGGGGTCACCTCGTTCCAGACGTGCATCCCCTGGATTTTCTAGGCCGCGAGAGTGCTCCGACCTTGGTGCAGGCCGTTTACACGCCGCCGTCCCGAGTCATAGGATGGGCCCACGGACCCAAGGCCGATATCCCTTGAGCCCGCTCCTGGTTCGCTTGGCTGTCGCACCCGGTTCAAACGGATCGGGGCCCGTGCAGGAAGGGCATCTGGTGGGTGAAATCAGCGCCGATCCTGAGAAGTGCGGATCACCAGCCGTCCGGCTTGCTCCAGAGTGGTCGAGCGGCACCGGCCCGCAACTTCCAGGGCGCGCCGCCCCCGATCATCGCAGTCACATAGGAAGGAGGCTCCACCATGGCCGGAACCGCGGACGTCACGGACGCACCCGACTCCAACAACGTCTGGCTGAGGACCTTGATGTGGGACACCCGATGGTCCTCACCCGGCGATGGAACGGTCATATCGGTCTATATCGCTGGGACGGATGGCCAGGAGCAGGTCGCGCTGCCTCCATTCGAGCCTTTGACCGCTGTCACCGCGCTGGAGCCCTATCCCCGAGAGGTCGCCGCCATGAGAGCGGCGATGGCGTCCTTCGAGGCCGTCTGCAACATCGACTTTCGGGCTGTCTCGTCGCAGGCCGATGCTGACATAATCTGGGCGACGGTCAGCAACTTGGATGCAGATGGAGCCGGCGGGATTGGCTACTTCCCAGGTGATTACTACAACCGAGCTGTTGGCGACGAGCAGAGCCTAATCCTCATGAACGGAGAGGCCCAGTCACCGAGTGACGATCCCGCATATCTGGCTCGGGGCGGCGCCGAGTGGTTAGTCTTCATTCACGAGTTGGGCCATGTGGTAGGCCTCGTTCACCCGCATGATGGCGGCGACGGCACCACTGTCTTTCCCGGTGTGATCCCCGAGGTGTCCGAAACTCCGGGCGCCTTTGCCATGAACCAGGGCATCTACACGATGATGTCCTATAACGATGGGTGGCACACTGGCCCCTCAGGGCCGAGCCCCGATTGGGCCTGGGGCTACCAAGCCGGGCCCATGGCGCTCGACATCGCCGCGCTCCAAAGAATGTACGGCAGGAACATGTCTTACCACGCCGGGGCGGACACCTATGAGTTGCCTGAGGCCAACCGGGGCGGGACCTACTACCTGTGCCTTTGGGATGCTGGCGGGACGGATCGCATTCTGGGGGCGGAGGCCCGCGCCAACACCATCGACCTGCGCGCCGCTACGCTGGGGTTCGAGGAAGGCGGCGGAGGGTGGGTGTCCCATGCCAAGGGCATTCATGGCGGCTTCACGATCGCCAACGGCGTGGTGATCGAGAACGCCACCGGCGGGAGCAGGGCCGACCTGATCCGCGGCAACGGGGCGGCAAACCGGCTGGACGGGCTGGGGGGCATGGACACGCTCTTGGGTGGCTCGGGGGCCGATGACCTGCGGGGCGGGTCAGGGAACGACACGCTGTCGGGGGGCACGGGCGACGACATGATGCGGGGCGGCGCCGGAGCCGACCACTTACGTGGCGACGACGGAGCGGACGATTTCGTTTTCACCTCCGTGCGCGACAGCGTCGCAGGCGAGGGGCGCGACCGGATCGCGGGTTTTGCCAAGGGGCTGGACGACATCGTCCTGACCGCCATCGATGCAAACGGCAGCGGCGCGGGGAACGGGGTCTTCCGCCTCGATGCCGGCGGTGCGTTCAGCCGGGGCGAGATACGACAGAGCGTCACGAGAGACGGCGATCTCCTGGTCGAGATGAACCTCGACGGCGACGGGCAGGCCGAGATGTCGATCTTGCTTCTGGGCCTGACAAGCCGCCTTTCGGCTGCGGACTTTGCACTCTGAGGGTTCCTGGCCGCCGGAGGGCCCAAGATCGCGCTCGGCCATCCAAGCGGAATCAGCGCCAAACCGGTGGGAATCAAGAGGCCAACCGCTCCGGTCCGCTGTTCCGTCCGCGGTCTAGGCCCGGCCGTGGCCTTGCGCTTGGGCCAGGGCGAGAAGGGGGCTGCCGTGCAAGGCACACGATCCCACCGGCCGGTCAGACTTTGCTGCGTGGTAAAGTCCTGAACATCTCGAGTGGCATGCGGCGTTGGCATTGGCAGGCACAGCTGTGGCTTCGTCTGCTCGCTGACTGAGCAAAAGCGAACGTCATGATCAGTGACGTGCGGTAGACCTTAAGCGACAGGTTTCCCGACAGCCTGCCTACCCATGATGCGCAGTGTGCGGGAGGGCTTTCCGACGTTGCTCGCCAGAGCAGGTCTATCCATTTCGTTCTAGTGAAGCGGACCTGCATTCTTTATCAGACGTTTAACAATGGCAAAATACACATCCGACCGGTCCAGCCAAGCACGTCGAATTGCCTTATAGAATATCAGCTGGGTCTTTTTCTCGATAATAAGCTTGGACGCCGCTTCCTCGGTAAGGGGTTCCTCAAACTGACCGTCAAGTGGTTGCATTCCGAGCGCACGATATGAAAGCTGTGTTCTCAGGCACTTCTCGCACGCGCCGCAGTTCGAGCCCACCCTGTTTTCGGCATTACAAACAACGATGTGCCCATCGAGCCCAATGTTCCTCAGGTGGCGGATCTTGGAGATTCTCGGAACATCGTTCCCAACGGGGAGTATCTCGAAGTCGTAGGAAGAGAAAAGGCGATCATTGCCATCTAGATTTCCCCAAGAGCCGAGGGCGAACTCTTCGGCTGCCGTAAAGTCTAGACCTACGTATCCTCCTCCGGCAACATTCGACTTCAAGCCCAAGACCGCCGAGATGCCCATGACATGCAGTATTGCATACTGACCGACGATCTTAGACCAATTGCTCTCTACTGAGTGGAGCTTTATATCCCCCACAGCCGAGCAAAACGCACTTCCCGTACCAAATGCCCTCTGATATGGCGATTTATTTTCCAAGTTATAGCCGAATCCATCTATCATTACGGCTGAATCTATCCTAGGAAACGGCGAAAGGTCGTTTTTTCGCCCATACTTCTCTATCATATACGAAGAATCGTATCCACCGCTGAATGCCGCAACAAAGCTTTGTTCGTGGTTTCCTTCGCCGTGGAGGTAGGAAGGGGCGGCAATTCGCGATGCCTTTTTGAAGCGCCACGGCCGGTACTGGCACCAAGCGGTCGAAAACTTCTCTAGGTTTCGCGCCAAACGTGCATCGACTGGAACGTCTACTTCAAGGTCGGCTCCGTCATTCATGGCCGCTCCGAAAGCCGTCCTGACCAGGAAGTTTGACATAGAATGATCGTCCAGAGCTGGCGAGAATGCATCGCCAAAGTCAAAGAAGATCTTCTCCTTTCCACTGATCTGCACTGTAATTCTGCTGCTGTCTGCCCTGGTGATCTTGGCCCTCACAGCGTTCTCCTTCAATTGCTCGCCTGTTTAACCAAGAGCCTCTCGGCCTGCTGGCTCTCAAGATCTACGATGAGCATGACGGATTTCCATTGGATAACTTGACCAGAGCCCCGGCCCCCGCGCCTGGTTGCCGATTGGCCTGCCTCTTCGCGTCGGGCCAGACCCGCCGTCTCCGCTCTTCCATACCCTAGCTCTCATGACTTCCCAACAGCCATGGCCACAGGCTCCGCTCCGACGGCACCGGTCAGCAGCGCAGTCAGACTGAACGCTTAAATCATCGGCCAGATCGAGTTGGCTGCCGGGGGGCCGTTCAGGGGCCTTCCCGGTTCTCGGGCTCCCGTGTCGGAGGGTGGTCTTGTTCGATGGATGACGTCAAGCCGGCCTACAAACCCGCTGAAGGTCAGGCGTTTTGCTGTCGGTGGGATTGTTGCTGGAGAGATCGGCACGCCGGACCTCTCCGCCTTCCGGCAAGAGAAAGGTCGACGAGCGCGGGTTCGTGATGAGATGTCTTTTCGCCCCGTCACGGCCATGTCAGGATGCAGCCGACTCATGTGCATCCCGAACGGGATCCAGGCACATGGTCAGGGCCGAGGGGTGCAAAGACATCTCCCGTGAAATGGTGGGGAGGACTTAAGACCATGATGACCAGACTGATGACGGCGACCGCCGTGCTGGCGCTCGCGACTCCGGCCTTGGCGGACACCGCCGAGCGGCGGATCGCCCTGTCCAACAACTATGCCGGTAATTCCTGGCGCCAGGCGATGCTGGAAAGCTGGGAAAAGGTGACGGGCCAAGCCGTCGCGGACGGGGTCGTGGCCGAGGCGCCCGCCTTCACGACCGCCGAGAACCAGGCGACCGAGCAGGCCGCGCAGATCCAGAACATGATCCTCGAAGGCTATGACGCCATCGTGGTCAACGCGGCCTCGCCCACGGCGTTGAACGGCGCCGTCAAGGAGGCCTGCGACGCGGGCATCGTGGTCGTGTCCTTCGACGGCATCGTGACCGAACCCTGCGCCTACCGCATCGCCGTGGACTTTCAGGAGATGGGCCGCAAGCAGGTCGAGTATCTCTCCGGGCGGCTGCCGGAGGGCGGCAACCTCCTCGAAATCCGTGGCCTCGCCGGCGTGTTCGTGGACGACGAGATCAGCGCGGGCATCCATGCGGGCGTGGAGCAGTTCCCTCAGTTCTCGATCGCGGGCTCGGTCCATGGTGACTGGGCGCAGGACGTGGCGCAGCGGGCGGTTGCGGGGATCCTGCCCAGCCTGCCGGACGACATCGTCGGCGTCGTGACCCAGGGCGGCGACGGCTACGGTGCGGCGCAGGCCTTTGCCGCCGCAGGCCGCGAGATGCCGATCATCGTCATGGGCAACCGGCAGGACGAGCTTCTTTGGTGGAAGGAGCAGCGGGACGCGAGCGGCTACGAGACGATGTCCGTGTCCATTGCACCGGGTGTGTCCACCCTGGCCTTCTGGGTGGCGCAGCAGGTGCTGGACGGGCAGACCGTCCCGCAGGACCTGATCGTTCCATTCCTGGAGATCCAGCAGGACGGGCTTGATGCCGCGCTCGAGGCGACGCCCGAAGGTGGCGTGGCGAATGTGGAGTACTCGCTGGAGGATGCGCAGGCGGTGATCGCCGGCGCTTCGAACTAACGGGCTGGACGGGAGCGGACGAATGGAGTCGGCTGCTCCCGTTGTGAGCTTGCAGGCGGTCGGGCGTGCCTTCGGAGCGGTCCGCGCCCTGTCGGACGTGACGCTTTCCATCGCTCCCGGCGAGGTCCTGGGCCTGGTAGGTCACAACGGCGCCGGCAAATCCACCCTGGTCAACATCGTCACCGGCGTCCTGCCGCCGTCGGAGGGCCAGGCGATCTACGCTGGCGGCACCCCGCGCGAGGCAGGGGTGAGGGTGGTCGCCCAGGAGCTTGCTCTGGCGCCGAACCTCACGGTGGCCGAGAACCTGCGCATCCCGCAACGCGACCTGCGGGGTCTTATGTGGCGCGGCAAGGCGCGAACCCGCATCCGGTCGGCACTGGATGAGGTGTTTCCCGACCACGGGATCGGTGCGGATACGGTGGTGGGCGACCTGCCATTGGCCAAGCGCCAGATGGTGGAAATCGCGATGGCCTTTGCGGAAGGTGGACCCGCGCCGCGCCTCGTCATCCTTGACGAGCCCACGTCCTCGCTCGACGCCAGCCGGGCGGACCAGCTGCTTCGTCACGTGCACCGTTTCCGCGAATGCGGCGGGGCCGTCATCTTCATCTCCCACATCCTCCACGAGGTCTTTGCCGTGGCGACGCGGGTCGTCGTCATGCGCGACGGGCGCGTCGTGGACGACCGCCCCGCCGGGGGCTACACGCGCACGAGCCTCGTGGAGGCCATGGGACACGTCGCGCGGGAGGGCGCGCGGGAGCGGCGCATCGCTGCTTCGGGCGTGGAGGTCGTCTCCACTCCCGAGGGGCTTCGCGCCGGGCAGGGCGAGATCGTGGGGCTCGCTGGCCTTGCCGGGCACGGGCAGGCCGAAGCCCTGGCGCGGCTTTACTTGGAGCGGACCTCGGACTGGCGGGGCAGAAGCCCGGTGCCTGCGGCCTTTGTGGCAGGGGACCGGGCCCGCGATGGGGTCATGCCGATCTGGTCCATTGCCCGGAACCTGTCGCTCGCAGGGCTGGCGATGCTTCGCCGGGCGGGCTTCGTAGATCGTGCCAGGGAAGCGAGGCTCGTTGCGGACTGGCGCGAGCGCATCGGCATCCGCACCGATGACACCGGCCGGCCCATCCTGTCGCTATCGGGGGGCAACCAGCAGAAGGTTCTGTTTGCGCGGGCCCTGGCGACCGGGGCACCGCTGATCGTCATGGACGATCCCATGCGCGGCGTGGACGTGGGTACCAAGGGAGACGTCTACGAGATGATCCGTTCCGAGGCCGCAGCGGGCCGAACAATCCTCTGGTACTCCACGGAAGCCGAGGAGATGACGCTCTGCGACCGCGTCTACGTCTTCAGGAACGGCCGCATCGCGGCAGAGCTTCGGGGCGAGAAGATCACCGAGGAGCGGATGCTCGCCGCCTCCTTCGACATGGGCGAAGCCGCCGCATGAGACGCATGGACCTGCGCCTTCTGTTGCCGACGCTGTCGCTGCTGCTGCTTCTCGGGGCGGTGTTCTGGATGCAGCCCCGGGCCATGAGCTACACGGGGCTGAACCTTCTTTTCAACCTGTCGGTGCCCATCGCCCTGGCCACCATCGCGCAAATGCTGGTCATCATGGTGGACGACATCGACCTGTCCATCGGGACGTTCGTGGGCTTCTGCGCCTGCGTCACGGCGACGTTCCTCCACGACACGCCCCTCCTTGGCGTCCTGATCCTTGGCGCAGCGGTCGCAGCCTATGCGGCCTTGGGTGCGCTGATCGAACTGCGCGGTCTCCCCGCCATCGTCGTCACCCTGGGCATGTCCTTTGTCTGGAGCGGGCTCGCGGTGCTCATGCTGCCTGCCCCGGGGGGATCCTCACCCGCCTGGATCACTGCGCTGATGAAGGCACGGCCGCCGCTCGTGCCCATGGCCATCATTGCCTGCGTGGTTCTGGCCGTCGTGGGTCACCTGCTCGTCACCCGGTCGTCGCTTGGCACGCTTCTGCGCGCGGTAGGGGGCAACGCGCGATCGGTGTCGCGCGTTGGCTGGTCGGTGGTCCGGCTCAAGGCCACGGCCTACGGACTTGCCGGGGTCTTCGGGGTGCTGTCAGGCATGGCGCTTGTCGGGCTCACCACCTCGGCCGACGCCAACATCGCGCTGCGATACACGCTTTTGTCCATCGCGGGCGTGATCCTGGGCGGCGGCGAGTTCACGGGGGGCCGGGTGTCGCCGGTGGGCGCCGTGATAGGGGCGCTCACCCTCACCCTCGCGGGGAGCTTCCTGACCTTCATCCGCCTGTCGCCCGACTGGCAGATCGGCGCGCAGGGGGTGATCCTGATCGTGGTCCTGGCCGCGCGTCTTCTCGTGCGGCGGAGGGCTGTGCGATGATGGCCACGACATGGACCCGGCCCTGGTTCTGGGCCTTTGCCGCCGCCGCGCTCGCCTTTGCCGCGACGGTCGTCCTTACAGGGGTGCAGGGAGCCGGGGGCCTCCTCGTCGCGGCGCTGACCTTTGCCTCGTTCTCGGTGTTGGTGGGGCTCGGGCAGATGGCCGTCATCACCATGGGGCCCGGCAACGTCGACCTGTCGATCCCGGCGGTCATGACCCTGGCCGGGACCCTGTCGCTCAAGCTGATGGGCGGAGCGGCGGGAACTGAACTCTGGGGGCTTCTGGCGGCGCTGGGGATCGGCCTCGGGGCGGGCGTGGCGAACTACGCCCTGATCTGGCTCCTGCGCATTCCGCCGATCATTGCGACGCTGTCGGCGTCCTTCGTGTTCCAGTCGGTGGCGATCTGGTCGAACCGGGGCCTGCGCATCAAGCCACCCGTCTCGCTCGCGGAGTTCTCGACCGGCTCGACGCTTGGCGTGCCGAATGCCGCTTGGATCGGGCTGGCTGCGGCGCTGGTGTTCTGGATGCTCATCGAGCGGACGGCCTATGGGCGCAGACTCTCGGCCATCGGGCAGAACGCGAGGGCGGCGCGGCTTGCCGGCGTTCCGGTGGAGGGGGTGAGGGCCGCGACCTACGTGCTTTCGGCCGTCATGGCGGCGCTGGCAGGGTTCCTCCTGTCGTGCTTCTCGGGGGGGGCCGCGTTGAACATGGGGGCAGAGTACCTCCTCATGTCCATCGCCGTGGTGGTGATCGGGGGGTCGTCCATCGCGGGGGGAAACTCCAACGTTCCGGGGATCTGGGGCGCGGCGCTGTTCATGTTCCTGATCGTGTCGATGCTCAACTCCTACGGGCTTGGCGCAGGTGTGCGGCTCATCCTGACCGGGGTGATCATCGTTGCCATCGTCGTCGCGGCCAGCGGTCGGCGCCTGACGCCCTGAGCAGCTCCCCGAATGCCGAAGTCTTGGCGGCATCGGACTTCAGCGCCGAAGTGCACCCAGATGCTTTGCCTTGCACGAGCATCGTCTCGGTGAGTGAACCGCAGTGCCTGGCCAAGGCGCAAGCTGCCGGAGCGACTCGGCCTTGCATCAATGGACAGCATCAAGTGGCCCTGCCGTAAAATTGGATGTGCCCTGCAAGAACAAGGCGGGAGGAGCGGGGGCGCCATGACCTCGATGTTTGCCGGGCCGATGCCTGTGGGGTCCGGTCGCACGTGCCCACGGCGCCCCGGCCACTGACATGAGCTGCCAGGCAGACTGCCGTCCGGCGATGCGGCCGATCTTCGACGCTTGGTCGCCCCTGCCGGGGCGCTCAGGAGCGGTGATCGCCCAGCTTGGCTATGGCCGGACCGGTCACGGAGGCCGACGCCCGCAGGGCGGTCCTTCGAGGCCCCCGAAGGTGAATGCCGATGCCCGGACCTTCAACTCCGATCCGGAGACCGTGGCGGGCCGATGGAGGCTGTTTCCCGGAACTCCATGGGCCAGATGGTGCGGATGCGCGGAGCGGCAGTCCGATCCTTGGCGGCGATGCTGGCGATCGCGTTCGCGACATGCTGGCCAAGTTCGTCCAACGCGAGGGCAAAGCAGGTCGGCGCGGGCGACAGGTAGCGGCAGTGGGGATTGTCCCGGAAGCCGATGACCGACATGTCCCGACCGATCCGCAGTCCCGCTTGCAGAAACTCCGAGTACAGGCCGGTCGTCATCGGCTCGGAGCAGCACATGATGGCCGTGGGCCTTTCCGGCCGGGTCAGCAGATCCCGCGCCACCATGACTCCGCCGCCTTCGCTGGGCTCGGCCCGAAGGATCAGGTCGGGTGGGCCGTCGATGCCATGTTCGGCAAGCGCGCGGACGGCGGCGTCGGCATAAAGAAAGGCCAGGTTCGCATCGCCGGTGGGGGTCACCACCGCGATCCGCCGATGACCGAGGGCCACCAGGCGATCGACCGAAGTGCGCGCCACTCGTTCGAAATCCAGGTCGATCCAGGAGTAGTCCCCAGGCGTCTCGGAGCGTCCCAGCGTCAGGAACGGCACCTTCGAGCCGAGCAGGAGTTCGATCCTGGGGTCGTTGCGGCGCGTCGCTGTCAGCACGATGGCATCGACCATCCCCCGACGGATCATCCGCCGAAAGGAGTCGAGGGGATCGGCCGCGTGCCGGGTGGGCAGCAGAACCAGATCGTAATCCTGTTCGGTCAGGACCTCCTGCATGGCATCGAGCAGGGCGAAGAAGAAGTTGTCCCCACCCAAAGCGGACGGACTTCCGGTTTCGATCACCACCCCGATTGCGCCGGTCGAACCCCGGCGCAGCGATCGGCCCGAGGCGTTGGCGAAGTAGCCGATCTCGTCCGCCATCTGCAGGACACGGGCCCGCGTCTCGGCGTTGACACCGGGGCGGTCGTTCAGCGCGCGGGACACCGTTCCAATGGAGATGTCGAGCCGGCTGGCCAGTTGTCGAATGCCGGTCATGAGCCCCTTCTGTCGCGCGGCGGACAGGACAGCCCTGCCGTAAACGTTTCCGAAATAGATGTTGACAGATCGGCCGGTCGCCTTCTAGCCTCGTAAACGTTTACGGCCGGGCTGCAAACATGCTGGTCCGGGCTTCTGGGGAGGAGCTTCCGTCGATGCTGCGCGCCGTGATGGTGGGCTGCGGAGCCATGTCCAATGGCTGGCTCCGGGCGATACGTGACACCGAGACGCTGTCCCGGACCGTGGAGATGGTCGGGTTCGTGGACCTCGATCCGGGCCTGGCCCGGACCCGCGCGGACGAGTACGGCTGGACCCAGGCGCAGGCCGGCCGTGATCTCGGGGCGATGCTGGCCGAGCTGAGGCCTGACCTCGTCTTCGACATCGTGGTGCCCCCGGCGCGGCGCGGCGTGGTCGAGACCGCCCTGAACCACGGCTGCCACGTCCTGTCCGAAAAGCCGATGGCGACCTCGCTGGCCGAGGCCGAGCGGCTGATCGACCTGGCCCAGGCGGCGGGGCGGCTGCACGGGATCGTCCAGAACCGGCGTTGGCTGCCCGGCATCCGCCGTGCCCGAAGCCTCCTTGCCTCCGGTGCTCTGGGCGATCTCACGGCCGTGCATTGCGACTTCTTCATTGGGGCCCATTTTGGCGGCTTCCGCGACGCGATGGAGCATGTGCTCCTGCTCGACATGGCGATCCACACATTCGACGCGGCCCGCTACCTGACGGGGCTCGATGCGACCGGGGTCTACTGCCGGGAGGTGAACCCCAAGGGCTCTTGGTACGCGCACGGAGCCACGGCCGACGCCCTGTTCGACCTGACCAGCGGTGCGACCATGACCTACCGGGGCTCGTGGTGCGCCGAGGGCCTCCGCACGGCCTGGGAGGCCTCCTGGCGCGTGATCGGCACGCGGGGCACCCTGCTCTGGGACGGGAACGAGGGCTTCCGGGCCGAGCGTGTCGCCGAGAACGAAGGCTTCCTGCGCGCCGTGGAGGAGGTGGAGGTGCCTCCGCTATCCGAGGCCCTGACCGAAGGGCACGCCGGCGTCATCCACGATTTCGTGGAGGCCGTCCGTCTGGGTCGCAAGCCACTGACCCCCGGCACCGATAACATCCGCAGTCTGGCCATGGTGCTGGGCGCCATCGAGAGCGCCGAGACCAGCCGGCGCGTCGCCATCGAAACGCTGAAGGAGGCCGCATGACGGACCCGCTCAAGACCATCCGCATCGGCACCATGATCCAGGCCACGGGCGGTCAGGCTGCCACCCGGATCGCCGAGATCGCCGACATGGGCTTCGAAAGCTTCGAGCCCTTCTTCTGGCAGACCACGCGGGGGCAGGACCTGGCCGAGCTGGGCAAGCGCTGCCGCGACGCCATCGGCGACCGGGACATCACCATCTCGACCCTGGGAATGTTCGGCAACCCGCTCGAGGATCAGCCCATGGACCGCGAGACGCTCCAGGGCTGGAAGGACTGCATCGACAACGCCCACCACTTCGGCGCGACCTGCGTGGCGGGCTTCACCGGCCGCGTCCGGGGCAAGTCGCTGCCCGACAGCCTGCCGCGCTACCGCGAGGTCTGGTCCGACCTGGCCCGGCGCGCCGCCGACAAGGGCGTCCGCATCGCCTTCGAGAACTGCGCGATGGACGGCAACTGGCAGACGGGGGACTGGAACATCGCCCACAACCCCGACGCCTGGGATCTGATGTTCAACGAAACCCCGGACGAGAACCTGGGCCTTGAATGGGAGCCCTGCCACCAGCTCGTGTACCTCATCGATCCCCTGCCGCAGATCCGGAAGTGGGCGTCCAAGATCTTCCACGTCCACGGCAAGGACGCGACCGTCCGGTGGCATGTCATCCGCGAGCACGGGATCTTTGGCCGCGAGCCCTTCGTGTTCATGCGCACGCCGGGGTTCGGCGACAGCAACTGGACCGACGTGATCAGCGAGCTGCGGCTCGCGGGTTACCAGGGCTCGATCGACATCGAGGGCTGGCACGATCCCGTCTACCGGGACGAGCTGGAGATGACCGGCCAGATGGCGGCGCTCCGGCATCTCAAGCAGGCGCGGGGAGGGGCGGTCCATGTGAACGCCAGCGGCGCCTACGAGGGGGGCGATCCGGCCATCGCGGCCCAGTGAACGACCCCTTGGCCGGCGACCAAGACCGGCGGCGGGGACAGACCAAGCATCAGTGGAGGAGACTGAACCCATGACCATCAAGGCGATGCTGGCCGGCTCGGCCGTCATCCTGGCGACCCCGGCCCTGGCGCAGGAGCAGGTGACGCTGGACCTGTGGACCATCGACGACCCGGGCGAGTACCACTACGTCATGGCCGAGGAATACATGGCCGCGAACCCGAACGTGACGATCAACGTCCGGACGGTGCAGTTCGAGGACATGGTGAACGACCTCGCCCGGTCGATCGCGACGGGGGACGCTCCGGACATCACCTACATCGACAACCCCGAAGTGGCGCTCTTCGCCTCCAGGGGCATGCTCCTGGACCTCACGCCCTACATCGAGGCGTCCGAGGTGGTGAAGGTCGAGGACATCTATCCCGGCCCGCTGGCCTCGGTCACCTATGAGGGCGGCATCTACGGCCTGCCCCGCGGCGCCAATACCATCGCCCTCTACTACAACGCCGACAAGTTCCGCGAAGCCGGCCTGAACCCCGACGACCCGCCCGCGACCTGGGACGAGCTCTACGAGACCGCCAAGGCCCTGACCGACCCGGAGAGCAACGTCTACGGCCTCGCCTTCTCGGCGGTCGGGACGGAGGAGGGGACCTTCCAGTTCCTGCCCTGGCTGCAGATGACCGGGGGCGACTACAACAACATCAACACCGAAGGCGCGGCCCGGGCGCTGAACCTTTGGAAGCAGTTCATCGACGAAGGCATCGCCAGCCCCGACACGCTGATCCGCAGCCAGTGGGACAGCACGGGCACCTTCAACGCGGGCAACGCCGCCATGGCGATCTCGGGCCCGTGGGAGATCCCGCGCATGAGCGAGGAAGCCCAGTTCGAATGGCGCGTGGCGCTGCTGCCCGTTCCGGAGGACGGGGCCGAGCGGGCCTCGGCGCTGGGCGAGGGGGACAACGTCATCCTGGCCAACACCGACACCCCCGATGAGGCCTTTGCCTTCCTTGAGTTCCTGTACGGCGACATGGACCGGGTCTGGAACGACTTCGGCTACCTGCCGGCCAGCGCCGTCGAAGTGACCGATCCCAAGTACCCCGAGGCCTATGCGGTCTTCGAGGAGTCGATGAAGTACGCCCGCAACCGCGGCCCCGAGTCGGACTGGCCCCAGGTCTCGGGCGCGATCCAGACGGCGATCCAGTCCACGCTGACCGGGCAGGCCACCGCCGAGGAGGCCCTGGCCGAGGCCCAGGCCGAAATCGACGACGTGCTGGGGAACTGACCCCATGCCCTCGCGCGCAGTCCCGGGCGGCCCCGAGGCGCCGCCGTCCCGGGGCGGCCGCCGGACGCGGTCCTCTCCCACCGCGTCCGGTTCCCCTGCTGCCCCCGGACATGCCATGACCTCCTCCAGATCGAGCTTCCGGGACGGGCGCGGCTTCGACCGGCTCCTGGTCGGCCTGACGCTCGGCTTCCTGCTCGTCTTTTCGGCCTTTCCTCTGGTCTACAACCTGATCATGTCCTTCCAGGAGGTGGACCTGTTCACCCTGGGCAGCTTCGACCGGCCTTGGGTGGGTCTGGAGAACTATGCCGACGTCACCGGACACCGCGTGTTCGGGCTCATCGCGACCAACACCGCCATCTTCGTGGCGGTCTCCGTCGCCGCGCAGCTGGTGATCGGCTTCGCGCTCGCGCTGTTCTTCCAGCAGTCGTTCCCCGGAGCGACCTGGCTGCGGGGGCTGTTCCTGGCGGGCTGGATCATGCCGGGCCTCGTGGTCGGCGCGGTGTGGAGCTTTATCCTGTCGGGCGACTTCGGCGTGCTGAACTGGGGGCTGATGACGCTGGGGATCACCGACGGGCGGGTCTTCTGGCTGTCGAGCCCGGACACCGCGCTTTATGCCGTCATTATCGCGAATGTCTGGCTGGGCGTGCCCTTCAACATGATCCTGCTGTCGGTGGGCCTCTCGGCGATCCCCGAGGACGTCTACGAGGCGGCCGAGCTCGATGGCGCGGGGCGCGTCCGGCGGTTCCTGACGATCACGCTGCCGCTGATGCGGGCGCAGATCGGCGCGGTGCTGTCGCTGGGCATCATCTTCACGCTCCAGCAGTTCGACCTGTTCGCGGCGCTCACGCAAGGGGGCCCGGCGAACGGCTCCAACGTGCTCCAGTACTGGTCCTGGGAGCTGAGCTTCACCGACTACCGCATCGGGCAGGGATCGGCCGTGTCGGTGCTGATGATCCTTCTCGTGGTGCTGGTCGCCGTCGTCTATGTCCGATCCACGAGGCACGAGCATGTTGCGTGACGACCGCTTTGCCCGGGCCGGGCTTCTGGCCATCGCGCTGGTGCTGGTGGGGCTCTACCTCTTCCCGCTCTACTGGATGTACGTCACGGCCCTGAAGACGGGGACCGAGATCTCGGCCTGGCCGCCGCGCTTCTGGCCCGAAACCCCGGACGTGGCGGTGGTCGAGGTCTGGGAACGGCTCCGCATGGGCACCTTCCTTTGGAACTCCCTGATCATCGCGCTGGGAACCACGGCGGTCGTCGTCCTGCTGGGCACCGGCTGCGGCTATGCGCTGGCGCGGGTCCGCGGCCTGTGGATGGACGTGGCGCTATTCCTGATCCTGATGATGCAGGTCCTGCCGTCGAGCCTGATGATCACGCCCATCTTCGTGGCCTTCAGCCAGTTCGGCCTGCTCGAATATCCCCGCCTGTCCGTGATCCTCGCTCAGGTGGCCAAGCTCCTGCCCTTCTACGTCGTGCTGGTCCGCGCCACCTTCCTCCAGGTCCCGCGCGAGCTGGAGGAGGCGGCGCTGGTGGACGGCAACTCGCGCCTCGGCGCCTTCCTCAAGATCAACGTGCCCCTGGCGCGCAACGGTATCCTTGTGGCGGCGGTGCTCATCATGCTCCAGGCGCTCGGGGAGTACGTCTACTCGCGCAGCCTGATCCAGGAGCGCGCCTTCCAGCCCGCGACCGTGGGGCTCCAGAGCTTCATGGGGCCGAACACCTCGGACTGGCAGGGGGTGATGACCTACGCGGCGATCTACGTGACGCCGATCCTGCTCTTCTTCGTGCTGCTCCAGCGGCAGATCGTCAGCGGGCTGACATCGGGGGCCCTCAAATGACCTACCAGATCGAGATCGAAGGCGTGGACAAGCACTATGGGGCGTATCACGCGCTCCGCGACGTGGATGTCCGCATCCCCACCGGGCAGTTCGTGGCCCTTGTCGGGCCGTCAGGCTGCGGCAAGTCCACGCTCCTGCGGACCATCGCGGGGCTGGAGACCATCAGCGAGGGACGCATCCGCATCGCGGGGCGCGACGTTTCCTCGGTCCCCCCACGCGAACGCGACATCGCGATGGTGTTCCAGTCCTACGCGCTCTACCCGCACATGACCGTGGCCGGGAACCTGATGTATTCGCTGCGGCTCAAGGGCATGTCGCGGGCCCAGGCGCGGGCGCGCGCCGAGGAGATCGCCGCCATCACCGGCCTGTCCGACCTCATGCACCGCTACCCGCGCGAGTTGTCGGGCGGCCAGCGCCAGCGGGTCGCCATGGGGCGCGCCATCGTGCGCTCCCCCGCGGCCTTCCTGTTCGACGAGCCGCTGTCCAACCTCGACGCCGCGCTCCGGGTCCATATGCGCTCCGAGATCCGCAAGCTGCACAACCGGATCGGCGCGACCTCGGTCTATGTGACCCACGACCAGATCGAGGCCATGACCATGGCCGACCATGTCGTCGTCATGCGCGCGGGCCGGATCGAGCAGCAGGGCGCGCCGCTGGAACTTTACGATCGGCCCGTGAACCGCTTCGTGGCGGGCTTCATCGGCTCGCCCGCGATGAATTTTGTCGAAGGACTGGTGACGGAGGACGGGCGGCATGTCCGACTGGCCCTGCCTGGCGAGCCTGCGTTGGCGTTTACCGGTCGGCGTCCTCCAGGGGAGGTGGTCGTGGTGGGGCTGCGCCCCGAGCACCTGACGCCTGTCGGTGGTGACCAAGCGGGCGGAAACCGGCTGGAGCTGCCCGTGGCCTTGGTCGAGAGGACCGGCTCGGCCAGCTATGTGGTGAGCGACACGGAACCCTCGATCCTGATCGCCGCGACGGAACGGCTGGCCGGGCTCAGGGACGGCATGTTCGCGGTCGCCATCGATCCGGCCTGCGTCCACCTGTTCCATTCCGACACGGGCCTCGCGCTTGATCGTATGGGGTGACGCTCTCGGCCCAGGCAGAACCGGGGCCGACCTCGTGATCTTCACATAGACGCGGAGCGCTGGACGACCGGGGATTGCGTGGGTCGTGGCGGTTGGCCCTTCCCATGGAACTGCGGTTCGCTCGCCGGGGTTCGCAGCAGGACCCGCCATGCAAGCCCCCGGAGCCCGTCATGACACTGGATGCGCCGCCCTCGCCGGACCCGTTCGACGCTTCCCTGGAATCACCGGCCCCGGACGAGGCCGACACCGGCTCCGCCCTGAACGCGTCCCTCCGACGGATCCAAGAGACGACGTTCACCGACTACGGCCATGCCGTGCGCAGCGTTCATGCCAAGAGCCACGGCTTGATCGAGGGTGACCTGCGCGTGCTCGACGACCTGCCCGAGGAACTGGCGCAGGGAATGTTCACCCGGCCGGGCACCTATCCGGTGGTTCTGCGCCTTTCGACCAATCCCGGCGACATGCTCGATGACAGCGTGTCGGCTCCACGGGGGCTGGCGATCAAGGTCATCGGAGTCGAAGGCGAACGCTTGCCCGGCTCCGAAGGCCACCGCATCCAGGACTTCGTGATGGCGAACGCTCCTGCCTTTGCCGCGCCCGACCCCAAGGCCTTCGCGTCGAACCTTTCGCTTCTGGCGGCCACGACGGATACGGGGCAGGCATGGAAGAAGGCCTTCTCCGCCACTCTGCGTGGCGCAGAGGCAGCGGTCGAGGCCATGGGCGGCAAGAGCCCGCTCCTGACGAACATGGGCGGCCAGCCGACTACCCATCCCCTGGGCGAAACATTCTACAGCCAGACGCCGTACCGCCATGGTCGCTATGTGGCCAAGCTGTCGCTGGCGCCGGTTTCGCGCGACCTCGCGTCTCTGAGTGGCCGACCGGTCGAGGTTCGCGGCCGTCCGAACGGCCTGCGCGAGGCGGTGGTCGCGTTCCTGCAAGAGCATGACGCCGAATGGGAACTCCGCGTCCAGCTTCGCACCGATCCCGGAGCGATGCCCATCGAGGATGCCTCGGTTCCATGGTCCGAGGAAAGCAGCCCCTACGTCGCCGTGGCCCGGATCACCGCGCCGCGGCAGCCCGCCTGGAGCGAGGAACGGGCGCGGCAGGTTGATGACGCCCTGGCGTTCAGCCCTTGGCACGGGCTGGTCGCGCACCAGCCGCTCGGGGGGATCAACCGGGTGCGCAAGGCGGCCTATCAGGAGGCGGCGGCGTTCCGGGGACAGCGAAATCGCTGCCCCATCGCCGAGCCCTCGCTGGACCTGCGCCTCGCCCAAGCGCCGGCCACGGTCTACGGGACGGCTCCGGGCCGTGAGGGCCGCCGTCCCGGCACCCCGGACGCGCGGGTCGGACGGATCGGGCAGCCCATGAACGAAACCATGCGCCACGTGGTTGCCGGGGCGGCCGGGGGCCTTGCGGCGGGGGTTCTCCTGTCGGGGGTCATCGCGGGCATGGGAGCGGCGCAAGGGCAGGCTTCGGAACTGGTGACGCTCGGGCGTCGGACGCTGCACCGGGACCAAGGTCCGGACCAGCCCGGCACCGCAACCGAGGAGGCGCTTGCCCATGGCGGTCATCTGGCGCTGTCCGCTCTCGCCGGTGCGGGATATGGAGCGGTCCACCGAGGCGGAGGCTCGTCCCTCGGCGCCGGATTGGCTTTCGGGCTCGGGTTCTGGGCCATCGCCTATGGCGTCGTCGGGCCGAGCCTGGGCATGACGCCCAAGCCCTGGCGCGATGCGCCGTCGAGCCTGGCCCAGCACGCCCTCCTGCATGGCGCCTTCGGAGTCGCCACAGCCGTTGCGGCCGATCGCATCGCGGCGCGGTTGTGATCGAAGCATCCGGAAGGCCGCGGACCCGGGTCGTCAGGTCGCGAACTCGGCTGGCGCGCTTGCGACCTGTCAAGCGTTGGGTATCGAAGACCTCATCCCCGGTACTCCTCGACCGAAGGAATGGCAGCCTGTGGTGCTCCGCAGGGCGCCGATGCCGCACCGTCCCGATATGCTCGACTGGGCGACCGGCTGGGCGGGGCGATCGGGCGTGAACCGGTCCCGGCTTGCGTGAGTTGAAGTAGTGCCTTGCGGGTCTCGTTTGTGATGGGCGAGGCTGCCGGACTGCCCAAGGGGAGCGCAATGCCCGAGAGATCCCGGTTCGATGGTGCCGCATCCTCGCTGCGGGGAGAACGCGTTCTGGTGGTCGAGGACGAATACATGCTGGCCCAGGACCTTCGCGCGGACCTGGAACGCCGGGGCGCGGCGGTGGTGGGACCGGTGTCCACAGTGGCCGAAGCCCTGGACCTGCTGGGACGCGGCCCGGCTCCGTCCATGGCCATCCTCGACATCAACCTGCAAGGCGAGATGAGCTACCCTGTGGCCGAAGTCCTGCGCGCCAGCGGCATCCCCTTCCTGTTCGCCACGGGCTACGAGCCCTGGGCCATTCCGGACGACTACGCGGACGTGCCCCGAGCCGAGAAGCCCATCGAGTTGGGGCAGGCCCTGCAGATGCTGGGGAGATGACCTGAGCCGGACTCCCTCGGCCCTCCCCAAGCTGCTCCTGGTCGAACTGGATCAGGCGCAGCCCTGCCCGCAGGGAACTGGCTAGGCGGGTGCCGGCACGGTGCTGCTCCATCGTGAAGGCGCTGTTCGCTGGCCCGAACGGCTCACGGCCCGACTTGACCGGCCGCCGGAGCGCCCCACTCCGGAGAACGGCTGGTCAGACTGTGAGCGCGACCGTGATCGACGACCGCGAAGCGGGGCTGCCGATCCGGGCGGGGGGTTGGATGTCCCGGGCCAGGTGATCGTCAGCACCCCGATAAAATCGACGGCGGCCCGAGCAGCATCGGTGTGTCTTGGCCGCAGGGCAAGCGGGCTCGGAGCGTCAGGCACAGTCCTGAAGTTCATGCAACGGCCCTTGGCGAGCGTCACGTCCGAATTCGCAGGCCCGCCAGCCGTAAGTAGTTGGAGTGTGGCGAAAGCGTGGTAAACCTTGCCAGGGCTCTGCCAATGGTTGAGCGACGTCAGGGGCAGTCACGTGTACCGGAAGTTTTCAGGGTCTTGGCTTTCCAGCCGTCCGATCTCCATGCGCAGTGCGGCGGCCCTGGCTCTGGGCGCCGTGGGGATGCTGGGAACCGTCCTCGCGACCGGCGTCGTCACCCAGGCGGCGAGCCGGAGGCTCGAGGCCCAGATCGGGGGAGAGGTCGCGGCCGCCGCCGGCTTCATGGCGGGGGAACTCGATCGCGGAATGTTCGCGCGATGGCGCGATGTCCAGGTGCTGGCCTCCCTCGATCAGGTCCGCCAGCCCGACGCTGACCAGGCCGACCGTCAGGCAGCCTTGGATGCCCTGAAGACCACGCTCCGCGATTACGCCTGGATCGGGATCGCCGACACGGAGGGACGGGTGGTCGCGGCGACGGACGGACTTCTCGTGGGAGAGGATGTCCGAAGCCGCCCTTGGTTCCACGCAGGCCTCCAAGGTCCCACCGTCCAGGATGTGCACGAAGCCAAGCTTCTGGAACGCTACCTGGGCGACGGGGGCGAGCCACTTCGGTTCGTGGACGTGGCAACGCCGCTCCGGGCTGAGGATGGCACGGTGACGGGCGTCCTGGCGGCCCATCTCTACTGGGACTGGGCGGCCGAGGTGGAACGCTCTCTCAGGAGCATGCTCCCCGTGGACGCGGAAGGCGCCGACATCTCGATCGTTTCACGTGAGGGGCAGGTGTTGCTGGGGCCCCCACCTGTCGCGGAGGACACCCCTGTGGACCTGCAGGGCGTGGCCGGACCGCGACAGTGGCGGCTCGACGAGATGCCGGACGGCGAGCGCTTCGTGGGGATCGCGTCGACGCAAGGGTATCAGGATTACCCCGGCCTTGGCTGGACCGTCCTTGTCGCGAGGGACGCGGCCTCGGCGCTGGCGCCGGTTACCCAACTGCGTCGCGAGGTGCTTGGATGGGGTTTGGGCCTCACGGCCTTCATGGCGGCCCTGGCTTGGCTTGCGGCTGGCCTGCTCACCCGCCCCTTGGCCCGACTCGCCAAGGAGGTTGCGGTCCTCACCGACGGCAGCCCCCCGAGGCTTTCGGCTGATGACCCTCGCGAGGTGCGCGATCTGCGGCAGGCCCTGTTCGACGCCGTCACCGCCTCGCGCCGGTCGCGGGCGCTCATCGACAACCTTCTCGAGCACGCGCCCGCAGCGATCTACGCGCATGACCGGGACGGACGCTACCGCGTTCTCAACGAGGTCACCGAGCAGCTGATCGGCCGCGGGCGTCAAGAGGTGCTGGGCCGTCGCCTGAGCGAGCTCTGGCCTTCGGAGGCCGCGGATCAGGTCGAGGCCGAGAACGCCGCCATCCTGGAGTCGGGCCAATCCGCCGAGTTCGAGGAGTGGGTGGCCACGTCGGCGGGACGGCGTCTGTTCCATACGGTCAAGTTCCCCCTCCACGATGCCGGAGCCGAGGGGGACCTGCTCTGCGGCCTGTCCTTCGACATCACCGACCGCGCCCAGGCCGAGCAGCACCACCGCGAGAGCGAAGAGCGCTTTCGCGGCCTGGTCGAAGCATCGAGCGAAGTGGTCTGGACGATGAACGCCGAGGGGTTGGTCGTCGAGGACTCCCCTTCGTGGCGGAGCTTCACGGGCCAAACGCTCGAGGACTGGTTGGGCGGGGACTGGCTGGCGGTCATTCACCCGGACGATCGCGAGCGGACTGCCGCGCTATGGAAGGCCAGCCTGACCGATAGGGTCGTCTACGACAATCAGTACCGCCTGCGCCTCCATGACGGAGTCTGGCGATGGGTCCACGCCCGCGCCGTTCCGCTCCTGGACGGGGAAGGTCGGGTCAAGTGCTGGATCGGCATGAACGCCGATATCACGGAGCGTAAGACCGCCGAGGTTCGGCTGCGCCAGCAGGCCGACCGGCTGGCCTATCTGGCCGGTCTCGCCTCCCACCTTGTCCTGGACAAGGACTGGGCGAATTCGACCGAGTGGCTGGGCGAGGTTTTCGCAGGACTGGCACAGACGTCGAATGTCGAGCTGTTCCTGAACTTCCTGGTCGGCCCCGAACCCGGCACGATGCATCTCGCCTCGAGCCAGGGCCTCGATGGCGCCACGCAGGAACGCTTTGCCACGCTTCGGTTCGGTGAGGGGCTGTGCGGCACCGTCGCTCGGACGCGGACACCGCTGGTCATCGAGGATGTTCCAGCCGGGTCCCGTCCCGATGCGACCGGGATCCAGGCGCTGGGGGCCATGGCCTATGCCGGCTTTCCCGTGCTTGCGGGCGATGAACTCATTGGAACCATCGCCCTCATCTCCACGTCTCGGCCCCGCTTCGGAGACGACGAGATCGAACTCATGCAGACGGTCTGCGACCTGGTCGCGGCGGCGATCGCCCGAGGGCGGCTCGAGACCGAACTGGCGCGTGCCAATGCAGAGTTGGAAGACCGCGTGGCCGCCCGGACCGCCGAGTTGCAGGACGCGAACAGCCAGTTGGCCGAGACCAGCGCGCGGTTCCGGGGCATCTTCGACTCGTCGCTTCAACTCATGGCCCTTCTCGACGGCCAGGGGCGGGTGCTCGAATTCAACCGCAGCGCGCTCGACCGGCATCAGGCCACGCGCGAGCAGGTCGTCGGGCAGCTGTTCTGGGACACGTTCCCGCCCGACGAGGAACTGCGGACCAGGGTGCGGGCCCTCATCGACGGAGCGGTTCAGGGCCGGATCATGCGGGTGGAACTGACGACCGCCCTCGAGCCCGGAGGCCGCATCACCACGGATCTGTCGGTGACACCCATCCGCGACGCCGCCGGCCGGATCATCCAACTCATCGCAGAGGCGCGCGACATCACCGAATTCAAGGCGGCGCAGGCCCAGATCCACGAGATGCAGAAGATGGAAACGGTGGGTCAGCTTACGGGTGGGGTCGCGCACGACTTCAACAACCTTCTCACGCCCATCGTGGGGGGCCTCGATATCCTCAAGCGCCGCCTGTCTGGAGACGAGCGCAACCTCAGGCTCATCGACGGCGCCCTTCAGGCAGCCGAGCGGGCGACCGTCCTCGTTTCACGTCTGCTGACCTTTGCCCGTCGTCAGACCCTCGAGGTACGCCCTGTCAGCATCGGCTCCCTTGTGCATGGCATGGCCGACCTGATCACCCGGTCCATCGGGTCGAACATCCAGGTCGCGCTCGATATCCCCTTGGCCCTGCCTCCGGCCAGGGCCGACGCGGCGCAGATGGAACTCGCCCTCCTGAACCTGTGCGTGAACGCCCGGGACGCCATGCCGGACGGAGGAACTCTTTCCATCGCGGTGGACGAGCAGGAGACGAAGGCGGGACAGGTGCCAGGGCTCGGGGCCGGCCGTTATGTGCATCTTGTGGTGTCGGACACGGGAACCGGCATGGACGCCGAGACGCTCCGCCGCGCGACGGAGCCGTTCTTCACGACCAAGGGCACCGGCAAGGGCACCGGCCTTGGGCTATCGATGGTCCATGGCCTCGCGGCCCAGCTGGGCGGGGCCTTCATCCTGTCGAGCGTGCCCGGACGCGGGACACGGGCGGAGATCTGGCTGCCCGTCGCCACCGATGGCATCCAGCCCGTGGCCGCAGGGGACGGCCAGTCTCCGGCGGTTCCGCGAACCCTCTCCGCACGGATCCTCCTTGTAGACGACGAGGATCTGGTGCGCTCCGGCACCGCGAACATGCTGTCTGATCTTGGGCATGACGTCATCGAGGCGGCCACCGGCCACCAAGCGCTCGACCTGCTTCGGACCGGTCCGGGGGTGGATGCCGTGATCACCGACCACATGATGCCGGGCCTCAAAGGGGCCGACTTGGCCCGCGAGATCCAGGCGAGGCGGCCGGGTCTGCCGGTGTTGCTCATCTCGGGGTACACAAGCCTCCACGAGGCCGAGGTCCAAGGCTTGCCGCTGCTCCACAAGCCGTTCCGCCAAGCCGATCTGGCCATCCGCTTGGCCGAGATGCTGAGCCGGGCGGCCAATGTCGTCCATCTCGATGATCGGCGCTTGCGCCAGGATCAAGGGGACTGATGCGACCTGAGACTCATTCGGCATTTCTGCGACCCCGGCCCTCGGGCGGTTGTCGAGGCGTTCATCGGACGTAGGCCCTAGCCAGCGATCACAGTAGTCCGGACGACGAGGTGCGGCACTTGCCACGCGCGTCGCGGGCATCCGCCGGCGACGGATCAGGCCAGCTTGGGCTCGCGCGTCAGAAGCGACGGCCCCAGCAGGGCCCAGACGCCGCCGCAGAGCGCCGGAAGGGCGTAGGCCACGAAGCGGAAGGCCAGAAGGCTGGCCAGGAGGTCATGCGCGTCCAGACCCGGCAGGTGAAGTGCCATGGCTGCTTCGAAGGGGCCCACGCCTGCCGGCGAGCCCGAGGCCAGCCCCGCCCCAAGGCCCAGGAGGAAGGTTGGCAGGAGAACGAGGAAATCCGGGCGGACCGCCGAGGGCAGAAGGCTCCAGAACGCCAGACACAAGGCGAGGCAGTCTACGAAGATCCATGCCGCCAAGCGCATGACCGTGGAGCCGCCCGGCTTGCGCAGGCCGAACATCGTTCGGGCAGGGAGGGCGCACAGACCCGCTCCGATGAGGGCCACCGCGACAAGGGCCGCCCGCGCTTCCCCGCGCGTGCCCGTTTCTGGGCCGAACGCGACCGCGCCCAAGGCCAAAAGCGCCAACCCTGCGAAGAAGGCCAGCGTGATCCCTGCCGAGACCGCGAAGGACTGCGGCAGGGACAGGCAGGGCAGAAGGCGCTTGCGGACGATCGCGCCCACCACAGGGCCGAAGCCGACCGTCTGCGCCACCGCGGCCGCAGCCATGGCAGCACCGAAGGCGCGCCGCGGCTCGGGTCGGAGCTCAAGATGCGCCATCACCGCCCGCTCCTGGGCGGCTGCCGCGATGTAGGCTGCCAGCGTCGCCGCCAAGCTGCAAAGCCATTGTGCGGCCGAGAGATCGCGCAGGCTGTCCGACAGGTCCATGACGTTGATCTGCATGACCTGCTCGCCCCCAAGCCAGACGAGCACGGCCAGGACCGCGACAGGGATGGCAAGTCGGGCCACGAACGAAACTTGACGGCGCCGGTGGCGCGAGATCGTGAACACGAAGGAAACCCCTGGGCCGACGGACGCCCATCACACTCCCTCGTCGGCGTTGACAGGGTCTTAAGACCGACCGTCCCAAGACCGGCATCGGGGCCCGTGGTTGATGCCCCGTTTACCGGACCATCGGCTCAAGGGTCGCGCTCTCCTGGATCGCAGTTCCGATTCGCCGGAAGGCGGCCCGTGACTCGGGCGTCCAAGTGGCGGCCATGTAGATGTGGATGCCGCCCGGCACCTCGACGTAATCGATCGGATGGCCGGCCACTTCGGCGCGGTACGCAAAGCTGCGGGCATCCACGGCAAGGAGGTCGCGGGAGCCCTGGAAAAGCTGGATGGGCGGCAGACCCTGCAGGTCCGCATGCAGGGGGCTGAGGTATGGTGAGCTCGGGTCCGCGCCATTGGCCCAACGCTCGCCGTCCTGGCGCAGCGTCTCGATCCGGAGCATCGCATCCATAGGCTCGACGTCCCGGACCGCAGGGTCCGTGAGCGTCAGGTCGAGCCACGGGGAGAAAAGGATGAGGCGGCTCGGAAGCGGCTGGCCCGTGTCACGGAGCTTGAGAGCCAACCCGAGGGCCAGCCCGCCACCCGCCGAATCCCCGGCCAGGATGGGTCTGGCGTCCGGCTTTGTCCGGAGCATCTCGGCATAGGTCGCGAGCAGGAACCGGTAAGCCTCCCGATGGTCGCTTTCTGGCGCAAGCGGATAGTGGGGAACGGAAACGGCACTGCCCGTGGCCCGGATCAGCCGGTCCACGACCCACCAGTGGGGGCGGATCAGTGGTCGACTGTAGGCGCCACCATGGAGATACAGGATGTGCGAGGATGCCCGGCCGGTCCGGGGCCGGACGGTTACGACGGCTCGCCCTTGGATTTCATGGCGCGAGACGTCATAACGGGCCCGCATCCAGGGGGATGGTCCAGCCTCGGCACGCTTGGATCGCGAAGGCACCCGGTCCGACAGGCGGTGACCCCGGAGCCGCAGCACGCCTTCCGTGATCCGCATGACAAGGCTTGCCTGGTCATCGGGAGCAGGCGCGCCGTTTGGGCGCCAGAGGGTGGACGTCAGCGGAGCCACGGTGCACCTTTGGACATGGCCCCAAGGATGAGCGCATCGGGACAATCGAACAAGCATCGTTCTGCCGCCAAGGTGAACGCCGGGCTCCGTCAAGCCCAGCTCGATCCCTGCTTCGTCGCTGGCCGATATCTGTCGGCTTCGGGATGAGGGGGCTTTGTCGCACTGACGTCGGTGCAGCAGACCGGTTGCCGTCTCCGGCACAGGGATCATGCGTACGTCCCGGAGGAGCAGGGCCGGGGAATACCGTGGCCCCCGCGCTTCCCTCTCTTTCAAGGGCGCGCGGGGGCCAGGTCGCTGCCAGCGTCAGGACTCGGCTCGAGCCTGGAGGCTTTCAGGGGAAAGGACCGCGACCAGCCCTCAGTGATGCAACACTGGCAGGGCATGTGCGTTCCATCCTGGCGCTTTTTCTTCTCCCTGTTCCGACGGGCCCGAGGCGTTGGGCCTGTCGGCGTGCCCGGCTATTCGTTAGACTGCGGCGAGCGTTGGGCCGCAGGGAGTGTAGCCTTGAAGCCTTGGTCAAGGTTGCTTGAACGGGGCACCGAACACGCTCGCCGGAGCGAGCCGGGCGGCTAGGTGGCGACGGGGCGTCCGCACCCGCCCAGTGACGTCAGTCGGAGGACACCCACCATGCCGCCCCAGGTTCCGCTCAAGGGTCTTCCCGTCCCGTCAGGACGGTTCGCGCGTCTGGCCCGCCTTGGAGGTCTGGCGGCGGGGGTGGCGGGCGGGGCGCTGGCGCAGGGGGCCCGGCAACTGGCGCAGGGCGAGCGCCCGAGCCTGCCCGGCCTTGTCTTCAGCCCCGGCAACGTCCTGCGCATCACGGAACGGCTCTCCGAGATGCGCGGCGCCGCCATGAAGATGGGGCAACTTCTGTCAATGGATGCGGGCGATCTCCTGCCGCCCGAAATGGCCGAGGTCATGGGCCGGCTGCGCGCCGACGCCCGACCCATGCCGCCCCGCCAGTTGGGACAGGTCCTCGACGCCGAATGGGGGCCGGGTTGGCGGGGACGCTTCGTTGACTTCACGACGCAGCCCATGGCCGCGGCCTCCATCGGGCAGGTCCACCGCGCCCGCCTGCGGGATGGGCGCGAACTGGCCATCAAGGTTCAGTATCCCGGGGTGGCTCGCAGCATCGACAGCGACGTGGATAACGTGGCCAGCCTTCTGCGCCTGTCGGGTTTGGTGCCCGAAGGCTTTGACGTGGCACCACTTCTGGCCGAAGCGAAGCGGCAGCTGCACGAAGAGGCGGATTACCTGCGCGAAGCGGGGCATATCAACCGATTCTCGGGCCTTCTCCGTGACGATCCGGGGTTTCGCGTGCCCGATGTCGTTGCCGACCTGTCCTCCGCCCGCGTGCTGGCGATGTCCCATGAGGCGGGCGAGCCGCTGGAAGCTGTGGGGGCGGGGCTGCAGGACCTTCGCGACGGCGTTGCGTCACGCCTGCTGGAGCTTGGGATGCGCGAGATGTTCGAATGGGGCTGGATGCAGACCGACCCGAACCTTGCCAACTACCGGTGGGATGCAGGGCAGGGCCGGATCGTGCTGCTCGACTTCGGGGCGACGCGCGAAGTGCCGCCTGCAATCGTTGCCCGCTACCGGGCGATCCTGCGCGCGGCGTTCAACCGGGACCGCCCGGCTGCCCTGGCCGCCCTGGAGTCGTTTGGTGCGCTGGACGCCCGCACCCCGGCTGCGGTTCAGGCAGAAGCTCTTGCGCTGTTCGACTTGGCGTCCGGTGCGATGTTGCACGAAGGGCCGTTCGACTTTGGGCGGAGCGACCTGCTCGCGACCCTGCGCCAACGCGGAATGGCGCTGGTCCAAGATCGCGATACCTGGCGCGCGCCCCCGCCCGAGACTCTGTTCGTACAGCGCAAGCTCGGTGGGCTTTATCTGCTGGCGGCGCGTCTGCAGGCGCGTGTGGACCTGCGCAGGCTCGTCACGCCCTATCTCTGAGACGGACGCGACGGCCAGCGATCCTTGGCCGAAGCAAGGCCGAACTGCAGGAGAAGTCCGGCCCCCAGCATCCCCGAGTCGAGCAGCAGGTTCTCGCCCGTCTCGGTCTTGATGCCTTGGAACAGGAACGCCAGGATGGAACCCAGCGCAAAGACGGGCAGGGAGTAGCGCCCCAAAAGGCCCAGGGGTGCGGCCCAAGGCGACGCGCAAGCTCGCCGCACGACCGGCAGGGCCGAGACCACATAGGCCAGCGCGAGGATATGCAGCAGGCGCGGGGCGGTTTCCCAGACCTTTTGAAAGGAGGTCAGAACCCAGGGCACGCCTGCCTGGTTCAGGAGCCACAGCCCATGGTTCATCACATCCGCGACCGGAGTGATGAGCCGCCACGCCAGGGACAGGATCAGGAAGCCGGAGGCCAAGGCGACCAGCCATCCCCGGAGCGGGACGAAGCGGCGTCCTTCCTTGAGGCGGATTCCGGTGAACAGTCCCAGCACGAAAAGGATCTGCCAGGAAAAGGGTGAGAACTGCCAGCCGCGCGCCACGGGCCAGGTCGGCACGTTCAGCTGCAGTTGGCCCGACACGAACCAGAGCGCCACGGATCCCAGCAGGAGCGCCAGCGGCCAGCGCCAGGCCGCCCAAAGAAGGAACGGCGCGACCATCAGCAGCGAGCAGTAGAGCGGCAGGATGTTGGCATAGCCCAACTGGTCGAACAGCAGGGGAAGCGCCACCATGGTTTCGAGAGGGTAAAGGTAGATCGAGTCGATCCCGTTCAGGTGCAGAAGGCCGGGGATGCCCGCCCACAACGCCAGGCCCGCGGCGATGGCGAACGCCATCGCGGTCACGAGCAGGTGCACGAGGTACAGCGTCCAGACCCGGTTCCAGACCCTGGCAAGGCCGCTCCAGGCGTCGCCTCCGGGCCGGAACGCAGGGCCGTAGGCCAGACCCGCCGATACGCCGGACATCAAGACAAAGGCCTCGGCCGCGTCCGAGAACCCCCAGTTCCGCAGGGTCAGCGCCTCGTAGGCGTTGCCGGGGACGTGATCGACAAAGATCGTGACCAGGGCCGCCCCGCGCAGCACGTCCAGCCTTGGGTCGCGAGGCGTGCGCAGGCGAGTGGCTGGCTCGGTGACGACGGGCTTGGCCACGACCGGCTTGGCGGGCTGCAGATGCTCGGGTGCCATCTCAAGCATGATGCGCCCGCTTGGCCTTTGCTGTCGAGCGGAGGAATGGGAGACGATCCGGCGCGGACCAGCGCGCCCGCTCCGTTGCGGCGCGTCGGATCACGGTCGGCACGGAGAGTTCTTCGGGGGTCGTGAACAGGCGCGATCGCGCGGGCCGCGATGTCCACGTGATAATCAGGGGCGCCAGGACCATCGGCCCCGCCAAGGGCAGCAGCCAGGGGAGGAGATGCACCGCAAGGCTCCAGGCCGCCAGCAGGAGGCCCAGGCCCCACAGGGTGATCCACCACCCCGCCCGCCAGCCGTCGGCCCAGCCCAATGCGCCATCCCCCCTGGTCTGGGCGGGCCAGCCGCCATCGCGGCCCATCACCACCTGAAGAACCGAGCGGGCCTGGAACATCAGCAGCACGGGGGCCACGAAGCTGGACTGAAGGGTTTCCGCGACGACCGAGGCGAGTGCCAGGGGCCATCCGCCAAAGCGTCCCACTCGACCGCCGACCGTTGCGGCGACCAGGAGTTTGGGGAGCAGCAGAAGCACCAGCACCAGCACGGCAAGCCCGAGCGTTCCCTGGGTCTGCGAGCCCCCGGCGAGACCGAGCAGCACGAAGGAGAGCCACAGCACCGGCACGAAATAGGCGAAGATGCCCTGGGCAAAGACGAAGCGGCTCCAGGGGTGGAGCCCGGGAGCCATCAGGATGCGAAGGTGCTGAAGGTTGCCCTGGCACCATCGCCTGTCGCGCTTGGCATGGGAAAGGATGTTCTCGGGGCCTTCTTCGTAGGAGCCGCCGAGATCGGGGTCGAGCCGCACGGTCCAGCCGGCCCGGGCGAGAAGCGCGGCCTCGACGTAATCGTGGCTCAGAACATGGCCGCCGAAAGGCGGTGGTCCTGACAGTTCGGGCAGGCCGCAGCTTTCCGCGAAGGCGCGGACACGCACGGCCGCGTTGTGACCCCAGAAGGGCCCCGCCCGTCCTTGCAGCCTTGCTAATCCCCGCGCGAAGACCGGGCCGTGGAAGGCCCCCGCGAAGGCCATCATCCGCCCGAAGCGCGACTGCGCCCCGATGATCGATGGGGCTGTCTGCAAAAGGCCCAGACGGGGTTCGGCTTCCATCCGGCGCAGCATCCGCCCGATGGTATCGGCCGTCATCAGGCTGTCTGCATCCAGGATCACCGCATAATCGTAGGCCCCGCCCGAACGGCGGATGAAATCCTCGATGTTGCCGGCCTTGCGCCCGCGGTTGCTGGTGCGGCGCCGGTAAAAGAGCCGGCCCTCACCCGAGGTTTCGACCAGAAGGCGCAGGAACAGGCGCTCTTCCTGATCGGCCAGATCCTCGTTCCGGGTGTCGGACAGGACGGCGATGTCGACACGCCGCCAAAGCCCAGCTAGATGCAGGTCCGAGTCCATGGCCGCGATGCGGGCGAAGATGTCGGCGGGATTCTCGTTGTAGACGGGGATGAGCAGGACTGCCCGTCCCCGAAAATCGGCCTCGGGGCGGGGGGCGGGGCGCGACACGAGGCCCAGCACCACCAGAACCGTGCCGAAGGCGAGCCAGAAGGTTGCGACCAGCACTGCGATGGCCTGGATCAGGCTTATGGCTTCGGTTCCCTCGCCGCGCAAGAGCAGCCCAAAGGCGACGACGGCCAAGGCCGCCGCCGTTCCCAAGGTCACGGCGCGCAGGAGAGCAGTTCGGTCCATGGTCAGCGGGTGCGGGGGATCAGCAGGGTCAGCCAGCCCCGATACGCCGGGCTGGGCCGGCGTTCAAGGACTTGCGGAGGCATGGCCAGCGGAGCCTCCGGCGGAAGGAGCCGCACGACGTGCTGCGCCTCCTCCTCCAGAAGATAGGCCAGGTTGCTGTCGTCAAGCATCAGACATTCACCCACTGATAGGCCCAGGTCTCGGTCAGACGCTCGTCGAAGCCCGCGATGTGGAGCGTGATCTCCACCACGGCCTCGCGCTCGGCCGCGACATCGAGCACGACGCGCCAGTCGCTGCTTTCGGGCAGCCGCTCGAGGACCGAGGACACGACATGCCCTCCGGACACCGTCACCACGGGCTGCAGCGAAGCATCGCCGGGCAGGGACGCCAGGCGCCCGCCGCGGAAATCCACGGCAAACTTGCGCGCATTCTCCAGGGCCGCGATGCCGGCCACGCCGGCAGCGCCGGCCCGCGTCTCGACGACCATGGCCAGCGGGCCATCGAAGTCGGGCGGCAGTTCGCCCCAGCGGAGCGTGTAGGAGAACTCCCGGGCATCCCCGGCAGCGACGGCTCCTTCGGGAACCCAGAAGGCCACGATGTTGTCGTTGGCTTCCAGGGCCGAGGGAATCTCGACCAGACGAACGGCGCCCCGGCCCCAGTCGCCCTGGGGCACCACCTCTATGGAGGGGCGCAGATCGTAGCGCGCGCCGGGATCCTCATAGCTTTCGAACTCGCGCTCGCGCTGGAAAAGGCCAAAGCTGCGAAGCGACGGCTCGCCGAAGTAGGACGAGGCCAGCTTTTCCGGATTGCCAAGCGGACGCCAGACGGGGTCGCCGTTGGACCGGACGATGCGCAGGCCGTCGCTGTCATGGACATTGGGCCGGTAGTCGTCGAAGGCAGCGCGGTTCTGGCCTGCGAACAGGAACATGGAGGTGAGCGGCGCGATCCCCAGCTCTTCGACCGCGTCACGGAAGAACAGGCGGGCGGTCACGTCCATCTCGGTCACCGCGCCGGGTCGGATAGCGAAGCGGTAGGCTCCGGTCACGCTCGGCCCTTCAAGGCACGCGTGAACGATGGCGCTGTCGCCGTTGCGGGCGACATAGAACCGGGAAAAGCGCGGAAACTCCTCGGGTCCCTTGACCCAGGTGTTGAGAGCGAGGCCGCGCGCGCTGGCGCCGTAGACGTTGTCGCGTCCCAGGGCACGGAAGTAGCTCGCCCCTACGAAAGACACGACCTCGTCGAGTCGGTCGGGCCGGTTCAGCGGCCAGTTGAGCTTGAAGCCCGCCACGCCGGGCAGATCTCCGTGGGCGGGAACCTTTGCGGCCAGGTTGCCGAAATACTCGAAGTCGTCGGTGGAGAACCCCAGTTCGGTCACGTTGCCGTCGGTCACGTCGAAAAGACGCACCGGCTCGGGGAACAGCCAGCCCATGTGGAAGGCCAGAAGCCGCCAGTCGTCCGGTCCGTCCTGCCAGCGGGCCTGATCGTCGCGGAACCGGATCAGGCGGTAGCTGTCGTAATCGAGATCGCCCCACCAGGCTTGCGCCGGCTCGGCGGGGGCCCAAGGCTGGCCTGCAGCGGCGTGCATCTCCTCGGAAAGGGCGTCGAAGGAAAAGGGCTGACGCTCCTCGGCCTTTGCCGGACGCACAAGGCGTGGCAGAACTGCGGTCAGCGCCGCAAGCTGAAGAAGGTGCCGCCGCGAAGGGGTCAGTGGGGAATTCAGACGCATGGATCTCTGGTTTGTCGCAGGACGGGCGCAATCCGCCCGCGCGGATCAGTTGCTATATAATGCTGCACCTGCAAGAGGGCTGCGACGGAACACCATAGCTCGACATCGGTTCCGCCCGATCTATACAGTTGAAAGAGGCGGGAATTCGCTTGCCGCCGCTTCAGCAGTCATTCGGCGGATGCATGCCGGTTATGCACTGGAATGAACCGGATGCGGACATAGAGGCTCCGGACGACGGTGGTTCCGTGCGGCTGATTCTCTTTCCGGGCGTCGACAAAGCCTCAAGTAACAGATGCTTAACCATGCTTGGTGGCATGTCCATGCGATCGGTTAGCGGTGCATATCAGGGCAGCCTGTTCTTTCCTGCGCTGACTGGCATCACGAATGGACAACCAGAGATTGTTTATTGGCCGCTGGATTGAGCGGAAATGAAGCGCGCGTCGGATCGAATCTGAAACCAAGATGTGATGTGTTGTTTCTTAACGGCCCTCGACCCCGGCAAGCCTTGACCAAAGAAAGCCCCTTGATAGCGTCGGGCTACAGGGGACAGCCAAGGACATGTCGCAATGGACCTGATCATCCGCAACGCCCGCCTGCCGGACGGGCGCGGACCCCTCGATATCGGCATGGTGGGCGGGCGGATCGCGGCCCTCGCGCCTGGGCTGGGTGCGCAGGCCGCGCGCGAGATCGATGCAGGGGGACGGCTGGCCAGTCCGCCTTTCGTGGATCCGCATTTCCATATGGATGCGACCCTGTCCCTGGGTCTTCCCCGCCTGAACCGCTCGGGCACGCTGCTCGAGGGGATCGCGCTTTGGGGCGAACTGAAGCCGATGCTGACGCCCGAGGCCGTGATGGAACGCGCCTTGCGCTACTGCGACCTTGCGGTGTCGCAGGGTCTCCTTGCGATCCGCACCCATGTGGATGTCTGCGACGACAGCCTGACCGCCGTCGAGGCGCTGATCGAGGTCCGCGCCCGCGTGAAGCCCTGGATCGACCTGCAACTCGTGGCATTCCCGCAGGACGGTCTTTATCGCTCCCCCAATGCCGAAGCGAACCTCCTGCGGGCGCTCGACATGGGTGTCGACGTGGTGGGCGGCATCCCGCACTTTGAGCGAACCATGGAGGATGGGGCAGCCTCGGTGCGTCGCCTATGCGCCATCGCAGCCGACCGGGGACTGCCAGTGGACCTCCACTGCGACGAGAGCGACGACCCCCTCTCCCGTCACATCGAAACCCTGGCCAGCGAGGCGACCCGGCTGGGCCTCGGTGGTCGCGTCGTGGGCTCGCACTGCACGTCCATGCACTCGATGGACAACTACTACGCCACCAAGCTCATCCCCTTGATCGCCGAGTCGGGCATCCACATCGTCCCCAATCCGCTGATCAACATCACGCTCCAGGGCCGTGCCGACACCTACCCCCGCCGCCGCGGCCTGACCCGCATCCCGGAACTGCGCGCCGCTGGGGTCAACCTGGCCTTCGGGCAGGACTGCTGCATGGACCCGTGGTATTCTCTGGGCTCGGCCGACATGCTGGATGTTGCGCATATGGGGGTGCACGCCGTGCCCATGACCTCGCGCGAGGCGATGCGGTGGGCTTTCGACGCGGTCACCGTGAACGGCGCGGCGGCCATGGGACTGCCCGATCCAACGCTGCGCGAAGGCGGCCCGGCCAGCCTCGTGATCCTTCAAGCCCGCGACTCCATCGAGGCCGTGCGCCTCCGGGCCACGCGGCTTTGCGTCATCCGCGACGGCAGGGTCCTCTCCGAGACCGCACCCCGCACCGCCCGCCTCTCGCTCGAGGGAAGGCCCCCGCTCGTGGACGCTGCCGCCTACGCGCCCGACGCTCTCGACTGAACAACAAGAACCGACAGGGAAGATCCCAGATGCTCCGCACCAATCGCCGTCACCTCCTCCTGGCCGCCGCCGCCTCGCTGGCGCTGCCCACGCTGCTGCGTGCGCAAGGCACGCCCGTCCGGGTCGCTGGGGTCCACGCCTCCCCCGTGGAGAACGCCTGGAACAGCCGCGTCCACCTCGCGCTCCAGCAGGCGGCCGAGCAGGGCCTCATCTCCTACGAGTTCTCCGAAGGCATCGCCGCGACCGACTACCCGCGCGCCCTGCGCGAATACGCGGAGTCCGGCGCCCAGCTTGTGTGGGGCGAGTCCTACGCCGTCGAGAACGAGGCCCGCGAGGTCGCCGCCGACTACCCGGAAACAGCGTTCCTCATGGGCTCCTCGGGTCAGCCCGCAGGCGACAACTTCGGCACCTTCGGCACCTACAACCACGAGGCGGCCTATCTTGCTGGCATGCTCGCGGCCCACATCTCGCAGACGGGGCGCTTCGGCTCGGTCGGCGCCTATCCGATCCCCGAGGTGAACCTCCTCATCAACGCCTTCCGCGCGGGCGTGCGCGAGGTGAACCCCGAGGCCACCTTCTCCAACGTCTTCATCGGCGCCTTCTTCGATCCCGCCAAGGCCAAGGAGGCCGCGGTCGCCCAGATCGACGGCGGCGCCGACATCCTGTTCGGCGAACGGATCGGGACGGCGGACGGCGCGCAGGAACGGGGGGCCAAGGCCATCGGCTCGCTGGCCGACTACGCCTCGCGCTACCCCGAGACGGTCTTCGCCAGCGCCGTCTGGAACTTCGGGCCGACCGTCGAGGCCGTCGTGGCGGACATCCAGGCGGGGAACCCCGTGGGCCGCGACTACACAGAGTATTCGTTCATGCGGCACGGCGGGAACGAGTTGACCTTCGATGCTGCCCAGGTTCCCGCCGACGCGATCCCGGCAATGGAAGCCCGACGCGAAGAGATCGTCTCGGGCGCGTTCGAGGTGCCCATCGACGCGAGCGAACCGGCCTGAGCAGGGCCTCCCGGCGTGGTCCCGCCCTACGGCGCGGACCACGGCCTCCGCTGCCCTTGAAAGGTGCGCCCCTCATGACCCCCGTCCTCGAACTCGAGGCCATCACCAAGCGCTTCGGCCCCCTCCTGGCCAATGACGGGATCAGCTTGTCGCTGGGCGAGGGCGAGGTGCTGGCCTTGCTGGGCGAAAACGGGGCGGGCAAGACGACGCTGATGAACATCCTGTTCGGGCACTACCGGCCCGACAGCGGCGAGGTGCGGGTGATGGGTCGCCCCTTGCTGCCCGGACGACCACGCGCCGCTCTCGCGGCGGGGGTGGGAATGGTCCACCAGCACTTCACGCTGGCCGGGAACCTGTCGGTGCTGGAGAACGTGATGATCGGCTCCGAGCCGCTGCTCCGCTTCCGGTCCCGCCGGGCCGAGGCGCGCGCCCGGCTCCTGTCCCTGGCTGAGCGCTTCGGCTTGCCCGTGACTCCCGAGGCGCGGGTGGGCGACCTGTCCGTGGGAGAGCGGCAGAGGGTCGAGATCCTCAAGGCGCTTTATCGCCAAGCCCGCATCCTGATCCTGGACGAGCCGACGGCGGTGCTGGCCCGCCCCGAAGCCGAGCGTCTGTTCGAAACGCTTCGCGGCATGGCGCGCGAGGGCCTGTCGGTGATCTTCATCAGCCACAAGCTGCACGAGGTCATGGCAGCCTCGGACCGCGTCGTGGTGCTGCGCGCGGGGCGCATGGTGGCGGAGCGGGCCACGCGGGACACCACCCCCGCCGAACTGGCCGAACTGATGGTCGGGTCGCGCGTCGTCCGGCCCCGTCGCGACCGCAGGGCCTCCGGCGACGTCGTCCTGGAGGCGCAGGCTGTCACCCTGCGCGAAGGCGAGACGACGCGGCTCGACTGTATCGACTTCACCCTGCGCGCGGGCGAGATCCTGGGCATCGTCGGCGTGTCCGGCAACGGGCAGGCTGCCTTGGGCCGACTTCTGTCGGGGCTGGCCCGACCGACCGAGGGGCGTCTGCTTCTCGACGGGCAGGACCTCTCGGCCCTGGGACCCCGAACGCTCGGGCGCGCGGGTCTCGGCCGTATCCCCGAGGACCGCCATGCCGAGGGCGTCATCGGCGATCTCCCCGTCTGGGAGAACGCCACGCTGGAGCGCCTGCGCGAGCCCGCCTTCTCTTCGGGCGGGTTCGTCCGGCGCGGGGCGGCCCGGACCCATGCCCAAAGCCTGATCGAGCGGTTCGACATCCGGGGCGCGACGCCCGACACACGCACGCGGCTCCTGTCCGGGGGAAATATGCAGAAGCTGATCCTGGGGCGTGTCCTCGCCTCCGGGCCGCGCGTCATCGTCGCCAACCAGCCTACGCGCGGCCTTGATGAAGGGGCCATCGCCTCCGTTCACGCCCGGCTGCTCGAAGCCCGGGCGCAGGGGGCAGCGGTGCTGCTGATCTCCGAAGAGCTGGAGGAGGCGGTGGGCCTGTCCGACCGGCTCCAGGCGATCGTGAAGGGTCGCCTGTCCGCACCCATCGCTGCCGAGGAGGCAGACGCCCGACGGCTCGGGCTCATGATGGCCGGAGTCTGGGACGCACAGAATGCGGCTTGAGCGGCGCAGCCACGTCCCCTTGGCGCTCGCGGCCACGACCCCCCTCGCGGCGGTCGCGGCGGCCCTGGTTTTGGCTGGCGCGTTCATTGCCTTGGCCGGGGTGAGCCCGCTCACCGCCTATGCGGAGATGCTGCGGGGGGCGCTGGGCTCGCGCCTATCGCTGACCGAAATGCTGACGCGCGCCACGCCGCTGATGCTCACGGGACTGGCCGCTGCCGTGGCCTTCCGGGCGCGGGTCTGGAACATCGGGGCCGAGGGCCAGTTCTACGCCGGTGCGCTGCTGGCCGCCTGGGCTGGGCACTCGCTGCTGGCGGGTTGGCCGGCGCCGTTGGCCATCGCCCTGCTGATGCTGGGTGGGATGGTCGCGGGGGCGCTACTGCTTCTCGGGCCCTTGGCGTTGCGGCTCGGCTTTGGGGTGGACGAGGTGGTCACGACGCTGCTCCTCAACTTCGTCGTCGTGCTGTTCGTGGGGCTGATGATCGAAGGGCCGCTGAAGGACCCCATGGCATTTGGCTGGCCGCAGTCGGTCCCGGTGCCGGGCGACCTGAGGCTGCCCGACCTTGTGCCCCGGTCGCGGCTGCATGTCGGGCTGCTCGTGGCCCTGGCCGCCGCAGCGGTCGTTTGGCTGATCAACGCCCGCACCGTCTGGGGCCGGGAGATGAAGGCGGCGGGGCTGAGCCCCCGCGCGGCAGCCTTCGCGGGCGTGTCCCTGCCGCGCACCCTGGTGGGCGTGGCCCTGCTGTCGGGTGGCCTTGCGGGACTGGCGGGCGCGGTCGAGGTGCTGGGCAGCACCGGCTATGTCACGACCACGCTGTCGCCCGGCTTCGGCTATGCGGGGATCGTGGTCGCCATGCTGGCCGCGCTCCACCCGGCCGGGGTCGTGGCCGCAGCGGTCTTCGTGGCGACCATCTTCGTGGGCGCCGACGCCATGAGCCGCGCCACCGGCGTCCCCAGCTTCATCGCCGATGTCATCATGGCGCTTGCGCTGCTGTCCATGCTGGTCGCGCTCCTCTTCACCACCCACAGGATCGCGCGATGAACGACCTTCTCGGCCTGTTTCTGACCGCGAGCCTTTGGGCCGCCGTGCTGAACATCGCCACGCCCCTGATCTTCGGCACCCTCGGTGCGCTCTTGTGCGAACGGGCGGGGGTGCTGAACCTCGGGATCGAGGGGATCATGACCATGGGGGCCATGATCGGCTGGCTGACCGTGTATGGCGGGGGCGGGCTCTGGACGGGTCTCCTGGTTGCGGCAGCGGCGGGGGCGCTGCTGGGCCTGCTGCATGCGGGGCTCACGGTGCCGCTCGGGCTGTCGCAGCACGTGGCGGGGCTGGGCATCACACTCCTGGCCTCGGCGCTGGCCGCGTACCTCTACCGTCTCCTGGTCGAGATCGGAGATCTTCCGCCCACCATCGTGCCCTTCCAGCCCCTCCGTATTCCCGGACTGTCCGACATTCCCTTCCTGGGCGAAGTGCTGTTCTCGCGGACGCCCCCCACTTACCTCGCGCTGGTCGCGGCGCTGGTTCTGGGCCTCGTGCTGGCGCGAACGCCGCTGGGGTTGGCGGTCCGCATGACCGGAGAGAACCCGCATGCGGTGGAGGCGCAGGGGCTCGACCCGGTGCGCATCCGCATCGGGGCGGTGGTGGCCGGATCGGCGCTGATGGGCGTCGGCGGCGCCTTCCTGACCACGGCGGCCTTCAACAGCTTCTTTCCGGCCATGGTGCAGGGGCGGGGCTGGATCTGCATCGCGCTCGTGGTCTTTGCCTCGTGGCGGCCAGGGCGGGCGCTGCTGGGGGCGCTGCTGTTCGCCCTGTTCGATGCCTACCAGCTCCGGCTTCAGGCGGTGGTGCCGGGCGTCCCGTACCAGCTCTTCCTCATGGCGCCGTATCTGCTGTCCATCCTTGCCCTGACTGTCGTGGCCCGCCGGGCCCAGGTGCCCGAGGCTCTTATGGCCCCTTACCGCCGCGGCGAACGCTAGCAAGCGACGGCCGAACGCCCGGTCCGGCGACGTTCCGTCAAACGGAGCGATCTTGGTTGGCGGGTCGCACGCATTACCTTAAGCAACGACGGACCGTACCGCTGGCGACTGCCCCATCCGGCGGGCCCAGGACGATGGGCGCTGCAGGGGGAGCAAGGAAGAGTCGCTTGAAGAAGCCTATCGGACGCATTTCGGCGGGGGAAGCGACGCTCGACGCCGAGCGGATCCTTGCCGTCATCGGGGGACTCGACGAGGGCACGGATCCGTTCGTGGCGGCGGTCCGAGCGACCCGCATGCCGATGATCATCACGAACCCCCGGTTGCCGGACAATCCCGTGATCTTCGCCAACGACGCGTTCTGCCGTCTTACGGGCTACGGCCGCGACGAGATCCTGGGCCGGAACTGCCGCTTCCTCCAGGGACAGGAGACCGATCCGGCCGTCCGTAGCCGCATCCGCGAGGCGGTGAACGGCGCCCGGTCCATCGAGGCCGACATCCGCAACTACCGCAAGAACGGCGAGCCGTTCTGGAACCGCCTCCTGATGGCTCCGGTCTGGGACGCGAACGGCGACCTCGCCTACTTCTTCGCGAGCCAGGTCGACGTCACCATGGAGCGCGAGAGGCTCGCGAACCTCGAGACCAGCAACGCGGCTCTGCTGGCCGAGCTCAGCGGCCGCCTTCTCGACCAGCAGGCCCGAGAGGAAGAGTTGCGCTTCACCCTCGAAGCCGGACGCTTCGGGGCCTGGAGCCTCGATCTGACGTCCGGGGCGTTCGTGTCGTCGCCGACCTGCCGGGAGACGTTCGGCCTCGATCCGGAGAGGCCCTGCACCTATGCCGAACTTCAGGAGGCCGTGCATCCTGCCGACCGGCCCCGGCTGGAGGCCGCCACCGCCCGCAACCTGGCCCAACGGACAGACTTTGAGATCGAGTTCCGCGTCCTCAGCCCCCAAGGCGACGTGCGCTGGGTGGCCGTCCGCGGTCGGCCAGCGATCGCCGAGGACGGCACGCTGCTGCGCCTGACCGGCGTGTCGCTGGACATCACGGACGGCAAGCGGGCGCAGCGGATGCGCGAGGCCCTGGTCCGGCTTGCCGACGCGTTCCGCGACCTCGACGATCCTACCGACATTTCCTACATCGCCGGCCGCATCCTGGGCGAGACGCTGGACGTGGACCGGGCGGGCTATGGAACGGTCGATCTGGTGAGCGAGACGATCCTGGTCGAGCGGGACTGGAACGCTCCGGGCATTGCCAGCTTGGCTGGCCTGCTCCATTTCCGCGACTACGGCTCGTACATAGATGACCTCGCTCGGGGCGAGATGGTGGTGATCGAGGACGCCGAGACCGATCCGCGTACAGTCGCGACGGCTGACGCGCTTACGGTCATCAATGCCCGAGCAGTGGTCAACGTGCCGGTGGTGGAAGGGGGGCGCACGGTCGCGCTGTTCTACCTCAACCATTCCCGGAGCCGGTCCTGGCTTGTCGAGGAACTGGCCTTCCTGCGCGACGTGGCCGAGCGGACGCGGGTCATGGTCGAGAGGCGCCGCGCCGAGCAGGCCCTCCGGCTCGGGAGCGAGAGGCTGCGCTTCCTCGATGCGCTGGGCCGCGAGACGGCAGCGGCGCCCGACGCCGATGCCGTGATGGCCATCACCACGCGCATGCTGGGCCTCCACATGGGCGCGGCGATCTGCGCTTACGCTGACATGGACCCCGACGAGGACGGTTTCACCATCCGGGGCGACTGGGCGGCGCTGGGGTCGAAAAGCATCGTCGGACGCTACAAGCTCGCGGCCTTTGGAGAGACAGCCGTGCGCAACCTGCGGGCGGGCCTTCCCCTGGTGGTGGGCGACGTCCAGGCCGAGCTGTCCCCGGACGCCGCAGCGACCTTCGGCAGCATTGGCATCGCTGCCACGATCTGCATGCCGCTGGTCAAGGAAGGGCGGCTGGTCGCGTTGATGGCCGTTCACCACGCAAGGCCGCATGGCTGGGCCGCGGCCGAACGTGCCATGGTCCGTGACGTCACCGACCGGTCCTGGGCCCATGTCGAGCGGGCCCGCGCCGAGGCCGAGCTGCGAGCCAGCGCGTCGGCCCTGCGCGAACTCAACGAAACGCTGGAACAGCGCGTGCAGGAGCGGAGCAGGCAGCTCCTTGAGGCCGAGGACGCCTTGCGCCAGTCTCAGAAGATGGAGGCCGTGGGCCAGTTGACCGGTGGGCTGGCGCATGACTTCAACAACCTGCTCACCGGCATCGGCGGCAGCCTCGAGATGATCGGCGCCCGGATCGAGCAGGGGCAGCCCCATGCGGTCCAGCGCTATCTGACCGCCGCGCAGGGCGCGGTGAAGCGGGCGGCGGCGCTGACCCATCGGCTCCTGGCATTCTCGCGACGGCAGACGCTCGATCCCAAGCCCACGGACGTGAACCGGCTGGTGCGGGGGATGGAGGAGCTGATCCGGCGCACCGTGGGGCCCTCGGTATATCTGGAGGTCGTGGGAACCGGCGGGCTCTGGCCGACGCTCGTGGACCCAAATCAGCTCGAGAACGCCCTGCTCAACCTGTGCATCAACGCCCGCGACGCGATGCCGGATGGCGGACGACTGACCATCGAGACGGCGAACCGCTGGCTCGATCCACGCATGGCCTCGCAACTCGACCTCGGGCCGGGCCAGTACATCTCGCTCAGTGTGAGCGACACGGGAACAGGCATGTCGCCCCACGTCGCCGCCAAGGTCTTCGAACCCTTCTTCACCACCAAGCCCCTGGGCCAGGGGACCGGGCTTGGCCTTTCGATGATCTACGGATTTGCCCGCCAGTCGGGCGGGCAGGTCCGGCTCTACTCGGAGGAAGGGCAGGGCACGACCGTGTCCATCTACTTGCCCCGCCATGCCTCCGAGATGGAACTCGAGGTGGACCTGGACGGCGACCGGGACAGGCCCGCCTCCACCGGCGATGGCGAGGTGGTGCTTGTCATCGATGACGAGCCGACGATCCGCATGCTGGTGCGCGAGGTTCTGGACGAGGCCGGCTACGCGGCGCTCGAAGCGGCCGACGGGCCGTCAGGACTTCGGATCCTGCAGTCCGACGCACGGGTGGACCTGCTCATCACCGATGTGGGGTTGCCGGGCGGCTTGAACGGACGGCAGGTCGCGGATGCGGCCCGTCTGGTCCGGCCCGAGCTCAAGATCCTGTTCATCACCGGCTATGCCGAGAACGCGGTGATCGGCAACGGCCAGCTCGACCGCGACATGTCGATCATCACCAAGCCGTTCCAGATGGAAGCCCTGACCCGCAAGATCCGCGAAAGCATCGAGGGCTGACGGATGGGTGGCAGGGCCGCGCCGTCCCCCTAGGTTCCCCGATGACCGACGGCGGGCTTTGCGTCCAGCCCGGCGCGCGAAAGGGCAGGGACGCCGGATGAGCCGATACCACATCGTCACCACGTGGCGCATCGAGGCGTCCTTGGAGGAGGTGGCCGCGATCCTTTCGGACATCGCCGGCCTCACGACCTGGTGGCCCTCAGTCTACCTGGCTGTTGAGGAAACGGCCCGTGGCGATGCAACGGGCGTCGGCAAGGAAGTCGCGCTCCTTACCAAGGGCTGGCTCCCCTATACCCTGCGCTGGAGCTTCCGGGTGATCGAGGTGGACCCGCCACGACGGGTCGTGCTGGTGCCCGTGGGGGATTTCACCGGGCGCGGCGAATGGACCTTTGCGCAGGAAGGTCCGGTGGCGGTGATCCGTTACGACTGGGAGGTCGAGGCGCGCAAACCCATGCTGCGGGCGCTGACCTGGCTTCTTCGCCCGGTCTTCACCGCCAACCACAACTGGGCCATGCGCAGGGGCGAGGACAGCCTTCGGCTGGAGGTGATCCGCCGCCGCGCCGGCACCGCGGCCGAGCGGGCACGCGTCCCGCCGCCGCCCGGCCCGTCGCGCTTGACCTTCCGCCGGGCGATCAGGTCGGTCGGCGCAGCGCGAGGGAGCCCAGGAAAAGGTGCAGCATGAGGGGGTCGAGCGGCTTGTAGAGCGTCTCGACCCCGATCCGCTTGGCTTGGGCGGCCAGCTCGGGCGCGCGGTTCGCGGTCACGATCCGGGCGGGCACCCGGCCGAGCCTGCGACGTAGCGCGCGAATGGCCTGCACGCCCGTTTCCTCGTCGTCGAGCTGGAAGTCCACCAGCAGCGCATCGGGCCGCAGGCCTGTCTCGTCCAGCCGCTCCATGGCTTCCTGCTCGGAGCCCGCGTCCAGGACCTTCACGCCCCAGCTGCCCAACAGAAGGCCCAGGGCACGGCGCATGTCGAGGTCGTTCTCGATGACCAGGACGGTCAGGCCCTCGTGGCGCCACCCTCCGCCGGACGCCCGCCGGGGCGCGGCGGGAAGGTGGCTGCTCCGCTCGGCCAGCGGCACCGTCACCGTGAACACCGTGCCCCGTCCCGGCTCGGAGGCCAGGGTCAGGGGATGGCCCAGCATGGCGCAGGCGCGATCCACGATGGCAAGGCCGAGGCCCAGCCCTTCGCTGGCCGACGCGCGGCGGCCCAGGCGATGGAACTCCTTGAAGACGCTCTCCTGCTCCGCTTCGGGGATGCCGGGGCCGGTGTCGTGGACCCCGATCCGCACGGAACCACCGACCCGTCGCACCCCGACAAGGACGCGCCCACGGTCCGTATACCGGATCGCATTACCGATGAGGTTCTGGAGGATGCGCCGGATATAGGTCGGGTCGGTCGTGATGCGGAACGCCGACGGGCGGATCGTGAGCTGTAGCCCCTTCAATGCCGCAGCCGGCGCGAACTCGTCCCGAAGCTGCGTCAGGAGAGCGCCCAGGTCCACCGTGCGGATGTCGGCGGCGGCGCGCCCGGACTCCAGCTTGGAGATGTCCAGCAGCGCCTCGATGATGTCCTGCACGCTGCTCAGCGCGTTCTGCGCCTTGTGCACCACCTCGCGGTGATAGCTGTCGGACAGTTCCTCTCCGATCGAGGACAGGTAGAGCTTGGCCGCCGAGAGCGGCTGGAGCAGGTCGTGGCTTGCTGCCGCGACGAAACGGGTGCGCGAGGCGTTGGCCCGCTCGGCCACGGCGAGCGCGTCCTCCAACTCCAGCGTCCGTGATGTGACGCGCGCCTCCAGGAGCTCGTTGGCCTCGTGCAGGGCGCGCGCGGCTTCCCTTTCGGCGCTGACATCGGTCAGGCTGATCACGAAGCCGCCGTCGGGCATCTCCTCAGCGAACACGTCGAACCACTGACCCTCGCCGCGCCTGATCTCAAAGCGGAGCGGCTTGCGCCCGCCGTCCTGACGGACCCAGGCCAGGACGTCCTTGGGCGAGACGTCGGGTCCGAAGCTCGTGCCCGACTGGAGCCGGCTCAGGATCAGGTCGAAGTCCATGCCGGATCGCAGATGGGTGAGGGGCAGGCCCAGGAGCGAAGCCATTCGCCGGTTGACCCCGGCCAGCCGTCCCCGAGGGTCCACGATGCAGACACCCTGCACGATGTGTTCGAGGGTCGCTCGGATCAACCGCGCCTGGTCATCGAGGACCTTACCATGCTCTTGCCGCTCGGCCCGGATGATGTCGGACACGTCGGTCTGCATGATGACCGTCTGCCCGCCCGCCATCCGGTGCTCGCTGACCTGGACCCAGCGTTCTCCGGCCATGCGGACGTTGAAGATGACGTGCATCTCGCCATGGCGGGCCATGCGGTCCACGGACCATTCGGCTCGCGTCATCCCGGGCGGCAGGTCCAGATAGGCGCTGCGGCTGACCTCCTCGACGTAGCCTGCAAAGGTCAGGCCCGGCCGAAGCGCGTGCCGGATGTCGGGCAGGTGCATGGCAAAGCGCGAGTTGCACAGCACCATGCGGTCGTCGGGGTCGAAAAGGGCAAACCCCTCTTGGATCGTCTCGATCGCGTTGGCGAGGTCCGAGCGCGCCCGCTCGGTCTCTCGGCTGGCGGTGGCAAGGCGGGCGTTGGACTCATTGAGGAGATCCAGCGCGTGCTCGAGGTCGCGCGTCCGCTCGCGCACCTGATCCTCAAGAAGGACGGCGCGCTGGAACTGGCTGTAGGCCACGCCACGGTCGTCGTCGATCTGCTCCACCCGCTTCATCAGCGCCTCGCAGATGCGCAGGAGCTTGTCGTTCTGCCGTTCCAGCGGTTCGGACGGGTCGATCAGCGCATTGGGTGGCATCCGTCAGGCCGGCTCGCGCGGTGGGAAAATGGCGACGCCGGTCATGGTCTGGTTCACATGCATGCCGTTGATCTGTTCGCCATAGGTGGAAAAGCCCACGACGCGGTGCTTGGCCAGGATCGACGACAGGGCGCGGGTCTGCTGGGTTTCCTGGGCCTCGACGCGCCGCAGGATGCAGTCGCAGGCCCAGATCGCCTCGGGCTCGCGGCCTTGGCGGATGCGCGACAGCTCTCGGTCAAGATGCTTGGCCATGTCCTCGGCCTCGGCCAAGGTGAGCACCAACCCCTCGTCGATGGCCGAGAAGAAGACGAGGTCGCCGTTGTCCAGCACCTGCTGGATCGCGCGGACATGGTGCGTGCCACCAAAGCGGACCACCACCGGATGAGCCGCGAAGGTCATGGGGGTGAGCTGGTCCGGGTCCTTGCCCAGCACGCGGGCGTATTCGCGGGCAGCGGGCTCGGCATTGATCTGACGCACGATCCGGCGGGCGGGATCGGCCTCGGTCACGACCATTCGGGTTTGCGACGGCTGCAGGTGATCAAGGCTGAAGACCTGCACCTCGCAGTCGGTGCGGATCATGCACAGCACGGCCGCATGGCGGCGCGGCTCGGCCCCCAGGGCCACGAAGGTCTCGCGGAAGTGGCTGCCGTCGCCCGCCGATCCGCCAAACAGCGGCACGGCCCCCGCCCCGGCTGCCAGGGCCGATACGAGTTCGTCCTCGCGGACAGACAGCCCGTCGACTAGCAGGAAGGCGAACTCGGTGGGCCAGCGCGGCTCCTGCGCCATGAGGGCGGTGCGGGCGCGGATCATGTCCGCCACCAGATGCTCGCTGTTGATGGCATCAAGGTCGGGGATGAGGATCGGGGCCGCGATGAAGTTGCTGCGCGGCAGCCCGACGGCAACGATCGCCCCTTCGGCATAGCCCTGGCCGCCGAGCTCGCCTGCCGTGGTGCAGCCGACGGTGACCGCGCCGGGAAAGCGCCGGACCGCTTCCGCCATCACCGCGGGGAAATCCGCATCGGGGCTGACGAACAGCGCGACGAAGGCCAGGTCCGGACCCAGGTGCTCGGAAAGGCGGGTCAGGGCTTCGGGGTGGTCATGCGCGACCTGCGCCGAGCGAACCCGCGGCATGTCGGGGCACGGCGCCAGACTCAGGGCCTCGCTCCCTTCCATCGTTTTCCTCCCCAGCGGACCTGTTATGATTGTGGTCCGGTCCGGGGGGGATCGTAGCGGCTGCCGTATCAGTCGTGCAAGATCGTTGAAAAGCTCACCTCGCGGGCCAGCAGCACGGCCTGGGTCCGTGTCTGCACGCCCAGCTTGCGCATGATCGCCGTCACATGCGCCTTGACCGTGGCGTCCGCGATCGAGAGTTCATACGCGATCTGCTTGTTCAGCTTGCCTTCGCAGATCAGTTCGAGGATCCGCGCCTGTTGGCGCGTCAATTGGGTCAGGCGGCGGATGACCTCCTCGGGGCCTGTGGCGGGGCTTTCGCTTTCCAGCACGACACCTTCGGGCACGAAGACGTGACCGGCCGCGACCTGGGCCAGGGCGCGCCGGAACACGTCGCGCTGGCTGTGTTTGGGCACAAAACCGGCCGCCCCGGCCTGGATGGCGGCCGCGATCATGCGGTGGTCCGTCAGCGACGACACGATCACAACCGGCACCTCGCCCGCAGCGGCCTTGAGCCGGATCAGGCCGTCGAGCCCGCTCACGTCCGGCAGGTTGAGATCGAGCACCACGAGGTCGATCCCGTGCCCCGCGTCCATTCGGTCCAGGGCGGCCGACAGGCTGTCCGCCGTTTCGGTCCGGGCCACGCCCGCCACGGCGCGCAACGTCATGGACAGCGCGTCGCAAAAGAGCGGGTGGTCGTCCACCACCAGCGCCGTTTCGAAGGTCCGGGGCAGAGAGGCGAGAGGGCTGGCCTGCATGATGGGGCGTCCGGAGGGTTGAATCGTCCCAAGGTTAGCAGCCGACCTCCTGCCCGGATATGCCCACAAAGGTCGGAGACCGGAAAACGGAACCGGCGCGCCCTTGGGGACGCGCCGGACAGTGTTCTTGGCTGGCCGAGTTACTGGCCGAGTTACTGGGCCGAGGCGAGCTGCTTGGGCAGGCGGAACGTCCAGACCATGCCGCCCTGGTTCAGGTAGTTGACCCGGTTGGCGACCTCGCCGCCCCAGAGAGGTACGGCGCCGCCCCAGCCGGAAACGACCGTGACGTACTGCTCGCCGTCCTGCTCCCAGGTGACGGGCTGGCCGACGATGCCCGAGCCGGTCTGGAAGGACCACAGGGTCTCGCCGGTCTCGTCGTCCAAGGCCAGGAACTCGCCTTCCGGTGTGCCGAAGAACACGAGGCCGCCTGCCGTGGTCATGACGCCGCCCCAGAGCGGCGCATCGTTGTGGTACTCCCACTTGATCTCGCCGGTATCGGGGTCGATCGCCTTGAGCGCGCCGATGTGGTCCTCGAAGATCGGCTTGATGGTGAAGCCAGAGCCCAGATAGGCCGCGCCTTCGCGGTAGGTCACGGGCTCGTTCCAGATGTCCATGCCCCATTCGTTCGAGGGCACGTAGAAGTTGCCCGTGCGCTGGCTGTAGGCCATGGGCATCCAGTTCTTGCCGCCCAGGAAGGAGGGCACGGCGAAGACGGTCTCGCCCTTCTCGCCTTCGGCCGCGGCGGCCGGGTCGCCCGGACGGTTGTCCTCGTTGTAGATGGGGCGGCCGGTCTCGTCCATGCCGCTGGCCCAGGTGATGTTCTGGACGAAGGGCGTGGCGCGGAGGAAGGCCCCGTCTTCGCGGTTCAGAATGTAGAAGAACCCGTTCCGGTCAGCGGTGGCGAGGCGGCCGTTCCCTTCGCGGTCGGTGTAGGGCACGACCTCGTTGACGCCGTCGAAGTCCCAGCCCTCGCGCGGGGTGGTCTGGAAGTGCCACTTGATCTCACCGGTGGCGGGATCCAGGGCGATGCGCGAGGCGGCGTACAGGTTGTCGCCGGTGTTGCCCTCGGCGGGCTTGCCCGCGCCGCGCAGGTGGCTGTTCCAGGGAGAGGGGTTGCCCGCGCCGAAGATCAGCGTGTCGGTTTCCGCGTCATAGGAGCCGCCAAGCCAGGTCGCGCCGCCGCCCGTCTGCCACATGTCGCCCGGCCAGGTCGCGTTCAGCGTCCCGGTCATGGTCGAGGGCTCGCCGTTCAGCGTGCCCATGTGGCCTTCGATGGTGGGACGGGTCCAGACGATCTCGCCGGTGTTCACGTCGCGGGCCTGCACCTCGCCCACGATCCCGAACTCGCCGCCCGAGTTGCCGGTGATGACGAGGCCGTTCACGATCAAGGGCGCGGCGGTGTAGCTGTAGCCCGCCTTGTAATCCGCGATCTCCTTGTTCCAGATCACGTCGCCGGTCTTGCGGTCCAGCGCCACGAGCCGCGCATCCAGCGTGCCGAAGATCACCATGTCGCCGTAAAGAGCCGCCCCGCGGTTCACCACGTCGCAGCAGGGCAGGATTCCTTCGGGCAGGCGCGCGTCGTACTGCCAGATCTCCTTGCCGGTCGCGATGTCGATGGCATAAAGCCGGGAGTAGGATCCCGTGACGTACATGATGCCGTCATAGACCAGCGGCTGCGTTTCCTGCCCGCGCTGCTTTTCGCCCCCGAGCGAAAAGGCCCAGGCGGGCACGAGGTTCTGGACGTTGGTGCGGTTCAGCGTTTCGAGGGGGCTGTAACGCTGGAGCGTCTGGCCCATGCCGTTGGTGACGATGTCGCCCGTGGTCGTCGCGTCGTTGGCGATGTCCTCTTGCGTCACCTGCGCCTGGGCCGCGCCGACCGCCAGCAGGCTGACCGTGGCGGCCAGCATCAAACGTCTCATGTGATCCCTCCCGATTGTCGTAACGGCCTTGTCCGGCGCCCTTGCGCAGGCGGGCCTTGGCTGCACTATCCGGGGGGCGACGGGGGCGGCATATTGCACGTTGGTCGTAAAAGGGGTGTCGCGGGCCTGCGGCTTTGGTCGTATACCGGGCCGGGGCTGGGCTGGTAGGCTTGCCCCGAAGCTTTGGGAGGAGCGTCATGACCATCCGCCACGTAGCCTTGGGTGCGATCAGCGCCGTATGCCTGTCCACCGCCGCTTTCGCCCAAACGCCGACGCCGGTCCTGAAGGCTGGCGTGCAGGCCGCGGGCACGGTGATGTGGGAGCTCGACACCATCGAGCATAACGGCTTCGACGCCGCCAATGGCTTCGACCTGCAGATCCAGGAGCTGGCGGGCGCGCCGGCCACCCAGACGGCGTTCCTGGCCGGCGAGGTGGACATGATCGTGTCCGACTGGCTTTGGGTCGCGCGCCAGCGGGCGGCTGGCATGGACCTCGTGTTCCTGCCCTACTCCAAGGCGGTGGGTGGCCTCATGGTTGCCGCCGACAGCCCCGCGCAGTCGCTTCAGGACCTCGCGGGGGGGAAGATCGGCATCGCGGGCGGGCCGGTGGACAAGAGCTGGCTGATCCTGCGGGCCTTCGCGCAGCAGGAGTACGGCATCGACCTCGCCGCCGAGACCGAGCAGGTCTTTGGCGCGCCGCCCCTGATTCACGAGACAGCGCTGTCGGGCGATCTCGATGGCGCGATCAACTTCTGGCATTTCCAGGCCAAGATGGAGGCCGCGGGGATGCGCGAGCTTGTGTCCGTCGAGGATGCCGCGCAGGCGCTGGGCCTCGACCCCGAGACGCCGCTCCTGGGCTATGTCCTGCACGAGGAAACGCTGGACGCCCATCCGGGTCTGGTGGATGGGCTGGCGGCCGCATCCCGCGAGGCCAAGGAGCTGCTGGCCAGCGACCTGGGCGCCTGGGAGCGCATCCGTCCCATCATGAACGCCCAGAACGACGAGGAGTTCGAGCAACTCCGCGAGGGGTTCCTCGCGGGCACGCCCGCGCCCGGCCCCGTGGACGAGGCTGCGGCCGACAAGATGCTCCGCCTGATGGCCGAGCTGGGCGGCGAGGAACTGGTGGGCAACGCCACGACCCTGCCTGAAGGCGTGTTCGTGGGCACGGGCGGCTGAGGCCGCCCAGAGCCCTGTCTTCGATCCCTCCGACAAGCCGATCGCCCCGAGCGGCATCCGCCGGGGCGTCGCTGCATCAGAACAGGGGCGCGTACTTCCAGTTATCCGCGTCGGGGGTCACGACGTCGAGGTCGTAGCCCGAGCCCACTAGGCGCTGCGCGTCCGTGACCCCCTCGGCAGCGGCCCGGTCGATCAGGTCGCGTCCCCGCTCCTCGTCCAGCGCGGTCCCGTGGCCGCGCAGGAGGTCGAGGCCGTGGTTGAACATGCCGATGGGGTCGCCCGCCTCGGCCGCCCGACGGTTCCACTCGGTCGACGCGTCCGGGTCGTAGTCGCCGCCGAAGCCGTTGTCCTCCAGGTAGCTCATCCAGGTCATGGCGCCGGTGTAGCCTGCCTCCGCGCAGGCCTCGAAGGTCTCGCGCGCGATGGCGTGCTGGCCGGACTTGGTCATCAAGTACCCCGAGGCGCAGGTGGTCATGTCCACTTCGCCGCGCCGGGCGTTCTCGACCATGCGGTTCAGGGTCATCTCCTCGGGGTTGGTGGTCCCGTATTCGTCGGCAAGCGCCGGGGCGGCGAGGAGGATCAGGGCCGTCGCGCGGAGGATCATGGCAGGCTCCTTGCCGGAAGGGGTCGCGTGAAGGGTAGGGCGAGCGGCCCCCTAGGTCACCACGCTTATGGTCGTAGATCGCGCGAGCGCCTGTGCGTCAGGGGCGCAGCGCCGCCCCCCAGGGGAAACGGCCGACCTTGATCGACCGGCGCGCCTCGCGCGAGGCAACGTCGATCACGGTCACGTCCCCGGAGACGCCATTGGTGGTGAAGAGCTTCGTGCCATCCGCGTTGAACGTCATGTGCCAGACGCGCCGCCCGACCAGGATGTAGTCCTCGACCTCGTAGGTCTGCGCGTTCACGACCGCGACATGGTTCGACGGCCCCAGCGCCACGAAGGCCACGGATTCGTCCGGCGTGAAGGCGAAGCCCACCGGCTGGATCTGGTCGGGATGCACGCCGGTGATGTCAAAATGCAGCTTCGCTTTCTCGGCCTGGGTCGCCACGTCGAGGACGGTCACCGTGCCGCCGATCTCGGACGAGACCCAAAGCTCCTTGCCCCCTTTGGTGAACTCCGCATGGCGGGGCCGCGTGTCCACGAGCGTGTTCGCGAAGGCCTCGTGGGTCGCGGTGTCGATCCAGTGAGCCATGTTGGTCGTCTCGGAGGTCGTGATGGCGATCGCGCCATCCGGCGAGACGGCCATTCCTTCCGGCTCGATGCCCACATCGATCTGGGCGACGACACGACGGGTTCTGACATCCACCACGGTGGTGATGGCGTCGTCCTCGTTGGCGATCCATAGGTGCTGGCCGTCGGGCGCCAGCGCGAACTGCTCCGGATCTTCGCCGGACGGGAGGTCGTGCAGGATCTCGCCCGTTTCGGGGTCCATGACCTGCACGGCGTCGCTGTCCGAGGCGCAGATGTACACGACGCTCCCGTCATGGGCGAAGGTGATGCCGCGCGGCCTCTCGCCTGTCTCGATGGTGCGGACGACCTCAAGGCTTTGGGCGTCGATGACGCTGATCGTGTCGTCGAGTTCGTTGGTGACCCAGATCTCCTCGGCCATGACGGGCGGGGCGAGGAGGAGCAGGGGGAGGATCAGGACGCGCATGGGATCACCTCTCAAAGGCGCTGCAGCCGCTCTCGGGCCGGTCGCGGCCCAGGGTGTCGAGCTCGTTCACCTGGTGGAGGAAGGGCTCGAACGGGGCCATGCCGATCATGGCGCGCGGTTGCACGACCGCGATGGGCTGCCGCAACTGGCCGTCCCAATCGCGAAAGGACAAGGGCCGGCCCTTGAAGCCGTCGAGTTCGAAGTCGGGCGACAGGAGATAAGCCCGCAGATCCGCCGGATCCGCGGAGCCGGTGCGGGTGACCCCCTCGCCGATGCTGCGGACGGCTGCCCAGGCGGCGTAGTCGGCCGGGCGCATGGGGCGCCCCGCAAGGTCCGCGAACCGCGACTGGAGCTGCGATGCGCCCCAGTTCTCCAGCACCGGGGACCAGGCGACGGGGGTGATTCCCTCGGAGCCGCCGACGGGACGCGGCTCCCAGGTGTTGAACAGCACGTAGCGGCCGAAGTCCCCGATCTCGTCCGCCACAAGCAGGACGTCGTGGTCCGCCAGGTCCTGGGTGAGAAGCGGAATCTCGGCCTGCGCGGTGCGGCCGAGGTCGCCCTGGAACTCCCAGGGGCGGTCGTCCTCGAGCGACAGCCCGAACCTCTCGGCCGAGCGGCGCAGCGCCTCGGCCCAGGCCTGGTCGGCAGGGTAGGGGCCTGCGAGCAGCGCCACGTCCGTCCACCGGCGCAGCTGGAGGAACTGCGCCAAGGCGTCCGCCCGCATCCCCAGCGATGGGACCGTATGGAGCACGTTCGCCCGGCAGTCGCCGTCCCGCAGAGCATCGTCCGGCGCGCCGACGTTGAAGATGAGCGCGCCCTCGGCCTCGGGCAGGTCCGCCACAGCGAGGAGGTCCAGGGCCGGGGCGTCCAGCACGACGAGCCGCGAGAGGGCCAGAGCCTCCCGCGCGGACTCGAGGACGTTGCCGCCCACAGGCACGTCAAGCACGGTCAACTGGTAGTCCTGCCCCAGGAACCGCCCCGTCGTCGCGTTGTCGTCCCGCCCGAGCGTCGCTCCGGCGATGCCCTCGTCCTCCGGCACGGGGTCGAGGTCCGAAAGGACGGGAGGACGCTCCACCTGCTGACGCAGATAGACGATGGGGACCGGCAGGTCCTCGGCCCTTGCATGAGTCGCGCAAGCCAGGACGGCCAGCAGGATGGCTCCCGCCGTCGCGTATAGCATGGTGTCCTCCTTGGGCCGTCAGGATAGCGGCTGCCCGGTCCGGGCGAACCGCGACCATGGTCGGAGCCCCGAAGCGCCGCGATGCCACCAAGGTCGAATGGCAGCATCGCTGACCCGCCGGGTAATCTGGATGCAACGGCGCCCCGCACGAAGGCACCCCCGAGGAGGACGACACCATGACCATCACCACCGCTCGCTGGCCGCTTTCGGCCGGGCTGATCCTTGCCGCCGGCCTCGCCTTTGCCCATGGCGACGTGGCCCCACAGCCTGTCAACACCGATGCCCTCCCGGATGTGGGCGAAGAGTGGCTGACCGAGAACCCCTACCGCTCCATGGAGCCCGAGGTCTTTCAGGCTGCCATCGAGATCGGGGACTCGGGCTTCAACCAGAACTGCGCGCGCTGCCACGGGCTTGGGGCGATCTCGGGCGGTCTCGCGCCCGACCTGCGGTTCCTCGAGGCCGAGGAGTACGGCGACGAGTGGTTCGCCGAGCGGTTCCAGCACGGCATGACGCAGAACGGCATCACCAAGATGCCCGCCTTTGGCGAGATCCTGGGCCAGAAGGCCGCCTGGGCGATCCGCTCCTATATCGAGACGCGCCCCGACGACAGGCAGGTGGCCGAGGCGGCGCCGGCCCTGACCGCGATGCGCGACAAGCTCGCTTCCTTGGCCGAGGATCCCGCAGGGGCGAATATCGACGCGCTGAAGACCGAACTCATGGACATCAACGCGGGCTTCGAGACGCTGTCGGGCGCTCCGGTCGCCGACAGCGCCGCCGCCGCCGCGGCCCGGCTCATCGATGGCACGCCGGCCGCCTTCCACGAGGCTGCCGAACTCCTGACCGTGTCGCTGTCGGCCGCTCACTGAGATCATGCGGAGGCGCGCCGCCTTTCTTGGCCTTCTGGGTGCTCTGGCCCTGCCCGGCGCGGCCCTCGCGCGGTGCGAGGGGGTCGTGCCGGGGCAGCGCGTGCAGAACGCCGATCGCGACTTTGTGGGCCAGGATCTCGATGAGATCGTGGAGCGGGGCTGGATCGAGTTCGCCGTCTACGAGGACCTGCCGCCCTATTCCTGGGAGGAGGGGGGCGAGCCGCAGGGCATCGACATCGGCCTGGGCCGCATCATTGCGGAAGCCCTGGGCGTGGAGCCCCGCTTCCGCTTCGTGACCTCGGGCGAGAACCTGGAAGCGGACCTGCGCTACAATGTGTGGCAGGGCTTGCCGATGGGCGGGGCGGACAACATCGTGGCGAACGTGATGCTGCACGTCCCCTATGACAGCACCTTCGCTTGCCGGGTGGAGCAGGTCGTCTTCAGCGGTCAGGCCTATCGGGAGCAGGTGGCGATCGCCTACAGGCAGGATGTCTACCCCGAGGATGTGCCCACCCCCGCCTATTTCCGCTTCGACCTGGTGGCCGTCGAGAACGACACCATCGCGGATTTCTATCTCGCGTCCTTTGAGGGCGGGCAGATGAACGCGAACATCCGCCGCTTCCCGTCCATGGCCCTGGCGATGGAGGCCCTGAACCGGGGCGACGTGCCCGCCGCCATGGGCCCCCGCGCGATGCTTGAGGCTGGGGCTGGTAGTGGCGTCCTGGTAGCCACGCCGCCCCTGCCGGGCCTTGCGGTGGGCGCCTGGACGGTGGGCATCGCCGTGCATCACTCGCACCGGGATCTCGGCTACGCGGTGGACGATGCCATCGCGGCCGCCTTGGCTGACGGCCGGGTTGCCGCCCTGTTCGAAAACGCGGGGCTAAGCTTCACGCCGCCCGAACGCTGAAATCGGTCCGTCTCCTCCCTGTCGGGCCCACCTTGCGCCCCGGAGCTCCTGGCCCGGGGCGTTTCTTCACAGGGTGAGAAGCTCGCCGTGGCGGCTTATGGCCGTGGCGCGCAGGCCGGGCCCGCAACGATCGAGGATGCCGCGCGCGGCCTCGGCCGTCGCGAGGCAGAGGGCGGTGGACAGGCCGTCAGCCAGCGCAGCTGTCGGGGCCGCGACCGTCACGCTCGACCAGACCGGCGCCCCCCCGGCAGGGTCGAGGATGTGGCCAGAGCCGTCGGGCAGCACCATCGCCTTCGGGCTTGATGTCGCGCAGGCGCGGTCCGACAAGGTTAGCTGGCCCAGCTGGCCGAACTCCGGATCCTCCACGCCGAGCCGGAACGGACCGGACAGGGCGCGGAACTCTCCGATCTCGACAAGCGCGTGATGCAGTCCCTCTTCCGCCAGGACCTGGGTCACGCGGTCGGTGGCATAGCCCTGCGCGATGCCGTTCAGCGTCAGGGCCTGCCCTGGGCGCAGGGTGATGGCGTCCCGGCTGACGGTCACCCCATCCCAGCCCAGCACGGCACGGGCCGCCGCGACATCGCCTCCCGTGGCGTGGGCAAGCCAGAGAGGCTGGACTGTCGGATCGAACCGGCCTCCGGTCGCGTCGTGCAGGCGGTCGGCCATGACCAGCACCTCGACCAGTTCGGGCGGAGGTTCATCAAGGCGCCCGGTGGCGTTCAGGCGCGACAGGACCGAGGCGGGGTCATGCAGGCTGAAGATCCGCTCGATGCGCGCCATCTCGGCCCAGGCACGCGCCCGCGCCCGGGACGTTATCTCCGCTGGGCCGTACAGCGTCATTCGCGCCTCGGCCCCCAAGGCGATGCGGGTCTCATCGGACCGGGCCGCGGCTGGGGCGAGGACCGCTGCCGCGAGGATCTGGAGCAGGCGACGACGGCGCATCAGGCGGCCTTTCGTTGCGGGATGCTGCGCGACCCGCGCGCTTCGAGGATCCGGGGCACGCACTGCTTGGGATCGTCGAGGATCTGGACGCAGTCTAGGCACTGGAAACATTCGGAATAGTCGATCCGGCCCGCCGCCTTGATTGCGCCATAGCGGCAGCGGACCTTGCAGAGCTGGCAGGGCGAACCACACTCGGCCCGCCGCGCGATCCAGTCCCGTCCCCGGAGGAGGCCGCCGATCGCCATCACCGCGCCCAGCGGGCAGACATAGCGGCAAAAGCCCTTGAACAGCACCATGCCCAAGCCGAGCCAGACCCCGGCATAGACGACGTAGAACCAGTCGCGGACGAAGAAGGTGGTGATCGCCGTCTTGAACGGCTCTACCTCGGCCGCCTTGTCCACGTGGTCTGGGCTGATGAACACGGTTGCGACCAGTCCCGCTAGAAGCACGTACTTGATCCCTTTCAGCCGCCGGTCCCAGAGGGCCGAAGGCTCCCATTGCGGCAGCCGCAGCGCGCGGCCCAGATGATGCGCGAACTCCTGCAGCGCGCCAAAGGGGCACAACCAGCCGCAGAACAGCCCGCGTCCCCACAGGACGAAGCCCAGGATGGTGACGCCCCAGACGAGGAGCGAGAACGGATCGTAGAGCAGGAAGGCGAAGCTTCCGCCGTCGGCTCCGGTCCTCAGGGCGCCCAGCACGGTCACGATGGACAACTGCCCCTGGCCCCACCAGCCGACGAAGCCTAGGACCACGGCAAGGACCGCCAGACGAACCGGCGCGAGCCAACCTTTCCGCGCCACCTGGTGCATCAATGGCCCGACCAAGAGCAGGACTGCCCCGAGAAGCATTCCCAGGACCGCGAGATCCCAGGCCCGGCTCCGCAAAGCCTCGACCGCCGGAGAGAGTGGCTTCACCTCGCCTTCGCGCAGAAAGAAGCGGTCCGGCGTCGCATGCTCGGTCGTCAGGGTCACGCGACCGATCTCGGGTTGGAACATGCCATGTTCGCGCACCGCATCCACATCCAGCGTCCAGGGCCTGGAGGGGTCGAAGCCCAGCCGGCGGTCCGTCCGCAGGATCATGGCAGTCCCCTGGGGCACCCCCTCCCGCAGGTCCACCGTGATGTCCGCATCCCTCAGGGCTACCGGTAGCCCGTCCTGTGAGGCGGTCAGCCGGTCGGGTGCCGTGTTGCGGACGAAATCGTCCGACACGAGTCCATGGCGCCCCGCGTCGATCACGAGGATCGGCTCCTCGTGGGGCGACATCTGCAGAAGACGCGCGAGCCTGTCCCCGGTCTCTTCGCTGAGAACGGCGGCCCGGATCGAGGGCGGGCCGATATCCACGACCCAGAGGTCCAGATAGACGCCTTCGGGGTCCGCCTGCGCCTCGGCATCGTCCGAAGCCCACAGGGTGCCCTGAAAGGCGGCGTCGATCTCGGCATTGGTGACGAGCTTGCGCGAGGCGATGCCCTGCGCCACGAGGTCGTCCCAAACCAGCGTCTCCTCGTAGGCCGGGTCGGGCGAGGCGGGCGGAGCAGAGGCCACGCCCTGCATCCGTTCCCGCGCCACCTCGCGCGTGGCGGCCAGAAGCGACTCGTGGGCGATGCGGACCGAAGCCGTCGCTTTGGTGACACCGTCGAGGTAGACGAGCGCCGAGCCAGCGCCTGCACCGCCGTAGGGCGTGCCCACGACCATCGGCTGTGAGATGGACAATCCCCGGTACTGCTCCAGAAAGGCGCGGAACGGCCCTTCGCCCAAGCCAGAGACGAAGATGGGCTCATTGTGCGAGATGAGCTTGACGTCGATGAAGCGCCCCTCGAGGTCGAGGGCCACGAACAGGTTGATCGGTGCGCCCGAAAATCCGGGGATCGGCGCCATGGGCTCGGTTTCGAAGACGTAGCCGGCCAGGGCGCCGCCCGAGTTCAGCAGCTCCCAGACGCCGTTGTCGCCGCCGGGCTCGCCAATGGACATGGGCGGGCGGACGAACGCCCCCAACGCCTCGCGGTCAAGCACCTCCGCACGGGCCTGCGACCCGAGCAGCAGGACCAGAAGGGCGAAAAGGCGAAGGATCACAGTCATGCGCGGCAGGATATGGAGAGGGCCCGCGCCCCGACATACGACCTATGTCGCGGCGGACTTAGCGGCCTGCTCCGGACCCCCGCCCCCGGTACGACCAATGTCGTGGCTGACCGGGGGTCTTGTTCATGCGACCTTTCCCTGGGGCCGCGAGGAGGCGGCGCAGGGAGAAGAACATGAACAAGGTTGAACATTTTCGCGTAGCGGCCTCGCCCTACAAGACGCGTTATGACAACTTCATCGGCGGCAGGTTCGTCGCCCCCGCCGCTGGCCGCTACTTCGAGAACACCTCGCCCGTCACCGGCCAGGTCCTTTGCGAGATCGCCCGTTCGGATTCCACGGATATCGAGGCCGCGCTCGACGCCGCCCATGCCGCCAAGGACGCCTGGGGCAAGACCTCGGCCGCCCACCGTTCGGTGATCCTCAACAAGATCGCCGATCGCATGGAGGAGAACCTCCAGCTTCTCGCCACCGCAGAGACCTGGGACAACGGCAAGCCCATCCGCGAGACGATGGCCGCCGACCTTCCGCTCGCTATCGACCACTTCCGCTACTTCGCTGGCGTGGTCCGCGCCCAGGAAGGCGGCATCTCCGAGATCGACCACGACACGATCGCCTACCACTTCCACGAGCCGCTGGGCGTCGTGGGCCAGATCATCCCCTGGAACTTCCCGCTGCTCATGGCGACCTGGAAGCTCGCGCCCGCGCTGGCCGCCGGCAACTGCGTGGTGATGAAGCCCGCCGAGCAGACCCCCGCCTCGATCATGCTCTGGGCCGAGCTGATCGCCGACCTGCTGCCCCCGGGCGTGCTGAACATCGTCAACGGTTTCGGCCTCGAGGCCGGCAAGCCGCTCGCATCGTCGAACCGGATCGCCAAGATCGCCTTCACCGGCGAGACGACGACCGGCCGGCTGATCATGCAGTACGCGTCGCAAAACCTGATCCCTGTGACGCTCGAACTCGGCGGCAAGTCCCCGAACATCTTCTTCAAGGACGTGGCGCGCGAGGACGACGACTTCTTCGACAAGGCCATCGAAGGCTTTGTCATGTTCGCGCTGAACCAGGGCGAGGTCTGCACCTGCCCGTCGCGCGCCCTGATCCACGAGTCGATCTACGACCAGTTCATGGAACGCGCGATCCGTCGCGTGGAGGCCATCGTCCAGGGCGACCCGCTCGACCCCGCCACCATGATCGGCGCGCAGGCGTCCAGCGAGCAGCTCGAGAAGATCCTGTCCTACATGGATATCGGTCGCCAGGAAGGCGCCGAGGTGCTGACGGGCGGCAGTCGGGCCGAGATGATGGGCGACCTCGCGGGCGGCTATTACGTCAAGCCGACCGTGTTCAAGGGCACCAACAAGATGCGGATCTTCCAAGAGGAGATCTTCGGGCCGGTCGTGTCCGTGACCACCTTCAAGGACGAGGACGAGGCGCTCCACATCGCCAACGACACCCTGTACGGGCTGGGTGCGGGCGTGTGGTCGCGTGAGGCCAACACCTGCTACCGCTTTGGTCGCGCGATCCAGGCCGGCCGCGTCTGGACCAACTGCTATCATGCCTACCCGGCCCACGCGGCCTTTGGTGGCTACAAGCAGTCGGGCATCGGCCGCGAGAACCACCTCGACATGCTCGCCCACTACCAGCAGACCAAGAACATGCTGGTCAGCTACTCGCCCAAGAAGCTCGGCTTCTTCTGAGCAGGGCCCTAGGTTCCAAGGCGCGGGCGCGCGGGGCATTCCCCCGCGCGCCCTTTCCCGTGATAGGACCAGCCATGAACGACATGACGACCGGGACCGAGGCTCTCGACAAGGTCAGCGCCACACCCCAGGCTCTCCAACTTCTTGCCGAGATCGTGGCCGACCATGGGCCGGTGATGTTCCATCAATCGGGCGGCTGCTGCGACGGCTCCTCCCCCATGTGCTACGCGCAGGGCGATTTCATTGTCGGGGATCGCGACGTGAAGCTGGGCGAGATCGGCGGAATGCCCTTCTACATCTCCGAGTCGCAGTACGAGGCCTGGAAGCACACCGATCTCGTGATCGATGTGGTGAAGGGCAGGGGGGGCATGTTCTCTCTCGACAACGGGCGCGAACGCCGGTTCCTCACGCGGTCCACCATCTGCATCCGGCCGTGACTGCCCGTCCGGGCAGTAGGCGGTCCAGCCCTGGTTTCCTAGGTCTGGGGTAGCTCCCAAGGAGGACGCCATGGCCGACCTGTCCGAACTGTCCCGCAGCATCGCCTCCCTCACGGCGCGCGTCGCGCCGAGTGTCGTGGGTATCCTGGGCGCCCGCTCGTGGTCCTCGGGCTTCGTCTGGCGCGACGGCCTTGTCGTGACCGCCGACGAAGCGCTCGATGCCGAGGGCGAGGTCACCGTGATCCTCCCCGACGGCGCGCGCCTTTCCGCGACCGTCGCGGGGCGTGACCCTTCGACGGATGTGGCGCTGCTGCGGGTTGAGGGGCCGCTGCCGCCGCCGGTACCGCTGAACGATCAGGTGCCCGCCTTGGGCGAGTTGGCCCTTGCGGTCGGCCATGGCGGCGAAGGACCGGTTGCCGCGCTGGGGATCGTCGGATCTGTCGGACCAGCCTGGCGCAGCCTGCGGGGCGGCAGGATCGACGCCCGCATCGGCCTCGACCTGCGGCTGCCCCGTGCGGCGGAGGGGGGCCTTGCCATCACGGCCGAAGGGCACCCAATCGGGATGGTGGTCCTGGGGCCGCGGCGCTCCACGCTGGTCATTCCTGCCACCACCATCGCGCGCGTGGCATCCCGTCTGGCGCAGCACGGGCGCATCGGGCGGGGCTACCTCGGCCTGGGGCTCCAGCCCGTCCGCTTGGAGGGGAGCGATGAGCAGGGCGTCATCGTCGTGAGCGTCGATGCCGACGGACCCGGACGCCACGCAGGCGTTCTGCAAGGCGATGTGATCGCCCGCTGGAACGGCGAAGTGCTGCGCGGGATGCGCTCGGTGATGGCCCGGCTTGGACCCGACAGCGTCGGCCAGACCGTCGATCTGGGTCTTCTGCGTGGGGGCCAGCCGCTGAACCTGGCCTTCACGATTGGCGAGCATCCATCCTCGTGAGCGACCCACTCGCGCTCTCCCTGCGGGTTTCAGACCCCGAACTGGCCGAGCGGCTGGCCGAGGTTCTGGCGGGCGTGCCCGGCCTGACGCTCGTGCGCGACGGCGAGCCTGCGGATGCCGTCATCGCCGACCCGGCCCCTGTCACGCCGACCGGTGAAGGCGGGCTCACTGCGCGGGAACGCGAGGTGCTGGCCATCCTGACGGAAGGGGCCTCCAACAAGGAGATTGCGCGCCGGCTGGGCATCTCGGTCCACACCGCCAAATTCCACGTCGGGCGCGTCATCGACAAGCTGGACGCCACGGGGCGAACAGATGCGGTGGCCCACGCCGCGCGCACCGGCGTCATCCACCTCTAGTCACGGCAGTCTGGCCAAGCTTCTCGCATCCGAGGGTAGAGCGCCCTTGCCGCCGCGTCCTCCATGCTGGTCGGAACCCCCCTTCGTTCCGGAGGTTGAACAAGACGGCGGCGGGCCTCGCCCGGCGCATCCTTGGAGGAAGGGACATCATGGCACATGCAAGCCGTAAGCATTTTGGACCGGGAGCCCACGGCAAGGGCGACGGCACGGGCGCGTTGACGACGGCCGATACGGCCGACATCCCGGACAACATGATCCTTTCGAACCGCGACAAGGCGCAGCACTCGGATCAGCGCGGCCTCGACAGCAAGGCGGTGCAGACCGAACAGTATCGTGACCACGCGTCCAACCGGCGCATCGAGGACGACACCGTCGCCAATGGCGGCGCGGATCTCGATGACGGCGAAGAGGACGCCTGAGGAGCAATCCCATGAGCAGCAAGTTACCCCCCATTCCCCCCGCGAACCAGAGCGACAAGGGCCCGGTCTCGGCCGCGCATCCCGAGGACCACGGCACCCATGTCGGCGACCCCCAGAAGCAGAACCCCGACAAGATCGGGCAGGCGGGGAACAGCAAGGTCAACACGACCAACCAAGGCCTCCAGCAGGATCGGTGACCCATGTCCACCTCTGACAAGAGCCCCAACACCATTCGCCAAGGCGGCCCCGGCGCGTCCCACGAGAACGCGAAGGCCCCGCTCGACCCCAAGAAACCGGGCGAGGCGGCCGACAACCATCGCAGCGGGAAATCCAGCGGCGGCGGCGAAAAGGACAGCCATCACACCCATGATGCGAAGCTGAAGTAGAAAGCCGCCGATCAGGCGATCCGGACGGGGCCCGCGCAAGCAGGGCCCCGTTCGTCGTTTCCGGGACTGGCTGCGGGGGCAGGGCCGCCTTATCTGGTTGCGGACGTGCCGGGCGGGACGGCTTTTCGGGTCCCCTGCGATCGGCTGTTTTGTGCAGGAAGGATGGAATCAGCGCCATGGCATCGGGATTGTTCGCTCTCTTGGACGATGTGGCCGCGATCGCGAAGGTCGCTGCGGCCACGCTCGATGACGTGGCCGCGCAGACGCTCAAGGCCGGGGGCAAGGCCGCCGGGGTCGTGATCGACGATGCCGCCGTGACGCCCCGCTACGTCGTGGGCTTCGCCGCCAACCGCGAGCTGCACATCGTCTGGCGCATCGCGCTGGGGTCGCTCAAGAACAAGATCATCTTCCTCCTGCCCGCCGCGCTCCTGCTCAGCGCCTTCCTGCCCTCGATCATCACGCCCATCCTGATGATCGGCGGGGCGTATCTGTGCTACGAGGGCGCGGAGAAGCTCCTGCACCTCATCCTCCCGCACGAGGACCACGCGGCCGAGCGGGTGGAGCATATCGTCCAGACCCCCGAGGAGCTCGAGCAGGAAAAAATCTCGGGCGCGATCCGCACCGACCTGATCCTGTCCGCCGAGATCATGGCCATCGCGCTCGCCACCATCGAGGCGCCCGACATCCTGACCCAGGCGGTCGTGCTGGGGGTGGTGGGTCTCCTGATCACCGTAGGTGTTTATGGCGCCGTGGCGCTGATCGTGAAGGCCGACGACATCGGCGCCGCCATGGCGCGGGGGTCCACTGGGCTGGGCCGTGCCGTGGGTCGGGCGCTGGTCGTGGGGATGCCCACCTTCCTCTCGCTTCTTAGCGTCGTGGGCACGGTCGCCATGCTCTGGGTCGGCGGCGGTATCGTGATCCACGGCTTGGCCGAATTCGGCTGGCACACGCCCGAGGACATCATCCACGGGTTTGCGCACAGTATTGCCGCCGTGACGGGCCCCCTGAAGGCCGCCTTCGACTGGCTCCTGCGTGCGCTGGGATCGGCTGTCGTGGGCTTTGCGCTGGGGGCGGCGATCCTTGGGGCGCTTCGCATCGTCCGGCCCGCACCGGCGCATGGATGACGGAGTTCAGGGGCCAGGGTAAACCTTGAACGCCTCGGCATGGTCGGGGTGCCAGCGTGACAGGGCAGGGCGGCCTTCGGTCAGGTCGCCTGCGCCCCAGGCGATGCGCTTGCGGTCGGCCTCCCAATCCACCTCGTTGTCCTGGCAGATGATGTAGAACGCCCCTGAGCCTATCCCGTCGATCATGCGCTGGGCCACCTGATCGGCGGTCCAGGCCCCTGCGGGCTTCTCGGTCGCGCCGCCGGCGGTCATGCCGGTGAAGGTGAAGCCCGGCACCAGCAGATGCGCCGACAGGCGGGCGCCCTCGATCTGCCGGAACTCCCAGGCGAGCTGCTCGGTCACGACCTTCACGCCCGCCTTGGACACGTTGTAGGCCGCGTTTCCAGGCGGGTTGGTGATCCCCTGCTTCGAGCCGAGATTCACGACCGCCCCTTCGCGCCCCGACTCGATCATCCCCGGCACGAAAGCCTGAAGGCCGTTGATCACGCCCCACAGGTTCACGTCGAGCGTGCGTTTCCAGGCCTCGCGGTCGGACCAGGGCTTGTTCGGCATGCCGATGCCAGCGTTGTTGACGAGGAGGTCCACCGGGCCGTGCATGGCCAGCGCGACTTCGCGCAACGCCTCGACCGAAGCTGGGTCGCTGACGTCGCAGACCGCATGGGCCACCCGGCCCGAGGCGTCCGCGGACAGGGACACGGCGGCCGCCTCCAGCTTCTCGCCATGGTGGTCCGCGATGGTCACGCGCATTCCACGCGCAAGGCAGGCCCGCGCGATGGCAAGCCCGATGCCCCCTGCCGCCCCGGTGATCACGGCCGACCGGCCCTCCTGAAGCACGCTCATCCTTGCCTCCCTCTGTCCACCCCGCGCTTTGGCGGGTCACAGGGCAACCTATTCACGAGGCCCGAGGTTTCCAGGGACCTTTCGGGCGGCTTTGCTGTTGTGCCAGCGCAGGACCCAGGAGACGCCCATGGCCACGGACCAGACGAACCGCGTCGCCTATTCGCCGCTCAACACGCTCAAGCCGGTAGCGGACGGGATATGGATCGTCGATGGCGGGCCCATGCACGTCGCCATGATCCCGATCCCGATCCGTATGACGGTGGTCCGCTTGGCGTCGGGGCAGGTCTGGCTGCATTCGCCCGTCCCTTACAACGCGCGGCTCCGGTCCGAGATCGAGGCGCTCGGCCCCATCAGCCATCTCGTCGCGCCGAACATCGCGCACTGGTCCTTTGTCAAGGATTGGCAGCGCCAGTTTCCCGAGGCCACGACCTGGGCCGCACCGGGGCTGCGCAAGCGGCGGCAAGTCAAGGCATCGGGTGTGCGGTTCGACCGCGACCTGGGGCATGTGCCGCCCGAGGAGTGGGCGGGAGATCTGCAGCAGCGTCTTCTCGAAGGCGGGCTCGGCTTGGCCGAGGCGGTGTTCCTGCACCGCGCTTCCCGGACGCTGATCCTGACCGACCTCGTGGAGAACTTCGAGGCCGAGAAGCTGAGCCCCGCGCTTCGCCCGCTGGTCCGAGCCGCCGGAGCCATGGAGCCGCAAGGCATGGCGCCCCCGCATTACCGGCTCGCGACCAACCTCCGGCGATCCCAGGCCAAGGCACTGGCGCAGGAATTGGTGGATTGGGGGCCCGAGCGCGTGATCTTTGCCCATGGCAAGTGGTTCGACCGGGACGGGACGGCGCAACTGCGCCGCTCGCTCCGGTGGCTGCTCGGATGATGCCCGCCGGATGAGCTGGCTTGTCCAAAGCCGGCTGGTGAACGGGCCGTTCGGCGATCCGGGCGTCTACGTGGACTTCCTGTTCGGACGGCGCGCCATCCTGTTCGATCTGGGCGACCTGTCGCCGCTCGCCCCGCGCGAGGTCCTGAGAGTGTCGGACGTGTTCGTGTCGCATCGGCACATGGACCATTTCGTGGGCTTCGACCGGCTGCTCCGCCTTCGGCTCAACCGGCCCGGCGTGCTGCGGATGGTGGGCCCGCCCGGACTGATCGGGGGCATCCGAGCCAAGCTGGATAGCTACGACTGGAACCTGCTGGGCGAGGGCTCGGTCGATTTTGGCATCGAGGCTGCCGAGTTCGCCGAAGGACGCCTGGGCCCGTGGACCGGGTTCCGCGCCCGTGACGCCTTCCGGGCGTGTCCTGTGGCACGGGCCGAACTGTCCGAGGGCGTGGTCCTAGCCGAGGACGACCTGACCATCGAATGCGCGGCGCTGGACCATGGGGTGCCCTGCCTCGCTTTCGCCTTGCAGGAACGGGCGCAGGTCAGTGTCCTTCCTGAAGGTTTGGCGCAGCTTGGTCTTTCGGTCGGCCCGTGGCTCAAGGCGGCCAAGAGCGCGGTGCGCCGTGGCGAGCCGGATGACTGGCTCATCGACGCGGGCGACGGGGACACCCGGCCGCTCGGCCTTTTGCGCGAAAAGGCCTTTCGAACCGCGCCAGGCCAGCGCCTGGCCTATGTCACGGATACCGCGTTCCATGATGCCAATGCCTCCCACATCAGGAACCTGGCGCAGAACGCCCATCAGCTTTACATCGAAGCGGTCTTTCTGGACGAGGACGTGGCCGAGGCGAACCTTCGGCGTCACCTGACGGCCGGCCAAGCCGGGCGGCTCGCCCGTGAGGCTGGGGCCCGGCGGATCACCACGTTCCATCACTCGCCCCGCTATCTCGACCGGCCCGAGGCCCTGGCGACCGAAGCCTGCGAAGCCTTCGAAGGAACGTTCCCCCCCTTGGACTGAAGGGGGTCGCTCGCTTGGCGTTCGCCCTGGCGAATGCCATAAGGAACCAACGGACGGCACGGGAGACGTTGCGTGGGCGGACGGCCGAACAAGGCGGCTGCCGGTCCTGTCCTCATGAGCGACGGAATGCGATGAGACGACTGCTGAACTACCTCACAGGCCGCGGCACCGTGGCGCCCGTGGTCTTCGATGCGCCGCTCGCACCGGACGAGCCCTTTGTGGCCATCGGCGACGTGCATGGGCGCGACGACCTGCTGGCCCAGCTGATCGACCGTATCGAGACGGAGGCACCTGGGTGCCGGATCGTTCTGGTGGGCGACTACATCGACCGGGGGGAACTCAGCGCGGGCGTCCTGGCGCGACTGGCGTCCCGGCCCGACCTCGTCTGCCTCATGGGCAACCACGAGGCCATGTGCCTGGGGTTTCTGGAGGACCCCGTCCGGGAAGGTCCGCGCTGGCTGGCCAATGGCGGGCTCCAGACCCTCGCGAGCTACGGGATCGGCGGCCTGACCCCCGGCTCAAGGGCGGCGGCGTTGGATGTGGCACGGGACCGCCTGAGGGACGCGATGGGAGACGGCCTGATCGACTGGCTTGCCGCGCGGCCGCTCTTTTGGTGGAGCGGAAACGTCGCGGTGGTTCACGCCGGAGCGAACCCCTCGCTACCCATGGAGGAACAGGAGGAGCGGACGTTGATCTGGGGCCACCCCCGCTTTTCTTCGCAGGCTCGGGCCGACGGGATCTGGGTGGTCCATGGCCATACGATCCAGCCTGCTCCCAGCGTCGAGGGCGGGCGGATCGGGATCGACACCGGGGCTTACGCGACCGGGCGGCTCACGGCGGCGCTGATCGCCCCCGGAGAGGTGGAGTTTCTGTCCACCTGAGGCCCGCCGTTCAGAAGAACTGGGTGATCTTGCTCGTGTTCTTGAGCACGAGCGCGCCTACGCCACCCGCCTTGTTGGTGCGGAGCGCCCGAAGATCCTCGCGGCTCTTGCGCAGGATGCGCTCCACCGACCGGTTGCTTTCACCGCCCACGCGCATGCGGACGAAGACCTTGGGCACATGGACGGCCTTGAACCCCGGCTGGCCGAAGTAGCGCAGGATCGAATCGTAGTCGGCGGCAATGCGGTAGCTCGTGTCGTAGACGCCATGCCGCTCGATGACGCGGCGGCGGAGGAACAGCGTGGGGTGGGGCGGCATCCAGCCCCGCCGCAGGAGAGCGGGATGGAAGGGCTGCGAGGCCCAGGTGCGGATCACCTTGGACGGGTCGCTGCGCGAGACGTACAGGAGATCCCCATAGACCGCATCGACCGAAGGGTCCTCGAACGCCTGCGCCACGGAAGCAAGGATGTCGGGCGCGGCCAGAAGGTCGTCCGAATGCAGCAGGCCCACGACCTCTCCGGTCGTCCGCGCCAGCGCTCGGTTCAGCGCGTCGTAGATGCCCGAGTCCCGCCCGGTCTGGAGTCGTGTCCGCTCGTCCGCGAGGCCGTCCAGCACCTGGAGCGTGCCATCCGTCGAGCCGCCGTCCTGAATGACGTGCTCGTAGTCCGTCCAGGTCTGCGCCCGCAGGCTTTGCGCCGCGTCCCCGACCGTGTCGGCCCGGTTATAGATGGCGGTGATGATGGAGATGAGCATGGTGGCTCCTTTCAGGGCGAAAAAGGGGACCAGGGGTGATTCGCCCCAGCGAGGGCGAGTCCCCGCTAAAGTGGTTTGCGGCCCATTAGGAAGATTTCAGGGCAAGCGGAAGACTGCATCCCCCTTTTCCTCGGGCAAGGCTGGCGCAGCGCCCCCTCCCGCAGGCCTGCCCCGCCTCCCGCGGAAAGGGGTGACGCAACGCTCGATGCTCTTCGAAGCGCCTAATCCCTCTCCGGCAGGTCGGGGGCCTGTGGATAGGGTTAAAGAAGGCGGGTCCTCGCCGGCTTGTGCGGGCTGCACCACCTCCCTTGACCCCGCCTCCCCTGCGCGAGGTGAGGGGCGAGGTCGTCACACGAGGAGGATATCGTTGTAGGCGAGTGTGATGCCGTCCTGCAGGTCGGCCAAGAGCGTGAGCCCGCCCTTGAATTTGCCGTTGCTGTCGAACCAGAGTGTCTCGTCGGTGGTGCGGAAAACGAAGCGGTCGTTGCTGTCCTGCGCCACGTTGTCGGCGCGGACGCGGAACTGCGAGGCGGCAAGCGCCCCCTCGTCGAGCCCGCCTCCGAAGCTCGAGGCATCGATGTGGAAGTGGTCGTTATCGCCTTTGGCGCTGTGGAAGTCGGTGACTGTGTCGCCGGCCTCCTTGAGGCTGGCGAACACGAAGACGTCGTTGCCCAGGCCGCCGGTGAGCTTGTCCTTGCCCGCGCCGCCCGTGAGCTGGTCGTTGCCGCCGTTGCCCAAGAGGGTGTCAATGCCGTCAAGGCCGTTGAGGATGTTGGCCCAGCTATTGCCGGTAAGACTGTTCGCCACGCCGTTACCGGTGCCGCTGAGGTTGCCCGAGCCGGTGAGCTCCAGCTTCTCAAGGTGAGCGCCCAGCGTCCAGCTTACCGCCGCCTTGACCAGATCGGTGCCACCATCCTTGGCTTCCACCACCACGTCCTTGGCTACAACGTAAGTGTCGTTGCCCTTACCACCCTCCAGTCGGTCGTCGCCAGCCCCGCCGTCGAGGGTGTCGTTACCTTTGCCTCCGAAGAGGTGGTCGTTGCCACCGACGCCGAACAGCCGGTCGTTCCCATCGCCCGATAGCACAACGTCTGGAAGCTTAGATCCAACTACAAGATCCGAAAGAATAGACGATGTAAATTTTCCCTCGTTACCAGAGAGTTTATACTTGTAGAAGAAGTCACCTGCGCGCATTGCGTCAGCGACTGCGTCGCCTAAGCCATTCAACCAAGACTCGTCGGAGTAGTATCTTGGGTGCTCCCAGATTGCGACTGTGTCTGTGGATCTTGCCAGCTGTGTCAGTTGCGCTTGAAAAAAGTCTCGCTCAATCGGAAGGAAGCCCAACTCCGAGTTGCTATCATGATAACGCGGCCAGAGAAACGGGACCACGGGCTTGCCGTAACGTTCAGCTGCATCCATCATAGCGTCTGCGTAGACGCTCCATCCGTCCGGGTCGTTGTAAAAGGTATAAAGAGATGGGAATATAATGTCTACCTTGTCTGCGAGGCGCTTCAGGTCTGCATTTGCTGCCTCAAGTTCAATCAACTTTGCTACATCGTTGAGATTGTATGCCCAATAATCCCGAATAGGTGCAACACCATAGAAACCTACCTGTGCGTTAGGCACAGCAGCTTTTACAGCATCTAAGACCGTCAGATACTTATCAATGGATGCCTCTCTGTCGTTTGCGGGCACATCTGAACCGACATGCCAGCACTCAATATCTAGAACTATCTTGCCCGCGAAGCTCGGATCAAGCTCATTGCTGAAACTTTCAAATATCTGTTGCCAGTTGGGCTGGTCGCGAGATGCTTCGTCCCCTAAGATGAATGACTCATAGTATATGCGGAGATTTCCTGCTAAACTTTGTTGAAGAACATTGTTTTCAACAAGGCCCGAGGACGTCCATAGTACATTTAGCGCTGTCATAGCCTCAACCTTCCCCGCTGCTGCCGATCTCAGCGTGAGATGAAAGGGTTGAGTATCTATTAGTATCTAAAGTTGTGGCTTCTCAAAATTAAGAAGTTCTGATTTGTCGAAGCGCTCGAACTCGATCGGAATGAGCCCTGACGGATTTCTTTCCGTCGTCGGCTTGGCTGCAGTTCATTTTTAAGCGCGTTTATACAAAAGTCGAGCCGAGGCTGAATTCGCCTTTTCTCCTTAGGTTCAATCGGCGGACACGATCTCGGCCCGGCCCAGGGCCGAAAAGTGGTTCAGCAAGGCTGCGCGGGTGTGGATCTCGGCGGCTTGGCGGTGGGGGTCTCGTAAAGCGACGCAATCTCCGACTGACTCAAGGCGGAGCTTCTGAGCCTCAATCCGACTACGGGCGTGATACCCGGTCAGCCGTTGCCAGGGGACTCGTCCGAAGTGCCGGGTCGTGCGCAGGATCTCGTTTCTTGCTTGGGCAGTGGGGCCATCCGGTTTCAAGGACGGCCGTTCTTGCGGATCGGGATAATGGCCGTGCCACCATGCTCGGGGATGACGGTGTGACAGGTTCGACTGTCGTAAGCTCCATCGGCCGTGACAGTGCCGATCGGCTGGTCGGCCGGGATCTGCGCCAGCAGGTCCGGCAGCACCGGGCTGTCGCCGATCTGGCTCGAGATGACCTCGACTGCTCGGATGCCTCCGGTAGCCATATCTATCGCGAAAGGCATCTTGTGCCATTGCCGCCAGCGGCTCGGACCGTGCTTGCGCACCCGCCCCTCGCCTTCCTCGCGCACCTTCACCCCGGTGTTGTCGACCAGCAGATTGAGAGCTCCCCCTTCCCAAAGGGGATCTGAATGGTGACCGTCTTTTGCTTACGGCAGGGCGTCAAGTAGTCCGGCTCGGGCCCGTCCTCGAGGTCGGTCATCTTCAGCAGACTTGCGATCATGCCGATCGCCTGCCGCAAAGCGAGCCCGAACGGGACCTTGATGCTCAAACTAAACTGTATGGCCGCGTCCGAAATGGTCTGGGTCAACCCGAGCGACCACTCGGGCTCGCAAGCCACTCCATCGCTCGGTCCAGCCAAGCCAGCAGCGAGCCGCGACGACGTCGCGCGGCGTTGTAGGCGGACCAGTTCGTCGTGCGATAGCGGGCAGGAACAGGCTTGCTCATAGCGAGCCAGCCAGACAGAGGCCAAAGCCTCTACGCGAGCACCGGCCACAAGGTTGTACGACAACGCCCTGTTAAACCAACATGAACCATTTAAGCTGCAACGTGACGACCGTCAGGCCACGAGGACGTGATGAGCACGGACCCTTATACCATCTTGCTGCAACAGCTGATCGACGCGATCGAGACTATGTGCCGATGTACCGAACACGCGGGCCGGACCCGGGCGGTCAGCATAGTGGAGCATAGCGTCATACGGATCCGTCTGCTCCTTGACAATGAGGAGGAAGCTGAATCACGACATAAGCAACGCGAGTTGTCGGACAAGATTCTGCTCCGATTGCTCATGGAGGCTCAGACCATTACTGGAGCTTCAGAACGAAGAGGTCTGAACTGAGGGCTGGTCTCGGCTCTGGATTGGCGCTCGCCTTGAACCCTTCTCGACTACCAACGGCATTGATGCTGTAGACGCCCGCGACGGCCTTGATCTGCCCATGTGGGATCCTGAACCACCGTTGGAGGGAGGGCGTCATGAGCGCAGTCAGCGTGATCGGGTTGGATCTGGCCAAGCCTGTGTTCCAGGTCCACGGGGCGGATGCAGCAGGGCGGGTTGTGCTGCGCAGGAAGCTTCGGCGGGCGCCAGTGCTGGAGTTCATTGGCCACCAGCCCCGGTGCGTGGTGGCCATGGAGGCTTGTGGCGGCGCGCACGTTTGGGGCCGAGAGATCGGGCGACTGGGGCATGAGGTGCGCCTGATCCCGCCGACCTATGTCAAACCCTTTGTGAAGCGCCAGAAGAGCGACATGGCCGATGCAGAGACGATCGCGGAGGCGGCGCAGCGCCCGACCATGCGGTTCGTGACGGTGAAGAGCGAGGAGAACCAAGCGGCCGCGGTGATCTTCCGCACCCGCGACCTTCTGGTCCGTCAGCGGACACAGCTCATCAACGCGCTCCGCGGCCACATGGGCGAGTTCGGGCTCATTGTGCCGCAAGGGGCGGCTCGGGTGAAGGAGCTGATCGCCGCGGCGACCGATCCCGACACGCTGGTCCCGGGGGCAGCGCGGCCTGCCTTGCAGGTCTTGGTGTCTACCCTTGAGCGGCTGGACGCTGAGATCTGCGGCCTTGAGGTGGAGAGTGTGCGGCGAGCCAAGGAGGATGCCACCGCCCGTCGGCTAATGACCATCCCTGGAGTGGGGCCGCTGATCGCGACCGCGCTGGTGGCCTTGGCGCCTCCACCCCAGACCTTCCGGCGGGGGCGCGACTTCGCGGCCTGGCTGGGGCTCACCCCGCGCCAGCACTCGACCGGGGGCAAGCAGCGCCTCGGCGCGACCACCAGAATGGGCGAGCGCTCGCTTAGGCGGCTCCTGATCATTGGAGCCAACAGCGTGGTCATCAAAAGGCACGTCCACAAGGAGGCGCAGCCCGGCACGTGGCTGGGCAGCTTGCTTTCGTGCAAGCCGCCGATGCTGGTCAGGGTGGCCTTGGCGAACAAGATGGCGCGGATCGTCTGGGCGCTCATGTCCAAGGGAGAAGTTTACAGGGCTCCGGCCGTGGCCGCGTAAGAGGCCACAGTCGCGAGGTCGTGGGCGCGAGGGAAGGTCAGAAGAACGGTATGGCGCAACGGTCGTGAGATAGGATCGGGAGAACCAGAGCTCAACAGAGTGCCTCATGAGCACGCGGCTTTGATCTGGACCCGACCCGCGAACACCTGACAGACCCGCGGCATCCCAAGGCCGCAGCAAAGGCCGGACAGATGTCAGCACCCGACACGCGTCATGCCAGCACCGAAGGTCCCTCTTGCGTTCAGGGCGTCTACAGATGTTGCGCAGCTCCGCTTGAGGGCGAGCTGCCCCTAATCTTGTTGGCTAAATGAAAAGCGCTTGGTCTCGGGCGTGCCGGGGGCGGTGAAGCGGTTGAGGAGGGCGGCACGGATCTGAGGCGCAGCGGTCTGGCAGTCTGGAGTGAGGGCAATGAGGCGCTCGCCCAGCAGCTTCAGGTCGTGCATCTTGTTTTTCGCCCTACACCGGGCGTGATAGCCGCTCCACCTCTTCCGTAGGTCTCGACGCGAGCGACGGGTGGCGCGAAGAGTTTCGTTGCGCGCCTGTGCCCCTGGTGTGGTCTCCTTCCAGAACCGCCCATTGCGGCGAACCGGAATGACGGCGCAGGCCTGTCGGGCGACAATGGCTGCATGACTAGAGCGGGTGGCGTAAGCGCCATCAGCCGTCACAGCGCCGATCCGTTCTTCGGCCGGGATCTGCTCCAGCAGCTTCGCATAGGAGCGTCGCCAACCGGCTGCCGGTCACCTCGATGGCGCGGATCTCTAGCGTTTCCGCGTCGATGCCCAGTTGGACCTTGCACCATTGGCGTGGCCGGAAGGCGCCATACTTGCGGTCCACCACTTCCCTTCGCCCATGGCTTTGATGCCGGTGCTGTCGATGAGAGGGCGCAGCGAGCCCGTGCCCGGGCGGGCGGGGATCGTCACGGTCAGATCCTTCTGGCGCCGGCACAGCGTGCTGCAGTCGAGCACGGGCCAATCCAGCTTCGCGAGCCCCGAAAGGCTCGCCACCAGCCCCGCTACCTGCCGCAGCGGCAGCCCGAACAAGGCCTTCAGCATGGGGCCGGGCTGGACCGCCGCATCTGAGAAGGTGGCCGGGGGACTGCGTCTGCCGCTCGGAGACGCCAGCCACTCCACCTCCGGATCAAACCAGACGAGCAGCGATCCGCCCTGCCTCGGGGCGGCCTTGTAGGGGCGCCAGTTAGTCGTGCCGTAGGTCGAGGGTGCAGCCTTGGCCCTGCCCAGCCCCAAGCCTGCTCAGACCACGAGGGGCATCCCACCGGATCTGCTTAACAAAGTGGCTCCGAGCCGTGGATGCAGAGAAGGGGGTCGCGCACTGAACCTCCGTCGAGGGCCGCTGGCCCCCAACGACGCACTTCCCCCAGTGGAGGTCACCATCAAGGGTTTGGGCTCGGCCAAACTTCCAGAGCAGGTCGCGCCGCCGCCCTTAGGCAAAGGAAGGCTCGTCCGGATGCTAGCCAACTTGTGCCCGCCCTTTCCAGGCTGTCACCTCATGGTCTGAGCCGCAAGATGGCGCCCGCCGTTAGCTCATTGCTTGATGGGCTCGGATAACGGTAGAGCGCTCCGGGCAAGCGTAGCTGTCCTGATCCGCACTCGGCTCGCTCCATATGGAAGGTCTTGCGCATGCCGGGCGGGCCATCTGTGGCGCGGTGCGAGCACCGGCTGGTGTTCTGGTCAGCGGTCGCGGCAGGAGATCGCGATCCTCAGCGTTGGCGGGCACAGCATACATGAGATCGCCCTTCGGCTGGAGCAGTTGCCCCCACGATCTCCCGCGAGTTGCGCCGCAACTTAGCCACTCGAGGCAGCAGCCTGGAGTACCTGGCCAGAACCGCGCAGTGGCACGTGAATTGGTCCGCCTGTCGTCTCAGCCAGCGAAACTGGCAGCGAACACGAAGCTGCGCACCTATGTGCGGGATTGGCTTGCCAGCAGGATCGTCCATGGGCTTAAGTTTGCAGCCTGCAGCGGATCGCTAATCGACTCAGGTCCGAGTCTCCGCGGACAAAACCATGGGTATCAGCCACGAGGCTGATTCTCGCCTGCTTCGGCTGGCACGTCTGATACGCTCGAGCGGGGAGCGAGGAAGGTCATCCGATAACTAAGACTAGGCGGGAGTTCAGCTCCAGTGAAGTACGACGCTATGATAGATAGCTAGCGCAGACACCACAATACCGTCCAGCCCTACGCTATCTTGGGCTACAAGCTGCCCGCTCCGGATGAGCTCATCCCAGCCCTCGCCGGCGGTGTCCGCCAGTCTAGCCCGTTCCGCTGGCCAAGCTCCCGATGGAGCCACATTAGTGCTGCACTACCATTCACGTCGGGGGCACTCAGGGAGGGCCGGTCAGTTGCTCGCGTCGGTGATCACGTTGTAAGTGCGAACCTGCAATCACAGCTTGTGTGACGGGTGTCCCGACGATAACAGGCCGCAGAGATGGCCCATCGAGAATCGATCCATGACGCCAAGACTGATCTTGAGGCCTGGCAAGGTGGCGTTAGTGACTGCCACTATCGGGATTTCAGCAACTGCCGTGCTGCTGAATGGGCAAGCTGCTCCATACTTCCTCTGCGTTGGCCTGACAGGCGCATGTGCCTGTATCTCACTAGAACGCCGTAATCTTCTCTTCAGTCAAACCTGCCTTCTTCCTTGGATTGTCTTCTTCTGGCTGGTGCTAGCTACAACTATTCGATATGCACTCAATTCGAACGTATCTCTCGCTAGCTTTCCAGTCGATCCGTTCTCTGAACTAACAAAAATAATTGCTATCCTCATTATTCTTCTAGTAATTATTTCGGCCGGCATCATGTCGGAATGGGTATTTCAGAGAACAATGGCCCTTGTAGCGTTGCTCCACGGGGTACTCTTATTGTATGGCCTCTCGAACGGGCAGGCCACCCTCCGCATACTTGCAAATACCGAAAGTGTCACACGTTTCTCTGGCGCGGATTTCAAAACGGCTGCTTGGGCCGAAATCGCCTTAGGCACTATAATGGCAGCGACCTTGAGCCGCCGCTTATGGGTAGGTATCACGATTATTCCGATCGCACTCTACACCATCTTGGCAGCCGATATGCGGACGACCCTTCTGGCGTCTGTAGTGATGATGCTAATTTTGCTCGTTGGACGCATAGGCCGCATCAAACATGGTAAGCAGCGCCAGTTGGTCTGGGTCGGGTCTGCGATCTTTATCATTCTCATTGGGCTTGCTTACCGAGACCATATCGTTGCAGCTGTTTCCGATATTTTGCTTCTGAACGACCGCCACCGGGGGATCAGTAGCGGGTTCTCAGGTCGCTTTGATAATTTCGCCCATGGGTGGGCGGCCTTTCTCGAGCACGTGATCCTAGGCGCAGGCTTCAACAATCCCATTGTTAATTATACGCATAGTGGCTACATATTAACGTTTGCGCAGATGGGAGCGCCTCTCGCGCTCCTACTGCTGCCACATTTGTTTCTTGCTGGAACTAGAGCTCTTCGCTATGGCGACTTCGTCCTCTTATCGGTCATTACTGGGCTGTTGTTCTTCTATTTGGGTCAGCCTCGCAACATCAACTTCCAAGTTTGCCCATTACTTGGCTTAGTGGCGTGTGCGAGAGTACTGCTGGGGAACATAGTAAGGCGTCCAGCCAAACGGAAAGTTGCTCAATACGAATATGCATCGCTCAACCCCGTTTAGGGTGATAGATTGCCTGTCCTTTGAAATCAGGCCTACTTAAATTAGAGTTCTAAGCTTGTCGGAGTATGGAGGATTGCCCCAGATCGGAGCCGTACTAGGTGTTTAGTCCCGCCATCAAGTGGCACGGCTCCTCGTGGAAAAGCTCGGGCCTGGACTGCCATTCTTT
>NZ_VDFU01000031.1 GCF_006152115.1 Rubellimicrobium rubrum | reverse complement strand
GCGCGCTTCTCCCGAGCCAGTTCCAGCAGGTTCCAGCTACCCTGCAGGCAGGTGCGCATCGTGTGCAGGGGGTCGCGCTGGTACTGCGGCGGGGAGGCCGCGCAGGCCAGGTTCCAGATCTCGTCCAACGGCCCATCCACGCTCAGGGGAAGCCCGATGTCGTGGCGAAGGAAGGAAAACCGCGGCTCCCGCATCAAGGGAGCCAAGTTCGACAGCCGGCCCGTTTGCAGGCTGTCCACGCAGATGACCTCGTGCCCCGCTCCGACCAGCCGTTCGGCCAAATGGGAGCCCACGAACCCCGCACCCCCCGCCAGAAGGATCCGGCGTGGACGGGATGTGGCGGATTGGCCATTGAGTTGCTCTGTACGAGGCATTCAGCACCTTTCTTGCGGCGCAGCACGCGCGGTCGCATGGTCCGCGCGTCACGGCGGTTCGGCCCTGCGCCGCCCGTGGACCGACAACGCACACGGAGGAACACAGAAGCTTCTTCTACGAACCTAGGGCGCGGTTCGCTCCGTCAACCTCTTGATGTGAGGGGCGAAACAGGCACGGCTGATCCTTGCCGCACCTTGTCGCCCTGCCGCAACAGTCAGGAGCACATGCAACCCCTCCATCGACACCAGCCGGCTTGGTGCCCTGAACAGGGAAGGCCGGCGGGCCGGGTGAATCGCCGCCCTAGGCACGAACACTGCCCCGCCGGAACGCCGATGGAGGGTCAGGGATGTCGGATCGACGCTCCAGGAGGTCAGGACTCCTCCCACGCCACGTAGGCCTTTACAAAGCCGTCCGGCTTGTCCCGGGTCGCATCCAACGCCTCCGCCAGGTGATCCAGAGGAAAGCGGTGGGTCAGGAGCGGCGTCGGGTCGAGTTGCCCCGTTGCTACCGCTTCCACGGCTTGGCGGAGCCCCGACACGTAGCGGGCCGGATCGCGTTCATGGGCATTTATGACGTCGATCCCCCGCCAGTTCCAATTTTGCATGTTGATTTGACGTGGCCCGTCCTGATGGTATCCGGCGATGACCAGCCGCCCACCTTCCGCAACGATTTCCCCCGCAAGATCGAGAGGCCATTGCTTGCCCACCGCTTCGATCACGACATCGCAGAAGCGACCATCCGTCAGGTTCCGCACCTCTTCGATGATGGCCCAGTGATCGTGCATCGGCACGACATGCGCCGCCCCCATGTCTCGGGCAAGATCAAGGGAACTGTCCCGGCGCGAGATGGCGATGACCTTGGCTCCAATCCGCGCCGCCAAGCGGGTCAGGGCGGCCCCGATGAAGCCGATCCCGACGATCGCGACCGTGTCGCCCGGTGCAATGGCACTGCGGCGGAAGATGTTCATGACACAGCCGAACGCCTCGCCGGGGAAGGGCAGCCCATCGAGTTCGGGCGGCAAGGGCACCACTTGGCCTGCCTTAGCCACATCATGGGACGCATAGCCATGCTGCCCCAGCAACGCGACGCGCTGGCCGGGCTTCAGGCCGTCCACCTTGGGGCCCACGGCATCGATGACACCCCAGCCTTCATGGCCCAGGCCACCCGGCTCGGTCGGGAAGGTCATCCAGTCGGGTCCTGCCCATGGCTCCAGGTTGGAGGCGCATACGCCGCAACCTTCCAGCTTGACCCGGACTTCGTCGGGCCCGGGCTCGGGCAGTGGGAGGGTCACGATCTCGACCTGCCCGGGGCCGACGACACGGGCAGCGTGGAGGAGCCCCGCATCGGCCGTCATGCCAGGATCTCCGGACAAGCGATAAGCTGGGTCGAACGATGGTTTATTAGAAGCATGGGCCGTCCTATGATCAAGGCGCGGCGTTCCAGAAGGAACTCAACAGCCGCCACGCCGACTGCGTTCCAGCCTAGGGCACGACAGAAAGGGAACAAGAGGCAACCCCGTCTTGGCAACGGCTCACAACGTCAGGGCGCAACGCGGAAATGCGCCGACACCCGGTCGCGATCACGTTTTCAGGAACCTTTGTAGATGAAGAGCGTTCCCGCTCGACTGGCGCCAGTTCGGGATGCGCAGGGGGACTGATGACGAAAGTACTGATCACCGGCGGCTGCGGCTTCATCGGGCGGCACGTCGCCGAGGAGCTTCTGGCCCATGGCTACGAGGTGCGTCTCTACGACGCCATGATCGACCAGGTGCACGGCGCAGCCGAAGTGGCGCTTCCCAAAGGGGCTGAGGTCGTTCGCGGCGACATGCGCGATGCTGACCGGCTCCGCCCTGCCCTGAGCGGCTGCGATGGCGTGATCCATCTCGCGGCCGAGGTGGGCGTGGGCCAGTCCATGTACGAGATCGCCCGCTATGTCGGCGCGAACGACCTCGGCACCGCGGTGCTTCTGGAAGCGATGCTGGCGAACCCGGTCGGGCGCATCGTCGTCGCGTCCTCCATGAGCGTCTACGGCGAGGGCTACTATGCCATGCCGGACGGGACGCTGCTCGAAACGGTCCGGCGCAGACCGGCCGACATCAAGACCGGGCAATGGAGCGCCCTGGGACCGAATGGCGAGCCCCTGACCCCGCATCCCACCGACGAACGCAAGCGCGTCGATCTGGCGTCCATCTATGCTCTCACGAAGTATGCGCAGGAGCGCGCTGTCCTGATCTTCGGCGAAGCCTACGACGTGCCGGCCGTGGCGCTTCGGCTGTTCAACGTCTTTGGCGCGGGCCAGGCCCTGTCAAACCCCTATACTGGCGTGCTGGCGAACTTCGCTTCGCGTCTGGCGAGCGGCGAGCGTCCCACGATCTTCGAGGACGGGGAGCAGAAGCGCGACTTCGTCCATGTCCGCGATGTCGCCCGCGCCTTCCGTCTAGCCTACGAAAGCGACCGCGCCGCGGGCGAGCTGTTCAACATCGGCTCGGGCCAGGCCTACACCGTGTCGGGCGTCGCACGGCTTCTGGCCGGGGCGATGAACCTGCCTCATCTCGGGCCCGAGATCCTGGGCAAGTCGCGCTCGGGCGATATCCGCAACTGCTTCTCGGACATCACCAAGGCGCGCGAGCTCCTGGGCTTTGAGCCGCAGCACCGGCTCGAGGACTCCCTGGATGAGTTCGTGGAATGGGTGCGCGGCGAGGTCGTGATCGACCGCGGGGCCGAGATGCGCAAGCAACTCGAGGAACGGAGGCTCGTGTCGTGAAGGAACCGGTCCTCATCACGGGAGGGTCGGGCTTCATCGGGTCCAACATTGCCGACAGCTTCCTTGCGGATGGGCACGAGGTCGTCGTCTTCGACAACCTGAGCCGACCGGGCGTGGAGCAGAACCTCCGCTGGCTGGAAGGGCGACATGGATCGCGGGTCAGGGCGATGCAGGCCGACCTGAGGGACGAGGCCAGCCTGCGCGAAGCGGTGCGGGACGCATCCGCAGTGATCCACCTCGCCGCACAGACGGCAGTCACCACGAGCCTCACGAACCCGATCGACGACTTCGAGGTCAACGCACGCGGCACGATCAACCTGCTGGAGGCGGTTCGCGCGACCGGTCGCCGGATCCCGGTCCTGTTCGCGTCCACCAACAAGGTCTACGGCTGCCTGGAAGCCCTCGAGATGGCCGAGGCTACCGACCGCTACGTCCCGGCCGACGAGAGCATCCGCGCCAGCGGGATCGGAGAGGACCAGCCGCTCGATTTCCATACGCCCTACGGATGTTCCAAGGGGGTCGCGGATCAGTACGTGCTGGACTACGCCCGGTCCTACGGCCTTCCGGCCGCCGTGCTGCGGATGAGCTGCATCTACGGCCCGCGCCAGTTCGGGACCGAGGACCAGGGTTGGGTCGCCCATTTCCTGATCCGTGCCCTCGAAGGCAAGCCGATCTCGGTTTATGGCGACGGCAAGCAGGTGCGCGACATTCTCCATGTGGCCGATGCCGTGGCCGCCTACCGCGCGGTGCTGAAGGACATCGATCGCCTGTCGGGCCAGGCCTTCAACCTGGGCGGCGGGCCCATGAACGCGGTGAGCCTCCTTGCCGTCCTGCGCGAGATCGAGCGCCTCGTGGAGCGGCGTCTTCCCGTCACACATGGCGAGTGGCGGCAAGGCGACCAGCACTACTTCGTGGCAAACACCTCCCGGTTATTGGCACGAACGGGATGGCAGCCGAGGATGGGCTGGCGCGACGGGCTGGCCGATCTCGCGGCCTGGCTGCGGGCCAATCGGTCCCTGCCGGCCGCGCCCGAGCGCATCCGCGCATGACGGAGCGCATCAGGCTCCTGATGACGCTCGATGCCGTCGGCGGGGTCTGGCGCTATGCGATGGACCTGGCCGTGGCCCTGCGTCCCCGTGGAGTGGACACGGTGTTCCTGGGCTTTGGACCCTCGCCCTCGGACCAGCAACGGGCCGAGGCGGAGGCCAAGGGACTGCTCGACTGGATCGACGCGCCGCTCGACTGGCTGGCCGAGGACGCAGCCGACCTGCGGGCCATTCCCGACCTGATCGCGGGGGCCGCGCAAAGGCACGGCGCGGATCTCCTGCATCTCAATCTGCCCACGCAGGCCGCAGGGCTTAAGACGGACCGGCCGGTGGTCGTCGTATCTCATTCCTGTGTGACCACATGGTTCCGGGCCGTCCGGGGCAGCGGCCTGCCGCCCGGCTGGGAATGGCACGGCGCGCTGAATGCCCAGGGCCTGAGCCGAGCCGACGCGGTCGTGGCCCCATCCCGCTCCCACGGGGCCGCGCTGACGGCCTGCTATGGCCAGCTTCCCACCCTTCGCGTTGTTCCGAACTCTACGGCGGCCCCTTTGGGTAAGACCCTCGGCAAGCCGATGGTGGTGGCATCGGGGCGCTGGTGGGATGAGGGCAAGAACGGCGCAACGCTCGACGCCGCCGCCGAACACACCAACCTGCCCATCCATCTGCTCGGCCCGACGCAGGGTCCGAACGGCACGATCTTCACGGCGCGGAACGCGATCGCCAAGGGCGAGCGTCCGCATGCCGAGGCCGTGGCCTTGATGAGCGAAGCGGGGATCTTCGTTTCGCCATCGATCTACGAGCCGTTCGGCCTTGCCGTAGCCGAGGCGGCCCGCATGGGGCTGCCGCTGGTCCTGTCGGACATCCCGACGTTCCGGGAGCTCTGGTCAGAGGCCGCGATGTTCTTTCCGCCCCGCGACGCCGAGGCCCTGGCGGTCATGCTGGACCGGCTTGCCGCCGATCCGCCCGAGCGGAGACGGTTGGGCGAGGCTGCGCGTCTGCGTTCGCGCCGCTTCACTCCCGAGGCCCAGGCCACGGCGATGCTGTCGCTTTACATGGACCTTGTCCGCCAACCCCTCCCCACGAGGTGAGATGCGCTTCCTGTTCTATACCCATTCGTTGATCTCGGACTGGAACCACGGCAACGCGCATTTCCTGCGCGGCGTGATGCGTGACCTGAACCGGCGCGGCCATGAGACGCTGGCCCTGGAGCCGCAGGAGTCCTGGAGCCGCGACAACCTGCTGGCCGATCAGGGCCAGGGGGCATTGGCATCGTTCCACCGTGACTTTCCGGGACTGACTGCGAGCATCTACGACGCGAGTTTCGACCATGAGGCGGCCTTGGATGCGGCCGACGTGGTCATCGTCCACGAATGGAGCGAGCCCGCGCTCGTGGCACGGATCGGGGCAGCCCGGACCCGCGGCGGACGCTTCACGCTGCTTTTCCACGACACGCACCACCGCGCGGTGAGCGCGGAGGGCGAGATTGGGGCGATGGACCTGTCCGGCTACGACGGCATCCTCGCCTTTGGCGAGGCGCTGCGCGAGCGGTACCTCAAGGCCGGTTGGGGCCGTCAGGTCTTTGCCTGGCACGAGGCAGCAGATGACGCGCTGTTCCACCCCATCCCCGGCGAGCCCGAGGACGGCGACCTCGTCTGGATCGGCAATTGGGGGGACGACGAACGGAGTGCCGAACTGTCGGAGTTCCTGATCGAACCCGCGCGCGACCTGGGGCTCCGCAGCACCGTGCGCGGCGTCCGTTACCCCGCCGAAGCTCTGGCCAAGCTCGATGCCGCCGAGATTGATTATGGCGGCTGGATCCCCAACGCCGAGGTGCCCCGCGCCTTTGCCCGCTACCGCGTCACCGTCCATGTCCCCCGGCGGCCTTATGTGGAGCAGCTTCCCGGCATCCCGACCATCCGCCCCTTCGAGGCGCTGGCTTGCGGCATCCCCCTCGTCAGCGCGCCCTGGGACGACGTCGAAGGGCTGTTCCGCCCCGGTGACTTTCTTTGGGCGCGGAACGGGGACGAGATGCGGACCCAGCTTCGTACCCTGGTGAACGACCCCGCCGCCCGGGCCGAGCAGGCCCAGCGTGGGCTGGAGACCATCCAGGCCCGCCACACCTGCCGCCATCGCGTGGATGAGCTGATGCGCACCCTGGACCAGTTCCGTGCGCCCGCAAGGAAGACCGCATGACCAAGACCATCGCCTTTTACGGATCGAGCCTCCTGTCGGCCTACTGGAACGGGGCCGCGACCTATTACCGGGGGATCATCCGAGCGCTGCACGCGAGGGGCTACCAGACCACCTTCTACGAGCCCGACGTCTATGACCGGCAGAAGAACCGGGACATCGACCCGCCGGACTGGGCGCGCGTCGTGGTCTATGACGGCACGGTAGAGGCGCTGCGGAAGGTGGCCGCCGAGGCCGCGCAGTACGACATCGTCGTCAAGGCATCGGGTGTGGGCTTCGAGGACGACCTGATCCTGTCCGAGGTGATGGCTGCCGCCCGACCGGGCGCGCTGCGGATCTTCTGGGACGTGGATGCACCGGCCACCTTGGCCGAAATGAGGGGCGCGCCTGACCACGCGCTGCGCCGCTGGCTCCCCGACCTCGACATGGTGCTCACCTATGGCGGTGGGGAGCCGGTGATCGCGGCCTACCAGGGCTTTGGAGCCAAGGCCTGCGTGCCGGTCTACAACGCGCTCGATCCGTCGACCCATCACCCCGTCCCGCCCGAGCCGCGCTTCGCCTGCGACATGGCCTTTCTGGGCAACCGCCTTCCCGACCGGGACAAGCGGGTGGCGGAATTCTTCACCCGCGCGGCCGCCCTCCTTCCCGACCAGCACTTCATCTTGGGCGGCAATGGCTGGCATGACGTCGCAATGCCTGGGAACGTCCAGAAGCTCGGCCATGTCCCCACGGCCCAGCACAACGCGCTGAACTGCTCGCCGCGCATGGTGCTGAACGTCGCCCGCGACAGCATGGCCGTGAACGGCTTCTCCCCCGCAACCCGCGTGTTCGAGGCGGCCGGTGCGGGAGCCTGCCTGGTCACCGACGCGTGGGAGGGGATCGAACTGTTCCTGACCCCCAACGAGGAGGTCCTCGTAGCCCGCGACGGCGCCGACGTGGCCGAGTTCGTCCGCTCCGTCACGCCCGAGCAGGCGCAGCGGATCGGTCAGGCGGCGTTGCGGCGCGTTCTGGCCCACCACACCTACGACCAGCGAGCCGCCCAGACCGACGAGTTGTTCAGGCTCCATGCCGCGCGCATGGAGGCGGCGGAGTGACCCGGCCGCTCGACATCGTCATCCTGGGGCTGACGCTGTCCTCCTCATGGGGGAACGGGCACGCGACCACCTTCCGCGCCCTGATCCGCGGCCTGCACGAGGAGGGCCACCGCGTCCTGTTCCTGGAACGCGACCGGCCCTGGTACGCCTCCGAGCGCGATCTGCCCCAGCCCGACTTCTGCGAGTTCGAGCTTTACGACGACATGGAGGCGATGCTGTCGCGTCACGGCGGGCGGCTGCGAACGGCGGATGCGGTGATTGTCGGCTCCTACGTGCCCGAAGGGGTTCAGCTCATCGACAGACTGTCGCAGATGACCCTCAGGCATCTTTGTTTCTATGACATCGATACGCCAGTGACGCTCGCCGCTCTTGACGAGGGGCATGAGGAATACATTGCGGCCCGGCAGGTGCCCCTGTTCGACATCTACTTCTCCTTCTCCGGCGGCGAGGTGCTGGACCACCTGGAGCTGGTGCGCAGGGCAAGACGGGCCGAGGCTCTGTACTGCTCGGTCGATGCCGGAGCCTATCCGTCGGACCCGGAGGCGGCCAAGCGGTGGGATCTGGGCTATCTTGGAACCTATAGCGACGACCGGCAGCCGACGCTCGACGCGCTCCTGCTCGAACCTGCGAGGCAGCGGCCCGACCTACGCTTCGTCGTCGCCGGACCGCAGTATCCCGACCACATCGACTGGCCTTCAAACGTGGAGCGGATCGAGCATCTGCCCCCCGCCGATCACGCGGCGTTCTACAACGCCCAGCGGTTCACCCTCAATGTCACGCGCGCCGCGATGCGCCGGATGGGCTGGTCTCCGTCGGTCCGGCTGTTCGAGGCGGCAGCCTGCGCGACTCCGATCATCTCCGATCCCTGGCGTGGCATCTCGGACCTCTTGCCTCCGGACCAGGCCATCATCATCGCCCACGGGACCGACGACGTGCTGCGCACCCTCGACCTTTCCGAGCCGCGCCGCCGCGCCATCGGATCTGCCGGACGCACGCGGGTGCTGGCAGGCCATACGGGTCGGGCACGGGCCAGGGAACTGGCGCAGGCGCTTTGGCCCGGTCCCGAAGCCGTTGCCGCAACAGGAACCTGAACGCGCCCGCAGGATGCGCTAGGGTGCCCCTCATGATGAACTTTCTCCGAGAGATCTACGAGGGCCAGACCGATCGGGCGCACCGGTTCCGCACGGGCCTTCTCGTCTTCGACGTTGCCACCCTTGTCTTCATCGTGGCCACCTCCTTTGTCGAGCGGGCGGCCTGGATCGAGACCATCGACGTCGTTCTGGGCATCTTGATCACGTTGGATCTCGGGGCACGTCTGGCCATCAGCCGGCACAGGGGCCGCGAGTTCCTTCGTCTGAGCACCTGGACCGACCTGATTGCGATCGCGTCGTTCCTGGCCCCTCTGACCGGCGAGGCCGCAGGCTTCCTTCGGGTGCTCAGGACCCTTCGGATCCTGCATGCCTACACGACCCTCAACAAGGTGAGGGGATCGGACAGTCCGATCACGCGGAACGAGGAGATCATCCTAGCGGCTGCGAACCTTGGGGTCTTCATCTTCATCATGACGGCCATCGTCTACGAGACGCAGCACCGGACCAACCCCGAGATCAGCAACTACGCCGACGCCCTCTACTTCACGGTGACGGCGCTCACGACGACTGGCTTTGGTGACATCACCCTGCCGGGAACCACCGGACGGATGCTGACCGTCCTCATCATGATCTTCGGGGTCACGCTGTTCCTGCGGTTGGCGCAGGTGCTGTTCAGGCCGAACAAGGTCCGCTTCTGCTGTCCCACCTGCGGGCTTCTTCGGCACGATCCCGATGCGGTTCACTGCAAGGCCTGCGGCACTCTCCTCAACATCCCGAACGACGAGGGCGGTTAACGCGGTCAGCGAAAGGTGCCGCAAGAGGGACAGGGACGGCCCCAAAGGCTGGGCGGACCGCCGTCAGGCGGCAAGACCTTGCGACAGGCCGAAGGCGGCCAAGAGGCCCAGCACCACGAACAGGCCCGCAAGCCCGCCATCGCCATCGACGGCCTCGGGAATCATGGTGTCCGTCACCATCGTGAGCAGCGCCCCTGCCGCCACCGCGCTCACGACCGCCAGAAGTTCGGCCGAGGCACCCCCGAGCAGCCCCGCCCCGAGAGCGGCCGCAAGCCCCGACATCAGCGCGATTCCGCCCCACAACCCGAACACGTAGGTCCGGCTTCGCCCAGCCTGCCGCATACCAACCGCGCTGGAGAGCCCTTCGGGAAGGTTCGACAGGAGGATGGCCGCCAGCATGGCCAGGCTGACGCCTCCACCGTCCAGCAGACCCACGCCCAAGACCACGGACTCGGGGATGCCGTCCAAGAGCGAACCTACCGCGATGGCAAGACCTCCGCCCTCGCTCACATGGGGCTGCTGGCCACCGGACCGCTTGCGGTGCCGAGCCCCGCCCGACAGGCCGCCATGGACCACCAGCCAGTTCGCGGCGGTATAGGCGATGGACCCCAGCACGGCACCGATCGCAATGGGCCGAAAGCTCGCCAGTTCATAGGATTCGAGGATCAGGTCATAGGCAACGGCCGAGACGAGCACGCCGCAGCCAAAGGCCATGATGCTGGCCGTGACGCGCGGCGGCAGCCGGACGAGGTAAGCAATGGCAACGCCGAGCAGGAGCCCCGAGCCGCCCAGCAGCCCCCAGGCTCCGGCCATGGCCCAGATGGGCCAGTCGCTCATGCGGCGCCCAGAAACGGCGCCCTGGGCCGCACCCGATTCAAGCGGACGTTCGTGGTCATCATGAGCTTAGCCTTTGCCGCCATGGAGCGCATGGCCCCCTTCAACAGCCTGACCCAAAGCTTGTTCCGGGTAAGGGTCCCAGGGGAACATCCAGCAAAGGACGATGGTTTAGGAACACGGGATGGCCGCAGCCGGCCCAGGCCCCAAGGCAAGGATCGATTGATGACGGCCACTTCCGAGACCGCGCGCCACGCTGACCTGCTGCGGAGCCCCACCTACCCACCGCCCCCCTCGCCGGGGCTCAGCACTGTGTTGGAACGGAATATCGAGACACTCCACGCGCGCCGGCAGCGCGAGACGGCCGAGGCAACGCTGCAGGAACGCATCGCGGACGGGGTGACCCGGTTCACCGGGTCCATGCTTTTCGTCTACATCCATCTCGTGTTCTTCGGATTCTGGATCGTGGCCAACCTGGGCTGGGTGCCCGGGGTGCCCAAATGGGACGAATCATTCGTGGTCCTGGCCATGTGGGCGTCGGTCGAGGCCATCTTCCTGTCGACCTTCGTGCTGATCAGCCAGAACCGCATGGCCGCGGCAGCCGACAAGCGGGCGGACCTGGACCTCCAGATCAGCCTCCTGGCTGAACACGAGATCACGAAGATGGCCGGCCTCATCGCCGCCATGGCCGAGCGCCTGGATATTCGCGCCGCGCAAGAGCCAGAGATGGCGGAGATCCGGCAAAACGTGTCCCCTGAGGCCGTTCTCGACCGGATCGAAGCGACCGAGGCCAGCGACCCAGACCGCTGAGGGTTCAAGCGTTCACGGCCTTAGGCTTGCATTAATGCGGCTGAGAGCCGGTCCTCCAGAGGATGTCGGGAGCGGGCGAGTCGCAGGGCTCCATTCCGCCCATCAAGGAAACTGATCGTTTTCAAGGACCGGAAACCGGCTCACGAAGTCGTGAGCATCTCACTGTCCGCTTTCCATGAAAGTGTCTCGACAGGCGATGAACAGGGACGCTAAGCGCATGGCGGGCAGCGCTAAAACGGCATTGATCTTGGCCCGGGACAAATCGCGGGGACGCAGGATCATGATGACTCGGCTACTGATGCTAACATATCACAGCGAGCCGGGAAAAGTGATGTTATCGGCACTTGCCGACCAGCCTACCCCTATCCAAAGTTAACTTACTTTTAACCGCCACAATGAGAAGCGGGAGGGGACAGAAGTCCCCAGTCGAGCGAGGCGAGCGATGAAGAACCAGGCCCTAGACTTCGGTCTGAATCCCCTGCCGATCCTCACAAGGGACACGGCTCCGAATCCCGCGCGCATACGGCGCGAAACCTTGCCCCTGGACGGGGTCTGGGCGCTCTCTGTGAATGGAGAACCCGCTCAGCCTGTCGTGGTTCCCTACGTGCCGCAATCAAAGTTGAACGGCATTCAGGTTCCGGAGGGCGAGGTGGCGCTTCGCTATGCCACCACCTTCGAGCTGCCTTGCGGTTGGACAGGTGCGATGCTCCACTTGGAAGGCGTGGACCACGAAGCCGAGGTGCTGGTGAACGGCGTCTCGCTCGCTCGTCACCGCGGGGCCTGGGACCCGTGCGAAGTCTTCGTGCCCCGTTCCGTCCTCTGTCTGGGCCTCGAAGCCGAGGGCACCTCGCTCCACAAGCTCGAGGTGGCGGTGACCGATTCCTCGCACGCCCGGACCATTCTGTCCGGCAAGCAGGAGCGCAAGGACAAGGAAGGCGCGATCTTCTACGCCAACATGTCCGGCCTCTGGAAATCCACCTGGATCGAGCACGCGGGCGAGACGCGCCTGGGCGACTTCTTCCTGACTGCGCGGGCCTCGGGCGACTTGTCGGCCACGGTGGACGTTTCGGGCAGGAGCGAGACGCACTTCGTGGTCCTGAGGCTCGCCCACGAAGACGGGGGCGGCCTGGAATTGCGGGCTCCGGTCCTCGATGGGCAGGCTGTCCTGGCCGGCCGCATGGCCGACGTGCTTGCGTGGTCGCCCGCCACGCCGAACCTGTATTTCGGGACGTTGACCCTGCTCGACAGCAAGGGCCGGATCGTTGACGAGATCGAGACCTATGCGGGCTTTCGCGACTTCGTCATGCAGGACGGCTACTACCGCCTGAACGGCGAAGCGTTCTACCTGCAGGGACTGCTGAACCAGGCGATCTACCCGGACACGCTTTATACCCCCACCGACAAGCACACGCTCACCGATTTCGAGCATACGCTGAACCAGGGCTTCAACGGCGAGCGGCGTCACCAGACCACCCCGCGCCACCGCGACCTGTGGCTCGCGGACAAGATGGGCTACTGGCTGTCGGTGGAGATGCCCTCGGCGCGCAACCTGCTTGACCGGGCCGACCGCGCGCAGGCTCTGGAGGAATGGCGGCGCATCGTCCGGGCCTATGCCTGGAACCACCCGTCGGTGTTCTTCCTCGTCCCGGGCAACGAGGACTGGGGCCTGCTGGAGCACGCCCACCACGAGGTGAACGCGACGCATGACGACCGCGAGGAATACCAGTACGAACTGGGCGAGTTGACCGAGGCGATCGCGCCTCCGGGAATGCCATACGCCGCCAACGATGGCTGGCGCTGCGTCACGATTCGCAAGAACACCCATCTGCAGAACCGGCTCGATCCGAACCGGCTGATGTTCAACATTCACGAATACGCCGAGAACGCCAAGGTGAAGGCCATCTACGGGCGCATCCCGCAGTGGCCCGAGCCCGGCGCCTGGGGCAAGAACCCTAGGCACGTGTTCCACCCGAACGGCTACACGTATGACGGCCGCACCCCGCTCGTGCTCTCCGAGGTCGGCGGCCGGGCGCTGTTGAACCGGCCGTCCAAGGGCGTCTTTGCCTATGGCCGCATCCACCGCGAGCCGGAAACCTGGGCGGCCGAGTTGTCGGACCTGATCGAGATCATGGGCGACATGCCCGTCCTTCGCGGCGGCTATGTCCTGACCCAGACCCGTGACGCCGGCAACGACCCCGAGGACGAGACCTCCATGGGAGAGATCAACGGCATCCTCGACGGGCATGGCCTGCCCAAGTATGCGGGCGATGCCGTGCGCCTCGCGAACCAGCGGGCGCGGGAAAGCTGGGCCAAGAACATCTGAACGGTCTGCACAGGACCGTCGGCAAAGGGGCGCAGGAGGCTGCGCCCCTTTCGCGTTTCGGGGCGGATGGCTTTGGGCCTTGGCCTGCGCCGAAACGTGGAAAGGGGGAGCGGTCGCCCGCTCCCCCTTCCCTGCTCCGACCGCCCGGATCAGATCGTGCCGGCCGCCATCTCGCGGGCGATGTGATCGGCCTGACGGATCGCTAGGGCCACGATGGTGAGCGTCGGGTTCTCGGCGGCCCCGGTCGTGAACTGGGATCCATCCGATACGAATAGGTTCGGGATATCGTGCGTCTGGCCCCAGCGGTTGACGACGCCGTCCCGCGGGTTCTCGGACATTCGGTTGGTGCCCAGGTTGTGCGTCGAAGGATAGGGTGGCGTCGGGTAGGCCTGCGTCGCTCCGACAGCCCTGTAGATCTCCGCCCCCTTGGCGTAGGCGTAGTTGCGCATGGCCACGTCGTTCGGATGGTCGTCGAAGTTGACGTTGGGCGTGGGCAGCCCGAACTGGTCCACGTCGTCCGAGTTGACCGTGATCCGGTTCGTTTCCTGCGGCATGTCCTCGCCCACGATCCACATGCCGGCCATGTTCTCGTAGTTGTCGAGAGCCGAGGTGAACTCGCGCCCCCAGGCGCCGGGGTTGAGGAAGGCCGCCATGAACGGCAGTCCCAGCGACAGCGTCTCAAGCTCGAAGCCACCCACGAAGCCGCGGGCGGGATCATGGCGCGCCTCGTCCCGGACGATCCCGGCCATGGTCGTGCCACGCCACATCCGGACGGGCTTGTCGAACACGCCATAGACCGAGCCTGTCACGTGCCGCATGTAGTTCCGCCCGACCTGCCCCGAGGAGTTGGCGAGCCCGTCGGGGAACATCGACGAGGCCGAATTCAGCAAGAGACGGGGCGACTCGATCGAGTTGCCGGCCACGGCGACGATCCGCGCCGCCTGGCGCTGCTCCTGTCCGTCCGCATCGAAGTAGACGACGGCCGTGACCTTGCCTTGGGCATCATGCTCGATCCGCGCCACGTGGGACCGCTCGCGAACCTCAAGGAAGCCGGTCTCCTCCCCTAGGGGGATCTCGGTGTAGGCGGTGGACCACTTGGCGCCCCACTTGCAGCCCTGGAAGCAGAAGCCGGTCTGCTGGCAGGACATCCGACCATCATACTCGATCGAGTTGATGGCCATGTTGCCGGTGTGGACGTCCTGGTAGCCCAGCGACTTGGCCCCTTTCTCGAGGACGAGGAAGTTGCTGTTCCCCGGCAGCCCCGGACGGCCGCCGGTGCGGGTCACCCCCATCTTGGTTTCGGCCAAGGCGTACCAGGGCTCCATCTCGGCGGCGTCGATCGGCCAATCGAGAAGGTTCGCCCCGTCCACGCGACCGTAATGGGTCAGCGTCTTCCACTCATGCTCCTGGAAGCGCAGCGAGGCGCCCGCCCAGTGGGTCGTGGTGCCGCCCACGGCCTTTACAATCCATGCTGGAAGCCCCGAGAAGTCGCGCGCCACGCGCCAGTCGCCGCTGGTCGTCCGCTTGTCGAGCCAAGCCAGCTGGCCGAAGCTTTCCCATTCGTCGTTGATAAAGTCCTGAGGCAGGTAGCGGCCCCCGGCCTCCAGTGACACCACCTTGATGCCCTTTTGCGCCAGCTCGTTGGCCAGCGTGCCGCCGCCCGCGCCCGTGCCGATGATGACCACGACGCTGTCGTCGCTCAGGTCGTACTTCGCAACCATCTAAGCCTCCCCGCGTCAGAGCCAGTTGATGTCGTTGAATCCGCGGTTGATGTAGCCGCCTTGGCTGTAGCTCTCTCCCTCGTAGCCAAAGAGCGGCCAGACCTCCTTCTGATTGTAGAGACCGGTCACGAGGCCGGCGCGGATGGTCTGGAAGAACGCGCTTTCCTCCATGGCCCTAAGGATCTCGACGCGGTCGGCCTCCCAGCCCACGCCCAGATAACCGGAGTGGCCCTTGCCGCGCGCGGCCCCATCAAGCGCGGCGATCCCCTCCTCCACCATGGGGGCCTGCTCGGCGGTGTCGTGACCCTTGACCGCCACGACGTAGAACTCGTCCCGGAGCCGGTCGTGCGGGTAGATGTCCCGGGCCATCTGGACCAGTGTGGCCATGGTCTCGGGCTTGAGGGCCGTCACCTCGACAGCCCAGGCGGCGGAGCCGCTGGTGATCCAGCTTGACCCCACAAGGAAGCTCCCGCCAGCGACAAGGCTGCGCGAAAGCAGTTCGCGGCGCGTGAGGCCGCGATGGTTCGACGTCGTCATGATCTCCTCCCAGGATCGTTCGTTCTCAGCGGTAGCGTCCGGCCTTCTGCAGCACCTCGATCTGGTAGCCATCCGGATCGGCGATGAAGAAGAAGCGAGCGATGGGCTCGCCTCCGTCCGGCGCGAAGCTCACCAGCTTGCGGGGCTCGAGGCCCGCCTCGCTCAGGCGCGCGTGCTCGGCCTCGAGGTCGTCCACGACAAAGGCCAGGTGCCCGTAGCCGTCGCCCAGGTCATAGGGCTCGGTCCGGCCCTTGTTGACCGTCAGCTCGACCTCGAAGTCGGCCTCGGGATTGCGCAGGTAGACGAGGGTGAAGCTCTCGAAATCAAGGCGCGTCTCCACCTTGAGGCCGAAGGCCGTGTCATAGAAGGCCACCGAGCGCGCTTCCTCGAGCACCCGGATCATCGAATGGATTGCCTTGGCCACTTAACCCCTCCTCTGGCGTCCGTTCGGACTTGTCGGGGCAGGTTGCGCGAGCTGGGGCAACCGGTGGTAGTAGCGCGCTACTACATGACCGAAATGTGACCTACTCGGCGGCCATGGCGTAGGCGGGCGCCGTTGACTGCTGCGTGACGTCGGTCAGGCAGGCGCAGCGCAGGAGCGAGGCAAAGTTGTTGGCGGCCCCGTGCAGGTCCAGCACCTCGTCGTGCAAGCGCGAGATGAAGACGGGCGTCGTCACCCCTTCGCGCGCAGCCATGCGGTCCAGGATGTCCCAAAAGCCGCGTTCGAGCCGGATGCTGGTGGAATGCCCGTTCAGCCGGAGCCGCCGGGTGATGGGCTCGTAGCGCTCGGGGGGCTGGCCGGAGAAGATGCGGCACATGACGGGTCCTCCCTGTGGGCTGGTCATTCCAACACACAAAGAGGGCCTTGATGCAATTGAAAACCCGCCGTCCTTGCCGCTGCCGCCCTTGGACGGTCAGGCGGCGGGCGCGTTCAGGCGCCGCCGATGGGCGTGTTGACCACGCCGGTGCCCGCACAATCGGGGCAATCCTTTCCGTCGATCTTTCCGGTGCCTTCGCACTTGCGGCAGGTGTTCTCGCCCGAACCCACGGTGCCCGGCGGCACCTCCTCAGGCGTTTCGTCGCTGGCCATGATGCGCCTCCCTGTCCTGACCGACCGTCAACCGCGCGCGCGCGCCGCTTGTTCCCACAGTCAGGAGAAGGTCAGCGGATCCGGCCCGGTGCGGTGGCCGTTTTCCAGCCGTTCGATGTCCGCCACCTCCTCGGGGGTCAGCCGGATCTCCAGGGCCGCCAGGTTCTCGGCCAGCCGCTCGGCCTTGGTGGAGCGAGGGATGACCGCGCAGCCCAGCGCGACATGCCAGGCGAGGATGACCTGCGCGGATGTGGCGCCGGTCCGCTCCGCCGCGCGGCGCACTGGTTGGGAATCGAACGTCCTCGACTGGCCCAATGGGGTCCAGCTTTGGGTCACGATGCCCAGTTCCGCATGCTTCCGGCGGAGGGTGGCCTGGGGCAGTTCGGGATGGAGCTCGATCTGGTTGAGGACCGGAACCACCCCAGTTTCGCCGACGATGCGGTCAAGATGCTCGGGGGCGAAGTTGGACACGCCAATCGAGGTGACGCGCCCCTCCTCCCGCAGGCGGATCAGCGCCTTCCAGGTCTCGACATACTTGTTGCGCGCCGGGGCGGGCCAGTGGATCAGCAGGAGGTCGAGCCGGTCGAGACCGAGCCGGGCAAAGCTTTCCTCGGCGGCTCGAAGGGTGCTGTCGAAGCCGTGGCGGTCGTTCCATATCTTTGTGGTGACGAACACCTCCTCGCGCGGGAGGCCGCAACGCCGGACGCCCTCGCCCAGACCTTCCTCATTGCCATAAAGCGCGGCGCCGTCGAACTGGCGGTAGCCGACCTCCGTGGCCTCGGCCACCAGCTCGGCCGTGCGGCCCGCCGGGACCTGCCACAGGCCAAAGCCCATCTGGGGGATGCTCCGGCCGTCGTTGAGGGTGAGAGCAGGCACGTGCGGGGTCATGGGCGGGCTCCTGGTTTGCGCAGGCCATGACCTAGCGGCGGTCACGGGGGGGCAAGGCCGGGCCGGAGCTTCCGGGCTGGCCGACCAGCCTTGGGCGCTATGTGCGTGTCAGGCCGGCGGACGGGCCCGGGACCCGACCGGCGAGATCAGCGCAAGGGAGGACAGGATGCAACTCAGGCAAATGGGCCACAGCGGCACGGCGGTGACCACGCTGTGCCTTGGGACGATGACCTTCGGAGCGGAGTCCTCCGAGGAGGCGTCGTTCCGGATGATGGACGACTACGCGGCGGCGGGCGGCAACTTCATCGACACTGCCGACGTCTACTCGGCCGGATTGTCCGAGCAGATCGTCGGCCGGTGGCTGAAGGCCCGCCCGACCGAGGCGGCGCAGATGGTCGTGGCCACCAAGGGCCGCTTCCCGATGGGCTCCGGCCCGAATGATCTCGGCCTGTCGCGCCGCCACCTGACGCGGGCGCTGGACGACTCCCTCCGTCGGATCGGGGTGGATCATGTGGACCTGTACCAGGTCCATGCCTGGGACGCCCTGACCCCCCTGGAGGAGACTCTTCGCTTCCTCGATGACGCGATCCGCGCGGGCAAGATCGGCGCCTACGGCGTCTCGAACTACCTGGGCTGGCAGATCACCAAGGCGGTCCACCTCGCCAAGGCGCACCACTGGGCGCCGCCGGTGACGCTCCAGCCGCAGTACAACCTGCTGGCCCGCGACATCGAGCACGAGATCGTGCCCGCCTGCCTCGATGCCGGGATCGGGTTGCTGCCCTGGTCGCCTTTGGGCGGCGGCTGGTTGACCGGCAAGTACAGGCGCGACCAGACGCCCACGGGAACGACCCGTCTGGGCGAGGACCCGAATCGTGGGGTTGAGGCTTTCGGACCCCGCAACGCACAGGAGCGGACCTGGAACATCATCGCCGCCCTGGAGGAGATCGGGACGACGCGCGGCGTCAGCATGGCTGAGGTGGCCCTGGCCTGGCTCGTGCAGAAACCTGCCGTCACGTCGGTGATCCTGGGCGCACGCACGCCCGAGCAACTGGCCGAGAACCTGAAGGCCGCGAACCTGACCCTCGCATCCGAAGAAATGTCCCGCCTGGACGCGGCCAGCGAACCGATCGTCGGTGATTACCCTTACGGCGCCAAGGGCATCGCGCAGCGGCATCGCCGCATCGAGGGCGGTCGCTAGCCGCAGGAACCGGCCCGTTCCGCTGACGTTGCGGCGGGACGGGCCGACTAGGCCAGGGGGACAGGACATGGCGGCGGGCTTCATCTTCGCGACGGGGGTCGAGAACAGCTACCCGACCATTCGCTCCGGCACCCATCGCGTGGACGAGATGGAGAAGTGCGGCCACTACACGCATTGGAAGCGCGACTTCGAATGCGTGGTGGAACTCGGGATCGAGTTCCTCCGTTACGGGCCCCCCATCCACACGACATGGCTCGGGCCGGGCCGCTACGATTGGGAATTCGCGGACCTCACCTTTGCCGAGATGAAGCGGCTCAGGATCATGCCGATGGTGGACCTGTGCCACTTCGGCGTCCCGGACTGGATCGGAAACTTCCAGAACGGCGATTTTCCGGACCTCTTCGCCATTTACGCCCGCGATTTCGCCGCCCGCTTTCCTTGGGTGCAGCTCTATACGCCGGTGAACGAGATGTTCATCTGCGCCACCTTCTCTGGGAGGAATGGCTGGTGGAACGAGCAGATGACGTCCGACCAGGGCTTCGTCACCGCGCTCAAGCACCTTGTGAAGGCCAATGTCCTTGCCATGCAGGCGATCCTGGAGGTGCGGCCCGACGCTCTCTTCATCCAAAGCGAGTCGTCGGAATACTTCCACGCCTCCTCCCCCGCCGCGATCAAGCTTGCGGAAACCTACAACCAGCAGCGCTTCCTGACGCTGGACCTGAACTACGGCCAGCGCGTCAACAGCGACATGTACGAGTTCCTGATGGACAACGGCATGACGCGGGACGAGTACCACTTCTTCCTCAACCAGCATCTGCGCCGTCACTGCATCATGGGGACGGACTACTACTTCACCAACGAGCATCGGGTCTACGCCGACGGCCGCGTGACCGCCTCGGGTGAGGTCTTCGGCTACGACGAGATCACGCGGCAATACCACGACAGATACCAACTGCCCGTCATGCACACCGAGACGAATCTCTGGGAAGGACCGACCGGACAGGAGGCCGTGGACTGGCTCTGGAAGCAGTGGGCGAACGTCCTGCGCGTCAGGAACATCGGCATCCCGATCCTGGGCTTCACCTGGTATTCGATCACAGACCAGGTGGACTGGGACTCCGCCCTGCGCGAGGACAATGGCACCGTGAATCCGCTCGGGTTGTTCGATCTCGATCGCAACATCCGTCCTGTGGGCAAGTGCTATAAGCAGCTGATCAAGGACTGGTCGACCGTGCTGCCTGCCCAAAGCCACTGCCTCGTGCTGCCCCTCGACATGCCCGACGGGGATAACGCCGAACCCGACAGCAAGGCCGAGCGGCTCCGCCGCCACGCGGTACGCAACATCGGTCGGACCGGCGGAGCGCGGCGTGGGCCCGGTCCGGGGCCCGACCGGTCGCCAGGGCCGCCGGGCGGCTGGTAGGGCCCCTCGCGTCCCGCAACCAGCCGCATTTCCATTGACGGGCACGAGCGCGTCCCTGATCTGGCATACTTGGCCGATGTCCGGCACGGTTCCCCCCTCACCATAGCACGAGCAGCGCAAGCCCTCCCCAGATGGCGAGCCCAACCAGAAAGGCCAGAGCCACCATAAGGGCCAGGGTTCGGTCGTTCTCGGGCTCGGGGCTTGGCAAACGGCCGACCAAAGGGACATCGTCAGGGGATGGATCCCGTCCGGTCGAAGGCTCCTGGATCGGCGCGGAACTCTCTAAGCCGTTTCTTCCATCCTCGTTCAATGGGGTCTCCGCCATCTCCTCAGGGGGAGGTAGCGCCATCTCCTCGCGTGGCCCCTGGGCCGAGTCCCCGATCCTGATAAGAACGGCGTGATGACTTGCACGTCGACGTACTCGCTTGTCAGCCATCCTCATGGGGATGCCGACACTCGGGCCCGCTGTTCGGGTCGGCAGAGGATCGCCGGTCAGCCGGGATGTCTGAGGATAATCGGCAGCGGATCCCGTGACACGCCCGCATTGACAAGGCAAAGCTGCAACACTCCTGATCCGCACACCGCGATCAGGATGATCCGGTCACTGGAACTGTGGCGAAGGATCGTGCTCTTGTGCGGGTGAATGACGACACGGGCACCAGCCCGGACGGAACGAGTGAACAACAGGGCCATGATCGGGACCAAGCTGGGACCAGACGCAAAGCGCGTTGGGCTCGGGGTTGGATCCCGCAAGAGGCCCGGGTGGACGGTAAGAGGACAAGAATGCGCAACCTACCTACACTCCGGAGTCTCCTTCTCGCCTCGGCGTTGGGACTCGGGGGCTGCGGCGTCACCTATGTGAGCCCGCTGGTGAACCAGAGAGACCAGAACGACGGCGTGACGGTGATCCCGGTCACCCGGGAAAGCGTGTTCACCGCCAACAACGGCGCGCCCTACACGCCGCGCAGCCTGCCCGCCGCGTTCTCGCAGACTGCTGGCGGAGGAACCCCACGCGGGGCCGGCGCACTCCCGCCGACGCCCGAAGTCCCGAACCTCGAACCCGGCACCCTGGAACTGCGGGTGCCGCCGCCGGCAACGCCCGAGCCTTACCGGCTTGGGGTCGGCGACGTGGTCGAACTGGCGACGCGCACCCCCACCAGCGGCGCCGAGGCCGTGACCGGCTCGATCTCCGGAGGCGAGGTCAGACAGGAATACACCGTCCGCGATGACGGCGCGATCGCGGTGCCCGAAGTCGGCACCGTCCAAGTCGGCGACATGACCATCGAGGACGCCGAGCAGCGCCTGTTCGAGCGTTTCATCGAGACAGGAATCGATCCGAACTTCAGCCTTCAGATCGCGGAGTTCAATTCCCAGTCGATCACCGTGGGCGGCGATGTGGGCGCGCCGGGCGCCGTGCCCGTCACCCTCAACGTTCCCACGCTGGATCAGGCGCTGGCTGCGGCGGGCGGCCTTGACGTGGACACGCCCGAATACGCGTCGATCCGCATCTACCGGGGTGGTACGCTGTACCAGGTGCCCGTCGAAGACTACCTCAACCGCGGCGACCTCCAGTCTGTGCAACTCCTCCCGGGTGATTCGGTCTTCGTGGACACGAGCTACGACCTCGACCGGGCGTTCGAGTACTTCGAGCGTCAGATTACCGCATCGAGCCTGCGGCGTGATGATCGCACCGCCGCCCTGACCGAGCTGTCCGCGGAAATCGGGATCCGTCGGGCCCAGCTCGACGAGGTACGCTCCGTCTTCGAGAGCCGTTCGGACCTTGGCGCCGAGGATCGGGATTACGTCTACCTCGCCGGCGAAGTGTCCGAGCAGACGCGCTATCCCCTGCCCTACGACCAGCAGGCCTCTCTTGCCGATGCGCTGTTCGAAACCGGGGGCTTCCAGACCGAGACCGGCAACCCGTCGCAGATCTACGTCCTTCGCCAGTCCACCGATCCGCGACTGGCCGAGCCCGTGATCGCATGGCACCTGGACGCCCGCAACGCGGGCAACCTGATCCTGGCCACCCAGTTCGAGCTTCGGCCCAACGACATCATCTTCGTCGAGGAACAGCCGATCACCCGGTGGAACCGCGCCTTCCAGCAGTTCTTCCCGACGATCTTGTCCGAAGCCTCGTCAGCCGCGGACTGACGGCGACGCGTCCCATCAGGCCATCCCTTCCGGGGGTGGCCCGGAACACCACGGCGCAAAAGCGCGGATCGGCGGCCCGCACTGGGGACGCTTAACCTCACCCGAACTTGCCCGGCTTCGCCCCTTGTCTTGGCGATACCATCGGAACATGCCGACCGCTCTGGTCCTGATACGGGGTCGGCTGACACATCCCGACATCCCGGGGACGTCCTCTCGGCCGACTTGGCCTGCTCAGCAAAAGAAAACGGCCGGTCCACTGACCGGCCGTTCGCATTCCGGGCCATGAGGTCCTGGCTCAGGCCTCGTAATAGCTGCGGCCATAGCGGGCATAGGCCCCATAGCGGCCGCCGTAGCCATAGCGCTTCATCCCCTTGGGATCGACGCGGGACAGCACCAGCCCGGTGACGGGCACATTGACCGACCGGAACTGCCGGAGCCCGTCTTCGACCTGGCCCTTGGGCGTATGGTCCCAATGCACCACATAAACGACGGCGTCGGCCAGTTGGCCGATCACCCGAGCATCCGGCACGACCAGCACCGGCGGCGTGTCGATGACGATGTAATCGTAGGCCCCTCGCGCCTGCTCGATCAGGCGCTGGAAGCTGTCGGACGAGAACAGGTCGGCGGCATTGACGTTGGACCGCTGCTCGCCAGCCAAGACGTCGATGTCCAAACCTTCAGGCCGGAACACCGCGCCCTCCAGGCTGTCCCGTCCGGCGATCACCGACAGGATGCCGCCCTTGCCCGGAGCCTGCCGGAAGTACGCCGCAAAGGTGCGACGGCGGATGTCGCCCTCGATCAGCAGGACCCGCTTGTCCAGGCCGGCCAGGTTCTGGGCCAGCGCGATGGTCAGAGTCGTCTTGCCCTCGTTCGGAACCGAGGAGGTTGCCATGATGACCTGGGGCGGCCGGTCCACGTTCGACAGGAGGAGCGAGGTCCGAAGGTTCCTGATCGCTTCGGCCGCAGCCGAGGTCGGCTTCGACAGGAGATACTTGATGGTGTCGACGCGGGCACGGGTGGGAATCCGGGGGATCTGCCCCAGCACGGTCCGACCGGTGTACTGCTCCAATTCTTCCGCGCTGCGGAAGGTGTTCTGCAGGAACTCTCGCAGCAGAACGAGCGCCGAACCCAGCAGAAGGCCGGCCATCAGCGCCATGACCAGCATGAGCGAACGCCGCGGCGCTACCTGCTCGCCCGGGCGGGCTTCGGTCAGGATGCGGCTGTCGGACTGGTGGACGCTCTCCTGGACGGTCGTTTCCTTGAGACGGGTCAGGAAGCTCTCGTAAAGCACGCGCGTGGCCTCGGCTTCCTGCTCCAACTGCTGGAGTTCCTGGAAATCGACCGACTGCCCCTCGAACTGGGTAGACAACTCGTCCACCCGGCGCTGAAGCTCGGTGATGAGGGCCTCGGCCCGCTGCTGTTCGGCTTCGGTCTGCAGGATGACCTGTACGAAGCGACGGTCGAACCGAGCCTGTGCGCCCGGCTCGGAGGACGCGACGGCACCTGCAGCGGATTCGAGCTGTCCGTCTTGCGCCGCGTCCAGCTTGATCTGGATGTCGTCCGAGAATTCGGCCGCCCGCAGGGCCTGCAGGCGTTCGTTGATCCGCTCGAGTTGGCCTCGGACTTGCTGAAGCTGGCTCCGCAACTCGATGGCCTGCCCGTTGAGAGCATCAAGGCCTTCCGCACTGACCAGAGAACTGCTTGCGCGCAGGTCAGAGATCCGCCGTTCATGGGTGTCGAGTTCGGACCGAAGCTCGCTGACACGACCAGACAACCATTCCGCAGCCTGCTCCGTGGCCTCGATCTTCATGCGGGCCTGATCATCGCGATAAACCCGAGCAAGCGTGTTGGCCAGCAGGGCCGACTTGTCAGGATCCTCGGTCGTGGCCGAGATCGTGAAGACATAGGTATCCCAGCTGCTGCCCGTCTCGATGGCACCGCGCACAGCGTCAATGACGTCGCGCCGCTCCTCCTCGGGCAGAACGGGGTCCTCCACAGTGGCGGTTTCGCGATTAAGCCAACCCCGGACGACGTCCTTGGCCCGCGCGATCAGGCCAGGCTGGTCATCGGATGTCTCGATGGCGCCGTTGAACTCGGGGTCCTGGGTCAGTTGCAGCTCGTCCACCAGGCGGCCGATGAGATCACCGGAGGTGATGACAGCCATTTCCGTGTTGATGCTGGCTTCGTCGCCCGCAAAGCCCAAGACAACCGCCTCGACGTTCATCACTGACGGGGTGCTGACCTCCAAAGCCATCTGCGCCGTCGCCGTGTAAAGTGGCTGGGCCGTGACGAAGGCCTTGTACCCCCCATAGGACAGGGTTAGCGCGGCGCAGAGCGCGATGGAGTGCTTACCGCGCCAGAGCGTGCGCATCACCTCCAGAAGATCGACTTCGTCCCCGGCCTCGGCGTGACGGACGGCGGGCTGCAGCTCATAAGCTGGCACGGGTTTTTGCATCACGGCCTTGTCTCTCGCCTCGGAGCATCCGGGCTCTATTAGACCAGGTTCGCCGATTGGATAAGTATTAAACTTAACCCTGAGACTCACGATCCCACGAGGTTTCATCTCTCCAGTAAACTACTGCCTTACATACATAAAGTTGCCCCACCCTGGATCGACGGGCTCGGTGGCTGACTCGCCATTGAGCGGTTTGATGCTTACGTGGCTACACTTGGACGTGTAGACCTGACGGCTGACTGACCGGATGTTGCGGCCAGCGCAGCGTATCCACAGCCAACCTGCCGGGTCCAGATCGACTTCGGGTACGATTGCTCGCCGAGAGGTCACCACACCCCCGGGTCGCGCGGCATCTACACCTCAAGGTTGCAGGAATTTGTCGACTTCGCCTCTTTTGGCTTTCCATCGCACGCCTGTCACCTTAATGGCCTGTTTAACCTGTCTTGAAGCAGGGACGACGAGGGACACGGATGCTGGGCAGGACTGGAGACGCGCCGCGCGGAGGCGGAGCGGCGATGGCGAACATTCTGGCCGAGGGCGGCTGGGGCGAAACGGGCCAGATTGCGTCGGGCCAGGTCGGGTCGGGCCAGGTCGGGTCGGGCCAGATCGGGTCGGGCCGCTCGCGTGCCGGTTATCTATGGGTCAAGCGTGCCGGGGACGTGCTGGGCGCTTTGGTGCTGCTGGCGCCCCTGGGGCTGGTGGCGCTGCTGCTGGTCGTGCTGAACCCGTGGTTCAACCGCGGCGGGCTTTTCTTCGTGCAAACTCGCATGGGCCAGGGAGGACAGCCGTTCCAGGCCTGGAAGTTCCGCTCGATGACGGACGCCACCCAGGTGGCACGTGGCGCGTTCGATGCTCTCGACCGTCACCGCATCACTCCCCTGGGCGGCCTTTTGCGTCGCACGCGGTTGGACGAGTTGCCGCAGGTGCTCAATGTGCTCCAGGGCGAGATGAGCCTGATCGGGCCCCGGCCCGACTTCTTCGACCACGCCCGCGTGTACGCCGAACAGGTGCCGGGTTACCGCGAGCGCCACACCGTGCGCCCCGGCATCTCGGGCCTCGCGCAGGTCGAGGTGGGCTACGTGGACGGCCTCGACGGCCTGCACGCCAAGGTGGCCGCCGACCTCCACTACGTCCGCCACGCCTCCCTCCGCCTCGACCTGTGGATCGCCTGCCGAACCCTCCGCGTCGTCCTGGGCGCCAAAGGCGCTTGATCTATGCACAGCGTGGCCCCGGACGAAGCCCGAAGGGGCGCCTTCAGGGGCTTCGTTCGGCTGCGCTGGATGCCGGTCGCACAGGGACTTGATTCCGTTCGTCGGCGACGCCATGCGGGAACGCGCGCGAGTTGACCGCGGCGTATCCGTCCCAGCTTCCCGGACCAAGCTTCCTGCCATGGCACCAGCGATCACCACAGATGAGGATGGCGCCGCCGACGCAGTCCTGGCCCGCGCGCTTTGCGGGCCGGTCGCCTGCCCGCCGCAGGTTCGGCCCGAAGTCGTCGTTCGGCGCGCACTCTATCACGGCGTTGCCGGATGCCTGACCGGGACCGTCGAGGGCTGGCCATCCGAAGCGGCCGAAGCGTTGCGCCGTGCCGCCATGGCGCAGGCGATGTGGGAGATGCGGCACAGGCTGGTGCTGTCCAACCTCCTGTCGGTCATGGCCGCCTCCGAAGTCCGAGTGCTGGTACTCAAGGGATCGGCGCTGGCCTATGACCTTTACGAGCCTTCCGCTGCGCGTGCGCGCGGGGACAGCGACATCCTGATCGCGCCCGCCGACCGCGACACCGCGCGCCGAGTTTTGGCGGCCCAGGGGTTTGCTCACTTTTATGACGATCCGACCGGGGACGAGGCCGTCCGGCTTCAGGAAACCTGGACCAAGCAGACGCCCGACGGGCTGGTTCACGATGTGGACCTCCACTGGCAGGCCCTCAACTCGCCCCTGCTCGCCCATGCGCTCCAGTTCGATGCTGTGTGGGCCCGCCGGCACCCCTTGCCTCGGCTGTGCCAAGCAGCCTTCGGCTTGCCTCGGGATGGCGCGCTCCTGCTGGCCTGCGCGCATCGGGCCCAGCACATCGTCAACCCGTACTACGTGGACGGCCAAGTCCACTACAGCGGCGACCGGCTGATCTGGCTCCGCGACATCGACCTTTTGGCGCGCGTCATAGAGCCCGCCGAGTGGCAGGACTTCGAGGCCGCCGCTGCCAAGGCTGGGCTGGCGCGCGTGGCGCTGGACGGGCTGGCGATCGCCGCGCGGCAACTGGGCACGCCTGTGCCGGCCGGAACGGTCGGCCGCTTGTCTGCCGCACCCCAGGACACCCCCGAGACGCGCTACCTGCTGGGCAGCCATCAGGCCGGACGCGCTTTGCGGGATCTCCGCGCGGTGCCGGGCTTGGGCCGGAAGATCGGGTTCCTCTGGGGTCGGCTGGTGCCCCCTGCCAGCTTCATGCGGGCCAAGTACCCGGACCGCTCCAAGGAGCCCCTGCCCGTTCTCCATCTCCGCCGCATCGCGGCTTTCCTGAGGCCGCGTCCGCGAGGGAGGGGCACCTGACCCTCACCCGGCTCCGTCACCTGGCCCGACCTCATACCGGGGCCCTTGCGCTCCTGGCGGTCTTGATGCTGGCCGAGTCCGGCGCCATGCTGCTGCTGCCCGCGTTGGCTGGACGAATGGCCGGTGCGATCCTGGAAACGGCGGGTGTTGCGCTTGCGCCAGTGGCGGCGTTGCTCGTTCTGGTCCTAACCCTCGCGGCAGTTCTGCGCGCCGCCTTGGGGATAGTGTCGGGTCGTGCGACGGCCCGGCTGCTGGCCGAGATGCGAACCCAAGTCCACGATCACCTCCAGGCGCTGCCACTGTCCTTTCACCAGCGGCACACCCAGGGGGACCTGCTGGCGCTTTCGACCTACGAGATCGAGCGTCTGGGACGTCTCATGACCGAAACGCTGGCAGGCCTGCCGGCGCAGGCGGTGACGGCCTTGGGCGCGGTGATCCTCATGGCGCGGATCGACATGGCCTTGGCCCTGGCGGTGCCGCTAATCGTGCCCGTGTTCTACCTGGCCCTCAAGGTCGTGGGTCGCCGCCTGCGGGGCCTCGCCCAGTCCATACAGGAAGCCGAGGCGCAGGTGGTGGCCACTGCCTCGGAAGATCTGGCGATGCTGCCCGCCATCAAGGCCTTCACCCGAGAGGATCAGGCAACCCGGCGCTTTGGCCAACAGGCCGGGACCGCGCGCGACCTCGCGATCCGCGAAGCCGAGATCTATGCGGTCTTCGGCCCAGCCACGAGCCTCGTGGCCGGGATCGGCGCGGTCCTTCTTCTGGCTCTGGCCGGTCAGCGCCTGCAAGCAGGGGCGATGTCGCCGTCCGAGATGGTCAGCCTTCTCCTTTATGCGGCCCTCCTGACCCGCCCCGTGGCGGAACTGGCCCATGTCTATGGACGCGTCCAGTCGGCGCGCGGCACCCTCGCCCGCCTGTCCGAGATCCTCGACACGCCGCCCGAGCCGCAGCCTGTCCATGCGCCGCGACTGCACCGGGCCAAGGGTGCGATCGCCTTCGAAGACGTCTACTTTGCTTATCCGGGGCGCGAATCGGCTCTCCGAGGAGTGACCCTGTCCATCCGCCCCGGCGAGACACTGGCCCTGACCGGCGCGAATGGCGCGGGCAAAACGACGATGACCTCACTCCTCCTGCGGTTCGAGGATCCGCAACAGGGCACGGTCCGGCTCGATGGCATGGACCTTCGCGCCATCGCGCTGCGCGACCTGCGCCGACAGATCGGCCTCGTGCCCCAGCGGCCGCTCCTGTTTCACGGCACGGTGCGCGACAACATCGGCTTCGGCCGGGACGGCGCGACCGTGGCCGAGATCGAGGCCGCCGCACGCCTCGCCCAAGCGCATGACTTCATCCTCGACCTGCCCGAAGGCTACGACACGCGCATCGGAGAGAATGGTGTCCGGCTGTCGGGCGGTCAGGGGCAGCGGATCGCGCTCGCGCGGGCGATCCTGAAGGATCCACCCATCCTCATCTTGGACGAGGCGACGTCGATGTACGATCTCGACGGAGAAAGCGCCTTTGTGGCCGCCGCGGCCTCGGCCCTCAAGAATCGAACCGTTGTCGTTATCACCCACCGGCCCGCGACGCTAGCCCTCGCGGACCGTGTGGTCCGGCTGGATGCGGGCCGGATCGTCGCCGACCGGAGCGCGGCATGAGCGGCATTTGTGGCATCCTTAGGCTCGATGGTGGGCCGCCTGACGGCATCGAGGCCATGGCCGCCCTTCTGGAACGGCGCGGCCCCAACGCGACCCGGATCCATCGGGAAGGCCAGGTCGCCTTGGGCCACACGCTGCTCGCCACCACGCCGGAAGCACGGCACGAGGTCATGCCGCTGACCGATCCCGCGACGGGCTGCACGATCACTGCGGATGTCCGGCTCGACAACCGGGCAGAGCTGCTGGCTGCACTGGACCTCCTCGGGACCGGCCGCGTGATCGGCGACGGGGAGATCATCCTCCGGGCCTGGCTGGCCTGGGGCGAGGGTTGCCTCACCCGCCTGCTGGGCGACTTCGCCTTTGCCATATGGGATCCGCGCGCTGAGCAGATCATTGCGGCGCGCGACCCTATGGGGATGCGGCAGCTCGCTTATGCGCACCGCGAGAACCGCCTGCTGGCCTTTGCGACCGAGCCTCGGGCCGTGCTCGAGGCTCAGGGGGTTCCGCCCGACCTGGATACGGGTCGGATCGCAGACTATCTTGAGGATTACCTCGAGGCCATCGACGTCGAGTCGACCTTCTTCCAGCATGTCCGCCGTCTGCCGCCGGCCCATTGGCTCGTGGCGGATGCCAGGGGCCTGACCGTCCGGCGCTACTGGTCCCTGGTCCCGGGCCCCGAGATGCGCCTTGGAAGCGACCAAGCCTATGCGGACGCCTTCCTCGACGTGTTCACCGAAGCGGTGCGATGCCGCCTGCGAAGCGACGGCCCGGTCGGCTCGATGCTGTCCGGAGGGCTCGACTCGGGCTCGGCGGTCGCCGTCGCGACGCGCCTCCTCGCGGCCGAGGGCCGCGGGCCTCTCCCCACGTTTTCCGTGATCCATTCGGCGGACCCCGATTGCGCCGAGACACGGGCCATCCGGGCCAGCCTTACCATTCCGGGCCTGGACCCGCATCTGGTGGATGTGGCGGACCTGTCCCCCTACATGGACGACCTGCACGAGGCTCTCCGGTCCCTGAAGGAGCCATTCGACGGTCAGATGAACCTCGTGCGCAGCGCCTATATCGCCGCAGAGCGCGCAGGCGTGCGGGTCGTGCTGGATGGCGTGGCCGGGGACATCGTTCTGACCGACGGGAACCGGATGGGGCAGTTGATCCGCGCGGGCCGATGGACGACGGCCTGGAACGAGGCGGTGGCCGAGGAACGGTACTGGAGCGGGGAGCACACGCGCTGGCGGTTCATGGGAGAGGCTCTCCGGCAAGCGGCGGTTCCGGACTGGCTTCGCCGCGCTCGGCGTCGCTGGAGCGGCCTGGACGATGCCCGTCCGAAGGGCGCCCTCCTCCATCCCGACTTCGCCCGGCAGGTTGATCTTCGGTCGCGCGTTGCGCGGTGGCGGCGGAACAGTTTCGCCCCGGCGCCATCCCAGGCCGCGTGGCGCGCGGCCAGCATCAGCGGTCCGGTCCTGCTGGTGGGGCGGGAGCGCTATGACCGCGTCGCGGCGGGGCACGGGATCGAGCCGCGCGACCCCTTCATGGACCTCCGCGTCATCGAGTTCTGCCTTCGCTGCCCGTCCTCGCAGATGAAGACGGACGGCTGGCCCAAGGTGCTGCTGCGACGCGCGCTTCGGGGCCTGCTACCCGAGGAGGTGCTTTGGCGTGCGGGGCGAACCCATCTCGGGTGGACACTGACCCAATTGCTGATCCGGTCCGCCGACAAGCATGGCGCAATGCCGGGCCCCAGCGACACAACTGCAACCCTGCTCAACCAGGCATTGAACCTGCCCTATGGACAGCCACTGAGCAGACCATTAGTAGACGACCTACGCTGGGACAGGACGGTCTTGGCGCTTTGGTCGAATTCGGCATACGGACCGAAGCCATGACCACCAGACACTCCTAGGAAGCAACAAGGACGAAGCGATGAACAATCAAGAGCAGAGTGCCGCCAAGAAGTACGCCGCTCCCACGCTGACGGTGCATGGTACGGTCACGGCCCTGACGGCTTCCGGCACCAAGGGCACCAAGGAAAGCAACAAAGGCCAGGAACGGGGCCGCATCCGGCCCTGAAGCCGCCCAGGCCTGGGACGCCGGCCTAGGTTCAACTGGCGTATTTCGCCCTGTGCTCGTCCGAGGATCGGGGTTGAGAACCAGCCCTGCGATTCGCATCTGGCCCAAGTCACCTGAAAGCCAGTGACCCTTGGATGTGATGACCAAAGCGTCACGTCCCAAGCGCACGGGCTGTCGCGATCGTGCCAAGGTGGGCATGGCGGATGTCCTTGTGGAACGTCCGTCGGGCGCCAGCCTTCTGGCCGACATGGCCCAGGCGGCCGGAACCAGGTCTCCTGCACCGATCTCGGAGCATCGGAGAACAGGGTCTATCGTTCCGAGGGGGTCCAGCAGCCCTGATCGGGATGGCCGGATTAGGCATCGCTGATGGTTCAAGCCTTTGATCATCCCTCCGCGTCTCGTGACCTCGACCCGTTCGGCTTGCCGGGCTGGAGCTTCCGCCGTGGCGAGGCAGCGCCAGCCCGGGCTTCGTCCTGGACCTGGAATGACGGGTGCGGCACCGAAACAGGCAAGGCCGAGGACGGCCCCGACAGGCTCGTCCGCACCGAAGGCATTGCCTCCGCCCGCGTGTCCTTTGAAACCCGCTCCGTGCTGGTTCATGACGTGGACCCAGAGGCCGAGGACGAACTGGTGGCGCAGTGGGTCGGCGATCATGTCGCGCCACGGATCCTGTCCCATCTGGGGCATCTGGTGATCCATGCCGGCGCGGTCGCTCCGGCACCCAACTCGGCCGTGCTGTTCGTCGCGCCATCTGGCCACGGCAAGTCGACGCTGACCGGATACCTGCACCAGACCGGATGGCCGCTGCTCGGGGACGACGCGGTCGACCTGCGCCACGAGGACGAGACCGTCCTGGCACGAGCGCTTTATACCCGGCTCAAGCTGCTGCCCGACGCTTGGGCTCAGCTTTATTCGCAGGCCGGGGCGGACTCGCGGCCCACAGGGCGCAAGATCAGCGTGGCAGTCGGCAACGCGGCCTCCACTCCGGCGGACCTCAGGCTGCAGGGGCTCTTCTTCCTGTCCGACCCTTGCCAAGCCGGGAAGCGTCGGATCGCCCGGCTTCCTCCGTCCGAGGTGTGCATCGAACTCCTCCGCAGCAGCTTTGCCCTCGATCCCGCTGATCGGATGAAGGCCGGACAGCGGATGCGCCTCGCGAGTCTGGTGGCCAATGCGGTGCCGGGCTATGCCTTGACCTATCCCCGAACCTTCGACGAACTGCCCCTGGTGCGCGCCATGATCGCCGAGACGATCGGCTTGGAGGGCCCCCGATAAGCCATGCTTGGCCGAAATCGGTGGCCCGCACCCAGGTTGCTATGGAATCGCCACGAGGTCGGACGGTGATCTCGCCAATATCGCCCTACTTGAACCGGACAGCGGTAGAGCAATGCGGGTCATTTGCATCCTGTCGCCGCGCACGGTTTTGGGTGGATTCGTGAGGAGCTGATGATCGACGCCTACCCTTTGGACCTGTCCCCCTCCCCCGAGGCCCTCGAGAGCCGCGTCGGAGATGAGACGGTGATCCTCCATCTCGGCAACGACACCTATTACGGGCTCGATACGCTGGGCACTGAGATCTGGGGCCTTCTCAAGGAACGGGTTCCGCTGACCGAGATCCGCGACCGTCTGGCCGCCGACTACGGCGTGAGCGCGGCGACCATCGAAGCCGACATGGTGCGCTTCCTCGACGATCTCATGCGAAACGGCCTCCTGGTGCATGGCTAGGCGGAAGCTCGTCGCGGTTCACCTGCTGTACCTCGGGCCACGGACTTGGTTCGACCTCGGTCGCGCGGCCCTTGAGCTCGGCCGCGCGCGCTGGCGCCTGGGCCGCCACTCGGGGCGGGCCCTGATGCGGATGGCGCGCCAGGGCAACCCTACGAACCCCAAGGCAGGGCTGACGGACAGCACTATGGTGGATCGCGTGGCCTTTGCCGTGCCGCGCGTGGCCGGCCATGTTCCCTGGCGCGCCGACTGCTTCGTCCAAGCCCTTGCGGCACAATCCTGGCTCGCCCGCACCGGGGTCCCGAGCGACATCCTTATCGGCGTCCGACAGGACCGGGCCCCCGGCTTCGAGGCCCATGCGTGGTTGCGGCATGGGGACAGGATCGTCACCGGCGGCGATGTCAGCGGCTTCGTCCCACTCGTCACGCCCGACCGCGACCTTTGATCCCAAGGGGCTTTGCGTCGCACGCGGTTGGACGAGTTGCCGCAGGTGCTCAATGTGCTCCAGGGCGAGATGAGCCTGATCGGGCCCCGGCCCGACTTCTTCGACCACGCCCGCGTGTACGCCGAACAGGTGCCGGGCTACCGCGAGCGCCACGCCTCCCTCCGCCTCGACCTGTGGATCGCCTGCCGAACCCTCCGCGTCGTCCTAGGCGCCAAAGGCGCTTGATCTATGCACGTTATAGGCGAGTGATTGCCGATCCATTGTTCCCCTGCGGTGGACAGTCGAGGCGCTCCGTGTCATGCGCGCCCCTACGACGACACGCTGGACCGTACGGTTGTTTCCCTGTCGCCGGCCATATCGATTAGACCGACGTCACATATCGCGACCGGTCTCGCACCGCCAGCCGCCCGGGCGCGGCCACGACACGGACAAGGAGCCCTACGAAGTGACCAAGCGAGCCCTGATCACAGGTGTCACCGGCCAAGACGGCTCCTACCTTGCCGAGTTCCTGCTCGAGAAAGGCTACGAGGTCCACGGCCTCAAGCGCCGGGCCTCCCTGTTCAACACGCAGCGCGTGGACCACATCTATGAGGATCCCCACGAGAACGGGCGCTTTCGCCTGCATTACGGCGACCTCACCGATACCTCGAACCTGACGCGCATCCTGTCCGAGATCCGACCGGACGAGGTCTATAATCTGGGCGCGCAGTCGCATGTGGCGGTCAGCTTCGAGGCCCCCGAGTACACCGCCGACGTCGATGCCGTGGGCACGCTGCGCCTTCTGGAAGCGATCCGCTTCCTGGGCATGGAGAAGACCACCCGGTTCTACCAGGCCTCGACCTCCGAGCTTTACGGCCTCGTGCAGGAAACGCCGCAGACCGAGCGGACGCCGTTCCACCCGCGCAGTCCCTATGCCGTCGCCAAGATGTACGCCTATTGGATCACGGTGAACTACCGCGAGGCTTATGGGATGTACGCCTGCAACGGCATCCTCTTCAACCACGAGAGCCCCCGCCGCGGCGAGACGTTCGTGACCCGCAAGATCACGCGCGGGTTGTCCAACATCGCGATGGGCCTCGAGAAGTGCCTTTACATGGGCAACATCGACTCCCTCCGCGACTGGGGCCACGCCAAGGACTATGTCCGGATGCAGTGGATGATGCTCCAGCAGGACGAGCCCGAGGATTACGTGATCGCCACCGGTGTCCAATACTCGGTCCGCGAGTTCATCACCTGGGCCGCGCATGACCTAGGCATGACCCTCAAGTTCATGGGCAGCGGCGTGGAGGAGGTCGCGGTCGTGGACCGGGTCGAGGGCAAACACGCGCCGATGGTCAAGGAAGGTCAGGTCGTGATGCGGATCGACCCGCGCTACTTCCGCCCCGCCGAGGTCGAAACGCTGCTGGGCAACCCCGCCAAGGCCAAGCAGAAGCTGGGCTGGGTGCCCGAGATCACCGCGCGCGAGATGTGCCGCGAGATGGTCGCGGCGGACCACCTCTCCGCCCGGCGGCAGGCGCTGCTCAAGACGCATGGGCTCGACCTGCCTATCAGCGTCGAGAACTGACGGCCCCGAGGAGCAGACCAGAATGGCGCGAATCTTCGTGGCAGGGCACCGCGGCATGGTGGGCGGCGCGATCCTGCGGCGCATCCAGGCCGAAGGGCGCGACGAGCCCATCACCCGCACCCATGCGGAACTGGACCTGACGGATCAGGCGGCCGTCCGTGACTTCATGCGGGCCGAGCGGCCCGACGCAGTGATCCTGGCTGCGGCCAAGGTCGGCGGCATCCATGCCAACAACACCTACCCGGCCGACTTCATCTACGACAACCTGCTGATCGAGGCGAACGTGATCGGGCAGGCCCATGCGGCGGGGGTCCAGCAACTCCTGTTCCTGGGCTCGTCCTGCATCTACCCGCGCGAGGCGCCCCAGCCGATGGCCGAGGACGCGCTTCTGACCGGAACGCTTGAGCCCACCAACGAGCCCTACGCGATCGCCAAGATCGCCGGGATCAAGCTGTGCGAAAGCTTCGCGCGGCAGCACGGGCGCGACTACCGCTCGGTCATGCCCACGAACCTTTACGGGCCGGGCGACAACTTCCATCCCGAGAACTCTCATGTCCTCCCCGCCCTGATCCGCCGCTTCCACGAGGCGGCGCGGGACGGGCGCGATGAGGTCACCATCTGGGGCACGGGCACCCCCCGTCGCGAGTTCCTCCATGTGGATGACATGGCCGAGGCCTCGCTTTTCGTGATGGGGCTGGACCGGGCCACCTACGAGGCGAACACCCGGGCGATGCTGTCGCACATCAACGTCGGGACGGGCGAGGACATCTCCATCGCCGATCTCGCGCGGATGGTGGCCGAGGTGACGGGGTTCGGGGGCCGCATCGGCTTTGACACGGCCAAGCCCGACGGCACCCCGCGCAAGCTGATGGATGTGGGCCGTCTTGCCTCCATGGGCTGGCGGGCAAGGACCCCATTGCGCGACGGCCTCGCCGAGACTTACGAATGGTTCAAGCAAGGAGCGGGAGATATCCGGCAGTGACCGGGCGCAGAACCTGGCCCGCCGGGCCGTCCTTCCCCAGCCGGATCCGATGAGATCATGAACAAGACCGTCCTGACCCCGCCCCAATCCGACGTCGCTGACCGACGCCCCACGACCGCGGAGACGCCGATGGCCACGATCCACCCTGTCCTCCTGTGTGGCGGCTCGGGCACCCGTCTCTGGCCGCTCAGCCGCAAGAGCTACCCCAAGCAGTTCGCGGCCCTTCTGGGCGAGGAGAGCCTGTTCCAGGCTTCGGCCCGGCGTCTGTCGGGCGCGCTCTTCGCGGCCCCTGTGGTGGTCACGGCCGATGCCTTTCGCTTCATCGCGGCCGAGCAGCTGGACGAGACCGGCATCATGCCCTCCGCCCTTCTCATCGAGCCCGAGGGGCGCGACACCGCCGCCGCGATCCTGGCCGCGACGCTTCAGGTCGCCCATGACGATTCCCGGGCGCTGATCCTGGTCGCCCCGTCCGACCACGTCATCCCGGACGCGCAAGGCTTCCGCGACACGGTCGCAGCCGCCGCACCCACGGCCGAGGCCAGGCGCATCGTGACCTTCGGGATCACCCCCGACCGACCCGAGACCGGCTACGGCTATCTCGAACTTGCGGCTCCGCCCTCGGGGGAGACCCCCGAGCCCCTGCCTCTCGTGGCCTTCGTCGAAAAGCCGAATGCGGAACGCGCCAAGGCCATGCTCGCGGACGGGCGGCACCTGTGGAACGGCGGCCTGTTCCTGTTCCGGGCCGACGTCATGATCGACGCGGCCCGCCGCCATGCCCCGGATCTCCTGACCGCGGTCGAGGCCGCGCTAGGCGGGGCCAAGCGCGACCTGGGCTTCTGCCGCCTCGATGCGGTGGCCTGGGCCAAGGCCCCTGCCATCTCGATCGACTACGCGATCATGGAAAAGGCCGACAACCTGTCCGTGATGCCCTACACCGGGCGCTGGTCGGACCTAGGCGACTGGGCCTCGGTCTGGCGCGAAACCCAGGAGGACGGGTCCGCCACCTCCGGCGCGACTACCGCCATCGACTGCGAGGGCACGCTGCTGCGGTCCGAGGCGCCGGGCCAGCGGATCGTCGGGATCGGGCTGCAGGACATCGTCGCCGTGGCTATGCCGGACGCCGTTCTGGTCGCCCACAAGGACCGCGCGCAGGACGTGAAGGCCGCCGTCGCCGCCCTGAAGCAAGAGGGCGCGCGGCAAGCCGAGACCTTCCCGCGCGACCACCGCCCCTGGGGCTGGTTCGAGAGCCTTGCCATGGGCGACCGCTTCCAGGTGAAGCGCATCGTAGTCCACCCGGGGGCGGCGCTGAGCCTGCAAAGCCACCACCACCGCTCGGAACACTGGATCGTGGTCCAGGGCACCGCGCGGGTCACGGTGAACGACGACGTCCGGCTTGTGACCGAGAACCAGTCGATCTACATCCCGCTGGGAGCCAAGCACCGAATGGAGAACCCGGGCAAGCTGCCCATGGTTCTCATAGAGGTGCAGACCGGTCCCTATCTGGGCGAGGACGACATAGTCCGCTACGAGGACGTCTACGCCCGGACCTGATCATCGCCCCAAACAACCTCGGTACGTTGTCCTTGGTCCTCCCGGCCAGAGACTCCCTCCCGCTTCCGATTTTGACGACAGGCAGGCACGCCACGATGGCTAACTTAGCAACCGAACGGACGATCGCCCTTAAGGGTATCGCCTGGCTTTCCTTGGCCGCCATCGGCATCAAGGTTATGTCGTTTGCGAACCAAGTCTTGCTCGGGCACATTGCCTCGCCCGAAACATACGCCGTCTTCGCCATTGGCGCGGCGGCGCTAGCCCTGACTTCGGGCTTCTACAGCACCGGCATCGGCAAGTCGCTAATCCAGCGGCAGGATGAGTTCCATCAGCTGTCGCGCGACTACTCCGCCTTCGCGATCCAGCTCAGTCTTATCGGGGTGGTCCTCATGGCGGCGGCGAGCGTAATGCTTGCCCGGATCTACGACATGCCAGCCCTCATGACCGTGATCCTCCTGACCGCGCTGAGCGTGCCCCTGACCGCGGTCAAGAACATTTATCTGAGCGCGCTGTCGCTGGACCTGCGGTTTCGGACCATCTCGCTCAACAGCATGGCGCAGGCGACGTTCTACTATATCGCTATCTTGGTCATCGCCCTGGCCGGGGCCGAGACGATCAGCATTGCCGCCGCCCTTTCGCTGTCGGTGCTGTTCCAAGTCTGGCTGCTGCGCCGCGAGGTGCTGGACACGGCGGTTGGCCTTGCCATTGACGCGCACCGCTTCTGCGAGATCTTCTGGAGCCTGCGCTGGATCATCGGCACTGGGATGGTCTTTGGGCTGACCCAGAACGGCGACTATATCGTGCTGGGCCTCGTGCTGCCCGAGCACGACCTCGGGCAGTATTACTTCGGCTTTCTCTTGACGGCGAACCTAGGCGTGCTCCTCACCTCCAGCGTTGGGCAGGCATCCATGCCGATTTTTGCCCGGCTTCAGAACAGCCCGGCGGAGCTTCGCGACCAATTTCATACCATGTGCAGTGGCATGGCCTGCCTCAGTTCCCTGCTGTCGCTGGGCCTGCTGGGCCTGCTGCCGCTCGTCACCCACTTGGTCTGGAGCGGCAAATGGGACGAGGCGGCGCTGGTCGGGACCGTCATCGCTATTACGCTGCCGCTCCGCCTTCACCAAGCCGTCGGCTTCTCTGTCTTGGAGGCGCGGGGCCGCTGGCGGCTTCGGGCCGTGCTGATGATAATTGATGCCGGGTCGCTCATGACCGCGGCAGCGGTGGGCGGCTATGCCGGAGGGCTCACCGGCGCTGCCGTCTGCGTGGCGGCCCAGCAAGGCTTTATCGGGCTCTTGAGCTACACCGTGGCTGCGCAGCGTATAGGCATAAGCCACCGGGAACAGGCGGCGCGGCTCGGACGCGCCTTCCTGCCTCTGGTCCTCGGGATTGCGATCCTAGGTTTGGCGTCGTCCATGGTCTCGGGCGGTTCGGTGGCCTGGGCTCTTCCCGCCGCCACAGCACTGGCAGTGCCGGCAACAGCCCTTGCCCTCCTGACGCTTATAGGATCGAGCTGGCTGCTGAACCGAGAGGGTTTCGGCACCCTTACTGGGGCGCTCGCGCGTGGGCGCCCCCGGGCCACCTTGTAGGAGGTTCTGCCGATGGCAACGTCGTCCGACGTCGATGACCGTGCTGCTCGCCCAACGATCTCGCGGATCGCCGAGCGAGTGACGATTGTCCAGCCGGCCCTGCCGAGCTACAGGGTTGATCTTTTCGACCGGATGGCCGCCATCCTTGGCGACCGTTTCCGGGTCTATGCCTCTCCGGCAGACATGGGTGCCCTCACCCGGCACGAACGGATGCCCAGCTGGTTCAGCCACCTCGGTCCGATGCGCCCCTTGCTGCGTGGCCGTGCCCACTGGCAGACGGGCGCGCTGGGCGTCAAGGTGAGGCGCGGCGATATCGTCGTTGTCTGCGGAGCGCCACGCTGCCTGACAAACCTCCTGCTGTTGGCCAAGGCCCGACTCGTGGGAGCGCGGACCGTGTGGTGGGGCCACTATTGGAGCTCCACCAGCCGAAGCTGGCGATTGGCGCTACGGCTGCCGATGATGCGGCTCGGCAACGCCCAGATCTTCTATACCGATGCCGAGGTGCGCGAGTACAGCGCAGAGCTGGGCTACAACCCCGGGAGCCGCGTGTCGGCCCTGAACAACGGACTGAACACCGACCCTATTGAAGCCTGCCGCGCACCCTATCTGGCCGCCGACCGGCCGCGGGCCTTATTCTTCGTCGGGCGGATTGAGCCAAAGGCGCGTCTCGACCTGCTACTGCGGAGCCTCGCCCGGCCGGAGCTTGAAGGCGTGGAACTGCGGGTGGTGGGTGACGGCTCCATGGTCGGGTCATTGCGCGGCTTGTCGCGCGAGCTGGATCTCGACAGACGCGTCCACTGGCATGGCGGCACGACCGACGAAGCCACCATTGCTGCGGCGGCCAACGCCTGCCGGCTGTTCGTCTATCCCGGCGAGGTAGGCCTGAGTTTGGTGCATGGCATGGCCTATGGACTTCCCGCCGTCGTCCATTCGGACCGTTGGACCCACATGCCCGAGATCGCCGCCTTCTCGAACGAGACGACCGGACGATCCTTCCCTCCAAACGAGGAAGCCGGGCTCGCGGCGGCGATCGCCAGCCTAATTGACCTTCCGGGAACGCTGGACCGGATGTCGGCGGCCAGCCTGTCGACGGTGCGCGACGGTTTCAACACAGCCCAGATGACCGAGCGGTTCTTGGCCGCGATCCGAGGCCTTGAGGAGTTGGCCTCGTGAGCCCGTTCGCGGCGGCCAAGGCGTCGTCGTCCCCCATGCCGTCCGCCGACCGGAAGGCCGGCACAAACCCCGGACGCACGGTGCGGCAGCGCAAGGTCGGCATCGCCGTCTGGAGTTCCGGGATTGAGGCGGCCAACGGCCAAGCGATCGTGACCCGCCGTGTCATGGCCGCACAGGAGAGCGTAGAGTGGACGCCAGCGATTTATGTGGCCGGCGGGCGTGGCTGCGCCATGGCAAGCGTCGCCGTAGCGGCTGCCCGGCTCTGGTCCGCATTGCTGCGGGGCCGAGCCTCGGTCACCTACGTGGTCTGCTCGCGCTCCAACGCTGGTTTCCTGCGCGACGTGCCGGCTCTCCTGCCGGCACTCCTGGGCTGGCGGACGGTCGTGCACGTCCACGGCTCCGATATTGCGGATCTGCTGGTCGCGCGTCAGGTGTCGCCCCTGGCGCGGTGGTTCTACCGCCGGTGCGAGATAATCGTCCCATCGGCACATGTAGTTGAAGCGCTAGCTGGCCTGCCGTTCCAGGCCCTGCACATGTGCGAGAACTTCCTGCCCGGCTATCCCGGTCCCGAGCCACTCCACGCGACGGGAGGCCCGCTTCGGGTAGCATGGAACTCCAACATCCTCGCTAGCAAGGGTTTCTTCGACGTGGCCGAGGGCGTTCGCGCCGCGGTGGCAGCCGGCACGCCCGTCCGGCTAGTCGCGGTTGGGGCGCCGCTAGCTGATCCCGAGATGGACCTGCCCCAAGTCGAGGCGCGGCTCGCGGCGCTGCGGGCCGAGCCTTGGTTCGAGTACCTCGGCCCCGTCCGGCCCGAGGCCGCCAGCGACCTTGTGGACCAGTCGGATCTCGTGGCCCTTCCCTCACGATACGCCAGCGAATGCCAGCCGCTCGCTCTCATCCAAGCGATGTGCCGTGCCAAAGAGGTCCTGGTGCTCGACACACCGGCTTTGCGGGCAACCGCGGCGGGCTACCCTGCCCGGGTGCTCCCCGACGCGTGGCCTGCCACAGTGGCCGGCGCTCTCGCCGTGGCGCTGGCCGAGCGCGAAGCGCGGGCAGAGCTCCTCAGTGAAGCCGCCACGATGGCGCGGCGGCGCTTCTCGTCCGGGATGTTCGATGCGCGGATGCAGGAGATCCTGGTAGGGCCCTGAAGCCGAGTGGCCAGGCCCTGTCGCGCCGGTCAGGCCGCCACAGCCGGCACAGAGCCAGACGTCGGCAGGGGCTCGGAAGCTCGGCGCGCCGAGGCTGCGAAGGTGAGCGATGTTTAGGTGTTTAGTCCCGCCATCAAGTGGCACGGCTCCTCGTGGAAAAGCTCGGGCCTGGACTGCCATTCTTT
>NZ_VDFU01000030.1 GCF_006152115.1 Rubellimicrobium rubrum | reverse complement strand
CTCGTCACCGGGCGCACCTGGAAAGGCACGGCCTTCGGCGGCGCGCGCGGCCGCACGGATGTCCCGAAGATCGTGGACTGGTACATGGAGGGCAAGATCGCCATCGACCCCATGATCACCCACACCATGCCCCTCGACCGCATCAACGACGGCTTCGATCTCATGAAACGCGGCGAAAGCATCCGCGGCGTCGTGGTGTACTGAGGGGTTGCGGCTGGGAATGCGCATCGGCGAACGGAAATCCCCGGTGACAAGCCCATCCGAAGCGGTCATGATCGCTTCGCTGGCCCCCCGGAGGGCAGCATCGGTGTGTGTCCGATCGCTTGCCGCGATCGCAGGCGTGGTTGCGGGTGCAAGGTTAGACGGACGTCGCGCGACCAGCGGGGAAAGCTTGGGCAGCGCACACGACAACGTGGGCTTCGTGCCGCATCTTGAGGTGGTACGCCTCGTTGGCGTGGTTGATAATCTTAGGCGTTCCCTGTCGACTCAGGGGGCGAGCGAGTCGGGCGCAGCTTGGGTGGCGGCCGGCCAGACATCACAGAAGCGTCCGCTCGGGCACAGGCCCGGCGCCATCAGGCCGGCCGAGGGCCTGCGACGTGAGGACTGGCGTAACGACGTGACGGCCTGCATGGCGCTGGCCTCACCGGGCCTTGAGGAGACCTGATCCAGGAACATCATTCGGATGGCACCCGCGGGACCTGTCCTGAGCCCGCGCAGGGGTAGCAAAGGCAGCGAGGAGGCGCTGCTCGTCCAAACCGGCCGACAAAAGGCCGTTCCGCACCTTGGGAGGTATGAAGTGAGAAGTTCACTGCTGATGTCCGCCGCGATTTTCGTGGGCGGGGCTGTCCCTGCGCTTGCCAATGACGAGCTTATGGGAATGATGGACGACCCGAAGCAGTGGGTCATCCAGACTGGCGATTACGCAAATACCCGCTTTTCAGAGCTAGAGCAGATCAACAAGGAGAACGTGGGCGACCTGCAGGTCGCATGGACGTTCTCCACGGGTGTGCTCCGCGGGCATGAAGGCGGGCCGCTCGTCGTCGGCAACATGATGTACGTGACGACGCCGTTCCCGAACGTCGTCTACGCCCTCGATCTGAACCAAGAGGGCCGGATCGTCTGGAAGTACGAACCCCAGCAGGACCCGAACGTGATCGCGGTCATGTGCTGCGACACGGTGAACCGTGGCGCCGCTTACGCCAACAACACGATCTTCCTGCACCAGGCCGACACCACTGTCGTCGCTCTCGATGCGATGACCGGTGAGGTCAAGTGGACCAAGCAGAACGGAGACCCGTCGGCTGGCCAGACCAACACCGCCACGGTGCTGCCGGTCAAGGACATGATCCTTGTGGGTGTATCGGGTGGTGAGTACGGCGTTCGCGGCCACCTGACCGCGTACGACATGGCGACCGGAGAGCAGCGCTGGCGCGCCTATTCGACCGGCCCGGACGAGGAGATGCTCGTCGACCCACAGCAGACGACGGTTCTGGGCGAGCCGATCGGCGAGAACTCGTCCCTCGAAAGCTGGGAAGGCGACCAGTGGCAGCTGGGCGGTGGCACGACCTGGGGCTGGTACAGCTATGACCCCGAGCTTGACCTCGTCTATTATGGCACCGGGAACCCTTCGACCTGGAACCCGTCTCAGCGTCCTGGAGACAACAAGTGGTCCATGACCATCATGGCCCGCGACCCGGACGACGGGATGGCCAAGTGGTTCTACCAGAAGACCCCGCATGACGAGTGGGACTACGACGGCGTGAATGAGAACATCCTTGTCGATCAGGAGATCGACGGGGAGATGCGCCAGCTTCTCGTCAACTTCGACCGGAACGGTTTCGTCTATACCATGGACCGGGCCACGGGCGAGCTGATCGACGCCAAGAAGTACGACCCGGCGGTCAACTGGGCCACTGAGGTGGACCTGAACCCCGAGTCCGAAACCTACGGTCGGCCGCAGGTCGTCGCTGACTACTCGACCCGCGAGGCTGGCGAGGACACGAACGTGGAGGGCATCTGCCCGGCGGCGCTCGGGTCCAAGGACCAGCAGCCGGCGTCCTTCTCGCCCGAGACGGGGCTGTTCTACGTGCCGACGAACCACGTCTGCATGGACTACGAGCCGTTCCGCGTGAGCTACACCGCAGGCCAGCCCTATGTCGGGGCGACGCTCTCGATGTATCCGGCTCCGGACAGCCATGGCGGCATGGGCAACTTCATCGCCTGGGACGCCCGGACCGGGGAGATCAAGTGGTCGCTGCCCGAGCAGTTCTCGGTCTGGTCGGGCGCTTTGGCCACGGCCGGCGATGTGGTCTTCTACGGCACGCTCGAAGGCTACCTCAAGGCGGTGGACGCCGAGACGGGCGAGGAGCTTTACCGCTTCAAGACCCCCTCGGGGATCATCGGGAACGTCACGACCTACGAGCATGAAGGCAAGCAGTACATCGCCGTGCTGTCGGGCATCGGCGGCTGGGCCGGGATCGGCCTTGCGGCCGGCCTGACCAATCCGAACGAAGGCCTTGGCGCCGTGGGCGGCTACGCCGCCCTCAGCGAGTACACGGCGCTCGGCGGACAACTCACGGTCTTCGCGCTGCCCGACTGATCATATCGTCGGAGCGACAGTCGCCGGCGGGGGCCATCTGCTCCCGCCGGCATCCTACAGGACAACAGGAGTCCCACCAATGATGCGTTACCCGCACGCGCCGGGCGCACTGCTTACGGTTCTGGTACTGGCGGCCTCGGCGGGCTGGTCGCAGGAAACGGCCCCTTCGAGCGATCCCGCCACGGCGGTCGCTCGCGAAGAGAACGGTCGCTACTACACCGCGGATGACATCCCCACCTTCAACATCGCCGAAGACGGCACGGTCGATTGGCTGACCTACTCCGGATTCCGGCGATACCATGCGGAATGCCATGTCTGCCACGGGCCTGACGGCGAAGGATCGAGCTATGCTCCCGCGCTGAAGAATTCGGTGAACCGGCTGGACTACTACGACTTCTACGGCATCGTCGCCGGCGGCATCCAGAACGTGGACGCAGGCCACAACAACGTCATGCCCGCCTTTGGTACCAACGTGAACGTCATGTGCTATCTCGATGACATCTATGTCTATCTCAAGGCGCGTGGCACCGGAGCTCTGGAGCGCGGCCGTCCCGCAGAGCGGGAGGACAAGTCCGATGCCATCCGTGAAGCCGAGGAATCCTGCCTTGGGGCATGACCGCATCCTTGGGACGGCGCTCGCTCTCCTGACCTTCTGGGTCGGAGCTGCGGGTGCCCAAACCTCGGACCTCGTGTCGCGGACGGCGTTCCGGGTCTGCTCGGACCCGGCAGCCTACCCGGCCTCGACCGAGGATGGGACGGGCTACGAGAACAAGATCGCCGAGCTGCTGGCCGGAGAGCTGGGCCGCCCGGTCGAATACGCCTGGTATCCCATGTCCACCGGGTTCATCCGCAACACCCTAGCCGCCGCCCGATGCGACGTCGTCATCGGCTACGCCCAGGGCGACGAGATGGTTCTCAACACCAATCACTACCTGACCTCGGCCTATGTCCTCGTCGTGCCGAGCGATGGGCCACTGGCAGAGGTGACGGAACTGTCGGATCCCAAACTTCAGGAGGCCACGATCGGGGTGATCGCGGGTAGCCCCCCTGCGACGCACATGGCGCAACAGGGTCTTCTCGATGACATCCGGTCCTATGACCTGTTTGCCGACCGGCGCTACAAGTCACCTCCAGACCTCATGCTTGCGGACCTGGAATCCGGCGCGATCGACGCGGCGGTCATGTGGGGCCCCATCGCCGGGCCGATGGTGAAGGATCGTGGCCTGCCGCTGACGGTCACGCCTCTCATCCACGAGACAGCGATGCCGCATTTGTTCTACCGCATCACCATGGGCGTGCGTCAAGGCGAGGACGCCTGGAAGCGGGAGCTGAACTCGCTTCTTCGGCGGAACCAGGACCGGATCGACACCATCCTGCGAGAAGCTGGGGTGCCGCTTGTCAACGACATGGGCACCGCGCTGAAGTCGGAAGGGTAGGACCGTGTGGCGGGTTTTGATCCTAGTCGTCGGTCTAGTCCCAACTCAGGTGCTTGCCCAGTCGGCCCCCGAGCCCGAGGGCTACCGCGACGCGCCCTACAAGGGCGAGGTTCCGGCCGGGCTGACCGGCGCCACCACCGTGGACACCGACGAGGCGCATCGGCTCTGGGAAGAAGGGCAAGTGATCTTCATCGACGCCATGCCTCGGGACGTGCGGCCCCCGGACCTGCCGGAGGGCACAATCTGGCGGGACCGTCCCCGCGACAGCATCCCTGGCGCGGTCTGGCTACCTAACGTAGGCTACTCCAAGCTGCCTCCCGAAGATGAGGCCTATTTCCGTGCGGGGCTCGCAACCGTCACGGAGTCCGACCCTTCGCGTCCGATCCTGTTCTTCTGCATGGAAGACTGCTGGATGTCGTGGAACGCCGCCAAGCGTGCGACGGAGATGGGCTATCGCTCGGTCTACTGGTATCCGGGTGGCACGGACGGCTGGGCCGGCGCCGGTCACGCGACGGAGCCAGTCGAACCGCTGGATCCTACATGACTTCCACCCAGGTCCTATTCACGGAAGAAGTGGTTGTTGAGGATGTATCGACCGCCACGAAGCCACGAGTCGTCGGTGTTTCCGCGGATATCGACGGCCAGCATCCGGACGAGGCGATCCGTCTCGACCTCGCGCAAGGCGAGGTTCATGGACAGGATGAGGTTGGAAACCTTCTGCACTTCCCCGACCAGGGAATAGTCCGCACCAAGCCGCTCGGCCATTCGGACGTCGCAGCCGTTGCAGTCGGCTGGACTTTTGGTCCGCGCGAGTTCCTCGGTCACGGGACCAAGGTCCACGAGTTCAAAGCCCTCTTCGAGGAACCTCTGGCGGACCGACTCCTCAAGGAGGGCAAGCCTCTCGGTCTCGTCCTCGCGGATGCCGTTGTAGGCGCCCTCGGTCGAGGTATCGATGAAATGAAGCCCGAAGTAAGCGACCGACGCTCCTGGTTGCAGCGGCTCCAGGTCTTGGGCCGCTCCGGGCGCTGCCAACACAAGGGCGGCGAGGATCGAAAGGGGACGTCTCATTGCGGCATCCTGTGACTGACCCAAAACAGATAACGCGGCACGGTCGCGCCACCAGGGGGTGCCTTCCATGCTGAGACCCGTGGCTGCGCTGTGCTTGTTCGGGATCCTGGCCGGGCTTCCTGCCAACGCGCAGAACGTGGCGGCTGCGGTCCTGCGCGTCGATTACCCGTCGCTGCTACCGATCTCGCGCCTGGACCTTCCAACCGAGGATCTGGGCTTTGCCGGAGCGGTGCTGGCGACCGAGGACAACCAGACCACCGGCCAGTTCCTTGGCCAGGAGTATGAGACCCGCACCGTCTCTGCCACGCCCGAGGAGGCCCGGTCGACCTTCGACCAACTCATCGCTGATGGTTATCGCATCATCATCGTCATGGCGCGGCACGACGACCTCCTGGGCTTCGCGGATGCCGCCCCGGGAGGGACGCTGATCCTGAACGCCCGCGCCACCGACGAAAGCCTCCGGAGCGAGGACTGCAGGGCCAACGTCCTCCATGTCGCGCCAAGCGAGCAGATGCTGACCGATGCGCTCGCCCAGTTCCTTGTCTGGAAGCGCTGGGACCGCTGGCTCGTCATCCATGGCTCTCACCCCGAAGACCTGTCGCTGGCCGCAGCCTACGAGGCCTCGGCTGCCAAGTTCGGCGCCAGGATCGTCGAGACGCGCGAGTTCACGGACACTGGCGGAGCGCGTGCGACCGACTCGGGCCACGTGCTGGTGCAGCGGCAGATCCCGGTCTTTACGCAGGGTGCGTCGCGGCACAGCGTGGTCGTGGCGGCGGATGCGAACGATATCTTCGCGCCCTACCTGCCGTTCCAGACCTGGGACGCCGCGCCGGTCACGGGCTCTGCCGGGCTGCGCCCGGTCACGTGGCACCCGGCTCACGAGGCCTGGGGCGCCACGCAGATGCAGAACCGTTTCGAGGAACTGGCTGGTCGCCCGATGCGCGAGGAGGATTATCAGGCCTGGCTCGCCTTGCGCGTCGTGGGCGAGGCCGTGACCCGGACGCAGTCGGCGGATCCCGATGCGCTCCGCGACTACATGCTCGGGCCCGACTTCGAGGTGGCGGCCTTCAAGGGGCAACCCCTGACCTTCCGCGACTGGAACGGGGAGCTTCGGCAGCCGATCCTGCTCACCGACGGGAGGATCACGGTCAGCGTGTCGCCGCAGGAAGGGTTCCTCCACCAGGTCTCCCCACTCGATACGCTGGGGCTCGACCGGCCGGAATCGAAATGCACTGCCTTTGGAGAGGAAAGCGGATGATGCGACAAGCCCTGGCGGCGCTGCTGCTGAGCGGCGTGGCCCTGCCGGCGCAGGCTTACAAGGTGTTCGTCAGCAACGAGCGTGGCAACACCGTGACCGTCCTCGATGGCGAGACCTGGGAGGTGCTTGCCGAGTTTCCCGCCGGGAACCGGCCGCGCGGCATCACCGTGTCGCCGGACGGCAAGGAGCTTTATGTCTGCGCTTCGGACGATGACACGGTCCGGGTCTTCGACACGGAGACCTATGAGGAACTCCACCAACTTCCTTCGGGGCCGGACCCCGAGCTGTTTGTCCTGCACCCGTCCGGTAACCCGCTTTACATTGCCAATGAGGATGACAACCTCGTCACCGTGACGGATGTGAAGACCCGTCAGATCCTGGCCGAGATCCCGGTGGGCGTGGAGCCGGAAGGCATGGGCATCTCGCCCGACGGCACGCGGGTGGTAAACACCTCCGAAACCACGAACATGGCGCATTTCATCGACACGACGACCTTCGAGATCGTGCAGAACACGCTGGTCGATCAGCGCCCGCGCTTTGCCCAGTTCACGGCCGACGGCTCGCTTTTGTATGTGAGCGCCGAGATCGGCGGCACGGTCAGCGTGGTCGATCCGGCAAGCGGCGAGGTTCTCCACAAGATCACCTTCGAGGTCACGGGAATCCTGCCCGAGCTCCTCCAGCCCGTTGGCGTGCGGGTGACACAGGACGGCAGCCGCGTCTTCGTGGCCCTTGGTCCTTCGAACCGGGTGGCCGTGGTCGATGGCAAGACCTGGGAGGTGCTGGACTACCTGCTCGTGGGCCAGCGGGTCTGGCAACTGGCCTTCACGCCGGACGAGAAGTTCCTGATCACCACGAACGGCAACTCGAACGACGTGTCCATCATCGACGTGGCCGCAGGCGAGGTGGTCCAGTCCGTCCCGGTCGGGCAGCAGCCCTGGGGCGTGGTGGTGACGCCGCAATGACGAAAGGACAGTTGATGCGCTCCATGGGATTGTTGGCGCCTGTGATCGGACTTCTTGCGACGGCGCCCGTGCAGGCCGCACCGCTGTGCGAGGACTTCGGCTTCGCGGGCCTGCTTGCGAACTGCAATCGGGGGGAGCCTGTCGCGATCACCCTGTCGTCAGGGCAGCCGCTGTACGACGGCACGCAGCCGGTGGAACTCCAGTCGGGGGCCTACTACGAACTGGAGATCACGTCGGACGGGTCGGCCGAACTGGCGATCGCCGGCGCCGACTTCTTCCGCTCGATCTGGATCAACGAGATCGTCATCAATGACATCGAAGTCCGTCCGATGGCGGTGGACAGCCTGGAGTTCGATGACGCCGGAAGCGCACGGCTGTCCTTTGTCGCGATCAGGCCGGGCAGCTATCATCTTGAGATCCCGGGCAGCAGCGGCGAAACCCAGAGGGTCGAGTTCGCCATCCGCTGACAGGGCGAACGGCATGCCGTCACGGGGAGGGCGCGTTTGACGACTGTGCAGGGACCGAGGGAGAGAGCGTTCGCGGGCGTGGTGGCCAAGGCAGGCGGCCTTGGCTGACCTGCAGGGAAAAGCCGCGGCACGATTCGTGTCGCTCGCGTCCATCATCGGGCTCTGGACTGTAGCGGCGGCCTTGACCGCCGATCCGAACGTCTTGCCCACCCCGTGGTCCCTTCTCGGCCCACTGGCGCAAGAGATCGGGTCGGGCGAGCTTTTCCGGCACCTGTCATGGACGCTGATCCGCGTGGCCTGGGCCTTTGTCCTGGCGATGTCGATCGGCGTCGCCCTCGGCTATCTTATGGGAACCAGCCGCAAGCTCGACCTGTGGCTCGATCCATGGCTGGTCGTGTTCCTGAACCTTCCGGCGCTCGTGCTGATCGTGCTGTGCTATCTCTGGATCGGCCTCAACGAGACGGCCGCCATCGTCGCGGTGACGCTCAACAAGATACCCAACGTGGTCATCGTCATCCGTGAAGGCGCGCGCGCCCTCGACCCCGAACTGTCGGCGATGGCGCGGGTGTATCGGATGTCGCGCCTGTCGCAGCTTCGCCATGTCGTCCTGCCGCAATTGGCCCCGTACATCGCCGCCGCCGCCCGTGGTGGAGTGGCGGTGATCTGGAAGATCGTCCTCGTGGTCGAGTTCTTGGGGCGGTCGAACGGGATCGGCTTCAAGATTCATCTGTATTTCCAGCTGTTCGACGTGGGCATGGTGCTGATCTATGCGCTGTCCTTCGTCACGGTGATGCTGCTGGTCGAGGCGGCTGTTCTTCAGCCCTGGGAAGCGCGGGTCCGCCGCTGGCGCACGGCATGATCCGCATCCATGTCCGCCGTAAGGCGCTCGGCGGGACCGAGATCCTCCGGGATGTCCATCTTGAGCTCGCCCCCGGAGAGCGGGTGGCCGTCCTGGGTCCGTCCGGCGTCGGCAAGAGCACGTTGCTGCGCATCGTCGCGGGCGTCGATCGGGTCTTCAATGGGGAGGTCGAGCGTCCCGACAACATCGCCATTGTCTTTCAGGAGCCGACGCTGCTCCGTTGGCGCAGCGTCCTGGCCAATCTCACCCTCACCCATCCTGGCCTTTCCGACGAAGCCGCTGGCGCGATGCTGGGTCGGGTTGGGCTTGGCGGCAAAGCTGACCTGTATCCGGGTCAGCTGTCCTTGGGCCAGCAGCGGCGCGTGGCGCTGGCGCGGGCCTTCGTCGGCCGGCCCGAACTTCTGATCCTCGACGAACCCTTCGTTTCGCTGGATCCGGCCCTGTCCGAGGAAATGATTGCCCTGACCGAAAGCCTGATCGCGGAAACACGGCCCTCGGTCCTGCTCGTCACCCATGTCTTGGCCGAGGCGCAGCGGCTGGGCGACCGGATCTGCCGCCTGCAAGGCTCTCCGGCGACACTGGCCTAGCCTTTCCGCACCACGCCGCGCGCTGGATCATAGCCCCGCAGCGCGAGAGCGAGGAGCACTAAGGTCGCCAGCGTGGTCCACAGCAGCGCAGCCGGATTGGACTGGAGGTAGAGCGCGAAACGTACGAGCTCGACGGCATGGGTGAAGGGGTTGAGGGCGCACAAGGTGTGCAGGACTCGCCCTGCCTCCTGCATGCGCCACAGCGGGTAAAGGGCGGAGCTGAGGAAGAACATCGGGAATATCACGAAGTTCATCACACCCGCGAAGTTCTCCAGCTGGCGGATGCGGGACGACAGCGCCAGCCCCAGCGCCCCGAGCATGAGCCCGGCTGCCACAAGGGCGGGCAGGGCGGCCAGATAGCCCAAGGGCGGCAGGCGCACGCCCCAGACCCAGGCCAGAGCGAGAAAAGCGTAAGCCTGCAGCACGCCGACAAGGGTGCCGGCCAGCAGCTTGCAGAGAAGTAGCCACCAGCGTGGCAGCGGCGCCGTGAGCAGCAACCGCATGGACCCCATCTCGCGGTCGTAGACGAGGCTCAGCGACGACTGCATGCCGTTGAAGAGCAGGATCATCCCACACAACCCTGGCACGATATAGGTCTCGTACTCGATGTAGGTGCTGTAGGGGGGCGTGATGGAAAGCCCAAGCGCGGCGCGAAATCCTGCCGCAAAGACCAGCAGCCACACAAGAGGACGAACTAGGGCCGCCAAGAAGCGCTCGCGCTGATGGACGAACCGCAGGGCCTCCCGGGCCACGATGGCGCGCAGCGCCAGCAGGGGACCCTTCACGCTTCGGCTCCTGTCAGCCCCAGGAAGACCTCGGACAGGGACGCGCCCTGCGCCACCTCGGCGGCCGTGGCCTGCCGCAGCACACGTCCCTGGTGGAGGATGATCAGGTCGTCCTCGGGCGCCACCTCGTCCACGAGATGGGTGGCCCATAGCACGGTCAGCCCGTCTTCGCGGGCCAAGGCGTGCACATGCGCGGTAATCCCGGCGCGGGCCGCCGCATCGAGTCCCACCGTGGGCTCGTCGAGCAGCAGCACCTGCGGCCCATGGAGGAGGGCGCGCGCGATCTCGGTCCGGCGCCTGTGGCCCCCGTTGAGCGCCCGAGCCGGTTCGCGGGCGCGCTCGGCCATACCGAGCCGCTCCAGTGCAGCCGAGATGCGGAGCCCCGCTTCCCGTCCCGCCAAGCCATGCAGGGCCGCGAAGTAGCGCAGGTTCTGCTCCACGGTCAGGTCAAGGTCCAGCGTGGCCGACTGGAACACGACGCCCAGGCACGCCAGAGCCCGCGTAGGATGCGTACGGATGTCGTGACCGGCCACGCGGACCGATCCCGGCGGCGGGGCGAGGAGCCCGGTGAGAAGCGCGAACAGGGTCGACTTGCCTGCCCCGTTCGGGCCCAGGAGCGCGCAGAACCGGCCGCCGCCCACCTCGAACGAAACCTCGTCCAAGGCGACGCGCGGTCCATAGCGGTAGGTTACGCCTTGCAATGAAAGGCCAGCCGCCGCGCTGTTGGTTGCCATGCTCGTCCTCCTGTCGCGTGCACGATTGCCCGGCCAGACGCAGGTGGCAAGCGGGGGCGCAGGGTTCGGGGCGATGACGTCTTAGTGTGGGGCCTCGTCCGCGCGGCTGGCCAGACAGCCGCAGGACCGGATCGCTGCGCAGCCCCGGATCGCCGAGCGTCGTCGAGCGTCGCAGGCGCTAACGCGCCAAGCCTGACGGGCGGCCCCTGCCGGGTGCCCGTCACCCCGTAGGATCAGATCGCGGCAAAGGACCGAAGCACGCCTTCCCCTCAGAGAATGAAATCCTGACTGAGAAGATCGAAGGTGCCGGCGGTCTTCAGCAGCACCTCGAACTCGGCGGCCGGGTCGGAGTCGAGGTTCACCCTGATGTCGGTGTAACCGCTCTTCAACTCGACGATTCGAACCTGGTTCGCGGCGCTGAAGGCCGACGAGCCGCGCCAGGTCAGCACGCCCCAAGCCAGATCGCTCAGGTCAACCCGGTCCCCGATCTGGAAATCCTCGATGCGATCCTCGGCCGCGTACACACTGGCCGGCGCTTCGCCGCGAAGAAAGTGGAAGGTGTCCGCTCCTGCACCGCCATAGAGCACGTCAAGGCCGTCGCCGCCGCGCAGGAAGTCATGGCCTTGATCGCCGAACAGGGTATCGGCTCCGGCCTCACCCCAGAGCGTGTCGTCCCCCGTGCCCCCGAACAGGACGTCGTTGGCCGCGCCCCCGGACAGGCCGTCCCTTTCGGTGCCGCCATAAAGCCGGTCGGTATCGGCTCCTCCGCGCAGGACATCGTCGCCCAATCCGCCATCCAGCCGGTCGGCTCCGGTGCCCCCAGACAGCTCATCCATGCCGTCGCCACCATAGAGCGTGTCTGCGCCGTCCCCGCCCAAGCCGATGTCGTCCCCGCCATTGAGCCAAATGGAGTCGTTCCCGCTCACTGCTCGGACGGTCTGCGAATTGGCAGAGAAGCTTTTGGAATCGGTAAAACTCGTGAGAGTGTAGCTGTAGCTAGGGAGGCTCTGGGTGGACACCGAGAACTGGTAGCGACCTGTCGGGCTTGCCGAGCCCTCGAACTGAAAAGAGCCGTCCACGTAATCGTTCGCGGCGTGATGGATGGCGATGAAATAGGTGCCTGTCTGCGTTGCGGTGAAGCTCAGGAACGGATCGGTGCCGCCGTTGTAGTCGTCTGCGCCGCCGACACGCTGGCCCGACTGATCGATGATGTCGAACTCCAGATCCGTGGCGCCGCCGTCGATGTCGAACTTGTAGGTGTGGCCAGAGATCAGCGTCATGGCGAAGACGTCCACCCCGCCCGAGGTGGCGATGGACTGCGCGGGCGCGACGGCCGAGAAGTAGGTCGGGTAGTCAAGGCCGGGATAGGAGCCCGTGCTGAAATCGGCACGCTCCAGGGTGCCTGCTGACAGCAGGCTGCTTGCGTCGAAGCTGAAGGTGGTCGGCATGGTCGATCTCCGTGACGGATGTCCGCACGAGAGGTGGGGACGTCCGTCGCGAGATGAAAAAGCGGGATCAAGTCTCCCAAAGTCGGCGGTCCGCTACCCGATAACAGGGCTTTGTGAATGGCTGGGCCCAGTTGCTGGCCGAGATCTCTCTGGGCCGCGACAGGATGCAAGGTCGATGCAGTTTCGTGCCCGACCCGCCATGCGTTTGGGGCATCGAAGCCCTCGCCAAACCGACCAAGGAGCGGGGCCATGCCTGATAAGGTGAACCGACGACCATGGCGCCAACGGGTCAAGCGATAGCACCAGTCAAAGCCGACCTTGAACCTGAGCCCGCCAACTTGGTTCAGAATGAAACTTCATATAATGAGTAGCTTGCCAGTTTTTGTTGACCCTCAGCATGAGACTTGCAGCGTCACAGCGCAGCTTGATGAAACCGGATTGACGACTACTGTTTCTGAAGCGGATCGTTCCCGGCCCTGGAACCCCGGGCTGGGGTGTCATGGGCCGTCCTGACTGGCTTTGGTTTTCTCTGTGGCGACCGGCATGTCCGGCTGGATCAATCAGCCAAGCTCATGCCTTGCACAGAATCGTCAGCCGGCATGTCAGTATTCAGAAGGCCTGTTCGCAGAAGGCCAAATGACCGTGAAGTTCCGCGATGACCCGCGCGAACCGGACGCATTCGCCGCTTGTCGGCGCCAGAAGCAGCGTCTGGGGCTTTGCCTGCCGGTGGCGCGCGGTGGTCACCATGACGTAAGGCCCTTCGAGCATCTCGCGCGGCGGCATGTTGGCGGCCTCGCTGACCGGGTCGTAGGCATAGGTTCCCTCGAGCGCGGCCGCCTCAAGGATGTCCTGGATCAAGGGTTCGGGCGGGGTGGACCGCGCCAGGGGATTCGGGGCTCCGCCAGCGAGCCAGGCTGCGGAGGATACCACCATGAGAAAGCCACAGATGACGGCGCCGGGCCAGCGGATCGACAGCTTCCTCTCAGTCGCCAGGACAGTTGCTCCGAGCATCTTGGGCCTCCACCGATGGGCGGCCGATCTGTCCGGCCGCCCCCTCAGGGGTAGTCGCTGCCCCGGGCCCGCGGCAAGCTCGCGATAGGAAGTCATTGACTCAGCTTTAACAGAGTCTTTCCGTGTTTGCCGCCGTTTCATCGAGGATTGCGACAACCGGCCCAAAGGTTGCGCCCGACCTTCCGGCCTCATTCGCCTGCAAGGACTGACACCCTGGTCATGCTTCGACGATAGGCCGGTCCATGATCTGTGCAGATCCGGCCGTACCGTTCCGACTGCGGCGACCATTCAGCCCCTAACCCCGATCGATGATCCGCTCAGTAGGAGACCCGGCGGAAGTAGCGCCTGGTCGACAGCGGGTGGTTGCGGATCACTTCCAGTTGCGCGCTGACCCGTTCGAGGACAGTGGTCAGGATCACCGGCGTGAGCAGGGCGCGTAGGTCGTCGGACAGGCCGATCGATGGGAAGTCGCGTGTGTCGATGACCGAAAGGCCGCCGCCGATGCTGGCGACAAAGCGTTCGACCCGCTCGGCCAGTGGCCGCGTGGCATCTTCACCCTTCAGGAGGACGACGCTCACCCCCGGTTCGAGAAGCTCGAAGGTGCCGTGGAAGAAGTCCGAGGCATGCACAGGCCGCACCCGGATCCATTGCATCTCCTCCAACACGCACATGCCGTAGGAGCAGGCTTCGGGCCAGGCCGACCCCGCGGCGGTGAGGATGTGGTAGTCCCGCGAGGCCAGGGCTCGGGCGTAGTCGACGGCCCGAGGCTCCATGATGCGCTTCATGTTCACGAGTTCCTGAGGAAGGGTCCGCAGGCCAGACAGAAGCGCCTCATAGTCATCGATCTCCTGTCGATGGCGCAGCACCGAAAGCGCCACCAGCAGGCCCTGAAGGTAGTAGTTCTCGGACGAGGTCGCGTCTGTCGTGGCGTTCACCAGGACATGATCGCCACCTTGGCCCAGCGGCGTGTCGCGGTTACCGACAAGCGTGACGACAGTGGCGCCCCTGCTGTGGGCCAGTTCGAGGATCTCCACGCTCTCCCTCGTGGTTCCGGACTGTGATGGGATGACCACGATGGATCCGGGTGTCAGGTTCCGTGATCCCGAGACCAGAAGTTCAGCGGTGGGATCGTCGAACACGGGAAAGGAAGACCGGAGCCGAAGCAACTGCACGGCCGGGCGCATCACGATGGCTGCGCCGCCAGTTCCCAGGAAATGGATGTTGGACGCTCCGGCTGCCAAGGCCGCGCCGATAGCGGCGTCGATCTGGGGCGCCAAGGCCAGGGCCCCGGCTTGGATCGACAGGAAACCCGCCTCGTCGAAGTTCAGCAGGGGTTCGGCGTCAGCCGTGAAGTCGGATTCGTGGAGGGGCCGCATGTCACTGTCCTATCGATGGTTTGGTCCGGCTCAGGGCCGGGGCGGTCCAAGGCTTCAAACCCTTCGGGACGGATCGGGGGGCCAGCGCCCTCGGCCTCGATGTCCTGTCTGGTGCCGCTGGCCCAAGGCACGCCGTCGGCTCATGGGCAGGGCTGCAACTCCCTGCGCATGATTAACAACTGGTTACGACCGAGAAGGTTAAGGGTTGGTTAACCCTCGCCCTGACTTTCAAAACCCGCCGATCTCTTCGGACACAAACGGGCCATACTGAGCATCTTTCGGGATGCGGCCGGTACTTCCCGGAAAAGGTTCCCCGACAGCGCTGCGGGACAACCTCGGGACGCTCTATGCAACGGCAGCCTGAGGGCTGGTGGAGCAGAGCCAAGTATTGACCAAGACCTGGACCGGGGCAGGCCGCCCCAGATGGAAGCCCTGGGCGAAGTCGCAGCCCATCGCCCTCAGCAGCTCCAGCTCCTCCGCGGCTTCGATTCCTTCGCAGACCACCTTCATGCGCAGGCCGCGGGCCATGATGATCATGCCGCGCACGATCTCGACGCCTTCCTGGGAGCTGCGGATCTTGGACACGAAGGATCGGTCGATCTTGAGGGTGTCGAACCGGAGCTGCCCCAGATAGCCTATTGAAGAATATCCCGTCCCGAAATCGTCCAGCGCGGTCGAGAAGCCTGTGGCATGAAGCTCCGCCAGCCGGTCGGCCGCAAGGCGGGGGTCGTCCACCACGACGGACTCGGTCAGCTCGATCTCGATCCGCGAGGCGGCGATGCCACGGTCCCGCAACTCTTCCGTGATCATCGGAATGAAGTCGGGGGCCATCAGTTGAAGCGGAGAAATGTTGATGCTGACATGAAGGTCGGGGTAGGCCACGAGGTCGTCGCAGATGATCTGGAACAGCCGGCGCCCAAGCTGCACCATCAGGCCCGCCTGCTCGGCCACCGCCACGAATCTGTCGGGCGTGATCGGGCCCAACTGGGCCGATGTCCAGCGTGCCAGGGCCTCGGCCCTGACCAGGCGGCCGTCCGGGCCGACGATCGGCTGGTAGGCGACGGTGATCTCGGTTCCATGCTCGAGGGCGCGCCGGAGGTTCTGCTCGATGACAGCTGCATCCCGGGAGGCCTGCTCGATGACCGCACCGAAGGCAACGGGCCCGGACCCCTTATGGCTTTTGGCTTCGTACATGGCGAGGTCTGCCTGCCGGACGAGGTCGGCCCCGGTCATGTCGTCCACGGCCTGAACCGCATAGCCCATGGCCATCGTGACCTGGACTTGATGCCCTTGCACCTTGAACGGATTGGCCAGCACCTGTTCGGCCGCATGGGCCAGCCACCGGACCCTAAACTCTGCGCTCGGCCCCGTGACTACGAAGACGTACTCGTCCCCGGCGATCCGGGCAAGGAACCGTTCGGGGCTGGAAAGCTTGGCCAGGCGCCTGGCGACATGGACCACGATGTGGTCGCCGGCAGCATGGCCGATGCTGTCGTTGATGCGCTTGAAGTCATTGACGTCGAGAAAGAGGATCGCCCGCTCGCCCGCGCGGGCCGGCCGGGCCAGGGCCTCGTTGAAGGCCGCGCGGTTGGGTAGCCCGGTCATCGCGTCCGTCCGCGCGGCCGTCGAGGCGCTCCGCTCGGCCGTCACGAGGTGCTGAGCCGTCCGCCGGACGAGCACGATGCCGACACCCGCCATGGCCAGCACCGTCATTGCGAGCAGTCCAAGCCATGGAAGCATCCGGCCCAGCAGGGCCGTCCCGGGCGTCGGCGCGTCCCAGGTCAGGTAGGCCACCGGCCGACCGTCGCCGCCCAGGAGGGGCAGGTTCGGCCGACCCTCGGGCGCCGCATGGACGATCTCGAGGCCGGTCAGGAGGTAGTTGTCCTCGATGGTCGCAAGGGACTGAGGAGTGATGCGTCGCCCCATGGCCAGCCTTGCGGCTTGCCGGTCGGGGATCCTGACTCCGTTCTCGCCTTTCACCACCTCGAAGCGCGCGGCGCCAAGGGCGAAAACGCCTCCGCTGTGCCAGACGAAGAAGTCCGCGCTCTCGAAGCTGCGGATGGGGGTTGCCCCGACACGGTGCTCGATGAGACCCAGTGTGGCGGGGTCGAGGAGAGAGGTTCGTCCCGCCTCCACCCCGTCGTCGGTCCAGCCGATGTCACTGGCGAACGGTCCGCCCCAGATCAGGACGAGCTGGACCACCTGGCCTACCGTCGCGGCGGCTCCGATGTTCAGGTAAAGCCAGTCGCTGTCCTTGGCCCGGACGGCATCGACGGCGGTTTCCCACTTCGTGTAGTCGAGCGTCGTCAGACGCACCTGGGTCAGCAGGTTGGCGCGCGCTGTGCGGACTTGCGCCAGTGACTGGTCACGGGCCTGGGCATCGAGCGTCCGGCTCATCCAGATCATCGACCCGCTCACGGCTATCAGGACGACCAGAAGCGTCCCGATCATCAGGGCGACGATCCGAGTGGGCAGTCGATGCATGCTCTTCCTGCCGTTCAGAGCACCCACTCCTCGACTTGGGTCGCAACCGACCCGGCCCATAACAAGGACGCTTCCTCGGGACACGGGGAACGGCCGGCCACCATGACATGACAAAATGATTAACGAAGCGTAAACCAAGCGGTCCGCTGAGGGCTGGAATCCTTGATCGGAGCGGTCGGCGGACCTGCCTCAGGCGTACTTAGGTCCAAGCGGACCAAGTTCGCACGCCCGAGGTGGCCGTTGCCAAGCCCTGAACCTCGCCCTGATGCAGGTCCGCCATGGTTGTGATTGAGATCGGGGGTGACAAGTGGAAGAGGAATGGCCTGCCTGTCGCTCAAACGAGTAACAAACGAACGCTGGATGGGGCAAACAGGTCGTGCGGCGACCGGGAGTGGGCGGCATGCCTCGGATCAAAGGCATCGTGTTCGACAAGGATGGGACGTTGTTCGATTTCCAGGCGACTTGGGGAGCCTGGAGCCTTGGCATGCTCCACGTCGAAGCCAATGGCGACCCGCTGCTTGTCGAGCGCCTGGCCCAGGTTCTGGGCTATGATTTGCGCACGAAGCGTTTCCGATCCGACACCGTCATCGCGGCGACCACCGACGTCCTGGCCGACGCGCTGCTTCCTCACCTGCCGGGCACTGGCAAGGCCGAGCTGATCCAGCGAATGGACGCCCGAGCGGCCCAGGCTCCGCAGGTCGAGGCCGCTCCTCTTGCGGACCTTCTGGACCGACTGGCCAAGATGGGGCTGGCGCTCGGGATCGCGACCAACGACGCTGAAGTCTCCGCACGGGCCCATCTGCGCGCGGCCGGAGTCGAAGGCGCGTTCGATTTCATCGCCTGCCATGACAGCGGCTGGGGGGCGAAGCCCGACGCGGGGCAACTGCTCGCCTTTGCCCATGCGACCCGGCTCGATCCTGCGGAGTGCGTGATGGTCGGTGACAGCCTTCATGACCTGATGGCAGCCCGCGCGGCCGGGATGTCCGGGGTCGCGGTCCTGACCGGGCTCGCTGATCGCGCGACCCTTGCGCCTATGGCGGACGCGGTTCTGGAAACGATCGCCGATCTGCCGGACTGGATCGCTGCCCAGGGCTGACAGGGTCCTGCGGCCTTGTTCGATTAGACTTCCCGTTCCGGCAGGTGAAAGCTGGCGAACTTGGGCAGGCATTCCGGCCCGCACACCTCCAAGGGCGCGATCATGGAGCATTGCGATCCGGCAAAGGGCCTGAGCGCCGCGGAGGTGGATCGGCGCCGACGTGATGCCTGCTGCTCCGCGCCGCGGCTTGGCGAGACTCGTGACCGCCACGTTGCGCGAGCCGATGGTCCTGCTCTTGATCAGCGCGGCGGCACTTTACCTCGTGCCTGGCGACCTAGGCGCGGCGCTGTTCTTGTGCTTGGGCGCGGCGGTCTCGGTCACGCTCGTCGTGGCCCAGGAGGCCAGAACCGAACGAGACCTCGTGCGGTTGCGCCACCTGGCCGAGCCCATGGCTCGGGTCATCCGCGACGGCGCCGAGAGGAAGGTTCCCTCGCGCGACCTGGTACCGGGAGAGGTGATCCTCGTTGGGGAAGGGGAACGTCTGCCCGCCGACAGCGTCCTGCTGTCCGGGGATGCCCTGACCGTCGACGAGTCCGCGCTCACGGGCGAGGCTGTGGCTGTGACGAAGCGGCCCCGAGGAGGCCATCGCCGATGAGGAGCCGGGCGGCGAGGGAACTCCCTGGCTGTTCTCCGGCAGCCTGATCACGAGGGGGCAGGGCGTCGCAGGCGTGCTGCGGACAGGGGCGGGCACGCGTCTGGGGCGCATCGGTACGTCCTTTGCGGCCATTGCGCCCGAAGCGACGCTCCTGCAGCGGACCACGGCGCGGCTGATTGGATGGCTCGGCCTTCTGGCCGTCGGATTCTGTCTGATCGTTGTGGTAACCTACGGCCTGCTGCGCGAAGACTGGATCGAAAGCGCGCTGGCGGGCGGCTCCGTGCGGCCTATTTTACGGGACGGTGGAGGAGACACCGGATCTTGCAAAGAACTGCATCTGGCCGTGCCCGGCGCGCTGCAGCCGCCGTGGCCGCCGTGGCGTTGCTGGTATCGGTTGCCGTGGCCGTTGGTCATGTCACGCTCCGCTACTATCTGGGCGAAGGCCGCGTGCGCGCCGAGGCAACGCTCGAACTCACCGCAAGCGCGCTGGGTGGGTGGCTGCGCCGCTACGAGATCGTCCCGCGCCTGTTGGGCGATGACGACCGGCTCCGCCAACTGGTCTCTTACAGCGAAGGCGGCGACATCGAGCAAAGGACGCAGATGGCGAACCGTTGGCTCGCGGACAGGAACGCCATCCTGGGGTCGTCCGAGATCTATGTGATCGCGCCTGACGGCACCACGCTGGCCGCCAGCAACTTCGACAAGCCTGACAGCTTCGTGGGCCGGAACTTCGCCTACCGACCCTACTTCGTGGAGGCTATGCAGGGTCGGACGGGGCGGTTCTTCGGCATCGGCACCACCTCCGGTGTGCGGGGCTACTACTTCGCCGGCCCGATCCGCGACCATGCAGGGCGGATCGCCGGGGTCCTGGCCGTCAAGGTCGGCCTCGACGAGCTCGAAGCCGAATGGGCCAAGGGCGTCGAAGAGGTGCTCGTGATCGATCCGGAGGGCATTGTCTTCCTGTCCAGCGAGCGGGACTGGCTCTATTCAGCCTTCGAGCCGCTGACACCCCAGCAGACAGCTCGGAGCCAGGCATCGCGCCGCTATGCCGAGGTGCGGCCCCACGAGATCGAGGCAGGACGCTCGACGGTGGGCGGCGTCGGCATCCTGACGATTCGGGACGAAAATGACCGGGGAAGCGAGCATGTGGAGGTGCGGCGTTCCATGCCAGCCGCCGAATGGACGCTGCACGTGCTCCTCGACACTGCACCACTGCGTGCTCAGGCCCGGATGGCGACGGGTCTTCTTATCGCCCTGCTCGGCGCGCTGGGCCTTGGAGCGCTGATCCTCTCACAGCGCCGCCAGCGCGAGGGCGAGCGGCTTGCTCTACGGGAAGCTGCCAAGATCGAATTGGAACGGCGCGTCGAGGAGCGTACGGCCGAGTTGGAGCAGGCCAACCGCCTGATCGCTGCCGAAGTCGCCGAACGCCGCCTCGCGGAAGCCGAACTGCGGCGCACGCAGGCCGATCTGGTGCAGGCCGGGAAGCTTGCCGCCCTGGGCCGGATCTCGGCTGCCCTCAGTCACGAGATCAACCAGCCCCTTGCAGCCGTGCGCAACTACGCCGACAGCGCAGCCATCTTGATCGAGCGTGGCGAGCCCGAGCGCGCCAAGGGGAACGTCGTGCAGATCCTGTCGCTCGTAGACCGGATGGCCGCGATCGCCCGGCACCTGCGCGAGGTGGCCCGCAAGCCACAGAGCCCGCTTCGCGCTGTGGACCTGAACGATGCGGTGGCCGAGGCGCTGGTCATCGTCGGGCCCCGTCTGACGGCGGCGGGGGTCGAGGTCACGGTCGATCTTCTGGCCGGCGTTTCCCCTGCCCGGGCAGGACCGGTCCGGCTCCAGCAGGTGATCGTCAATCTTCTGGCCAACGCCGCGGACGCGGTCGAAGGGCAAGCCGACCGCCGGGTCCGTATCTCAGCCTTTGAGGAGGGCGCGCGCCTCTGCCTGACGGTCAGCGACAGCGGCCCCGGTGTGCAGCCGGCGCTGGCGGAGCAAATCTTCGATCCGTTCTTCACGACCAAGGGCGTCGGAGCCGGCCTGGGATTGGGCTTGTCGATATCATACAATATTGCGAAGGACTTCGGAGGCGATCTTTCGGTGGCTGCCGGATCCCTCGGCGGGGCGGCGTTCACGCTCAGTCTTTATCCGGCCGCCGTTCCGGCCGGGATGGCGGCCGAATGAGCGCTGCTCCCCTGGTGCTGTTCGTCGACGATGATGAAAGCATTCGGCTCTCGACAGCGCAGGCGCTGGACTTGGCCGGGTTGTCCTGCCGGACCTTTGCCGCAGCTGAAGATGTGCTGGCCCATGCCCGCCCCGGTCTGAACGGCGTGGTCATGACCGACATCCGAATGCCCGGCATGGACGGGATGACACTCCTGGCCCGGCTTCGCGAGATCGACCCCGAGCTGCCGGTGATCCTCGTGACGGGGCATGCCGAGGTGCAGCTGGCCGTCGACGCCATGCGGCGCGGGGCCTACGACTTCATCGAGAAACCCTTCGCCATGCAGGATCTCGTGGTCACGCTGAGGCGGGCCATGGAGCACCGCGCCCTGGTGATGGAGAACCGGCGGCTGCGCGCGGTGGCGGGGCAGCAGGACGACGTGGAGGTGCGGCTTCCCGGCCGTAGCAGCGTGGTCATCGAGCTGCGCCGCCAGTTGCGCGCGCTCGGGCCCAGCGAGGCGGATGCACTGATCATCGGACCCACGGGGTCCGGCAAGGAGGTCGTAGCCCGCGCGCTCCACGATCTGTCGCCTCGGGCCAGCCGACCCTTTGTCGCGGTCAACTGCGCCGCCCTGCCAGCGCAGATGGTGGAAAGCGAGCTCTTCGGACATGAGGCAGGGGCCTTTCCAGGTGCCCTGCGGCCTCGCTTCGGCCGGTTCGAGCATGCTCGCGGCGGCACGGTCCTTTTGGACGAGATCGGGTCCATGCCGCTGGACCTGCAGCCTCGCCTGCTTCGCGTGCTTCAGGACCGCGTCGTGACGCGTTTGGGCTCGAACGAGGTGACGCCGCTGGACGTGCGGTTCATAGCGACATCGAAGGTCGATCTCGCGGACCTCGTGGCCAGGGGGCAGTTCCGGGAGGACCTGTACTGGCGGCTCGCGGTGGCGCACCTGATGATCCCACCCTTGTCCGAGCGGCGCGAGGACATTCCGCTCCTGTTCCTGCAACTCGTGCGTGAGGCGGCGGCCCGGCACGGCCGTCCCGACCGGGCGCCTCCCCCTGAACTGCTCGCCGACCTCACCGCGCAGCCATGGCCCGGCAACGTGCGCGAACTGCGGAACGCCGCGGAGCGCTGGGCGCTTGGCCTAGACTGGATGGGGACAGGCGATGGTGGAGCCGCACCCGGGCGGCTGGCAGATCGCGTGGCCACCTTCGAACGGAGCGTCATCGCGGCGGCGATCGCGGCGAACGGGGGCCGGCTCAAGCCCGTCTACGAGAGCCTGGGCGTCAGCCGGAAGACCCTCTACGAAAAGATGCAGAAGCACGGGCTCGATCGGCACCTGCTGTCCGACCCGGAGCCCTTCGAAGGCTGAGCCGCCCATGGGTGGGTTCCCACCCACGGCCTGGCCTGCTTGTCACCGTTTCCACCCATGACGACGCGAACGGCCGGACTTTTCCGTCCGATGCCGTACAGAGCCTTTGCCGAGCGAGCGTTTTTCAGGCCCCATCCCCGCAACCGCGCTCGCCTTGAGGAGGGTCGAGCGCGGGTCATCCACACTCCAGGGAGGAGAGACCCCATGGCATCGCTATCCCGCATCGGGAGCCTGACGGCTGCCGCCATCCTGCTTGCCAGCGCCGCCGTCGCGCAAGGCTATCCCGACCGCCAGGTCACCATGGTCGTGCCCTTCGCAGCAGGCGGCCCCACCGACACCGTCGCGCGCCTCGTGGCCGAAAAGATGTCCGCGGATCTGGGCCAGCAGATCATCGTCGAAAACGTCGGCGGCGCCGGCGGCACCTTGGGGGCGGCGCAGGTCGCGGAAGCCGAGGCCGATGGCTACACCATCCTTCTTCATCATATCGGTATGGCCACCTCCGAGTCCCTTTATCGGGAACTCCCCTACAACGCGCTCGAAGCCTTCGCGCCGGTGGGCCTCGTGACCGAGGTGCCCATGACCGTCGTAGCCCGCGCGGACTTCGAACCCGCCGACATGGCGTCGTTCGTGACCTACGTGAAAGAGAACGCCGACACGATCACCATGGCGAACGCAGGCATCGGCGCGGCTTCGCACCTGTGCGGCATGCTCCTCATGCAAGCGCTCGAGGCGCCGATCGTGACGGTGCCGTACCGCGGCACAGGCCCGGCCATGACGGAGTTGGTGGGTGGACAGATCGACATCATGTGCGACCAGACCACCAACACCACCGAGCAGATCCAAGGCGGCACCATCAAGGCCTATGCCGTGACGACGCCGGAAAGGCTCGATCTCTTCCCCGACCTGCCCACCGCGGCCGAGGCAGGCTTGCCGGGGATCGAGGTCTCGGTCTGGCATGGCATCTACGCGCCGGCAGGCACCCCTCAAGAGGCTGTCGACCGCCTGTCCACCTCGCTCCAGACCGTTCTGGCCGATCCTGAACTGTCCACGCGCCTGGCCGAACTGGGCACAGCGCCCTCGCCGGTCGAGGACGGCACCCCGGAGGCGCTCAGCGCGAAGCTCAGCGCCGAGATCGAGCGCTGGCGGCCGATCATCGAGGAAGCGGGCGTCTACGCCGACTGAGCCCAACCGCAGCGGCCCGGCTCCCCTCGCGGAAGCCGGGCCAGCCGTTGCTGACTTCAATTCATGATAGACGGGGCCGTTCGATGCGCGACCGTTCCTTTGATCCGACCGACCTTGCCGCGGGGGTCGTCTTCACCGTCCTCGGTCTCGCCTTCGGCGTCTCGACGCTAGGGCTCGAACGAGGCACAGCGCTCCGCATGGGGCCGGGATACGCCCCACTGGTTCTCGCCGCAGTCCTGACGCTTTTGGGTGTGCTCATCGTCGTGGCGGGCCTGCGGTCCCGAGGCGTCGAGGGGATCGGCCCGCTGGCATGGCGCGGCATGGCCTTCCTGTTGTCCGCGCCCATCCTGTTCGGCCTGACGGTCCGGGGCCTGGGCTTCGTACCGGCCATCTTTCTCGCGACCCTGCTGGCAAGTTTGGCGTCCCCCCGCCTGAAATCCTGGCAGGTCCTTGGGCTTGCCGTCGCGATCACGCTCTTTTCCACGCTGGTGTTTTCCTATGCCTTGGGCCTGCCGTTCCGGCGCTTCGGCCCCTGGCTTTCCTTCTGAGGGCCACGATGGACCTGTTCTCGAACCTGGCGCTTGGCTTTGCGACGGCCGCCACGCCGCTCAACCTGGGATTCTGCCTGATCGGAGTCATTCTGGGCACGCTGATCGGCGTCCTGCCCGGCATCGGGGCCACGGCCACCATCGCCATGCTCCTGCCCATCACCTTCCAGCTCGAGCCGGTGTCGTCCCTCATCATGCTGGCCGGGATCTACTACGGGGCCCAGTATGGCGGCTCGACCACTGCCATCCTCATCAACATGCCGGGCGAAAGCTCGTCGGCGGTGACCGCCATCGACGGCTACCAGATGGCGCGACGGGGCAAGGCCGGCACCGCGCTGGCCGTGGCTGCGCTGGGATCGTTCTTCGCCGGCACGGTGGCCACTCTGCTCGTGGCGATCTTCGCCCCGCCGCTGACAGCCGTGGCGTTGCAGTTCGGGGCGGCCGAGTACTTTTCCCTCATGGTCTTGGGGCTCGTCTGCGCCGTGGCGCTGGCGCATGGCTCCTTCCTCAAGGCGCTGGCCATGGTCGTGCTGGGCCTGCTGCTGGGACTGGTGGGCACAGACATCTACACAGGCGCACCCCGCTTCACCCTGGGACTGCCCGAGTTGGCCGATGGGTTGAGCTTCGTCGCGCTCGCCGTGGGCGTCTTCGGCATCGCCGAGATCCTGCGCAACCTCGAAGGCGGGCAGGGCGACCGCGAGGTTCTGGGCCAGAAGCTGGGGGGCCTGTTCCCCTCGCGCGAGGATCTGAAGGCCATGGTCGGGCCCATGCTGCGGGGAACGGCGCTGGGCTCGGCCTTGGGCATACTGCCGGGCGGCGGCGCGGTCCTTGCGGCCTTCGGCTCCTACACCATCGAGAAGCGTTTGTCGAAGCGGCCCGAGGAGTTCGGCCAAGGAGCCATCGCCGGCGTCGCGGGCCCCGAGTCCGCCAACAACGCCGGTGCCCAGACGTCGTTCATCCCACTTCTGACGCTGGGCATCCCGGCCAACCCGGTCATGGCGCTGATGGTGGGGGCCATGATCATCCAGGGGATCGTGCCCGGCCCGAACGTCGCCACCGAACAGCCCGCGCTGTTCTGGGGCATCATAGCCTCCATGTGGATCGGCAACCTCATGCTGATCGTGCTGAACCTGCCCCTGATCGGGATCTGGGTGAAGCTCCTCAAGGTGCCGTACCATGTGCTGTTCCCGATCATCATCGCGTTCAGCTCCATCGGGGTCTACTCGGTCAAGGGAAACGCCTTCGACCTCTTCGCGGTCGCAGGGTTTGGACTGCTGGGCTATGTCTTTCTCAAGCTCCGCTGCGAGCCGGCGCCGCTGCTGCTGGGCTTCGTCCTGGGCCCACTCCTCGAAGAGAACCTGAGGCGCGCGATGATCCTCGGACGCGGCGATCCCATGGTGTTCCTGACGCGCCCGATCTCGGCGGGGCTTCTGGTCCTGACCCTTGCGGTCGTGGTGATCATGCTGATGCCCCGCGTGCGGCGGAAGCGCGAGGAGGTCTTTGTCGAAGGAGACTGACCCGACGCATCACCGCAGGCCAGGGCGGGTCGGGGCCACTCAGGATGGCCCCGACCCGCCCGTGAGGTCGTAAGCACCGATCCGCACGAAGGTGCGGGATACGGTCGGTGCAGTGGCTGCAACCATCCTGCTCTAACTTACCCCTGTGGTCTGCCTGCCAGGGACGTAATCCAGACCCCTCCCCTAGGGCCTATCCGGGCAACCAGCCTCCAAGCCAGCATGCCGGTCCAAGCCGTCCGTCTATGCCGAACTGGGAACACTTGCTTTCAGCGGCTGGTCATGTCATCGGTGTCATGTCATCGGTGTCATCCTGAATGGGACGGCGACCGGCGTCTCTGGGAGGAGGCTCCATGGCAACCATCTACGACGTCGCCCGACTGGCCGACGTCTCGGCCAAGACGGTGAGCCGCGTGCTGAACGGGGATGGTCCGGTCGGGGCCCGGACCCGAGAGGCCGTACAGGACGCCATGGCCAAGCTGGGCTATGTGCCATCGAACGCCGCGCGGACGATGCGATCCAACCGCTCCGGCTTGGTCGGCCTGATCACCGGCGCGATCACCGGCGCGCAGGAGTCTGCCAGACCCTTTGGCCTGCCTGACCTTCTCATCGTCCAAGGCATCCAGCGCGTCATGGCGAGCCGGGACATGACTCTCATGATCGCCGACACGGGCGGGCGGGCCGACCGCGTTCCGCATCTGGTTCGGACCTTTCTGGAGCATCGGGCCGAAGGGCTGATCTATGTCGCGGAGTATCATCAGCAAATCCGGTTGCCGCAGGTTCCGGATGCGACGCCCTTGGTGCTCGTAAACTGTTTCGACGACGCGCAAAGTCCGGCCGTGCTGCCCGACGACCGGCAGGGACAGCACGCGCTGGTCCGGCGGCTTGTGGCCGCCGGGCACCGTCGCATCGCATACCTCACCCTTCGTGCTGACATGGAGGCCACGCCGCTTCGCACCGCAGGCTACCAGGATGCGTTGGCAGAGGCCGGGCTGCCCTTCGATCCCGCGATCGTGCGTATCGGCTACCAGTCGGATGAGGAGGGGGAGATGCAGCTCCTCTGGGACGCCATCGATGACCTGCTGCGCCTTCCCGAGCCGCCGACGGTGCTCTGCTGCGGCAACGACGCGATGGCGATGCGCGTCTACGGCATCCTTCGGTCGCGCGGGGTTCGCGTGCCCGACGACATGTCGGTGGCCGGCTACGACAACCATCGGATCATCGCCGAGACCCTCTATCCGCCGCTGACCACGGTCGAGCTGCCCTATGCCGCCATGGGGATGAAGGCCGCAGACCGGCTCATGTCTCTCATCGCCGGCCAAGGCCGCGAGGAGCCTGCCCCGACCCTGGTGACGGGGCCGGTTCTCTGGCGGGACTCGGTCGTGGAACGACGCGCGGCCACTCTTCAATCGATCAGCCTTTAAGGGAGGAAGACCTATGACACGTCTCACCGCAGCCTCGGCGCTGGCCATGCTCTGGGCCACGGGCGCCATGGCCCAGACCGAGCTCACCATGTGGTACCATGGTGCCGGCAACCAGGTCGAAAGCGAGATCGTCAACCGCATCATCGCCGACTTCAACGCCAGCCAGTCCGACTGGGTGGTTTCCATCGAGAGCTTCCCGCAGAACGCGTACAATGACGCGGTCGTCGCGGCGGCCCTGGCCGGTGATCTTCCCGACATCCTCGACGTCGATGGCCCGATCATGCCCAACTGGGCCTGGGCAGGCTACCTTCAGCCGCTACCCATCGAACCCACTCGGATCGAGGCGTTCCTGCCCGGCACCAAGGGAGTCTGGAACGACCAGCTCTACTCGGTCGGTCTGTGGGACGCTGCAGTCGCGCTCATCACGCGGCAGTCCACGCTCGACGCCCTGGGGCTCCGCACGCCCACGCTCGAGGAGCCCTGGACGCAGGAGGAATTCATGGGAGCCATGGAAGCCGCCAAGGCTTCGGGGGATTACGAGTACGCCATCGACCTCGGGATGTCCGACCAGAGCGAATGGTACCCCTATGCGTTCCTGCCTTTCCTGTGGTCCTTTGGCGGCGATCTGATCGACGCGGAGAGCGGCTACCAGACTGCCGAGGGCGTCCTGAACGGCGAGGCCGCGCTGGCCTTCGGCGAGTGGTGGCAGGGCATGTTCACCGAAGGCTACGCGCCCGGACCGTCCCAAGACCCGGCCGACCACGCGTCGGGCTTCCAGGAGGGCCAGTACGCCTTTACCTGGAACGGCAACTGGCTCGCGCTGCCGTTCCTCGAAGCCTTCGACGACGTGGTGTTTCTGCCCGCGCCTGATTTCGGCAACGGCAACTTCATCGGAGCGGCCTCCTGGCAGTTCGCGGTGTCCGGGACGACCGAACATCCCGAGGGGGGCGCAGCCTTCATCGAGTTCGCGCTGAAGGACGAGTACCTCCGCGACTTTTCGAACGGCATCGGGCTCATCCCGCCGACGCCAACGGCGGCCGCCATGACCGAGAACTACGCCGAGGGCGGGCCCATGGCGGTGTTCTATGACCTGTCCGAAGATCAGGCGCGTCTGCGGCCGGTGTTCCCCGGCTATCCCGTTGCGGCCAAGGTGTTCGCCAAGGCGCTGACCGATATCGCGAACGGCGCGGACGTGGCGGACTCGCTCGACACCGCCGTCGACGAGATCGAGGCCGACGTCCAGAGCAACCAGGGCTACGGCCAGCAGTGACCATCCGATCCCTGGGCCGGATCCGTTCCGGTCCGGCCCAGGGCCCGACCTGACCCTTGTTCGTGATCGGAGCGGTCCATGGCCTCTCGCTTGTCCACCTCGAACCGAGCGGGCTGGCTCATGGCCCTGCCGGGGTTCGGCCTCATCGTTCTTTTCGTGATCCTGCCCTTCGTGCTGGCCTTCGCGCTCAGCTTCACCAACCAGCGGCTCGTCTCGCCCAACCCCACCGAATGGGTGGGCCTGTCCAACTACCGGGCGCTCCTGGGAGTGGGCGTGCTGCACCTTGAGCCCGAGCGCGACGATGCGGGCAACGTGGTGACCGACGAGAACGGCGCACCGGAATACCCGCGCCTGCGCAGCTTCACCCGGAATAACCCGGACTACCCCCACCTTGCCGGGATGAGCGAGTGGTTCTTCTTCGACCGTGGGGAAGGGCGAACCTACGTGCTGGCCAGCGATGTCGTGTTCATGCGGGCCATCGTCAACACGCTGATCTTCGTGGCCGTGGTGGCGCCGGTGCAGGCGGGGCTTGCCTTGGTTCTGGCACTTCTCATCAACCAGCGGCTCCGAGGCATCAACCTGTTCCGGGCGATCTACTTCATGCCGGTTGTGGTCTCGATCGTCGTGGTCTCGCTGCTGTGGCGGTTCATCTACGCAGAGGAGGGGCTGCTCAACAATCTGCTGGCCAGTCTCACCTTCGGGGCCTTCGACGGTCCCGACTGGCTCGGCAACCCGAGGACCGCGCTGGGTTCGGTCATCGCCATGTCGGTCTGGCAGGCGGTGGGCTTCCACATGGTGATCTGGCTTTCGGGCCTCCAGACGATCTCGCCCACGCTGTATGAGGCCGGGGCGATCGAGGGCGCCTCGCGCTGGCAGACGTTCCGCTACATCACCTGGCCGGGTCTCAGGAACACAGCGGTGCTGATCCTGATCGTCATCACGATGCAGGCCTTTGCGCTCTTTGCCCAGATCGACGTCATGACCAACGGCGGCCCGCTCGACAGCACGCAGACCATCGTCTTCCAGGCGGTCGAGCGGGGCTACGGCAGGCAGGACATCTCCAGCGGCTCGACGATCTCCGTGTTCCTGTTCGTGCTCGTGCTGTCGATCAGCCTCCTGCAACGCTGGCTCACGAGGGAGCGCCGCTGATGTCCGTCATCGATCCATCCAACCGGGGACTTCAGCTGGCCACCCGATACGTGGTGCTGACGCTCATCGCGGTCATCTTTGCCTTCCCGCTGGTCTTCATGCTGGTGTCGAGCCTCAAGCCTGATGACCAACTCCTGCGGGATACGGCGTCGCTGCGGGCCTTTTTGCCCGTGGGCGACCTCAGCCTGCAGAACTACTACGCCGCGTTTGACCGCGCGCCTGTGGGCACCTTTATCCTGAACTCGGTGCTGGTGACCGGGGTGACGGTGGCGCTCTCGCTCTTTGTCTGCTCGATGGCGGCCTTCGCCTTCGTGTTCCTGCGCTGGAGCGGCCGGGATCTGGTGCTGGGCGTCATTCTAGCTACACTGATCGTGCCCTTCGAGACGATCGCGATCCCGCTGCTGCTCGTCGTCTCCAAGCTTCCTTGGATCGGTCTCGACGGCTTCAGCTTGGGCTGGCTTAACACCTACCGGGTCCAGATCGTGCCCTTCATCGCTGACGGGCTGACGATCTTCTTGTTCGTGCAGTACTTCAAGGACCTGCCCGGCGACCTCGCGGAGGCGGCGCGGGTCGAGGGTGCGTCCAACTGGCAGATCTACCGCAAGGTCGTGATGCCGCTGGCAGGGCCGGTGCTCGCCACAGCGGCGATCCTCAAGTTTCTGGTCATGTACAACCAGTACCTGTGGCCCCTCATGGTGGTGCAGGAGGAGGGCCGCCGCCCGGTGATGGTCGGCCTTCAGTACTTCTTCCAGCTGAACCGCGCCTGGGGCGAGATCATGGCCTACCTGTCCATGATCACCGTGCCGGTGCTGGCCTTCTACCTCTATATGCAACGTTCCTTCATTGCGTCGATCGCATCGACCGGCGTGAAGGGCTGACGGAGACTTCCATGGTGATCGCAATCGACGGCAAGTGGCTCTGGGATTCGTGGTACGTCCACGACGGCGAGCGCTGGCACGGCTACTTCCTCCAGGCCGACCGGTCCTTGGGCGACCCCGACCTGCGCCACTTCAACGTGACGCAGGGTCACGCGACCTCGACCGACCTCGTCGATTGGCGGCATCTCGGGACGACGTTCCAGCCTGCCACGGGACCGGCCTGGGACGACTACACCACCTGGACGGGATCGGTGGTGCGGGGCGACGACGGTTTCTGGCACTTGTTCTATACTGGCACGTCCAAGGCCGAAGCGGGCCTGTACCAGCGCGTCGGCCATGCCACCTCGGTGGATCTGCACAACTGGAGCCGGGTGGGCGACGGTCTCGCGCTCGACCTCACGGGACCGGCTGCGGACCACTACGAAAAGGAGCACATGGCCGGCTTTTGGCACGACCGCGCCATGCGCGATCCCTGGGTGATGCGCGACCCGGAGGGGCAGGGGTGGCTCATGTACTTCACTGCCCGTGCGCCGGGCATCGCGGAGGCCAACGGAGGCGGAGCGATCGGCTTTGCCACGTCTCCGGATCTCGCGAACTGGACGCTCCAGCCGCCGGTGTTCACTGGCGCCTTTGGCCAGCTCGAGGTGCCTCAGGTCTTCGAACGGGACGGGCGCTGGTTCTGTCTCTTCTGCACGTCGTCCCAGCACTGGGGCGAGGCGGCTTGCGAGCTGCTGGGTACCCCTGCGACCGGCAGCCATTACCTGATCGGGACTGGTCCGCGCGGTCCCTGGCAGGTCGCTCCCCTACCGCTCCTTGATATGGACGAGCCATGCCAGCGTTACGCCGCGCGGGTGGTGGAAACACCGGAAGGGCTCAGGATCCTGGGGTTCGCAGACCGGGGCAAGGCCGACTTCGGTGGATTCATCACCGACCCTGATCCCGTGGAGCTTGGGCCCGACGGCTTGCTCCGCGTTGTTCCCAGTTCACCTGCGAGGGAGTAAATCCATGGCCGAGATCAGCCTGCGTCAGGTCCGCAAGAGCTTCGGCTCGTCCGAGGTCATCAAGGGCGTGGACATCGACATCGCAGACGGCGAGTTCTGCGTCTTTGTCGGGCCCTCGGGGTGCGGCAAGTCCACGCTGCTGCGAATGATCGCCGGGCTCGAGGACATCTCCAGCGGAGAGCTCCGCATCGGCGGGCGGGTGGTCAACGACCTGCCTCCCAAGGAGCGGCGGATCGCCATGGTGTTCCAAAGCTACGCCATCTTTCCGCACATGACCGTGCGCGAGAACGTGGCCTTCGGCCTGACCATCGCGGGCGCCTCCAAGGCCGAGAAGGAGACCAAGGTCGCCGAGGCCGCGCGCATCCTGCAAATGGAGCACCTCCTCGATCGTACGCCCGCCCAGCTTTCGGGCGGACAGCGGCAGCGGGTGGCGATCGGGCGGGCGATCGTCCGCAAGCCCGAGGTGTTCCTCTTCGACGAGCCGCTCTCGAACCTCGACGCGGCCTTGCGCATGGATATGCGGCTCGAGATCGGCAAGCTCCACCAGCAACTTAAGGCCACCATGATCTATGTCACCCATGATCAGGTCGAGGCGATGACGCTGGCCGACAAGATCGTGGTGCTCAAGGGGGGGGAGGTCATGCAGGTTGGCTCGCCCATGGAACTCTACCATAATCCCGCGAACCTCTTCGTCGCGGGCTTCCTTGGGTCGCCGTCGATGAACTTCCTCGACGTGGAGATCCGGGGCGTGCAGGGCAGCCGGGTTCTGGTGGCCAACTCCGCGCTCGAACCGGTGGAGGTCATGCCCAAGGTCGGGACCTACACGCCTGGCGGCCGAGCGCGGCTTGGGGTGCGTCCTCAGTACCTCACTCCGGTGATTGGCGACGGCTCGGCCACGCCCCCCAACGCGGGACGTCTGCATGGCACGGTGGCCCTGACCGAGCGATTGGGCGCGGAAACGGTGGTCGAAACGACGCTGTCGGATCGCAGCCGGGTCATAGCCGCCCTGGCGCGCGACGAGGTCTATCCCATCGGAGCAGAGGTCACGCTGGCCTTCAAGCCCGAGGAAGCCCACTTGTTTCCAGTATAGGGAGTGGCGACGCCGTCGGCACTGGATTTCCCTGGCTCAGGACAAGGGTCAAACGACCAAGGCGTCGCAAACTGTGGGACGGAGAACCGGCCTTCTTCGGACGATGGAGGCAGGAGGCTGGAAGTCACCAACCGCCTTACTCAGCGGTGCGCGTCTCGAGCCTGAGCCCGATAGCGGTACGCTCGGGAAAGCCGCGCCAGTAGCTGTGGTCGGCGTTCGGCGTACCGTCGTCAGCCGTAGACCACACGCCCTCCTCAGCAACCTCTACCAGACTGAGATACCCGGACCTGGCCGTGTCGCCCTTGAGATGCAGGTCGAGGAACGCAGTGGCAAAGTGCTGGGCAATGTTGTTCATCCGCACCGTGTCCCAGACCGCGTCGGCGTAGTGATCGAACACGGCACCCTCCTGGCCAAGCGGAGTGCGCCAAGCCTCGGCGGGCGCGGGGATCGGGGCGGCGGCGTTGTGGTTCGCATGTTCGAAGGTGAGCAGATGGCGGTCCGTGCCGGTCGTCTCATCAAAGATCCGACGGATCGAGTCGTACTCCGACACGTCGTCCGCACTGCCAGCAATGAGGAGCAGGGGCTTCTCGATCCCGGCGAGCCCCTCGGCATCCCAGAAGTCCCGGTTGCGTCCCCAGGGTCCGATCGCCACCACAGCCTGCACGCGCGGATCGACCAGGGCCTCGTGCGTTTCGGTTCCAGCCTGGTTGCGCGCAAGAAGGTCCTGCGGCACCCGAAGGCCCTCTGGGTCGGTGCGCGTGACCGCGCCTTGGGTGACGCCCCCACCGGCGAAGATGAGCGCGCCGTAGCCACCCATGGAATAGCCGATCACGCCGGTCCGGCTGTCATCGACGAGCGGGCCCAAGTCCCCCTCGAGGGCAGCCATCGCATCCAGTACCAAGCGCTGATCCACAGGCCGGTTCACCAGGGTCGAGGGGAAGGCGGTCTGATCGTCGTAGGTGGAGTCGGGGTGGTCAATCGAAGCCACGACATAGCCCTTCGGGGCCAGGTTCTCCCCCAGGTGGCTCATGAGGAACCGGTTGCCTGGATATCCGTGCGAGATGATGACGAGGGGGAACTCGCCCGCAGCTGGCGCGGCATCCCGCGCGGCCTGGCCGCTGAGTGTCACCTCGGTCGTCCCGTCCCGAAGCAACGCCCGATAGGTGCCGCCAGGCTCGGTGCCCGGAGCCGCCGGATACCAGACCTCGACGGTGAGGTCGCGGTCGTAGGTCGGGGGTTCGCCTTCCTCGGTCGTGTTGACGATGTCGATCCGGCCCTGATCGGTAAAGCTGAACGTCCGGACGCCGACCGGATGGGAACCGTACTTGGCAAGTTCCGGAGCATCGGGCCGGATGAGGTCGATCCGGTTGAGGGTCCCGAGGTCTTCCTGGCCGAGGCTGTCGGAGACGGTCTCTGTAGTCTGCGCGACGAGTGGCCCAGGGAACAACATCGCGGCGGCGATGATCGCAAGACGCTTCATAGGCCCTCTCCCCTGACCTGCGCGGCACGGAGTGAGATGCAGCAAGGCCGCAACAGGGCAAGCCCAAACAAGGACAGACCGAGCTCGGGTGGTGTCGAGAGTGCGATGGCTGAAAATACCTAATGCAGGTTAGAGACCCAAATAGGACGACATCTGATGCGTCAGAGTGTCTGGACAGTGGGTTAGCTGCTGGCCACTGGGGAATCAGGATGTTCCGCGTGGATGATCTCTTCGGTAGGCATTGACCAAGATTTCAATCGGATCACCCGATTGGAGCAGGGCACTGGACACCGTTTCAAGGCACAACGACCATCTCGGGCTACCATCCGTGACGGTGACGGCGCCGGGATCGCATGGCGCTTCAACCCGCCATGGCGCTGGTATAACGGTCCTGAGCGTCGTCCGATCATGGCCGACCCCGAGCAGGAACAGCATCGCGTCGCATGACTAATGAGACTTTGTCGCGTAAAGACGCGAGCCCGCAGGCCAACGTGTTCGGCATCGCCGCGCGAGTTATGGGCTTGGCACGCGAGGAGCGGCCCGTGATCCTGAGCGTGGGCCTGCTAGGGCTCGCCTCCGCAATCTTCGAGGCCGTCGGACTGTCTTTCATGATCCCCCTGGCCCGGATCGCGATGGGCGAAGGCATTGACTTTACGATCCCCGTGATCGGACCCCTGCTAAAGTCACTCGGATCCTTCATGGAGCTAAGTGGAACGCTGGTCGTATTGCTGGTGGTCGGCTTTTCCCTGGTCGGGATCATCGTGAGCTACGTGAACCAAGTGCTCTCGAACGCTCTGGCGATGCGCTTTGCCGACAGCCTGCGCAGGCGCGTCTTCGAGACGGCGCTCGACCGCCCGCTCTCCCAGATCGAGGCTTTGCCGTCCGGCAGTTTCATCAACAACCTCGCGTCCGAGACATGGAAGGTGTGCGACGCCCTCTTCATCGTCATCGGGGGTACGGTTCAGTTCATCGCTTTCTCGGTCTTTCTGGTTCTCCTGCTCTTGCTTGCGCCCTTCTACACATTTGTCCTCCTTGGGATGACCGGGGCCATGGGGCTCGTGCTCTATGCGACGGCTCAAGCCGTGCGGGAGCTGGGCATCAAGGCCGTCGCTGCCAACGAACGCCTGATGGCCTATATCTGGGACGCGTTCGGAGGACTTCGGGTCATCCGGGGTTTCGGGCAGGAGGACCACGAGCGCGAGCAGTTCGGCCAACGCTCGCAAGACGTTCGCCACGTCTTTACCCGGCTCCGAAACCTGTCCGCGATCGTCGGGCCGATCACCCAGGTCGTCACCATAGCCATGGTGGCCACGATCCTGGGACTGGCTATGCTCCGGGGCGACTCGCTGGCCACGCTGGTTGGCTTCTTCGCCATTGCGTTCCGCATGCAGCCGCGCGTCATGGGGCTGCTCAACGCGTGGACAAGCTTGAAAGGCCTGGAGGGCTCGGTTTCATCGGTGGAAAAGGCCTTTGGGGCAAGTGGCGCGAAGCGGCACGGGCAGTGGCGCACCTTCCCCGGGGTGCGTGGCGAGCTCACGCTGGAAGGGGTTTCGGCCCGATATCCCAACACCGAGCAGCCGGCCCTCCACGACATCTCGTGCCGCTTCCGCGCGGGTGAGGTGACCGCTGTTGCAGGCTATTCCGGGGCCGGCAAGTCGACGCTGGCGGCGCTGCTTCTTCGCTTCATCGAACCCTCGGAGGGGCGCATCCTCGTGGATGGCCAGCCGCTCTCAAGCCTCGATCCCATAGGTTGGAATCGGCGCATCGCTTTTGTCGAGCAGAACGCCTTCCTGTTCAACGCGACCATCCGGGACAACATTGGCTATGGCGACATCGACGTGAGCTTTGACGAGATCCGCGAGGCCGCGCGCATTGCCCAGGCTGACAGCTTCATCGACGCTTTGCCGCAGGGCTATGACACCATGATCGGCGATAGCGGCGTCCGGCTCTCGCAAGGTCAAAGGCAGCGGATCGCGCTGGCGCGCGCGATCGTGCGCAAGCCCGACGTCCTGATTCTGGACGAGGCCACCAACGCGCTCGACCGGCCGACCGAGCGGGCGCTCCGGGATGCCATGACTAGCGGACCTAAAGCGCGTGTCGTTGTTGTCATCGCGCATCGGCGCGAGTCCATCGAGGTCGCCGACAACGTGGTCGTCCTGGATGGGGGGCGCGTGGTGGAAGAAGGAAGCCCTGCCGCGCTTGCTGCGCGCGGCGGCGTCTACGCGCACCTTTACCTCGACGAGGCTGAGACGCCGGATCCCAGCTGACCGAGTCGGTCCTGCTCAGGGGCGCCGCCAAGCCGCAGCGATTTCGGTGCCGGGCGTGCTCATCCGATGCGTGAACCAGCCGACCACCGATGCTGGCGCGAGGAGCGCATGGAGCAGCCGACGCCGGCGGCGGGATAGGCGGCTGAAGCTGACGTCGTGGCTCAAGGCCAGCAGCGGGTTGATGAAGGCGCAGGTCTTGTCCGCAGGCTGCCCGAAGAGAGCATCGAGTTCGGTCTGCGTGTAGCCACGGCGGACATGCCCCCACTCCGCAAACAGATCCTCCTCCGGAGGGCAGATCGGGCGGAAGATCCGGTAGTAGGGATAGCGCCAGCGCTCCCGGTCGGGGGTGCTCACCAGAATCCAGCCGCCCGGGCGGACCACCCTCAACGCCTCGCGCGCCACGGCCGCGTCATCGGGGACGTGCTCAAGGAGGTCGAACATGGTCAGGAGGTCGAAGGACGCGTCCGGGAACGGAAGGGCCGTCGCGTCCCCATGCACGAAGGTGACGCGCGGGTCCTTGTTGCAGGGAGCCTCTGCCAACGAGGCGTCCATGTCGATGTTGACCACCTTGGCCTGGGGGTAGAGCATAGCCGACACGCCGCTTTGGCCGCCCCCGACCTCGAGGAGGTCGACCACTGGCACGTCCGGCGCGATCCGGTGCAACGCACGCATCTTGTCGCGGTAGAACAATCCATCGGTCAGCGGCTCGGGAAACGGGTTCCTGGCGAGGAACTGCCCGAGTGGGAGCTTGTATGCGACGGTTGCTGTCATGGGACCTTCCCGATGTCATTGCCCAACACGAGATGGGGCTTGCTGTAGGGGCGCAGAAGCCGAAGGGCGTAGATGGGCCCGGCCAAGCATCCCTTAAGCTGCTGAACCATGACGGTGAACGTGTCACGGTCGCCGTGTCGGAAAGCCCTCAGCCCGCCTTTCAAGTAGTACCAAGGCATGATCGCAAAGGCGCGCACAAGATGACAAAGCTGCCGGTCCTGCCCGAACTGCACAAAGAGAGCGACAACGTGGCCGCGCGTGTAGTCCCTTATCTGGCGATAAAGAGAGCCGTGGTCGTTCCTGTGGTGGTGAAAAACCACGGTGCCGGGATCATAGTGGCACACGAGGCCTGCGCGGAGAAGGCGGAACCAGAGCTCGCTGTCCTCGCTGCAGCCAGAGGCGCCCGCCCCGAGTCGGGTATCGAAGAGGCCAACCAGAGCGAACGCGGACCGGCGGATCGCCATGTTCGCGCCGGCGCCGATCTGCCAAACGTCCGGCGACTGCCACCACCTCCGACGCAGGAAGCTCGTCCCGAAGCGGCGGACGGCGAGTTCGCGCCCGAAGGCGCCGATCCCGAACTCGAAGAGGCAAGCCGCCTCGCTGCTGAGGTCTGCGGGTACTACGATGCCGGTCACGCAGGCCACGGAAGGGTCGGCGAAGGGAAGGACAAGAGATCCGACCCAGTCCGGCCGCACCTCCACATCGTCATCGGTGTAGGCGACCACGTCGCCCGACGCGACGCGGGCTCCCGCGTTGCGGGCGTAGCTCAGGCCGGGCTCGGGCTCGAGCAGATAGCGGACGCCGGGGAACTCGCGGACGACCGCCGCGGTAGAGTCCGTCGAGGGCGCATTGTCGACTACGATTATCTCTGCAGGCTGTGGCTCGCAAAGGGCAAGGGAGGCGAGGCAGCGGCGCAAATCCTCTGGCCGCTCACGGGTGCAGACCACCACTGAGACGGAAAGGCCTTGACTGCCCCGGCGGCTTGCCTGGGGGGCGGGCGTGGCCAAATGCGCGCCCGCGATATCCGCGATCATCACGGCAAGCGCCGGGGCGGGCACTGGCAGTTCGGAGCGTACAAGGACGCGGTGGCCGACCGGGCGACCATCCGCCCAGACGATCAGGTAAAGCCCGTTCTCCGGCCCCGTCGCTTCCAGGGTCGGGTGCGAAGCGTCCAGCAGCAGGTGCCGGATTCCGCAAGGCGCAAGCTGAGCTGCCCCGAGCGTCATGGAGCCGCACCTGAGGCACCATCGCTGCCCGGGCGCAGGTTCCCCGAACCCTTCGCTGCAGCCGCTTTGATCGCAGCGATGCGGAGCCTTGAACGGCCGTACTCTCCGCAGAGGCCAACGAGACCTCCCCAGACCTCGGCCAAGATCATCGGCATGGGCGTGGGATCCTTGCGCCGGAGCCGGCCGCGCATGCGGCGGAGTTGATAATTGAACCACCACAACAGCAGGCCATGGAAGCGGCGCCGCGTCGTCGGGTCGACGTTCATCGACTTCGCGATAAAGGCGGCGTGGCCGAGGCCCCAGGTGTAGTACTGGCGCTTGAGTACCGCCAGCTCACGGCGATGTTCGTGATGCACGGCCACCTGCGGATCGTAGACCAGCATGGCCCCTGACCTGAGCACCCGGAAAAAGATGTCGAGGTCGCCGCCACCCGGCAGTGGCCGTCCCGTGTCGAGCGCCTCGTCAAAGCCGCCCAGGCCCAGGACCAGGCCGCGGCGAAGACTCATGTTGGCCCCCGCTCCAAAACGGCCGGCTCCGAAGGGGTAGTGCACGTCGCCAAAGCGGTCGGGCCCGTAACGGATCGGCCGAAAACCCCGTCGAAAGCCGCCGCGCCGCTCAAAGAGGATCTGTGCCTCCGTATCCAGGACCATGGGCAGAACCAAGCCCGTCACGCAGCCCGCGTCGGGGTTCTCCGCCCAGGCACGACGAAGCGCCCAGAGCCAATCGCGATCGATCACCACGTCGTCGTCCAGGAACGCGACAACTTCCCCTGTCGCCTCGCGGAGCGCGCGGTTGCGGGCGAAGTCGAGGCCAACCAGCGGCTCTTGCACGTAGCGCACCCACGCGCGCGTCATGCACACGTCGCGCAGCCTCGGATCCGTCGAGGCATTATCGATCACAAGCACCTCGGGGGCGCCCGGCTCCATCGCGCAGAATGGCTCTAGCGAGCGCAGGAGCCGGTCCACCCAGTCGTACCGGTCCTTGGAACAGATGGCGATGCTGATCGAGGGGGCCGGCCCAGGCGGCAGGGGGGCCGCCGCTCGCCGCCGTTCGACCGCCGCGGCTTCGCGGACCTCGTCTCCAATATAAGCCGAAGGATCGAGCCACTCGGCCCCCCGTGGCCGGTCGACCAGCTCGAAGCCTACCAGGCGGCCTCGGTCTCGCAGGACAAGACCCATCCCGTCCGCCCCAGCGAAGGGCAGCCGGTCTGGCAAGTCGTCGATCTCCAGGTTTCGCAGGCCGAACGCCATTCCTTTTCACCCCAGGTGCTGACATGATGGCTTCGCCCCACCGGGCATCGGCATGATACGGAAGGCCATGTCAAGGCTGGCTTCCGCATTGGCGGCCTCGTTGACGACATTGGCCATCTGGGCCGGTATTTGTGGCTCGGAGGTGCAGTGATACAAGCCGCGCGTCGGAACCGGATCGCGATGTTCCCCTGGGGCGGCGTCCTGGAGGACTTTCTCGCCCCGATCGGCATCGACCACGTCCATTTCGCCGAGACGATGTCCGGCGGTTGGCTGTTCGGCTACGCCGAGGCGCTGCGTCGCCAAGGCGTCGACACTGTCATCGTGGCCTTGTCGCGGCGGATCGACAGGATCGAGCGTCGCACGAACCCGCACACCGGCACCGAGACGATCCTGCTGCCGGCTCCCTCGATGTACAGGGCACTGCGTCGCTGGCCGGGGGACACGGACGACCCCGGGCGGCCACGCTTCAGGGGCGGCCGGTCCGTGCAGGATTTGGTCCGCTACGCGGCGACGCCCGGGCCTGGCGTATCGAGCGTCCTTCAAGCGGCGGGCTGCATGGCGATTCTGGCGCAGGAGTACGAGAACCCCCGCTTCGACAGGCTCGTCCGCATCGGGCGCCGGCTCGGGATGCCGGTCTTCGCGAGCTTCCAGGGCGCGCCGCCACCTGGCTCTCGGATCGAGCGGGCCGTGAGACGGCGCACCCTGCGCTCCGCCGCCGGGTTGATCGTCGCCTCGGCGCCGGAAGCCGCGCGGCTGCACCGGGACTACGAACTCGAGGCCGGCCAGGTCCATGCCATACCGAACCCCCTCGACCTCGACCTCTGGTTCCCTGAGTCCCGGGAGGCTAGCCGGCGGGCCCTCGGCCTGCCAGCCGACGCCACCGTCGTGATCTGCCACGGACGAATCGATCTCCACCGCAAGGGCTTGGACCTGCTCATCGCCGCTTGGCGCGACGTCGTTGCGCGGGCTGGACCCCGCGATCTGCGCTTACACCTGATCGGCTCGGGGCAGGATGATGCGCGGCTCGCGTCGCTCCTCGAGAGCGAACCGGTTCCGGGCCTGCGCTGGGTCAGGCGCTACGTGACCGATCGTGCCGAGATGCGGCGGGAACTCTCGGCGGCTGATCTTTACGTCCTGCCGTCCCGCCACGAGGGCTCGCCCGTCGCGCCCTTGGAGGCCATGGCCTGCGGTCTTCCGGTGGTCGCGGCGGACGCGCCGGGCGTGGTCGATATCCTTGGGCGTCAGGAAGCACTAGGTGGTCTGGTGGTCGCAAAGGGGGACGCAGGGGGGCTAAGCCAAGGGCTTTGGCGCCTGATCGCCGATTCGGACCTCCGCGCGCGCTTGTCCGCCCAGGCGAGGCCACGCGTCGCGGCCTTTGCCTCGCTTGATGTCGTGGGGCTGCGCCTCGCGACGTTGATGGGCGCTGGCCCGGTGGGGCAGCTCGGCCAGGCGCCCCCTTAATCGGCCAGTCGTCCTTGCACCGCCCGAGGCTCTGCAACGCGAGCAGCCGGGAACAACACCCGCTTCGCCAAGCCTGCCCTCGCACCCCTGTTCCTCTTGGGCGGCGCGACATGCCGAAGGAGCGTTCGAGCAACGGTTCTCACGGTCGCGCCGAAGTCCGTTCTGGCAGCCTCACGCAGCGCCCAGACCCATGTCGAGTAGTTGCCCGCCGCGAACTCCCGCCCGGCATAATAGAGCGCGAGGTAAACTCTCCCCAGTCGGACCTGGTCGGGGTAGCTCTCGCGGTAAGGCTCCGTCACGATGCGGTGGGAACGGATCATCCGCGCGACGTTGCTCGACATAGACGTTTTAGTCACACGGTAGCCGGTCAGGGGCAACGGTACGGCCGCGAATGTGCGATCTTCCGCGATCGCCAAGTAAAGCTTCAAATCCTCGCAACCTTCGGCTCCCTGAGCCCGGAGGTCGGGGTCGTAGCCGCCGACCTCTGTCATGGCGCTTTTGCGTAGGAGCGGAGAGCTTCCGTTGGCGATGAAGTTGTTCAGAAGAAGGTCTCCGAGAACAAAGCCTTGGTAGGCGCGCCTGCCGGCCATGTCGCCACAGTCGATCACCTCATCATTCTCGTCGATGGTGGCCGAAAAGGTGTACACAAGCCCGCACGCCTCGCCAGCCTCGGCAATGGCTCGCATTTGCCGCTTGATCTTCTCCGGGTGCCACAGGTCATCTGCGTCAAGCATCGCGATGAAGTCGGCCCTGGTCTCGGACGTACCGCGGTTTCGCGCCGCGGCGACACCCTGCTGCTCCTGCAGGACCAACCTGACCCGCTGGTCCTCGCGCCTGTGTCCATCAACGATTTCGGCAGTCTCGTCCGTGGACCCGTCATCAATGACGATGATCTCAAGATGAGCATAGTTCTGACCCCGAGCGCTGCGCAGGGTCGCATCGATCGTGCTGGCGGCGTTGTAGGCAGGGATGACAACCGCGACGAGCGGAAGAGGGTCGGGCACTGAATGCCCGTTCATGGGGGCGACCATTCACACATCATTCAAGCGGCAATCACGATCTGACCTTGGGGCGCTGGGTCGTTCTGGTGCAACTGGTCTTTTAGGCAGGCCAGGATTGCCACTGCTCAGCGCGGAATCAGCATGTCCCACGTGGACGATCGCCCTGCTAGGCCGTCCTTTGGTAAAGGTTTCGGCATTTGAACTTCGACACTGACATGATACGGGCAGCGGCCCGGGCATGTATCGGGCTCCGAAAGTTCTAGATCTTAGCCGCACCCCTCAAGATTGGCCCCGAACGACCCAAAAACCTGCACATGATCGGCCGATCGCAAGAGCGGGACACTATGATGGGCCAAGGGAAATCGACCTCAGGGCCGCCGCACGCCTGTCTGTCGCACCGATGATGGACTTGGTGGACAGCTCATTGGCCCCTATAAATCAAACTGTTACGGGTTATCCAATAGGGGAGTTAGCACGGCTGTAGCACACCTTCAACTGTCGTCTTGAGCCGAGAACGGCGTGTGACGGCAGGAGGTATACAAGAACTGGAACTTACATCCTCTGCAGGTTAAGTTTCCAGAGCGCAGGTTGCGCTGGTTGTCTTTGTCTCCGGCGCGATAGGGGCCGGACCGACACCCAGACAGCAGCTACCTCAGCAGGATTCTCGCGCGACTCCGGCGATGTGCTCCGCCCTGTGCCGTACAATCTGGCCTGCCCCAATCGGGTGGTCCGGGTTCAGACTTAGTGCATGACCGGCTTGGGCGCTACGACTGGG
>NZ_VDFU01000029.1 GCF_006152115.1 Rubellimicrobium rubrum | reverse complement strand
GGGCATTCCTTCGTCCTCCTCAGGCCCGAAAGCCTACTTCAGGGAGGACCACTTTTCAGGGGGCAGACCAGCTGGGCCTCGTGGGGGAGAGCGGGTCTGGCAAGTCCACCTTGGGCCGCTGTCTCACACGCCTGATCGAGACCACGGACGGCGCTGTGGTGTACGACGGGCAGGACGTGACACGGCTGGGCACTCGGGGACTCCGGCCGTTCCGGCGGTCGGTCCAGATGATCTTCCAGGACCCATCCTCCTCGCTGAACCCCCGGCGCCGTGTGGGCGACATCCTGTCCGAGCCGTTCTCGGTGCATGGCATCTGTCCGCAGCCCGAGATCCCCAAACGCCTGCGCGAACTCATGGACCTCGTGGGTCTGCCCGTCACCGCGCTCGATCGCTTCCCGCACGAGTTCTCGGGCGGGCAGCGCCAGCGCATCGGCATCGCCCGGGCGCTCGCCATGGAGCCACGCCTGATCGTCGCGGACGAGCCCGTGTCGGCGCTCGACGTTTCCGTGCAGGCCCAGATCGTGAACCTGTTTGCAGACCTGCGCGAGCGGTTGTCGCTCACCTATCTGTTCATCGCGCACGACCTGGGCGTGGTTCGGCAGGTATCGACCCGCGTGGCAATCATGTACCTGGGCTCCATCATCGAGACCGGCGAGACCGATACGATCTTCGATGCGCCTGCCCATCCTTATACCGAGGCGTTGCTGTCCGCGATCCCGGTGCCCGTGGCCGACCCCGCCGCGCGCCGCCGCCGAATAATCCTCAAGGGGGAGATCCCGAACGCTGCCAACCCGCCCAAGGGTTGCAAGTTCGTGACCCGCTGCCCCTATGCGCAGGATGTCTGCCGCGCCCAGCGTCCCGAGTTGCGCCCGCTCACTGACGGACGCCTCGTCGCCTGCCACTTTCCCAGAACGGCTCTGTCCGCTTCCGGCGCTGTCCCTTCTTGACACCTCCCTTCGAGAACCTGGACGGGCCTTCGGCACACCAACTCATCGTCACGAGCAGGCCGCTTGGAAGGGCCTATTCGTGAGCGGACACCATTGCGTCCCGCTGTCCAGGCACTAGGGTCCGCGGGTGCGAAGACCGCCATTCCGGCGCTCGTGAACCAGGGCATCCCTCTGCATCGCCAGACCTCATGGAGAGTCAGCATGAATCCCTTGTGGCGCTTCGGGCTTAGGCTCCGGTCCGAGCACCGGATCTTCGCGGGCTTTGCCGTTCATGCCATGACCATGGGCAGCCTGTTTCCGCGTCTGCCCGAAATCCGTGACGGCATGGGCGTGGGCGAGGGGACGCTGGGCCTCAGCCTCATCGGCGTACCCGTTGGCACGCTCATCGCCCTTACCACTGCGGCACCACTTCTCGAACGGATCGGCCACCGGCTCACGCTCCTCGTGGCGATGCCCCTGGTCGCGCTGGCCTATGCCCTGGCGGTCCGGGCGACCGAGCCATTGATGTTCTTCCTGCTCCTGATCCCGGCAGGCCTGCTGATCGGCTGCGCCGAGATCATCCTCAACCTTGAGGCGGACAGGATCGAAGGGTTCATCGGGCGGCGCATCATGAACCGGGCGCATGCCTTCTGGAGCCTGGGCTTCTTCGGGACGGGCCTTGCTGGGGCGGGACTGGCGGAAATCGGAATGTCGCCTCAGGCGCATCTGGCTCTTGTCGTGCCTGTGGTCCTTCTCTCGGTCATGCTGGCCCTGGGCCGCTTCGAACCTGCGCCGAGCCGCGCGGTCGAGGAGCCTGCCCATCGGGTTGCCCGGCCCACCTGGCCGATCCTCGTGCTGGTTGCCGTGACACTCTCGGCGGTACTGATGGAGGGGGCGGGACTCGACTGGTCGGCCATCTACATGACGAACCTGTTCGGGTCGGAAACCTCGGTCGCGGCAATCGCCGTAGCTTTGGTTGCGGTCTCCCAGGCAGTCGGGCGCTACTTCTCCGACGGCTTCGTCGAGCGGTATTCGCCGGCTGTCGTGGCCCGCACGCAGCTTGTCCTCCTGGCGCTGGCTCTTGTCCTGTTGCTCGCATCGCCCGGTCCGGTCCTGTCTCTCCTGAGCTTTGCGCTTTTGGGGTTCGGCACGAGCGCCATTTTCCCGCTGGCGATGTCGGCTGCGGCGCAGCGGACCGACCGGCCCGCGGCCGTGAACGTCGCGGCGCTGGCGCAGATCGCGTTTGTCGCCTTCCTTCTCGGTCCTCCGCTTCTTGGTTTCGTGGGCGAGCATTGGGGGATCCGCTGGGTCTACGGACTGGGACTGCCCTTCGTGGCGCTGAGCTTCCTGGCTGCGGGCGCGCTCAGCCAGCGGCCCGATGGGCAGGATGACGGCGCTCGGGCGATCGGAGCGCCCCGCGGTTCGGCGACCTGAACGCGAATCCCCGCCTTGGGTGCAGCGCCACGGAGGATCGACGGCAGGGGGAGAGGCCGTGGCGTGACATGGTCTGTCAGATCGAGCATCCTTGCCTCCAGGCAAGCGCCGCGGCTCGTTCTCGGCGGCCCACCACGGATTGGAAAGGTCAGCGGTTGATCGACCATCCCGCCTTCCTCATCCGCTCGTGGCGCCCTTTGCCCGAACTCGACGGCAAAGGCTGGCACTTGACGCATCGGATTACCGGAGCCGAGGTCGTCGTCGTCCGAACGCCCGACGCCAACAAGCTTTTTGCGATCACCTTCGCCACCCTGCCCGTGAACGATACGGGCGTGGCACATGTCCTTGAGCACATGGTGTTCCGCGGATCGCAGGCCTATCCGCTGCGCCGCCCCTTCGCCGGACTTCTGCAAGGGTCGCTCCACACCGCTCTCAACGCCACCACGGGACCGGATCTGACCAGCTTTCACTTGGCCAGCCAGAACCACGCCGATTTGGATCACCTGATCGCGGTGACGCTCGATGCCGTCCTCCGACCGCTTCTGCGGGAGGCCGACTTCGATGAGGAAGGATGGCACCTGGCGCTGGACGGCCTGTCTTCGAAGCCCCGCCTGGGGGGCATCGTGCTGTCCGAGATGAAGGGGCACTTCGCTTCCCCAGCGAACGTCCTGCTGGAGGACCTGCGACGGGCCCTTTTGCCTGGCACGGTTTATGAACATGCCTATGGCGGGAGGCCGGACAGCATTCCCGATCTGACCCTTGCAGATCTGGTGGCCTTTCACAGCCGCCACTACCATCCCTCCAATGCGCGCCTGTTTCTTTGGGGAAACCACGACATCAGCGCTCGGCTGGATCAGATCGACCATTGTTTCAGCGGCTTCGCGCCGCAGGATCCCGTCTCGATCACGACGCCGCTCGGACCCCCGCGAACGGATCGGCCGTCCAAGGCCGGGCAGGGAGGGAATGCGTCGGGCCTTATGGCGTTAGGCTGGGTTCTCCCTGAAACCACAGGAGCCCCGGAGTTCTATCGACGCGCCTTCATGACGCGCGCTCTGGCCGACGGAGCCGCAGCCCCTTGGCCCGTCGCGCTGCGGACGGCCGGCACGGGGCGGATCATGCCCAGCATGCCGCGTCTGGATGCGTTCCGCGGGCCCGTGCTCAGCCTGGGGATCGAGGGGATCGGGGCCGAACGGCCGGACGATGCGCAGGGCCTGATATTCGCGGCCTTGGATCGGGTGGTCCGCCACGGCTTCGAGGACGGGCATCTGGAGCGGTGCCTCGACGTGTTCGAGCTGCGCCTGCGGGAAAACCTGTCTGGCCCGCGTCCGCGCGGCCTCGTGGTCCTGGACCGGATCCTTGGGCCCTGGCGGCATGGCGTCGATCCTCTGGACCTGCTGGATCATGCTCCGGCCTTGGTTCATCTTCGGGCCAGCGCGGGGCAGGGGGGGGCGCCTCTCCGGGAGGCGATCCGGGCGGAGCTTCTGGACAACCCGCACCGGGTGACCCTCTGGCCCGAACCGACTGGGGTGCTGCCGGATCCGGAAGCGGACCGTCTCGCGGTCATCGCGAAGGGCTTGACCCCGGCCATGCGTCGGACCCTGGCGCGAAAGACAGCGGCGCGGCGCAGGGGCCCTGAGGACTCGGCAGCCGCCCGGCGGAGCCTGCCCGTCCTGTCCCGGGCCGAACTGCCCCGACATCTGGACCGAGTGCCGATCCGGACGGCCGGATCGGTTCTCCGGATGGAGCTAGGGGAACCTGGCATCGTCCGGGCCGATCTCGCCATCGATCTGACGGGCCTGCCGCTGGCCGCTCTCGATCTGGTCCCGACTCTCGGACGCCTCCTGACACAGGGGACCGCTGGTTCCAACGGGCTGCTCGTCCCGGAGGTCTGGAGCCGGGCCGGACCGCGGGGGGCCCGGGCCGGGCTAGTGTTGCGCGGCAAGGCCCTGGCCGAGCAAGGGGCCGATCTGCTCGACCGGATGGGCCAAGCGCTCGCGGAGCCGTTCAGGCCGGAGCCCCGCACAGTAGAGGCCTTCATCCAGGAAGGGATCGCCCGACAGCAGGCGCGACTTCGGTTGGCTGGCCATCAGATGGTGGACCTGCGGCTTCGCGCGATGACCGGGCTAGCAGGAGCCATGGCGGATCGGCTCGACGGCCTTGGCCAGCTTGTTTTTCTGCAGCACCTTGCTCTGAGGCTTGAGGTGGCGCCGGACCAGGTTATGGACGATCTTCGGGATCTGCGGTCCCGCTTTTTCGATCCGGCGCGGCTGACACTGGGGTTGGCCGGGATGGACGCCGCCGCGTCGGGCGAGCGGTTGCTCGCCGCCCTTGCCGAAGAGCAGGGGGGCCCCGGAACAGACAGCCCGCCGCAGGTCGCCGGTCTTGGATGCCGCCATGAAGGCCATGAGGTTGCGCTGCCCGTCCAGGCCGTGGGTCTCGCGGCCGAGCTGGGCGATGCGGGGCGCCTTGCCGTGGGGGGCGCACGGATCGGCCTTTGCGCCATCGCGACGGGTTGGCTGTGGGACGCTGTGCGGGTGGCCGGCGGCGCGTACGGGGTGACAGCACGACTCGATAGCCAGACCGGGGTGGCGACATTCCTGTCGTTTCGGGACCCGCATCTTCTACGGACCCTGGACGCCTTTGCGGAGAGCGGGGCATGGCTGCGCCGGATGGCGAGTCCCGAGCTTCTGGACCGCGCCGTAGTCGGCGCAGTGGCCGCCCTGGACCGCCCCCTGCCGTCCGATACCCTCGCGCTCGACCTCCTGCAGCGCCACCTGATCGGTCTGACCGACGACCTGCGGCAGGCAGAGCTTGACGCGGTGCTTGCAGCACGGCCCGACGATCTGCTCGGTCTGGCGGACGCCCTCGATGCGACGATCCCGACCGGCCCCGTCGTGGTGCTGGGCCCCGAGGTGGCTCTCCGAGCGGCCTTGGAGGAGCGGCCGGGCGCCTTCGTTCTGGCCGAGGAGGACCGTTAGAACGCGAGCGCGTCCACGGCCTCGCGGACTGCTGCCGTGACCGCCGGGTGACCGAGAGAGTGGCCCGCGGCCTCGACCTCGACCACGCGCGCCTCGGGCCAGCGCGCGGCCAGGCGATGCGCCGTGACGGGCGGGCACAGAAGATCGTAGCGCGCCTGCACAAGGATTCCCGGCAGCCCATGCAACCGGTAGGCCCCGGCCAGGAGGGCGCCTTCCGGCAGGAAGCAGCCGTGCAGGAAATAATGCGCCTCCATGAAAGGCGTTGCCGGAAGCGTGCCGTTGCCGACAGGAGGCAGGGTGGATGTCGGCGGAACGAGTTCGGACAGAGCCCGCTCCGTGTGGAACCAGGCCATCGCCGCCGGGACATGCGCCTGCGGATCGGGGTCGAGGATGCGCCGCCAGAGCGCCGGCAGCGGGTCCGCCTGCTCTTCGGGCGGCACAAGGGCCTTGAGTCCCGCGTGCAGACGGGGGTGGAAGGTCGCGAGGCCCATGCCGAAGGCCCAGTCGAGTTCGGCCCGCATGCCCAGGAACGTGGCGCGCAGCACGAGGCCGGTGACACGCTCCGGACAGGCCTGTGCATAGGCTAGGGCCAGCGTCGCTCCCCAAGAGCCGCCGACGACGAGCCAGCGTTCGATCCCTTGATGGATTCGGACCCGTTCCAGGTCATCGACAAGGTGCGCCGTCGTGTTGGCGTGTCGCGCGCGGGGCGGCTGGCTCCGTCCCGCCCCGCGCTGGTCCACGAAGACGACGCGGTGACGCGAGGAGTCGAACAGCACCCGCTGCCCGGGGTTGCAGCCGCTTCCGGGGCCGCCATGCAGGAACAGGATCGGGGTCCCGGACAGGCTGCCCCAGGGCTGGACCCAGATCCGGTGCCCATCGCCCACATCGAGGTAGAAGCCCTCCCCAGCCTCCATCAGGCGGGCCCGGCCTCCTCGGTCCCGCCCGACAGGTTGCGGTAGATGAAGCGGTTGCGCTCCTCGGTCGCCTCGGTTTCGGCCAGGGCGAAGATGCGGTCATGCAGGGGCGACTTGGCGCAGGCTGGGTCCGTGTTGCCGGCCGATCCGGTCAGGGCAAAGGCCTGACAGCGGCAACCGCCGAAATCGACCTCCTTCCATTCGCAGCCCCTGCAAGGCTCGGGCATCCAGGCGGTGCCGCGATAGGCGTTCAGGACCTCGGAATGCTCCCAGATCCAGGCGAGCGAGCGGTCGCGAACGGTATCGAACTGCAGCCCGGTGATCGTCTCGGCGGCATGGCAGGGCAGGACCTTGCCTGCGGGCGAGATGTTGAAGAACTGCCGTCCCCAGCCGCCCATGCACTGCTTGGGGCGCAGGGCGTAGTAGTCGGGGATCACGTAGTCGATCTCCATCACGCCATGCAGACGGACCCGCGCCGCGTCCACGATGGCGGTGCAGTCCTCGACCTGCGCAGGGGTCGGCATCAGCGCATGGCGGTTCTTCAGCGCCCAGCCGTAATACTGGACGTTGGCGACCTCGAGCCGGGATGCGCCCATCTCCACCGCCATGTCGATGATGGCTGGGAGCTGGTGCAGGTTCTGGCGGTGCATCACCGCATTCACCGTCAGCGGCAGGTCCAACTCGCGGGTCCAGCGCGCCGCCTCGATCTTCTTGGCGTGGCCGCCGCGGTAACCCCCGACGCGGTCCGCCAGCCCCGCCTCGGCTCCTTGCACGCTGATCTGGACGTGGCATAGCCCTGCATCGACCAGGGCGGCCAGCTTGTCGCGGCTCAGCATGACTGCCGATGTGATGAGGTTCGAGTAGAGCCCAACATCGGTCGCCCGGGCGATCATCTGGCCCAGATCCTTGCGTGCCGTCGGCTCTCCGCCGGAGAAGTGGATCTGGAGGACGCCCAGATCCGCCAATTCGCTGATCACCCGAAGCCAGTCCTCCGTCGAAAGCTCGTTCGACGCCGGCTCCATCGCAAGCGGGTTCGAGCAGTAGGGGCACTGGAGCGGGCAGCGATGCGTCACCTCGGCCAGCACGGCGAGCGGAATGCCGTAAGCGGCACGCGCATCCTCGCCCGTCCGGGTGACGAGCTGGAAGTCATCGGCGTGGTCTTCAGGCATGGTTCGCCTCCGTCACGGCCAGAAAGCCCTTGTCGGCCAGATCCTGCAGAAGCGCCACGCTGTCCTTCAGGATCACGTCGACCGGAGCTTGATAGGTTTGCGCCAAATCCTCGGCGATCTCCTGCACGCTGCGGGTTCCGTCCACGCGGGACAGCACGGCCACGGCCGTGTCGTCGGGCACCAAGACTCGCTCGGGGACGAGGATCAGCCAGCGGTCGCGGGCCTTGTCATGGCGCAGCTTCACATGGCGCGGCAGGCGCGGCACGCTCCCGGCCGCGATCTCGGGGCGCATCACGTCCCCTCCGGCCGGAAGGCGCCCGGCGGGACGTTGCCGTTCACATAAGCGTGGTAGAGCGCGTCCTGCTGCACCCAAAGGCAGTCCGTCTTGAAGGTGAGCGCGTCGCAGACGGCCTGACGCTCCTCCGGGGTGCGGGCGTTCTCGCGCACGTAGCGCAGGGCGAAGTCCGCATCGCGCGGGGCCTGATCAAGGCGGCGCTGGAAGTAGGTCATCACCGCAGGGTTGATGAAGTCGTAATGCTTCAGCATCCCCGAGATTCGCTCCTCGTGGAGGTTCGGCGCGAAAAGCTCGGTCAGGGAGGAGGCGATGGCTTCCAGGGGCGTGCGGTCGCGGACGAAGTGGACATAGGCATCCACGGCGAACCGCGTGGCGGCGAGAATGCCTTGGGTGGACTCAACATAGGCGCGGTCGAGGCCCAACCCATCCGTCAGCTTGAGCCAGCGCTCAATCCCGCCCTCGGTGTCGAAGAAGCCGTCGTGATCCTCGATCCGGTGACGCCATTCGAGCCGGAGCTGGCGGTCGCGGAAGCGCGACAGGACGACCGCGTCCTTTATCGGGATCGAACTTTGGTAGTAGTAGCGGTTCAGCGCCCAGGCCTGCACCTGACCCTGGCTCAGCTTGCCCCCGTGCAGCATCCGGTGGAACGGGTGGAGCGAATGGTAGCGCGTGGCCCCGATCCAGCGCAGCCGCCGCTCCATGGCGTCCGCGCTGTCGAGCGGCTCCTGGGGTTCGGCCAGGACGGGCGATTGATGGGTCATGCGAAGCGGCTCCCTGGCTGGGGAATGATCCATCCGGCGGCCTCGACGGCCTGACGCTCGGGCGAGTTCGGCCGGAGGACGGGGTTCGAATTGTTCACATGGACGAAGACCTTGCGCCGAATGCCCAGCGACCCGAGCGCGGCCATCGACCCGTCCGGGCCCGACATGGACAGGTGCCCCATCCGCTGCCCGGTCTTCTGGCCCAGACCCGCGCGGATCATCTCGTCGTCGGTCCAGAGCGTGCCGTCGAAGAAGACGGTGTCCGCGCCGCGCAGCCGCTCGGCAAGTTCGGGGGTGACACCCGCACAGGCGGTCACGACATGGATGGTCTGCCCCCCGGCGCGGAAGGTGAGGCCGATCGTGTCGCCGCTCGCCGGGGCCGTCCCTTCGAGATACCAGGCCACCTTGCCCGGCACGTCGAAGGCCTCGACCGTCAGGCCGGAGGGGGAGCCGTCAGGCAGCGGCAGATCCACGGCCTCGTTCAGGTTCAGGGGGCGACGGGGCACGCGGTCGGGGGGAAGGACGCCGAAGATCGGGTTCGCAGCCAGCGTGTCGAGCACCTTGGGCGCAGCCCAGAGCCCGAAGGGCGAACCCTCGCGCATGGACAGCAGGCCCGCCACGGCATCGACCTCGCCATTGGTCAGGACCACCCCGGCGATGGGTGTGTGGCGCAGATGTGCGGGGTCGGGGTGAAGCTCGGGCGTGGCGATCACCTGGGCCCTGAGGTCGGGCGAGGCGTTCACGAGGAACCAGTTCCGCCCGTCCGCGCTCACCGCGAGGGAGGCCTGGCCGCTCTGCATGGCGGGGTCGCGCCGGGCGTCTTGGCAGATGCCGCAGTTGCAGTTCCACTGCGGTACGCCGCCGCCTGCCGCGACGCCCAGGACGATGGCCGTCAGCATCGGCCCGTCCTTTCCGGTCGCGGCAGGCCCAAGATCACTTGGTCTTCGCGCAGGCGTACATGTTGATTTCCATGCCGACCGGCACTTCGACGACGGTGGGGGTATTCCAAGCCATGTGGAGTCTCTTCCCTAGTTGCGGGCCCCATCGGGTGGGGCCGTCTGGTTCCGCAGATGACGTTCCTGCCATGCCAAGCTAGGGGGCGTGTCTGCCAAGGCGCAATCTATGGCTGTCATAAGCCGGACCTATCGGCCTCCTCGCCGGCGTGCTGGGCGATGAAGGGCGGCATCGCGGCGACGGTGGGCAGGCGCAGACCTGTGCCCGCTTCGCGCAGAGTGGCCACGAGCGTGGCGTAAGGCTCCTGGTTGCGGCAGTGCGTCGGGAACATCGCAACGATCCGGCGCGGCTCTATGCCGATGCGGTGCAGCCGGATGCCGTCAATCGGCGTCGGTCCGGCCATGGCGCTGAGCGCGGGCACGACGCCGACGCCCAACCCGCTCCGCACCATCTCGATGACCAGCTCAAAGCTGCGCGCCTGCGCGGCCAGCCGGTTGCCCGGAAGGACCTGATCGTACCAGTCCTGGATTCTCCGGGAATGCTGGTTCCCGAAGACGAACTGGACGGTGCTGTGAAGCAGGCTCCGGTCGCCCGCCGACAGATCCTTCTCCGGGTCGCTCACCCCCGCAAGGTCGAGCGAGGCGGGCACCACGAGAACATAGGGGTCCTCGGCTACGAGGTGCTGCTGAAACCCGCTGGCAGCTTCGGCCACGGCGTTGGAGGGCAGGAGGCCCAGGCTCACCCGCCTGCCATGCAGCAGGTCGAGGATCTCGGCCGGGGCCGCCTCGATGAGATCGAAGTCGATGAGCGGCCGCGCCTCGCGCAGCGGGCGAAGGGTTGCGGGCAGGATGGTCCGCATCACCGAAGCCACGCCCGCGATCCGGATCGTCTGGTGCGCCCCGGCGCCCGCGTCGGGCAGGCTGTCCTCGAATTCCTGGAGGCTCCGCAGGACGTTCTCGGCCTTTCCAAGGATCGATGCTCCGGTCTCGGTCAGCAGCATCGCGTTCGACACCCGGTCGAACAGCCTGGCTCCGATAGTCGCCTCGAGGCTGGCCAGTTGCTGGGACAGCGAGGGCTGCGTCACGCCAAGCAGCTTGGCGGCCTTGGTCAGCGAGGTCGTGTGGGCCACGGCCCAGAAGATCTGGAGCCGGCGGATGGTGATCTCGCCGCCGATGCGCGCCTCGAGCCGCAGCGAGCCCCCGTTTTCGGCCTCGTCCTGCGACGCGGCCGAGGGGGTCTGACGATGTCGCATTCTGTTCCCCATCCCTTGGGCGCGAACTTCTCGGAGCCTCGCCCATTTGTCTGGAGTCTAGGGCGGGAGGCAGGGTCGGGAACATGCGACTTTGTGTTGAGGGCCGTCATGCCGCCGCGTGAGACGGTCAGTCCCGCGCAAGTCCGTCCCCAGGCGGATAGACGTGAACGCGCCCGGTATAATCCTCCACCCTGTAGCGGCCGGGCTCGCCCGGGAGGGGCTTCGCGTAATCGGGACCAATGGGCGACTTTCCGTGCCCGTTGGGCAGATCAAGAACATAGGTAGGCTGGCACAGGCCCGAAACCCGGCCACGGAGCGCCCGCACAAGGGCCTGGCCTTCGCTGATCGGCAGGCGGAAATGGCCGGTGCCCGGCGCGAGGTCCGGGTGGTGCAGGTAGTAGGGCTTGATCCGCGTCTCCACGAGTCCGCGCATCAGCGCTTCCAGCACCTCCGGGCGGTCGTTGATGCCTCGGAGCAGCACGGACTGGCTGAGCATGGGGACGCCCGCATCGACCAGCCGGGCGCAGGCGGCGCGGGCCTCGGGCGTCAACTCGCGCGGGTGATTGGCGTGGAGCACGACATAGACAGCCTTGCCGGGATCGGGCCGTAGAGCCGCCACCAATTCGTCCGTCACGCGGTCCGGGGCCACCACCGGCACCCGGCTATGGAAACGGACGACCTGGACATGGTCGATCGCGCAAAGCCGCTCGGTGATGTCGCGCAGCCGTCGCGGGGACAGGATCAGCGGGTCGCCCCCGGTGATCACCACTTCCCAGATCGCCGGAGTGCCACGGATATAGCCCAACGCGGCCTCGGTCTCCTCTGCGCTCAGGCTACCCTGGCCGGTGGGGCCCACCATCTCGCGCCGGAAACAGAAGCGGCAGTAGACGGGGCAGACATGGAGCGGCTTGAACAGGACGCGGTCGGGATAGCGGTGCACGATGCCTGGCACGGGGCTGTGCGCGTCATCGCCGATGGGATCGGCGATCTCCTCGGGGGCGCCTCGCAACTCGGCCTCGTCGGGGACGAACTGCCGGGCGATGGGATCGTCCGGCACTCCGGGCTCGATCAGGTCCGCCATGGCCGGGGTGATGGCGACCGCATAGCGGGCCGCCACGGCGTCCAGGCTTGACAGCGTCTCCCGAGGGGCAAGCCCGGCCTCGACCACCTCCCGCGCGGAGCGCAGGGTCTGGCTGGCGTCGGTGGTCATGGGCGCGTCTCCTCCTGCGGCCGGTCGGCATCGAAAGCGACGGATATGCCCAAATCCCGACTGGAACCCAAGGCCGGACTGCCGTTCATAACGTCCGAAGTGGGTAGCCTTACGCTTCGATGCGGACCGGGGTGCCCTTGTAGGCGGGGGTCTTGGACAACTCGTCGTGCAGGGACAACGGAACAAGGGGATTGGCCTCGGGGTAGTAGGCCGCGACGCAGCGGTCGGGCAAGTCGTAGGGGGTGACCCTGAGCCCGCCCACCTCTCGGTGGTGCCCGTCGTCCAAGGCACAGACGAGCCGAACGGCCTGTCCTTCGTGCAGCCCCGCGCGGGCGATCTCCTCGGGGTTCATCAGGACGATCATGCGGTCCGTGTCGAGGCCGCGCAGCCGGTCGGAATAGCCGTAGATCGTCGTGTTGAACTGGTCGTTCGAGCGCAGGGTGACTAGCGTGTACTCCCCGTCCCGCAACTCGCGCTTCAGGGACTGGAGGGAGGGAGGCACCGTGAACTCGGCCCGGCCGGACTCTGTCTTCCACTGGCGGTCGCGGGCGGCGTTGCCCCGGTAGAACCCGCCCGGCGTGAAGAGCCGCCCGTTGAAGTCACCGAACTGGTCGGGCCAGGTCTGCGCGATCAGGTCTCGGACCTTGGCGTAGTCACCCACCCACTCATCCCACCGAACCTTGGGGCTCGGGGGCAGCGTCGCCTTGGCGATTCCCGCGACGATGGCGGGCTCGGACCGCAGGGTGCCAGCGGCGGGCGTGCGGCGGCCCATCGAGCCATGGATGTGGCTGAGCGAGTCTTCCATGGAGACGGCCTGCGGGCCGCTGGCCTGCGCGTCCTCCTCGGCCCGGACGAGGCAGGGGAGCAGCCACATCGTGGGGCAGGTCAAGAGATGCGAGCGGTTGAGCTTGGTCGCGATCTGGACATTGACGGCAAGGTCGCGCCACGCCGGCTGCACGCGCCCGGTGTCCGAGATGGCATGGGCGAAGTTGCCGCCCAGCGACAGGAAGCCCCGCACGGAGCCGTCGAGCAGCCCTTCGACCGCCTCGACCGTGGTGTGCCCCTTCTCTCGCGGGGGCTCGAAGCCGAACATCTCCCCAAGTTTGTCCAAGGGGGCAAGCTCGGGCTTTTCGGTGATCCCAACGGTGCGCTGGCCCTGCACGTTGGAATGACCGCGCACGGGCGAGATGCCGGTTCCCGGCCGGCCGATGTTCCCACGCAGGAGGAGGAGGTTCACCAGCATCGCGATGCTGTCGGAGCCGTGGACATGCTGCGTCAGGCCCATGCCGTAGATGCCGATCACCGCCTTGGACTTGGCATAGATCTCGGCCACCTCCACAAGTTGCCCGCGCTCCAGGCCCGCGGCGGCCTCTATGGCGTCCCAGCTGGTCGCATGGGCAAAGGATCGCAGCGCGTCGAAGCCATGGGTGTGCTCGGCCACGAAGGCATGGTCGATGACGCCGCCCTGAGCCTCCTCGATCTCGAACACCCGCTTCACGAGGCCCAGGAGCGCCGCGATGTCCCCACCGGGGCGAACTTGGAGATAGGTGTCCGAGATGGTCGTGGCGCTGCCGATGGTCATCTGCGCCGGGCTTTGCGGGCTTCTGAACTTGACGAGCCCCGCCTCGCGGACGGGGTTGAAGGTCACGATGTGGCAGCCCCGCTTGGCGGCCTCCTTCAAGGGATGGAGGAAACGCGGACTGTTGGTACCGGTGTTCTGCCCAAAGAACAGGAGCATGTCGCAGTGGTCGAAGTCCTCGAGCACGCAGGTTCCCACGGACGACCCGATGACCTTCTTCAGGCCTACACTTGTCGTCTCGTGGCACATGTTGGAGCTGTCGGGCAGGTTGTTGTGCCCGTAAAGCCTCGCGAAAAGCTGCCATAGATAGGAGGTCTCCAGGCTGGCGCGTCCCGAGGTGTAAAAGACGACCGACTTGGGGTCGAGCACCCGCAACTCCGCCCCGATGCCGGCAAAGGCCTGCTCCCAGGTGGTTTCCACGTACTTGTCCGACTGGGGATCGTAGCGCATCGGGTGTGTCAGGCGGCCCTGCACCTCGAGGTCGTGATCCGTCCAGCCCAGAAGTTCGGTCACCGTGTGCTGGGCAAAGAAATCGGGGCCGCATCGGGCCGAGGTCAGGTCCCAGATGGTAGCCTTGGCGCCGTTCTCGCAGAACTCGAAGGGGTGCGGATCCTTTGGCTTGGTCCAAGCACAGGAGGTGCACATGTGGCCGCCCGGCTTGTTCTGGACCCGCAAGGTGTCCAGCACGGCGGGCGTGGGCCTCATCTCGGCCATCACCTTGGCCATGCCCTCCACGGAGCCCCAACCGCCCGCGCCTTCGCGGTGGTAGGGCGTGTCCTCACGCTGGGTCGTCGGGTCGTCTGCCATGGCGCCGGCCTCCTTCTGGTCCCAACGGGAACATAAGGCGTGTCGCGCATCCGCACAGAAGCCGGCATAAGCGGCCCGCCAAGGGACCAAGCCTTGACGGAACCTCTCGGTGGGGCGATGGCTGCGCGGCATCGCAAGCCCATTCGGGAGAACGCCGATCCTCGTCCTCGTTTCCTTCCGCCCGGTCCGATCGGCAGCCCGGAGGGGTGCATGACGACCCTGGTCACCGGCGCGGCCGGCTTCATCGGATTCCACGTCGCGCGGCACCTGCTCGACCGGGGAGAGCGGGTGATCGGCCTCGACGACCTGAACCCCTATTATTCGCCCGAGCTGAAGCGGCAGCGGCTGGCCGCGCTCGAGGGGCCGGGCTTCACCTTTTGCCACGTCGATCTGGCCGATGCCGCGGCGCTGGACGCAGCCTTGTCCGGGGCAAGGGTGCGGCGCATCATCCACCTCGCCGCGCAGGCCGGGGTGCGGCATTCACTGGAAAATCCGCGCGCCTATGTCCAGGCGAACCTCGTGGGTCAGGTGAACCTTCTGGAATACGCCCGCCAGCTCGACGGGCTGGAGTCGGTGGTCTACGCCTCCTCGAGCTCGGTTTACGGCGGCAACACCAAGCTGCCCTTCAGCGAAAGCGACCCGGTGGATCATCCCGTCTCGCTGTACGCCGCCACCAAGAAGGCGGACGAGCTGATGGGGAACGTGTACGCCCATCTGTTCCGCATCCCCCTCACGGGGCTCCGGTTCTTCACTGTCTATGGGCCTTGGGGACGGCCCGACATGGCGGTCTGGCTGTTCACCGAGTCGATCTTGGCGGGCGAGCCGATCCCCGTCTTCAACCATGGCGTCATGTGGCGCGACTTCACCTACATCGACGACATCGTGGCGGGGGTCGTGGCCGTGGCCGACGCGCCGCCCATGGACGACGGGACGGCCCCTCCGCACCGCATCTACAACATCGGCAACAACCGGCCCGAGCCGCTGATGCGGATGATCGACCTGCTGGAACAATCCATCGGCCGCAAGGCGGAGCGGCGTCTGGAGCCGCTCCAGCCGGGCGACATTCCTTCGACCTATGCGGACATCGCAGCGATCCGCCGCGACCACGGCTTCGCGCCCACCACTCCCATCGAGGTGGGGATTCCTCGCTTTGTCGAATGGTTCAAGCGCTATCGCGGGGCGGTCTGACGCCAGCGCGAGGGAATGGACCGTTTCGGCCAGAGCCCGTCGGTTCGTCCAAAATGGCAGAGCGGCCTGGTGTCGCTCTACTCCGACACATTCGTCCCAAACGCCGTGCCAGCCACCGAACGGGTGATCGCCGGATGGGGGTCGGTTGTCAGAAGGCGCGCCAGCCCGCGATCCAGCGGAATGGAGGCGCGCAGGCCCAGGTCACGCTCCATCCGGTCGGGTGCGCCGCGCGAATGACGAATGTCCCCGGCGCGGACTGGGGCATGCTCGATGGGGGTGGCGCGGCCCGATCCCAGCCGGTCCAGCGCTGCAGCAAGTTCCAGAAGGGAGATGGAACGCCCTGTGCAGACGTTCGCGACGAGCGCCTGTGGCTCCCGCGCGAGAAGATCCTGCGCCGCGATAAGCGCGGCCACCACGTCGTCCACGCAGACAAAGTCGCGGGTCTGCCCGCCATCGCCGAAAACGCGGTGCACACACCCCTGCCGGAGATTGTCGAGAAACCGCGAGATCACCCCGGCATAAGGAGAGCCGGAATCCTGTCCCGGCCCGTACACATTGAAGAAGCGAAGGGCCGCCGTCGGCAGTCCATGGATGCCATGCAGCGCCCGGGCGTGCATCTCGCAGGCCGCCTTGTCGGCCCCGTAAGGCGAGATCGGGGCGGGCGCCATGTCCTCGGAGCAGGGCCGGTCGCCCTGGTCGCCATAGACGGCTGCGGACGAGGCAAAGACCACCGGACAATTGCCGCTGCGGCGAGCGGCCTCGAGGATGGTCAAGGTGCCGGTCAGGTTGACGCGATGGGCGGCGAGCAGGTTGTGCACGCAGTCCTGTACCGAAACATTCGCTGCCAGGTGGAAGACGCCCTGCACGCCGGCCATGCACCGTTCCACCAAGGGGGCATCCAGGATGTCCCCGACAACGAGACCGGCTGCGGGCGACAGGTTTTCGGCGAAGCCGGTGGACAGGTCGTCAAGGACGGTGACCGCGTCGCCCTGGGCCACGAGCCTACGCACCAGATGGCTGCCAATGAAGCCTGCGCCACCCGTTACCAGCCAATGGGTCATCCACACTACCCTTTCATCGGCTAGGACGGCGCCCTGTAGGGTCCTCGGGCACGTCGCGTCAAGCCGCAGGCGGCCTCGTGCCTCGTGCCGAATGGTCGTTTCCTTGATGCCCTAGGTGCTTGGAGTCTCATGCACCAAGTCCAGGCAACGGAACAGGCCGGGCGTTCGCCCCGGCGCAGCCTGAAAGGGGGTCCGGCATGTCACGTCTATGGCGTCGCGGCGCGAAGGCCAGCGTGTCGGATGATGGGCTTCCCGGCGCCTTATGGACATGCTCCTGCCCCCGGTTCCTGGGCGAGATGATGTCCCCGTGGCTCGATGGCTCCGCATCAATGATTGGGCATGAACTGCCCTGGAGCTGTCCCAGACCTGGCCTATTCCTTCCTGACTGAACAGCAGCGGGCCGTTGGACAAGCGCGATGCTGCTCCTAGGTCTCGGGAGGGCCGGCGGGCCACGATGCTGCCGGTCCCGACGCATATGGGGAGATACGCATGACTCGACGGCTAACCGGACTTCTGGCCGCCTGTTCTTCCCTGGGGCTTGCGGCGGGGGCGGCCTCCGCCCAGGACGCCAAGACGATCCAGGTGGCGACGCACTACACCGGGGAGCAAGCCGCCCCGCTTCAGGCGTGCTTCGACGCCTATGAGGCCGAGCATCCCGGCATCACCATCGAGCATCAGCAGACGGCCTATGGCGACTTTCTCCAGACCATCCTGACGAGCCGTGTGGGCGGAACCGCGCCCGACATATACAACGTGTACTCCGTCTGGGTCCCGCAACTCGCCGCAGCCGGCGTGCTGGAGCCCCCCCCGGCCGAGATTGCCGAATTCATCAACGCCAACTACTCGCCGGCAACCGTTGGGGCTGCAACCATCGGTGGCCAGCTTTGGGGCATTCCCACCGAACTCTCGATCTACGCGCTGGTCTACAACAAGGCGCTCCTCCAGCAGGCGGGCTACGATGCCCCGCCCAAGACCTGGGCCGAATTGCGCGAGATCGCCCAGGCGATCACGACCACCAACGATCAGGGGAACATCGACGTCGGGGGCTACGCCTATGGCACCACGGTCGCCGAAGGCGTGCACCCCTTCTATGCCCAGATGTTCGCGGCAGGCGTGCCCCCCTTCGCGGAGGACGGGCGCTCGACCAACCTGACCTCGCCCGAGGCGATCCGCATCCTGTCGGATCAGGCCGCGCTGTTCCAGGACGGGATCACATCCAACGAGATCGTGGTGGACAACTTCGCCTCGAACGCCGTGGGGATGCAGATCTCGGCCAACTGGAACAAGTTCGGCTGGCAGGAGGCCTTCGGGGAGGAGTTCGGCAACACCGTCGGCATCGCCCCGATCCCGACCGATGGGCCGGGCGGCACGATGCTCTATTCCTTCCTTTGGGCGGTGGACGCCACCTCGGAGGCCAAGCCCGAAGCCTGGGACCTCCTCCGGTTCCTCAACACGCCGCAGGAGGGCGGACTGACCTGCACCGGGCAGATGATGCAGGGCATGGGCTCGTTCTCGGGTCACAACGCCGATCTCGAACAGATGACGGCGGGTGCGGACGACTTCGACCGCGCCTATGTCGAGGAGGTCACCTCGGGTCGGGCCGTGACGCAGCCCAACATCTGGCAGGCCTCCGAGGTGGACCGCATCCTGCGCGGCTACATTGACCAGGCCTGGTCGGGCAGCATGACCGCCGAAGAAGCCCTGACCGCCGCCGATGCCGAGATCCAGGCCATCCTGGACGAACAGCCCTGACCCGCCCCGCCGCCTGAGCCTCGGGACGATGCTGCAGTTTCTCAGTTCGAAGAAAGCGGCGCCCTGGCTGTTCCTCAGCCCGGTGATCCTGTTCGCCGCGGTCTTCTTCGTGCTGCCGGTGGTCTTTGCCGCCTATATCAGCCTGACCACCTGGGATTCGCTGTCGCCGCCCCGCTGGATGGGGCTGAAGAACTACCAGTACCTTTTCGCCACCGATCCCATCTTCTGGAAAACGGTCTGGCAGACGCTCTACTTCGCTCTGGGGACGCTGGTGCTCGGCGTCCCGCTCGCGCTGGTCTTGGCCTATGCGCTGAGCCGGGCGCGGCTGCAGGGCGTCTGGCGTGTCGTCTACACGCTGCCCATGGTGACCAACATCGTGGCCGTAGCTTTCATCTTCACTTTCCTGCTGCGCCCGACGGATGGCCTTTTGAACCGTCTTCTCGATCTTCTCGGGCTGCCGGGGCCGGGCTGGCTCACTGACCCCAGCCTGGCCATGCTGTCGGCGATCCTGGTCTTCGTGTGGATGGAGTTGGGGCGGAACATGCTCCTGTTCTCGGCGGGGCTGAACAGCATCGACCAGAGCTACTACGAGGCCGCGTCGATGGACGGTGCCGGAGCATGGAGCCTGTTTCGCCGCATCACCATCCCGCTCCTGAAGCCCACGATCCTGTTCGTGGTGATCACCAACTTCATCTCGGGCATGAGCTACTTCACCCTGATGTTGGTGCTGTTCCCCGGCACGCAGGGAGGGCCCAGCCGGGCGGCGCTCACGACCGGGCAATACATGTATCAGATGGCGTTCGAGGACCTCCGCCTGGGCCGCGCCTCGGCGGTCAGCTACGTCCTGTTCGCGCTGGTCTTCGTGGCAACCCTGGTCCAGCTGCGCCTGATGCGGCGGGGCGGGTTGGAGGAGCACTGAGCCATGCCGGCCGACGCCGCCTTTCCTGCCGCCTCGCCCGTTGTCGCCGGGACGACCGCCGTCCTGAGCCCCCCACCTCGGCGAGGACGACCGATGGCGCGACGGATCTGGTCCGTCGCCAAATACGCGCTCCTGATCCTTGGGGCGGCGCTGATGCTGCTGCCCTTCCTCGACATGCTGCTCGGAGCCCTGCGCACCCCGGCCGAGCGCCTGGCCCGGCCACCGGTCTATTGGCCACGCGACCCGCAATGGGGGAATTTCGTCCGGGTCTTCGACGAGTTGCCGATGCTCCGCTGGCTGACCAACAGCCTAGTCGTGACAGGAACGATCACGCTCTTGCAGATGCTGACCTCGGCCATGGCGGGCTATGCCTTGGCCAAGTTCCAGTTTCGCGGCCGTTTGAACGTCTTCCGCTTCGTGGTCGGCGCTCAGATGTTCCCCTTCTTCATTTTCCTGATCCCCTGGTTCTTCATCCTGCGCTACGTCCCCCTTCTCGGTGGCAACGACTGGACGGGAACCGGGGGGGCGGGGTTGCTGAACTCCTATGCCGCGCTGGTCCTGCCCTTTGCCGTGACCTGGTACGGCATCTTCCTGATGCGGCAGTTCTTTCTGACCATTCCCGACGAGCTTCTGGATGCAGCCCGCATGGATGGGGCGGGGGAGTTCTTCATCTTCTTCCGAATCGCCCTGCCTTTGGTGGGGTCGGGGCTCGCCACCCTGGGAATCTTCGTGTTCCTGTATCACTGGAACGAGGTGCTCTGGACCATGACGGTCACGCGCACCGCACCTGACCTCCAGACTGTGCCGGTGGGCATCTATCTTCTGCGTGGCGCCTTCGAGCAGGAAGCGACGAAATCGCTGCAACAGGCTGCGATCTTCGTTTCGGTTATACCCGTGATAGTTGTGTTCCTGGCTTTGCAAAGGTACTACGTCGCTAGCGTGACCTCGGGCAGCGTCAAGGGCTGATCATGATCAATTTCTCTCTGCCTCCTCTCCCTGTGGAGGAGGTGGATGCGCGTCTGGCCGACATGGACCGGCTAGGCTCGCGCGACTATGCCGAGATCGGCGTGCCCATGTTCCTCGTGGCCGAGGATCTGACCGGGCAGTCGCCGCGGCCCGTGATCCACGACGGCTCGGGCCGCATTCTTGCCATGCTGCTGGCCGAGGGGGTCGAGGCACTGCGCCTGCGCCGCCCCGATCTTGGGGCCGATGACATCGCCCGCCTGATCGAAGCCCTGGCCGACCGCCACTTCCTGTCGCTGGCCACCCCCGCTTTCTCGCGCGCAGCCGATCTCCACCCAGTCGAGGCCGCCTGATGGGCGAACTGCTGCTGCCCGGCTCCTTCGATGAGACCTTGGCCGCGCTGGTGCGGGGGCTCTCGGCCGGGCGCATGCTGCGCGTCGTGAACTTTCACGCGACGCCCAGCTACCGCCGGGAGGAGTACCGTAAGCAGTTCGCAGCTTATGCCGGTCTCTTCACGCCCATCACCCCCGACAACTTCGCGTCGGCCTTCGACGGCACCTGGAGCGACCCGCGGCCAGGGTTGATGCCGGTGCTGTTCGAAGGCTTCCGCGACAACGTGGACGTGATGCTTCCTGTCCTTGAGGAGTTCGGGTTCAAGGGCTGGTTCTTCGTGCCTTCGGCCTTTCCGGCGGTAGTGCCCGCTATCCAGCGCAGCTACGCCAAGGCCCATAAATTGCATCTGCCCAAGCGGGACGAATACCCCGACGAGCGTGTCGTGATGACCTGGGACGAGGGCCGGTCCATCGCCGCGCGCGGTCACGGGTTCGCCTGCCATTCGCGGAGCCACTTCGAGCTCACCCCCGAGACGCCCGATCATGTCCTGTGGGACGAGATCCACACCGCCGCCAACGAGATGCGAGCGGGTCTTGGCCAGCCGGCCGAAATCTTCTGCTGGCTCCATGGTGCGGAGGCGGGGGTGAACCCACGCGCCGACGCCATGCTGCGCGAAGCGGGTTTCCGCTACCTGTTCTCGAACTTCAAGGTGCAACGGCTGGCCTGAGCTAGTGCCAAGACTGAGGTGAGCCTCAGCGCGGCGGTCCGAGCGCAGCCACGACCAGGATCTCGCCTTCGCCTGTCACCATCGCGCTCTCGCCCGGAGCCAGCGCCAGCGTGTGACCTGGGGGCAGGTTCCGCGTGACCGTCCTTGAGCGGACCGTTGCAGGGCCGGTCAGGTGGACCAGACGTTCGGTCGTCTCGTCCAGCCCGGCCGAGGCATCGGTCTCTCCCTCCAGGGGCAGGAGCCTCAGGCGCAGGCGTTCGGCGGGCTCTTCGACAAGGAGCAGGCCCTTGAGAGGACGAAAGGCTCGAGGGGACGACGCTGCGCTTGACCGCGCGCGCGCCTGGGCCACGGTCGCGGGAACCAGCGGCTCGAGCCGGTAGACGTGGTGAGGCGGCAGGTAGATCGCCCAGTCCCCATCGGCATCCAACTGAAACCCGTCCTCCTGTGGGCCGGTAACGGCGACCGTCATGGCCCCGGCGAGAAGAACGATCAGCATCTCGTCCTCTCCCGTCTCGCCATCGATAGCCGCGCGGTCCCCTAGTTCATGCACTTGCAGGGAGCCGAGGTCGGTGAACCCCGTCGCGCGCGAGTCCAGAGCCACGGGACATGGCGTCGGACCGGCGCCAGGAAGATCGATCAGGTGGTCGAAGTCGGGCTCAATGATCAGCATGGGACTCAGGGACATTCGGACGGGTGGTTGAAGGCGGAGGCTGCGCCCTTGTTCCTTCGCGCGTTCGGGATGACGCGGAGGCAGGCCAAGGTCAGGCGGCCTCGATCCGCTGGCCGTCGCCGTCGAACCAATGGGCCCGTCCCGGATCGGGAAGAAGCCGCACAAAGTCGCCGGGCTGGGCCTGAATCCGCTCCCGCGCGAGGACGGTGACGGCGCGATCACCCATTTGCGCCATGATCATGGTCTCGGAGCCCGTCGGCTCTACGACCCGGAGGCGGGCTGGCAGGCCGCGTGGCGCATCGGGCGGCAGGATGTGCAGGTGTTCGGGGCGGACGCCCAGTGTCATGCGGGTCGGGCTGCGGTTCGGCGCGAATCCCAGGGGCGTGCCGTCCGCCAGTGCCAGACCCTCTGGCCCGGGCGCGCATTCGAGGAGGTTCATGGCCGGGGAGCCGATGAAGCCCGCAACGAAGGTGTTGACGGGCCGGTCGTAAAGGTCGAGCGGGCGGCCCTGCTGCTCCACTCGTCCTTCCCGCAGGACGATGATGCGGTCGGCCATGGTCATGGCCTCGATCTGGTCGTGCGTGACGTAGATGGAGGTGACGCCAAGCCGCTGGTGCAGTTCGCGCAGTTCGGCCCGCATCTGGACGCGCAGCTTGGCGTCGAGGTTGGACAGCGGCTCGTCGAACAGAAACAGGCGCGGGTTGCGGACGATCGCCCGACCCATAGCTACACGCTGCCGCTGTCCGCCCGAAAGCTGCCGGGGGTAGCGGTCGAGGAGATGCGCGACCTCGAGCGAGGCTGCGGCCTTGGCGACCGTCTCTGCGATGGTCCGACGGTCCTCTCCCCGCAGGCGGAGCGAGAAGCCCATGTTCTCGGCCACGGTCATGTGCGGGTAGAGCGCGTAGTTCTGGAACACCATGGCGATGTCCCGGTCCTTGGACGCTACGTCGTTCACCACCGTCCCGTCGATGGCCACAGTGCCCGCCGAGATCTCCTCAAGCCCGGCGATCATGCGCAGGAGCGTGGACTTGCCGCATCCGGACGGGCCGACAAGGACCACGAACTCTCCATCGGCAATCTCGGCCGAGATGCCCTTGACCACCTCGACGGTGCCGAAAGCCTTGCGGACGTCGGAAAGTGTGACCCTGGCCATCTGTGTCTCCCTGTTCGTCGGAAGGATAGGAGGGGCGGGGGGCGAGGCAACGGCGGCTCGCTTGGACGGTAAGACGGGGATGCGGGCGATCCGGGCGCGCACCCGGGCCAGGAACCGCTCGCGCTGGGCCGGGGTGGCGCTGTCCATGTCGTGCAGGCCCAGCCAGAAGGTCCGGGTGCGCAGGCCCGTGCAGGCAAGAAGCCCGCGAAGCAGGATCTTCCGGCCCGGCGCGCCGATGGCCAGGCTCCAGAACCAGCGGGAGGAGCCCAATGTCGTGACCACCCCAAGGAGCCGGACCTGGGGGAGCCCCGGGGCCAGACCCTTGGGGCCTATGTGGAAGGCCACATCTGGCCGCCAGACCCGATCGAGCCAGCCTTTGAGGATCGCGGGCTGGCCATGCCACCAGGTCGGGTAAACGAAGACAATCCCTTCGGCCCAGCGCAGATTGGCGATCTGGCGCAGGAGAGCAGGGTCCGCGGGTTCCTTGCCGGATCCGTAGGCCCGTCTCTCCTCGGCGCCCATGACCGGATCGAAGCCCTCGGCCTGGAGATCGATGGCACGGACCTCGTGACCCGCGCCTTCGGCCGTTTCCACCACGGTCCGAAACAGCGCCGACCCAAAGCTTTCGGGAACGGGGTGCGCGTGGACGACGAGAAGGCGCACTCAGGCGAAGCGTTGCGGCGCGGCCGGCTTGTTCTGCACCACGCCTTCGATGGCCTCCATGACATCGGGGGTGAGCTTTTCCACCGCGTCCATCGCGGCGAGGTTGTCCTGAAGCTGCGACAGCCGCGATGCCCCCAGGATGACCGTGGACACGCGCGGGTTCCGCAAACACCAAGCCAGCGCGAGGTGGGTGAGGCTGATGCCGGCTCCGTCGGCAATCGTTTGCAGTTCGCGGATTTGCTGGAGCCGCTTCTGCCCCTTCTCGCTTTCCATCTGCTCGCGCAGCCATTCATAGCCGGGCAGGGCCATCCGGCTGTCCTGCGGGATGCCGTCGTTGTACTTGCCCGTGAGCAGCCCAGAGGCCAGAGGCGACCAGATCGTCGTGCCAAGGCCGTAGGTGTCGTAGATCGGCAGGTAGTCGCCCTCGACCTTTTGGCGCTCGAAAAGGTTGTACTGTGGCTGCTCCATGGTGGGCGGGGTCATGCGCCATTCGCGGGCGACCTGATGCGCCTCGGTGATCTGCTGGGCAGACCATTCCGAGGTGCCCCAGTAGAGCACCTTGCCCTGCTGGACCAGGTTGTGCATCGCGCGCACCGTTTCCTCGATGGGGGTGTCGATGTCGGGGCGGTGGCAGAAGTAAAGGTCGAGGTGATCGACCTGAAGGCGGCGCAGCGCAGCATGGCAGGCCTCGGTCACGTGTTTGGCGGACAGCCCGCGCTGGGTGGGCTTCTGGCCGCCCCAGAAAACCTTGGAGGACACGATCCACGTCTCGCGCGGCCATCCCAACTCCTTGAGGGCCTGCCCCATGACGACCTCGGACTGCCCGGCTTCATAGCCTTCGGCGTTGTCGAAGAAGTTGACGCCCGCGTCGTAGGCTTCGGTCAGGAGTTCCTTGGCGAGACGCGTGTCCACCTGCTTGGCGAAGGTCACCCAGGAGCCGAAGGACAGGGCGCTGACCTGCAGGCCCGACTTTCCGAGGCGGCGGTAATCCATGGGGTGTCCCTTTCGTGGCATGTTGGCGGCGCAGAACCTAAGCCGGACCCCTGGGCGGGAAAGGCCACTTGCGGCGGCGGCGCACGCCCTTATGTTCCGCTACACCTCGGGGTGCCCGTTTCGGGCTGAGATGCTGACAAGCGAACCCGTCGAACCTGAACCGGCTAATACCGGCGGAGGGAAGGTGGCCCAACCAGGGCCCGTTCGTCCGCCTGCCCAAAGGACGAACAGATGAAGAGAACCCTTGCCGCCACCCTCGCTGTCGCCGCCGCTCCGGTGCTGGCGCAGGACAAGCCCGTCCTGACGGTGCTGACCTATGACAGCTTCACCAGCGAATGGGGGCCCGGGCCTGCCGTGGAGACCGCCTTCGAGGCCGAGTGCGGCTGCGACCTGCGGTTCGTGGCGGCCGGGGACGGCGCGGCGCTGCTCGCCCGGCTCCAGCTTGAAGGAGCGACGACCGAGGCGGACGTGGTCCTGGGCCTTGACGCCAACCTGATCGCGGCCGCGCGGGACACGGGTCTTTTCGCCGCCCATGGGCAGGTGCCATCGCTCGATCTGCCGGTCGAATGGTCGGACGACACCTTCCTGCCGTTCGACTGGGGCTGGTTTTCGGTGGTGGGTCGCAAGGACGGCCCGAGCCCCAAGAGCTTTCGTGAACTGGCCGAAAGCGACGCCAGCATCGTGATCGAGGACCCTCGCTCCTCCACGCCGGGCCTCGGGCTCGTGCTCTGGATGGAGGCGGCCTATGGCGAGGAGGCCCCGGCGATCTGGGCGGCGCTGGCCGACAACATCGTCACGGTCACGCCGGGCTGGACCGAGGCCTACAACCTGTTCCTCGAAGGCGAGGCCGACCTCGTCCTGAGCTACACGACATCGCCGGCCTACCACCTGATCGCGGAGCAGGATGCAGGCTATGTCGCCCTTCCCTTCGGCGAAGGGCATTACCTTCAGGTCGAGGTGGCCGGAACGGTCGCATCCACGGATCAGCCCGAACTGGCCGACCGGTTCCTGACCTTTATGCTGAGCGACGGATTCCAGGGCGTGATCCCGACGACCAACTGGATGTACCCGGCCGTCACCCCCGCCTCCGGGCTGCCCGAGGGTTTCGAAAGCATGCGGCCCGAAACGACCCTGTACCTGCCCCCGGACGATGTGGCTCCCCTGCGCGAGCCCTCCATTGAGGCGTGGCGCACGGCGCTCTCGCAGTAGCCGCATCATGACCCGAGGCTCCGGGTTGCCCAAGCTGCCAGGGCTCGTCGCCGCAGTTCTCGTGGCGGGCCTATGCCTGGGCACCCTCCTGCCGCTTCTCCGGGTCGGTCAGGGCGGGCTTGCAACGGCGGACTGGGCTGCGTTCCGTTTCACGGTGCTCCAGGCTCTCCTGTCCGCCGGCCTGTCGGTGGGCCTTGCGGTGCCCGTGGCCCGGGCGCTCGCGCGGCGGGTGTTTCCGGGACGACGGCTGCTGGTTACGCTGCTAGGCGCGCCCTTCCTCCTCCCTGTGATCGTTGCCGTGATGGGCCTTCTGGCGCTGTTCGGGCGCGGCGGGCTGCTCAACGATGCCTTGGGGGCCCTGGGGCTGCCGCGAGTTTCCATTTACGGATTGCACGGGGTGGTCATCGCGCATCTGTTCCTGAACCTGCCGCTTGCCACCCGGCTGATCCTCCAGGGCTGGCTCGACATCCCAGCCGAGCGGTTCCGCCTAGCGGCCACGCTGAACGCGCCGATCGGGCCGCTGCTGGAACAGCCCATGTTGCGCAGCGTGCTGCCCGGAGCCTTCGCCGCCATCTTTGCGCTGTGCCTCACCAGCTTCTCCGTCGCGCTGATCCTGGGGGGCGGGCCGCGCGCCACGACGGTGGAACTGGCCATCTACCAGGCCATCCGATTCGAAGCGGATTTCTCGGGCGCGGCGCAACTCGCGCTGCTGCAATATGCGATCTGCGGCCTCGCGGCGGGTCTTGCCCTCTGGCTCTCGCCCAGAGCCTTGGGAGGTGCGGGCCTGGGGCGTGCCGTGGAGCGGTGGGACGCGAAGGGGCTTATGGCGAGGATAGCAGACATGGCTTGGATCGGCCTCGCCTGTCTGTTCCTGGTATTGCCGCTGGGGCTCGCCGTGCTCAACGGGCTCGGTGGCCTGGCGGATCTGCCGGACGGGGTCGCCGGCGCGGCGCTGCGGTCGATCCTTGTGGCGCTGGGCGCGACGGCCATGACCCTGATCCTGGCGCTGGCGCTGGCGTTCCAGGGTGGAACCCTGGCCCAGCTTGCGGGCGCGCTGCCTTTGGCCGCTTCCAGCTTGGTGCTGGGCACCGGGCTTCTCCTCGTGGTCCGGCCCTTCGTGGCCCTTTCTTCCGTAGCCTTGCCTGTGACGGCTCTGGTCGATGCGCTGGTGGCGCTGCCCTTTGCCCTTCGTGCCCTGTCGCCCGCCTTGGCGGAGGTAGAAGCGCGTCACGGACGGCTCGCGGACGCGCTGGGACTGACGGGCTTGTCCCGCCTCAGGATCGTCGTCCTGCCGCTGCTTCGGCCAGTCCTGGGCTTTGCCGCCGGACTGGGAAGCGCGCTGTCCATGGGCAATCTCGGCGTCATCGCTCTGTTCGGCGGGGAAGGGCAGGAGACCCTGCCGCTGTTGATGGCGCTGTTGATGGGTGCCTACAGGATGGATGCGGCGGCTGGGGTCGGGCTTCTCATTCTGGCGCTTGCGCTGCTGTTGTTCTGGGCCTTCGATCGCGGAGGGCGGCTCCATGCTGCGCCTTGACGGGCTGGAACTGGCGCAAGGCGACTTCCGGCTTCGGGCTGACCTGGAGATCCCGGGCGGCACCTCTGTCGCCCTGCTCGGGCCCTCTGGCGGAGGAAAATCGACGCTCCTCGCCGGGATTGCCGGGTTTCTGAAGCCCCAGTCGGGCCAGGTGCTCTGGGACGGACGAGATCTCGGGCCGTTGCCCCCGGGCCAGCGCCCGATCAGCGTCCTGTTTCAGGACAACAACCTGTTTCCGCACCTGTCGGCGCTCCAGAACGTCGTGCTCGGCCTCCGGCCGACCCTTCGCCCCCGGCAGGAGGAGCGCGCGCGTGCCTCCGACGCGCTGGCGCGCGTTGGGCTCGCCGGCCTAGAGGAGCGACGGCCCGCTCAACTGTCAGGGGGCCAGCAGGCAAGGGCCGCGTTGGCGCGCGTGCTGGTCCAGGAGCGCCCTCTTGTCCTCATGGACGAACCGTTCGGTGCCTTGGGACCGGCTCTCAAGGCCGAGATGCTGGACCTGACGCGCGAGGTTCTGGTGCGACGGGCCGCCACCATCCTGATGGTGACGCATGATCCCGATGACGCGGCTGCCTTGGCAGAGATGGTGGTCGTCGTGGCCGAGGGCCAGGCCGAGGCACCCAGGCCCACAGGTGCCGTGCTGGCCGACCCGCCACCGGCTCTGCGGGCCTACCTTGGAGAGCGGGGCTAGTCAGCTCGCCTTTGCCTCAACCGTGAGTGTGGGACGTGCCAAAGGAAAAGGGGCGCCCGGTGGTCCGGACGCCCCTACTCGGTAATCTTGTTCAGCGACTCAGACGCCCGTCTGGTCCCGCCCGAGCGGCTTGCCGCCCGCTTTCACCGGTGCCCAGACCCGCTTGTTGGTCAGATAAAGCAGGGTGGCCAGCACGGCGAGGAACAGCACACCGGTCAGGCCGGCCTGCTTGCGTGTGTTCAGCTTGGGCTCGGCCGACCACATCAGGAAGGCCGCGGCGTCGTGGCTCAGCGCCTCGACGGTGTTGGGCGCGCCATCTGCATATTCGACCTGCCCATCCGACAGCGGCGGGGGCATGGCGATCCAGGAGCCCGGATGCTCGTGGTGGCCTTCCTCGTTCTTGCACTCCTCGGGGTAGCCGCCAGAGGCAAAGGCGATGTTGTAGTAGCCCTCGAAGTCCTCTGGGGCGCATTCCGGCGGATCACGGTAGCCGGCCAGGAGCGACGTGATGTACTCCGCCCCGCCCATGCCGTTGAACAGCTGTGACAGGCCCGTGCCATAAGGTCCGTGGAAGCCGGCTCGGGCCTTGGCCATCAGGCTCAGGTCCGGGGCGTTCGCCAGGGAGGAGTTCGGGAAACGGTCCGCCGGGGTCGCCGGGCGGAAGTCGCCCTCGCCGTCGGCCAGTGTTTCGTCGAAAACCTCGTACTGCTCCGCATAAGCGCGCATCTGGTCTTCGGGCAGTTCCGGCCCGCCCGGTTGGGACAGGGTGCGGAACGCCACGTAGCTCAGCCCGTGGCAGGACGCGCAGACCTCGGTGTAGACCTGCAGGCCGCGCTGGAGCTGGAACGTGTCGTAGGATCCGAACGGCCCTTCGAACGGAAAGGCGTAGTCGGTGATCTCCCCTTCCCCGGCCGCGAAGGCGGCCGGAGCGGCGAGAGCGAGGGCGGCCCCGAGGGCGAGCGTCTTGAACATCAAAGTGGTCCTCTCACTCGGCGGGGCTGCCGGCGAACTGCTTGGTGCCCCCGGTCTGGGGGTCGTAATGAGCCGCGAAGTCGGCCGCGATCGAGACGGGCGGCGCGACCGGCTTTTCGATGACGCCCAGAAGCGGCAGGATCACGAGGAAATAGGCGAACCAGTAGGTCGCGCCGATCAGGGCGATGTAGGGGTAGATCCCTTCGGCCGGCTGGGCGCCCACCCACATCAGCACGATGAAGTCCACGGCCAGCAGCCAGTACCACCACTTGAACATCGGGCGGTAGCGGCCCGAGCGGACGAGCGAGGTGTCGAGCCAGGGGGCCAGCGCCATGACGATGATGGCGCCGAACATCGCGAGCACGCCGAAGAACTTGGCGTCGATGATCCCGAACGAGATCCAGTCGGCGAACATCACCACCCAGACGTCGCCGGTGAAGGCGCGCAGAATCGCGTAGAAGGGCAGGAAGTACCATTCCGGCACGATGTGCGACGGCGTGGCGAGCGGGTTGGCCGGGACGTAGTTGTCCGGGTGGCCGAGGTAGTTCGGCATGAAGCCCACGATCGCGAAGAACACCGCCAGCACGATGGCCAGGGCATAGAAGTCCTTCAGGATGAAGTAGGGCCAGAACGGAACGGTGTCGGCTTTGGCTTCTTCAACCGAGGAGCGGCGCACCTCGACCCCGGTGGGGTTGTTGTTGCCGGTGGTGTGGAAGGCCCAGACATGGACCATAGTCAGGCCCAGTAGGACGAACGGCAGCAGGAAGTGCAGCGAGAAGAAGCGGTTCAGCGCGGGCTGGCCCACGGCCGAGGCGCCAAGGAGCCAGGTCTGGATCGACTCGCCCACGAAGGGGATGGCGCCGAACAGGCCGGTGATCACCGAGGTTCCATGGAAGGACATCTGGCCCCAGGGCAGCACGTAGCCCATGAAGGCGATGCCCATCATCAGCACGAACATCAGGATGCCGATGATGTAGGTGACCTCGCGCGGGGTCTTGTAGCTTCCGTAGTAGAGATTCCGGAAGATGTGGAAGTAGACCGCCACGAACATCAAGGACGCACCGTTGGCGTGGAAGTAGCGCAGCATGTGGCCGCCGTTCACGTCGCGCATGATATGCTCGACCGAGGCGAAGGCCATGTCGACATGCGGCGTGTAGTGCATGGCCAGGACCACGCCCGTCGCGATCTGACCGATCAGGGCGAACATCAGGACGATGCCCCAGATCCACATCCAGTTCAGGTTGCGGGGCGTGCGGATCATCAGCGTTCCGTACAGGAGCGAGATGATCGGCAGCCGTCGTTCGACCCATTTCTCGCCGCGGGTCTTCGGTACGTAGTCGTCGTGCAGGACTCCGGACATAGGAAGGCTCCTCAGCCGAGCTGGATGGTGGCCGCGTCCACGAAGGACGCGACGGGAATGGGCAAATTGCGGGGCGCAGGACCCCGGCGGATGCGACCCGCCGTGTCGTAGTGCGAGCCGTGGCAGGGGCAGAACCAGCCGCCGAAGTCGCCCGAATCGCCCAGCGGCACGCAACCCAGGTGGGTGCAGACGCCCATCTGGACCAGCCAAGTCCCCTCGGGCACCTCAGAGCCTTCGAAGGCGGCGAGCGTCCGGTTCTCATCGGTGGCCGGGGCTTCGGCGCCTAAGTTGGCGTTGTTGGCCTGCGCGTCCACGAGTTGGTCGAGCGGGACCTCGCGGGCGGCGGCGATCTCTTCTTCCGTGCGGGCGCGGATGAAGACGGGCTTGCCCTGCCACAGCACGGTGATCTGCGTGCCGGGCTGGACGCCCGCGACGTCGACGCGGATCGAGGCCAGAGCCTGGACATCGGCCGTGGGGTTCATCTGGTTGACGAGGGGCCACACAGCCGCGCCGGTCACCACCGCGCCGGCGCCGGCCGTCGCGTAATAGATGAAGTCGCGGCGGGTGCCCTGGGGTGCTTCGGTGTGCGACAAGGGGACCTCTCTCGGGATGGGGCGGGGTGGCCCGCCAACAGGCGTGGGGACGCGCGCAGGCGCACCCGTCCCTTATATGCGCGGCTGTTTATCACCAAAATCCGTACGGTCCAGCGGACACTTGGGCGCAGGGGGTGGGCAGCGAACACGATTGGTCGAGGGTCGATGCATCCCTGGCGCATCCCAGGGTGAGCCGTGCAGGGCTCCGTGTCACCTCACGCGACGGGGATGCTGCATCGCAGTAACACAAAGGGCGTGGGGCACGGCCCGTCCGCTCGGCGATCCTTGTCGACAGCACCCATGCACCCTATCCTGATCATGCCGAGCGCCCCGGAGTTGCCATGCGCCTTCTTTTCCTGTCCCTCGCCCTTGTGTCCGCTGCCCCCGCCCTGGCGGACGTGGAACTGAGCTTTTATGGCGGCTGGCAGGGCGCGTCGGCTGGCGAGGTGACTCTCTCCAATCCCACCGACGGCTCCACGGAGGAAAGTCTGGATGGCTCGGGCCTTTATGGAGTGAGGGCCACCTGGTGGGGCGAGGGCGGCTTCGGCCTCGGAGCGGACTTCACCCGGTTCGGGGGCGACGAAGGGGACGGTGACGATCTGTCCTTTGGCGGGCTGGATGTCCTGACCGTGAACGGAATGCGGCGCTGGGATGACGGGTTCGGTCGTGTCACGCCCTATGTCGGGGCCGGCCTGGGCGTCGCCATGTCCGAGATCGAGGTCGCTGAAGGCGTTGGCTCTTCGGAGGCCGAGGTCACCGGCCCCGCTGTCTCCTGGATGGCCGGTGCGTCCTTGCCGATCTCCGAAAGCTGGTCCGTCTTTGGCGAATACAAGGGCATCTATGCATCCGGAGACGCGGATCTCGATGAAGCCGGTACGGTGGACGCCGACACCGTGACCAATTCCATCAACCTGGGCGTCAGCTTCAGCTTCTGAGCCGTCACCGAGGGCGGGTCGCTTGCAGGCTAGGGCGCTGCGCCATGCGTGCGTCCCACGCCGCTAGGCTGGGCCGGCCCTCGCGCCAGTTCCGCGCAGCATGCCGGAAATCCAGGTAGCCCAGCGCACAGGCCAGGGCGAGTTGCCCCATATCGATCAGGCGGGCCAGATGGCTGGACCAGTCCGCCTCGATGCTGTCCAACCCGCGCGCGATCTTGGCCCATTGGGCCTCGATCCAGTCCGGAAAGCGCTTGTCCTCGGGCCGCAGCCGCACCTCGTAGGCCATGCTGACAGCCGAGTCGAGCATGCCGTCCGCCAGCGCCTCGAGCGTGAGGACGTCCCAAAGGTGCTCCTCAGGGTAAAGGCCCAATTTGAACTGCGCATCGAGAAAGCGGCAGATCACCCGGCTGTCCACCATCGCCGGACCATCGTCGCGGATCAGCGTGGGGATGCGGCCCAATGGGTTGTGCGAAAGGATCTGCGGGTCGGTGGCCAAGGCCGATGTACTGACGGGAATCTCCTCGACGGCTTCTTCGCGCCCAGCCTCGCGGATCAGGACGCGGACCTTGCGGACAAAAGGCGATGCAGGCGAAGTCAGAAGCTTCATGGGGACCCTCCGGCTGACCGACCGTAGGCTGGCGGTTCAGGCCGCTCAACCCCCCCGCCGGCGGCATGGGCCCGGACACGCCGTGCCCCTTGATGTCAGGCCGCGAGCCGCCCGGCCGCTACGCCCCGAATCGTGGCGTCCACGATGGCGCCCACGGGACGATCTTCCCCGAAGACGACCTCGGCGAACTGCTCGGTCCGGCCCAGGGTCGCGCTTTCCATCAGCACGGGGTGTCGCCGCCCGACCTGGGCATCAAGATGCCGGCGAGCCGCCTCCTCGCCGGCCATGCGGAGCCGCGCCGCTCGTTCGCGGATCACGGGGCCCGGCACCGCGGGCATCTTCGCGGCCGGGGTGCCCTTGCGGGGGCTGAACGGGAAGACATGGAGCCAGGTGAGGCCGCAATCCTGCACGAGGCGCAGCGTGCCGTCGAACATCTCCTCGGTCTCGGTCGGGAAGCCCGCGATCAGGTCGGCGCCAAAGGTCAGGCCGGGCCGCAAGGCGCGCGCCTCCTCGCAGAAGCGGATAGCGTCGTCGCGAAGATGCCGCCGCTTCATGCGCTTGAGTGTCAGGTCGTGGCCGGCCTGAAGGCTCAGGTGCAGGTGCGGCATCAGCCGGGACTCCGTCGCCAGGGCTTCCATGAGGCGGGGGTCCGCCTCGATCGAATCGATCGAGGAAATCCGCAGGCGGCTCAGGCCCGGAACATGGCGCAGCACCTGAAGCACGAGATCGCCCAGCCGTGGCGTGCCCGGAAGGTCCGCGCCCCAGGAGGTGAGGTCCACACCCGTCAGCACGACCTCAAGAAACCCCTTGTCGACGAGGCGGGCGATCTGGTCCACCACGACCCCGGCCGGGACAGAGCGGGAGTTTCCGCGACCGAACGGGATGATGCAGAAGGTGCAACGGTGGTCGCAGCCGTTCTGGACCTGCACATAGGCCCGCGCCCGGGTGCCGAACCCGTCGATCAGGTGGGAGGCCGTCTCGTGCACCGACATGATGTCGTCCACGAGCACCCGCTCGGTCTCGCCGACGAAATCGGGGGCGAGTCGGGCCCAGGCTCCCGGATCCATCTTCTCGGCGTTGCCCAGAACGAGTGAAACCTCGGGCATGGCGGCGAAGGTTTCGGGCTCCACTTGCGCGGCGCAGCCGGTCACGACCATGCGGGCGCCCGGATTCTCGCGCGCGAGCCGCCGAATCTCCTGCTTGGCCTTGCGGACGGCTTCCTGCGTGACGGCACAGGTGTTCACCACCACCGCGTCGGATACGCCTGCCTGGGCCGCAAGCGTCTTCATCGCCTCGGTTTCCCAGGCGTTGAGGCGACAGCCCAGCGTGGCGAAGACGGGTGCCTTGGTCATGCCAGTGCTTCCAGGAAGGCGGGGGTAAGGACCCCGGAGAAGACATGTGCGGTGGGACCGGTCATCCAGACGCCATCCTCGGCCCAGCGAATGCGCAACTCGCCGCCATCGAGAACGACCGTCACCTCCCGCTCCGTCAGGCCCCGCCGGGCGGCTGCCACGGTCACCGCGCAGGAGGAGGAACCGGAAGCCAGCGTGTATCCCGCCCCTCGCTCCCAGACCCGCATCCGCAGGCGGTCGCGCGACAGGACCTGCACGACCTGAACGTTGGTGCGCTGGGGAAAGAGAGGATTATGCTCATGGACAGGGCCGAAGCGTCCAAGATCCACCGCTTCCGCATCCTCGACAAAGAAGGTGCAGTGCGGATTGCCCATGGATGTCGCCGTGGGCCGCCCTTCGATGGGAAGCTCCAGCGTGTCCATCGGTCCGACCAGCGGGATCTCGTGCCACAACAGACGGGGTGCGCCCAAGTTGACCGATGTGAGGCCGCCGCTCGCGTCCCGGGCGTTCAGGATCCCACGCTCGGTTGCAATGGTGAGATGCTTGCGCCCGGTCCGATCGAGTTCGGCGCGGGCGATGCAGCGGGTCGCATTGCCGCAGGTGGACGACTCCGAGCCGTCCGCGTTCCAGAACCGCAGGGCAAGGTCGGCCTGCTCGGAGGCCGCGATCACGGCCAACTGATCGAAGCCGACCCCCCGATGCCGGTCGCCCAAGGCACGCGCAAGCGCGGGTGTCACGTCCACCGGCGCAGATCGCCCGTCGATCACCAGAAAGTCGTTGCCGAGCCCATGCATTTTGGCGAAGGGCAGGCCTGTGTCCGTCATGTCACGCATGGGGCTCACATACTCTCGATGCACGACGCTTTCCAGAGGCCCTTGACCCTGCCAACGCTGGGCCATATGTGGCCCGGCGTGGGGCCGTTAGCTCAGTTGGTAGAGCAACTGACTCTTAATCAGTTGGTCGTAGGTTCGAACCCTACACGGCTCACCACCCACCCAACCTGCCCAAACTATCTGGTTGACGCCTCTCGCAGAGCCGCCTAGTTCCCAGCCCGAGCGGGCCGTTAGCTCAGTTGGTAGAGCAACTGACTTTTAATCAGTTGGTCGCAGGTTCGAATCCTGCACGGCTCACCACCAGCCTCCTGCTTTGTCGTGGAACTGCCGCCAACCGGGTTCGTTGGTTCGGCCTGCATGGTCATGATGATGGCCCAGTCAGGAGAGCCCATTATGACCGAGACATTGTCGAGCGACCTTCCTGCATCGCTTGAGGCTGCCATCGACCGAGTCCTGAAGACGGCCTGCTCCAAGGAACTCCGCCTCGCCACGGCTGAAAGCTGCACGGGCGGCCTCCTCGCTTCGCTGCTGACCGACGTGTCCGGATGCTCTCATGCGTTCGAGCGCGGGTTTGTCGTCTACACCGAGGAAGCGAAGACCCAGATGCTGGGCGTTTCTCCTGCCGTCCTTGAGGAGCATACGGCGGTATCAGAGCCTGTGGCGCGTGCCATGGCCGAGGGGGCCTTGGACCGTTCTCCAGCCGATATCGCCGTCGCGATCACCGGCTATGCCGGGCCAGCCGGGGATGAGGAGGAAGGGCTTGTCCATTTCGCCTGCGCCCGGCGAGGACGGGATACCATCCACCGCGAGGCGCATTATGGTGCGATCGGACGCGGCGGGGTCCGGCTCGAATGCCTCAAGGCCGCGACGAAGATGATCGAGGAGATGCTGGATTGACGGATCGCACGGGGCCCGACCACTTCCACGCCATGCACCGTCATGGCTTCGTCCGGGTCGCGTCCAGCACGCCGCGTGTCCGCCCGGCGGATGTAGGGTTCAACTGCGATGCCATCCTGGCCGAAGCGCGGCGGGCGCATGAGGTCGGCGTGGATCTAGTAGTTTACCCGGAGCTCTGCGTGTCTTCCTACGCCATCGACGACCTGCACATGCAGACGGCGCTGCTCGACGCGGTCGAGGGCGCAATCGCAGCGATCGTGGAGGCCAGCCGGAACCTCTCGCCCGTTCTCCTGATCGGCGCGCCGCTGCGGCACGAGGGGCGGCTTTACAACTGCGCGGTCGTGGTGGCGCGGGGCGTGATCCTGGGCGTCGTGCCCAAGTCCTTCCTGCCCAACTACCGGGAATATTATGAGAAGCGCTGGTTTGCGCATGGTCGCAACATCCGGAGTCAGACGATCCGGGTCGCGGAAAGGGACGCGCCCTTCGGGTCCGACCTGATCTTCGAAGCGGCGGACCTCCCCGGCTTCGTCTTCCATGTGGAGATCTGCGAGGACTACTGGGCGACGATCCCGCCGTCCTCCGAGGCGGCGTTGGCCGGGGCGGTGATCCTGACCAACCTGTCGGCCTCCAACATCGTCATCGGCAAGTCCGACGACCGGCACATGCTTTGCCGCGCGCAGTCGGCCCGGGCCTTCGCCGCCTACGCCTATTCCGCCGCCGGACCGGGGGAGAGCACGACCGACCTCGCCTGGGACGGGCAGGGGGCAATCTACGAGTTGGGCGACCTGATGGCGGAGTCCGAGCGGTTCTCGCTGGAGCCCGTGCTCTGCATGGCCGACATCGACACGCAGCGCATCCTCAACGAACGCCTTCGGACCGGCACCTTCGCCGACGCGGCCGAGCATGCGCGTCGCAGTGGAGGGGTGTTCCGGCGCGTGACCTTCGACCACCAGCCACATTTCCGCGACGTGGGCCTGATCCGAAAGATCCGCCGCTTTCCTTATGTGCCGAACCGGGCGAGCCATCTCGACCTCGACTGCTACGAGGCGTTCAACATTCAGGTCGAGGGCCTGCGCCGCCGCTTCGAGGCGACGAGCGGCACCACCATGGTCATCGGCGTCTCGGGCGGGCTCGACTCGACGCACGCGCTGATCGTCGCGGCCAAGGTCTGTGACCGGCTGAACATCCCGCGCTCCACGATCCTGGGCTTCACCATGCCGGGCTTTGCGACCGGCGAGACGACCAAGTCCAACGCCTGGAAGCTGATGCGTGCCTTGGGCATCACCGCGGCCGAGATCGACATCCGCCCCGCCGCGCGGCAGATGCTGGCCGACATGGGCCACCCCTTCGCATCGGGCGCGCCGCAGTACGACATCACCTTCGAGAACGTGCAGGCGGGGCTGCGGACCGATTACCTGTTCCGACTGGCCAACCAGAGGAACGGCTTCGTCATCGGCACGGGCGACCTGTCCGAGATGGCGCTGGGCTGGTGCACCTATGGCGTGGGCGACCAGATGAGCCACTACGCCGTAAACTCGGGCGTCCCCAAGACGTTGATCCAGTATCTGATTCGCTGGGCCGTGCGGTCGAACCAGTTCGACCCGGAGACCGACGCCGTGCTGGAGGCGATCCTGGGCACCACCATCTCGCCCGAGCTGATCCCGGCCGACGACGAGGCCGGGATGCAGAGCACCGAGGACAAGATCGGTCCCTACGAGCTGCACGACTTCTTCCTGTTCCACATCATGCGCTACGGCCTGCCGCCGTCCAAGGTCGCCTTCCTGGCCTGGCACGCTTGGCGGGAGGCGAGCGCCGGCCTTTGGCCGCACGAGTTTCCGGACAGCCTCAAGAGGCAGTACGACCTCGCCACCATCCGCAAATGGATGGAGTCGTTCCTGTGGCGCTTCTTCACCACCAGCCAGTTCAAGCGCTCGGCGCTGCCCAACGGGCCCAAGGTCTCGGCGGGCGGGTCGCTCAGCCCTCGCGGCGACTGGCGCGCGCCGTCGGATTCGGTCGCGACTGTCTGGCTGGAGGAGCTGCGCCGGTCCGTTCCCGAAGCGTAAGAGGTGGCGATGGACGACACCCCCGACGACAGCAAGCTGACCCGCACCAAGCGCCTTTGGGCCGAGGCAGGCAAGTTCCTGACAGGACGTCAGAGCCGCCCGGAGGAGGATCGCTTGCCTCCCGGCCAGCACCTTGTCCGCGACTGGCCGGTGCTGGACCTGGGCATTCACCCGGACCTGCCGCTCTCTACGTGGCGGCTCGATGTGGTCGGGTTGGTGGAGAACCGGCTGTCCTTGAACTGGGAGCAGTTCCAGGCCCTGCCGCAGACGGAGCTTCGCACCGACATCCACTGCGTCACCACATGGTCGCGCTATGACAACGACTGGAAAGGGGTGCGCGTGCGCGAACTTCTCGACGTGGCGCATCCTGTCGAGCAGGCGACCCACGTCCTCCTCCATTCCTATGACGGCTACACGACCAATCTGCCGCTGACGGACTTTGCCGCGCCCGACGCGATGCTGGCCACGCACTGGCAGGGGCAGCCGCTGACCCAAGCGCATGGCGGGCCGATGCGGGCGATGGTTCCGCACCTCTACTTCTGGAAAAGCGCCAAGTGGCTGGGCCGGATCGAGCTGATCGGGGCCGACCGCGCGGGGTTCTGGGAGCGGAACGGCTACCACATGTACGGCGACCCCTGGCGCGAGCAGCGCTACAGCGAGGACTGAGGCTTGCCCGGACCCCGACGGGTTTGATATACTGAGCAAGTTCTTCGTTCCGGCAGAGGCCCGTCGTGCCCACCACCTCGTTCCACGAGCGCAATCCCGGACCTGATCCTGCCCTGCGGCTCCGCTCGCAGGGCTGATCCGAGGGACATCGCCTAGCATCTCCTCTCGGACGGCCCGCTCCGGCGGCTGGCCTCTGGCCAGCGGCCATTACGCTCCGATCCCGAGACGAACATGACCCTCATCAGTTGCAAGGACCTTGGCGTCACCCTGGGTGCGCCTCTCTTCACCGGCTTGAATCTCACCATTGCCAAGAACGACCGCCTGGGTCTCGTGGCCGCGAACGGGCGTGGCAAGTCTACCCTGCTGCGCTGCCTGGCCGGTACTCACGAGGTCACGACGGGCGAGGTGACGCGCGCCCGCGGCCTTCGCGTCGGCCATGTGGAGCAGGACGTGCCTGCGACGCTCCTGACCATGACCCTGCGTGAGGCCGTGCTCGACACCCTGTCGGCGGACGAGCAGGACAGCGAAGGCTGGCGCGTGGACATCGTGCTGGACGACCTAGAGGTGCCCGAGGATCTGCGCGACCGCCCCTTGGGCGCGCTCAGCGGTGGCTGGCAGCGGACGGCGCTCCTCGCGCGCGTGTGGGTGACCGAACCCGACGCGCTGCTGATGGACGAGCCTACGAACCACCTCGACCTGGGCCGGATCGGGTACCTCCAGTCCTGGCTTTCGACGGTCGCGAAGGGCGTGCCCGTGGTGGTGGCGAGCCACGACCGCGCCTTCCTGGACGCGGTGACCAACCGGACGCTGTTCCTGCGCGAGGCACGGTCGCAGGTGTTCGGGCTCCCCTACGGTCCTGCCCGCGCCGCCTTGGCCGAAGCCGACGAGGCGCAGGAACGGCGGTTCGAGACCGACATGAAGCAGGCCGCCCAGTTGCGACGGCAGGCGGCCAAGCTGCGGAACATCGGCATCAACTCGGGCTCTGACCTTCTCGTGGTCAAGACGAAGCAACTCAAGGACCGCGCCGACAAGTTGGAGGAAGCCGCGCGGCCCGCGCATCAGGAACGGTCGGCCGGGGCAATCCGGCTCGTGAACGGTGGCACCCCGTCCAAGGCGCTCGTGATGTTGGACGACGTGGCAGTGACCACGCCGGACGGACGGCTGCTCTTCAGGACGGGCCGCCTTTGGATCAACAAGGGCGATCGGATCGTGCTGCTTGGCCAAAACGGCAGCGGCAAGACCCAACTCATGTCACTCCTCCACCACGCCGTCGGAGGCAGCGTCGCCGGCGTCACCGTCGCGCCCACGGTGGTCGAAGGCTGGTCGGACCAGGGCCTTGGCCAGCTCGAGGCGTTTGTGACACCCTGGGCCGCCGTCACCGAACGCTTCGACGTGGGCGACCAAAGGGCGCGGGCCCTGCTGGCCGGAGCGGGAATCGGGATCGATCTTCAGTCAGCCCGGATGGCGGCGCTTTCGGGCGGGCAGAAGTCACGCCTCGCGATGCTGGTGTTGCGGCTGACGGCACCCAACCTCTACCTCCTTGATGAGCCCACCAACCATCTCGACATCGAGGGACAGGAGATGCTGGAAGCCGAGCTTTGCGCCCGCGAGGCGAGCGGCCTGCTCGTGTCGCACGATCGTGCCTTCGTGCGTGGGGTGGGAACCCGCTTCTGGCAGATCCAGGGGCGGAGACTGGTGGAGGTGGACGGGCCCGAGGCTTTCTTCAGGGATGCGCTGCGCGGCTGATCCCTTCCGGCGCGGCGGACCAGGGCCGAGGCACGAGCTACCTCGGCCCGCGCAGGGTGTCGCCCCTTTCCAGGGTCGGCGTGAGTTCGATCCGCTCGCCGCCTGGCAGGGCCGGGTCGGCATGGCGGGCGGCGACGATGGCGGCGGCGCGACGGCCGATCTCGCGCCGGCAGGCGTCCATGGTGGCCAGGCGCCGGGGTAGCCCGTCCAGCAGTTCGATCCGGTTGAACCCGGCCAGACCGATCGTTTCGGGGATGGCTACACCCTTGTCCAGGAGCCACAGGAGCCCCCCGGCGCCGATCATGTCGTTGGAGTAGTAAAGGAAGTCGAGATCCGGGCTCCTCTCCAGCATCGCCTGCGTCATCTCGCGACCTTTGAGCAGCGCGGACCCACCGTCGTAGAACTCCTGGTCGGCCAGGGCGATCCCGGCCTCGGCCAGCCGGGCCCGGAACCCCTCCAGCCGTTTGCGGGCGCGGAAATCGAGCGGCATCTTGGTTCCCAGGAACCCGATCCGCCGATAGCCCGCGGCCAGGATGGCTTCGGCCATCTCGCGCCCGGCGCGGGCATGGGAGATGCCGACGACGGCGTCGATGGCTTCGCCGTCCACGTCCATGATCTCCACGACCGGAATGCCGGCCCGCTCCAGCATGGCGCGCGACGCGGCCGAATGCTCCAGACCCGCCACGATCACCCCGGAGGGCCGCCAGGACAGCATCTCGAAGAGGACCTTCTCCTCCGTGTCGGGCAGGTAGTCGGTCACTCCGACGACCGGCTGGAGCCCCGTATGCCCCAATTCTTCCGAGATGCCGCGCAGCACCTCGGGAAAGACCATGTTGGCCAAGCTGGGGATCACGACGGCCACGAGGTTCACGCGATTTGACGCCAAGGCCCCCGCGATCCGATTAGGGACATAGCCCAGGCGGGCTGCGGCCTCACGCACGCGGGTGCGCGTGGCTTCGCTCACATCGCCCATGCCCCGCAACACCCGGCTCACGGTCATCTCGGACACGCCCGACGCCTCGGATACGTCGCGCAGCGTGAGCGGGCGTTTGGGCAGCTTGGTCACAGGCATGGCTCCGCCGAAGGTTGTGCTCTCCTTATGCCCCGCTGATCCGTGATGGCCAAGCCCGGCCTCGGGCGTTGACCTGAGCCCCTCGCGCGGGCATGAGGGGTCACGGGGCCCCGTAGCTCAGGGGATAGAGCGGCCGCCTCCTAAGCGGCAGGTCGATGGTTCGAATCCATCCGGGGTCACCAGCTAAGGTCCAAGATGTCGCGTCCCAATTTGTGGCCTACCCCCTGCAGAGTGGTCCTCCCTGAAGTAGGCTTTCGGGCCGGATGGAGGCGAAGGAATGCCCCACAAGAAGCACAAGCCCGAGGAGCTCTGGCCGGTCGATGTGCTGGTGTGGTAGGGCCAGTGGGTGGCCGAGGCGATCCGCTCGATCGGCGTGACGCCGTTCCCCTGACTGACGCTGGCGCAAGGAGTTCGGTGACCTGAAGACCGACCAGGTGAAGCGGCTCAGGGAGCTGGAGGAGAACGCGCGGCTGCGGAAGGCGGTCTCGGACCTCACGCTCGAGAGGCTGATCCTCCGGGGTGAGGCCCATCGGCCGAACGCCTCGGGGAGCTGTCTCGAGCCCCGCCCGCCGTCGTCGCTGCATCGAGCATGTCAGGCAGACGTTCCAGGTCTCGGAGCGCTTCGCCTGTCGTGTTCTGGGGCAGCATCGCTCGACACGAGCCGCAAGGCGCCGCGGGGCCGGTCCGACGAGGAGGCGCTGACCGCCGGCATCATCGCGCTCCTTCGAGAGGCCGGCTGGACGGTGAACGTGAAGCGCGTTGAGCAGACGTGGTGGGGGCCAGCATCAGCGTCAAGCGGGTGATCCGGCCTGGCCACGATACTGATGACCTGATCGAGAAGGCCCACATCGCGCTTCACATTGCCTAGGCGGATGGGCGAGGCATGTCTCGCTTACTCGAGTCTGGCATGGAGCAATCGGCCTAGGGAAGCCAAGCGCTCCGGGTCGATCTGCATCAGGCGCTCTCGCGGGGCGAGTTCACCTTGCACTACCAACCCGTTGTGCAGCTCGACACCGGCCTGGTGTCGGCCTTTTGGGCGCTTCTGCGCTGGCAGCATCTTCGCAGGGGGCTCTGGTCAGCCTGGTCGAGTTCATCCCCATGGCCGAGTCCACCTGCGCCATTGTGGCCCTTCGGACATGGGTTCTGCAGAAGGCGTGCCGACAAGCCATGGCATAACCGTGGCCGATCTCCGTTTCGGTGAACCTGCGGTCTCGGTCGTTCCGCGGAAGGGGAATTGTCGATTGCGTGAGAGAGACGCTTCGGATGAGCGGACTTCCAGCGCACCGGCTTCGGCTGGAGATCACCGAATTCCTGTTCCTTCGGGACGAGGTGATCATCTGCCAGACCTTGGACGCGTTACGAGCGCCAGGGACGCGTCTGTCCGTCGACGACTTCGGCACGGGCTATTCTTCGCTGGGTTGCCTGCGGCGGTGCCCCGTGGGCAACATCAAAATCGACAGGAGCTTTGTCGCAGACCTCGCCGAGAACCCCCGGCACTGCGGTCATTCTGCGCGCGAATGGATTGGGCCTTGGGGTCCGAAGACCAGATCGCTCCGATCCGGGCAGGTAGTCGGCTCTTGGCGACCAGGCATTGTACTAGGACTTCATTCACCATTCAACGATCTTTCCCGCCTGATAGGAAAATGTTCATGGGTTTGTGTTTGAGGTTGCGGCATCGGCTTTAACACCTGTGGGCCTAGACCATCTGCCCTGGATGATCCCCTTATGCGCCTGACCCTCATTCTCAAGCTCGCCGACAATAATCTCGGTGGCATGGAGGAGGCGCCCAAGGTCGGCATGCATTGTCGCCCGGAACACCTGCGCGGCGCGGCACGGCACGACGGGCAGTTCATCGTCGTCCCCGCTATGCGACGAACTTCTGGATCGGGGGTAAACCCGACTCCTCTCGAAAGGACCAACCCATGAGACTGACGTTGAGGGCCAAACTGGGGCTCTCTTTCGGCGCGGTGATCATCACTGTAGCCATTTCAGGCTACGCGATCTTCCAGAGTGTGGGAGTGATCCAGCAAGCCCAGAAATGGAACACCCACACGCTTACGGTGATCGAGAAAGCCAGCAACCTTGTCCAGTCCATGGTGGATCAGGAGACGGGGCTGCGCGGGTATCTGCTCTCGTCAGCCACTGGGAATCCGAACGAATCCTTTCTGGAACCTTATACCCAAGGCAGAGAGACCTTTGCCGAGCATCTTGCCGAGGTTGCGGAACTGACCTCCGACAACCCGATTCAGCAGGGAAATCTGGAGGAGTTGGAAGCGCTTCAGACCCAGTGGACGCGGGACGTCGCAGAACGCGCCATCAGCCTGACCAGACGCGGCTCGGCCGAAGGGCACGATCTTGAGGTCTCCGGCGCGGGGAAGCAGGCCATGGACGGCATCAGGGCCAAGACCGCCGAGATGATCGGCATCGAACAGGCGCTCCTGACCGAACGGTCGGAAGCGATGGAGAGTGCCTTCGCAACGGCCTACAATGCAGTCATAGCCTCGGTCGGCGGCACCATTGTGCTGTCGCTCATCCTATGCGTCACGATCCTGATTGGTCTCTCGCGCGGGCTGGCCCAAGCCATCGGGCTGTCGCAGCGTGTGGCCGGTGGCGATCTCACCGAGACTGCGGCGCTGCGGGGCAATGACGAGATCACCGATCTCCTGACCAGCCAGAATGAGATGATCCTGAAGCTTCGCGCCATTGTGACGGAGGTGAGCG
>NZ_VDFU01000028.1 GCF_006152115.1 Rubellimicrobium rubrum | reverse complement strand
AGTTCCCCGGCCGTGACCTCGTTGTCGCCGATGTTGAACAGCAAGAGGGCCTGGACGGGGTTCACGTCCAATATGTTCAGCCTCTCGAACTCGTCCTTGATGACATCGAGCAGAAGGCGATGAAGTCGTTCCACCAGCGTCAGCGCATCGAGATAGCTGCGCATGAACGCGGCATCCCGGGCCGGGAGGATGGAATCGACGGGTGTCCGGACATTCATGTCGGTTCTCCGTTGTGGCGCATTTGCGGCAAGGTGCCAGAAAAATTGCCAAGAACGGGTTAAGGCCGTTCCACGAAGGTTCTAAAGACGCCGACAAGTTACAGAAAAGCCGATCATTCCGGCCGGGTGAGACCCACGGCGGTTGCCCGGATGCGTGCAATCAGCGCGTCGTAGCGGGCGGGCGTGGGGATGGCTCCGCTGATCCAGGCCAGCAGGTCATGGTCGTTCTCAGCCAGCATTGCCTCGTAGAGGTCGAGCGTGTCGGGCGGGAGGCCCGTAAGCTCCCTGTCGGCGAAGTCGCGAAGGATCAGGTCCATCTCGCGGATGCCGCGCCACATGGAGCGGGTCTTCAGGCGGCCCAGGCGGGCTTCGCGGGTTTCCGTCATGGATCGCCTCCCTTGGTGCTTGTGAGCGACGCGGGCGGGGCGTAAGGCCGGATTGTCCCCTTGCGCCCGAGAGACCCCCATGGCCTTCCTGTCCACGACGCTCGACCGCGTCAAGCCGTCCCCGACCATCGCGGTCACGACCCGTGCCCAGGAGTTGCAGGCCATGGGCCGCGACGTGATCGGGCTCGGGGCCGGAGAGCCCGACTTCGACACGCCCGCCAATATCCAGGAGGCCGGCATTCGCGCCATCCGCGAGGGAAAGACCCGCTACACGGCGGTGGATGGCATCCCCGAGTTGAAGCGCGCGATCTGCCAGAAGTTCGACCGGGAGAACGGCCTGGTCTACCAGCCCAGCCAGGTGACGGTCGGCACCGGGGGCAAGCAGGTGCTCTACAACGCGCTGATGGCGACACTGAACCCCGGCGACGAGGTCATCATCCCTGCGCCCTACTGGGTCAGCTATCCCGACATGGTGCTGCTGGCGGGCGGGCAGCCGGTCTTTGTCGCGGCGGGACCCGAGGCCGGGTTCAAGATCAGCCCCGAGCAGCTCGAGGCGGCGATCACGCCGCGTACCAAGTGGCTGATCTTCAACTCGCCATCGAATCCGACAGGGGCGGGTTACACGGCAGCCGAGATCAAGGGCCTGACGCATGTTCTCATGCGGCATCCCCAGGTCTGGGTCATGGCCGACGACATGTACGAGCATCTCGTCTTCGACGACTTCAAGTTCGCCACCCCTGCCCAGGTGGAGCCAGGCCTTTATGAGCGGACCCTGACCGTGAACGGCGTCAGCAAGGCCTATGCCATGACGGGCTGGCGGATCGGCTATGCGGCCGGCCCCGTGCCGCTGATCCGTGCCATGGCCAAGATCCAGTCGCAGAGCACCTCGAACCCCTGCTCCATCAGCCAGTGGGCCGCCGTGGAGGCGCTGACGGGGCCGCAGGACTTCCTTGAACCGAACAGGATGCTGTTTCAGCGCCGGCGCGACCTCGTGGTGGGCATGCTGAACGAAGCCGAAGGCGTGCATTGCCCGAGGCCCGAAGGGGCGTTCTATGTCTATCCCGACATTTCGGGCTGCATCGGCAAGACGAGCCGCAGCGGCGCCCGCATCGAGACGGACGAGGACTTCGCGACCGCGCTGCTGGACGAGACGGGCGTGGCGGTCGTCTTTGGCGCGGCGTTCGGCCTGAGCCCCGCCTTCCGGGTGAGCTATGCCACCAGCGAGGCTCAGCTCCGGGAGGCCTGCTCGCGCATCCAGGACTTCTGCAAGGGCCTGAGCTGACTCAGGCCCGCCGTTTCTGGAATCCGCGCAGGACCCGGTAAAGGTAGAGCGCCACCATCGCGACGACCACGAAGGTCGAGACGGGGTTCACCCAATGCTCGACGCGTTCGTAGTTGTCCTCGAGCAGGTAGCCCGCTCCGGCGAGGATCGCGATCCAGGTGGCACTGCCCGCGGTGGTGTAGAGCAGGAACGACAGGAACGACATCTCGGACAGGCCAGCCGGCACCGAGATCAGCGTGCGCACCGTGGGAACCAAGCGGCCCAGGAACACCGCGACAGGGCCGTGGCGCTGGAACCATGCCATGGCCGTTTCCGCCTCCTCGCGCGACATGGTCAGCCAGACGCCATGCCGGTCCAGGAACCGAAGGAAGCGATCGCGCCCCCAGGCCCGGGCGAGGCCGTACCAGAGCAGCGTCCCCACCGTCGATCCCAGGGCGGCCACGATCAGCAGCCCGAACAGGCTGAAGCTGCCCTGCGCGGCCTTGAACCCGGCCAGCGGAACGATCAGCTCGGACGGGATCGGGGGGAAGACGTTCTCGAGGATCATGAGGAGGCCTACGGCCAGCAGGCCCCCCTGCTCGATCCAGCCGATGATGAAGTCGAACATTTACGCGTGCAGTCCTGACAAGGGGCGCGAGGCCCGGCGCCAGAACCGTGCCATGAGCAGCGCCGACGCCGCAATGAGCGAGGTGACGAGGCCGACCCAAACGCCGACCTCTTGCCAGCCCAGCACGAAGCCCAGGACATAGCCCACCGGCAGGCCGAACACCCAATAGCTGAGCGCCGCGAGGACCATGGGCACGGTCGTGTCCTGAAGGCCGCGAAGGAGGCCGATGGCCAGCACCTGGGCCCCGTCGAAAAGCTGGAAGACGGCTGCAAGCGCAAGGAGCGTCACGCCCACGGCGATCACCTGAGGCCGCTTGGGGTCGGACGGGTCGACGAAGACAGCCATGAGCTGTTCGGGGAACAGCAGGAAGACCACGCTGGCCAGCAGCGCGAAGAAGGCGGACAACCCGATCCCCACGAGGCCCCCCTGCACCATGCCCTCACGGTCGCCGCGCCCGAGCGCCTGGCCCGTGCGGACGGTCACCGCCTGGGACAGGCCGAGGTGGATCATGAAGGTGGCCGAGGCCATCTGGAGCGCAACGCCGTGGGCCGCAAGCTGCACCTCCCCTACCCAGCCCACCATGATGGCGGAGCCGGCAAAGAGCCCGACCTCGGCCAAGAGTTGGCCGCCGATGGGCCAACCCAGGCGGAAGACGCGACCCATCGCCGACCAGTCGGGGCGCCAGAACCGGGTCAGCAGGCCATACTGCGGCAGCCGTATCAGGGCATAGCCGAGCAAGAGCGCGGCCGAGAGCGTTTGCGTGGCCAGTGCGGCCCAGGCGGCGCCCTCGATCCCCATCTCGGGCATCCCCCAGACACCGAAGATCAGCGCATAACCCCAGACCGCGTTGAGCACCGCTGCCCCGATGGTCGAGATGAGGAGCACGGAGGGCCGTTCCAGCGCGGTGAGGAACGAGCGCAGCACCATGCCGATCAGCACCGGGATGATGCCCCAGCCCGCGATCTCGAGATACCGCCCGGCCAGACGCGCCACCTCGGGCTCCTGCCCCAGGGCGGCGAAGATGCGTCCCGAGGGCAGCAGGATCGCCAGCGACACGGCGGCATAGGCCAGCGACAGCCAGAGGCCCATCCGTGTCACACGCCGCACCTCGCGCACGTCGCCTTCCTGGGCGGCCTTGGCTGCGAGCGGCATCACCGCCCCGGCAAAGCCCGAGCCCATGAGCATGATGATGAACCAGAGCGACCCGGCCAGAACGATGCCCGCCAGCGCGGTCACGTCGTACCACCCCAGCAGCACCGTATCGGTGAGCTGGATCGCAAAACCCGCGAGATTCGAGCCGATCAGCGGCACCGCGAGCGCGAGAAGGCCACGCACATGGCCGGACCAGCCCGTCTGGGCGGGGGAAAGGGCTGCTGCTTGGGTCATGGCGGCGCACTTAGGCTGGAACGACCTTAGGGTCCAGCGGCACGATCACGGATTGTTCAGTTTGGCGCGGATTCGCGCGTCGTGGAAACCTTCGAGCCGCCCTTCCGCAGTTGTTTGGTGCGCGCCTGAACAGGCCGGTTAGGTCCCGGTCGCCGTGAACTTGGCCCGGAGGTAGGGACCCGAGCGGACGGGCGCGTAGGCGTCGGAGCCGTCGAGGGGGACGATCTCGGCCTCCCAGTCCGGCTGATGGAAGAAGGCGAGGCTCTGGCGTGCGGGCTGGCCGGGGATGGCCACGACGCGGTGGAGCGTGGACACCCAGCGGTCGGCGGTCCAGCGGGCCATCAGGTCGCCGATGTTGACCACGAAGGTTCCGGGTGGGGCCGCGACCTCGGTCCATTGGCCGCTGTATGGATCGCGGATCTCCAACCCCCGCGACCCAGGCTGGGGCCGCAGGATCGTCAGGGAGCCGTAGTCCGTGTGCGCCCCGGCGCGCTGCTGCCCCGGAAGAGCAGCCTCTGGCATGGCCGGGTAGTGGAGCGCGCGAAGGGCCGAGACGGGTGCGCGGAGGTAGGAGTCGAAGAAGGACTCGGGCAGGTTCAGCGCCACCCCCATCGCTCGCATGACGCGCGCGGCGAGGTCTTCGAGGGCGCGATAATAGGCTTCCCATGCCTCCCGAAAGCCGGGCAGGTCGGGCCAGAGCGTCGGCGCGTAGCAGAAGGCGTAGGCATCGGGATCGGCGATGCCTTCGGGACGCGTCAGGGGACCGCCGTTGAACGACTCCTTGAGATCGGGGGGCGTGTCCTCGCCCTTGGACCGAGCGAGCGCCTCGCGGTTGGGGCCCAGCCAGCCATAGGGATAGCCGGGATACGGGGCGGAAACCTGGGCCTTCTCCTCGGGCGGGAGGGCGAAGAAGCGCCGAGCGGCTTCCCAGACTCCTTGGACAGTCGCCTCGGGCACCCCATGCCCCGAAAGGACGAGGAACCCGGTTTCACGGCAGATGCGGTCAAGCTCCCGCGCCCTGCCCTCCCGGTCGGCGCCGGTCGCGCCCTCGAACGCCGCAAGGTCGAAGGCCCGGATCAAGGGGGCGGCTGCGACGTTGCTCACGGCAGGTCACGCCAGCCGTGCGAGGGAGCATAGTTCAGCAGGCGCTTGGCCTTGTCGGAGCTGTAGAAGGTCTCGAACTCGCCCAAGGGCCGCTTGAGCGGGATGCCCTTGTAGAAGCGCTCGATCACCTCGGCCGACGGAGTGCCCACCGAAGAATCGTCGTTCGAGACATTGAAGACCTGATAGCCCAGCCCGTCCGTCCGCAGGCAACGATCCACCATGTGGCCCAGGTCGCGCGCGTCTATATAGGCGAAGATGTTGCGGCGGCGGACCTCGGGCGTCTCGCGCCAGGTCTTGGCGTATTGCAGGTATTCGTGCGGCTCGATGACGTTGTTGATCCGCAGCGCGTAGATGTCGAGACCCGTGCGGGCCTGGAAGCTGCGGGCCGTCGCCTCGTTGCAGACCTTGGACATGGCGTAGCTGTCCTGGGGCACCGTGGGGTGCTCCTCGTCCACGGGGATGTAGTCGGGGCGCACCTCGCCATCGGCGAAGCAGACGCCGTAGGTGGTCTCGCTGGAAGCGACGATGATCTTGCGGATGCCGAGCTTGGTCGCGGCATCGAGGACGTTGTAGGTGGACAGGACATTGACGCGGTAGGTTTCGTTGTCCGCCGTCAGAAACATCGAGGGAATGGCCGCGAAGTGGACCACGGCGTCGTAGGGACCGATGGGGGCGTCAAGCTCCGCGCCCGAGGCCGGCGAGGCCATGGCGTTGAAGACCTGATGCCCGTCGGTCAGGTCCACGCGCAGGTCGGGGACGCCCGGATGGTTCAGCTTCGCAAGGTCGATGTTGGTGACCTGGTGCCCCTGCTCGACCAGATGGGCGATCGCGTGGCGACCGGCCTTTCCGGCCCCGCCGGTGAAGAAGACGCGCATGGGTGTTCCTCCTTTGCCGCGCCGGGAGTGAACCCTGCCCCGTTCCGGCTTTCAAGGCCGCGCGAGGGCGTCTAGCAAGGAGAGGTCCAGACAGGAGGACTCGTCCATGCCCGTGCTCTACGGCGCCCACCGCAGCCGCGCGACCCGCAACCTCTGGCTCGCCGGGGAGATCGGGCTCGAGCTGGAGTTGCGGCAGGTGTGGCAGGCCTACCGGCTGGACCGCGCGGACGGGCCAGAGGCCCCCCTCAACACCCGCTCGCGCGAGTTCCTGGAATTGTCGCCCATGGGGGCGATCCCGGTCCTGGTCGACGGCGACCTCGTGCTGACCGAGTCGCTGGCGATCAACCTGTATCTGGCGCGGCGCTATGGCGGCGACCTGGGTCCGCGCGACGAGGCCGAGAACGCGCTGATGACGCAGTGGACCCTGTTCGCGGCCACCTCCATGGAGGAGCCGGGGCTCGCGATCCAGAACGCCTACACCTATGGCCGCGCCGATACCGAGGCCGGGCAATCCGAGATCGCCCACATGGTCGAGCGGCTGGGACGCCCTCTCCGGGCCCTTGAGCGGCACCTGTCGCGCGAGCGTCACATGGTGGGCGGGCGGTTCACCGTCGCCGATGTGAACCTTGCGGAGATCCTGCGGTACGGGCAGGCCCACGAGCCTCTGCTGGCGGACTACCCATCCACGGATGCCTGGCTGCGCGCCTGCCAGGCCCGTCCGGCCTTCAAGGCCATGTGGGAGAAGCGGTCCGCCGAGCCCATGTGGCTTTGATGTGCCCTGCGTCACCCTGAAACGTTGCGGAAAGGCTGGAAAATGACTAGCTGGGAAGAACACAACGAGAACGCCCTAGCCATGCCCGACGATCTGCTGAACGTGACCGAAACCTACGACGCATCCTCCATCGAGGTGTTGGAGGGGCTTGAGCCCGTCCGCAAGCGGCCGGGCATGTATATCGGAGGCACAGACGAGGCGGCGCTGCATCACCTCGTGGCCGAGATCCTCGACAACTCCATGGACGAGGCGGTGGCGGGTCACGCCAACCGCATCGAGGTGGAGCTGCTGGCGGACGGGTCAGTGACCATCCGAGACAACGGGCGTGGCATGCCCATTGACCCGCATCCCAAGTTCCCCGGCAAATCGGCGCTGGAGGTCATCCACTGCACGCTCCACGCGGGCGGCAAGTTCTCGGGCAAGGCCTACGAGACTTCGGGCGGCCTCCACGGCGTCGGCGCGTCGGTAGTGAACGCGCTATCGGACAGCCTTATCGTGCAGGTCGCGCGGAACAAGGTCCTTTACGAGCAGCGATTCTCGCGTGGGATTCCGCTTGGGCCATTGCAGACCCTGGGGGCCGCACCCAATCGCCGGGGGACGTCCTCGACCTTCCACCCGGACGAGGAGATCTTTGGCCACCACAAGCTGCGCCCGTCGCGCATGTTCAAGATGGTGCGGTCCAAGGCCTACCTGTTCTCGGGCGTGGAGATTCGCTGGAAGTCCGAGATCGAGGACGGCGACACGCCCGCCGAGGCGGTGTTCCGCTTTCCGGGCGGGCTGGCCGACTACCTGACCGAGACGCTGGGAGCCGCCAGCACCTATGCCGACAAGCCGTTCGCGGGCACGGTCTCGTTCCCCGAGAAGTTCGGCGTTCCGGGCAAGGTCGAGTGGGCGATCAACTGGACCCCGGCGCGTGACGGGTTCCTGCAATCCTACTGCAACACCATCCCGACCCCCGAGGGCGGCACGCACGAGACCGGGTTCTGGACCGCAATTCTCAAAGGCCTCAAGGCCTACGGCGAGCTGGCGAAGAACCGGAAGGCCGCGGATATCACCCGCGAGGACCTGCTGACAGGCGGCTGCGCGCTGGTGTCCTGCTTCATCCGCGAGCCGGAGTTCGTGGGCCAGACCAAGGACCGCCTGGCGACCGCCGACGCCGCGCGCTTGGTCGAAGGCGCCGTGCGCGATCACTTCGACCACTGGCTGGCCGCCAACACGAAAAGCGCGGGGGCGATCCTCGACTTCCTGGTTCTACGGGCCGAGGAGCGCATCCGCAGGCGGCAGGAGAAGGAAACGGCGCGCAAGTCGGCCACACGCAAGCTGCGGCTGCCCGGCAAGCTCGTGGACTGCTCGGCCACGAACCGGCAAGGGACGGAATTGTTCATCGTCGAGGGCGACTCGGCGGGCGGATCGGCCAAGATGGCGCGGGACCGGCGAACCCAGGCGTTGCTGCCGCTGCGGGGCAAGATCCTGAACGTTCTGGGGGCAGCTTCCTCCAAGCTGGGAAGCAACCAGGAGATCGCCGACCTGTCGCAGGCTCTGGGCGTGTCGCTGGGCTCCAAGTTCAACGTGGACGACCTGCGCTACGAGAAGATCATCATCATGACCGACGCCGACGTGGACGGGGCTCACATCGCCTCGCTGCTGATGACGTTCTTCTTCACGCAGATGCGCCCGATGATCGACAAAGGGCACCTGTATCTGGCCTGCCCGCCGCTTTACCGGCTGACGCAGGGGACGAAGCGGCTTTACGTGGCCGACGACGCCGAAAAGGCAAAGTGGATGGCCAAGGGCATCGGCGGCAAGGGCAAGATCGACGTTCAGCGCTTCAAGGGCTTGGGCGAGATGGACGCCAAGGACCTCAAGGACACCACCATGGACCCTGCGACCCGGCGGCTGATCCGGGTGAGCCTGCAGGACGACGAGCCCGGCGAGACCGAGGATCTGGTCGAGCGGCTGATGGGCAAGAAGCCGGAGATGCGGTTCCAGTTCATCCAGGAGAACGCACGCTTCGTCGAAGAACTGGACGTGTGAGATGGAGGGGGCGCCGCAGTGCCCCCACCACCCGCCATCAGTACACCCGTTCGACCTCCATCCCTAGTGCCATCCGTCCGGCATACTCTGCCTGAGGCCCAGCCTGCATCGGGTGGTAGCGAGCGCCTTGTAGGTCGCGGAACCGTCGTTCCAGCCCGTTTCTGCGGTAGAAGGCCGCCCCACCAGCCGCCTCCATCGCCAACTCGCCCGCCGCGAGGGCGTGACGTGCGACCAGCGTCCTGCCCATCATTACCCGGTTGACGCTGTCGGCCGCTGGCGCGTTCTCGGCGATGACATCGAGCATGCCCTGAAGCGCGAGGCGAGCGCCCATGAGTTCAGTGTCCATCCGGCCGACAAGGGCGATCGTGTGGGCGTTGGGGTGGCGCTTGGCGAGCACCACGGCGGCGTCGCGGGCCCCCTCGGCCACACCGACATAGGCCGAATAGATGATCGGCACCGCGATGGTGGCGATGACCTGGAAGACCGGGTGCCACTGGCCAGCCGGGCGACGGAGCGAGACGCCAGCCTCGGGCACCACATGACCGTCGATCAGCACGTCCTGCGAGCCGGTCCCTCGCATGCCCAACGTATGCCAGGTGTCCTCCAGCCGGACATGGGGCGACCGGAGCGGCACGGCGAAATGCAGCACCTGATCCCCGCCGTCCCCGTCCCTGAGCACCGCCATGGTCATCATGAGGTCGCCTACAGGAGCCGAGGAGGAAAAGACCTTGCGGGCCTGGATGCGGTAGCCGCCCTCCACGGGAATGGCGTCGCCGCCGCCGCCGACCCAGTCGGAGCCACCGGTGGATACGAGGACCAGCTTCTCGGCGGCGATGCGCCTGAGAAGAGGCTCGACGGCGCCAACGCCCTGGTGCCGCCAGCGCCAGGCCGGGATCGCGACCTGGTGGGTGTGCATGGCCAAGGCAAGGGCCGTCGATCCGCAATGCCGCGCGAGGGTGCGCAGCATCAGCGACAGTTCAGGAATGTCCGCGCCGCCGCCGCCCAGTTCGGCTGGCACGCCCGCTTCCAGAAAGCCCGCAGCCTTGAGGTCCGCGAAGTTCTCGGCGGCGAAGGTGTCGGTGTCATCAAGAGCCTGGGCACGGTCTTCAAAGGCCGATCCCAGGATCTTGGCCTTCTCGGCCAGGGTGGTTGGGGTGGAAATGGCGTCAAGAACGGTCATGGAAACCTCCGGTTCAAATGCCGGAAAGTGTCTGCCCAAGGCGCGAATCGATCCAGTCATGAATCTGTACTGGACCGAGGATGGTCTCGGGCGCATCATCCAAGCAGATGCGGAGGCCCCTGATGAGCTCCTCCTATGGCCAGTTCTGTCCGGTCTCGATGGCGGCGGAGGTGGTCTGCTCGCGCTGGACCATGCTCGTCGTGCGCGAGCTTCTTTGCGGCTCCACCCGGTTCAACGACTTGCGGCGCGGGGTGCCGCGCATGTCGCCCGCGCTCCTGTCCAAACGGCTCAAGGAGTTGGAGCAAGCTGGCGTGGTCCGTACCGAGCCCACCCGTCAGCCGGGCGTGAACGACTACCGGTTGACCCAGGCAGGGGAAGAGCTGCGGCCCCTGGTTATGGGCCTGGGCACTTGGGGACAGAGGTGGGTCGAATCATCTTTGTCGCTGCGGAACCTCGATCCCACGCTGCTGATGTGGGACATGCGGCGCTGGATCGACGTCCGCGCCTTTCCGCCCGGACGCACGACGGTTCAGTTCCTGTACCCCGACGTGGATGAGAAGCGACGCCACTACTGGCTGGTGATCGAGGATGGCGAGGCGGATCGCTGTCTCATCGATCCAGGGCACGAGGTGGACCTGCACGTGCGCAGCCCGCTCCGCACGATGACGGCGATCTGGATGGGTTACACCACCCTTCGGGCCGAGATTGCTGCGGGCGTAGTCGAGGTGGACGGGCCGCCTGCCCTACGGAGCTCCATGTCGTCGTGGCTTGGGTTGTCGCCCTTTGCCAAGGAGGCTCGCCCCTCTTCGGTGGCCTGAGACGCGCCCTCTTGTTCCCGCTGGTTCCGCATGGCCTGATCGGGAGATGCGCCGAACCCTGCTTGCCCTTCTCCTCCTGACGGCCTGTGGCCGGCCCCTCACGCCTGGCGAGGTGGCCTTCCTGTCCGGTCTTCATGGGCCCGCTCTCGACACATCAAGGGTGCGACTCCACGACGCCCAACGGCTGAGCGCCACGCGAATTCTCCCCACGCCCCCACGGCTGACCTGTCAGGCACGGCTCTTCCCACCTCCCCAAGGCGAGACGATCCGGACGGCAACAGGGGCGATCTCCCTGTTCGAGGATATCTACGTGCGCCGCGACCTGTACCGCGACGACATGGTCGAAGGGTGGCCCGAGGTACTGCCGCTGGCGGACGCGATGCTGCTGGCGCACGAGATGGTTCATGCCTGGCAGTGGCAGAACCGGGCGCTGACGCGTTACCACCCGCTCAAGGCGGCTCTCGAGCATGCGGGTTCGGCGGACCCTTACCTTTTCGACCTCGATACCAGCACGGACTTCCTCGGCTACGGCTACGAGCAGCAGGGCTCCATCATGGAGGAATATGTCTGCTGCCGCAGCCTCGCGCCCGAGTCCGACAGGACGGAGCGGCTCCATACCATGCTGTCCGAGTACTTCCCGCTCCGGCCTCTCGACGAGCCCATGACGGAGTGGATCGCCCTGCCCTGGGACGGCGTGAAGGTCGAGGGGATCTGCGACGGAGCGCCCCTCCCCGACCGAGGCGACTGACGGACGTCAGCCCGGCCTCAGGGCTCCTGGATGCTTTCGAGATAATCGGCCAGCGCGAGCAGCCGTTCGGGCACGGGCGTTCCGACGCCGGGGGTTTCCTCGACCACGACGGTCTCGCCTAGGTCGGTCTCGCCGAACTCGGGCATAGCGGGGCTGAAATGCGCGCCGCGGGCGAAGCCGTCGATGGTGCTCATGACCCGGTCGCGCGGGAAGGTGCCCCCGTTCCGCGCCGCAATGGTCGTGAGGTCGGCGGGGCGGGGATCAAGGCCCTCGGCCATGGAGCCGGTGCCCTTGGCGTCCACGCCGTGGCACGAGGCGCAGGACTCAAGGAAGGCGTTGCGGCCCGAGACGTCCTCGTGGGGGTCGGCGGGCACGCAGGCCATGAGCGCCAGCGGCGCAAGAAGGATGAGGTGACGCATGGAGGCTCCTGCTCTGTCCCGGGTGGCGATCCTTGAGTCGCCTTGCCCCGACTATGCCGGAACCACCCGCCCCGCGTCGAGCCTCAGCACCCGGTCCATGCGCGACGCCAGGCCGAGGTTGTGCGTCGCGATGAGCGCCGCAAGGCCTGTCGAGCGCACGAGAACCATGAGCGCCTCGAACACCCGGTCAGAGGTGTCGGGATCGAGGTTGCCCGTCGGCTCGTCCGCCAGCAGCAGGCGCGGCGCATTGGCAAGCGCCCTGCAGAAGGCCACCCGCTGCTGCTCGCCCCCGGACAACTGCGCGGGTCGATGCAAGGCGCGGGGTCCGACGCCCACGCGGTCCATCAGGTCGCGGGCACGATCCTCGGCCGCCTTGCGAGGCGTGCCGTGAGCGAGTTGCGGCAGGACGATGTTCTCCAAGGCCGTGAACTCGGGCAGGAGGTGATGGAACTGATAGACGAAGCCCACGAGGTCGCGGCGGGCCAGTGTCCGCTGCCGGTCGCCCAGACGCGTCATGTCGGTCCCGTTGAGCTGAACCTGCCCTTCGTCCGGGGTGTCGAGCAGGCCCGCGATGTGCAGGAGCGTGGACTTGCCCGCCCCGGAGGGCGCGACGAGGGCCACCACCTCGCCCGGCGCGATGGCGAGGTCCACGCCGCGCAGGACCTCCACCGCGGTGGGGAGGCCCAGGTTGTAGGTCTTGCGGATGCCGCGCAGGGCGAGCGCCTGTCCGGAAGCCTCACTCATAGCGCAGCGCCTCCACAGGGTTCATGCGGGCGGCGCGGCGCGCGGGGAACAGCGTGACGACCCAGGACAGGAACAGCGACAGCGTCACGGCCGACAGCACGTCCGCCCATTCCAGCTTGGCCGGCAAGCGGTAGATGCCCCGGATCGACGGATCCCAGACGCCCCCGCCCGACAGGTAGTTCACGGCGGCGAAGATCGGGTCGATCCAGATGGCGAAGGCACAGCCCAGGATCACGCCCAGGATCGTGCCGATCGTTCCGATGGACGCCCCGCACAGGAAGAAGACGCGCAGGATCGCACCTTCCGTCAGGCCCATGGTGCGCAGGATGCCGATGTCCCGGCCCTTGTTCTTCACCAGCATGATGAGGCCGGAGATGATGTTCATGGAGGCGATCAGCACCAGCACCGACAGGATCACGAACATCACGTTGTCCTCCACGGTGAGCGCCTGGAGGAAGGCGCCCGAGGAGTCCTTCCAGGTCCAGGCCAGCGCCGTGGGCCCGGCGGCCTCCAAGATGGCGGGGACAAGGGCCTCCACGTTGTCGGGATCGGCGGTCATGACCTCGATCTCGTCCGCGACGCGCGCGCGGTTGAAGAAGGTCTGGGCCGCCTCCATGGGCAGATAGGCGCGGGTGCGGTCGATGTCGTAGCGTCCGGCGGTGAAGACGTAGACGACCTCGTAGGCCGAAACGCGAGGCGAAACGCCCATGGGCGTGCGCGCCCCGTCGGGCGAGATGATGCGAAGCCGGTCGCCGACCCCGACCCCCAGTTCACGCGCGATGCCCGAGCCGATCGCGATCCCTTCGGGGAACCGGGCGAGGTCGCCCTCCGACTCCTGGGGGGTGGCGACCCGGGGGATGCCGGCCAGATCCTCGGGCGCGATGCCGAAAACCTCGACACCCGAGTTGCGCCCCTCGAAGGTCGCCATGACTTGGCCGCGCACCAGCGGCGCGGCGCGGGTCACGCCGGGCACGGCCTCGATCCGGTCGGCCATTGCATCGGCCTCGGGGATGGTGCGGATCTCCTGCCCCTGAGGACCGATCTGGGGGGTCTGGTAGACCGTCACATGGGCGTTGGAGCCCAGGATCGTGTCCACGAACTCCTCCCGGAAGCCCGAGCGGACCGCGAGCGTCGCGATCAGCGCAAAGACGGCCAGAGTGACCCCCACAAGGCTGATCCAGGTCATCACCGACACGCCCCCTTCGGCCCGCTTGGCGCGCAGGTAGCGCCAAGCGATCATCCATTCGTAGGGCGCGAAAGGGGCGGGGCTGCGGGCCATGGGGCCTCCTCGGGGATGCGGGGCATCCTTGGGAGGCGCGCGCGGCAGGGTCAAGCCCACCACCGGTCCGAAACCCCGGTGCGCCTCGCTGCGTTCCGCAAGCGTGATCGGTTGGGAGCAGGACATGGCCGGAGCGAAGCGGACGAACCCGAAGCTATGGGAGACGGTAAAGGCCGAGGTCACGGCCGGCAACAAGGGCGGGGATCCGGGCGAGTGGTCGGCCCGCAAGGCGCAGATGGCCGTGCGCGAATACAAGAAGCGCGGCGGCGGCTACGACGACAAGGGTCCCAAGCAGGCCGACACCGACCTGCACCACTGGACCGAAGAGGATTGGGGCACCAAGTCCGGCGGCAAAAGCGACAAAACGGGCGAGCGCTACCTGCCCAAGATCGTCCGGCTCCTGCTGACCGAGGAGGAATATGCCCGGACCACGGCCAAGAAGCGGGGCGGGCGGCTTCAGTTCGTGGACCAGCCCGAGGACATCCGTGACAAGGCGGCGGCGATCCGCAAGGACGGCCCCACCCGCGCGATGCTGGACGCCCGCGCGCGGGAACTGGAGATCGAGGGACGTTCGACGATGAACGACGCCGATCTCCTTAAGGCCATCGAGGCGGCGACCGATGCCAACGGGCGCGCCAAGGCCAAGGGGTCCAGCCTGCAAGGTAGGAACAAGAGTGAGTTGATGGCGCTCGCCCGAGAGCGCGGGCTCGAGGGGCGGTCACGGATGACCAAGGACGAGCTCGCGCTGGCGCTGGGGGGCTGACGCCTACCAGTGACTACCGGGGCTTTGGAACTGGTCCACCCCTCGCCCGGCCGCGAGCGCCTTGCCCTCGGCAGCCCAGAGAAGCCCGCGTCGCAGCATCTCGAAGGGGGCGCCTTCGGCGATCACGTTCGCCTTGTGGCCGAGCGCGTTGTAGTACACGCGGCCCAGACCCCAGGCGCGGGTCCAGGCGACGGGCATCTCCACCGTGCCATTCGGGGAATGATACCAGGGCACCGTCGGGAGTTGGGTGGTGGCAAGGACGTTGTTCGCCGGGTCCACGTGCAGGTAGTACTGTTCGGTCTCGACCTCGAAGTCCGGGATGTCGCGCACCAGCGCTTCGTCGGGCCGGGTGATGCGGACCGTGTAGCGCTGCCCGTCGCCGCCCGGATGCGCGACCCACTGGCCCCCGGTGATGAACTGCCAGAGCGGGTTGCCGCGGAAGGCGTCGCACATTCCGCCATGGCAGCCCGCGATCCCGGTGCCGCGCGCCACGGCCTCGGACACGTTGGTGGCCCGCTCGCGGCTGAGTTCGCTCATGGTCCAGACCGGGACGATCAGGTCCAGGGCGCGCAGCCCTTCGGCATCGTCGAAGCAGTCGAGGGAGTCGGTCACGGTGACCTCCATCCCTTCGGCCTCCAGCATGCGCCGGAAGAGGTCGGCCACGACCTCGGGCTCGTGCCCCGGCCAGCCGCCCCAGGTGATGAGTGCTTTCATTCGTCGTCCTCCTTGCGGGGGACGGGACAGGATTCAGCCGGGCAGGTCAAGCCGAGCGGGACGGCGAGAACGCGCCGCCCCGGGTCGGTGCCGGTGTCACAGATGGGCGGCGTAGATCTGCGCCACCCGGTCGATCGCGGCCTCGGGCGACATCTCCTCGCTCTCGCCGGTGCGGCGGGAGGTGAGTTCGACCACGCCATTCTTGAGGCCCCGCGGCCCCACGGTGATCCGCCAGGGCAAGCCGATCAGGTCGGTGGTCGCAAACTTCTCGCCCGCCCGCGCGTCGCGGTCGTCGTAGAGCGGATCGAGGCCGCGCGCCCTGAGGCCCGCGTAGATCGCCTCGCAGGCCGCATCCGCCTCTCCGTCGCCCTGCTTGAGGTTGACGATCGCGGCATGGAACGGGGTGACGCCCTCGGGCCAGATGATGCCCTTGTCGTCGTGGCTGGCCTCGATGATCGCGCCGAGGAGGCGGGACACGCCGATGCCATGCGAGCCCATCTCCACCGGCACCTTGCGGCCGTCGGCGGTGGTCACGGTCGCGCCCATCGCCTCGGAGTACTTCGTGCCGAAGTAGAAGATCTGCCCGACCTCGATGCCGCGTCCGACCTTGCGGCGGTCCTCTGGGATCTGGTCGAAGAGCGCCCCGTCATGCGTCTCGTCGGTGCGGGCGTAAAGCGTTGTGAACTCCTGGCAGACGGCCGCGACCTCCTCGCGGTTGTCGTAGTCCACCTCGCGGTTGCCGAGCTTCAGGTCGGTTACGGTCGAGTCGTAGAAGACCTCGGACTCCCCAGTGCTGGCCAGCACCAGGAACTCGTGGGTGTTGTCGCCGCCGATGGGTCCCGAGGCCGCGCGCATCGGGATCGCGGTCAGGCCCATGCGTTCATAGGTCCGGAGATAGCTGACCATGTGGCGGTTGTAGGCGTGCAGGGCCGCGTCACGGTCCACGTCGAAGTTGTAGCCGTCCTTCATGAGGAACTCACGACCCCGCATCACGCCGAAGCGGGGGCGCATCTCGTCCCGGAACTTCCACTGGATGTGGTAGAGCGTGAGCGGCAGGTCCTTGTAGCTGGTCACGTGGCTCCGGAAAATGTCGGTGATCATCTCCTCGTTGGTGGGGCCGTATAGCAGCTCGCGCTTCTGGCGGTCGGTGATGCGGAGCATCTCCTCGCCGTAGTCGTCGTAGCGCCCGGACTCGCGCCAGAGGTCCGCGGTCTGCAGCGTGGGCATCAGGAGCGGGATATGCCCTGCGCGCTGCTGCTCCTCGTTGACGATCTGCTCCACGCGGCGGAGAACCTTCAGGCCGAGCGGGAGCCAGGAATAGATGCCCGCCGCCTGCTGCTTGATCATGCCCGCGCGCAGCATGTAGCGATGCGAGACGATCTGCGCCTCCGCCGGGTTTTCCTTGAGGACGGGGAGAAAGTAGCGGGAGAGGCGCATTCTTGGGTCCTTCACGGCGAAAACGGTCGCGCCGTGTTAGGACAAGGGAACCGGCCGGGCAAGCGCGCGGCTGCCCGGCCATCACTCGTTACTCCCCGGGGTCACTCGGCCGGCGTCAGGGCGGCATCGAACCGCTCGTCCCGCGACAGTGCAGGGGCGGCGCCGAAGCCATGACGGATCACGGTAAACAGGAACACCAACATGGACGCTGCCGTCATGAGCGAACCCAGGATCGCGACGGGCAGGAACTCGGGCCGGCCGGAGAACTCGGCCGCGAGGCCGCCGGTCATCAGGACCACGCCCGGTATAGCCAAAAGGGCATGCACCCGGGGCAGCCAGCCCAGCGCCGCAGCGGGCGTCAGGCGGTAATAGATGGCGAACAGCGCCATCGTCGCCCAGCCCACGAGGTTGAGATGGGCGTGGACCGGCGCATAGGTGAAGTTTTGGGCGATGCCCATCCAGATGCCCAGGGCCATGCCACCCGTGACGCAAAGAACGGCCGCAAGAAAAAATACGAAAGCAATGTCGCGCACGACGCACCCTTTATTCAATATCGACGATCAAGGTCATTTGCAGGAGGCGCGTCAAATTTGGCGCTTCCGAAGACAGGACCCGAAATGTGCCCCGGCTCTGATCCGAATTGAACACCTCGGGCCCTGTGTCCGTCAAGACTGCGCATGGGGGAGGTATGGAATTCCGGAAGTGGCGGGTCACCCATCCGTCAGCCCCGGCCTGGTGAGGCCTTCAAGGATCAGGGTGTAACGAGCGGGGCGTTTGGACGGGGACCGGTCCTGAGATTGGACCGAGTGACGAACCACATGCCTGTAAGCAAGCCCTGCACACACGCAAGAAGGGATTGTTCGGACAGCGCGGGCCTGATCAAAACCATCGGTCCTGCTTGGCTCCCCAATGGGCCGAAGCTGGCCCGCCCAGACCATTCCGGCCCGAAGCCTGGGGACCTTTATTCGTTTGTCGGGGCGCTAATCCATGTCCCCTGCGCAAGGCGTCGGGGTCGGTCCTGCGTCGCGCGGGGCTGGCAATCACGGGCAAACGGATTGGCCGATCCCGATCAACATTCGGGAAAAGACTTTGCTCCGAATGACCGATCAGAACGATCCCTGCGATGATGTCCGTTTCAACGACCGACGTTGAGAAACGGGCGAGGTCCATTCGCATGGACTGGATGGAACAGGGAATCGGACTTCCACGAGGCTGGTAATTCAACTGGAATCCATTCGGCTTCTTCTGCCTTTGCCCAGCCTGTTACGGCGAACGATGGTCAGTCGGTCCTTCAAGACGACGGACTGTGCCTGAACCGGGCGTGTGGGCAGCGGCGACCCTGCCCACAAGCCAGCAGCCCGGCGACTTGGCTTCGAGCCACCGCCTTCCCTGCAGGGTTCGCCACCCCTGCCGGGTTCAGCCCCAAGCAGCCGCCGCCATCATTCGGCGGCAAGGCCCAGATCGTGCCGGGTCAGCGCAGCGATGAGCCGGAGCTCGGTGACGGCCCGAACCTCGTGCGTGGTGCCGCAGGGGATCAACAGGCTTTCGCCAGCCCGGCGGCGCAGGATGCGGTCGGGCATGCGGAACTCAGCTATTCCGGACACGACCAGGCAGACTTCGTCCTCATGGGCGTGGCAATGGGGCGCGATGCAGGTTCCGGCCCTGATGGTCGCGTGCACGGCGCTGAGGGCTCCGGTGTCCTGGGACGACAAGGTGGTATGGAAAGTGATCGGACCGGGCTGCAGGCCTGCCGCCCCGAGCAGGTCACGGGCCATGGCGGCGGAATGGTCGGACACGACGGACAGGCCGCGGGCGAAAGCGTTCATCGGGAACTCCGTTCGAAATGGGAACGTGAAACGGTTTAATGCGCCGACGCTATGCGGGTCTGCCAATCCGATGAAGTCGGGTTTCCCCGACCCCGCGCCTGTCGCCCATCCTTGCCAAGCCTTATGACGTCGGCCAAATCTGGACAGAACTTGGAGAGGGGCGCGCCACGATGGCCGTGACGGTCGGGCAGCAGGCACGGATCTGGGGCGTCGCGGCGCTCGTGTTCTTCCTGCTGCTCTGGTTTCTGGGCGCCGTGCTCCTGCCCTTCATCCTGGGCGCGATCGTGGCCTATCTGCTCGACCCCATCGCCGACAGGTTGGAGCGGGCCGGGGTCAGGCGAGTTTGGGCGGTGGTGCTGATCACGCTCTGCGCTCTTTTGGCCATCGTGATCGCGAGCCTGATCATCGTGCCCACGCTGGTGAACCAGGCGACCGCCCTGATCCAGATCGCCCCGGACCTCGTGACCCGCACCGGAACCTGGCTGACGGCCCGCTTTCCCACGCTGGTCGAGGCGGACAGCCCCCTTCGCCAGCAGATCACCGAACTGGGAACAGGAATTCAGGAACGGGCGGGCACGCTCCTCAACACGATCCTGAGCTCTGCCGTGGGCGTCATCAACGGACTCCTGATCGTCGTGGTGGTCCCGGTCGTGACCTTCTATCTCCTGCTCGACTGGGACTCGATGGTCGCGCGGATCGACGATCTCCTCCCACGCGAACATGCGCCCACGATCCGGGCCCTGGCGCATGAGATGGACGACCGGCTCGCGGCCTTCATCCGGGGCCAGGGCCTCGTCTGCCTCATCCTAGGGACATATTATGCCGTGGCGCTGGCGCTGGTGGGGCTGAACTTCGGCCTCGTGATCGGAGCCATCGCCGGGGCGCTGACCTTCATTCCTTATGTGGGCGCGCTGGTGGGCGGGCTGCTGGCCATCGGGCTTGCGCTGTATCAGTTCTGGGGAGACTGGATCTGGGTGGTGGCGGTCTGGGCCATCTTCCAGTCCGGCCAGTTCGTCGAAGGCAACTTCCTGACCCCCAAGCTCGTGGGGGAACGGGTGGGCGTGCATCCGGTCTGGCTGCTGTTCGCGCTGTCGGCCTTTGGCGCGCTGTTCGGCTTTCTGGGCGTGATCGTGGCCGTGCCGGTCGCGGCGGTGCTGGGCGTCCTCGTTCGCTTTGCGATCGCCAAGTACAAGGAAAGCCGCATCTACCAGGGTGCGCGGCTGCCATGACCGACGAGCAGCTGAGCTTTCTTGCGGCCGACGACTGGCCAGAGAAACAACGTCGGGTGCCGCGCACGACCGCCCCCGCGCTCGATGCGGAGCAGTTGAGCTTTGACTGGGCGCTGCCGGTTTCCCTGGGACCCGAAGACTTCTTCGTGTCCGACTCGAACGCGGACGCTCATGCCATGATTGCAGGCGGGCTGCGCTGGCCTGACGGCAAGTTGGCTCTCGTGGGGCCAGAGGGATCAGGCAAGACCCATCTCGTGCGGATCTGGCAGGGCCTGACCGGAGCCGAGAGGCGGGACGCGCGCGAACTTTCCCCCGACCTGCCCGTCCCCGGTGCGGCAATCGCGGTGGAAGATCTCGAAGCCCTGCCCCGCGAATCCGAGACCGCCCTGTTCCACTTGCACAACCATCTCGTCTCCACCGGGGGACGGCTTCTGCTGACCTCGGACCGACCCCCCGCACGTTGGGGGGTCCGGCTCCCCGACCTCGCCTCGCGCATGGAGGCCACGACGGTGGTGCGGCTGGACCCTCCGGACGATACCTTGGTCGAGGCTTTGCTCGCCAAGCAATTCGCGGACCGGCAGTTGTTCCCGGCTCCCGGCGTGCTGACCTTCGTTGCGCGGCGAATCGAGCGGTCCCACGCCGCCGCCGCCGGCGCGGTCGCGACCCTGGATCGGGCCAGCTTGTCCGAGGGCCGGCGGGTCAGCCTCGCATTGGCGCGGCGGGTCCTCGACAGCGGCGAGCCTGCGTCCTAGCCTTTGGGCTCCAGGAGATCCCCGATGCCCGACGCCGACTTCCTCAAGGCGCCCTTTCCGTCCCCCCTTGCCTCGCCCGCCGACATGACGGGCCCTGCCCGCTTCTTCAACCGGGAGCTCTCGTGGCTGGGCTTCAACTGGCGCGTCCTGGAGGAGGCGCAGAACCCGCGCGTGCCGCTTCTCGAACGGCTGCGGTTCCTGTCGATCTCGGCCACCAACCTCGATGAGTTCTACACCGTGCGCGTCGCGGGCCTGCGGGAGCTGGCGCGGGCCGGAAACACGACGCCGTCGCCGGACGGCCTGACCCCGGCCCGGCAACTGGCCCTGATCGACGCCGAGGCACGCCGGCTCATCGCGCGCCAGCAGGCCACCTGGGAGGTGCTCAAGGCCAAGATGGCGCAGGAAGGGATCGTGATCCTCACCCGTGCCGACGTGACGGACGAGGACCGGCCCTTCCTGGAGGATGTCTTCCTCAGTCGCGTCTTCCCCATCCTGTCGCCCCTGGCCATCGACCCGGCGCACCCGTTCCCCTTCATCCCGAACGAGGGCTTCGCTCTTGCCCTGTCGCTGGAGCGGACGGGCGAGAGGCGTTCGCTGCGCGCGCTGCTGCCGCTACCTCCGCAAGTGGACCGCTTCGTGCCGCTGCCCACGGCCGGGGGCCAGCGCTTCCTTCCGCTCGAGGAGCTTTTGCTGCTGCATCTCGACCGGTTGTTTCCGGGCTACCGGGTCACCGGTTCCTGCGCCTTCCGGGTGCTCCGCGACAGCGACCTGGAGGTCGAGGACGAGGCCGAGGATCTCGTGCGCGAGTTCGAGACGGCGCTGAAGCGGCGGCGGCGGGGCGAGGTCGTTCGCCTCAAGATCACCGCCGGGGCGCCGCCCTCCTTGCGGACCCTGGTCATGGACAACCTGACCGTGGAGCCGCAGGAGGTCGTGGAGGTGGACCGGATGCTGGGCATCGGGAGCCTGTCGGAACTGGTGCTCGATTCCCGCCCGGACCTGCTGTGGCCGCCCTTCCTCCCCCGCGTCCCCGAACGGGTGCAGGACCATGGCGGCGACATCTTTGCCGCGATCCGGCAAAAGGACATGCTGCTCCACCACCCCTACGAGACCTTCGACACCGTGGTCCGCTTCCTCCAGCAGGCGGCGCGGGACCCGGATGTCGTGGCGATCAAGCAGACGCTTTACCGGACATCGCGCAACAGCCCCATCGTGGACGCTCTCTGCGAGGCGGCCGAGGATGGGAAGTCGGTGACGGCGCTGGTGGAGTTGAAGGCCCGATTCGACGAGGCCGCCAACATCCGCCAGTCGCGGCGGCTCGAACGGGCCGGCGCGCACGTCGTCTACGGCTTCACGACCCTCAAGACCCATGCCAAGGTCAGCGTCGTCGTCCGCCGCGAGGGGGACCGGCTGGTCACCTACACCCATTTCGGCACCGGCAACTACCACCCGATCACGGCACGCATCTATACGGACCTGTCGCTGTTCTCGACGGACCCGCGGCTTGGGCGAGATGCGACGAAGCTCTTCAACTACGTGGGCGGCTACGCGACCCCCGAGGGGATGGAGAACCTCGCCATCTCTCCGCTGACGCTCAAGCCCCGGCTCCTGGAGATGATCGCCGCCGAGGCCGAGCACGCCCGCGCCGGGCGGCCCGCGGCGATCTGGCTCAAGGCCAATTCCATCACCGAGGAAAGCCTGATCGACGCGCTTTATGCGGCATCGCAGGCGGGGGTGAAGGTCAGCGTGATCGCGCGCGGCATCTGCTGCCTGCGTCCTGGCATTGCAGGGCTGAGCGAGAATATCCGCGTCAAGTCGATCATTGGCCGCTTCCTGGAGCATTCGCGCATCGTCTGCTTCGGCAATGGCTATGGCCTCCCCGCGCGGCGGGCGCGGGTGTTCCTGTCGTCGGCCGACTGGATGGGCCGGAACATGGACCGCCGCGTGGAGTCGCTGGTCGAGGCCATGAACCCCACCGTCAAGGCGCAGATCGTGGACCAGATCATGGCTGCCAACCTTGCCGACGTGGCGCAGTCCTGGGTCATGAACCCCGACGGCAGCTTCGCCCGCGCGCGCCAGCCCGACGACGGCCACGGCTTCTCATGCCACAAGTTCTTCATGGAGAACCCGTCCCTATCGGGGCGGGGCTCCAAGGGGGCGGCGGACGTGCGCCCCCTAACCCTGGGCGAGCCTTGAGCGGGCATTGACGCCCGCTGCCGCCGCCCCAACTCAGCCCAAGACCAAGATCAGGAATACCATGACCATGGCTCCCGACGCCGCCCTCGAGTACGGCGCCCCGCCACCTTCCGCTTGGGGAGAGGCCCGATCCCTGTTCGACGGAAGCGCTGGCGAGACCCTGCATGTGGGCGTGATCGATGTGGGCTCGAACTCGGTCCGCTTCGTGGTCTTCGACGGGGCCGCGCGCTCTCCGGCATACTTCTACAACGAAAAGATCATGTGCGCCCTGGGCTCGGGCCTGAGCGAGTCGGGCCGGCTCAATCCCAAGGGCCGCGTGCGGGCGCTGGACGCGCTGTGCCGCTTCGCGGCGCTGGCACGGGGCATGGGGCTTGAGACGATGATGGCCGTGGCGACCGCAGCGGTGCGCGAAGCCGAGGACGGTCCCGCCTTCGTGGCCGAGGTGGAGCGGCGCACCGGCCTGCAGCTGCAGGTCATCCCCGGGGACGAGGAGGCGCGACTTTCGGCCCAGGGGGTGCTGCTGGGCTGGCCGGGCAGCTATGGCCTCGTCTGCGATATTGGCGGCGCGTCCATGGAGTTGGCCGACCTCGCGCAGGGGCGCGTCGGGCGGCGGGTGACCTCGCCCCTGGGCGGGCTCAAGCTGCAGGAGGTCAAGGGCGGCCCCAAGGTGCTGTCCGCCCACATCGCCAAGGTCATGGCGCGGCTTCACGCCGACATGGACCATGAGACGGGGATGCGCCTGTTCCTCGTCGGGGGGTCATGGCGGGCCATCGCCCGCGTGGACATGGACCGGCGGAACTGGCCGCTGACGGTGCAGCACGAATACCGCATGACCCCCGCCGCCGTCGCGGCCACCAAGGCCTATATCGAGAAGGCGGACTTGGGCGCGCTCCAGCGGAAGCTCGGCATCTCGGGCGACCGCATGGCCCTGGTGCCGGTGGCGGTTCAGGTGCTGGACGAATTGGTCCGCGTCTTCAAGCCCAAGGACATCGCCGTGTCCTCCTATGGCATCCGCGAGGGGATGCTCTACGAACGGATGCCCCCCGCCCTGCGCGAGCGCGACCCCCTGCTCGAGGCCTGCCGATTCCAGGAGCGGCGGGACGCCCGGCTGCCCGGCTTCGGGCGGGTGCTCTTCAACTTTGTCCTGCCGCTCTTTCCCGACGCCGATTGGCAGCGCCGTCGCATTATCGAGGCGGCCTGCCTGCTGCATGACGTGAACTGGCGCGCGCACCCCGACTACCGCGCCGAAACCTGCGTGGACGCGGCCACCCGCGCCAACCTGGGCGGCATCAAGCACGAGGAACGGGTCTACATGGGCCTCGCGCTCATGTACCGCTATTCCTCCCGGCGCGAGGGGACGCGGTTCGACGCCCTGTTCAAGCTGCTGTCGGACGCCGACGCGCGCGAGGCCGAGGTTCTGGGCCGCGCCATGCGGCTGGGCGCGATGCTCTGGCTCGGGGCGCATGACGCACCCGGCGTGTTCCGCTGGCGGCCCGAGAAGAAGACCCTCACCCTTACGGTCGAGGCTCGGGCACGGCCCCTGTTCGGAGAGGTCGCCAAATCACGCCTCGACGCCCTGGCTCAAGCCATGGGCGCGGAGGCCAAGGTCGCCTTTACTGACGACTGAGCCGCCTGTCCGGCGACCGCACCGAACCGGTCAGAGCTCGACCTCGGGCCCGATGGACTGCCCGTCCAGATCAAGGTTCGGGGCGGGGTCCGCTTCGGGAGGCGGCGTCAGATCGAATTCGGGTTCCCGTTCAGGCCGTTCCGACTGTGGCCTCTCCGGTTCGCTTGGTTCGACTGGGGGCTCAGGGGAAAGCTCCGGCTCTGGCGCGCTGTCCGGTTCGGCATCGGTCTCCGAAGGTGTCCATGCCGGGGCATCGGGACTGCGGCGCAGGACGATGTCGCCATTGGGCAGGATCTCGGGCGACTCGTAGTTGGTGATGGAGTCGACCCGGCCAAGGACATCGACGAAAGCCGGCCCCATCTCCTGCGCTAGGATCTGGAAGGTCGGCAGGACCTCGGCGCTGATGCCAGCGAGTTCCTGAAGCGGCGGTGCGACCTCTTCGAGCAGCCCCCGCAGGATCATGTCGGCCCCCTGGTCAAGCAGGCTCCCCCCATCCTCCGAGTCCTGGGCTACGACGGGGAGGGCCAAGAGCGTGGCGGCGAAGGCGAATGGCAAAAGGCGTGTCATGCCCCGGATATAGGGCGCGCTACGCTGCGTTTAAGGCTCAAAGGTCGAGCGTGACCGGGAAATGATCCGAGGCGTGCAGCAGGGCGCTTCGCAGATCCTCGTTCTTCCAGCAGGCCGGATCGTCGAAAGGGTGCCAGATCCGCCAGCGGGGCCGCTGGGCCCTGATATCGGGCGAGACCATGATGTAATCGAGCAGCGCCGACAGCCAGCGTCCGTCCGGCGGCATGCGGAAACGCGCGGTGGCCGGCGCGGCCGCGGTCGGGCCGCTGAGCGCCTGGGCAGCGTGTGGGTCGAACAGGCGGGTGCCGCCGTTCTCTCCCAGCACGATCTCCACGCCCGAACGGCCAAAGAGCGTCTCGAACTCGTCCAGACCCGGACCGTCGTTGAAGTTCCCCAGGACCACCAGCGATTCGTTCGCCGCAAGGTGCCGGTCCACCCGCGCCCGAAGCCAGAGGCATTGAGCCAGTTGCTTGCGGCGGTTCTCGATGGCAATGCGGCGAGCCTGCGCCTCGTTCCCCGCGCCGTGGGGAGCCTTGGACTTGGCGTGGACCCCGATCAGGCGCAGATCCCGCCCCTCGCTGGTGCGAAGGGCCACCTCCAGCGGGGGCTTGGACCAGGTAACAGGCTCGGGCTGACCGTCACCGTCGAGATCGACGCGGAAGGCGCTGTCGAATGGCGGCGGATCGCCATCCTGCGGATCGTGGACGGCGTCGATCCTGTCCGGGTCGAAGATCAGCGCGATCTCCTGCTGGGAGCCGCTGGGGAAGCCCATCAGCACCTTGCGCGCCCTGAGGTCGAAGCGGCGCGCGAAGCCGGCCAAGGCCTCTGCACCGTCACGTTTGCGATGCCGGGCGTCCGGAGCCTCGATGATCATCACCGCGTCGGCGTCCAGCGCCCGGAAGACCCGGCCCAACGCAACGGTCTGCTCATGCCGCGTGACACCTTCGCGGCCGCTAACGGCGCCGTCGTCCCACAAGCGTCCCTTGTTGTCGAACAGCGTGTCGAACCACTGGACGTTGTAGGTCGCCAGCCGCATCAAGCCGCCTTGGCCGAGATCTGCTCCCAAGCGCGGTTAATGCAGATGAGCCGCTTCTCGGCCATGCGGATCGCCTCTTCGGGGAGGCCGTGGGCGATGAGGCGGTCGGGATGCGTCTCGCGGACCAGTGACCGCCATGCGGCGCGGACCTGATCCATCGGCGCGCCATGGGGGACACCCAGCACGTCATACGGGTCGCGCTCGGCGTCGGGGACGAACTCGGCGCGGATGCGCATGAACTCGTGGTCGGGGAGGTCGAAGATCTGCGCGACGCGGAGGAGGAACTGGTTCTCCTCGGGGTGGTAGTCGCCGTCGGCCACGGCGATGTGGAACAGCCCCTCCAGCAGGTCGGCCAGTTGCACGGCCCCTTCCCCGAACATCCGCCGGATCCGGCTGGCGTAATCCTCGAACCCGGCGATGTCCCGGCGAGCCAGATCATACACGCGGGCGACGTTCGCTTCCTCCCCTTCCGGGATGATGAAGACCTCGCGGAACGCGGCAACCTCGTTTTTCGTGACAAGGCCGTCGGCCTTGGCGATCTTGGCCCCCAGCGCGACCATGGCTATGGCAAAGCCCACCGTCTTCTCGGGCGGGGTGTGCAGCCGTTCGAACAGCGTGGACAGGCCATCGCCGCCTCCGAGGCTCGCAAGGAGGTCCATGACGCGCGTCCAGATGGACATCAGGCGAAATCTCCGCGGTTCCGAGGTCACAGCCGACGCCCCATCAGCACGAGGTCCAGCCAGCGTCCGAACTTGTAGCCCACCTCGGGCAGGCGTCCATATGCCTGGAACCCGCAGGCGGCATGGAAGGCGATGGCCGCCTCGTTCTCGGCGCTGATCGCGCCGATCATGGCATGTTTGCCCTGCGCGGCGGCAGCCTGCGCGAGGGCGTCCATCAGGCTGCGGCCGATGCCCCGACTTCGTGCATTCGGCGCAAGAAGGATCGTGTGCTCCACGGTGCGGGTATAACCGTTCCCGGCGCGAAAGGGAAAGCAGCGGGCAAAGCCCAGCACGCGCCCATCGTCCGCCCAGACAAGGAACGGGTCTTCACCCTGGGTCAGCGCGGCGATCTCCTCCTCGGAGCGTTCGGTGGTGTGGAAGATGTGGGTCGTTTCCCGGATGACGGGGGTCCAGATGGCATGAAGGTCGCCCGCGTCGGTGGGCAAGGCGGGACGGATCACAGCGTGACCTCGCCCCTGGGGGTCAGGAAGCGGGCGCGCAAGGATGGCTCGTCGGTTGTGATGATGGATAGGCGCGGGTCCGTAAGGCCGGCCAGAAGTTGCTTCAGACGCGGCGCGCGGGGGTGGCCCACCTCCAGCCCGATCAGCCTGACGCCCTTGTCCGGAAGCCGGTCGGCGGGATGCAGGCCGGGACTCCATCGGATCAGCGTCGGATGGGCTCCGCCCCAGGGAAGGCTGCCGTCCGGCGGGACCGTCACGGTCCAGGACAGGTCGCCCCGCGACAGGGGTAGCGCCTCGCCCACCTCGGGCGGCGCATCGGCGAGCGCGGCATCGAGGTCCGGCACGCGCACGATCCAGTTGCCCAGCCGGGGGTCACCAGCATGGTCGAGGTCGAACCACCGCGTCACGGCGGGGGCGGTCCCCGGCTCGGGCGCGATCACCTCCAGGTAGAGACCGGGGCCGAGGGACAGGAGACGGTTCCACGTCCCAAATCGCTCATGCCGCCCGCCGGGGTCGAGAGGCACGCCCAGGCGCTCCTCCACCCAAGCCGCGCCCTCCTCCAGAGAGGCGCAGGTCACGGCGAGGTGGTCGATTTCCATGGGCGCGGATCCTTGGTCAGTCACTGCGCCGGTTGAAGCCGTCCTTGGCGGATAAGGTCAAGGACCTCCTTGGCGGCCTTGGGGATGGAGGTGCCGGGCCCGAAGATCGCCTTGACCCCCGCCGCCCTGAGCGCCGCATGATCCTGCGCCGGGATGACTCCGCCGCAGACGACCAGGATCTCCTCTGCGCCCGCTTTGCGCAGGGCCTCCACGAGGCGCGGCGCAAGGGTGAGGTGCCCCGCCGCCTGGCTGGAAATCCCGACCACATGCACGTCGTTGTCCAGCGCGTCCTGTGCCGCTTCCTCGGGGGTCTGGAATAGCGGACCTACATCTACGTCGAAGCCGAGGTCGGCAAAGGCGGTGGCGATGACCTTGGCGCCTCGGTCGTGGCCGTCCTGGCCCATCTTGACCACCAGCATTCGGGGCCGACGGCCCTCCTCCTCGGCGAAGCGGTCGATCTCGGCGCGGATGGCGTCGAAGCCTTCGTCCCCGTCCCAGGCCTGGCCATAGACACCGTTCAGGGTCCGGACTTCGGCGCGGTGGCGGCCGAAGACGTCCTCCAGCGCCTGGCTGATCTCTCCGACGGTGGCGCGCGCCCGGGCGGCGGGGATGGCAAGCTCCAGAAGGTTGCCGTTGGCGCGGGCCCCTTCGCGCAATGCGTCGAGAGCGGCCTGACAAGCTGCCTCGTCTCGGGACGCGCGGACCTGGCGGAGCCGCTCGATCTGATTGGCGCGGACGGCGTGGTTGTCGATGGCCCGGATGTCGATGGGCTCCTCGCCGTCGGCGCGGTACTTGTTGACGCCGACGATGACCTCCTCGCCCCGGTCGATCCTGGCCTGCCGTCTCGCGGCGGTTTCCTCGATCCGCAGCTTGGGCATCCCCGACGCGACCGCCTTGGTCATGCCGCCCATCGCCTCGACCTCCTCCATGAGCGCCCACGCGGCCTCGGCCATCTCGTGGGTCAGGGCCTCGACGTAGTAGGAGCCGCCGAGGGGATCGACGACCTTGGTCACGCCGGTCTCCTCCTGCAGGATCAATTGCGTGTTCCGCGCGATCCGGGCGGCAAAGTCCGAGGGCAGCGCCATCGCCTCGTCGAAGGAGTTGGTGTGCAGCGACTGGGTGCCGCCCAGCACGGCCGCCATGGCCTCGTAGGCGGTGCGGACCACGTTGTTCATCGGGTCCTGCTCCTGCAGCGATACCCCCGAGGTCTGGCAATGGGTCCGAAGCATGAGGCTTTCGGGTTTACTGGCGCCGAAGCCGGACATGATCCGATGCCAGAGGAGGCGTGCCGCCCGCAGCTTGGCCGCTTCGGCAAAGAAGTTCATGCCGATGGCGAAGAAGAACGACAGGCGCGGCGCGAAGCTGTCCACGTCGAGCCCCCGCGCCAGGGCGGCGCGCACGTATTCACGCCCATCCGCCAGCGTGAAGGCCAGCTCCTGCACGAGGTTCGCCCCGGCCTCCTGCATATGGTAGCCCGAGATGGAAATGCTGTTGAACCGGGGCATCTCGCGGGCGGTGTAATCGATGATGTCGGCCACGATCCGCATGGAGGGCTCGGGCGGATACACATAGGTGTTCCGCACCATGAACTCCTTGAGGATGTCGTTTTGCACGGTGCCCGACAGGACCGCGCGGGGGACGCCCTGCTCCTCTCCCGCGACGATGAAGCTGGCAAGGATCGGAATGATCGCGCCGTTCATGGTCATCGACACCGACACGCGGTCGAGCGGGATGCCGTCGAACAGGATCCGCATATCCTCGACCGAGTCGATAGCCACGCCCGCCTTGCCGACGTCCCCTTCGACGCGTGGATGGTCGCTGTCATAACCCCGATGGGTGGCGAGGTCGAAAGCCACCGAGACGCCCTGCTGCCCGGCGGCCAGCGCCTTGCGGTAAAAGGCGTTCGACTCCTCGGCGGTGGAAAAGCCCGCGTACTGGCGGATCGTCCAGGGGCGGCCTGCATACATCGTGGCGCGCACTCCGCGCACGAAGGGCCCCTCGCCGGGCAGGCCGGTGTCCGGAAGGCCGGCCGTGTCCTCGGGGGTGTAGAGCGGCTTGACCGCCAGTCCCTCCAGCGTGCGCCATGTCAGCGCGTCCGGCGAGCGGCCCCTGAGCTCTGCCCTCGCCCGCTCCTCCCAAGACGACAAGTCACCCATCGCGTGCCTCCCTTGGTTTGTGATCCCTGTTTTGCATGTGCGGCGCGCTGCGCCAAGCCGCGGGGTGTTGCGGCCTTGAATACCGCGCATCTTAGCAAGAGGCGGCCGGAGGCCTATATGGGGATCATGCTCCGTATGGCCGCCCTCCTGCTTTTCGCCGCAAGTCCCGCCTGGTCCCAGGATGTCTTGCCTGATCCCGATCCGATAGCAGCGGACTCTCCCGCCGTTCCGGAGGTTCCTGCCGATCCCGTGGCGGCCTGGGAGGCCGACCGGACGACGATCCTCGATGCGGCCGAGGTGGACCTCGAGGCCTTCGAATACCTGGCCCGGCCACTGGTGGTGTTTGCCGACAACCCGCGCCAGCCGCAGGTGGCCGAGCAGTTGCGCCTGATCGAGGCCGACCTGAATACGTTGGCACTTCGCGACGTGGTGGTGATCGTCGACACCGATCCCGATGCCCGCAGCGCCGTCCGACAGACGTTGCGGCCGCGTGGGTTCGGCCTCGTTCTCGTGGACAAGGACGGGCGGGTCACCCTCCGCCGCCCCGCCCCGCTGTCGGTGCGCGAGATCGCCCGCGCCATCGATCGCACACCGATCCGGCAGGAGGAACTGCGGAACGGGCGCAGTTCGACTAAAGCCGAGTAGGGGTTCAGGCGAATTCCAAGATCACCTGATCGACCGCCAGCGTCTCGCCCTCGCGGGCCTTGACGGCGCGGACCGTGCCGCGTCGTTCGGCCTTGAGCGTGTTCTCCATCTTCATGGCTTCGACCGTGGCGAGGGCCTGACCCTCCTCCACCTCCTCGCCCTCGCTGACCAGCAGCCGCGTGAGCAGCCCCGGCATCGGGCAGAGGAGCGACTTGGAGGTGTCGGGCGGCAGCTTGACGGGCATCAGCGCCGCCAGTTGTGCCTCGTGTGGGGTGCGGACATGCACGCGAAGGTCCGCGCCATGCGTCCGCAGGCGGAAGCCGCCCGTCGCTTTCTGGACCTTGAGCACCAGAGGTCGGCCGTCCACCGTTAGACGGGCCAAGCCCTGCCCAGGTGTCCATCCGCCCTCGACCCGCAGGGTCGGCCCATCCTCGAAAGTCACGTCCGATCCGCCGGGCTCGGCCAGGATGGCGACGCGATGCGGCTCGTCCCCGATCTGGACCACCCAGTCCGAGCCGACCTTGCGCTCGTGATTGTCGAGACGGCCCGAGATGCGCGCGCGCCGGATCTCGGCCACGCGATGCATGGCGACGGCTGCAGCGGCAATGCGGCGCATCTCTGCGTCGGGAAGAGTGACCCCCTTGAAGCCGTCGGGCCATTCCTCGGCGATGAAGGCCGTGGTGAGGCGCCCCTCGCGAAAGCGCGGATGCTCCATGACGGCCGCCAGGAAGGGCAGGTTGTGTCCGATCCCCTCCACCTCAAAGGCGTCGAGCGCCTCGCCCATCGCGTCGATGGCCTGTTCGCGCGTCGCCGCCCAGGCGCAGAGCTTGGCGATCATCGGATCGTAGAAGCGGCTGATCTCCCCACCTTCATAGACCCCGGTGTCGTTGCGGATCACAGCATCGCCCCGGGTGCCCTCGGCCGGCGGGCGGTAGCGGGTCAGGCGTCCGGTGGAGGGCAGGAACTTTCGGAATGGGTCCTCGGCGTAGAGACGGCTTTCGACGGCCCAGCCGTTGAGCGGGATCTCCTCTTGCGCGAACGGCAAGGGCTCTCCGGCGGCGACGCGGATCATCTGCTCCACGAGGTCGATACCGGTGATGAGCTCGGTGACCGGATGCTCCACCTGCAGGCGGGTGTTCATCTCCAGGAAGTAGAAGTTGCGGTCGCCGTCCACGATGAATTCGACGGTGCCGGCCGACTCATAGCCCACGGCGCGGGCGAGCGCGCAGGCCTGCTCGCCCATGGCCTTGCGGGTGGCCTCGTCGAGGAAGGGGCTCGGCGCCTCCTCCACGACCTTCTGGTTCCGCCGCTGGATGGAGCATTCGCGCTCGTGCAGGTAGACCGTGTTGCCGTGCTTGTCGGCAAGGACCTGGATTTCGATGTGACGGGGCTGGTCCACGAACTTCTCGATGAAGATACGGTCGTCGCCGAAGCTGGCGGCCGCCTCGTTCTTCGAGGCCTGGAAGCCCTCGCGCGCCTCGGTGTCGGACCAGGCGATGCGCATGCCCTTGCCGCCGCCTCCGGCGCTCGCCTTGATCATCACGGGGTAGCCAATCCCCCCGGCGATCTGCACGGCCTCCTCGGCGTCGGCGATCAGGCCCATATGGCCGGGAACGGTGCTCACGCCCGCCTCGGCCGCGATCTTCTTGGAGGTGATCTTGTCGCCCATCGCTTCGACCGCCGAGGCCGGGGGGCCGATGAAGGCCACGCCCGCCTCGGCCAGCGCGGCGGCAAAGCGCGGATTCTCGGACAGGAAGCCATAGCCGGGGTGGACGGCCTGCGCCCCGCTAGCGCGGACGGCTTCCATCACGCGGTCGATGTTGATGTAGCTTTGCGCTGCGGGCGCGGGGCCGATCAGGTAGGCCTCGTCCGCCATCTGCACATGCAGGGCGCGGGCGTCGGCCTCGCTGTAGATGGCCACGGTCCGGATCCCGAGTCGGCGGGCGGTCTTGATGACGCGGCAAGCGATCTCGCCACGGTTGGCGATCAGGATCTTCTGGAACATTCGGGCCATCTTCCGGGCGGGGTTGACATGAAAAAGGCCGCCGGGGCGCGAACCCCGGCGGCCTTGACGACGATCAGGGGCCAGTCGCCCCTGGAATCAGTAGCAGTTCGGAGCGCCGGGCGTGACGTTGCAGACGACCGCGCCAGCAGCCGCGCCGTAGAGCGCGCCTTCGGCGAGACTGCCATCGGTCGCCGCCGCAACGGCGCCGCCGATCGCGGCACCGGTAGCCGCGCGCTCCACGTCCGTCTCGCCGCAGGCGGCGAGGGTCGCGGCGACGGCCAAGACGCCGAACAGGCGGAGGGTGATTGCCATGAAAGTTCTCCAGATGGTGTGGCCCCAGATACGGGCAGGGATGCCATTCTCAACGAGGGGGTGCAAGGCAGGGTTTCCCGCCCTGCGGGAAATCCCGCCGGAGCCGTGGCAGTTGATCCCAGGTTCCCGGCAGTCCTGGACCGCAGCCCGTCCGGACAGCCGGCCGGCCCTCGATCCCGTTGTGCCCGGAAGTGAGGCCCGGAGGCACGGGCAGGCAGCCCTGCCCTTTCGCCCGTCCGTCGCCTCCGGGGCCCCTCGGTCATTCCTCGAACACCTCGGGGAACGACGCGCGCGCGCGATTTACGTCGATGCGCAGCAGCGCCTCATAGCTTTCAGGGTCGAAGGGTTCTTCGGCCGGCACGACCTCGCGGCCGAAGAACCAGGACAGCCGGCCGGCGTCGAGGTTCCCGCGCACGAAGGGCTCTTCCCCGAACTGCTGCCATAAGGCCGCCATGAAGGCCTCGTCGGCCGCGCGATCAAGAGCCCTGCGATCGCGGTAGCGCTCGCGGGAGACGAGCTTGGTCGCACCCTCCTTGGCGGCGCGGCGGATGGTGAACTGGAGGTCGGTGCCTGACAGGCGGCTCGGGAAACCCCGGTGCTTTTCCATCAGAAGGCTTGCGGGACGCAGGTCCCGCCCTCGATCCGGAAGCCCTCGAAGAACTGGACCGCCTCGGGGGCGGGGGCACCGAACTCCACCTGTCGGTCCGACAAGGCAATGACCACCTCGCTCGCAGTCCAGCCATTCGCCGCCAAGGCTGGAAGGGCCAGCGACTCGCAAAGCCAGGCAAAGTCCTGCGCGACGGCCTCGTAATCCGCGCCGCCTTCCCCAAGGCCAGGCACGACGAGCCGGAATCGCGCCAGCCCTCCGCTGGACGCACCGGCGGCTGAGACTTCGGTCTTCCGGTCCGGCGCCCGGTCGAGAGCGCCATCGTCTGTCGGTTCTTCCTCGGGCAGCGCCTCGGGGTCGGTAAAGGCGTCAGGCGCCATCGCGCCCTCGGCCGCCTCCAGCACCACGTCGTACAGCATGGCCGAGTGACCCGATGGGAGTTGCACCTCCTGCGCAGCAAGGGGCCCGCCGATCCCCAGGGCCATGGCGAGCCATCCGGCGCGGGCAGGCCAGTCAGAGCGGGATGTTGTCATGTTTCTTCCAGGGGTTCTCGAGCTTCTTGTTCCTCAGCATGGCAAAGGCACGTGCCACGCGGCGGCGGGTGGAGCGGGGCTGGATCACCTCGTCGATGAAGCCGCGCTCGGCGGCGACGAAGGGATTGGCGAAACGGTCCTCGTAGTCGCGGGTGCGCTGGGCCAGGGCCTCGGGGTCACCCCGCTCGGCCCGATAAAGGATCTCGACGGCGCCTTTCGCGCCCATTACCGCGATCTCGGCGGTGGGCCAGGCGTAGTTGACGTCGCCGCGAAGGTGCTTGGACGCCATCACGTCATAGGCGCCGCCATAGGCTTTGCGTGTAATGACGGTGACCTTGGGAACCGTCGCCTCGGCATAGGCGAACAGCAGCTTGGCCCCGTGCTTGATGATGCCGTTGTATTCCTGAGCCGTGCCCGGAAGGAATCCGGGGACGTCCACCAGCGTCAGAATCGGGATCTCGAAGGCGTCGCAGAAGCGCACGAAGCGCGCGGCCTTCCGCGAGGCATCGATGTCGAGGCAACCCGCGAGATGCAGGGGCTGGTTGGCCACGACACCTACGGTCGAGCCTTCCAACCGGATGAAACCCGTCAGGATGTTCTTGGCGAAGTCGGCCTGGATCTCATAAAGATCGCCCTCGTCCGCGACCTTCTGGATCAGTTCCCTCATATCGTAGGGGGTGTTTGCGTTGTCGGGGATGAGCGTGTCGAGGCTGGGCTCCACCCGCGCAGGATCGTCGAAGAAGGGGCGCGTGGGGACGCCCGAGCGGTTCGACAGCGGCAGGAAGTCGATCAGCCGCCGCGCCTCGATGATGGTCTCGACGTCGTTCTCGAAGGCGGCATCGGCGACAGAGGACCGGCGGGTGTGCGTGACCGCGCCCCCCAACTCCTCGGCGGTGACGACCTCGTTGGTGACGGTCCTGACCACCTCGGGTCCGGTGACGAACATGTAGGACGTGTCCTTCACCATGAGGATGAAGTCCGTCATCGCGGGGGAATAGACTGCCCCGCCGGCGCAGGGTCCCATGATCAGGCTGATCTGCGGAATGACGCCCGAGGCCAGGACATTGCGCTGGAACACCTCGGCGTAGCCAGCCAGGGAAGACACGCCTTCCTGGATGCGCGCCCCGCCCGAGTCGTTGATGCCCACCACCGGAGCGCCGTTGCGCAATGCCATGTCCATGATCTTGCAGATCTTCTGGGCATGCGTTTCCGACAGGGAGCCCCCAAAGACGGTGAAGTCCTGGGAGAAGACATAGACCAGGCGACCGTTGACCGTGCCCCAGCCCGTCACCACGCCGTCGCCGGCAGGGCGGTCCCGCTCCATCCCGAACTCGGTGGCGCGGTGGGTGACGAACATGTCGAACTCCTCGAAGGAGCCCTCGTCGAGCAGAAGCTCGATCCGCTCGCGGGCGGTGAGCTTGCCCCGCGCGTGCTGCGCCTGGATGCGCGCCTCGCCCCCGCCCAGCCGGGCGGCCTGCCGCCGGGCCTCGAGCTCGTGCAGGATGTCGTTCACGCTTTCCTCCCTCATGCCGCGGTACGCGCGACGTGGCATCACGAAAGCCTAGATCAGGGCCGTTGCCAATCCCCCTGGCCGTCTGGTTGCGCTAACCGCCCGCTTGGGCCAGAGCAGGAAGGCCCTCCGGAGTCTTTCCATGCCCGCTCTACCCATTCCGCTCACCACCATCGGCCTGCTGCTCGCCTCCAACATCTTCATGACCTTCGCGTGGTACGGGCACCTCAAGCACAAGGGGGCGTCCCTCCTCCTCGTGATCATGGTGTCTTGGGGCATCGCCTTCTTCGAGTACTGCCTGCAGGTTCCAGCGAACCGGATCGGTTCGACCGTGTTCTCAGCCGCGCAACTCAAGACCATTCAGGAAGTTCTGACGTTGTCGGTCTTTGCCGTGTTCTCGGTGACGTACCTCAAGGAGCCGCTGACCTGGAACCATCTCGTGGGCTTCGGCTTCATCGCTTTGGGCGCCTTCTTCATCTTTCACAAATGGAGCTGACATGGCCACGCACGCCGCCGTGCGGTTCCTGGACCGCACCACCCCGCCTCACATCGCCACGCTGATCCTCGCCTCGGGGATCGCTTCGCTGAACGTGTCGGTGTTCCTGCCGTCGCTGGCGCGGATGGCAGACCATTTCGGCGCGAGCTACGCCGTGATGCAGCTGGCGGTGTCAGGCTATCTCGCGATGACGGCCGTGCTCCAGATCGCCATGGGGTCGGTCGCGGACACCCTGGGCCGCCGGCCCGTCATGATCGGAGCGATGGCTCTGTTCATCCTGGCGACGCTGGGGGCCCTGTTCGCGCCCACGGCCGGGGTCTTTCTTGCCTTCCGCATGGCGCAGGCGGTCGTGATCACCGGGATCGTGCTGTCCCGCGCCGTGGTCCGCGACACGGTGGGCGCCACTGAGGCCGCTTCCCGGATCGGCTACATCACCATGGGCATGGCGCTCATTCCCATGGTCGGCCCGATGATCGGCGGTGCTCTCGACGAAAGCTTTGGCTGGCAAGCGTCCTTCGTGCTCCTGGCGGTCGGCGGAACGCTGGTGCTGATGCTTGTCGTCGCCGACCAGGGCGAGACGGCGCAGGCGCGGGGCGATGGGCTCGCGGCGCAGCTTGCGCATTATCCGGCCTTGCTGGGATCGCGACGGTTCTGGGGCTATTCGCTCTGCGCCGCCTTCGCTTCGGGGGCCTTCTTCGCGCTGCTGGGCGGCGCGTCCTTCGTTTCCGGAGAGATCTTCGGACTGTCGCCGGTCTGGACCGGGATCGCCCTGGGCTCGCCCGCCATCGGCTACACCTTGGGCAACTTCTTGTCCGGTCGCTTTTCGGTCCGCGTGGGCATCGACCGCATGGCGGCCTGGGGCTGCGTGGTGGCGACGCTGGGCCTTGTGGCGTCGCTCGTGCTGACGGTGTCGGGCCCGGATAACCCCTGGGTTTTCTTCGGCTTCTGCACGGCCCTGGGTCTGGGCAACGGCATGACCCTGCCCAACGCCATGGCGGGATCGATCTCGGTCCGCCCGGACCTTGCCGGAACGGCGAGCGGCCTGTCCGGCGCGATCATGACAGCCGGAGGGGCCGCGCTGTCGGTCCTGGCCGGAGCGATGCTGAGCCGGGAGTCGGGGGCTTGGCCGCTCCAGGCGCTGATGGCCGGATCGGCGGCGCTGGCGGGGGTGTCTCTCCTGCTGGTCCGGGGCACGCAGGACGGCTAACGCGCCGCCCGCCATCCCGCGGCCTGGGCCTCCTCCTCCGAGCAGAACCAACGTTCGCCTGCAGACTCGTCGATGCGGGTGGCTGCGTAGCTGCGACCGCCGGGCCTATGGTAGATGCGGTCCGTTCCGGAGATGTTACCCTTGATCTGGCATCCTCCCGCTGAATCCACCACCGCGACATCCGTCACAACGAGGGTCGGACCCCGGCGGTAGTCCTGGGGTATCTGGAACTCGCCCCGCCACACGCCGACCCTGGCGCCCTGTGCCGATGCTTCCTGCGGAAGGTAGTCGTCGGAATAGTCACGATAGGCCAGCGCCATTCCGCCCGAGACGAGCGTCGCCCCTAGGTCGATGCCATTGACCTCGCAGCGCGCGACCGTTCGCCCGTACCGGTCGATGTCGAGCCGTTCGCAACCGGCGGTGCGGCCCTCCCAGCGGGCCTCGGCCTGCTCGACGGACCAGGCACCGCAGGGCCACTCCTGACCATCGGCATCGAGACAGGTCTGATCGCTTTCAGGCGCATCGACGCCATGGAGCCGGACCCGGATCTCGCCCACATCGAAGGTATCCGCATCGATGACATGAACCCTCCCCGACAAGTCGGGGGCGTCCTCGACCGACAGGCCCAGGACAGCGGACAGGAGCAACGCCAACAGCAGGGAACGGTGGACCATGCCGCTTTATGTGGAGGAAGATCGGCGTGGATCAACGGAAAGATTACCAAACGATGAACGCCCGGAAAGCCATCGGCTCCCGGGCGTTCAGCCTGCGTTTCAGAACCGCTGGCCGACCGTCACTGGTCGGTCGCGCTATCCTCGGCTGCGGGCTCGGTCGCGCCTTCCAACTGGGTGGCCGCGCCGTCGTCCGCCGTCGTGGCGGCACCATCGGTGGCCGTGGCTTCCACGTCGGTCACCTCATCGGAGGAGGCGTCGGCCGTGGCAGGCTGGGCGGCGTCACTTCCGAAGGCGGCGCGAAGGTCGGTCGTGGCCAAGTCCACGGCCTCCTTGGCCTCGGGCACCACGGCTCCCATGCCGAAGAACTCGTGGGTGACGCCGGGATAGGTCATCTGGTTGACCTCCACCCCGGCCTCCTCGAGGAGCGAGCCGAGCGCCACACCTTCGGTCGTGAGCGGGTCGATCTCGGCGTTGATGATGGTGGCCGGCGGCAGCCCCGCAAGGTCGTCTCGGCCCACGAGGTTGATGCGCGGGTCGGCGGTCTGGGACTGGTCGGCGAAGACGTTCTCGACGAACCACATCATGGCAGCGCGGCTGAGCGGCTTCGCCTCGGCATAGGACTGGTAGGAGGCCGTCTCCATGTCGTTGCCGGCGATGGGATAGACCAGCAGCATGTGGTCGGGCTGCGTGAGTTGCGCATCGCGCGCGTTGATAGCGACGTTGATGGCCAAGTTGCCGCCCGCGCTCTCGCCCGCGACCGCGAGGCGCTCACTGTCGGCGTTGAGCGAGCCCGAGTTCTCTATGATCCAGGCATAGGCCGCGTTGGCATCCTCGTGCTGGGCCGGGAACTGCGCCTCGGGGGCGTGGCGGTATTCGACCGAGACGACCACCGCGCCGGCGCCAGCCGACAGGGCGCGGGCCGAGGCGTCATAGGTGTCGATGTCGGCGATCACCCAGCCGCCGCCGTGGAAGTAGACGATCAGCGGGAACGGTCCCTCGCCTTCGGGCGTGTAGACGCGAAGCGGCTGCTCCGAGCCGTCGGCGGCAGGATAGGTGATGTCGCGCGTCGCAATCGCCGCGAGTTCGGCGGGCATCTCGATGCCTTGCTCCTCCATCACGGCCATCACGGCGTCAGCCGGCGAGGGCTGCGTGCGTGCCTCCTCGACCGACAGCTCGTCGATGGGGCGCGCGCCAAGCTCGGCGTGCTTGTCGAGGACGGCGGCCATCTGCTCGCTCGGCTCGGCCGGGATGTCGCCCGCAGCGGTCTGGGTGTCCTGGGTGCCCGCCGTGTCGGTAGCGGCATCTTCGCCGGCGGCCGCGGCGTCATCCTGGGCGACCGTCGTGTCGCCGGCAGCGGTGTCCGGCGCTGCCGTGCCTTGGGCGGTCTCGGTCTGGGTGCCGTCGGCAGGCTCGACAGCGGTGCCCTCCTCGGCGGTCATGGTGCCGCTCTCGGTCGCCGCTCCGGTCGTGGCGTCAGCGGCCGCGGCATCGCCTTGGGCCGCCGTGCCCTCCTGGGCCATCGTGGTGTCATTGGTCGCCGCCGGATCGGCCGCAGCGTCGGGGGCCGCCGCTCCGCCAGCGGTGGCGTCCTGAGCCAGCAGGGCGATGGGCGAAACGGAAAGAGCGGCCGCGAGCGCCGCGCTCGCGGTCGTCGTCTTCAACAGGGATTGCATGGAAAGTCCTTTCGGAATCCGGTGCGGATACAAGCGGACAACAAAAAGGCGGTGGCCGGGTTCCGACCACCGCCTCCTCACGAGTCCGTCAACACTCCGCTCGTGCGGGCTTAGCTCGCCTTTTCCTTGTCGTCGTCCGGCTCGGACAACCAGCGGTTCATGCGGGCCAGCATCGGTTCGGGCAGGACGCCCGCGAAGGTGGTGATGAGCTTGTTCATCAGGCCGGGCGTCATGCCCGCCTTGCCCGCCTTCATCGCCTCGTAGCCCAGGCGCGCCGTGTGATCCGGCGTGTCCTTGAGGGAGGTCTCGCCCATGGGCGTGTTCTCCATGTCGCCGCGCTTGAACACTTCGGTGTGTACAGGGCCCGGCATCAGGCAGGTGACCGTGACGCCGTGCTCCCGCATCTCGTCGTTCAAGGCGAAGCTGAGGGAATCGAGGTAAGCCTTGCTGGCATTGTAGACGGCCTGGTAGCTGCCCGGCATGAACCCGGCGATGGAGCCGGTGACGAGCACCCGCCCCTCGCCCCGCGCCTGCATCCGCGGCAAGGCGCGATGAAGGAGCAACGTCGTCCCCTCGATGTTGAGGCCGATCATCTCGCGGATGCGCGGCCACTCCTGGTCCACGAAGGCATGGCCCAAGGTCAGCCCCGCATTCGCCATGAGGTAGTCCACCTCCCGCGCGCCAACCTGATGCCAAAGGGTCAGGACGCCTTCCTCGGTGGACAGGTCGGCCTGCACCACCTCGACCGAGCCGCCGTGCTCACGAAGCTCGCGGGCGGCGTCCTCGATCTCGGCCTCGTTGGCGCAGATGATGAGGTCGCAGCCATCCTCGGCGGCGCAGCGGGCCAGTTCGCGTCCGATGCCGGAGGACGCGCCCGTGACGATGGCGAGCTTGCGATCAGGCATGGGCCAGCGCTCCCTTGGTTTGTTCCGTGCGAACCTCGGCCCCGGTGGCCAGCGACGTCTCGGTCCGGGCGCGCCCGTCCTGTCGGCGGCCCTTTTCCCACTGAGGCTTCAGGACGACCTTGGTCCATTCGTTCTGGTTGTAGGCAAAGTTCTTGTACCCGGTCGTCGCGTCCTCGAGGGACATGATGTCCGAGATCAGGAAGGTGGTGTCGATCTCGCCGTTCTCGATGCGCTGCAGCAGTTCCTTCTGGTAGCGTTGGACATGGGTCTGACCGGTGCGCAGGGTCAGGCCTTTCTCCATCAGCGCTCCGGTGGGGAACTTGTCCGACATACCACCATAGACGCCGGGCACGGACACGCGACCGCCCTTGCGGACAGCGAGGATGGCTTGGCGCAGCGCGCCGATGCGATCGGCCCCGATGCCCACCTTCTGCTTGAGCGTGTCGATCGGGTTGAAGTTGGCGAAGCCATGGCTTTCCATGCCCACGGCGTCGATCACGGCGTCGGGCCCTTGCCCGCCCGTCATCTCCATGAGCGCCTCGAGGACGTTGGTCTGACCGAAGTCGATCACCTTGCAGCCAAGCTTGCGCGCAAGCTCCAGCCGATGCGGGTAATGGTCGATCACAATGACCTGCTCGGCGCCCATCACGCGGGCCGACTGCGCGGCAAAGAGGCCCACGGGCCCCGCGCCCCAGACGACGATGGTGTCGCCCTGCTCCACGGTGGCCTGATCCGCCGCCATCCATCCGGTCGAAAGGATGTCGGTCAGGAACAGCACTTTTTCATCCTCGAGGTGGTCGGGGATGACGAGAGGTCCGACATCCGAGAACGGTACGCGGACATACTCGGCCTGCCCGCCGGGATAGCCCCCGGTCATGTGCGAGTAACCGAAAAGGCCCGACATCGAATGGCCGTACAGCGTCTCAGAGGCGTCCTGCTTTTCGGCAGGGTTGGAGTTGTCGCAATGCGAGAACTCCGCGTTGCGACAATGGAAGCAGGCCCCGCAGGAGATGGTGAAGGGGATGGTCACCCGCTGCCCGACCTTGAGGGTCGAGGACGGCCCGACCTCGACGACCCGGCCCATGAACTCGTGACCCAGGATGTCGCCCTTGAGGACGCCCGGGATCACGCCGTCGAACAGGTGCAGGTCCGAGCCGCAGATTGCAGTCGAGGTGACCTCGATGATCGCGTCGCGAGGGTTGACGATCTGCGGATCGGGGTGGGTGTCCACGCGGACGTCGTGCTTGCCGTGATAGGTGAGTGCGCGCATGATGTCCTCCTCAGACGGTCGCGGTCTGGGCCAGGTCCGCCTGGACGGCCTGCTGGTTCTGCTGGAACTTGTCGGCCTTGTCGCGCCGGTTCGCGTTGGTCGCGACCTCGCCGGTCTCGATGAGCATCTTGAGCCGCTTGAGGTCGCGCCGGGCCTGAATCGACGGCTCGGCCTGGAACAGCTTGGCGATGGCCTGCCCTGCCAGGCCCATGGGCGGCTTGTAGGCGATGATGGCTTCCACCACCGTTCCGCGCCCGCCGAGGGCCTCGCGGAACAGCACCTTGCCCTCGGTCTGGATCTGGCTGTCCTCGGTGGACCGCCAGGCGATCTGCTCGCCGGGGCGGTCGTTCACGATCCGTGACTTGACCTGCACGGTCTGCCCCAGCGGCGCCCGGATGGTCCAGGTGGACAGGCCGGGCTCGATCTCGCGCGCGTCCTGGATGTTCTCCATGAAGCGCGGGAGGTTCGCAAAATCGCGCCAGAAGCTGTAGATCCGCTCGGCGGGGGCGTTGATCGTCACGCTGCGGCCCGTCACGGCATAATCACCGAAGCGGGCCTGCTTGGCCGTCCGGCCGGGCGCATCGTCGGTCAGGCGCGGGGTCTTGGCGTGACGCTCGGACTGGGACTGGGATGGGCCCAGGTAGGAATAGGCCGCAAGGCCCGCCAGGGCGCCGAGCCCTAGGGTCATTGCAGCGGCGACGACCTTGCGTTCGGTCATCGGCGCGGTCCGGTGGTCTTGGTCCATGTCGTCTCCTGCGATGAACGGGACGCCCGGGCGGGCCGCAATCGCGATCCGCCGACCGGGTCATGTCCCTTGGTCGGAGCTTGGGGTTCGGGGCGCTCAACGCGGAACGGCCCTCTTGGGTCCGGCGGGTCGGAACCGTCCGGTGCGCTCGGGAGACTAGGTCGCGATTCGCGCCTGGCCAGAGGCAGGCCGTCAGGCGGGTACGCCGCCGCTCGCGGTTGGGCGAGAACGGGATGGCCAGGGCGGATCGAGGACGATGCGGGGAAGTCGGAGAGCAGCCGACCTGCGCGAGCCGCACTGCCTACGAGAGAGCGAACCGTTCTCGTCCGATCCGACCATCGCAAAGACCGAACGCAAAACGGCCGAGCCCGAAAGCTCGGCCGTGTCAGTTCAGGTAGGACGCACGCCTCTTGGCGTCACTCGGCCGCCGTGGAGGCCGCGCCGGTTTGGACCGTCATCCGTTCGGCCAGTCGGCGGTAGGTCGCGAGAGCCTGCCCAACGACCTGGTCCATGTTGTAGTAGCGATAGGTGCCAAGCCGCCCGAGGAAGATCACGTCGTCCCGCTGCTGAGCCAGGGCCTCGTACTTCTTGAAGAGGATCTGGTTCTCGGGACGCGGGATCGGGTAGTACGGGTCGCCCACGGCGCTCGGATACTCGTAGGTGATCGAGGTCTGATCGTGCACCTGCCCGGTGAGGTACTTGTATTCGGTGATCCGGGTGTAGGGCACCTCTTCCGCCGGGTAGTTCACCACGGCGACCTCTTGGAACCGGCGCTGGTCCAGCGTCTCGTGACGGAACTGGAGGCTGCGGTAGGGCAGCGGCCCGAAGCGGTAGTCGAAGAAGTGATCGATGGGCCCGGTATAGACCGTGAGCGGCGCGAGGTCCGAGGGCTTCAGGTCGTGGTAGTCCGCCCCCAGCGCGAGGTCGATGTTCGGATGGTCGAGCATGCGCTCGAACATCCGGGTGAAGCCTTCCTTGGGCATCGCCTGGAACGTGTCGGTGAAGTACCGGTCGTCGAGCGAGGTGCGCGTCGGCACCCGTGACGTCACGGACTTGTCCAGTTCGGACGGGTCGAGGCCCCACTGCTTGCGCGTATAACCCTGGAAGAATGTCTCGTAGAGATGCGAGCCCACGGCGTTCACGACCACGTCGCGGGACGTCTCGATCTTCTCAACCGGCTCGGCCTGCGCCGCAAGGAACGCCGCGGCGTCCTCATCGGACTGGAGATTCAGGTTGTAAAGGCCGTTCAGCGTGGTCCGGTTGATCGGCATGGGCAGCAGCTTGCCATCCACCTGCGCCAGAACCCGATGCTCGTAGGGCCGCCAAGCCGTGAACCGGGACAGGTAATCAACGACCTGTTCGCTGTTCGTGTGGAAGATATGGGGACCGTACTGGTGGATCAGCACGCCCGCCTTGTCGTGAAGGTCGTAGGCATTGCCCGCGACGTGGGGCCGCTTGTCCACCACCAGAACCCGCTTACCGGACCCTTCGGCCAGACGCTCGGCCATGATCGCGCCGGCAAAGCCCGCGCCGGCGATCACGACGTCATAGGGCCTGGAGCCGCCACGACGGATGCCGGGGGCGGCAAAGCGGTCGGGGGCGCGACGCGACCGGCGCATCTGCACCGCCTCAGCCACCAGACGGTCCATGCGCTTGAAGGTGGAGTCCCAGCTCAGGTCGGCGAGCATTCGGTCCACCTCGGGACGCCAGGCCTGCGGTGCCTTGGACAAGGCCAAGGCCGCGTCACAGGCTTGGAGGAAGGCTTCGGGCGTGTCGGCGATCTTGACGCCTTCGAGGTTGCCGTAATGGCGCACCACGTCGCGGATGGGCGTGGATACCACGGGGCGGCCAGCCGCAAGGTATTCGGGCGTCTTGGTGGGCGAGATGAACCGCGTCGCCTCGTTGATGGCAAACGGCATCAGCGCGACGTCCCAGCTCGACAGGTAGGCCGGCAGCTCGGCATAGGACTTGCCGCCCGGATAGTGGATGTTCGGCCGGCGCGGCAGGTCTTCGGGCCCGATCTTGGACAGTGGCCCTACCATCACGATCTGCCAGTCGGGACGGGCCGCCGCCACATGGTCGATCAGGGTGAGGTCGATCCGTTCGTCGATGACGCCGTAGAAGCCGAAGCGTGGGCCGGGGATGCCGGCCATGTCGGCGGGGGTCGGCAGGCCCTTGCGTGCCTGGGCGAAATGGGCGCCGTCCACCGAGGACGGAAAGGGGTGGATGTTGTCGTGCTGGAGGCGCTTGGCCTCGTAGATGCTGTAGCCGCCGGTGAACACCACATCAGCCGCCTTGAGGAGCGCCGCCTCGCGCTCGCGCAGCTCGGGCGGAGCGAACTTGAAGTGCGACAGCTCGTCCATGCAGTCGTAGACGACCGCGTCGGCTGCAACATGGGCCCCGATGGGCCACATCATGGGCGTGTAGAACCACAGAACCGGCTTGGGCCCACCCTGGAGCGCCAGAAGGTCGTCCAGCATCCCGGCCTGAGCCTGCTCGGACTGCTGAGCCGACCAATCCCGCGGGATGCGAGGACGGATCGAGCGGACCTTGTCATCGGCAAAAACGTGGATCTCGTAGTAGGCCTTGTCGTGATCGGTGGGGATAGCTTCTTCCCAAAGGATCACCCGACGTCCTTTAGCGAACCGCTTCATCAGATGCTGTGGCCGTTGCAGCACGAAATCCCAGCGAAGATGAGAAAAGCAGATCAGGAGGCCGGCGTTCTCGTTCAAGGGAAAAGGGGTCGCGTCCGCCATCGTATCTCCTGTCTCGATTGTCCCAGTTCACAACCCATCCCCCGGCGAGCGCCGATTCTGCGTTCTTCTTGGGGTCGGTTGTCGTGCGCCCGTCGCCTAGGCGTGGCTGTCTAACGCTAACCGAGGGCACATTGGTTCCATCGACTGGACAGAAACCCCAATTCGCAGGGCCTGACCAAGCGGAAGTGACAGGAACCGTGCCGGTTGGAAGCCGTTGGAGGCCGACCGGAACGGGGCGCCTGATGCCCATTGGAACGATGATGAGGGACCTGATTGGCGGATGACTTTCCTCTCGGCCTGGAAGCCGCGCGCCTTCTCACGTTGCTTGAGGCATCCGACGGCCGCCCCCTGCTCCACATGACGACCGGGGAGCACAGGGCCGAGGAGATCGCGCGGTTCCTGGTCCAGGTCGCCCCATCGACGCGGGCTGTGGCCTTCCTGCCCTGGGACGTGCTGCCCTATGACTTCGCCTCCCCGTCGGCCACGGCGATGGGCCGGCGCATGGCCGTGCTGCGCCAGCTTGCAGAGCCCGAGGCCCCGTCCATCGTCGTCGCCACCCCTGCCTCACTGCTTCAGCGCGTGCCTCCTCCGGGAGCGGCGCGCGGTTTCCGGATGCAGGTGGGCGAGTCCCTGGACGAGGAAGCCTTGCGCCGCTTTTGTCTGGAGACGGGCTACCATGTCGACGAGCGGGTGGACGAACCGGGCGAGGTCGCGGTCCGCGGCGAGGTCATCGACATCTACCTCGCCGCCTCGGACTGGCCCTACCGGATCGAGGTCGCGGACACGATCACCGCCATCCGCCGCTATGACCCCGCGACCCAACTGTCCGTGGGCGACGTCGATGCCCTTGTCGTCGACGCGGCGTCGGAGTTGCCGGGGCTGTCGCAGGGTGACGAAGAGGAGGAGGACAAAGGCGTGGAGCATCGCCTGCCCGACGCCTATCCCAGCCTGTCATCGCTGTTCGATCACATGCCATCTGCCCGGCTGTCCTTCACCCCCGAGGCCGAGCGGGCGCGCAGGCAGGCGCTGTCGCTGATCGCGGAGGCCTATCGTGAACGATCAGCGCAGGACACCGCGGCCCGGCGCGCGCCCCCGCCCGAGCGGCTGTACCTTTCGGCGGAGGAGCGGGACCGTATCGCCAACCGCGAGAACGCCGGACTGATCGACGGCTCGGACGCCGCGGTCATTCCCCCTTTTGCGGAGAACCGGCGCGCCCGAGCCGTCATCGCAACCTTCCTGTCGGAGCAGGCCGAGGCCGGGCGGCGTGTGGTGGTCGCGGGGTTCGCCGGACGCGACCGGGATCGCCTCGCGAGGCGGCTTCGCGACGTGGCAGGAGAGACGCCCGAGCTTGTGGCTGACTGGCCCGCCGCCCTGGCCGCCGAGCCGGGCAAGCCCGTGGCATTGAAGACGGCGCTGGACGAAGGATTCGTCGATCGGCGCAGCGGCGTTGCGGTGATCGCCGCGCGCGACGTGCTGGGCAGCCGCGCCGGAACAGCGGGCCACGAAACCGTGGCGGCGCCCTGGACCCTTGAGGCGGCGGAGCTGCACGAAGGGGACATCGTGGTCCACATGGATCATGGGGTCGCCCGGCTCGATGGGCTGGAAGCCATCAGCACCGAAGGCTTGGACGGAGAAGCGATCCGCCTGGCCTATGCCGAGGATCAGGATCTTCTCGTGCCGGCGGGCGAAGCCGGAAAGATATGGCGCTATGGTTCGGACGAAGGCGAGGTGGCGTTGGACCGGCTGAACAGCGGAAGCTGGGACAAGCGCCGCACCAAGGTGTCCGAGGGCTTGGCCGAGACGGCTCGCGCCCTGATCCGCGCGGCGGAAGGGCGGCACGCGACTCAGGCTCCAAAGCTCGTTCCGGATGGCACCCTTTACGAACGGCTGGCCGCGCGCTTTCCCTTCGAGGAAACGCCCGATCAGGCGCGGGCCATCCGAGCGACGTTGGAGGATCTGGCTTCGGGCACGCCGATGAACCGGATCGTCATCGGCGACGTGGGCTTCGGCAAGACCGAGGTCGCGATGCGCGCCGCTGCCGCCTGCGCCTTCGCGGGCCGGCAAGTGGCGATCCTTGCCCCCACGACCGTGCTGGCCCGCCAACATTTCTCCAACGTCCAGCGCCGGTTCGACGGCCTGGGCCTGGAGATCGCGCACCTGTCCCGCCTCGTGGGCGCGACCGAGGCCAAGCGCGTCAAGGATGGCCTGGCGAACGGCTCCATCCACATCGTCGTGGGCACCCAGGCGATGCTGGGCAAGGGCGTCACGTTCGCGAACCTTGGGCTGATGGTGATCGACGAGGAGCAGCGGCTGGGCTTTGCGGACAAGGACAAGGCACGGGCGCTGGTAGGCGAGGCGCACCTGCTGACCATGACCGCCACCCCCATCCCTCGCACCCTGCAGTCGGCCCTGGTGGGACTTCAGGACCTGTCCGTCATCGCCACCCCGCCCGCCCGCCGCCGCCCGATCCGCACCCTTGTCGTGGAACAGGACTCCGAGACGCTGAAACAGGCCTTGCTGCGCGAACGGCGGCGCGGCGGGCAAAGCTTCGTCGTCGTACCCCGCGTGGAGGACATCGAGCCCATCTCGGCCATGCTGGGCCGCCTCCTGCCGCGCTTCCGTCTGCGCGTGGCCCATGGCCAGCTTCCCGCCAAGGAGATCGACGAGGTCATGGTGGGCTTTGCCGAAGGCGACGGGGACGTGCTGCTGGCCACCAGCATCATCGAGTCCGGCCTTGATGTGCCCCGCGCCAACACGATGGTCGTGCTCAGGCCCGACCTGTTCGGTCTCGCGCAGCTTCACCAGTTGCGCGGTCGGGTGGGACGCGGTGGCGTGCAGGCCTTCTGCTACCTGATGACCCAGGAAGGGCAGGAGCTTCCTCCGGCGACGATGAAGCGGCTGGGCACGCTCCAGGCGCTGGACCGGCTGGGCGCGGGCATGGCCATCAGCGCCCAGGACCTTGATCTGCGCGGCGGAGGCGAGCTGTTCGGGGACCGGCAGACCGGCCATGTGCGCCTGATCGGACTGGGCCTTTATCAGGATCTGCTTGGCGACGCGATCCGCGCCGCCAAGGGCGAGCCCATCCGTCACCGGGAGGTGGAGTTCCAGGCCGAGGCCACGGGCACCCTGCCCGCCGACTACATCCCCGAGCCCGAGGTGCGCATCAACCTCTACCACCGGCTCGCGCGCACGCAGGACGCAGGGGACGTGGACCGCATGACGGACGAGATCGCCGACCGCTTCGGCCCTCCCCCGCCCGCCGTGCGGGAACTGCTGCGCGCCGGGCAGATCCGGGCGCTGGCGCGGACTCTTGGCGTGACTCGGATCTCGGTCGGACCGGCCGCGATAGCGCTCGACTTCGAGGACGAGGCCGAAGAGCGGTTCGCGGAGGCCGTCACGGCTTCGGACCTTGCGCTGGAATGGATGAACGGACGCCTCGTGCTGCGGCACGAGAGCGGCACCGCCGAAGAGCGCATGGGTCTGGTGCTGGACCTGCTGGAAGAGCTGACCTGATCCGTCGGGCCGGAACCTCGCCCGCCGCTTGCGGTTCCTGTCCTGCCAGGGACGCGGAGGGCCTGTCATGTTCGACCTGTCCGACGGGATCGCCACCGTGAGCGGGCTCCCATCGGGCATCGGTCAGGCGTCCGTCCCCCGGGAGGCCATCGTTGTCGTTCTTGACCGGAGGCCCTGAGCGGATGGACTTCACGCTCGCCCGTGCCCTCATGGTGGACCAGCAGATTGCCCGGCGTGGCATCGGGGACCCTCGCCTGCTCCGGGCCATGGGGGAGGTCCCTCGCGAGGTGTTCGTCCCGCCGGCCGTCGCGGCGCGGGCCTACGCAGACGAGCCGCTTTCCATCGAAGAGGGGCAGACGATATCCCAACCCTACATCGTGGCTCGCATGATCGAGGCAGCGGCGGTCGGGCCCATGGACCGCGTACTGGAAGTGGGCGCGGGCTCCGGCTACGCCGCAGCGGTGCTGGGCCACCTGGCATCCCGCGTGATCGCGGTCGAGCGTCATCCGGCCTTGGCAGAAGCCGCGCGGGAGCGGCTGGAGCGTCTGGCTTTCGGGAATGTGGACATCCATCTGGCGGATGGCACGCTGGGCTGGCCCGGCGATGCGCCTTACGACGTCATTTTGGTTTCGGCGGGCGCCCCGGATGTGCCCGAGGCGCTGAAGGCGCAACTCGCCATGGGCGGACGGCTCGTGATCCCGGTGGATCGGGGCGACCGAACCCAAGACCTTGTCAGGATCACGCGCGTGGGCCCCTCGGACTACCATCGACTGACGCTTGAGCCCGTGCGCTTCGTTCCGCTGATCGGCGCGCAGGGATGGAAGGAGACGCCATGACCCCCACGAACGGCATGATGGCCACACAGGACCTGGCCCGGATGATTGCGGACGCGGCCCAGCCCTTGCCCGCTTTCGACGACCCGACTTTCGGACGTTTGTTCGACCGATACGCCGACCGGCGCGTGGTGCTCTTGGGTGAGGCAAGCCACGGAACCTCCGAGTTCTACCGCGCCCGCGCCGCCATCTCGCGCCACCTGATCGAGCACCACGGCTTCACCGCCGTCGCCGTCGAGGCCGACTGGCCCGACGCCGCCGTACTCGACCGCTATGTCCGCCACCGGCCCGGCCGCGACGGGACAGAGCCGCCGTTCCAGCGCTTTCCAAGCTGGATGTGGCGCAACACCGACGTGGCGGCCTTCATCGAATGGCTGCGCGCCTGGAACGCCGACAAGCCGCCCGAACGGCAGGCGGGCTTCTTCGGGCTCGACATGTACAACATGAGCGGCTCCATCGGCGCGGTCCTGAACTATCTCGACGAGGTGGACCCCGAGGCCGCAAGCGTCGCGCGGGAGCGCTACGGCTGCCTGCATCCCTGGCAGGAGGAGCCCGCCCGCTACGGCCGCGCCGTGCTGACCGAAGGCTACCGGCGCTGCGAGAAGGCGGTCACCCAGCAATGGCGCGACCTGCTGGAGAAGCGCCTGTCCTATGCGGCCGAGGATGGAGTAGGCTTCCTCGACGCGGAGCGGAACGCACGCCTCGTCGCCTCGGCCGAGCGGTACTACCGCATCATGTACTACGGCGACGAAGAGTCCTGGAACCTCCGCGACACCCATATGTTCGAGACGCTGCAAAGCATCCTCGACGCGCAAGGGCCGCAGTCCAAAGCCGTGGTCTGGGCCCACAACTCCCATATCGGGGACGCGCGGCACACCGACATGGGCCAGCGGCGCGGCGAGTTGAACATCGGCCAGCTTTGCCGCGAATGGTGGAAGGAAGAGGCCGCGCTGATCGGCTTCGGCACCCACACCGGCACTGTCGCCGCCGCGACCGACTGGGACGGCGACATGGAGGTGAAGCAGGTCCGCCCCTCACGGCCGGACAGCTACGAGCGGCTGTCCCACGACTCGGGCGTGCCGCGCTTCCTGCTCGATCTCCACCGCGACCCCGACCTGACGGCGGCCCTGGGAGAGCCCCGTCTGGAACGCTTCATCGGCGTGATCTACCGGCCCGAGTCGGAGTTGGCGAGCCACTACGCCCGCTGCACCCTGCCCCTTCAGTTCAACGGCTGGGTCTGGTTCGACGAAACGACCGCCGTGACCCCGCTCGGTCCCGAGCACCATGCGGAGCATGGCCCGGAGGGTGTGCCCGACACCTATCCGTTCGGCCTTTGACCGTCCTTGCCGTGCCAGCCACCAAACGCCAGATGAGGCCCCATGCGCGCCTTTGTTGCCATCGACATGCCCGATCCTGTCCGGACCGCCCTGGAGGATCTTCAGGACCATGTGCCTGTCGGCCGCCTGACGGACCCCGATCAGATGCACCTGACGCTTGCCTTTCTGGGCGAACAGCCAGACGACCTGATCCAGGCGGCGCACGAGGCGCTGACCGGCATCCGCTTCCCACCCTTCGAAATGCAATTGGCAGGCCTGGGCACCTTTGGGAACCGTGAGCCCACGGTGCTCTGGGCAGGGATCAAGGATCCGGCGCAGGTCAAGGCGCTCCATGACAAGGTGCTGCCGGCCCTGCATGGCGCGGGCCTGCCGCTCGAGCGGAAGCGGTTCCGGCCGCATGTCACGCTGGCACGCTTCGACCGGTCAGGTCCGGACGAGCACGAGAAACTCGCAAGGTTCCTGACGCGCTGGCAGAGCTTTCCTTGCCCGCCCTTCTTGGTGGACGGCTTCGGGCTCTGGCGATCCACGCTGCGCAAGGCGGGTGCGATCCATGACGAACTGGCGCGCTACTCGCTGGCTTGATGGTCAGCCGGCCTTGGCATCCTTGCGCTCCGACTGGGCCATCTCCTCGCGGAAGTGGTCGATGGTGCGCTGGAGGCCTTGACGCAGGTCGATGCTGGGCATCCATCCCAATTCGCTTTGGGCACGGGCGATATCGGGGCGGCGCTGGCGCGGGTCGTCGGGGGGCAAGGGCCGGTGCACGAGGGGGGACGCGGAGCCCGTCAGTTCACGCACCATCTCGGCCAGTGCCCGCACGGTAAACTCCCCGGGGTTGCCGAGGTTCACGGGCCCTTCCACAGCCGACGCCATGAGCCGCATCAGTCCCTCTACGAGGTCGTCGACATAACAGAAGGAGCGCGTCTGCTCGCCTTCGCCGTAAAGCGTCAGCGGTTCGCCCGCGAGCGCCTGGCGTACGAAGTTCGACACCACGCGCCCATCCTCGGGGCTCATGCGGGGGCCGTAGGTGTTGAAGATGCGGGCTATCCGCAC
>NZ_VDFU01000027.1 GCF_006152115.1 Rubellimicrobium rubrum | reverse complement strand
TGATGAGCTTCACCGCAAGGGTCGCGTGGGCGAACAACCCCCACATCGTGTAGTCGGTCGCTTGGTCCATGCCAGGGTCCTTCGAGGCGGAGATCAGCCGATCAGGCCGATGTCGGTGCGGGTGGACAGGACGAGGCCAGCCTCGCAGGCGCCGGTCTCCAGGCCTTCGCAGGACGCTACGTCGTTGACGAGGACCTGGCCCACGCTCTCGCATGGCAGATCGGGCAGATCGAACTGGCGGACGCGCGGACGCTGATCCGGAAGGTCGCCGAAGTCGAAAAGCGTGACCTGCTGAACCTGCCCCTCGGTCGTCAGAACGGCTGTTTCTAGCGCGAGGTTCGTCAGGTCGGAGCCGAGAGCATTCTGGACCAGGAAGGTCAGACGGCAGCCGCCATCGGCCGGGGTGACGTCGTTCAATTCGATCGACAGCGCGCTGACCGCGGCCTCCTCTGCGGGGGCTGCGTTAGTCGGCGCGGTCTCTTGGGCCGAGACCGCTCCGGCCGTCAGCAGGACGAGAAACGGCAACGCGGGATAAAGGCGGGTCGGCAGGCTGGGACGTGACATGACGGTCCTTGCATCAACAAGACTTCTGGAAACCGGCGTGGCTGGCAAGGTGGCTGACCGGAGCGGAGCGTCGGACCCGGAACCATCGGACTCGACATCCTGGTTGGGCTAAGCTACCCGACAAAAAGCGTCAAGTATGTTCCTCGACGGATCGGCCCGACAGCATGGCTGGTCCAATCGCTCGGCCCGGAGGCTCGATGGTGTTCCGTCCCAACATGACCGCCTTCACCGACGGGATACGTCTGGTTGCGCCACTTCGCTGGAGGGCTTGGGACGGAACGGTGGCCGATCTTTCGGATGCGGAAGGTTGCGAAGGCGCGCGAGGCCACTACCTGTCGCCCGACCCCCGTGTGGTCGTCTTCCTCGGCGCAGAGACTCAGCCGATCGGTCTCGCAGAGCGGCGGACAGGTCTGGCGTTCGGCAAGGTGGCCTTCATCCCCGCCGGGCTGACGATCTGGAGCCATGTGACGGCGCCACGACCTTTCCGGCACTTGGACCTCCATTTCGAAGCTGCCGGCATCGAGAGACGGCTGCGTGAAAGCCTAGGGCCGCGCGCTGCGACCAGCCTCACCTGCCCCGTGTTCCTCGACGGTCACCCCACGATCGAACACCTCGCGGGGCTGCTGGCTGCCGAAGTCGAGGAGCCTTGCCACGACGACCTCGTGCCGGACGGCCTCGCCACGACCATTTTGAGCTTGATCCTGGGACGAACGGGCTCGGCGGAAGCCGTGCCGCGCGGGGGCCTGACCCCGGCGCAGCTTCGCCGCGTCACGGACCTCATGGACGCCGAACTCCATCGCCGACTAAGCGTGGCCGAACTCGCCGCCGCCGCAGGCCTGTCGGAAAGCTGGTTCGCCCATGCCTTCCGCGCCACAGTCGGCACCTCGCCCGGCCGCCACCTCATGGCTCGCCGCATTGAACGGGCGCGACAGCTTCTCGAGGGCGCAACCATGACCATCGGCGAGGTCGCGGCGGCAACCGGCTTCGCGGATCAGGCCCATATGACCCGTGCCTTCCGAACAGCCACCGGGGCCACTCCGGCCGCTTGGCGGCGGCTCACGACATAAGATTTCCGCAGGATCCCTCAAAGCACGACAGGATCCTTCAAGACCCACTTGGATGCCTGACATAAAAGCTCGGGAAATCATCGGTTGGGTAGGCCCGCCCGGATGAAGCTCTTCGACGAATATGGAAGGACCCTGGATGACACGCCTCCCCCTCACCGCACGCCTTTTGGGACAAACGGCCTTGGTCGCGCTCCTTCCGGCGCTGGTCCTCGCCCAAGAGACGCCTGATGAGGGGCCGGTCGTCGATCTGGGTGAGATCACCTTCTCCGTCCTGGGTGCCGATCCGGTAGGTGACCGTGCCAACCCCTTCACGCTGACCGGTGTCAAGACTCCGACCCCGATCACCGAGGTGCCCCAGTCCGTGAGCGTGGTCAGCGCCGAGCAGGTCGCCGCCACCAATGCGGCCAAGATCGACGAGGCGTTGTCCGGCACGGCGGGCGTGCAGGCGGCCCCATTCTCGTACGACAGCGACACCAACTGGATCTACTCGCGCGGGTTCGATGCGACGCAGACCGGCGTGTTCCTCGACGGGCTCCAGCTTTATGCCTACGCCTTCGGAGGCTTCTACATCGATCCCTTCCTGATCGAGCGCATCGAGGTGCTGCGCGGGCCCTCCTCCATGCTCTACGGCGCCTCGAATCCGGGCGGGGTCGTGAATTATGTCAGCCGCCTTCCCGGGGGCGAGCCCGGCACTCTCCTGGAGTTCGGGGCGGACACGGAGGGGCGCACCTGGTCGAGCGTCGACCTGGGCGGTACGACCGCCGGTGACGTCGCCTACCGGTTCGGGGCCAAGCTCCAGCGCGTGGACGGGCACGGCGCGTTCGAGGACGGCCTTGAAGGGATCGTGACGGGCGGGGTCGCCACGTCCTTCGACAACGGGGGCACGCTGACGCTCACCGCCAGCTACACAGGCATGGACGAGGACCATGTCGGCGGCGCCTGGCTGCCCTACTACGGCACCGTCGAGCCGGTGGGCTTTGGTACCTTCGATGAGGACTTCAACACCGGGGAGTCGGACGTCGACTCCTACATCCGCAACCAATGGCTCCTGACGGCCATCTACCGGCAGGACTTGGGCGCCTGGCGGCTGACCAACACCGCGCGCTACGAGAGGGCCCATGTAGAGGAGTCCTCGGTCTACGCTTATGGCTACGCGGGCTTTGCCCTCACGCCTCAGGACGCCGATGGCACCCTGTCCCGCCTGGTCTTCGAGCACGACACCACGGCCACGGGATTGCACAACGACCTCCGGCTCGAGCGGACGCTGGCCACCGGGGAGGCCGAGCACCGGCTGCTCCTCGGCTTCGATGCCAAGGTCTACCAACTCGATCAGGTGCAGGCCTCCGCCACGGGGACCGGGCTCTCGGCCACCGACCCGGTGTACGGAGCCGCCCAGCCGGACACTGTGCCCTACATCGATCAGGAACTGACGCAAACGGGCTTGGGCCTTTATGCCCAAGACCAGGTCCGCTGGGGCGACGGATGGATCGCCACCCTGAACGGCCGCTACGACCTCGTTCACACCGAGGCCGACACCAACGAGGCGACCGGCGTCGCCGGCGTGGATCGCCAGGACGGCGAGTTCTCCTGGCGCCTGGGCCTTGCGAAGGAGATCAGGGATGTCGTGCCCTACGTCTCGGCCGGGACCTTCTTCAACCCGCAGGTCGTGAACGACCCAGCCGGCGATGAGGTTGAGCCCGAAATCGGGCGGCAGGTCGAGACGGGCCTCAAGTGGTCGCCCAACGAGCGCACCCTTCTCACCTTGGCGGCCTTCGAGACCACCCGAGAGAACATCAGCCAGACCCGGTGGAACGGTGCAGGCTACGACTACTTCCAGATCGGCGAAGTCCGCTCGCGCGGCTTCGAGATCGAGGCCCAGGGCGAGATCGCGGCAGGACTGACCTACCGCGGGAGCCTCACGAGGCTCGACGTCGAGATCACGGACGATGTGGACCCGACGATCGTCGGCAACGCCCCCTACGTCGTCGTCGAGGACCAGGCCGCCTTCTCGGTCGCTTGGGAGCCTATGGCGGTGGAGGGCCTGACGCTCACGGCCGGGGTCCGCTTCGTGGGCGAGTCCTGGGCGGATAACCAGAACACCCTCGAGGTGCCATCGACGACGCTCTACGACGCAGGCGTCTCCTACGACGTCGCGGGCGGCTGGACCGCCAACCTCGACGTCTCGAATCTGACGGACGAGGACTACGTGGCCGCCTGCCAGACGGCCTACTGGTGCTACCAGGGCGAAGGCCGGAACGTGAGCCTGGCGGTTCGCAAGAGCTTCTGAGCCCGACGGCCTCCCAAAGGACCCGCCCAACAACCCCAAACGGCCCTCCCGAGCCGTCCGCCGCCGGAGCCTCCCTCGGGTTCCGGCGGCACTTTGTCTGGAGCCCCCGCCACCGGCCCGCTAGATGCGCCGGACGACCCGTCCCATGCTGCGGTCAAAGGGGCCGCCGGAGAGAACGTCCCATGCTGCGCCAGTTCTTTGCCTACTACCGTCCCTGGATGGGCCTGTTCTGGCTCGACTTCGGCTGCGCCGTCGTTTCTGGCCTCCTGGAACTCGCCTTTCCCCTCGCGGTGCGGGTCTTCATCGACCGGCTGCTGCCGCAGGGGGACCTGGCCCTGACCGTCCTCGCTGCGGTGGTCCTGCTCGCGATCTACCTCGTGAATACCGGGCTCATGGCGATCGTCACCTACTGGGGCCACAAGCTCGGCATCAACATTGAAACCGAAATGCGCGCCCGCGCCTTCGACCACCTCCAGCGGCTCTCCTGGCGATGGTACGACACGCAGCGCACGGGTCGGCTGGTGGCGCGGGTAACCCGGGACCTCGAGGAGATCGGCGAGGTCGCGCACCACGGGCCAGAGGATCTCTTCATCGCGATCATGACCTTCCTCGGTGCCTTTGCGCTGATGGTCGCCATTCATCCGGGGCTGGCCACCCTCACCGCCGTCATCGTCCCGGTCACCGTGGCGCTGGTCATCGTTTACGGCGGTCGCATGACCGACACCTGGCGCTCGATCTTCTCGCGCCTGGGCGACTTCAACGTCCGGCTGGAGGAGAACGTGGGCGGCATCCGCGTCGTGCAGGCGTTCGCCAACGAGGACCACGAGCGCGACCTCTTCTCTCGCGACAACGCCAACTACAGGCGCGCCAAGCTGGACGCCTACCGGATCATGGCTGCCTCCATCTCGATCAACTACATGGCCATGCGCGGCATCCAGGTCATCGTCATGGTCTCGGGCGCCTGGCTCGTGCTCCGGGGCGAGATGACCACCGGGGGCTTCGTGGCCTTTCTGCTCCTGGCTGGGGTGTTCGTACGGCCCCTCGAGAAGATCGCGGCCGTCATCGAGACCTATCCCAAGGGGATCGCAGGCTTCCGTCGTTACCTCGACCTTCTCGCGACCGAGCCCGATGTGACCGACGCCCCGGCGGCCCGTCCTGCGCCCCGCCTGACAGGCGCGGTGCGCTACGAGGGCGTGGGCTTCGGCTACGACCCGTCGCGACCCGTCCTGCGCGACCTCGACTTCGAGGTTCGTCCCGGCGAGACGCTGGCCTTCGTCGGTCCCTCGGGGGCAGGCAAGACCACGGCGCTCGCCCTCCTGCCCCGCTTCTACGAGCCCACGGCGGGGCGGATCACCGTCGATGGCATCCCCGTGACGGACCTCACCCTCGATTCCTTGCGGCGCCAGATCGGCATCGTCAGCCAGGACGTGTTCCTGTTCGGCGGCACGCTTCGGGACAACATCGCGTATGGCCGGCTGGACGCCAGCGAGGACCAGATCCGAGAAGCGGCCGACCTGGCCCGACTCGGCCCCATGATCGACGCCATGCCCCATGGGCTCGACACGGTGGTGGGCGAGCGGGGCGTGACCCTGTCGGGCGGACAGAAGCAACGCGTGGCCATCGCCCGCGTATTCCTCAAGAATCCGCCGATCCTCATCCTCGACGAAGCCACGAGCGCTCTGGACACCGAAACCGAACGCGAGATCCAAGCGGCTCTCGACCGGCTGGCCCAAGGTCGCACCACGCTCATCATCGCCCACCGGCTCGCCACCATCCGTCACGCCGACCGGATCGCGGTCGTGGCCGACGGTCGGATCGCCGAACTGGGCAGCCATGCAGAACTCGCCGCCAAAGGTGGCCTCTACGCCCGGCTTGCTGCGGCCTGAGCACGATCCCCGCCAACCACGCGCAAGGAGACGGATCGGTCCTATGTAACAGGGGCTGGGGTCCCGGCACCTCTCGGATCGGTCCGCCTCGAAGAACGACCCATCATCGCGGTTCAAGTCATCAAATCTGCCGCCGGATCCCACCCCATGAGACTCCCGAGCCGGGCTGCCGGAGTCGGGCCGGTCTCGGGGCAGGAAATTCCCTCGTGGCAGGCGAGCCGACCGACGATCACCTCACCGGCTTTTGAGAGGCCCCAAGCTAAGCGGGATGCCCGCCATCCACGTCATGATGCGCCAGGGCCGGACAGCCTTGCTGCAGCGGCTGTGCATCGAGGGTACGCCCCGTCGACCGGTGCGAGGCCTTGGGTCCCGCCCCCGGTTCCTGAGGCGGCGCTAAGTCTGACGTCGTACTGGAACGCAGACACGGAAGGAGCATTCAATGATCGTAGGACTGTCCGTGGTGCAGAGACACCGTCGATGAACTCCGGTGCAGGAGGAGGGTGCCTTCGATGACCAACAACCAGCAAGAGATCCGTTGCAAGCTGCGGATCCTGGAGCACGCGCAGACCACCGAAGACGTCAGCTGAATCTGTCGCATCCTAGGGGCGGACCGGGCCACACTCTCGCACGTGGCGGCAAGCCTGCTCGGCCAAGGGTGAAGCCGGGCTGGAGAGCAAGCGGTCAGTGCGGCACACGCATCGCGATACGACCTCCCATGAGATCGTGGAGACGCTCCTGCACCTCTGCGGGGACGTCCACCTCGGTTCCATGCGCATGGTCGGGGTCACTGGTGCGCTGTCACGGCATCACCATCTCCTAGGCTGGCGTCCCCGCATCCTATGCCGCAGTGGCCTGCGCCGGTTGCTCGGTGGAACCCGCATCCGCAAGAGCCCCACTATGCACGACCCACAAGCAGGGGCACGGCCATCCCGTCCAGATGAACGGGATGCTCCTGACCTTCCGGGATGAAGACTGCCGGACGTTCCGCAGCTCCAGTACGCGGCAATCGGCGACGCCATCCGTGTCTGCACCCTCAGGATCGGCGCACGGCACACCCAGCCCGATGCACCAACCCTAGGATATGCCTAAGCTGGGCGAAGCCAGATCATAGTTTTTCACCAAACTCCGCTTCGATACAGTTGTCTCCAGGGCCGGCCCAGATGTTGCGGGCATGGCGAAACGGACGAGGTCGCAACATGTCAGTGGAAACGGTGGAAACCCTCATCATCGGCGCGGGCCAGGCGGGTCTGGCCATGAGCGCGCATCTGCGCCGGCACGGGCGGCCCCACCTCGTCCTCGAACGGCATCGGATCGCAGAGCGCTGGCGGTCGGAGCGCTGGGACTCTCTCGTTGCCAATGGCCCGGCTTGGCACGACCGCTTCCCGGCGCAGGAGTTCGATGGCCTCGATCCCGACGCGTTCGCCCCCAAGGATCGGATCGTCGCCTATTTCGAATGCTTCGCCGCACGCATCGCCGCCCCGATCCACTGCGGCGTCGAGGTGACCGAGGCACGTCCCCTGCCCTCGGGCGCGGGCTTCCGCATCGAGACGACCGCGGGACCTATCGAGGCGCGGAACCTTGTGGCGGCCACCGGTCCGTTCCAGCGGCCCATCGTGCCGGACTTCGTCCCGCGCGACGTCGTTCCGTTCCAGATACACTCCGCTGCCTACCGGAACCCGGACCAGCTTCCCGAAGGCGGCGTCCTGGTGGTCGGCGCCGGCTCGTCGGGCACCCAGATCGCCGACGAGCTGAATCGCGCCGGCCGGGACGTCCATCTCTGCGTGGGCCCCCACGACCGTCCGCCCCGCCGCTACCGGGGCCGTGACTTCACCTGGTGGCTCGGCGCTCTCGGCAAGTGGGACGCCCGAGCCCGCACCCCCGGGACAGAGCATGTCACCATCGCCGTCTCCGGCACCCGCGGAGGAGAGACGATCGACTTCCGCCGCCTCGGGGGCGAGGGGATCAACCTTCTCGGCCGAGCCGAGGGGTATTCGGAGGGGCGTCTGCGGATTGCCCGGGACCTTGCGGCCAACATAGCGAGGGGCGACGCAAACTACCTGTCGGTCCTCGAGGAGGCCGACGCCCATGCGGCGCGTCATGGCCTCGAACTGCCTGAAGATCCGGAGGCGCGGCGCACCTACCCCGACCCGGCCTGCCTGACGGAGCCGGTCCTTGAACTGGACCTGAAGGCGGCGGGCATCGGGTCCATCATCTGGGCCACGGGATATGCCTTCGACTTCGGCTGGCTGAGGGCCGGCACTTTCGACGCGCAGGGGCGACCCGTTCACGACCGCGGCGCCTCGACGGTGCCGGGGCTCTGGTTCGTCGGACTGCCTTGGCTCACCTGCCGAGGCTCGGCCTTCATCTGGGGCGCCTGGAAGGATGCGGCCGAGGTCGCCGACCGCATCGCCGCCCGCGCGCCCGCGCCGCTCACCGCCTGACCGTACGAGGACCCCTTGGCCCATACCCGGATCCGCCCCTTCAACACCCGCGACACCTACCCCGAGCAGCGCCTGTCCAACGACCTCGCCCATGCCGTGGTGGCGCGGGGCACGACCGTGTTCCTGCGCGGGCAGTGCCCGCAGGATCTCGACACCGGGCAGGACATCGACAGCCACGACCCGGCCGACCAGACGCGCAAGGTGGTTGGGAACATCCTCCAGCTCCTGTCCGAAGCCGGAGCAAGGCCGGAGCACATCTGCAAGCTCGTGATCTACCTGACCGACGTGCGCCATCGGGAGCCAGTCTACCGAACCCTGGGGGAGATGCTGCCCGGCATCCACTACGTGTCCACCGGCCTTGTGGTCGTTGCGCTCGCGCGGCCCAACTGGCTGGTGGAGATCGACGCCACCGCCGTGATCCCGGACTAGGGCGATGACCTTCTCCCTCGTCGCACGCTGCGCACGGACGGGCATGTTCGGCATGGTGATCTCGTCCTCTTCGCCCGCCGTCGCCGCGAGATGCGCCCATGCACGCGCCGGCGTAGGCGCGGTCGCGAGCCAGAACGTCACCGACCCGCGCCTCGGCCCCCGCGCTCTCGATCTTATGGCACGGGGCGCGACCGCCGAGGAGACCGTCGCGATCCTGAGGCGCAGCGGCGCCGCGATGGAATGGCGGCAGGTCCTTGCGGTGGGCAATGACGGTCCCCCGTCCATCCACTCGGGCGAGCGGGCGCTGGGCCTTTGGGCGGAGGCGAGGGGCCAGGACGCGGCAGCGGGCGGCAATCTTCTGTCGCACGAAGGCGTCCCCCAAGCCATGCTGGACGCCTTCGATGGCTCCGAAGGCCATCTGGGCCACCGACTGCTGTTGGCCCTGACGGCCGGGCGGGACTCGGGCGGCGAGGCCGGACCGGTCCATTCCGCAGGGCTCCTCCTCGTCCACGACCAGCCTTGGCCCTTGGTCGATCTCCGCATCGACTGGTCCGAGGACGACCCGATTGCCGCCCTCGCTGCGGCCTGGGCCGTCTACCGCCCGCAAATGGGCACCTATGTCCAACGGGCGCTTGATCCCTCGGCAGCCCCATCCTACGGCGTTCCCGGCGACCCCTGAGGCTTGAGCCCCGCCGCACTTAGCGGGACAAAGGGGCCATGGCCCTTCGCATCACCCTTCGTCAGATGGAATACGTGGTCGCCGTGGGCGAGGAAGGATCGATCGCTCAGGCGGCCCAGCGGCTCCACGTCTCGGCGCCGTCGATCTCCACCGCGATTGGGCAGCTCGAGGCGGAGCTCGGAGTCCAACTCTTCCACCGCCGCCACGCACAGGCCTTGGTTCTCACGCCCGCGGGGCACCGGATCATGGCGGCGGCTCGCGACGCGCTCCGGCAGGCCGAGCGGGTCCTGGTCCTCGCCGCCGACCTGCGCTCCAGCGTGTCGGGCCCCCTGTCCATCGGCTGCCTGTCCAGCTTCTCCGCCTTGGTTCTGCCCGAACTGCGCGCCCGCTTCGAGCGCAAGCACCCCGAGGTTGAGGTCCGGCAACTGGAGGACGACCACGCGGGCCTTATGGAGGGGCTGCAGCAAGGCAGCCTCGACCTTTGCCTGACCTACGATCTCGAAGTGCCGCCCGGCATCGGGTTCGAGCCCCTCGCCCCGATCCCGCCCTATATCGCGCTGCCGCCCGACCACCCGCTGGTCAACCTCCCCGTCGTAACGCCCGCCGACCTCGCCGACCAGCCGATGATCCTGCTCGATTTGCCCGGAAGCACCGCCTATTTCCTTTCGGCCTTTGGACCGAAAGGCGTCGTCCCCCAGATCGCGGCGCGCACTCGGGATATGGCGCTTGCGCGGTCCATGGTCGCCAATGGCTTCGGCTTCCTCCTCATGAACGTCCGCCCGCTGTCCGAACTCGCGCCGGACGGGAAGCCGCTGGTCTACCGCCCTCTCTCGGGAGGACCCCGCGCGCTTCGCCTCGGGATGGCGCGCCTCCAGGGAATGCGCCCAACCCGCGTCACGGAGGCCTTCGAGGCCCACTGCCGCGCCCTCGTGACCCCGACATCGATACCGGGCATCCGGACGGACTGATCGGTCCGGCCATCGAGCCGCTCCGGACCGTCCCTTGGCACGATGGCGGGGCATAGCCCATGCCGCGTATCGGTCAGCCGAGGCTTTGCCGCACGTCATGTCCGCGTGTGTCCTGCCCGCTCTCATGTTCCGCGCATTGCGACCAGCCCCCGCCTCAGTCAGCGCCCGGCGCGTGGTCGAGCCCGGCTTCGAGCCGGTCGAGCAACCGCGCGAGCATGGCGTCGCAGCGGGCCAACTGCTCCTCGGTGACGTATTCGTCGGGCTTGTGCCCCTGCGCCATGGAGCCCGGCCCGCAGATCACCGTCGGCACGCCCAAGCGTTCGGAGAAGAGCCCGCCTTCGGTCCCGAACGCCACCTTAGTCGTGCCATTGGCGCCCGTCAGCGACTGCACGAAGCGCACTGCCCCGGCGTCCGTGGGCGTCCCGAGGCCTGGATAGGAGGAGAGTTCCTCGATCGTGATCCCCGCCTCGGGCGCGTTGGTGCGGGCTGCGTGGGCGATTGCCTCGGCCTCGGTGCGCAGTTCGGCCACGAGCGCGGGCAAGTCGTCCTCGACCACGTTGCGGATCTCGAAGTCCAGGATGCAGCGGTTCGGCACGATGTTGAGCGCGACGCCCCCGTCGATGCGGCCGGCATGGACGGTCGTGTAGGGCACGTCGTAGTCGGTGTCGCGGGGCCCCTCACGTTCCAGCTGCTCCTGCAAGGCACGCAGCCGGGACAGGAGGTCCGCCGCGAGGTGGATCGCGTTGAGGCCGAGCGGGGCCAGCGCGGAATGCGCCTCGCGTCCCGTGCAGGTGGCCCGGAGCGCGATCTTGCCCTTGTGCCCGGTGGCGACCTGCATGCCCGTGGGCTCCCCCACGATGCAAAGGCGCGGGCGGTGTGGCACCTGGGCGAGCATGTCGATTAGGGAGCCCACGCCGAGGCAGCCCAGCTCCTCGTCGTAGGAGAGCGCGAGGTGCAAGGGCGTCCGCAGGTCCCGCTGTGCGGCCCCCAGCACCGCCTTCAATGCGCAGGCGACGAAACCCTTCATATCCGCTGCACCGCGTCCGTAAAGGCGCCCGTCCCGCCGGGTCAGCGCGAAGGGCGGCACGGTCCAAGCCTGCCCATCGACAGGCACGACGTCGGTATGCCCCGACAGCATGACCCCGGCGCGGTCGGTGGGCCCGGCCGTCACGAACAGGTTCGCCTTGCCGCCCGAGGCGTCGGGCAGGATCACCGGATCGAGTCCCGCCCCGCGCAGGAGTTCCGCCACCTCCTCGACCAGGACGCGGTTCGGATTCCGGCTCACGCTGTCATGCGCCAGCAGCCGGGCGAGGAGGTCGAGGCTGTCCATTTGTCACGCGCCGTACTTGACCCAGACCGTCTTGAGCGCGGTGTACTTGTCGAGCGAATGCAACGACAGGTCCCGCCCGAAGCCCGACTGCTTCATGCCGCCGAAGGGTGTCCCCACCGAAAGGGCATCCACCGTGTTCACGGACACGGTGCCCGCATGCAGCGCATCCGACACCCGCAGCGCGCGGCTCAGGTCGTCGGTCCAGACCGAAGCAGCGAGGCCGTAGAGCGAGTCGTTTGCCATCCGCACGGCCTCCTCCTCCGTGTCGAAAGGGATCACGGCCAGCACCGGCCCGAAGATCTCCTCCCGCGCCAGTGGGTCGTCGGGGCGCACATCCTCGAAGATCGTGGGCGCGACGAAGCAGCCGCGGCCATCCACGCTCACCCGCTCCCCCCCGGTCACGAGGCGCGCCGTCGCGCGGGCTCCCTCGATGAAGCTCATAATCTTCCGGGTCTGCCGCTCGTCCACGATGGCGCCCATGCGCGAGGCGGGGTCGAGCGGATCGCCGGGCTGGGCCGCCTCTGCGCGCTCCACCAACTTCTCGACGAAGCCGTCGCGGATGGATCGCTCCACGTAGAGCCGCGAGTTGGCCGAGCAGACCTCGCCCTGGTTGAAGAAGATCCCGAAGGCCGCCATGTCCGCGGCCCGGTCGAGGTTGTCGCAATCCGCGAATACGAGGTTCGGACTCTTGCCTCCCGTCTCGGGCCAGACCGGCTTGAGGTTGGACTGGCCCGAATACTGCATGAAGAGCTTGCCGGTGGCGGTGGACCCCGTGAAGGCGAGGCAGTCCACATCCGGGTTCAGGCCCAGCGCCCGGCCCGCCGTTGCGCCGAAGCCCGGGACCACGTTCAGCACGCCGTCCGGCAGCCCGGCCTCGGCTGCGAGTTCCGCCAGACGCAAGGCAAAGAGCGGCGACTGCTCGACGGGCTTCGGGACAACCGCATTCCCGGTGGTGAGCGCGGGCGTGCATTTCCCCATCGCCATGTCGAGCGGGAAGTTCCACGGGACCACTGCCCCCACCACGCCCAGCGGCATCTGGCGAGCGAGCGCGAGGTCCCCCGCCCGGTGGGCGCGACCTAGTCCTAGAGCTTGTCGATGACCTCGGCCTACCACTGCCAGATGCCCGCCACGCCCGGCACGTCGATGGTCGCCGCATGCGTCATCAGCTTGCCCATGTCGGGTGGGTCGAGGAGGTCCAACTCTTCTTGGCTCTCGCGGATCAGGCCGGCGAGGTGGAGGAGGGCCTCCTCGCGGTGGGACGGTACGACGCGGGACCATGCCCCGGATGCGATAACCCGGCGCGCGGCGGCCACAGCGCGGTCCACGTCCGGGGCGTCGCAGGCGGCGACTTGAACCAGTACGTCGCCAGGCGCGGGGTTGATGCTGTCGAAGACGTCGCCCGAGGCGGCGTCGACGGACCGCCCGCCGATGACGGCCCGGTAACGCAGGCGGAGCGCCTTAGCCTTGGCTTCCCGGGAGTCTTGGGAGTGGTCGAGCATGGAAACCTCCGTGTCAGGCCGGGGTGAAGCGCGCGTGAGGCAGCAGTTCAGCGATCTCTCGTCGGAACGATTAGGCGTCGGCACGATCCGGCTCGTCGAGCTCCTCGGCGTAGCGACGGCCCGCGTAGATGGCCCGGGCGGTGGGCGCGGGTGCCACGGCACCCCCGTTGAGCTATACGCTTTGGATGCTGCTCCCTGCCAGTTGAGCGTGCGGACCGCCAGATAGAGGCCGTCCCTGGGGAGCCGCGACGTGACCATGACCACGGCATCGGCGGGCAGGACGTCATCGGCCCCGGTGTTCGTGCAGGCCAGCGTCGCTCCGACCCTGCCGATCGAGAGTGGGGCCTTGCATAGGTGGAGCGTCAGGCCGATCTCCAGCAGGCGGCGCTGGATCGTTGCCTGCTCCAGTGTGTTGCGCGTCCAGTCCGCGACGATGGCAGAGCACGTCACGAACTCCACCGTGCAGTCTCGCGGGACCAGCACCTCCGCAATCACCGAGCCCATGTAGAAATGGGCGTCGTCGTAAAGCATCACGCGGCCGCCCGTCGGCATCTGCCTGAAGTGTCCTCGCCAGACAGTAGGTTCTGCCCTTCGGTCACATTCCCAAAGCCAGCGATCATCCTGAGCAGAGTGGTCTTCCCGCAGCCAGACGGCCCAAGAAACGTAAGAAACTCCTTGCCGCCGATGTCGAGCGCCACGCCATGGATGGCCGTCGTCGACTCGTAGCGCTTGACCATGGGATTCATCTGTCGACTCGTCAGGCCGAGGTCACTTCTCCGATTCTGCGGAGCGATTCAACGGCCTCGATCGCCCCCGAGGCTTGATGTTGCGGCCCAGACCATGGAGGTCTTTCGAGAACAGCTCTACAGTCGCTGCGGCATCAGCTCTCAAGTCGAGCTGTTCTCCCTGCTCCTTCCCCGCCTTGCAGATGGACGTCGAAGGCAAAGGAAAGCAGGCATTCCTTGAACGGGTCGTCTGGACCTTGTCGAACCGGCTCCAGAGGAATCCCGTTGCCAAGGTGCACAAGGCACAGTTGAGTCTTATAGCCGGAGCTGCACCCGGATTAGGGCGAAAAGTCTGCTCGATCAGCTGCCGACTGGGCAGCGGTCGTTCCCCCATCACCCAAGTCCAATCCGACGGCACCGTTTCGGGCATATGGCCCTGACCCCGAGTTTGGTCCGGGGTCTATGCAAGGTTTCGGGCGAGGCGAGCTTGGTCCGCGTAGGCCCGAAGCGCTGAACGGGGCCGCTCGTCCCTGTGATCCGATTGCGCGCTTTCGTGTCGAAGCCCAACAGCCCGCATTGCATGCAAACACTTGAGCTCCGACCCGATGCCGGGCGCACCTCTGCCCGGCCAAACAGGTCGTCCGGCAGGGATCAACAACCCAGCCATTCGCATCTCACTAGTAGCGCAGCTCTCCCGCCTTGCCGCGGAAAACCCAATAGCTGAAAGCCGTGTAGGCCACGATCATCGGCAGGACGAAGACGCTTCCGGCCAGGATCACCCCAAGGCTCTCGGGCGCTGCCGCAGCGTCCCAGATCGTGAGACTTCCCGGCACGACATACGGATAGAATGAGAAGGCGAGCCCTTGGAAGGCCAAGGCGAAGACTGCCACCGCCCCGGCAAATGGCACCCAGTTCCAGCGGTCGCCTGGACGCGGGTAACGCCCCAGGGCCACCCACAGCGCCACCAGTGTCACCGCCGTCACCAGCGGGATAGGCGCAAGGAGCATGAAGTTCGGCAGGGAGAACCACTTCTCGAAAATAGGCGGTGACACGAGCGGCGTCGCGACCGACACGGCCACGAGACCCAGAGCCGCGAAGGCCAGCATCGCCCGGGCCCAATGCGCCGCCCGGCGCTGGAGGTCACCCTCTGCCTTCATCACCAGCCAGCAGGCGCCAATGAAGGCATAGGCCACCGCGAGACCGAGGGCGGTGATAGCCGCGAAGAGATGCGCGGCCCAGCTGTCCTGAAAGCCCAGCACATACGACCCAAGCATCCAACCCTGCGCCAGCGCCGCCAGCATGCTTCCTCCAAGGAAGGCCCGATCCCACAACAGCTTGGATCCCGGCGTCATCTTGGTCCGGAACTTGAAGGCCACTCCACGCAGGATCAGCCCCACGAGCATGAGCATCACGGGCAGGTAGAGCTCGCCCAGGATCACCCCGTGAGCCATCGGGAAAGCCACCAAGAGGAGGCCGGTGGCAAGCACGAGCCAAGTCTCGTTGGCGTCCCAGAATGGCCCAATGGAGGCGATCATGGTGTCGCGCTCTCCCTCATCCTGGGCTCCGCCAAGGAGCATCCCAACCCCCAGGTCATAGCCGTCGAGGATGACATAGAGGAGGATGGCGACCCCCATCAGGCCCGCGAACACCACCGGCAGCCACGTCGCGGGCGGAAGTCCCAGAAGCTCCATGCTGCCCTCCTCAGGCGCGGGCGGGCACGGCGCCCGGCCCTTCAACGGTGACGTCCGCCTTCCGGCCTTTCCCGGCAAGGTAGTAAAGCGTGCCCACATAAGCCGCGAGCAGGAAGGCGTAGACCGCCATGTAGCCCAGGAAGGTCGTGGCGATCATTGATGCCGGCACCTCGGACGCGGCCTCATGCGTGGTGAGCACGCCATAGACCAGCCACGGCTGACGACCGATCTCGGTGACGTACCAACCCGAAATGGTGGCGACCCAGCCCGAGAAGGTCATCCCCACGAGCGCGCAGCTGATCCAGACCCCAGGCTCACCGCGCCGCCAGAGCCGCCAGGCGGCGGCCCAGGAAACAAGAAGCATGAGCATTCCCACACCCACCATGACGCGGAAGGACCAGAACACTGGGGCAACGGGCGGGTGCTCGCCTTCAAAGTCGTTGAGCCCCGGCACGACACCGTCGGCATGGTGCTTGAGGATGAGCGAGGCTCCGTTCGGGATCCCGATCTCCAAGCGGTTCTCCCTCGCCTCCTCGTCAGGCAGTGCAAAGAGCACCAATGGGACATTGGGCCTCGTTTCCCAGTTGGCCTCGATGGCCGCGACCTTGGCCGGCTGGTGCTCGAGCGTGTTGAGCCCATGGAGGTCGCCCACGAAGATCTGAACCGGGATCAGCAGGGCCGCCGTCACGACGCCCAGGCGCAGGCCCTTCGCCACCGAAGGCGCGCGGTCACCGCGCAGCCCTCGCCAAGCCGAGAAGCCCGCCACAAGGAAGGCCGCCGTCAGGCCCGAGGCGAGAAGCATGTGCGCCAGACGCACGGGCATCGAGGGATTGAAGATGATGGCCCCCCAGTCGGTCGCATGCGCCACGCCGTCGCGCATCTCGAAGTCGGCGGGCGTGTGCATCCACGAGGACAGGACCATGATCCAGAAGGCCGAGATGGTCGTGCCGATCGCCACCAGCGCCGTGGCGATGGTATGTGCCCAAGCCGGCACCCGTCCGTGGCCGAACAGCATGACGCCGATGAACACCGCCTCGAGAAAGAAGGCGGTCATGATCTCGTAGGCCAGGAGAGGCCCGGCGATGTTGCCCACCGTGTTCATGAAGCCCGGCCAGTTGGTGCCGAACTGGAAGCTCATCACGATGCCGGACACGACGCCCAAGGAGAAGGTCAGCGCGAAGACTTTCACCCAGAAGCGGTAAAGCTCCATCCAGGCGCCGTCACGCGTCCAGGTGAAGCGCAGCTTCATGAACAGGAGCATCCATCCCAGCGCGATGGTGATGGTGGGGAAAAGGATGTGGAATGTGATATTGGCCGCGAACTGCATGCGGGCCAGAAGGACTGGATCGTCCAACACGTCGGCGTCTCCCTCGAATGGGGCGCCGCGACCTCCGGCGGCGCCGAAGGAAGGTCCGACATCGCGGGGCCATGAGCCGCCGCCAGAGGGGCCCGGACCCCCGTCGCTCGCTAAGATGCGCATCACGCGGCAGAGTGGCAAGGAGGTGCGACGCCTTGTCAGTAAATCCAGGCAGAGCCGCGCAATGCCTTACACTCGCTGCAGAAAGGCATATTCCAGGAAGCAGACGGGCTGCGCTGACAAGTGTCTGCAAGGTGGCTCTGAAACGTCCGAAACTGAAAAGCCGTCAAGCTCGGCAGACCTCCGACAGGTCGAATCCGCGGGGCGTCGCGCTTGAAGGACAAGGCTCCCAGTCCGAGCGCAACGAGATCTTCGGCGATTGCGAGAAGCTCTATGTGATATCCTCGCAGGAGCTACTCGCCTTGCCTGCCGAAACGCTCGACGACATGCCCAGGGTCTAGGCGAAAGTGACCGTGGAGCTGACCCGCTCGATCGCGCCTTGAGTTTGCTCCACTCCCCTGAATCCAACGTGTCAGGCAGGGCCTCATCCAGGTCCAAGACCTGATCGCCCCAGGGCACCGCTCAAGCGGCTTGGCTGCAAGTGGCCAGCGCGCGTGCTGCCAAGCTTGCCTGAAGAGTGGCACCACTGACTTGGCAGCAAGGCGAGGAACAGCAAAAGAGGATCTGCGTGGACGACGACCTCCCAGAGATCTACCGAGGCTACATCGCTTGTCTGAACGCGCAGGACTGGTCGGACCTGGGACGGTTCGTGCACGACGATGTTCGGTTTAACGGCCAGCGGATCGGACTGTCGGGTTATCGCGAGATGCTGGAAGGTGACTTCGAGGCCATCCCGGACCTCCACTTCAACATCGTCCTGCTGATCTCTGACTCCTCCTATGTCGCGAGCCGCCTGAACTTCGACTGCACTCCCAAAGGGGTGCTGTTCGGCCTCACCGTGAATGGACGGCGCGTCTCCTTTGCTGAGAACGTCTTTTATCAGATCCAGGCTGGCCGAATTATGCAGGTATGGTCGGTCATCGACAAGACAGCGATCCAGGCGCAACTGATGTCCCAGACAGGGGACTGACTGAGGCCCACGCGACTACGACAGGAACCGGCGGCAGCACTGCCAAGAGGTTGCGGGCCAGCCGGTGCCGGCCAGCAGGAGGTTACAAGTCCGCATGGCACTATTCGGGCAAAGGGCGAAATCCTTCCGTGTGAGGTGGACGCCGTGCGCGCCGAAGCCTCGGATCAGGAGATCACCTCGATCGAACCCGACGGCTCATGCCCGCCGAGGTCCTTTCGCGAGAAGACGCGACCACGCCGGTCGAAGTAGCCGCGCGTCGCGAACAGGCCCATCGGCGTGTCCCTAACCTTGCGGGCGATCAGCGCGTACTGCGTCGGATCCGCTATGCAAATGGCGATGTCAGCGGCCCGGCCAAGCAGGTTCTGGGTTGCATCCGACGCGACGAATTCGATTTGGATGCTCGGCTTCGGTGGCCGCAAGTCAGCGAGGACGGGCAGCCTCAGGCTGCCCACCATGACAAAGGCCGCGATCTTTAGGATCCCGAACAGCTGATGCGAGCGCCCCCGCACCTTCAGGTTCAGGGTCTTGGCCGGCACTTCCTTGACCTTGGCGTTATCAACGAGGCCGAGGGCCGCCGCGGTCGGATCAAGCCTTCTCGCGCACGGGGTGAACTGGCCGACCTCAAGCGAGGCCGTGAACTCCCTCACGAGCCGGCTCAAGGTCCGCTGCGTCGCGCCGACCCACTTGGCCCAGGGCGGCCAAGAAGGACCGTAGGAGCGCCCATTCCAGCCTATTTGCTCTTGGTAAAGCTTCAAACTGTCTGGTCGGAACGAACGAATGGGATGCAGCCGCAGAAGAGTGGGAAATAGATGTAGCACTCGAGCCGCCGAGCCGCGTGGTGGCGCTCGGTTCGGGGCATGAACATGGGCTCAGCCCCGCCCGCGATAGGGCGGGACGCCCTGGTCGGGAATCCAAACTCCTTCGGGCACTGGGCCGGTCTGGTAGAAAACGTCGATGGGGATGCCGCCGCGCGGATACCAGTAGCCGCCGATGCGCAACCACCGGGGCGCGAGCAGGTCCACGAGCCGTCGGGCTATGGTGACCGTGCAGTCCTCGTGGAAGGCGCCGTGGTTGCGGAAGCTCCCCAGGAAGAGCTTGAGCGACTTGCTATCCACCAGCCATTCGCCCGGCACGTAGTCGATCACCAGATGCGCAAAGTCCGGCTGGCTGGTCATCGGGCAAAGCGACGTGAACTCGGGCGCCGCAAAGCGGACCGCATAGGCCACGCCCTTCTGCGGGTTCAGCACGCGCTCGAGGACCGCCTCCTCGGGACATTGGGGGAGCTTGATGGCGGCACCGAGCTGCCTCAGGCCAGAATAGATGTCATCATGAGACATGGGGAAGGACCTCGGATAAGGCCTCCTACGCAACCACGCCGCCCTTAAAGGGGAGCGACCTGAATGATCCAGAGATCCTTGTTTTGACCGGGTAGGCTGCGACCGGAGGCAATGAATGCTTGAGCCGGCGGCTAGCAGCATCGAAAGCTCGAGTAAAGTTCTCACGAGGGTCCCGCCAACGCGTTCCGAACTGGATGGAACGCGCCTGCCATAGGTTGCCGCGAGGTCCTCTCAGCTTGGGGGTGACCGCGTTCCAGCCCACCCGCGCGTGCAAGACCCCCAGCGTCTTGAACTGCCGGGTGAGATTGTAGGGCTCTCGCAGCGTGGTGGAGCCGGTTGCGGCCAGGCTGATGCGGCTTGTGCCACGGGCCCTGGCCGCAGGCGTGGGCATGATGTCGAGGTTGAAGTGTGGGGCTTCATCCTCCATGTCGCTGACGTGTATCGGACCGTCCGGCAGAAACAGGAACTGGAGCTTTCCACGCTCGGCCGTCCGTGCATGACGGACCTTCGTCAAAGCTCGTGTGGCTCGTTGGATCGACGCACGGCATGAGCTATGCCCCTGGCTGCGAGCCGCATCCGTTCCCCCTATGCAGACCAATGATCATCTCCTACTCATGAGGTCCTCGGGGGGGTGAGTTGGGTGTCGGGGCCGGCTTGGCCCTGTGCGGCAGCCGGCTGACGCTAACGGCCGTAGGAGTTTCGAGGCGCGTAGTCCGTTGTCCGACGCAGGCCGCGCCCAGGCAGGAGAGCGGCGAGGCATCATTCGACCTCGTTGCGGCGCATCTGTAGAACCTCCATCTCCGGGCGCCCGACCCCACCTCAGTGGGCTGGCACCGGCGCGGTTGGACAGAACCGTCGGGGGATCAGCAAGGCCACCACCAAGGCGAGCAGGACGAACCAGTTTCCGACAAGGCAGGCCAATTGGGCGCCTTGCGCCATCGCCGGGCCGACCTCTTCCCCGGCCACCACATAGCCAGAGCCGGCTACGGCCATGATGGAGAACATGGTCGCAATGCCAGCCTAGCCGGAGAGTTGATGGACGATGTTGGTGAAGGCGCTGCCCAGATGGAGATCACCGATGGTGATCTCCACCGTCTTGGGGCGCTTCAGTCAAAGCGCTCTTACGGTCGTCGCCACGTTGACGTTGCCGCGAATGGCATTGGAGTAGGGGCAGATGGCGTGGGCGGCCTCCACGACCTCCTCGGCAGCGGCCTGGTCCAGCCCTCGGATGGCCACGTCGAGTTCGACTGTGAGAGCGAAACCGCCTTGGCCGTTCGACGCCAGCCCGACCGTGGCGGTGACCTCGATGTCCTCGTCCCTGACCTTCTCGGCCTGCTTCCGCGTGTGGTGGATCACCGCGCTTTCGAAGCAGGCGGCGTAGCCCGCAGCAAAGAGTTGCTCGGGGTTCGTGGCCCCTCCCCTGCCGCCCATCTCGCGCGGGATGGCGAGCGGCAGGTCCAGAAGTCCGTCCTCAGTCCGTACCGTCCCGGTGCGTCCCCCCACGACGGTGGCCTTGGTGCTGTAGATCGCGCTCATGCAGTTTTCCTTTGTCCCACGTTGTGCGTCGAGGTGCCTGATCCTTGACGACAAACATAAGAGGCGCCGGTTACCCGGCGCCTCGTTGCGCAACCCATGCTGCGGCAGCCTTCGTTCCGATCAGTTGTCGGTCCGCACGACCTGCTGGGCGACGACGTTGCCATCGACCTTCAGGACTACCAGGAACCGGTTGGCGGTGGTGGAACCAACCGGGACCCGCACGTTCGTGTTGGCGCCCGCACGGACAGCATCAGCGCCGAGAAGACGGCCCTGCTGTGCCCTTTGGTACTCGTAGACCTCGACGATTCCGTCGCCGTTGGCGACCACGGTGCCCAACTCGATCTGGGTGCCCGAGGACTGAACCTCGTTGAACCCGAGGGTGTTGCTGGCCGAAGCCATACCGGCGGTCGCGAGAAGGGCAGCGGCGAGGAGGGGGAGGAGCTTGGTCATGATCGTGCCTTTCACAAATCCAAGAAGCGTCTTGCAATGATCGCCTCTGCGAAACAAAATTGTCCTCCAAGGCAAAAGCATCAAGTAGGATGAATTTCCTGAGGTAGGATGGAAATGAATACTAATGGCGTCGTGACGATCAAGACCCGCACCAAAGCTGAGGAAAGCCTCGCGTTGTGCGGTGACGCACACCCGGTGCTCTGCATGCGCGCGGCCCTGCGGCTCATCACTGGCAAGTGGAAGGCCGAGATCATGTGGAGCCTCAAGGACGGCAAGCGCCGCTTTGGCGAGCTCATGCGCGGCATCCCTGGTATCACCCAGCACATGCTGACAGCTCAGCTGCGCGACATGGAGCGCCATGGTCTGGTCGCCCGGACCATCTATGCCGAGGTGCCACCCCGCGTGGAGTACGAGCTCACCCCCGTGGCCTACGACCTAAAGCCCGTGTTCGAGGCGCTCAACGGCTGGGCCGAGCAGCATGCTGCAACTCTGCGTTTGGGAGAGGTGGACGAGCAGGATGAGGAAAGCCCGCGTAGGTGAGGGCAGCAGACGAGGTCTGGGACGGCAGGTTGGCCCCGGACCTGTCCGGCGCGGGTGGGGACAGCCGCGTCGACCTCGGCGGCGCGGTCTCTTCGAACCAGCTGATCCGAGCTCTGGGAGGCGTGCGTCTCTCAGTATGGAAATCCATACTACCTCAGAAATTTCATCCTACTTGAGAGATTCCTCTGAAGGGCCGATTTGGGTGCGGAGGCGGTTCGACCAAGGACCGTTCCGTAGCTGATCCTGAAAGGCGCTCTCATGACCAAACTCCTTCCCCTCTTTGCGGCCGCTCTGGTCGCAAGCGCCGGCGCGGCTGCTGCCGGCGGCTTCGTTCCAGTCGTGGCTGAAACTCCCGTGACTGCACCCGCGCCGGCCCCGGTGGTCATCACGCCTCAGGCTGCCCCTTCGGGCGACTGGACCGGCCTCTACCTCGGCGGCCAGCTTTCCTTTGGCCAACTCGGCTATGAGCGCGATGACGGTGACGCGGGCGAGGCAGACCTCGACGGCGCGGTAGGCGGCTTGCACGCCGGCTACCTGCGCGACTTCGGCCGCATCGTCGCGGGTGCAGAGGTGGCTTACGATTGGGCTGATCTAAAGGTCGATGACGAGGACGAGGTCACCTTCGACGCGGGTGCCGATCTCGAGGGCATCGCGAGGGCCGGTCTCCGCCTGGGCTACGACGGCGGTCGCGTCTTGCCCTACGCCACAGGGGGCTACGCCCGGGCGAACCTCTCCGAGGAGCTTGCCGGTTCGGGCGAGGACAGCGCGGACGGCTACTACTTCGGCGGTGGCGTCGAATATGCTGTGACCGACCGCTTCAGCCTCGGCGGCGAAGTGCTGCGCCACGAATTCGACCTTGATGTGGACGGTCTCGACACGGGCCTGACCACCGTGGGCGTGCGTGCAGCCTACCGGTTCTGATCAGGGATCAACACCTGGCGGTCTGGATCCCAGACCGCCAGGTGCTCCGATTCCCGAGAGGCCCGTCGCGCAAGGATCCCGATGACCAGCCGAGGGCTCAGGTCGGCACCGAACGTGCCCTGCCCTCCAACAGCTCAGCGGACCCGCCTGTATCCTGTCCGTTTTCGACCGACGTGGCACCGGTGATACCACGTAGAAAGACCCGGATCGCCAGTTCGAAGCGCGCTTGGATCTGCTCTTCGGTCGCCAAGCTTGCTGGATCGATCAGAACCTCGAACGGACTCGGTCGAATCATGTCATTGAGCAGAGCGGCGGCGGCCTGGGTATCCGCGATGACGATCTCTCCTCTTGCTACGGAACGGTCGAGTTCGGCGCGGATCATTCCCTGCACGGCCCTGGGGCCTTCCTCCAAGAAGCTGCGAGCCAGGTCGGGCCGATGCGGCCCTTCGGCGATCATGGCCCGGAGGATGGCAAGCGGCAGTTCGAAGGACGCCGGATCGGAGCGTGGCGCCAGCAGGCGCTGCAGCCGCTCCTCAAGGGGCAAGCTGTGATCGTCCCCATCGAGCGGTCGGATGAAGTCGTCACGCAGCCGCCGGAGATAGGCTCCGAAAAGGGCGGCGCGGTCTTCGAAAGCCTCGTAGACCGTGCGCTTCGACATGCCGGCTTTGCGAGCCACGGCCGCCATGCTTGTCCCGTTGAGACCGGCCTCTCGGAACGCCTCGTCAAGAGCATCGAGGATCAGCTTGCGGCGGTCCTGCACAGGGATCGCGACGGGGCGCCCCCTTTTCGGCCGCACGACTTCGTCACCGACATCCCTCACTCGTGCCTCCTGTCCGGGCAGAAGCCAGACCACGTCACAAACTCAGTTCTGCTTTGCAGCATTCGCTTGCATCCTAGACTCTCCTACCATTAAGAAACCGGCAGGTTTCTTTATTCCACCTCCGGGTCTCTGCCAAGCGGCCCACCACCTGAGAGTTTCGATCCATGGCTGTCCTTCCACGAACGCTGTACGTCGCGGTTATCGGCTTGCTGAGCCTGTGCATGGCCGACGGCAGCCATGCCCAGGACGCGCCGCCACCGACGGCCGTCACGGTCGTGACGCTTCAGCCGCAGACGGTGACGCTGACCTCCGCCCTGCCAGGCCGGGTGGTGCCCTCAGCTTCCGCAGAAGTGCGGCCGCAGGTGGCCGGGCTCATCACCGAGCGCCTGTTCCAGGAAGGGAGCAGGGTGGAGGAAGGGGACGTTCTCTACACGATCGATCCGACAACCTACGAGGCGGCGCTGGCCCAGGCAGAGGCCGCCGTCGCGCAGGCCGAGGCGCAGCTGGGAGCGGCCGAGCGGGAGGCCACGCGGGTCGAGGAACTGCGGGCGCGCGACGTGGCCAGCCAACAGGTCTACGACGAGGCGGTGTCGGCCCGCGATGCCGCCGCGGCCGCGCTCAAGGTCGCCCAAGCGCAGCAATTGGCCGCCCAGATCGAACTGGAGCGCACCACGATACGCGCGCCCATCTCGGGCGAGATCGGCCTGTCCTTGGCCAGCCAAGGGGTGCTGGTAACGGCCAGCCAAGCCGAGCCGCTGACGGTCATTCGCCAGATCGATCCGGTCTATGTGGATGTCACCCAATCAGCAGCCGAGCTGCTGGCCTGGCGCCGCGGCCAGACCGAAGCCGATCTGGGGCAGGCCGACCGGACCGTGGGGCTGATCCTCGCGGACGGCACGGAGTTCGAACACACCGGCGAACTGACCGCGGCCGAACCGCATGTCGATGAGCAAACGGGTGTGGTCGTGCTGCGCATGGAGTTCCCCAATCCCGAGAAGCTGCTGCTTCCCGGAATGTACGTTCAGGCGGAGATGCCCACGGGGACGGCCGACGGCGTCTTCCTCGTTCCGCAGGAAGGCGTCGGCCGCGACCGTCGGGGGCGCCCGACCGCGATGGTCGTCAACGCCGAGGACGTGGTCGAGGAGCGGCTGCTCACGGTCCTGGAGGATCGTGGATCGGACTGGATCGTGAGCGAAGGGCTTGCGGCGGGCGACCGGGTGATCGTGGCGGGCCTTCAGAAGACCGGCCCCGGCGCGACGGTCGCGCCCGAAGAGCTTGCCACGACGGCGGAGGCCACAGGCGGAGCCGGCCCTGCGGCCACTGACAGCACCGAACTCGCCTCCGGCGACCGCGCCGCCGACTGACCCCACCCGGACCGGAGAGCTTCGCATGGCCCGCTTCTTCATCGACCGCCCCGTCTTCGCCTGGGTGATCTCGATCCTCATCATGGGCGTGGGCCTGCTGGCCGTGCTGACCCTCCCGGTCGCGCAGTACCCGCAGATCGCGCCTCCATCCGTCTCGATCCGGGCGAGCTATCCCGGAGCCTCGGCCGAGACGGTGGGCAACACGGTCACCCAGGTGATCGAGCAGCAGATGACCGGCCTCGACGGCCTGCGCTACATCTCTTCGAACTCGACCTCGTCAGGCACGGCGACCATCACCCTGACCTTCGAGACCGGCACCGACCCCGACATCGCCCAGGTGCAGGTGCAAAACAAGCTTGCGCAAGCCACGCCGCTCCTGCCCGAACCGGTGCAGCGGCAGGGCGTCAGCGTGCAGAAGTCCGCGGCGGGCTTCCTGATGGTGGTCTCGCTCATCTCCGGGCGCGGCGAGTACGAGGAGGTGGATCTCGCGGACTATCTGGTCAGCAACCTCGTCAACGATCTCAGCCGGCTTGAGGGCGTGGGCAGCGTGCAGGTCTTCGGTGGTCAGTACGCGATGCGGATCTGGCTGGACCCCTCCAAGCTTGCGGCTTTCGACCTGACCCCGGCAGACGTCATCACCGCGGTCTCCGAGGAGAACGCGCAGATCTCGGCTGGCGCCTTCGGCACGCGTCCGGCTCCGGAGGGACAGCAACTCAACGCCACGATCACCGCGCAGTCCCTGCTCCAAACGCCCGAGGATTTCCGCCAGATCGTGCTGCGCGCCGACACAGGCGGGGGGCTCGTGCTGCTGGGCGACGTGGCACGGGTCGAGATCGGGGCGGAGAACTACGAGTTCATCTCGCGCTACAACGGCGCGCCCTCGGCCGGCATGGCGATCAGCCTGGCGCCGGGCGCGAACGCGCTCGACACGTCGGAGGCGGTGAAGGAGCGCTTGGAGGAGTTCGCCCAGTTCTTCCCCGAAGGCGTCGAGTACGTCATCCCCTACGACACCACCCCTTTCGTCGAGATCTCGATCGAGGAGGTCATCAAGACGCTGGTCGAAGCCATCGTCCTGGTCTTCCTCGTCATGTACCTTTTCCTCCAGAACTTCCGCGCCACGCTGATCCCGACCCTGGCGGTCCCGGTCGTGCTGTTGGGCACCTTCGGGGTGCTCGCGGCGGCGGGCTTTTCCATCAACACGCTGACGATGCTCGCCATGGTGCTGGCGATCGGCCTTCTGGTGGACGACGCCATCGTCGTCGTGGAGAACGTCGAGCGGGTGATGCACGAAGAGGGACTCGGCCCGCTGGAGGCCACGCGCAAGTCGATGGACCAGATCACCGGGGCGCTGATCGGTATCGCCATCGTGCTGTCGGCCGTGTTCGTGCCCATGGCGTTCTTTGGCGGCTCCACGGGCGTGATCTATCAGCAGTTCGCCATCACCATCATCTCGGCCATGGGACTGTCGGTCGTGGTGGCCCTGACCCTGACCCCGGCCCTCTGCGCCACGCTCCTGCGGCGGAGCGATCACGCCAAGACCCGTGGCCCCTTTGGCCTGTTCAACCGTGGCTTCGACAAGCTTCTGGGCGGCTACGCCGGCAGCGTGGGCTGGATCGTGCGGCGGCCCGTCCGAGTCGGGGTGGTCTATCTCGGGCTCGCCGTCGCCATGGGGTTGCTGTTCGTGCGCACACCCACGGGGTTCCTGCCCGAGGAGGATCAAGGCATCCTCTTCACCATGGTCCAGGCGCCCACGGGTGCCACGGCCGACCGGACGCTCGATGTGGTGGAGCAGATCGAGGACTACTTCCTCGAGCAGGAAAGCGCCGCCGTGGAGTCCGTGTTCGGAGTCGTGGGCTTCGGTTTCGCCGGACAGGGCCAGAACATGGGTCTCGCCTTCGTCAAGCTGAAGGACTGGGAAGAGCGCGACGACCCCGCATTGAGCGCGCAGGCCGTGGCTGGCCGGGCCTTCGGCGCCCTGAGCCAGATCCGCGACGCCTTCGCCTTTCCGATCGTCCCGCCCTCGGTAATCGAACTCGGCAACGTGTCCGGCTTCGACTTCTACCTTCAGGCACGGGGCGGCCAAAGCCACGAGCAGCTGCTCGACGCGCGCAACCAGCTCCTCGGCATGGCGGCGCAGAATCCGCTCATCGCCTCGGCCCGGCCGAACGGCCTCGAGGATGCGGCGCAGTTCAACATCGACATCGACTGGCGCAAGGCGGGCGCCATGGGCGTCTCGGCCACGGACATCGGCAACCTGCTGTCGGTCGCCTGGGCGGGGCGCTACGTGAACGACTTCCTGGATCAGGGCCGCATCAAGCGGGTCTATGTCCAGGGCGAGCCGGGCTCTCGGGCCACACCGACCGACCTCGAGCAATGGCGCGTGCGCAATGCGTCCGGGGGACTCGTGCCCTTCTCCAACTTCGCAGAAGGGTCTTGGTCCCAGGGAGCGCAGGGCGTGAGCCGCTACAACGGTGTCCCCTCCATGCAGATCCAGGGCTCGCCCGCGCCGGGCGTCACCACGGGCGAGGCCATGGCCGAGATCGAGCGGCTGGCGGCACAGCTACCCGGCGGCTACGGCGTAGCCTGGACCGGGCTGTCACTCGAGGAACGCGAGTCCGGAAACCAGGCCCCTCTCCTCTATGCCTTGTCGCTGGCAGCGGTCTTCCTGTCCCTGGCCGCGCTTTATGAGAGCTGGAGCATTCCTTTCGCCGTGATGCTGGCCATGCCCATCGGCGTGCTGGGGGCCCTGCTTGGGGCCTGGGCAGGCGGCTTCGAGAACGGCGTCTTCTTCCAGGTGGGCCTGCTCACGGTCATCGGCCTGACCGGCAAGAACGCCATCCTCATCGTCGAGTTCGCGCGCGAGCGGCAGGAGGCCGGCGAGCCCCTGCTCGAAGCGGTCAAGGAGGCCGCGCGCCAGCGATTCCGGCCCATCGTGATGACCTCCATGGCCTTCTCCCTGGGCGTGCTGCCCCTGGTGCTCAGCCATGGGGCGGGCTCGGGCGGGCGCACGGCTATCGGCTCGGGCGTGCTGGGCGGCACGATCTCGGCCACCGTGCTGGGCGTGCTGTTCGTCCCGCTCTTCTACGTGGTCGTCGCACGCATCTTCGGCGGCGACAGCCGGGGCGCGGCCAGGGTCAGCGAGAGCATTCACACGCGTTCCTCATGAGTTTCGGGGGCGGTCGGTTCACAGCCGGCCGCTCTTCGGCTGCATCAGCCTCGGCGTCCTTCCGCTGATCGTCCCGATGCGGGTCGAGGCCTTCGCAGAGATCACTGCTCGCAGCGTCGCTGCATCTACAGCGCAGACGCTTTCACAGCCTGCTGGCGCTGTTGGGCCTCTCGGCATACCTCGCCATACTTCTGTGCCGGGACGATCCGATCAGCCTGCATCGGCACACCAGTCCACAGGATTTTAGGATGGTTGCTGAACGTGCGCATGGAGGGCGACATTTCAAAGAAGGCCATCGGCATCGTCGTGGAGCTACCGAAGTGAGGTTCGCTTTCATCGAGCACCGTATGCCGGACTACCCGGTGCTGCTCATGTTCCGCGTGTTCGATGTGTCCCCGAGCGGCACTCACGCTTGGCATTCGCGGTCGGAGCGTCAGTCGGCGGTCAGCGGGCGGGCGGTCCGGCCGCGTGCGCGCGCAGGCTCCAGCAAGACCATTGCATGATGTCGCCGAGCGTCCGCCAGCCGGCAATTGATCTCCCGCATCCAGGGGGAGCGGGCGGGATGTGCCGGACGAGCGAGTGACGCAACACGACGCAGAGCCTGAGGAGAATGGCCAAACGGTCCACCTCACGCGCGTCGTGGTGCTCGGTCTGGGCCAAGCGCACGCCGAGCGTCGCGGTCGCGTCCCCGGCGAAGGCGATTCAAGACGACCTGCGCCTGAAAACCGCCGCCATAGCCGCCCAGCCCGGTCGGCGACCTCTCCAAGCTGAGGGCGGCAAAACGAGTTCGGCCCGTTTCCCGGATAGGGCGCCTCGGTCAGGTCAACCCAAGGCACCGCAGCGCTGGAGGGCATGGGCGATGCTTTACTCGGACTGGGTCCCGCCAGATACTGCGAAGCGAATAGTGAGCCGCGGGATGGGAAGGATCATGCGTGCGCTGATCGTCGAGGACGAGGAGGAGCTTGCGCGCTTCCTGGCACGTCTCTTGGCGAAGATGGGGGTCATCTCCGACATCGCGCAAACACGCGGCGAGGCCACCGAACTCGCCGAGCTCGCGTCATACGACATCGTCGTCCTCGACCGTCGCCTTCCGGACGGAGACGGGCTCCGGGCTATTCCGGACTTGCGTCGGCATGGAGCGGACATGCCGATCCTTATGTTGACGGCCCTGGACGACATAGAGAGCCGCATCGAGGGACTTGATGCTGGGGCCGACGATTACTTGCCAAAACCCTTCGACAGCGGCGAGCTGACCGCGCGCGTGCGCGCCCTGCTGCGCCGGCCGGGGCTTGAGCCGGACCTCCCCATCAGCGTCGGGCGGGTCGTCTTGAACGCCCGCGACCGTACAGTGGAGGTGCGCGGGGTCCCCCTGACCCTGGCAGTGCGGGAACTGAACCTCCTTGAGGCGCTGGTGCGCCGGGCCAACCGCGTGGTAACGCGGGAGAGCCTAGTCGAGGCGGTGTACGAGGCGGGCGCCGACGTCTTTCCGAATGCGCTCGATGCCAACGTGTCGCGTCTGCGGGCCCGGCTGCGCGAGCTGGACGCCGAGGTCGAACTGACGGCGGTGCGTGGCGTGGGCTACATGCTCACCGGCGCGACCTGAGCGGTGAGGGCCTCGAGGCACGCCTGGAGCCTGACCGGGACGCTCTTTCGCGACCTCGTCGTCGTGCAGGTCGCGGTCTTCCTTGCGGTGCTTTGGGTCTACGCAACCCTGACCAACGATCTCTCGGCGAGCGAGCTGGGTCATGCCCGCGCGGCGGTGATCCTGGCGCGGGCGGCCGAGGCAGGCGGCCTGAGCGCCATCGAGCCCCTGCCGGAACTGATCGACTACGTCCAGCGCCATGAGGGCCTTCGGTTTGGTGTTGCCGTCGAGGCCCGCTGGCTCCCGGGCTCCACGCTCATGCCGGACTTCGGCCAGGCCAACGGCGTCTTGATGGAGGACAGCCGCTTCACCCTCGCTACTCCCGGGGGATTGGTCGAAGGTCACGCGACGACGAGCGATATCGAGGGTCGTCCGGTCCTGATCCTTACTGCCGGCAACAAGCCCGATGGATTGGACCTTGCTTATGGGATCTGGATCCTCGGCACCCAGATTGCCGTCCTGCTGGGACCTATCCTGATCGCCTCGCTCCTCACGACATGGTGGCGGCTCAGGACGGGTGTTCGGCCCTTGGCCAATCTTGCGCGGCAAGCGGCGAGCGTAGATCTCGATCGGGACCACGCTGGACTGGACCTCACGGCAGTGCCGGTCGAGATGAGGCCTCTGGCGCAGGCCTTCAATCATGCCCTCGATCGGCTGAGCGCAACCTTTGCCGCCCGCAAGCGCTTCCTCGACAACGCCGCGCACGAGCTTCGGACACCTCTCGCCGTCATGGCTGCCCGAGTTGACGCAATGCCGGCAGGCGAACAGCGCACGCTTCTGAAGCGCGACATCCGCAGGCTCCGGGCGCTCTCGGACCAGCTGCTGGCTTCGGCGCGGCTGTCCTCCGATTGGGCGCCCGTGCCGGCACCCATGAACCTTGGGCCCCTTCTGGTCGACCTCGTCGCCGACTACGCGCCCTTGGCTCACGAGATGGAACTCACCGTCGGTTTCTCCCAGTCGGGCGAGCCCGCGCTTGTGGACGGGCATCCGGCAGCGCTGACGGCGGCCTTCGCCAACGTGCTCGACAACGCCCTGCGCGCGGAGCCCGCCGGCGGAAGCGTCGAGGTCCGTCTGAAGGATGGCCGGCGGGTAGAGATCGAAGACCATGGCCCGGGCATCGACCCTGCAGTGGTAGGGCTCGTCTTCGAGCCGTTCTGGCGAAATGGAGACGCTCGGATGGGCTCGGGCCTGGGCCTCGCCATTGTCGCCGAGATCGTGCGCCATCACGGCGCAAGCATTCGGGTCGAGGCGACCAAGGGCGGTGGCGCCACCTTCGTCATAGAGTTCCCACCGTCCGATCGGCTCATGCAGGCGTAAGGTTCGAGTCCTAGCGGTGAGGCTTCCTCAGTCGATCGGAGGCCAAACCATGGCTGTCACCACTGATCTTGCCGCGCAGACTACCCCGGACCTTTCCGCGAAGACCATCCGTAGCACGACGTCACTCGCTAGGCAGTCCGCCCTGCCATTCCTCGTGACGCCAGCTTGGACCAGCCGGCTCCGCAGTGTGACCGCCGGTGGCCTGCTCGCGCTCGGCGCAGCCGCGCCCGGGTTCGCGCAGGCACCGGAGGTCGAGCCATCGGGCGCTCACCCCGAAGGCCTCAACGCATCGGCCGCCGTAGCTCCCGAGATCCAGCCGCAGGCCACTCCTCTCAACCGGGCGGATCTGGAGTCCTGGCTCGACGGGTTCATGCCCTTCGCGCTGGCGCGCGGCGACGTGGCGGGCGCCGTGGCTGTCGTTGTGCGCGACGGCGAGGTCCTGCTCCAGAAGGGCTACGGTCTGGCCGACGTGGCGGCCGGAACACCTGTCCTGGCGCAGGACACGCTGTTCCGCGTGGGCTCGGTCTCCAAGCTCGTGACCTGGACGGCCGTCATGCAGCAGGTGGAACTGGGCGCGCTCGATCTCGACACCGACGTGAACCAGTACATCGGCTTCACCATCCCGCCCTTCGATGGCCAGCCCATCACCCTGCGCCACCTGATGACCCACACGGCGGGCTTCGCCGAGAGCCTGCGCCACCTCATCACCGACGATCCTTCGCACGTCGTCCCAATGGAGACATACCTCCGCGAGAACCTGCCGCCCCGCATCTTCCCGCCGGGCACGACGCCTGCCTACTCCAACTACGGCACCGCTCTCGCCGCCCATCTGGTCGAGCGTGCTTCGGGCCTGAGCTTCGACGACTATATAGAGCGTCATGTCTTCGCCCGCCTTGGGATGGCGCGTTCGAGCTTCCGCCAGCCTTTGCCGGAGGATCTCCAACCGCTCGTGTCGCAGAGCTATGACGTCGCCTCGGGCAAGGCGCAGCCTTACGAGATCGTGGTCCCGGCCCCGGCGGGCAGTCTGGCCGCCTCGGGCGCCGACATGGGCCGCTTCATGATCGCGCATCTGGAGGACGGCCGGGGGCTCCTGCGCCCGGAAACGGCTGCGCTCATGCACGACACGACTACCCGGCTCGTGCCGCCGCTTAACGGCATGGCGCTGGGCTTCTACGAGCAGGAGGTCAACGGCCGCCGCGCCATCGGTCATGCGGGCGACACGGAGTTCAGCCATTCGCAGCTCATGCTGTTCCCAGCTGAAGACGTGGGTCTCTTCGTCGCCGTGAACAGCAACGGCACGCCGGGAACGGCCCACGCCATCCGGGCGGCTCTCCTGCAGGAGTTTGCGGATCGCTACTTCCCCGCGCCTCCCAGGACCGAGGAGCGCATCGACGCCGCGACGTCAGCCGAACACGCAGCGCAGATGGCGGGCCGCTACGTCGCGAGCCGAGGCTCTCCCACCACCTTCCTGAGCATCCTCGACCTCGTGGCCCCGGTGCGTCTCGCCGTCGACGAGGAGGGCAGCCTGTCCGCGCCCGCCTTCCCCGGGACCGCCGACCAGCCGCAGCATTGGGTCGAGACCGAGCCCAATGTCTGGGGCAATGCCCCAGGCGACACGCGAGTGGCCGCGGTGGTGGAGAACGGGAAGGTCGTCCGGATCAGCTATGACGCCGCGTCACCGTTCCTTGTCTTCGACCGCGTGCCTTGGTGGCGCGATCCGGCATGGCTGTTGCCGGCGGTCATGACCTCGCTCCTCGTGGTGGCCCTGAGCGCGTTGGCTTGGCCGGCCGGAGCCGTGGCTCGGTGGCGGCATGGCGTGCCGCAGCCCCTTCGGGGAAAAGACCTGTGGGGCAGACGGATGACCCATGGCTTTTCCTGGCTCGTGCTGCTGGCTGTCGTAGGATGGGTGGCCTTCATCGGGCTCGGGCTTTCGCGGCTCGCCCTGCTGGGAGGCCCGCTCGACCCGTTGCTGCGGAGCCTACAGATTCTGACGCCGGTCATCTTCGGTGGCTTGGCCCTGTCCGCCGCCCGGGAAGCGTCCCGGGCCTGGACAGGAACGCGCGGCTGGGGTCACCGGCTCTGGGGAGGGATCCTGCTGGCGGCGGCCCTGCTCCTGCTCTGGGTGGCCTGGGCCTACGATCTCATCAGCTGGGGCCTGCATTACTGATCGACGAGCCGGCCGGGCCGGGCTCATACCGGGCCCGGCCTTTCGTGGAGCATCGGGACATTCCAAGCGAGAGGTCAGACCAAGACATACCAAGGAGATGATGGATACGGGACTGCACGACCCATGGAGACACGTACGATAGCATCCGCCGCGCAAAGTGAGGGTGCACTAGACGACCGGCGGGCGATCCGCCGGGGAGTGTGGTCTTGGAGGATGCGAAGTTCAGCGGCGACGTCAATCGCACATCCAGCATCTTCGGTGTCGGCCGGGCGAAAAGCTCGATTACAATTGCGCCGGCCGATATCGACCGAGCTCTGCCTTGGTTCGCGACCAAGAGCGAGGCTGGATTGAGGTCCGTCCGACATGAGGCAAACCTCCGGAGCTTCACCAAGAACCGGTCCAGCTTTCCTCATGCGAAACAGGTCGGCGCGACACCTACGCCGGATGCGCTGCCCTCCGTTAAGACTCGTGTCGCGCACGCCGGATGAATTCCGACAGCGCCTTCGCATGATGTCTTTGGCTCGGGTAGTAAAGGCACAGGCCCGGGAAGGCAGGCGACCACTCCTCCAACATGCGAACAAGGCGCCCGGCGGCGATATGATCGGCCACGAGGTCGAGCGGCACCCAAGCGAGACCAAGCTCCTGCAGCGCCGCCTCGACGACCACGTTCAGGCTGTCGAGCGTCAGGCCGGAGGGAGGATCGAACACGGCCGCCTCGCCCCGCCGCTCGAACTCCCATCGGCTGATCACTCCGCCTGGGAAGCGCAGTCGGATGCCGCGATGCCGCGCCAAGTCCGCTGGCGACGCGGGCGGGGGGATTACACTCAGGTAGCCGGGCGCGGCCACGACCGCAAAGGCGGCCTCCGGTCCGATGGGCACGGCCACCATGTCGAGCGGCACCGCCTCGCGCAGCCGCACCCCGGCGTCAAAGCCCGCAGCGACGATGTCGACCAAGGAAGTGTCGGTAACGATCTCGATCTCCACCTCGGGATGATGGTGCGCGAAGTGGGCCACTGCCGAGCGCAAAAGGGCCATCGCGCCGCTCTCCATCGCGTTGATACGGATCCTGCCCCTCAGGTGGTCGCTCGCCTCGGCCAGTTCAGCCTGGGCGTCCTGGATTGTCCGCATGGCGGGCCCAACCCGCGCGAGGAGCAGCCGCCCGGCATCGGTCAGCGCCAAGCTGCGCGTGGTCCGGTTCAGGAGACGCTGTCCCAGCCGTTCCTCCAGCCCTCGGACTGCGTGGCTGAGCGCCGAGGGCGACTGGCCCAGAGCCTCGGCAGCCTTCCGGAAGCTCCCGTGCTCTGCGATGGCCAGGAAGCTGACGAGATGCGCGAGGCCGGCCTGCCGCATTGCTGAATCCAACTCATCCCTTCATGCGCTCTGAGCACGATTGTTGCGGAACGGTCAATTGCCAGATGTTGCGGACCAAGGGCCGGACCGGCCCCCGTAGCAAGGAGCCACCCTCATGACGAACACCATCCTGATTACCGGCGCGTCCAGCGGCATCGGCCGGGCTACGGCCCGGCTGTTCCAGTCCCAAGGCTGGAACGTCGTCGCCACCATGCGCTCGCCCGAACGCGAAGCGGATTTGTCGGACCTCGACCGCGTGCTCGTGGCAAGGCTCGACGTGACGGACGAGGCCACTGTGGACGCCGCCGTCGCCCAGGGCCTCGACCACTTCGGCCGGATCGATGTCCTGCTAAACAACGCGGGCGTCGGCGCCTACGGTCCGCTCGAGGCCACGCCGATGGACACGGTCCGTCGGCAGTTCGACACCAACGTCCTGGGCGTCCTGCGGGTCACGAAGGCGCTGATCCCGCACTTTCGTGCCAACCGGGCGGGCTTGATCGTCAACGTCAGCTCGATGGGCGGCCGGATCGCCTTTCCGCTCGGCGCGCTTTACCACGGCACCAAGTTCGCGGTGGAAGGCCTGTCCGAGGCCCTGAGCTTCGAGATGGCCGCAATCGGGGTTCGTGTGAAGATCGTGGAGCCCGGCATGGTCCGGACCGACTTTGTCGACCGTTCCCTCGTCTTCAGCAACGACGAGCGCCTCACCGAGTACCAGCCCCTGGTCGAGCGCCTGATGGCGAGCACGGCCGCCGGGCAGGCCTCGGGCTCGGATCCTCTTGCTGTGGCCGCGACGATCCTCCGGGCGGCGACGGACGGCTCGGACCAGCTCCGCTATGTCGCCGGCTCGGATGCCGAGGCCCTCCTGGCCCGCCGCAGCGCAGAGGGCGACGCCGACTTCCAGGGCAGCCTGCGTGCCATGTTCGGGCTCTGAGCCTTGCCGCCTGCAACCCAGATGGTCAGCTCGGTTCGACACGAGAACCATGATCGCCACCGGCGCCCAGGGAGCCCTCGGTCGGGCCCTGGCCAAGGGGTCTCTCGCCGTCGAGAGCGTCCAAGTGGGTCTTGCCGCGCGGGTTCGCCGCGGGGAAGCAGGCTGCGGCACCAAGCAGGTCCGGCCCAGCGACGACGACCATGCGCTCCTTCGGTCTCTCGGCATCAGGGTGGCATCTCCCGGCCGATGGTGGATCAAAACGGCACCCAGGATTTCTGGGGGCTGGACTCCGTCATCGAGGCTATGAGCCGCCACCAGATAAGGCCGGTCCAGACCGGAACCGGGCCAGCCGACCGCCGGCGCTGCCGCAGAGAATGCCGCGCCCGCTCCATCCGGCCCCGCATCGCGCGGTGCGGCGTGGAGACGAGCCAAGGGCTTGGTCGAACTCGGTAGGTGGTGGAACGGACGGTTGCTTGGCTCAGCCGCTTCCGTCGCCTCGGGATCCGGCTCACGAGCATCGTAGCGACATCCACGGAGCCTTGGTCCCCCTCGGATGCGCCCTCATCTGCTCCAATCAGACCCGTCGCTTCCAGCCCCGCCGCTTCGGCTTGTAACCCAACTCATCCGCCGACGATCGTTGGACCCCGCTCTGCCGATCACCCCCATTCGGTGCGTCATAGTGTTGCGACCCTGAGGCCCAGAAAAGAGTGGATTCTTGACCAGAGTCGGTTAAAGGCCCGTCGAACGTCGGGCCCGCTTTTCCTTTCGGGTCTCAGCTGCCTGTTCGACTTCCCTGCATGATGAGGACCGAGATGCCCTTCTCCTTGCGTTCTGGGTTGCCGGGCCTTTTGGGTCTTCTGGTGCTCCTGGCAGCGCTCTTCCTTGTCAGTCTTCGTCAGGATAAGGCACGGCAGGAGGCCGAAGGCTGGCGGATCCATACGGTCGAGGTCATTGCCCAGGCGCAGCGCCTGCTTGCGGCTCTCCTGGACGCCGAGACCGGCCAGCGCGGCTATCTGTTGACCCAGAATCCGGCCTATCTCGACATGAACGAGCAGGCGCACAAGACGCTCGACGACCTGACGGGTGAACTGCTTCGGCTCACCAGCGACAACCCCAGCCAGCAGGAGAACCTCACTCGCTTCCACGCGCTCGCCCATGAGCGGCTGGACATCCTTGAGGACGTTGTCGGCTTGGAGCAGGTGGGGCGGCGCTCGGATGCCTTGGCTCTCATCAGCTCTGGGACTGGCCGGGATGCCATGGAGCGCGCGCGCCAGCAGATCGACGTGATCATCGCCGAGGAAGAGCGTCTGCTCCGGGAGCGGAGCGCCCGAGCCGACGAGGCGGCGCTCAGGTCGCGATGGCTCACCTATGCAGCTGGTGTCCTCGGGCTGCTTCTGCTGGGCGTCGCCGCCCGCTTCGGCCTCGCCATGGCCCGCGCCGAGGAACGCGCGAACTCGTCCGAAGCTCTCCGGGCGAGCGACGAGTTCAACCGCCGGGTCCTCGCGGCCTCGCCCGACTGCGTCAAGCTCATGACCCTTGATGCCCGGCTCGAGTTCTTCTCCGAGGGCGGCCTTTGCGCCATGGAGATCGACGACTTCGACCGCCAACTCAAGGGCGCTGACTGGCTGTCGTTCTGGAAGCCGGACGACCGGCCCAAGGTACGCGCTGCCATCGATGATGCGCTGGCCGGCGGCATCGGGCGCTTCCAAGCCTTCTGCCCGACGGCAAAGGGTACGCCCAAGTGGTGGGATGTCTCGGTCAGCCCCATTCTTGACGCGGAGGGGGCGCCGGAGAAGCTCCTTTCCGCTTCGCGCGACATCACGGGCGCGCGCCGCAGTGAGGAGCGGATCGCACTCCTGGGGGAGGCCGCGGCGCGGCTCCTGACCTCGGGCAATCCCGCCGCCATGGTGGCCGACATCTTCGGGCTGATCGCCGGTCCCCTGCGCCTCGACGTCTTCCTCAACTACCGCCTGACCGGGGAAGGAGACCTGCTCCTCGTGGCCCAGAACGGGCTCGACGAGGCCACGCTTCGCGACGTGAGCCGCATCCGCCTGGGCCAGACGATCTGTGGCACGGTGGCCAGCGATCGCCAGCCCCGGCACTTGGCCGACGCCCTCGTCTCGGAGGAGCCTCTGTCGGTGTACCTCAAGCCGATCGGGATCACGGATTATACCTGCACGCCGCTCGTGGTCGATGACAACCTCCTGGGGACCTTGGCCTTTGGGCGCCGCTCGGACGAGCGATTCAGCCAGGAGGACCTCACCCTCCTCCACACCATCTGCCATTATGTAGCGCTCGCCATCGAGCGGATCCGAACGGAGGAGCGCCTGCGTTCCTTCAACGCGGAGCTGGAGGCGCGCGTCGCCGAGCGCACAGCAGAGCTGGAGGCTGCTGCGAGCCACCTCCGAGCCGAGATGGTCGAGCGCGAGGCGGCGCAGGCGCAGCTGCACGAGATGCGCAAGCTCGACACGATGGGACAGCTCACGGGCGGGGTAGCCCACGACTTCAACAATCTCCTTACCCCGATTGTTGGCTCGCTCGAACGGGCACAGAAGAAGCTTGATGGCGACGAGCGCACCCTGCGCCTGATCCGCGGTGGCCTGGAGGCGGCCGAGAGGGCTTGCGTGCTGGTGACCCGCCTCCTGGCCTTTGCCCGTCGCAGCCATCTAGAAGCGCGGCCTGTGGACGTCGGCGCGCTCCTCCATGGCATGACGGAACTGATCCAGCGCTCGATCGGGCCACAGATCACGGTCTCTGTCCAGGTGGAGGACGGCTTGCCTGCGGCCAAGGTCGACTCCAACCAGCTTGAGCTCGCGCTCCTCAACCTCGCCCTCAACGCCCGGGATGCCATGCCTGGGGGCGGCAGGCTCACCATGTCCGCCCAGGGCGAGCAGGTTGGTGCTAACCATCCCACGGGCCTGGCACCCGGCCGATACGTTCGCCTCTCGGTGGTCGACACGGGCGGGGGCATGGACCAGGAAACATTGTCTCGGGCAGTCGAGCCGTTCTTCTCGACCAAGGGCATCGGCAAGGGCACAGGGCTCGGCCTCTCGATGGTGCATGGCATGGCGGCGCAGTCGGGCGGCACGCTTGCCCTGTCCTCCTCGTTGGGCCTCGGCACTCGGGCCGAGATCTGGCTTCCCGAGACCGATGAGGCGCCCGTGGTCGCGCCATTACTGCCGCGCGAGCTGGCGCCGGCGCCGTTCGCCGCTCGCATCCTTCTGGTGGACGACGAAGCCGTGGTGCGCGCCGGCACCGCCGAGATGCTCAGGGACCTGGGTTATGACGTCACCGAGGCCAATGGCGGCAGTCAGGCGATGGCCTTGATGCGGTCGGGCTTCGAGCCCGACGTCCTGGTCACCGACTTCCTGATGCCGGGGATGAACGGCGTGGACCTCGTTGAAAGCCTGCGGCAGATCCGCCCCAGCCTTCCGGCGCTTCTCGTCACCGGCTACGCCGACCTGGCCCCCTCCGCCAGCGGCGGCCTACCCCGCCTTCCCAAGCCATTCCGCATGGCAGATCTGGCCGGCGCGGTGGCGGGCATCCTGAGCGGCGGAAACGTCGTGAGCTTCATGCGCCGTACCCAAGAGCATCGGGAGTGACAGCCACAGAGCCCGCTCCACGCCAAAGGGCGGATTCTCATCTGCCGCAGTCGGAACAGGCTCGGGCGCCAAGGTGATCGAGGTCGCCTCGCGCCTCCGTCTCGATCAAGCGGTACTTTGGCGTGAAGACCTTCGTCTCACTTCTGAGGGCGCGGGCAGGCAACGGCGTCATGAAACTTCGTCGAGCCCGCCTTTGCTTCTACCCTGGGCGGTCCTCACTTTCGCACTCAACGTCAACCCGTCCATCGGCTCCATCTTGGCCGTCGCACTGGCCGCGGCCATGCCGCTTGGACAGTTCGGCGAGCCGCTTCCATTCCCCGTGATCCTCCGGGGCGTCCCAACGATCCAGATGATCCATGGCAACCTGCTGGAACCTGCCCTGATGGGTCGATCCCTGAACCTGTCGCGCTTTGAGGTGATCCTCTCGCTGACCGCTTGGGCGGGCCTGTAAGGTACACTGGCGGCGCTGCTGAGGGTCCCGCTCAGCACCTGCATTCTCCTGATGCTGGCCGAGGTTCCAAGCGGCCGGTGGATCGCCGTGCTGCTGTTGCTGAACGGGAAGGTCTGGGCCGACCATCTTGGGCCTGCAATGGATTGCCTGTCGCAAGCCCGGAACGGACAAGGGCGGGGACACGGCCACCAAAGGATCCGCCATGACCGCGCCTTCCGCTCTGGGTCTTCTGGCCCTCGCGGACTTCCTCGATGCCACCCGCGGTCGGGGGGTCCACCCGGCCGGCACCGCCGTCCGTGACACAGCCGCGCTCGGCCACGAATAGGGGACGCGCGACGCGTCTGTGCCGGCGGACGCATGCTTTCGCAGCCCTGTCCGCATCATCCGGCCCGGTGGCCTCCCCGCCACCGACCTCATCCTCAACCATGGCGACTCGACTCTGACCTGGGGACCTCCTCCGTGGTCCTGGACCTCTGCGGGTAATGCGGCGGAACCGCCTGTTCGATGTCCGGGGTCACCGTGCAGATCGCCCTGACCGGACAGCGAGGTCACGGTATGCGTGTTTGGCCCTTCGTCGCTGCCCACTCGACGACACTCGGCCCCAAGGTTAGGTACCACGAGATCCGAAGATGCGCCCGACAGCGGCGCCCACGGTCTATGCCCTGCGGCAACACCTAGGGAAACGCTGCCCTGCGCCGACTACCAGCAGGCCCGCGCTCCTCTCGATCTTTCGGCTGCCGATCCGGCAGACGACTGGTTGTGTTGGGCTCTGGGAAGCTGATTTTCGAAGCAGTCGGCATCTTCAACCTAACTGTTGCGCAGCATCACTTAAGATCTAGGCTTTCACCCCACGAGTCAGGACTCAGCCGAGATCCGACCGGCCATGTGACCGGAGGAGGATCCCAAGTGGCACCGAACATCGTTGAAAGCCCGATCTGGACAGGGCTTCAGACGGCTCGTTTCACCGAAGCGGCCCGACTGATCGAGGGCGGCCCGGGCAGCGCGCGCCTGAGTGGTGGCCCTGAAGCCGACGAGATCTTCGGAGGCGCCGGCAACGACACAATCAGCGGAGCGAGGGGCGGCGACACCCTGGACGGCGGCGGAGGCCGCGACACACTCTATGGAGGTGACGGCCTCGATCTCCTTCACGGTCGCGACGACCGCGACAGTCTTTACGGCGGTTCTGGGGATGACACCATCTGGGGCGGCGACGGCACGGACGTGATCTACGGCGGTGCTGGCAACGACAACATCTTGGGGGACTCTTTCCTTTTCGATCGGGGTGAGATTCCGGAGCCCGAGCGGGGAAACGACCGGGTCTATGGTGGCTCCGGGGATGATCGTCTGACCGGTAATCTCGGCGATGACGACCTCCATGGCGGCAACGGCAACGATACGCTGGATGGTCGTGGTGAGAACGACGATCTCTTTGGCGGTCGGGGCGATGACGACCTGAACGGCCGGAACGGCAGTGACAATCTGTTCGGCGGCTCGGGCCGGGACCGCCTGGTTGATGGCCTGGGCGCGGACGACTTCACAGGCGGCTCGGGTGCGGACCAGTTCCTCTACCTGCGCGACGAGGATATTGGCCGCGACGAGGGCGGCCCGCCGGACCCGGGCTACGGGGTCGGCAATGACCGCATTCTCGACTTCAGCCTTAGGGAGCGCGACATCCTCGAGTTCTCACTCTACGACTCCGGGATCACTGTCACTGACGTCAACGACAACGGAACCAGCACTGTATTCACCATCAGCGACGGCGAGACTCTGACGCTGAAAGGCTTTTCAGGCGAGGACTTCGAAGATGGACTGCGCTTCGACAGCGAAGCGGACATCAACGCTTTGTCACAGCAGCTCTATGATTATGCCGCTATCGTTCCTTGGCTTGGATGACCTGACGGTCTGACCTGAAAAGGTGCTGCCGTAGGGCTGCGTCGGATGTGGAGAGGTCCGGCATTGCGAGGGCGGTTCCTCAGGGCCGCCCTTCAGCTTGCGCGAGCGCGATGGCGTTAGCCGTTACGATCGAGACAGGACGGTACCCCTGCGGCGCATGGCTCCGGACCTCAGTCGTGCTGTCGGTCTTTCGCGTAGTGTTGAAGTCCCATGTCGGGCAAATCTCGCGCGGTTTGCCCCCGCCGCCTACCTGCCACCGCCCTGATGTCGGACACCAGTCCGGGATCTTCCGCAGCGTTCAGCCACTCGTGACGGAACTGCTGCTCAGACCCAAGCTTGGTTCAGATAGGATAGAACGGGATGGATCTGGACCAGTGGCGTATCTCATACAATACTACAGGGGCGGCAGTCTCATCGGCAGTTCGACAGCATTCGGCCAACTGAGCCAAGTCTCCCAAGATGCCGAGAGCGGCATGCGTCGTCGAGAGGCGGACGCGGTCAAGGTCTTTGTCGGCGCGCCTGTCCATGCAGTCTGGTCGAAGCGCCGGTCCTCACACTGACCGCCTTCGACCTCCCTTCGACCTCGGCCACGCGCTCGGCTCCGACCTGAGCGCGAAGGTGCGCCCATCGGGCCGGTCGATCGGGATGCCAGGCGCCGCGTCGTGTCGAGCGACAGCTCGGGAGCGCGGACAATGTTGCTGAAGCCCTGGAATCCTTATCGCTACGCGAAAGGGAGTCGGATCGAGTAGGACTATGAAGGGGAAGCGCGCTCTTGGAGCTTCTGCATCCCACTAAACGCGGCTTCCGGAATAGCTGGAACGGCGGCCAAGTCCGACAGCGGGAAGGGCCGCGCCAGCGCGATCAGCCCCGCGCAGACCCTCGCGACATCGGAGGGACTGCCGCTCTTGGCCAGCGCGCGCTCGAACTGCTCCTGAAGCATCTGGTCGAGGGTCCCGCTGCCCGCAGCAGCGGCTGGGTCGCAATCTCCGGAGGGGCGTCACCCGAGTCCATCGCATAGTCTGGACGCGCAGCACGCCTGCGATGAGTTGGTGGAAGCGTCGAGCCACCCGGCGGGAGCGTTCCAGGTCCGGCGTACATAGGGTTCGGTCTCCTGCGGAGTAACGGGCTGGATGTCGGCAGTCACGAAGCTGCGTGAAGGCGCCATCTCATACAGCCCTCCGGTTCGCGCCGTGACCAGGAACTGCACAGTCGAGGGCCATTTGCCTAGGACGATGATACTCTGCACGAAGCAAGCCTCGACCGGTTTGCGCCACGCAATGGCCACGGCATTGTCGGCTACGTCCACCGCGATAACCATCAGGGCGTCGGGATACTCGGCGCCATGCGCTTTGGCGGCATGGCGCCTGCTTGCTGGTGCGCGTGGTGTCGATCTTGCGGGCGCGGGTTCCGCCATGCAGCCGGCTCACGCCATTGCGGCAGAGGATGCGGATGATGCCGGCATCGGAGATCTTGATCCCATGGTGGCGCGCCGGTGACCCCGACGATCCTCATGGGGCCGAGGTGGACCGTTCGGCGCAGGTGCAGGACCGTTCCGACGACCTCGTTCGATGTCTTGTCGGAACGGTTGTGCGGCACTGACCGTTTTTTGCCGAGCCAACTTCGCCCCTGGCTTGGAGGGCCTAGCGCCGCCGGTCGAAGCTCGCTCCACCGTTGGCGAAGCTGCGGCACGTTCGACTGACGCCCCAGCTGGTCTGCGCGTGCTCCAGGGTCCGCAGCTTGCGACGGATCTGCGGCCGGTCGTTGGTCCTCGCCGGCCCCCTCCCCTCTGCGCACCGGAGATGATCGAAAGTGTCTCGCTGGATCGTGCAGTCCTACAGCTGACGAAGCCACGAACTCTTCAGGCAGTTACGTCCTGAACGGCCAAGGCGGAGCGGACTGGCCCCCTGATGTGCAGTGACGGCAACAGTAAGTCATCGATGCGGAGGGTAAGTACCTGCCCATCCAGGACACCGACGGCACACTGCCAAGAGCAAGCTCAGATCGCGACCTGGACCGAACTGGAGCTAAGACGAGCGTATCCTACGCGGCGACATGAACTCATCGACGCGCAACGATCCCTCACGGCCGAAATCACTCTGCGGCTCGCATCCCGAGGCCTAGCCTTTCCCTGGCCTGCTGCCAGGTGGCGACGGGCCGTTCGTACCGGTCGCAGATCTCGGTCACGCGCCGCACCAGTGCAGCGTTGGATGGCGCGAGGGTGTGGCGGTCCATCCGCACGTTGTCCTCAAGCCCCGTGCGCGCGTGCCCCCCGCTTGCCACAGCCCATTCGTTGAGCACGATCTGCGCAGGGCCGATCCCGGCCGCGCACCAAGGCGCGCCAGGGAAGAAACGCTGTATCGTGCCGACCATGAAGTCGAAGGCCGGACGGTCTGCAGGCATGGCGTTCCTCACCCCCATGACGATCTGGAGATAAGGTGTCCCCGCGAGTTGGCCCGCCTGATGCATCTGCGCGGCCTTGAAGATGTGACTGAGGTCGAAGCACTCCACCTCGGGCTTGACCCCGTGGGCGAGCATCTCGGCCGCGAGCCAGTCCACGAGGTCGGGCGGGTTTTCGTAGACACGGGTCGGAAAGTTGTTGGAGCCCACCGAAAGGGAGGCCATGTCGGGGCGCAGCGGCAGCATGCCCCCCCTCGCCTTCCCGGCCCCCGACCGGCCGCCGGTCGAAAGCTGGACGATCAGGCCGGGGCAGTGCTTCTTCAGCCCTTCCTTGAGGCGGGCGAAGCGTTCCGGGTCGGAGGTGGGCTTTCCTTCGTCGTCGCGCACATGGCAGTGGGCGATGGTGGCCCCGGCCTCGAACGCCTCTTGCGTGCTTTCCACCTGCTCGCTGATGCTGATCGGCACCGCCGGGTTGTCGGACTTCTGCGGCAGGGAGCCGGTGATCGCTACGCAGATGATGCACGGCTCGGTCATTCGAGCGCCCCCGTCGACTCGGTCGCCCCGTCCCGGTGCCCGGGCCGCGACAGCACGAAGTCGAACTCCACATCAAGGAAGGGCCCCGCGAAGCCCGAGGCCTCCATGGCAGAGGGGTCGTCCACGGGCCGGAACTCCGCCAAAAGGCTTTCCTTCACCCCGAACACCGCGTCCGAGCCGATGTAAGGGTCAGCGGGATCGAAGATGTGGGTCACGAGGGTATCGAAGCCCGGCGCCTCGATCATGTAGTGGAGATGCGCGGGCCGATAGGGATGACGGCCCAGCGCGCCCAGGAGCTTGCCCACCGGACCATCGTCCGGGATCGGGTAGAACTTAGGCTTCACGCCCTTAAACCAGTAGCGCCCGTCCGGCCCCGTCCGGAACACGCCCCGCAGGTTGAAGTCGGGCTGGATGCCCTTCTGCTGGACGTCGTAGAACCCTTCGTCGTTCGCCTGCCAGACGTCGATCCGGGCGCCCGCGACGGGATTGCCTTCCGCATTGAGGATGCGACCGTGGACGAACATCGGCTCGCCCTTGCCGTCCTTGCAGATGTCGGAGCCCATCGGCAGCTCGGGCGCCCCTTCGACGAAGAAGGGGCCGAGCACGGTGCTTTCGGACGCCCCGACCTCACCGCCCTTGCGGTGGTTGATCGCGTCCACAAGCATCGACACGCCCAGCACGTCCGATAGCAGGATGAACTCCTGCCGCCAGTCGTTGCACATGTGGCCCGTGGCGGTCAGGAACTGGATGGCGGCCATCCATTCGTCCTGGGTGGGCTCGATCTCCTTGACGGCCTCATGAAGCTTGCGGGTGATGACCTCCATGACCTCGCGAAGGCGTTCATCCTTGGCGCCCCGGTTCCGGCCGGTGACGACCTGCACCGAGTCCTCTTCCGTGAAGAATCCATCCCGTTCCATGTTCATCTCCCCAGAATGGCGGTGAGGACGCGCCCGAATTCGGCCTCCGGGTCGGAGGCGAGGCCGGCGCTGCGCCAACAGACGTGGTGATCCGGACGGACAAGGATGCACCCGGCATCGCCGATCTCGCGCGCGCGGGCCCAGTCGCCGGTATGGTCCTCGATGGCGCGCCGCGGACCGATGACGTGCGCCCGGATCGGCAGGCCAAGGCTCGCGCCGACCCGTTGGGCGGCTTCAACCCAACCCTCGCCGCCGATGCCGGTCAACAGGGTGAACTGCCCCCGCCCGCATAGGTCGAGCGTCGAGATCTCCCGGCCTTGGCGGTCGAAGACCCAGGCATGCGGCAGGCGCGACCCGGGCCAGGTGGTGAGCTGGGCGTGCAGCTCGGGGTCCTTCTCGAAGGGCGGCTCCGGCTGTCCGTCGGTGACGATGGCAGAGGAGCGGTAGCGCTGGTTCATCTCCACCCCGTGGGCGTCGAACTCGTAGCACTTGTCGGCAATGGCGCGGCGTAGCGCCTCGCGCTGGGTCTCGGCGGCTGGCGTCGCGTCGCAGCGGGCGGCCATGTTGCGCTGGATCTTGTCGGTGTCCACGCCGCCGTCCATGCCCAGCGCCTCGAAGATGGGCCCGAACTCGGCGATGGACTGGTTGGCGCGGGTGACGATCTGCTTGGCTATGGGCGCGCGCTCAGCGGAGTAGGTGTCCAGCAGCGCGGGCGACGCCTGTCCCTTGGCCACCATCCCCAGCTTCCAAGCCAGATTGAACCCGTCCTGGATAGAGGTGTTCGATCCCAGCCCGTTCGACGGTGGATGCCGGTGCGCGGCATCGCCCATGATGAAGACGCGGCCCTTGTGCATGTGTGTCGCGTACATGTTGTTCACGGTCCAGGTGTTTGCGGACAGAAGCTCGATCTGCAGGTCCGGGTCGCCCACGAGCTGCCGCGCCACCTGGGTCGCGAGGGCCTCGTCCACCACCGGGGCGGGCTGGTTGATGTCATAGCCCCAGACGATCAGCCATTCGTTCCAGGGCCGGACCATGCGGACCAAGCCCATGCCGATCCCGCCCACATCCGCGCCGGGCTGCATGACCCAGTAAAGGACCGAGGGCCGGTGCGCGACGTAGCGGCTCAGGTCCGCGCGGAACAGGATGTTCATGGAGCCGCCCACGCCCATCCGCCCCTCGAACGGCAGGCCCGCATGCTCGGCCACGAGTGAGTTGCCGCCGTCCGCGCCCACCAGGAACTTGGACCGCACGGTGAAGGTCCGCCCGTCCAGCCGGTCGCGCAGCGTCGTCGTGACCCCCTGGGCGTCCTGCTCGTGCGAGACGTACTCGGTGCTCATCCGGCTTTGCGTGCCCCGCGCGCAGGCCGTCTTGAACAGGATCGGCTCCATGAAGGTCTGCGGCAGGTCGTTCATCCGGCAGGGCGAGGTCAGGATATGCTCGGCGCGGGACAGCGGGTGCTTGCCCCAGCTCTTCATGCGGCCGATCTCCTCGCCCGCAAGGCTTTCGCAGAAGACGTTCTCTCCCATCAGGTCCTGCGGCGCGGCATGAAGGTAGGCCTCGTCCTCCACCTCGCGGCCAAGGTCGCGCAGCACCTCCATGGTGCGCTGGTTGGTGATGTGCGCGCGCGGCGTGTTGGCCAGCCAACGGTAGCGATTCACCGCCATGTTGGCGACGCCTTGGCTCGACAAGAGCGCGGCGGTGGCAGAGCCCGCCGGGCCGGTGCCGATGATGAGCACGTCGGTGACGATGTCCGCCATCTCTTAACTCCTTGCCTCCTGATCCTCATGGGCCCCCGAAGATGGAGGCTCCTTGCCCACGATTGCCGGTGAGCATCGGCATGGAACAGATCCGTGGATCGTGCCTCTGGTCGGTTGCTGCCGCATCACGGCTCCTGGCCCTGCCAAGCCTGTTGCAGCATCTCGCGCACCCCCTCGCGCGTCACGGGACGAGGGTTCCAGTAAGGATTCTCGACGCTCAGATCGGCTGCCCGATCAAGGTCGGCTTCGGTCAGGCCGAAATCGCGCAGCGACGTGACCCGCGCCGCGACCTGCATCAGCCGGAACAGACCTTTCGGGCCATCGTCTGCTCCCAGGGCCCGGGCGATGGCCGCCATGGCCCTGGGTGCGGCCTCCCGATTGTAGGCCGCCGAATACGGGAGCATGAGGCAGTGAACGTCGGCATGGTTCAGGTCGAAGGTCCCGCCCAGCGTGTGGCAGATCTTGTGATGGATCGCCATGCCGACACTGCCCAGGCAGATTCCGCCCAGCCAAGCGCCGTAAAGGGCCGTCTCATAGGCGTGCGCAGGGTCACCCTCGCCCATGAAGACCGGAACCGACTCGCCCAGGGCGCGGATGGACTCCTCGGCGAACATGTCGATGACGGGATTGGCCTCGCGGGCATAGAGCGCCTCCATCGAATGGGCGATGGCATTGAGCGCGGAAGGTCCCGCAATCTCCCGCGGGAGGGTCGCGAGGAGGTCCGGGTCGTAGATGACCGTCTCGGGCTGGACCTTCGGGTCGGTCAGGGTGGTCTTGCGGCCTGCCTGGGTCTGGCCAAGGATCGGTGTCATCTCGCTCCCGGCAAAGGTGGTCGGCACGACGAGTTGCGGCAGGTCGGTGCGCAGCGCGATGGCCTTGGACAAGCCGATGGTTGAGCCACCCCCGATGGCGAGGCAGCCATTCGCCCCAGCGGACCGGAGCGTCTCCATGGCATCCTCGGTCACTTCGGTCGGGGTATGCTGCGCCGCGCCCGTGTAGACGACCCCCGCCCGCTTCCCGAGCGCAGAGGCGAACTCCTCGGCCACATCGGCCTGGGCTGGCGTCGTGATGATGATGGCCGAGCTGACGCCAAGACGTTCGAGCTCCTCGACCACCTTCGCGCGAGCGCCGCGTTCAAAGATGACGCGCCCAGGACGCCCGGTGTAGACGAACGCTAGCTCTTCGGATCGGGTCATACAGGCACCTTCATTGCAGGTGGGTCAGCCCATCGGGCTCGGTTGCATTGCATCGGCCGTGGCGTCCGGATCCTGGGCATCCCGGCGGATCAGCGCTGCGCGGCACCCTGGAACCATCTGCAGATATCCGAGAGGGGATCTGGCCCATTCCGAAGAGGTCTGTCGGGCGTTGCATCATGTCAGTTCCCGACGAAGCCCTTCCTGGACGACGCGCATCCTGGGCAGGCAATCGGCCACCATGTCGTCAATGCTCGCATGCACCGCGGCCATCCCGAGGTTCATGGCAGCCACCACCTTTCCCCCTTGGGATTCCAGCGGCACCGCGATCGAGCGAAGTCCCATCTCGACCTCCTGATCAATGACGGCGAAGCCATCCCGCCGCACCTCGGCGATGCGTGTCATGATCGCGTCGGGATGGGTCAGCGTCTGCGGCGTTCGGGGCCGAAGCTCCGACGCGTTGATGATCCCTCGCGCTTCCGCTTCGGGCAGAGCCGCAAGCAGGACACGGCCCATGGAGGTGCAATAGGCTGGCAAGCGCGATCCCGGCATCAAACCGATGGACATGACCCGTCGTTGGGAGGCCCGGGCGAGATACACGATCTCGGTGCCGTCGAGGATCGAGACCGATGCCGAATGGCCCACCTGCTGCGAAAGCTGATCCAGCCACGGCTGCACGATCTGTGGCAGCGGCATCGCGGTCAAGGCGCCCATGCCCAGCCGCAGCGCCCGCGCCGTCAATGCGAAGTACTTGCCGTCATGGGTGGCATAACCCTGGCTTACGAGGGTCAGAAGACAACGCCTTGCCGTGGCCCGGTCGTAACCTGTGGCGTTGGCTACATCGGTGATCGACAGCCGCGGCTGATCCGCCCGGAAGCACTCGAGAACCCTCAACCCTTTGGCGAGCGCCCCGACAACATCGCTGGTCGAATCACGTGACATGCCCTCATCATGTTCGCTTATCGAACAAATGTCGATAGGCGAACCGGCCCAGATGCTGGCTAGGATGTTCGGCGCTCGCGCCGCAAGCTCGAAGATGTGGCCGTCAGCTTGGATCGACGGATCTTCCGGTGTCCGCCCTGCATCGTTCGCAGAGCATTCGGTGAGATCGGCCACCCCTGCCCTGCAGGCCTGACGTGCACTTTCAGATGCTCTGCGCTTTCCTCCGGGGTGCGGACGCCGCCACACCGTCCGGACGCGCAGCAACACAGGCCGTGCTGCGCGCCGCCGTCAGGATAACCGTGCGGCATATTGTGGACGCGAAAGAGTATACTCAACTTTGACGGATGCTCCCATTTTTCACTTGGAGGAGACGCTCGGCCCCAGGCGAGGGGGACGAGGCAGCGAAGCAAACGGGACGGGTTCGTCTGGTTGCGGGGCGCCGTCCGCCCCTTGTTTCAGATGTGAACAAGAATGGCCCGGAAATCGGGCTCGGCTGCGCGTCGTCGCGGCGCATCGAAGGGAGGACCCCATGAAACGAGTACTGATGCATGCATCGCTCGCGGCCTTTGCCGCAGCCTGCCCTGCCATCGCGCAACAGACGGCGCAGATGGATGTCGAGAGCGTCGGACGCGGCGCGCCGCTGGCCGCTGACATCGGCGACCACGACGTCGTTGGTCCCGGAAAGGGCGGAACGGTCCTGCGCAACCGCGAAGGCGAGACGCCCGAGACCGTCGTCGCCGCGGCGACGAACGGAGAGGTTCCGGAGGGCGTCGAGCCTCTGGACCGCGACATCTTCACGACGACGGACTTCTATGCCGACCGGGAACTCTGGTCGGATCCCCGCTACTTCCGCTGCAACTCCGGACTGGGACTTGAAGCCCAGCGCGGCGCCTACGGCGGCAACACCATGTTCGAAGGCGACCCGGCCACCGCGGCTTGGGGGTACTGCGATCGCGACTATCCGCGCGAGGCCATCGTGAGCCCCTACCCGTTCACCACGGCGCAGGAGCATTACGAGGCCCTTCTCGCCGAAACCCAAGCCCGCGGCGGCCCGACGGAGCACACCTACGAGACGGTTCCTGGCGAATGGACCGGCCACTACCAGGACCCGCGCACCGGGGAAAACGCCGACAGCTGGTACTGGATGAGGGTGAACCAGATCCCGACGATCCTGTCCCTGCTCACGCCCGAGTACCAGGAACGTGCCGTGCAGGAGCATTTTCATCAGGCCAACAGCGGGGTGTCCCAGTGGCCGTCCCAGTTCTGCTGGCCTGAAGGCTTCATGCGGCGCTTTCACCAGTACTCCGTGTGGGACCATCAGGTCATCGCCACGCCAGACATCGTGCAGGTCATGGCCGGCGTCGCGGACAACTTCGTGACCAACATCTATGTCGGCGCGGAGTTCAATACGGAGGGCGACGTGCCTCGGCTGGGCGAGGACGTCCCCCGCTGGTACGGCGAGACGGTCGGCTTCTGGGACGGCGAGGCGCTGATCACCTGGACCTCGAACATCCAGGGCTGGAAGGTGCACAACGCCTTCGAGTACTCGAACCAGCTCCAGACCATCGAGATCTACACCCCTAATCGCGACGGGCAGGGGAACTTCGTGGGGCTGAACCACGAAACCGTCCTCTACGATCCGGAGGCGCTCGTTGAGCCGATCCGCATCGTCCGCAACCTCGTCAAGGAAAGCGAGGTCAACGACGGCACGCCCTACGTCTTCATCGAATGCGTCCAGACCCTTTTCCCGGACGAGCGCGGGGTCGCCACGCCGCGTTCGCCCGGCGACGTGATCGACTATCGGGTGCCAGACATGTTCGGCCGTCCCTGGGCCCAGACCTGGGCGCGCGTCGAGGAGGAGATGGGCATCGAGGCGCCCGAGGGCGAGGACATGTTCTCCTTCGACTGACGACGTCGCCGGCCGGGCGCTCTTTCCTCCCGACCGGCGTCCGACCTGGCGCAACCGCCGGAAGCGGAGCGCCAGGCCATCCATTCCCATCTGCTGAACACCGGAGGATGACCATGCTTCGGCAAAGCACGAATGTTGCTGTGGCCCTGGCTTCGCTGCTATTCAGCGCAGCGACGCCCACTCTGGCGCAGGAGCCTGCGAGCATCGGACGCGGCTGGCCCGTCGAGCCCTTGGCGACCCAGCCAGTGGGGCCGACGACCATGCTCGGCGGCAAGCCGGCGGCACCGGCCGGAGAGGCCCCCGAAGGGATTGAGCCGCTCCCGGTGGATCTGTTCACGACCGACGACTTCTACGCGGACCGCGACCTTTGGAGCGATCCGCGCTATTTCCGGTGCAACAGCTCGGTGGGCATCGAGAACCAGTGGGGCGCCTACCCCAACTCGCAGCCGATCAACAACGAGGATCCGGCCCAGGCCCCCTGGGGGGACTGCAACGCCGACTACCCGCGCGAGGCCATCGTGAGCCCCTACGGCTTCGCGACGGCGCAGGAGCATTACGAGGCCCTCCTGGCCGAGACCCAGGCGAACGGCGGCCCGACCGAGCACGACCGCAGCAGCTTGCCGGACTGGGACGGACGCTATTCGCTCAACGACTTCGACGTCCTGATCCCCGAAGGTCTGGGGCATGGCGGGCGGACCAACTGGTTCAACATGCACGTCAACCAGGTGCCGACCATCCTGTCTCTCCTGACCGAGGAGTATCAGACCCGCTTCGTCCAGCAGGCCTACCACACCGGCGTGGACTACGCCCATCAATGGCCAGCCTCCTACTGCTGGCCCGAGGGCTACATGCGGCTCTACCAATGGCCAGCGATGATCGAGAACGACTTCATGCTCACGCCCACGCAGGTGCAGATCCTGGGCGGCACGGCGGACAACTTCATCCGCCACATCCAGATCGGCCGTGATTTCAACATGGATGGGGCCGTGCCCCGTCTGGGCGAGGATGTTCCCCGCTGGTACGGCGAGACGATCGGCTTCTGGGACGGCGAGGCGCTCATCACCTGGACCTCGAACATCCAGGGCTGGACCACCCACAATGCCTTCGAGCATTCGAACCAGTTGCAGGTGATCGACGTCTTCACGCCTTGGCTGGACGAAACGGGTGCCTTCCAGGGCCTGAACCAGGAAACCATCCTCTACGACCCCGAGGCCCTGGTCGAACCGGTCCGCATCGTCCGCGACCTCAAGCGCACCGGCGCCCTGAACGAAGTGGACCCGTACGTCTTTGTCGAATGCGTCGCCACCATCTTTCCGGTCGACGGCTATCAGCAGAACGTCCAGCCCGGCAGCACCTTCGTATACGAAGTCCCGGACATATTCGGACGCCCCTGGGCCCGAGTCTGGGAGAAGTATCACGAGGACGGCATGACCCGCCCGGAGGGTGAGGATCTCTTTTCCTTCGACTGAGATGCCGGTCTGCCCTGGCCTGCTCCGGTCCTGCGGACGTCGGCCATCAGGCCGCAACCACGAATGACAAGCGAGGATAACGGATGGCGAACATGCAGAAAGCAAGAGCCCGGCTTCTGGCAGGGGTGACGGTCGGGCTCGTGGCGGCGTGGTCCGTCGCGGCCCAGGATGCCACAGCCGCGCAGGACCTGAAGGACGGACCCGGCGGAGAGGCCGGCGCCATGCACCTGCGCGACGCCGGCTTCATGGTCGTGGGCGGCGACGTCAGCGAGCCCGATGCGGACGGCAACGTGACCGTCTCGAACCAGATGCACGTCGAGTTCTTCCTGCCTGCCGAGCGGCGGTACGACGTGCCGGTTGTCCTTGTTCACGGCGGCGGCGGTCAGGCGATCGACTGGGCAGGAACGCCTGACGGCCGCGACGGCTGGCGCGACTACTTCGTGAATGCGGGATTCGACGTCTATTCGGTGGACCGCCCTGGTTACGGCCGCTCCCCGGCCGCGCCGAGCTATGGCGAGGGCACCCTGGGTCAGGCCCATTCGGGAATCATCGCCGGCCTTGCCCAGTCCGAGAACTGGCCCGGCGGCGAGGTGACCCCCACGAACGAGGCGGTGATCGACTGGCTCAAGACATCCCAGACCACGCCCTATGCCGGCAACGAGATCGCGGCCAAGGATATCAGCCTCCTTCTCGACGAGATCGGTCCCGCGATCCTGATCTCCCATTCCGCAGGGGGACGCAGCACCTACATGGCCGCCGACATGAACCCCGAGAACGTCGTCGGCATCATCGCCTTCGAGGCTTCGGGCTCGAACCCCATCGCCGACGAAGAGATGCGAGCGCACCTGACCTGGGAACCGGCGCTGCCGGCCGACTATGCGCCCGCCGGAACCGAGGCCTGCCCGGCGCAGGCTGAAAGAACCCCGAGCACCCTGCCCAACCTGTCCGGCATTCCCATCGTCCTGGTGGCTTCGGGTATCTTCGTCACCAAGGAGCAGCTCGACTGCAACGCGGCAGCGCTGCAGCAGGCCGGAGCCGAGGTCATGGCCCATCACATGCCCGATGAGGGGTTCCCGGGCGTCGGCCACTTCATGATGGCCGAGACCAACAACGCCGAAACGGCGCAGTTCTTCATCGACCGTGCGGCGGAGCTGGCGCAAGCCGACTGAACCTTTCGCCAAAGACCCTGCCTTCAGGCCCGGGACCCGTCCCGGGCCGAGCCGTTTGGAGCGGGCGCTCAGTGGCCCCAGACCAGCGATCGCTCGTGGCGCTGGATCGCCTCGCTCAGGCTCGCGAACTCGCGGGCGATATGATCCGACATGCGCTGGACGGCGGCGTTCATCGGTGCCGCGGCCGAGGACAGGATCCCGATGATCCGCTTCGGCTGGGGGATGTCGAGCGGGATGATGGCAATCCGGTTCTCATGCCGCATCGAGAACACAACGCTATGAGGAAGGATGGCAAGGGCATCCGTCTTGGTGATGTAGTTGCAGACGCTCATGAGCGACCCCCCGGAATAGCGGATCGCAACCTCGTCGATCCCCAGCGTCAGAAGGATCGAGTGTAGGTCGAGGAGCAGCGGCGACCCCGGCAGCGGCGCGACCCATGGGTAGAAGAGGACATCGGTCGTCGCCAGGATGCGCTTCGCGAGGAGCGGGTGTCTGGATCGCCCCGTGACGACGTTGCGAGCCGGCAAGAGCGGCACGAAATGCAGGTTCTCGCCGGGATCGCTCGTGCCCATCGGGGTGATCGCCAGATCGATCTGGTCGGATTCCAACTGGGCGCTCAGCTCCGAGAAGTGTCCGTAGGACTGGTCCACGCGAACATCCGGATGCTGGACCTGGAAGGAGGCGATCATGCCGGAAATGAACGCGTCCATGAAATACGGCACCCCGCCGATACGGACGACTCCGGTGCTGCCCTGGCGATAGCTCGCGATGTTCTCGGATACCTTGCGGGACGCCCTCAGGATGACCTCGCCGTGCTTGGCGATGAGCTCGCCCAGGGGCGTAGGGCGCAGGGGCCGACGGCCCTTGACGAAGAGCGGCTCGCCCAGGCGGCGTTCGATCATCGCGATCGTGCGCGAGATCGCGGGTTGTGAAAGGCCCAGTTCCCGTGCGGCTTCCGTGACGCCACCATAGGCTACGACCGCTGCGATCTGGACGAGATGACGCTCGTCGAACTTCATGCCAGCCCCACAGGTTATGTCGATCCGGTATAAACGGGTCGATAATAATTATCCTCATCGCGGTCGACCCATCCTAGCCTTCATCGCAAGACAAGGGTTGGGGAGGCCTTTGTGAGCATGAGCAAGCCCTTCCAGACGGCCGGAGGCCTGCCGACGATGCTGCGAAAGCGCATGACGGATGCGCGAAATCCGCGGCTGGCGGCGTTGGTGGGCGAGGCTATCGCCTGTTTCGACCATCTCGCCCAGTCGAACCGGATCTCACGGAGCGAGCTCGCCTCCCTGATCCAGTTCCTGACCGAGGTGGGCTATGCCTGCGACAGCAATCGCCAGGAATGGGTGCTGCTCGCGGATGCCCTGGGCATCACGAGCCTTGTCGAGGCGCTGAATGCCCCACGTCCCGCCGAGGCCACGCCCAACACGATCCAGGGGCCTTTCTACCGGTCCGGGGTCCCGGTCATGGCCCACGGTACGAACATCGCCCAGGTCGCGGCCGGCGTGCCGCTCGACGTCAGCGTGACGATCCGGGATCTCGCGGGCAAGACCGTGACCGGCGCGCTTCTCGAAGTATGGCAGGCGAACCACGAGGGATTGTATGAAAATCAGGACCCCGACAACCAGCCGGACCTCAATCTCCGAGGCGCCTTCCTGACAGGCAAAGATGGCCTTGTGCACTTCCGGACCATCCGTCCAAAGGGCTACTCGCTTCCGTCGGACGGTCCGGTCGGTCGCCTGCTGTCGGCGCTCGGCCTGCCCATGCGCCGTCCCGCTCATCTGCATTTCAGGGTGACGGCGCGCGGCTTCGAGGACCTCGTGACGCATGTCTTCGACGCCGAGGATGCCGCGACCGGGACCGACGCCCTGTTCGCCGAGGACCCTCGGCTGCAGACCCGCTTTCTTCCGGTCGAGGAAACCGGGCCCGGCCTGCGCCTCGACTGGATGCTCGTGCTGACGCCGGAGCGGTGGGAGGCGAAAGGCGATGCCGGGGCGCCCCAGTCGGCTCCGACGCGAAGGCGGGCAAAGTGATCTCAATACGAAGGGAGGAGGACGAAAGATGTCACTCATAGACGGCTATCATCATGTGACGCTGAGCGTGGACGGCGCGCAGGAGGATCACGACTTCTACACCGGCACCTTGGGCATGAAGTCGGTGAAAAAGACGGTGCTCTTCGACGGCACCCTGCCCGTCTACCACCTTTATTACAGCAACGAGACGGGCGATCCGTCCACGGTCGTGACGACCTTCCCGTTCCGCAAGCTGGGCGTCTACGGGCGCCGGGGCACCAACCAGTCCAAGACCATCATGCTGTCGATCCCGAAGGGCAGCGCCGATTTCTGGGTGGAGCGCCTTTCGGCTGCCGGCCGACCGGCAAACAAGGTCGACCGCTTCACCCGCACCCGCATCATGACCGAGCATCCCTGCGGCATTCCCCATGAGCTCGTGGAGACCTCCGAGGCCGAAGACGCCCGCCGGCCGATCGTGTCGGAAGGCATCTCCACGCAGGGGATCAAGGGCATCTACGGCGTGGGGATCGCGGTCTTTGACAAGACCTCGATGGACGACTTCCTGACTGTCGGGCTCAAGATGGAGGGGCGAGGTGATGATGGGGGCGCGCTTCAGTTCTCGTTGCCCACGTCGGGCCCCGGGGGCGCGGTGGAGATCCTTCACGAGCCGAACCAGCCACAAGGCACTTGGACCCTGTCCGGCGGCACCATCCACCACTTGGCGCTGAATACGCTGAACGAAGAGAACCAGCTTGGCCTCAAGGCCCATCTCGAGGGCCTGGGCTTCACCGACGTGTCGGACCAGAAGGACCGCAACTACTTCAAGTCCTGCTACGTCCGCTCGCCTGGCGGGGCGCTGTTCGAGCTCGCCTTCTCCTATGGCGAAGGCTGGGCCAAGGACGAGCCCGCCGATGCCCTGGGCCAGGCCCTGCAGTTCCCGCCGTGGTTCGCCGACCGGAAGGAAGAGATCGCGGCCGGGCTCGAAAAGTACACCTGGTGACATCAGGACGGAGGATGACCTGAGCATGTCCAAGGGTCATTTCGAGAACACCGTGTTCCACGGCGCGGCACCGGCGGATGCGAAGGTCGTCTGCGTCTTTGTCCATGGCCGCACGCAATCGCCTGCGGACATGATGGAGAACGTGATCCAGCATCTCGACGCACCCTCCGTCCGTTTCGTCCTGCCCAAGTCGGATGGCCTGGCGTGGTACGACGTGAAGGCCGTGGATCCGCTGACCGACGCCGGGCGCTCGCAACTCGAGGCTGCGCTCGCGCGGCTATCGCAGACCATTTCATCGGCCGAAGCGGAGAGCCCGGGCGCGCCCCTGGTGCTTGGCGGCTTCTCGCAAGGCGCCTGCCTTTCCGTGGAGTACCTCATGCGGCGCGGTCCTTGGGATGGCGCGGCATGTTTCCTGACGGGCTGCCGGGTCGGTGTCTCTTCGGATGACCGTCCGGTCGCCCGGATCGAGGGGATGCCGATCTATGCAAGCTGCGGCGATCTGGACCCCTGGATCCCGTCCGCCAACCACACCGAGATGTGCCAGATCCTGATCGAACAGGGCGCACGTCTGCGGACGGACATCTTCCCCGGCCGCGATCATTCGGTGACGCAGACGGAAAGAAAGGCGCTCCAGGCCATGCTCGATGCCCTGGTCGCGCAAAGGCCCGTCTTCGCGTTGCAGGAGACGGCAAAGTGAGACCGGGCCCGCAGCCCTCCCAGCCGGCGCTTCGCGTGCCATTGGAGGTCGGCGGCAGCACCTGGCAAGCAGTGGCCGGGAAACAGTGCGGCCACTGGCGGACGAACCCGTAAGCACGCGGGGCAACGATGGTCGGGTCCGAAAAGGGCTCGCGACAAGCACAGAGCGCATCATCGCGCGAGGGGGCTTGGCTGGCTGGGAGGAGCGGCTGGCGGCCTTTGCACATATCGGAGGAGGACTGCCATGACCTTGCCCACCCTGCCCATCCGTGCGTCCTGGGGCCGTGCGTCTTGGGGCCGTGCGTCTTGGGGCCGTGCGTTCTGGGGCCGTGCGTCCTGGGGCCGTGCGTTCTGGGGCCGTGCGTTCTGGGGCCGTGCGTTCTGGGGCGCCGCCGCGCTGGCGGCGGCTCTGGCCGCGCCCGCGCTCGCGCACCATT
>NZ_VDFU01000026.1 GCF_006152115.1 Rubellimicrobium rubrum | reverse complement strand
GGGGCATTCCTTCGTCCTCCTCAGGCCCGAAAGCCTACTTCAGGGAGGACCACTTTTCAGGGGGCAGACCAAGGGATCTGGCCGACTTGGGGATGCACCGTGCCGATCTTCACGACATCGCGCGCAAGCACGTTTACGGGTCATGACCCACCCTTCAGGACGCAGGCTCTATGCCGAGAAGCAGGGATATCCAACCCCTCCGACTTCGGCCGCGCGTCCTGATCCCGTGCCTGCACCGTCGGGCCCGGCCCGTTCGGGCCAGCATGGCACCGTGATCGAACAGACATGGCAGATCCGACCGGGCACATCGCTCAGCCGGCTTGATAGGTTTCCGCCGCTTTCGCGTCCAAGCTTGCAAACGTGATGCAACGGCCTCGGCCGGCCCCTTTCGCCGCATACAGGGCCCGATCGGCTTGCGCGATCAGCGCCGGCAAGGTGCCAAGAGCCGGATCCCAGCGGGCTGCTCCGATACTCACTCCGACTTTCGCCAGAATGACCCCGCGCAACTGATAAGGCTCGCCCAGGCGGGCCACGATCCGACGGCCCAGCTTCAGCATATCCGAGTCCCGGGCCAGCTCGGCCAAGATCAGGAACTCGTCACCGCCCATGCGGGCGATGGAGGTCTCTCCTCGGCAGGACTCCCGAAGACGCTCCGCAACCTCCTCCAGAAGCGTGTCGCCCGCGCTGTGACCTAGGCTGTCGTTCACCTTTTTGAACCCGTCGAGGTCAAGGTAAAACAGGGATATCGGAACCCCCATGACCTGACGCCGCGCGAACTCGGCCTCTAGACCCCTGCGGTTCAGCAGATGGGTGAGAGGATCGGTGATCGATTGCTCGCGGCTGGCGATCTCGCTCGTGATGGCCTGGATGGTCATTCCGCGAAGCTGCCTCAGCACAGCCACCTTGCCGATGCAGAACGCCGCAAGCTGTAGCAGGACGATGGGAAGCAGATCGGGATGATAAAGGGCGAGCGCCAGCAGGAAGCCAGCCTCGATCAGGGCGCTCTGGGCCAGCGCATAGCGTGGTGCGGCGAAATGCCGGGACACCAGCACGCAAATTGCGCCCAGGGCCGACACGAGCACGACAGCGGTCAGGCCGAAGTCCCCTGTCGCGATGGCAACCGCTACCAGCAGGCCATGGAGAGCAGGCCAAACCAGCCCACACAGGAACCACAGATCCGATGACCGGTGAGCCGTCCGGAACACCATGTAGCGGAACCCCAGCAGCAGCATCTCGGCCGCAGCCAGCGCCAAGAACACGGCTTCCTCGGTCCGCAGGTATCCCACAAGACAAAGCACCGTGGCATTCGCCCCCGCCGCGATCATCGGCGTAAAGGATGACGCCAGCGACGACCGGAGCCGGGTCTGAACCTCCTCGGGCAACCCCTTGCCGACGCCGGCCAGCCACCGCGCCGGGAGGCGTCGTGGCACGGGAATGTTGCGCGAGATCGGCATCGGGCCTCCAGAAGCGGAAGCAATCTATCCCCGCAGTCATTAACGAATGACAAGGAAGACCAAAGCCTGCCCTGGCACACCCCGGATTTCCCGCAACAAGGTGTACGAGACCTTTCTGCAACGTCCGCGTCGGGAATGTCGCAGGCACGCGCCCGTTCTGTCGAACGAGCGCGCACGCAGCACCACGCCGACCTGTGGGGTGGGAGTCCAGAAGCGAGACCTACTCTGATGCTCTCGCATCCCACTGGGCCCACACGAGACCTTCGATCGCTGGGTCCGCCTTCAAGGCAGCCGTCCCGCTACTAGGCTGACTGACTCTCGTACCCCCCGGCCCTGGGATCTGACCTGGCGGCACGGCCACCCAGACCGGGCCCCGCCCCGTCCGGGTGGCCGACGGGGGGGCGGGACTCGGTGGGCCGATCGCCGCCCTGGTGCGCCAGGAGCACTGATCATATGAGCAGGTCGCCCTGCTCCAGCCGGATCACTCCGGCGAACTCGATGGTGCCACCTCGAAGGCTTAGGCCAAGGACGCCGCCCTCCACGTCGACTGCACGATCCCTCTGGTCCAGGACACCGTCCCCGTTCCGGTCTATCTGGTTGAAGCAGAGACCGAGGCCGGTCAGGTCGATGGTGTCCTGTCCCGCCATGAAGTCAGCGACACGGTCGCGCCCGAAACCGCCGGTGAAGACGAAGACATCCTCGCCCGCTCCCCCCGCCAGGACGTCGTCGCCCCGTCCGCCGATCAGCACGTCGCTGCCCGCTCCGCCCCAAAGACTGTCGTTGCCGTTGCCGCCTTCCAGTGTGTCATGGCCTGCGTCCACCCCGCCCAGCGGATCGGCCGCATCATCGCCATAAAGCCGGTCGTTGCCGTTGCCGCCCTGCAGCCGGTCGTCGTCGCGCCCGCCGATCAAGATGTCGTCGCCGTTGCCGCCCCGCAGCAGGTCGTCGCCATCGGCCCCGTCGAGCAGATCCCGCCCGTTGGTGCCCACCAGCACCTCGTCGTCATCGTCCGGGATGAGGAGGCTCGCCAGCACGGGGTCGTGGTCGCTCGCCTGCTCGGCGAACTCGGTGTTGACGTGGACGGCGTCGTAGAGCGCGCCGGTTCGCAGGCTGTCGGACACCAGGATGTGGTCGATCTGCTGGGAGTTGCCCTCGAAGAGATACGAGTAACGCTCGTCCTCGGCGAGTTGGAGCGTGAGGTTGGTCAGCACCTCCTCGTCCACGTCGGTCAGCGCCGTACCGTCATAGGCCAGGTCGCCTTCGAGCACCTGCAAGGGCTCCTCGAACTCGAACTCGTTGAGGTCGCCCAAGACGACGACCCGGGCGTCGGCGTCGGTGGCCAGAAGCCCGTCCACATAGGTGTTCACCGCCTGCGCCTGTGCCGCGCGCTGTTCCTCCGAGCCGTTGAGCGACGGCTGGGTGGTCCCATAAAGCGGGGTGGAGCCGCCCTTGGAGGAGAAGTGGTTGTTGATCAGCGTCACCTCTTGGTCGTCGAACTCGAAGGTGGCCACGAGCGGCAGGCGGGCGCCGGCAAAAGGGTTGTCGGGGTCGGTGGCCTGATCCTGTGGGTCCACCACGGTGGCGAGAGAGCCTTCGACCAGGCTCACGCGCTCGGGGTTGTAGAGGAACGCCGTGCGGATGTTGCCCCCGGGCTCCCCACCGGACTCGTCGTCGCTGATGAAAGGGTTGTCGATCACCTCGTAGCGAACCCCGGATCTCGCGAAGATCTCGTCGGCCAGGAGTTGAAGGGTCTCGCTTGCCGAGGTCACGGCGGTGTTGGCCGACCCGTCGTTGTCCTGCACCTCCTGGAGCGCCACGACGTCGGGGGTGTTGAGGTTGTCCACGACGTCCTGCGCGATGGCCGCGAACTGGCCATCGGCGACGTCCGTGTCGCCGTCCGAGTCGTTCGGGTCGAGGTTGAGGACGTTGTAGCTCGCCACCAGCAGGCGGTCGGCCGTGCCTTCCAGCTCGCTCACTTCGGGGGCCAGATCGTTCTCGGCGCGCACCGTGATCGCTTCGGTCGCCAGCACCTCGTAGTTGCCGAAGCCGTAGGACAGGACGCCCGTGACGTCGTTCAACTCGGCCCCCGCGTCCACCCGCGGCACGCCCGCGCTGCCCCCGGGCGTGAAGCCCGAGTCGGCCTGGATCTGGATGCGCTCGGGGTTGAAGTCCGAGCCCGGGCCCTGGTTGGTGACGCCCAGGCCACCCTCGCCACCCTCGACATTGACGGTGCCGCGCTCCGACAGGCTGGTGGCGAGCCGCCCGCCCGCGCCGTCGCTCGCCACCGTGAAGATCTCGCCGAACTCGTTGGTGGGCGCGACCGCGACGGGCGCCTGCACGGTCACGCGCATGCCCTCGAGGCTTTCGTAGAAATCGATGCCGTCCGTTGCCGGGTCGAAGCTGGCGAAGCTGTCGTCCTCGATGATCTCGCTGGGCGGCCGAAGTCCGTCGGGGCCGATCAGGGTGGCCTGGGGCGGGGCGTTGCCGGTCGATGTCACGGCGACCGTGGCGCTGCCGATCTGCGTGGTGGACAGGTTGCCCGCGCTGGCACCCCCTGCCGCAAACTCGCTCACGGTGCCGGTGACCTGCACTGCGTCCCCGGCAGTCACCGTCGGGCGCGTGCTGGTGAAGACGAAGATCGCGTCCGAGGTGGCCGCGTTCCCGTCGCCCGTGGGGTCCTGAAGGTAGAAGCCGTTGGTGTCCACGGCCGTGACGACGCCGAAGGTCGCAACCTGCTGGCCCGCATAGGCCGAGACGTGCCCGGCGCCCTGGATGGTGCCGATCGTCAGGCGCGCCACGTCGTCGTTGAGGATCGTGCCCACCGCCGACCCATCCGCGATGGTGGCCCCACCCGTGGGATCGCTGATCGTCAGTTGCAGCGTCTCGTCGGGCTCCACCGCCGTGTCGCCCCGCACCTCGACGGTCACGGTCGCCTCGGTCTGCCCGTCGGCGAAGGTGAGCGTGCCCGAAGGCAGTCCGCCCGTGTCCTCGGCGTCCGCAGGGTTGGCCGCTCCGGCCAAGACGGCGTAGTTGACGGTGACGGCGCCTGTTGTCCCGCCCGCGCGGGTGACGGTGAAGGTCAGGGTAGAGGTGCCCGTGTCGCCCTCGCTCACGTTCGCGTCCGCGACCGACAGCGTCCCTGGGCCCGTGGCGCCGCCGAAGTCCTGGCCCGCGTTCACGGCCCCGAAGCTGTCATCGGCCGGAGCGGTCCAGGTGAAGTCCTCCGAGGCGGTGCCCGAGCCGGTGACCTGCAGCGACAGACCCAACAGGGTTGTCGCGCCCTCGACCACGCCGATGTCGGTGCTCACCAGACCATCCGCCGGCCCGCCTACGGCGGTGAAGCTGCCCTCGTAGGACAGAAACTGCAGGACGCCGCCCGCACCGTCCACCAGAGCCAAACCAGCGGGTGAGCCGTTCTGGATCCCCGAGGCAGGGCCCGTGAAGGACAGGGTGCCGAAACCGTCATCCTGGTCGGGGATCGTGCCCGCGAGGGGGATCGTCGCGTAGGGCGCGCGCCCATTGCCGTTGTAGAGCACCAAGGACCACCCGCCGAGGTTGGTACCGGCTGGACCCGCTATCTCGATCCGCTCGCCTGTGTCGGTGCCATCGTTGTCGTAATGCAGTTCGTTGATGAAGACCTGTGGCATCCCGGTTCAACTCCCCTGTCACCCGTCCCGCTCTCCCGCGGGTTGCAGGTCGGACCTAGTTCGACCATGCAACAGAGCCGTGATGATCAACGAGATTTGACGCCACGGCAGAACCGGAGTGGGCAGACTGGCGCCGGGTCGGCATCGGCAGCCCCGCACGAAGGGCAGGGTTCACTATCGGATAGTCCGACCGGACCCGGACGGTCCGTGGTACGTTGCGTGGCGGACAAAGGCCGGACGCGGGGTTGATCTCGGTCGGACTAGCGCCTTAGTTGGTTCAAGGCATTCTGGCTAAGGACGCTGCCCCGGGCAAATCCGAGCAATTCGTCAATCGGATCGGAGGCCACACGAGCACGCGCGTCAGGGGACGCGACGCACGCAGACGCATGGAGGTTGCCGGGCCCGGGCATGAATGAACCGAACCTGATCCTGCTTCTCGTGTTCCTGCCCTTCGCCGGAGCGCTGGTCGCCTCCACCATGCCCGCCGGAGCCCGCACCGGCACGGCTTGGCTCTCTGGCCTCGTCATGACGGCGGGTCTTCTGATCCTTGCGGCGCTGCACGGCCCGGTCGCCGAAGGCAGAGTTCTCCTTGAGACCCTGTCCTGGGTGCCATCGCTGGGCCTCGACCTCGACTTCCGCCTGGACGGCTTTGCATGGCTCTTCGTGACGCTCGTGCTGGGGATCGGCCTTCTCGTGGTGCTCTACGCGCGTTACTACCTGGCCAAGTCAGATCCGGCTCCGCGCTTCCACGCCTGCATCCTCGCTTTCACGGGCGCGATGATCGGCATGCTGACCTCGGGCAATGTCATCATGCTCGTGGTCTTCTGGGAGTTGACGAGCCTCATCTCCTTCCTGCTGATCGGCTACTGGCATCGAAGCCCCGCCGCCCGGGACGGCGCTCGCATGGCGCTGGTCGTGACCGCTGCGGGGGGGCTCTGCCTTCTCGGGGCGATGCTGCTGCTGGGCCAGATCGCCGGGACCTATGATCTTGATCGGATCCTGGCCTCGGGCGACGTGATCCGGGCGCATCCGCTCTACGGGACGACGCTGGCCTTGTTCCTGGTCGGGGCCTTTACGAAATCGGCGCAGGTGCCGTTCCATTTCTGGCTGCCCAACGCCATGGCGGCTCCGACCCCTGTCTCGGCCTTCCTCCACTCTGCGACCATGGTCAAGGCGGGCGTCTTTCTGCTGGTGCGCTTCTCGCCGGCGCTGGGGGGCACCGAAGCGTGGTTCTTCGCGGTTACCGGGGTCGGGATGGCCACGCTCCTGTTCGGGGCGGTGATCGCCCTGTTCCGGCACGACCTGAAAGGGCTGCTGGCCTATTCCACCATCAGCCATCTGGGCCTCATCACGGCCCTCGCAGGGATCGGGAGCAACGGAGCCATCGTGGCCGCGATCTTCCACATCGCCAACCACGCCGTGTTCAAGGCCTCGCTGTTCATGGCTGCCGGCATCATCGACCACGAGAGCGGAACGCGCGACATGCGGCGGCTGAGCGGCCTCATGCGGCTGATGCCCGCGACAGGGAGCCTCGCCATCGTTGCGGCGGCGGCGATGGCGGGGGTGCCACTCCTCAACGGTTTCTTGTCCAAGGAAATGTTCTTCGCCGAGGCGGTCGAGTGGCATAACGGTACCTGGCTCGATAATTCCCTCCCCTACATTGCCACCCTGGCCAGCGTCTTCTCGGTCGCCTACTCGCTGCGATTCATCGCGACGGTGTTCTTCGGCCCACCGCCCACCGACCTGCCCAAGACACCCCAGGAGCCGGTGCGGTGGCTGCGGCGGCCCGTCGAGTTGCTGGTGCTGATCTGCCTCGTGGTCGGCATCATGCCGGGCCTGACGCTCGGCCCCACGCTCAACATGGCGGCGCGTTCGGTCATGGGGGCGGACATGCCCTACTACAGCGTCTCGGTCTGGCATGGCCTCAACACCCCCCTGCTCATGAGCCTCATCGCGATGGTTCTGGGGGCGGTGCTTTACCTCACCTTCGCGTCCCGCATCGCCCAAGGCCCCGAGGGCCCGCCCTTGGTGTACAAACTTCAGGCGCAGCGGTTCTACGAGCGGGTCATGCTGGCCGCGACCTGGACCGGGCCCCGCCGGCTGGTCCGGCTGTTCGGCCCGGACCGGCTCCAGCCCCAGCTCCGCCTCATCGTGCTGCTGGCGATCGGGGCGATGGCCTACATGATGTGGGGTTCGACGGGCCTCGCGCCTTGGCGGGGCTTCACAGACCCGAACATCGGCTTTCTCCTGATGTGGACGGTAGGGGCGGCCTGCGCGGTGGGTGCCGCTTGGCAGGCCAAGTATCACCGCTTCGCCTCGCTGGTTCTTCTTGGCGGAGCGGGTTTGGTGACCTGCCTGACCTTCGCCTGGCTCTCGGCCCCGGACCTCGCCGTGACGCAGCTGCTCGTGGAGGTCGTGACCACGGTCCTCCTCCTGCTGGGACTCCGGTGGCTGCCCAAGAGGCTGGTGGAGATCCAGGGGGACCGGCTTCGGGCCGCGCGGATCCGGCGCAGCGTCGATCTGGTGATCGCGGTGGTATTCGGGGCCACCGTGTCGGCCATCGCGTTCACGGTGATGACCCGGCCGCAGCTGTCGACCGTGGGGGACTGGTTCCTGCGCAACGCTTATTCCGAGGGCGGCGGCACCAACGTGGTGAACGTCATCCTTGTGGACTTCCGCGCCTTCGACACCTTCGGGGAGATCACGGTACTCGTGATCGTCGCGCTGACGGTCTTCGCGCTGCTCCGCCGCTTCCGCCCCGCGGTCGAAAGCACCGGCCGACCCGAGCAGCAGGCCCTGCCCACGGCCCGCGACTTGCAGGAAGACATGCTGATCCCGTCCGTCATCATGCAGTGGATGTTCCCGGTCACCATCGTGCTTTCGGCCTACCTGTTCATGCGCGGCCATGACCTCCCGGGCGGGGGGTTCTCGGCCGGGGTGACCTTGGCCATCGCCTTCCTGCTCCAGTACCTGGCCACCCATGTCCGCTGGGTAGAGTCGCGGCTGACCGTCCTGCCGACACGGTGGATGGGGTTCGGCCTCCTGATTGCGGGGGGCACCGGCATGGCCTCCTGGGTCTTTGGCTACCCCTTCCTGACAGGGCACGCCCAGTACGTGGACCTGCCGCTGATCGGAGAGGTGCCGGCTGCCACGGCGATGATCTTCGACTTGGGTGTGTTCGGCGCGGTCACGGGTGCCACCATCCTCATGCTGATCGCCATCGCGCACCAGTCGCTCCGTTCGACCCGCGTCAGGGCTCCGGACGAGGTCTCCCGCCCCGATCGGGAGGAGGCCGCCTGATGGAGATCGTCCTGTCCGCCGCCATCGGCATCCTCGCGGCCTCGGGGGCCTGGCTCCTGATGCGACCCCGGACCTTCCAGGTGATCGTGGGCCTGTGCCTGCTGTCCTATGCCGTGAACCTGTTCATCTTCTCGATGGGGCGGCTCACGGTGGGCGCGCCGGCCATCATGCCCAAGGGCGGCTTCGTGAACCCGGACGCCTTTGCGGACCCTATCCCGCAGGCCCTCGTGCTGACGGCGATCGTCATCAGCTTCGCCACGACCGCACTGTTCCTGGTGGTCATGATCGTCGCGCGGGGCTTCAGCGGCACCGACCACGTCGATGGCCAGGAGCGGAACCCGTGACGGTGACGCCCGAGCACCTCATCATCGCGCCGATCCTGATCCCGTTCATCGCGGGCGCGCTGATGCTGCTTTACGGCGACGAGCGGCAGCGCAAGGCACGTCTGGCCCTCAGCTTCGGCTCGGCGTTTGCCCTGCTCCTCGTCGCCCTCGAGCTCCTGCAGCGCGCGTCGCAGAATCCCTTGGCCGAGGGAGGCGCTATGGGGTTCTACCTCTTGGGGGACTGGGCCACGCCCTATGGCATCGTGCTGGTGCTCGACCGCTTGTCGGCGATGATGCTGGTGCTGGTCGCGGTGCTGGCCATTCCTGCGCTCATCTACTCCCTGGCGGGCTGGCAAAGGCAGGGCCAGCATTTCCACGCGCTGTTCCAGTTCCTTCTGATGGGGTTGAATGGCGCCTTCCTGACGGGTGACCTGTTCAACCTGTTCGTCTTCTTCGAAGTACTACTCGCGGCGTCTTATGGGCTCCTGTTGCATGGCTCCGGGCCGTTCCGCGCCCGCGCGGGTCTGCATTACATCGCGGTCAACCTGACCGCCTCGCTCATGTTCCTGATCGGGGTCAGCCTGATCTACGGGGTCACCGGCACCCTGAACATGGCGCACCTTGCGGGGCTCATCCCCACCCTGCCTGACGCGGACCGGCCCCTGCTGCACGCGGGAGGGGCGATCCTTGCCTTGGCGTTCCTCGTCAAGGCGGGGATGTGGCCGCTCTCGTTCTGGCTGCCTTCGGCCTACATGGCAGGGGCTCCGCCAGTGGCCGCCATCTTCGCGATCATGACCAAGGTGGGCGTCTATGCCGTCCTGCGACTGTCGATGCTGATGTTCGGACCCGGCGCGGGCCCCTCGATCGGCGTCGGAGCCGAGGTGCTGATGGCAGGGGGCATGCTGACCGTCCTGTTCGGGATGCTGGGGGTGCTCGGCACGCAGACGCTCGGGCGGATGGCGGGTCACCTGGTGCTGATCTCCTCCGGGACGGTCTTGGCAGTCATCGGGTTCGCATTGGCCGGGGGCGGTGGCGCGGTGCTCGCGGGGGGGCTCTACTACCTCGTGGGCTCCACCCTCGCGTCGAGTGCTTTGTTCCTGCTCCTTGAGCCCATGAGCCGGGAGGACGGCGACATCGCCGCCATGCTGGCCCTGACCGCGGACGCCTACGGCATCGAGGACGCGCCGGAGGACGAGGATGCCACGGCGGGTCTGGCGATCCCCGGCTCGCTCGCGCTTTTGAGCCTGTGCTTCGCCGGGTGCCTGCTGGTCCTGGCCGGAATGCCGCCCCTCGCGGGGTTCGTGGGCAAGGTCGCCATCCTGTCGGGTATCCTGGCCGGTGACCTGTCCGTCCCGCAGGACTGGGCTTGGGCGTTCATGGCGCTCCTCCTCGCCTCGGGCCTGGGCACGCTCATCGGCCTCGTGCGGGTCGGCGTGCAGGTATTCTGGACGACCGAAGGCTCGGTTCCCAAGGTGTGGGCGCTGGAGGTCGGGCCGCCTGCCGCGCTGCTCCTGCTCGTCGTCGCCATGACGATCCGGGCCGAGGATGTCATGCGCTACATGGAAGCGACCTCGCGCGCGCTGCACAGCCCGCCCGTCTACACGACCGGCGTGAGCCTCGCGCCGCGCATCGCGGACCAGCCGGAGGACGCATCGGAATGAGCCGTCTCGTGCCCTACCCGCTCCTGACCCTGGGGCTCGTGCTGATGTGGCTCATCCTCACGCGGTTCTCGCTTGGCCACCTCATGCTCGGGACCGGCGTGGCCATCCTCGCAGGCTGGGCCATGGGCGCGCTTCGCATGGAAGGGCCGAGCCTGCGTCGTCCGTCCGCCATCCCCGGCCTCCTCGCCATCGTGGCCTGGGACATCCTGCGGTCCAACGCGGCCGTAGCCTGGCTCATCCTGAGCGGTGGCCGCATGGGAGCACGCCGCTCGGGCTTCTTACGGGTGCCCCTGCGCCTGCGCCATCCTTCGGCCCTTGCGATGCTGGCGATCATCATCACGGCGACGCCCGGGACCGCGTGGCTGGAGTACGATGCCGACACGGGTGTCCTGCTCCTCCACATCTTCGATCTTGTGGACGAAGCGCGGTGGCGCGACCTGATCCAGAACCGCTACGAGGCACGCCTGCTGGAGATCTTCGAATGAGCGGCACCATCCTGATCCTGGCTTTGAACGTGGCTCAGCTCGTACTGGCCCTCGCGGCCGTCCTCGCCGGGTCGCGGATCCTGAGAGGGCCCCGCGCCCAGGACCGCGTCCTCGGCCTCGATACGCTGTACGTCACGGCGATGCTCCTGTTCCTCGTCACCGGCCTGCGCTCGGGCAGCATCTTCTTTTTCGAGGCGGCGATGGTGATCGGCTTCCTGGGTTTCGTGGCAACCGTGGCGCTCGCCAAGTTCCTGATCCGTGGCGAAGTGATCGAATGACCCATCTTGACGCCGTCCCCCTCTGGGTCGCAGTTCCCGCGGCGCTGCTCATCATCCTGGGCAGCGGGCTCACGCTGCTCGGCACGATCGGCCTTGTCACGCTCCGGACGTTCTACGATCGGCTCCATGCCCCGACCCTGGGAACAAGCTGGGGCACGCTGAGCATCGTCCTGGCGTCCACCCTCCTGTTCAGCAGCCTGGAGCAGCGACCCGTCCTTCATGAGCTGCTGATCGGAGTCTTCGTGATGCTGACGACGCCGGTCACGCTCATGCTCTTGGGCAGGGCGGCGCTCCACCGCGACCGAGCCGAACGGTCGGCCATCGTGCCGGTTGCACCCGTGTCAGCAGCCGGGAGCCCAGGTCCGGTGCTCGCCCAGGACTGACGAACAGCAAGGGACCAACCCTGCCTTGGGAGGCAGTGATCAAGCGTCACCTCGCGAACCGCACCAATTCGCACTGCCGCGGTCCGATAAAACCTCGCAGTTGACGTCGGTATCCGTGGACACGGTCGGTCATGGCATCACCACACGGCCTCCTGAGGCTGCGGATGCCGTCAAGATCACTTACACCATCTCCCCTAGTACCACAGCAGCCGAGAGCATACTGCCGAAGCAACAACGAACCCCGCAGCAGGACCTGTGGTCATGACCTTCGACGGGACAGGCATTGGCAATCCGGCATCATGTCCGGCCGAAGGGGAACCTGCCTGTGGATTTTGGCGCCGGCGTCCGGCAGCGTGGCGCGGGGCCGGACAACAGAGACGAAGGGCAAGATCCGTGAACGTTGATCTAGACTTCGGCTTCGCGCTGATGCTCTGGCCTAAGCCGCTCGGCACAATTGGCCCCGCCGTCGCCGGCATCGCCCTGGCTCTCATCATCGGCTGGCCTGAGGTGGTGCTGCACCCCTCGGGTGGCCGATTGGCAAGTGCCGGCTCTGCGCTTGGCGACAGGGCCCCAAGCTCCCGGCAACTCAGAGCACAGATTGCCGCTAAAAGAGTTCAACGGCGCGAGAAACCCTCTAAGCGAGGCCGACCGGATCAGCGGGCTCCGATCAAACCTGTCCGAGTCCAAGCGATCGCGGGACCACGCCGCGATCCACGGGACACGGCTCGGGCTTACTCCGTCTGCGTTTCCCGGCGAAGGCGGAGGGATGCCCTCCGCCGTGCCAGTCCACTGACTCTGTCCCGGCCCATTCCCGCAACGGGATCGAGCCCCCTAACCGAGAACCACTGATGTCGCGCCTCGTCTACATCCTGAACGGTCCCAACCTGAACCTTCTCGGCAAGCGCCAGCCCGAGATCTATGGCGCAGAAACTCTGGCCGACGTGGAACGCGCCTGCGTCGCGCTTGGGGCCGAACTAGGCCTGTCCATTCGTTTCCTGCAAAGCAATCACGAAGGACAGATCGTAGACTGGATCCACGAGGCCCGTGAGGACGCCTGCGGCATCGTCATCAATCCGGCCGCCCTGACCCATACGTCGGTGGCGGTCCTGGATGCCCTGAACACCTTCGACGGGCCTGTCGTCGAGGTGCATATCTCGCAGGTCCACAAGCGGGAGCCGTTCCGCCACCACTCCTTTGTGAGCCATCGCGCCGACGCGGTGATTGTTGGGGCCGGCACGCAGGGCTACGGATTCGGCCTGCGCCGCATCGCCGTTCTGGCTCTGGCGTGACTGGTCGGGACCGCTCGGCTGTGCCGGAGGCCGGCTCGCATCCGCAAATGAGTGAACCGCCTGCCGCCGAAAGGAGCCACAGGGTGAAGCGGTGGCGTCCGTCTCGCACCGGAAGCACTGGAACGACATTCTCGGGCGCAAGAGCAGGCCTCCTCCGAACATAGGGGGATCTGCGCCTTTCGGGCGGCTCCGGATCGAACATCGGGGGATGGCAAGCGTGACCCCGTCCCCCGCGCTCCCGACAGCAGGGGCCGCGCGGTTGCTCGGACTTGAACGAGGCTCTGCCGAGTCACGCGATCAGTTGGAAGCCACATGATCCGTAGAGCGATCCGACAGATTGCCCAACTGGGCCACCCGACCGTTCGAGACACGAGGCATCAATGCTGTGATAGCACCCAGAGGGATCGGGCTGGCGGAGCACCCGGATGTCCTGCAGCTCGTTCTCGGCCTGTCGACCAGCCGAGGGGGCGCTGAATCTTACTGGCCACAAGTGACGACCGGGGCGCTCCCTGACGAAGTCCTGCCCCAGAGCACGTCGCCTGGTCATAGTGTTGGACAGGACCCACGCGCCGGTGGGCGGGACGTGCCGGGCTGACGGCTTTGGGTCTCTAGGATCCCCTGGAACCTGTGATGCCGAAGGATGCGCAACCTGACGCCGACGGCGTCACGGAGATCAAGGCAGGGCACGGGTTCAGGCACACCAATCGATGCCAGGCACGACTAAGGACCGACATCGGCCTTGCGCGATGGGACCGGAAGCAGACGGGTGAAGATCAGGGCGCCTACAAGGAACCTTGCAGCAAGAATGACGGCAGAAGCGGTGAAAGCGGCGCGGCCCGGTCTTCATCTCCGTCATAAGGGGCAAGCGCGGAGCCTGAGCAGGCTCCGCTGAGTGAGGATATCTGCCTCTCAGACCGTCGCCAGCCGCTTTGTCCCCTCACGACCCAGGACGGCGTCAAGGCTCCAGGAGCCGGGACCGGCAAAGACCAGGTACAGGAAGACGAAACAGTAAAGAATGGCTGCGTCCCCTCCATTCAGAGCCGGGAAGGCGCTTTGCGGCGCATGGGCCATCCAGTAGGCAACCGCCATCAAGCCGGATAGAATAAAGGCCACTGGGCGCGTGAACAGGCCCAGGATCAGCAGCGCCCCGCCCACCAGCTCGAGGACGCCCGCGATCCAGAAGATCGACATCACAGGTGGATTCATGTCCGAGGCCGGAAAGCCGAGGATCTTCTGGGTGCCATGCGCAAAAAAGATCAGGGCGGAGACGATGCGCAGGATGCTGAGCATGCGCGGCGCAAAAGCGTCGAGGGAACGGGTCATGGATGTCCTTCACCAGTTAATGAGGAATGCGGGTTGCTGGCCCATATTACGGACCAGCCTGGTCGCCGCAACGCAGCATGCGCACACTACGTGTGCAACCGGTACACGGGGCCGAGTGGCCGATCCGTAGGATTGGATGGCTGGGCCCGCGTCGGGGCAGGACCTTCATCCAAGTCCGTGACCCTCTCTCAGGACCCAGAGGTTGGAAGTTCGTTTTCCCGAGGGCCCAGGTCCGCCCGGTACAGCACCGTTGCAGCGCTGAAGGCGCTAGATACGCGGGCCAAGCCCATCGCGCCCCCGCCGCAGCGGGGACGACGGTAGCACCAGACCGCGGGCGAAGGCAGGCCGTCAGGCCAGCAGCAGGTCGGTCTCGGTCAGGCCGGCGACATGGGACAGGCTCAGCATCTGGAGACCCCTCGCACCCTGCCCCAATGCCGCCCCGAGATCGATCGCGAGCCCGTCGCCGCTGGCGTCGACAAACGCATCGTCAGCATCCAGCAAGCCATCGCGGGTGCTGTCGAGGTCGTTCCATGACAGCGCGGCCGCACGCAAATCGAGCCGATCTCCTTCGGCTCCCCGGAAGTCCATGATCCTGTCCCGGCCATCCATGGCCCGGAACACGAAGACGTCCGCGCCGCCGGCCACGACTCCCGCAGCGCCGCCGGTCGTCGCCTGGCCGTCGCCCCAGAGTGTGTCGTCGCCCTTGCCGCCGACGATCCGGTCTATTCCGCCGTTCAGCGTCGCCGTCCCGCCGAAAGCCGTGCCGTCGCCATGGATCAGGTCGTTGCCGGCTCCACCGAAGAGGTGGTCGTTCCCTCCGTTCAGAGTGGAGGACGAGGCATTGCTGGCCAGACCATCGCCCCAGAGGATGTCATCCCCTGCCCCGCCTGACAGGTCGTCGTTGCCGCCGGTCAAAGTGGCCGAGAAAGCCCCCAGTGCCTCGCCGTCCCCATAAAGCGTGTCGCGCCCCCGGCCCGCCGTGAGAACGTCGTCGCCCCCTTCGAGGCGTCCGAACAGGCTCAGGGCCCGGCCATCGCCCCATAGGGTGTTGTTGCCCTCCCCGGCGGCCAGGAGGTCATTGCCGCCGTCGACCGAAGCGCCCGAGCCGTCACCCCACAGGACGTCGTTTCCGCTTCCAGCATGCAGGGCGTCATGGCCTCCGGCGAGAGATCCTGCGGCTACCCCATCGCCGTAGAGAAGGTTGGCCCCGTCGCCCGCATCGAGTCGGTCGTCGCCTCCAGACAGGTCCGGGCTGCTGCCATCCGCTCGACCCGTCGGTCCGGTCGAGGTGCCGTCCCCCCAGAGCACATCGTTGCCGGTGCCGGCGGTCAACAGATCGTCCCCGCCCATGAGCCAGCCGGTCGAGCCGGTCTGGATCGTGACCGTTCCATCCCCGAACAGGAGGTTGTTGCCATCGCTGCCAGTCAGCGTGTCATGCCCCCCGGACAGCGTCGCAGTCCCGAAAGTCGAAACCATCGCGGCCCCGTCGCCGTAGAGCGTGTCGTTGCCTTCGCCTCCGTGGAGCTTGTCCTTGCCTCCTGTGAGCACCGCGCTGCTAAATGAATCCGCAGTCCCGTCGCCATAAAGCGTGTCGGCGCCCCTGCCGCCCGTCAGGAGATCCGTCCCACCGACCAACTCCGCATGGGTGAAGCTCGCGACTTCGCCATCTCCGAAGATCAGGTCGTTTCCCGCTCCGCCATCTACTCTGTCGAGGCCTCCGACCATCCGCGCCGCTCCGACGGCTCCGGCCTCCTCGACGGCGGCAACGCCTTCGCCATAGAGGCGGTCGTCGCCTTCCCCGCCCTGCAGCATGTCGTTGCCGCCCAGGATCACGGCCGATCCTTCGCCGCTGATCCGGCGTCCCTCGACGATGGCGTGCCCAATGGTGGCACGTCCGTCGCCCAGGATCGCGTCAGAGCCGCCGCCCCCGTTCAGGATGTCATCGGCTCCGATGAGCCGGGCATGGCCCGCGCCCGGACCCCGGGTCAGGGCGCCGTCGCCTATGAGGCTGTCGTCCGCCGCAAGGCCGAACAGTATGTCCTTGGCCAAGCTGCCCTGTATGGCATCAGGCAAAGCTGACCCATGAACTGCGGTTCGCCGCATTTCCGATCCCCAATCATTAAATAGGTCCACTCGTTGTGAGGTGGCGCGACTGGCTCGCGCACGTTTCCGCTCAGGCCCCTACCAGATGTGCGCGGATCACCGCTCAACCCTGACGCGACATCGGGCCGAGATCAAGCATTTTTGAGGCGAAACCTAGGCAGCTGACCCATGACACTGTGCTCTTTGCACCACTATGTCAGCTAACCAGCCGGCTGGTCGGCACGAATGACAAAGACGGTCGAGCCCCGACCGACAGCACGGCGGAGGATCGCCGGTTCAGAGTGGCCCTTGTCGTGGGGAACGCACCTCCAGAGCGGGCGGACCCCTGCGGCTCCGTTCATAGGTCTTGCCGGAAGCGATGCCTCTCAACCCTGCCGGGGACATTGGTCCGCGTAGGCGGGCCCGCTCAATGCTTCGGTTCGTCTCCACAAACGATGTTCCAGGACCCGCAGGCGGGGACAGCCCACCTTGCGGACGTTCCGGGCCACTCTTTCTTCAGGGTGTGTCGGGTTGTATACGGAGAACCGGTCCTTCGCCCTGCACCAAGGCCGCGATGCCCGGGGTCAGGCCCGGACTCGGTTCAATGCCTTGGCCACGCCCCGCAACTCGGCCAAGCCGCGCAGCCGTCCGGCGAGGGGATAGCCGGGATGGGTCCGGCGTGTGTCGTCGTCCAGCAGGTGGTGCCCATGGTCCGGGCGGAACGGGATGGCATGATCGGCCCGGCCTGCCGCCCGACGGCTCGCCTCTTCTGCCAGCAGCACGTCGATCAGCGCCACCATGTCGGTATCGCCTCCCAGGTGTTCGGCCTCTTGGAACGAGCCGTCAGGCTCCTTGGAGACATTGCGCAGATGAGCGAAGGCGATGCGGCTAGCGAAGGCCGCCGCGATCGCGACTGGATCGTTCGCCGGACCGGCCCCGAGCGAACCCGCGCAGAGCGTCAGGCCATTGGCCGGGCTTTCGGCCTGAGCCAGCACCCAGGCGATGTCGTCCCCCGAGGATACGACCCTGGGCAGGCCCAGAAGGTTGCGCGGCGGATCATCCGGATGCACGCAAAGACGAACGCCGAGATCCTCGGCCGCTGGCACTACTTCGGCCAGAAACCGCGCGAAGGCCGCCCGGAGCGACGTCCGGTCTGCGCCGGTCCACCGCTCCAGCGCAAGGCGGAGGCCCGCGATGTCGTAACGGTCATAAGCACCGGGGAGGCCTGCCATGACGGCCGCCATCAGTTCGTCCTGCTCGCTCAGGCTTGCGGCGTCGAACCAGGACCGGGCGCGGGCGCGGACATCCTCGGGCCAGTCCGCCTCGGCTCCGGCGCGGCCCAGCATGTGGATGTCCAGCGCGGCCATCTTCGCCGCCTCGAAGCGCAGGGCCGTGCCGCCGCGCGGCAGGGGAGCCGCGAGATCGGTGCGGGTCCAGTCGATCAGCGGCATGAAGTTGTAGCAGACCGTCCGGACTCCGGCCGCCGCCAGATTGGCCAGCGACTGTCGGTAGTTCGCGAAAAGACGCGAAAGGTCACCCTCTCCGCGCTTGATGCCCTCGTGAACCGGCAGGCTCTCGACGACTTCCCAGGTTAGGCCCGGACCCTGGGATGCCTCGGCCTGACGCCGTGCGATGGCCTCGGCTGGCCAGACCTCGCCATAGGGGATGTCATGGAGCGCAGTCACGACGCCGGTGGCTCCGGTCTGGGCGATTTCGAACGGTCGGATCGGGTCGGCTGGACCGAACCACCGCCAGCACTCGATCATGATAGCGCCTCCAGCGTAAAGCGTGCGCCTCGGGTTTCCAGGGAGGCCAGGCTGCGGGCCACCGGATCGCGGAACTGGGGATCGGCGGCCAAGGCCTCGGGGAAGACCTCACGCACCGAGAGAAGCGCGTGTGCGCGGGCTTCGGCGCCTTCCGCCTCGTTCGAGAGGGCTCGGAGCCGGTCAGCCAGCGGGTCGCGAACGTCGATCGGGCGGCCTGCCTCGTCGGTTCCGCCCACATAGCGCATCCAGGCCGCAACCACGGTGGCGAGCCCATCCACGGAGCGCTCCGCCGAGAGGTTGTCTCCCACGGTGCCGAGGATGCGTTGCGGAAGCTTCTGGCTGCCGTCCATGGCGATCTGCCAAGTGCGGTGCCGGATCGCCGGGTTGCGGTAGCGGGCCAGGAGGTCGGCCGTATAAGCCTCGATGTCCACGCCTCCGGGCGGAATCAGCGAGGGCAGGATCTCTGTCCGCCAGAGGCGCTGGACAAAGGACGCCAGGATGGGATCGGCCACCGCTTCGGCCACCGTCTCGTGCCCGGATAGGTAGCCCAGGTAGGCCAAGGCCGAATGTGTGCCGTTCAGGCAGCGGAGCTTCATCAATTCGAACGGCTCGACCTCGGCGGTCAGTTGCGCCCCCACCGCCCCGAAGTCGGGGCGGACGCCGTCGACGAAGTCGTCCTCGATGGCCCACTGTCGGAACGGCTCGTGGAAGACCGGTCCGTCGTCCCGCAGCCCTGTCTCTTTGGCCAGCCGCTCGATGTCGGCGGAGGTGGTGGCGGGCACGATCCGGTCGACCATGGTGGACGGGAACCGCGCTTCGGCGGCGATCCAGGCGGCGAGGGATGGATCGACACGCTCGGCGAACTCCAGAACCAGACCGCGCAGCATCCGCCCGTTCGACGGCAGGTTGTCGCAGCAAAGCACCGTGAAAGGCCGCACCCCGGCTCGCCGTCGTCGGTCCAACGCCCTCACGAGGAAACCTACCGCGGAACGGGGGGCATCCGGCTGCTCGAGATCGTGCAGGATGTCCGGATGAGCGAAGTCCAGCCGCCCCGTAGCTGGGGAATGCGTATAGCCCTTTTCGGTCACGGTCAGGCTGACGATTCGGATCGCAGGGTCGGCCATGACGGCCAAGACCGCCTCCGGATCCTCCGGAGCCACGAGAATGTCGCGCAGCATCTGCACCTTGCGGACCTGCCGACCTTCGGGGCCGAGTTCGACCGCCTGATAGGCATAGTCCTGCGGGGCCAGCTTGTTCCGCTCGTCGGGGCGGCGCAGGCTGACGCCAATCACGCCCCAGTCGCCGCCCGAGGCCGCCATCGCGTCCTCGAGCCAGATCGCGCCAAAGGCCTTGAAGAAGGCTCCGACGCCCAGATGCACCACGCCCAGGGGTGGTGCAGGTCGGTCGCGGGTCAGGCGCGGAACATCAGCGGGCAAGCCATCCTCCATCAACATTGATCACCGCGCCGTGGATATAGCTGGCTGCCTTGGAACACAGGAACACCGCCGTCTCAGCGATGTCCTCGGGATCGCCCCAGCGGCCGGCCGGGATGCGGTCGAGGATGGCCTTGTTGCGGTCAGCATCTGCGCGCAGCGCCTCGGTGTTGTTGGTGGCGATGTAGCCAGGGGCGATGGCGTTCACGTTGATGCCTTTGGACGCCCATTCGTTGGCGAGGATCTTGGTCAGTCCCGCCACGCCATGCTTGGATGCGGTGTAGGAGGGCACTCGGATGCCACCCTGGAAGGACAGGAGCGAGGCGATGTTGACGATTGCCCCCGCCCTGCCCCCGAGCGCCCGAGCAAAGGCCTGCGAGGTGAAGAACACCGCTTTGAGATTCAGATCCATCACCGCGTCCCAGTCGGCTTCGGTGAAGTCGAGGCTGTCGGCGCGGCGGATGATCCCGGCATTGTTGACGAGGATGTCGTAGCCGCCCTGCTCCAGCACCGGACCGGCGGCCATGGGATCGGACAGGTCCAGCGGCACGGCATGGCCCTGACCGCCTTCGGTAGCAATCCGGTCCAGCGTCTCGTCCGGGTCGCGCCGGGCGGCGCAGCCCACCTCGGCCCCGGCGCGGGCCAGGGCCACGGCAATCGCTTGCCCGATGCCGGTGTTCGCGCCGGTCACCAGAGCGCGGCGGCCGTCCAGCCGGAAGGGATCGGTCATCGCAGGTCCCCGATCCCGACCATGTCCATGTCCGTGTAGTCCACGTTGTCTCCGGCCATGGCCCAGATGAAGGCGTAGCTGCCGGTGCCCGCGCCCGCATGGATCGACCAGGGCGGGGAAAGCGCACCCTCTTCATTCGCCACGACGAGGTGCCGGGTCTGGTCCGGCTCTCCCATCAGGTGAAGGACCCGGTTCTTCTCCTCCACGTCGAAGTAAAGATAGGCCTCCATCCGGCGGTCATGGACATGGGCGGGCATTGTGTTCCAGACTGACCCGTCGAGGAGCCGCGTGTAGCCCAGCACGAGCTGGCAGCTTTCCATGACCAGCGGGTGGACGAACTGGTGGATCACCCGCTTGTTCGAGGTCTCGGACGCGCCCATCGGAACGGCCTTGGCCTCACCGATGCGGATCAGGCGCGTAGGGCAGGTTCGGTGGGCTGGGGCCGATGTGATGTAGAACCGCCCGTGCCCCGCGAAGGTCACCGGCCCGGACCCCATGCCGAGATAGAGCACATCGCCCCGCTCCAGCGCGTGGACCTCGCCGGCGGCGCTCACGCTGCCGGGCTGGCCGATGTTCACCACGGCCATCTCGCGGCGGTCGAGGAAGGTCGGGGTCTTTGTCTCCTCGACCCGATCCAGCACCAGCTCGCCACCCGCAGGCACCGCGCCGCCCACGACCATCCGGTCGTAATGGCTGTAGATCAGCCGGACCTCGCCGGGAACGAAGATGTCGCTGACCAGGAAATGGCGGCGCAGTTCCTCCGTGTCCATGGCTTTGGCGTGATCCGGGTGGACCGCTTGGCGGGTCTCGACCTTGAGCATGGGATGTCCTTGTTCAGAGAAAGTCGTCGCGGCGGGGCGCGAAGCTGTCCACCAGCCGCCCGACCTCGAGGCAGGTGCAGCCATGCACCACGTCCGAAGGGATGACAAAGCTGTCGCCGGGACCGACGTCGAACGCCCGCTCCCCGACATGGAACCGGAAGCGCCCGCTTTCGCAGTAGGTGGACTGGACGTGCCGATGATGATGGGGCGCGCCAACGCCGCCCTCCCGAAAGTCGAAGGCAACGACCATGAGTTCGGGGGAGTCGGCGAGCACGCGGCGCGTGACATGATCGTCCACGGCGACGGATGGGAACGAGTGGATCATGGGTGACCTCAGCGGAAGAGCGACGGCAGCCAGAGCGACAGCGCCGGAATGTAGGTGACAAGCAGCAGGGTCACGAGGCCCGCCCCATAGAAGGGCCAGATCGAGCGCATGGCCTCCCAGATCGTGATCTTGCCGACGGCGGCGGCCACGAACTGCACCGGCCCGAGCGGCGGCGTGTTCAGGCCGATGCCAAGGTTCAGGATCAGGATGACCCCAAAATGCACCGGATCGACGCCGAAGCTCGTCACGACCGGCAGGAAGATGGGCGTGGTGATGATGATGAGCGGGCTCATGTCCATGAAGGTGCCCAGGAGAAGCAGCATCAGGTTGATCAGGAGCAGGATGACCAGTGGATTATCGGAAATGGTCCCCATCATCTCGACCATGCCCGCCGGCACCCGCAGATAAGCCATCAGCCAGCCGAAGGACGCTGCGGTCCCGATGATCAGCAGCACCATCGAGGTTGTCCGAACAGCTTGGCTTGTCGCGTGGACGAACTCCGACCAGCCCAACATCCGGTAGACGAAAATCGTGACCAGCAGCGCATAGAGCACCGCAATGCACGAGCTCTCCGTAGCGGTGAAGATGCCCGACCGAACCCCACCAAAGATGATGGCGATCAGGAGAAGGCCCGGAACCGACACGACGAGCAGGTGGAGCGCGCGGCCGAAGCCTGGGAAGGGCTCGGTCGGATAACCCCGGCGGCGAGCGACCAAATATGCGGTCACGGATAGCGTCAGCGCGAGCAGCAGGCCCGGGATGATTCCAGCTGTAAAGAGGTCCGCAATAGAGATCTGCCCGCCGCCGGAGATCGAGTAGATAATCATGTTGTGCGACGGCGGCAGCAGCAGCGCGATCAGCGCTGCCATAGAGGTGACGTTGACCGCATAATCCGCACCGTAGCCCCGTGCCTTCATCTGCGGGATCATGATGCCACCGACCGCAGCCGCCTCGGCGACGGCAGAGCCCGAGATGCCCCCGAAGAGCGTGGAGGCCGCGATGTTCACCTGCCCGAGACCGCCGCGGACATGTCCGATCAGGCTCCCCGCGAAGGCGACGATCCGGCTCGCAATTCCGCCGCGCACCATCAGGTCCCCGGCGAAAATGAAGAACGGGATCGCCATCAGCGTGAACACCGAGACGCCGGACGCAAGTCGCTGGAATACCACGAGCGGCGGCAGGCCGAGATATGCAACCGTGGCAAAGGACGAGATGCCGAGGCAGAATGCGATCGGCGTGCCGACCAACATGAGCACCACAAAGGTGCCGAACAGAACCCAGAGTTCCATGCGCTCAGACCTCGCTGAGGGTTGCGTCGTCCAGCGACGGGTCGTGTTCGACTTCCATTCCGGCGAACCGGAGCAGCAAGCGTTCGGTTGCGAAGAGTGCAATCAGCACGCCGCCTGCCGTCACCGGCATATAGACGAAGCCGCCCGGCAGCTGCAGCACTGGGATCGGCGACGGCCAAGTCTGCACGATCAGCTGCCCGCCATAGACGACCATTCCGATCCCGAAGGCCAGCACCGCCAAGTCAGAGATCGACCGGAGCCAGATCTTGGCACTCGTTGGCAGAACGTAGAGCAGCACGTCGAAGCCCATGTGGAAGTTCTCACGCACGCCCACCGCCGCACCGAGGAAGATGAACCATGACATAATCAGGATGGAGGTCGCCTCGGTCCAACTCGGCGAGTCGTCCAGCACGTAGCGGGCGAAGACCTGCCAGGCGACAAGGGCCGTCATGAGAACGAGCCCGAAAGCAGCAAGATAAAGCGTGACGGTTGCTAATACGTTCAACGCGCGGACAAGACGAACGAGACCGCTGGCAGCGGGTGTGTCCTCAGCCATGACAAGCTTCCCGGGGAATGAAGGGGGTATGGAGGACCGCACCCATGCGATCCTCCAGGGCGCGCGTTATTCGACCGCCTGGATCCGCTCAACGAGATCCTGGAGCTCCGGCGTATTCGCGTACTTCTCGTAGACCGGCGCCATCGCGTCGATGAAGGGCTGCTTGTCGATCTCGTTGACCTGAGCGCCGTTAGCGATCACCTCCTCGAGCGCCGCCTTTTCCGCCTCGGCCCAAAGCTCGCGCTGCACCGACACGCTGTCTTGCGCGGCTTGGCGGATGACCTCTTGGTCTTCAGGCGAAAGCTGGTCCCAGCGAGTCTTCGACATCACGAGCACTTCCGGCACGATCAGGTGCTCGTCGAGGGAGTAGTACCCCGCGACTTCCGCATGACCCGAGGTTTGATAGCTCGGCGGATTGTTCTCCGCGCCGTCGATCACGCCCGTCTCGATTGCGGAATAAACCTCGCCATAAGGCATCGGAGTCGCGTCGCCGCCGAGCGCGTCCACCATGTCCACGAACACGTCCGACTGCATGACGCGGAACTTCATGCCTTCGAGGTCCTCGACCGACTCGATCGGCTTTTCGCTGTTGTAGAAGGACCGCGCGCCGCTGTCATAGAAGGCCAAGCCGATCAGGCCGTGCGGCTCGAACGCGGCAAGGATCTCGTCCCCGATTGGACCGTCCATGACCCGGTGCATGTGCTCGGCGTCGCGGAAGATGTAGGGCAGCGACACCACAGCCGTCTCGGGGATCAGGTTGTTGAACGGCCCGAGGCTGACCCGGTTCATATCGATCACGCCGAACTGGGTCTGCTCGATGGTGTCCTTTTCCTCACCAAGCTGAGCCGAGTGGAAAACCTCGATGGTGATGCGGCCGTCGGTCCGCTCCTTGACGAGTTCGCCCACGTGCTTGACGGCCTCGACGGTCGGATAACCGTCCGGATGGGTATCCGACGAGCGCAGCGTGATCTCCTGCGCGAATGCGGCGCTGGCGCTGGCGGCCAGGACCGCCAGAGCGGCCACAGTGGTTCTCAACGACTTCATTGTTTCCTCCTCCCAGGAACGCAGATCAGAGCCGGTAGGCCTCCCGTGCCAGCCGGTAGGCGAGGTCGTGGGCGACCTCGAAGGCCTCATCCGCCCGGAGCCGCCCGGAGGCGACCAGGGTGGCGAGGTAGGCGCAATCCGACCGGCGCGAGACGTCGTGCCGGGCGGGGATCGAGCAGAACGCGCGGGTGTCGTCGTTGAAGCCGACGGTGTTGTAGAACCCGCAGGTCTCGGTCGTGGCTTCCCGAAAGCGGCGGATGCCTTCCGGGCTGTCGAAGAACCACCAGGGGGGCCCGAGCCGTAGCGCCGGATACACACCCGCGAGCGGCGCGAGTTCGCGGCTGTAAGCGGTCTCGTCCAGGGTGAAGACGATGACCGTGAGCCCCGGCTCCAGCCCGACGGCCTCCAGCAGCGGACGAAGCGCGGTCACGTAGTCGGTGGGCGTCGGGATGTCGAAGCCCTTGTCCCGCCCGAACCGCCCGAGCATCCGGCTGGAATGATTGCGCAGGGAACCCGGGTGGATCTGGAGCACGAGCCCGTCTTCAAGGCTCATCCGCGCCATTTCGGTCAGCATCTGCGCGCGGAACGCCTCGGCGTCGGTCGCCGAAGCCCCGCCCCGCAGCACCCTCTCGAAGAGGGCTGCTGCTTCTTCCTGCGGCAGGTCGAGCGTGCGTGCCGTGGGGTGGCCGTGGTCGGTGCTCGTGGCACCGAATTCCTTGAAGGTGGCCCGGCGCGCCCGATGCGCGTCGAGATAACCCTCCCAAGTTGCAGTGTCGCAACCCGTGATCTCGCCCAGGCGTTCGAGGTTTTCGGCGAAGCCGGCGAAGTCGGGATCGACCACGGCGTCGGGCCGGTATGCGGTGATGACACGACCGCCCCAGCCGCTGTCCCGGATCATGCGGTGCCAGCGTAGGTCGTCGAGCGCACTTTCGGTGGTGGCCAGCACCTCGATCCCGAACCGATCGAACAACGCGCGGGGTCGGAACTCGGGTTGGGCCAAGCAGGTGTCGATGTGGTCGTAGATGGCGTCGGCGTTGCCCGCTCCCAGCGGCTCCTCCACCCCGAAGACAGTCTCGAAAGAATGGGCCAGCCACATGGCCGAAGGCGTTCCCCGGAGCAGATGCACATTCTCAGCAAAGCGCCGCCAGATCAGCCGTCCGTCCGTCTCGACGGGGCCTCCGTCGGTACGGGGGACGCCTAGATCCTCCAACGCTACGCCCTGGGAGAAGAGCATCCGAAAGACATAATGATCTGGCACGACGAACAGTTGGGCCGGGTCGGGAAAGCGGGCATCCTCGGCGAACCAACGGGGGTCGGTATGGCCATGCGGAGACAGGATGGGCAGCCCGGCCACCGAGGCATACAGATCCCGCGCGATTGCCCTCTCGGGTCCCGAGGTCGGCAACAGGCGATCTGGATCCAGGAGAGTCATGCCGTGCCTCGAAATCTCTGGCCAACTGAGCGATAGACTAATATGCTAGTCTGTAAGCTGTCAACGGGATTGAGATGAGCTCTCGAAGCGACGCGGTCGAGCTGGTCTCGCCGCCCAGACTGACGGATCAGGTGTTCAGCACCCTGTACGATTGGATTGTGCAGCTAGAGCTGCTTCCCGGCTCCAAAATCTCGGAGGGCGAGATCGCGGAGCAGTTCGATGTGTCCCGCCAGCCCGTTCGGGACGCCTTTTATCGGCTGTCCCAGATCGGCCTGCTGATCATCCGACCGCAGCGGGCGACCATCGTCAGCCACATTCAGGCCGAGGCCGTGCTTCAGGCACGCTACATCCGCACCGCCATCGAGGTGGAGACGTTCCGGATCGCCGCCCGGTGCATGCCCGACGGCACCCTGGACGACCTGGAGCGCCAGCTCGAGGAGCAGGCGAGGGTCGCCCACCGCGAGGCCCGCCGCCTGTTCCACGAACTCGACGACAAGATGCACCGCACGATCTTCGAGGCCGCGGGCAAGGGCTTCGCCTGGGCTCTGGTGCGGGACAACAAGGCCCACATGGACCGGATCCGCTACATCAGCCTGGAAAGCGGCGCGCAGCGGGCACTCGATGAACATGTCGGACTGGTCAAAGCCTTGCGGGCCGCCGATCCGGACTTGGTCGAAACGCTCATGCGAGAGCACCTTGGCCGTATCGCGGTGACCCTGGAGCGCGTCGCTCGCGAGCGGCCCGAGTTGTTCCGGGCCACCTGACCGGAGGGAAAGCAGCCCAGCTGCATCTGATGCCTGCCGCCCCCCGGGATGGCTCTGCCCGACCATCCGCGCACGACGGCACGGTACGCCAGTTCATCGTATGACGGTAGCAGCGTCCCCGCCCGACTCAGGCGCCTCTGCCCTGGCCCCCGCCTCTTCGCTCATGCGCCACTCCGGACAGGTGGGCTGCCAGTCCTCCCCCTCGCCGATGTACCTCCGCCATTCGTTGCGGGTCAGGTTGCGTCCGGCGCGCTCGGTGCAGAGCTGGGCGAAGGTCCTCTCCGGGACGGCGGGGACAATCCGGACCATGCCCTCCTGGCTCCCGCTCGCCAGCCGAGCGCCGTCGGGGCTGAATGCCAAGCCCCAGACCGCCCCGTCCTGCTCGAAGCGGGCGATCTCATCGCCCGTGGCGCTGTCCGAAACGAGGGCCGTCCCGTCTTCGCTGCCAGTCGCCAGGCGCGTGCCGTCGGGACTGAAAGCCAAGCTGTAGACGCCGGCCCCTTGCTCAATGCGGGCGATCTCATCGCCCGTGGCGCTGTCCGACAGGCGGGCCGTTCCGTCCTCGCTGCCAGTGGCCAGACGGGTGCCGTCGGGGCTAAAGGCCAGGGTGTAGACCTCCGCACCATGCGCGATGCTGGCGATCTCCTCCCCTGTCGTGCTGTCGGACAGGCGTGCGGTACCGTCCCAGCTTCCACTGGCCAGACGGGTGCCGTCGGGGCTGAAGGCCAAGGTGTAGACTCCTGCCTCATGCACGATGCGGGCGATCTGGGTACCCGCGACGGAAAGCAGGCGCACGGTGCCGTCCTCGCCGGCCGCGGCCAGGGCCGTGCCGTCGGGGCTGAAGGCCAAGGCGCTGATCGCGCCATCCTGTTCGATCCGGGCGATCTCATTGCCCGTGATGCTGTCGGATAGGCGCAGCGTGCCATCCACGCTGCCGCTGGCGACACGTTGGCCATCGGGGCTGAAGGCCAAGACCCAGACCGCCTCCCCTTGGTCGATGCGGGCGATCTCGTCGCCCGTCGTGCCGTCGGATAGACGAACGGTGCCGTCCCAGCTTCCGGTGGCCAGACGTGTCCCGTCAGGGCTGAACGCCAAGGCCGAGACGGCCCCTTCATGGCCGATCCGGGCAATCTCATCGCCCGAAGCACTGTCGGACAGGAGAACCGCGCCATCGACGCTTCCGCTGGCCACATGCGTGCCGTCGGGGCTGAAGGCCAGGACCCAGACCGCCTCATCATGATCGATGCGCGCCAGTCCTCCATCCGTGGCGTCGAAAAGTCGGATGATGCCGTCCTCGCTTCCCGTGACCAGACGCGATCCGTCGGGGCTGAAGGCCAGATCCCAGACTGCCGCACCGTGCTCGATGCGGGCGATCTCATCGCCCGTGGCACTGTCCGACAGGAGGAGCGTGCCGTCCTCGCCGCTGGTAGCCAAGCGTGTACCATCCGGGCTGAAGGCCAGGGCGGACACCCCGGCCCCTTGCTCGATCCGGATGATCTCCTTGCCCACGGCGTCCAAAAGGCGGACAGTGCCGTCTCCCGCGGCGCTGGCAACGCGGCCGCCATCGGAGCTGAAGGCAACAGCGGAAATTCCGGCGCCCTGCTCGTCGATGCGGGCGATCTCATCGCCCGTGGCGCTGTCCGACAGGAGAAGCCTGCCATCATCGCTGCCGCTGGCCAGACGCGCGCCGTCGGGGCTGAAGGCCAGACTGTGGACGGCAGCCCCCAGATCGATGCGGGCAACCTCCTGGCCCGTGGCGTCCACGAGACGCACCGTGCCATCCCCGCCGCCGCTGGCCAGACGGGTGCCGTCGCGGTTGAAGGCCAAGGCAGACACCCCGGCCGCCTGCTCGATCTGAGCGATCTCCTCGCCCGTGGTGCCGTCGATCAGGCGGGTGGCTCCCTCCCAGCTTCCGCTGGCTAAGCGGGTGCCGTCGGGGCTGAAGGCCAGGGCCGAAACTCCGGCCTCTTGCTTGATTCGGGCGATCTCCTCGCCCGTGGCGCTGTCCGACACCAAGAGCGTACCGTCCTCGCTGCCGGTGGCCAACCGCGTGCCATCCCGGCTGAAGGCCAAGGCACCGATCGCGCCGTCTTGTTCGATCCGGGCGATCGTCTCGCCGCTGGCCGAGAGGAGGCGAACAGCGCCGTCTACGCCACCGGCTGCCAGTCGGCTGCCGTCAGGGCCGAACGCCACAGTGGAAAGGACGGACCCCGCCTCCACACGCATCACTGGAAGCTGGCGAAGCGACGTCAGAGCGGCCTGATAAGCCCCCGACGTGGGATGCCGCCGCCAAGCCTCGACCGCAAGAGCTGCCGCCTGCTCGACAGAGTCAGGCTCGTTGCTCGCGGACAGGATGCTGTCGGCCTGCGCCGCAAGCTGCAGGCCTTTCGCTTCGGTCGAGGCGGCCGCTGCACGCTCGGCACGCTGCCGGGCCTCTGACTCGGCCGCCTGCGCACGATCCGCCTCGGCCTTGGCCTGCTGCTCGCTTACCCGCGCCTGGTCAGCGGCGGCTCTTGCCTGCTCCTCCCCTGCCCGCGCTTGATCCGCCGCAGCCCTTGCCTGCTCCTCGGCGGCCCTTGCCTCCTCTTCTTCCGCGCGAGCCTGATCCGCCGCGGCCTTGGCCTGCTCCTCGGCGGCCCAGGCCTGCTCGGCCTCAGCCCTAGCCCGCTCCTCGGCCCGGCGTGAGCTGTTCGCCTCGGTCAGCGCCTGCTCCTCCGCCGCCCGCGCAAGGTTGGCCTCGGTGAGGGCCCGCTCCTCGGCTGCCCGCGCTCGCTCCAGGTTCGCCAAAGCGCGCTCCCGGGCCGCTTGTGCAGACTGAGCCTCCTGGGTGGCCTGAACCAGAGCCGCTTCGGCTGCTGCCCGCGCGTCCTCGGCGGAAGTCAAGCCACTGGCCGGATCGGAGGACCCGGCCAGTGGCTGCCCCGCTGACTCCGGCACTTGTCCTCGGACCCCTGTCACGGGTTCGACCTGAGTGACTTGAGTTCCGATCCGCCCTGTCGCGCCGCCGGTCTGCGCCACCTGCCTAGCCTCGTTTGAGGCGACCCTGATCGAAAAGACGAGGTAGGCCACCACGAGGACGCCCACCGCCACCGCAGCCAAGACCATGATCAGCCGCCGGGACGTGCCGTCCTCTTGGGCGTAGTTGCGACGTGACATCATGCTCCCCCATTCCATTCAGACAGGCGGACCTCACTGCTCTGTCCGGCCGGTCCTGCCGCTCCGTTCCCGGCACGACAGGGCTCGTTCAGGAACGTCACGGTTCTATTGTAGGTCCCTCGTGCGGATCCTCGACCTTTCATACGAACACTCCTTCATCTCGCGGTCACCATGCAGACTGCTCATCCGGAGTGACCGCCCCTCCCGGAGACCTAGTCGATAAGGAATCTGTTCAGCCTGAAGCCGAAGGGAAGGCGGAGCGTGTCGCTCCTGGCCTCGAAGACAAGCGAAACCGCCACGACACCGAAGACCCCATGCAGATCGGCAGCCAGCCGCAGGACGCCTTGGCCGAGATCCTGGGCCTCGGCTTTGGCGATGGTTCCGCCCGTGGCTTGGTCAATGACGCTCAGACAGGTCTGGACCGGCAGCGATCTTCCAAGGGACAGGTCCGCGACGATGCGCTCGTGCCCGGCAAGGAGAACATCGATGAAGGTCAGGCGACCGGAGCGTGCCGGACGGCCCGCTGCTAGGCTGACCACGCCATAATCGGCTGCAGGATCGATTTGGAAGATGTCGGAAAAGGGGCCCTGCGATCCATCCGTCAGGAAGCCTCCAACGCTCTCCATAGAAAGGTTTCGCCACGTCGCGTCCTCAGCGGCCAGAAAGCGCGGATCAGACCTTTCGCGCTGATCAGCGCTCCTTTGCCGGGCGATGGCCGCGATCAACCGGTCCCGGAAGTCGTGGGACGCGGTTTCGGGCGGCATCTCCATGGCGGAGGCTGGCGTCGAGGACCCCGACCGCAACGCCAGAAGCCCCGCCCGCAGGTCCACAGGCCTCCGCGCTTCTGCCGTTCTCTGGGCCACGTCGAGGAGCACAGCGGACGCGTGCAGGTCGCTGTCCCACCCGGCCTGCAGGCGAATGGCCTGATCGGGACGCGACAGAGCGGCGGACAGCATGGCCAGATCAGCAACGCTCCGACCCGTTTGCCTCACGAGGTTGATGGGATGACCGGAGTCCTGCGCGAATCCAGCCAGCGTCTCCTCCTCGACGGCCTTGGTCGACTGCGCCGCATTCAGCCCCAGCCAAGCCAGTCCGTCGGGATGAACAATAGGACAGAGGCGCAGGGCCTCTGCCGCCTCCTGCGCGCCTTGGTACCAATGGCGCCGCTGCCTAAAAGCGCCGACCTCCCGTCTTCGGACTGCGCCAACCGACGGGATCAGGAGGACGTCCCTGTCGGATGTCATTATCCTGTGCATCAGGGCTTGGCCCAGCGGGGCGGCGTCGATGAGTTCGCCCGTCTCGGAGCGGTGGAACATCTCGGGTGTCAGTTCCCCCAGGATCTCCTCGGAGCGAGCGGCCCAGACGCTCGACCCGATCGGAAGGCCAAGGCCGCCGGCCGCTGGAAGATCCCCGCAGGGCAGTTCGGCGATCTCCAGGGCGCCATCGGGCACGCGCCGCTCCGCGGACACGCAGGACACGATGGCGGCGCCGGTTCGAGCCAGGGCGACCATTGCCGCGACGAAGAACGTCGGGAGCACTTCGTGCTCGGCATCCGTGAAGAACACGACGTCGCAAGAGCCGATCGCCTCCAGCAGCGACCCGATCGAGTCCGCGCCGATTGTCCTCCCATCCACGCCGTCTGCGGAAAAGACAGGGCTGAGCGTCTCGTCTAGCAGCTTCCGCGCCGGGCCCAGCCGGGACGTCAGGACCACATGCCGTACCGAAGGTCCAAAGCGCTGGAGATGCAGCCCCACCTGCTCCGACAGGCCGCCCAGAGTGCTGAGGCCTGCATCGATGGTCACCAGCAGCGTCCGCTGTTCATCCGGCGGTAGCGGCGGCTCCTCGTCCAGGGCAAACCCATCCGGCTCCTCGATCCGCGAGCCAAGCCAGCCGCTCCAGGTCGACCATGTGCGCAGGTTCTCTGCGGCATCGAAGCGCGGCCAAGCAAAACCGGCCCCATGATCCAGAATGTCGCGCAGCCGATCCGACAGTGCCCGCACGTTCGGCTCGACCATGACCCTGTCCCGGCAGTCCGGGTGGATCAGTTCTTCGGCACCGCTCCCAGAGGTGGTCACAAACGGGATCCGGTTCCCCATGCACTCGTAGACGACGCAAGGGCTGTTATCCGCGAGGGATGGCATCACGGCGAGCCGCCCGGGCCGACGAAGGTAATCCAGCGCCTCGGCCTGACCGAAGCGGGTGAGGAGCCTGACTTGGAACGGCCAACGTGCCGAGCGCTCAAGAATGAAGGCGGCCGAGGGGATGCTGCCGATCTCCGTCATTCTGCCCATGAAGGTGACACGGTGACCCCGAAGCCTGTCGCCCAGATGGTCAAGCGCCTCGCAGAACAGCCACAATCCCTTGCGAGGCTCCAGGCGTCCGAAGAACACCAGTTCGTCGATGTTGGCCGATGACGGGTCCGGTTCGACCCCGAGATCCTGAAACGGATAAGGTTGGGTATAGGTCCGCTCTGGCAGACGCCAGCCGTAGGACTCGTACTCCCGCAGCAGGTACTCGCTGGGGCCCAGGACGACATCCGCCCACTCCGCGCTCCGGCGCTCCAGGCCGATCATCTCAAGATCGCTGGGCCGGTTGATGCCTTGATCGTTGGTGTTGATTACCCATTCGATGGACCCGTGCGTGATCACGCAATGGGTCTGCCGGGCGAACGGCGTCAACCCGGCCCGCTTGGCGGCTAGGGCGTAGTAACCGCTGCCGTGGTGTTCGTTGAAATAGACGACGTCGAACTCCCGCTCGGCCAGGAACTCCTTTACCAGCCACGATTTGCGCCGCCACATCCGGTAATCGCCCCCATGTGGGATGTGGGCAAGTTCGACGTTCCTGCGCGCCAGGGCGGACACCCAATGCGGCCAGTCCTTCTCGTCACAGGCCGGAACGCCGTGCTCGACGCTGGTGAAAAGCACGGTCACCTGGTGTCCGTCCCCCGACAGATGATCCACCAGTCCGCTCGTGGCAGTCCCGATGCCGCCATTCCTTACCGGCCCGAGAATCTCCGACGTCACCAGACAAATCCTGAGCGGGCGTCCGCCACCCTGGAGCCCTTGAAGTTCGTCCGAAAGCCTGCGGAACGGCCTCATGGAGACTCCCTCGAAGGGCCTGTCGCCCATGCCGCTCATCGTTGCACGGTCAGCATGAGGTCGGTCCAGCGTGCCCAGGCGTCCTGGGCCTGATCGCCCGGATGAGCCATCTCCGTGGACAGGCTGATGGTGCAGCGGGTCAGGATGTCCGGTGGCAGTCTTTCGTCAATCCGGAGCGACTCGTTCGCTCGCGCGATACGGTCCACGCCGAAGTAAGAAGACCCGTCCAGAGCCACCATGTCGATCCGGAAGCGCACCGGGCGCGATGTCGGGGACGCCAGTCGCACTCCGCCAAGCAGGGCGCCCATGTCCGTCAGGTCGACGTCGCTGAACAGCATTCCGGCCCGGCCTTCCCTGCTTGTGTTCGGGTGAACCTCGATCTCGCGGGTATCGGAGAACAACCTGAACGACCACTCGTGCGACAGATTCATGGACGTGAAGGCATTGGCTGCGGCCAGGTCGAACAGCCGGATCTCTCTCGTGCTTCGGCGCAGGTAAGACGCTAGCGGACGCCGCACCTGGGGCTCCTCTCCTTCGGGCATCAGGCGCTCGGCAGCGAGTTCATGGGCAAGCTCGGTCTGACCCGAAGCCTGGGCCATGGCGATCAGGGTCCGCGCCGTTGCCTCCTCCGTTGCGTAGAGGGTGGGATCTCCCAGCGGTTGAGCCAGCTTCGCGGACAGATAGCCCAGGCAGTCTGCGGCCGATCGCCTCCTCTCGGACGCGACCATCGTCTCTGCGGCGAGCCTCGCAAGGAGAGCAGGCTCGCTGCCCGGACTGTATCCCGGGCGCGATCCGATCAGCGACCGCGCACTCTGCCCAAGCCGGAACACCGGAGACGGCTGGTCGACCGCAACGCCGTCGAGAGCACAGTCGGCAAGGATCTCGAACCGATGGCCCTGCTCATCGAGCCGCAGGACGATCTCGTGCACCCAATCCTGCATCCTCTTGAACCGTTCGTACCGCTCGTCGAAAGGACCTATCTCCCCGACGATCGCAATGGCCTCGGGCCGAATTGCGATGAAGCCGCTGTTCGTGTCCAACGCCAAAGGAAACAAGATGCGAGAGTGACCGACAGGAAACTCACGGACCTTCCGCCCTTCCGGACCGTCGCTGATGTACGGGCGAGGGTCCCTCGGAGCTTCCGCAGTTGTCGCGGCCAGTCCAGTCAGCGCGACGATGTCGCGCACGTCACCAAAGCAGCGTTCCGCTCTCTCCAGCCAGTCCGGCGTGATCGGCTGGGATGCATGGCTCAGTCCAATGATCGTGGATGTCGAAGCGAACGAGAGAAGCACTTCCTGATAGATCCGCACATCGGCGACAGTCACCACCCCGGTTAAAAACCGATCGGGGATACGGTCGATCAAGGCGGGTGGATCATCGGTCAACACGGTGACGTCGACGGCCCCCAAGGTGCCGGTCAGTGCACGTTCAATGCTTGCCGCGGTCTCGACAGGGTCAACCCGCGCCGACGCCAAGAGAAGGAGGTGGCGTCTGGCAGAACCTTCAGGACGGTCGGCCCGAACGCCCGGCCTCGCCCGATCCTGCGATGGGAGGCGGCTGGCCGTGATGATCTGCTCCAGCCAGTCCATCATCATCCTCTCGTTCTGATCCGGATCGGTGGCGGGCAGCCCTGTCGCGGCCCCGTTACGCCGTATCGACCGAAGTGTGTGGCTCAGCCCCTCGACGGTCGGTTCGAACAGGTTGCTGGCCCAGCACTCCTTGGCGATCAACTCCTGTCCGCCACTGCCGCTCGATGCGACGAACGGGATCCCTTCGTACAGACATTCAAGAATGGCGCAGGGGCTGTTGTCCTGCGCCGCCGGCATGACGGCCACCCTCCGACCCGCCTTGAGGTAGTTGATGGCCTGTTCCCGATCGAAGTTGTGGAGGATCTGCACCTCGAACGGCCACCCTGCCGAACGTTTCAGCACGGGAAAGCCGGTCAACTCCCCCTCCTCTTCCGTCATCCTGCCCAAGAAGGTGACCTTCAGGTCACCCATCTCGTGCTTGATGCGGTTCAGCGCCTCGCAGAACAGCCACAGGCCCTTTCGGCGCTCCAGGCGTCCAAAGAACACGATCTCATCCACCGGAGAGGCCCGAAGCTCCGGCCGCCGACTTCGACTGTCCTTTGGCAACAGGTTCGGGAGCACGACGGTGTTGTCCGGCAACGTCCAGCCGTATCCTTTGTACCTGTCCAGCATGTAGGCACTCGGAGAGATCAGCGCATCGGCCAGCTCGATGCTTCTCCGCTCGATTTCCACAAGGCGGACATCCTGGACCGAGGTGATCGGGTCCTGGTTCATCTCCATGACCCATTGCGTGGCGCTGTGGGCCACGACGACCATGGGGGTCCTTGCAAAGTCGGGGCTGGCTGTCTTGCGGGCGAGTTGGGAATAGTATCCCGACCCATGCATGTCGTTGAAGAACACCAAGTCATATCGACGCGCCTGAAGGTGCAGCATGACCTGATAGGACTTGGCGAGCCAATCGTTCCATTCGCCATCATGGGACAGGCAGATCAGGCGGATGCCCTTCTGGCGGAACAGATCGACCTGATCCTCGAAGCTTCCCCGAAAGCAGAAGGGGGTCCGCCGCTCGACCCGGGTATAAAGGATGTCGACCTGATACCCTTCTCGAGCCAGGGCAAGGGCCAGTCCACGGACCGCTGTTCCGATCCCTCCATTGTAGTCAGGGCCCGCGAGTTCTCCGGTGACAAGGCAGATGCTGTTCGACGCGGGCCGAAAGGGGCTTACCGAAGCCGAGGCTTCGTTCTGACCTTGGATCATGCGTGTTCCTTCGGACGCGTTCGGCTCGGCGGAGGCCTTGGCCTGGCGAGGTCCCGTCATTGACGGTGAGGGCTAGGCTCGCGTCAAGTCGGGAGGCTCCGATCGCGGAGCCAGCTTGCCTTCACCATGGGGTGAGGTCCAGCAAAGACCCCGGATGGTTGCCAGGCCCAGCACACTGGTCGCCCTTAGATTGCACGTGCGGAGCGTTCCCGTTCCTGTCGGGGCGGCTCGCACTGGTCGCAGCCGGCAAGATCGCGCTCGCTACTGCGTCACGTATGTCCCCGCTTTGCCAGTCGACTGCTATGGTCCGCCGAGTTCGCCGAGACATATCTCGCGCCGGTTGACGCGGGCCGTCTGGTGCCGCCTCCATCTGCGCACAAGTTATCGTCGGAAAGGTCGAGCATGAAGAACCGGGACTGGAGCCAGGCTTGGATCATCGCTCCTTCGACTGTCAGCGAACGGTCGTTCCATGCCGGCAGCATCCGGGGCCGGTCGCTGCTCTCGCCGGCTGATGGATGTCCTGTCCACGCCCTGCACACCCGGCTCATCGAGAGGGAGACATGATCGGCAGCGATGACATGCAGATAGAAATGGACGTGCAGCGGGAGCTTGTGGCGAATCCGCGCAATGCCGCCGCCCATCAGCAGCTAAGCGAACTCCATCATCGCCAAGGACGCATGACCAAGGCTGTCGCGTCCGCTCGGCGTGCCGTGGAGCTGCAGCCCGACCTCGTCGAGGGCTGGCTGCATCTCGGCAGTCTCCTGCTGGACGGGACGAACGCGCTTGGAGAAGCCGAAGACGCCCTGCGGCATGCGATCGAGCTTTGGCCTGACGGTGCGATTATCCATCTTAGGCTGGGCAGACTGCTCCTGCGCCGCGGTCACGCCCACGACGCCATCCGATCGATTCGGCATGCCGCGCTGCTTGCTCCCCCCGAAGGCTGGCTTTGGAGCGAGATCGGCATGGGCTTGGCCGACGGCAATCTCCTCGATGAAGCGAAGGCAGCCCTCGTGAAGGCCATCCGGCTCGAACCGGTCGAGCCGCTGCACCAGTTCCGGCTCGGCGAAGTGCTCCAGAGGATCGGAGATGAGGCGAGCGCCCTAGCGCATATCCGACGTGCCGCCGAACTCGGCCCCGAGATCGCATGGCTTCAAAGCCACCTCGGCCATGTTCTCACGGAAGCAGGCGACCTCGTCGGCGCTCAGGTCGCGCTGGATCGGGCAGAGGCTTTGGCGCCCGGGGACGGCCTCACACGTTCGCGAAAGGCGTCCCTGACGGAAAGGCGGAGCCTTGCAACCAGACGGGCGAAGCGGTTCGAGACCGCCACCCGGTCAGGCCGGACCGCACCCCTGGCCGCCTGCATCGTTCTGGCAGCCCCTCGCACGGGCAGCACGGTCTTGGGCCAGTCGGTCAGCGCAGCGTGGCAGACGGATTTCTTCGGCGAGGTGTTCCATGACGAACCAGAGCAGGACACCTACGGGGGCAACTTCTTCGGTTTCCGACGCACGCTGATCGCAGCCGAGCCGTCCTTGTCGGTCCCGACCCTCGATAACCAGAGAAGGCTGTTCCAGAGGTACTGCGAGCACATCCAGTCGGTCTCCCCGTCCGGGGCGTCGATCCTGGACCTGAAGTATTACTCCTGGCACCACCTGAACACCTGCTTCGTCCTGCCACACGAGCCGCCCACCCTTATCGACTTCGTTCGAGAGGCGTCATGGCCTGTGGTTCACCTCGTCCGCGAGAATCTCTTTGCGCTTTACTGCTCGCTGAAGCTGAGCCAGAAAAGCGGTGTCTGGCATCGCGAGGGCGGATCTCCCTCGGAGGAAGGGCGGCAGAGGCTGCGCATCGACATCGACGCTTGTCGGCTCGAGATGGACCGCCTGCAATCCGCCACGGCCATCTTCAACGACTGGTTCAGCGGCTACGACAACTACCATCACCTGACCTATGAACGTCTGTTCACAGGCGGCGCGTTTTCGTCGGAGGTCGAGGAGACCTTCACAAAGGTCCTCGATGAACCCCCGACAAGACCCCTCCTGCCTACAACGCGAAAGGTCACGCCTCCTCTCCATGGCGTCATCGAGAACATCGAGGACGTGCTTAGAGAATTCAAAGGCACGGCATATGACGCCATGGTTCTGGAAGCCCTGTCGTAAACCACTCAAGCATGGCCGGCTGTCCTGCCGGTCCTGACCCGGCCGGTTAGAGCCCTGTCCCTAAGTTTTCCCGCCAGGTCGGCGGGATCGCGCCTATGCCCTGCACGGCTGGTCGGACCCTGGCCAAGCCCCGGAAAACGTTGCCACGGCATCGGTGCGGAACTAAGAAGGAACCGAGGACGCCACGGACCAAGGGCTTGGACCGTAGAAGGAGGTGGTTGGGGCCGGTCTCCGGTCGTCCTATCTCCGCCTCAGGAGGACCCGGAATGGACGAGACGTCGAAGAAGCTGCTCGGGACCGCGACGGTCGCCGTCGCGTCGCTGGGGCTCGCCTCACTGCCGGGATATGTCGCGTCTCAGGGTCGCACCGTGGCTCCCGTCGGCAACATCGCTCCCGACGCGTCGGGCCCGGCCAGCGATCCCTTGGTCGAACTGATGCTGCGCACGCGGGGCAGCCAGTCCGCGGTCGCCCTCAAGCATCATTTGCGCCAGATGCTGTCCTACATCACGCCGGAACGGATGACGCAGATGCCCGCCCTGATCCGGGGCCTCAGGACCCTTGGACTGGGCAGCGACGTGGAGGAGGATGTCCTCACAACCGTCGTGGAGCTCCTTGCAGAGACGGAGCTCCCCATGAGCGATGAGCAGATCGAGGCGCTTGCAGCAGCGTTTGCCGCGGAACCGGAGCGAGCGGTCCTCGCCACGTCCGGCCCGCCAGGGAGGATTGGTGCTTCCGAAGAAGGCGGCACCCGCGGTATCGGCCTTTACGGAGGCTGATCGGGGCGTTCCTGCGGACCTCTCTATCCAGCGGGCATAGCGCAGGGTGGCGGATTCCTGCATCTCAGGCCAACTTCCTACCTGGCGTCCGTCCACGAGACCCACCCATGGCATTGAAGCTGGAGCCTCAGCACCCAAGGAATGTTCCCGAGGCTGGTTCAAACCTTCCGCAAAGGTCCTGCCCACGCGGGGGAGTGGGTCCGGGCTCCGACCAGGCTCCGGCCATTTCTTTCGGCCTGCGGATAGCCCGTCCGCAATGCCGCCGGCCTCGCAACGAACCTTTTATTCTCATCCTCGAACCTCCCCGAGACGCGCAAGGCGTTCCTGCGTGGTCGGATCCTGAGGATCAAGCGAAAGCGCCTCCCCCAGCGCCCGTTCCGCCTCCTGCCAGAGCCCCTGCTCCATCAGGAGCTGCCCCAGGTGACTCCACACCCAAGCCTGGTCCGGCTTGAGCTTGACGGCGGTCCTGATGGCCCGGACCGAGGCTTCCATGTCCCCCCGAGACTGCATCAGCGTCCCGTAGCGGCAATGGCCAAGCCAGTCGTTGGGGTCCAGTTCCAGCGCCCGCTCCAAGGCGCCCGTGCCTTCATCGATCTCGCCTAATTCCAGCAAGATCGCCCCTAGATGGCTCCACATCCAGCCCTGATCACCAGCCCGAGCGGCGGCGCGACGGTAGAACTGGACGGCTGCGGAAAGATCGCGCCGGACCTCATGGAGCCGACCCAGGCGATACAACGTCAGCGCGTTATCCGGCTCGGTCCGGTCTGCATGGGTCAGGGCTTCGAACGCTTCATCGGTGGCGCCGATGTCGACAAGCAGCCCACCGAGGTGACTGAGGATCCAGGCGTCACGGGAACCCAGCGCGATCGCTTCCCGGACCGCGGAGATCGCTCCCGCCCTGTCGCCCGTTCTCTCCAGGACTCGCGCCCAGGCCATCTTCAGGGCCGGATGGTCCGGCATCACGGCGTTCGCCCGAGAGAGAACCTCTTCGGCCTCGCCCAGCCGGTCGTCAAAGGCGAGCAGCTCAGCAAGCCCGATAGGGTGTTCGCCGCGCGTCGGATCCAGCTCCCACGCCCGCTTGGCGGCCTCGATGGCACGCCCGATGTCCGTCCGTTTCAAGGACCTGCTCAACGCGGCGTGCAGACCGGCATGGCCCGGCTGCGTGCCGATCGCCTCCTCGAGGACGGCCGTGGCCCCAGGCCCATCGCCCGACTGCCCGAGAAGAAGCGCCCGCCGCTCCGCAAGAGCCGGAGATCCCCGAAGCCGCCGTTCCGCCTCCGTCAGCACCGTCTCGGCCTCTGCGAGGAGCCGGTTCTCGAGAAGTAGATCCAACAGGACCAGAGCGGAGTACTCCTCCCGCTCCCGGATGAACAGCCGAGTGCTCTCGTTGTGCGATGGGCGGTCGAACTCCTGACGCGCCAGTCGGAGGGCCTCCTCCATGTCGTCGCCCGCCGTTTTCGCCCCCTGGCGGAGGCGGATGCGCGCCAGCAAGATGTGGTCGTTGACCGACGGCGGACCCAATGCGGTGGCATCCAGCGCCGCCCGCTCGGCCCGGTCCAGCTGACCCTTTTCAATGAACACGTGGGCGAGTTGGTGCCGCAGGTTGGGCACAGATACCTGGGCCCAGCGGTCAATCGGCTCGGGCCCTCTGTCGATGACCTCCCGGCCATAGTCATGCCGCCGTGCGGCCCACCGATCCAGGGCGATACCCGTCTCGATGACCCGCTCGGCCTCATCGAGCTGCCCCATGAGCCTCAGGGCCTCGCCATGAACGGCGTAGTAGTGCGGATTGGCTGGGTTTAGTTCGACGGCACGCGCAGCATGCCCCTGGGCATCCGGGTATCGGCCGTCCTCGATGAGCCGGCTCGCCAGAGCCGCCCGGCCCAAGGCGTGCCCCGGAGCCCGCTCGACGCAACGCTCCAAGACGATCAGCGCCTCGGCGCGCCGTCCCGATCGGTCCAGCAGCCGGGCCAAGTGCAGATGAGCCGCCGGCAGATCCGGCTCGAGAGCCAGTGAGGCAAGAAGCTCCGCCTCGGCACGATCGAAGTCCCTTTCCTCCAGATGCAGGCGGGCGATCTGACAGTGGTACGCGCCGTCGGCCTCTCTCAATTTCCGAGCGATCGCTCTCTGACGCTCGGCTTCCTCGGGCTGATCGCTCGCTTCGAGCATCTGGCCGAGGAACAGGCGAAGCGCCGGAGCGTCCTCATCAAGACTGATGGCCTTCCGGACCGCCTCGATCGCCTCGGCGACCTGACCGCAGCTCCACAGCGTACCAGCCCGCAGGCGCCAGCTTATGGCGGATCGGTGTGCCCGGGGATCGGGCGCGATCCCGCTTTGGTCGGCGTCCGCCGGGAAGACTGTGGCAAGCCGGTCTCGGAGGGTGGCATCCAGTTCGAACGCGTTCGGATCGGACGGTGAACTGGCTGTTCTCTTGGTCCGATCGCCGGCACGGCTCACCGCTGCCCAGTCCGTGTTCAGGGCCTTGAAATGCCTGAGCTGGGCACGGCGGTGGTGCTCCGAAGCCGACATCCCCAGGATGTCGTGGACGGCCCACTGGGCAGCCTCGGGGGTTCTTCCGGGCACGACGGCCCACTTCTCTTCGCAACCGTTCCTCCGGCCGGCCCTCACATGGCAGAAATCCTTGTGGCGCGGTGGCGACGCGCTGGCGCTCGGCTCACGGACCGGGAAGTTCTCGACCCAGAGGCCGTCCAAACGGATGTGACCGGTGCCCGACTCCTCCACCAGCGAAAAGACGCTGTCACCGTTCTCGGTCAGGACGAGTTCGTCCACGTCCAGGTTGAGGACGCTCCGGGCAGTGTCCAGGAAACGGCGTCGAGCATGCTCCAGCATGCCGTTCTGGCAGGGATGCCAATCCCAGATGTCATAACTGACCGGAACCCGACCATCGAAGAGCCCATACCGGAAGGGCCATCCCAGCACGACGACCTTGACGTCATTCAGGGAACGAAGCGCCTCATGGATCTCCCGCACCGAGTATCCGGTAGAACCGTTGTCGTAGATCAGAACGCCGTCGCAGCCGTGCGCCTCCTGATGGTAGGTGGCCCAATCCCTGATCCACAGGGGCTCGTTGTCCTTGCTCAGGGTGGTGATGACCCGCCTGTCACGGAACAATTGGCAAAGATTGGGCTGCGGGACGAGATGCACTTCCGCGACCCGGCTGCAGACCCGGAGCGCCGTGGTTCCGTCGGGCACGTCCACGTAGATGGTATCGACATGGAAGCCTGGGATACGTCGGGCTTCGCAGACCGTCTCGTGCGGCACGGATATGATTCTCAGGTCCAGATCCGCATCCAAGTTCAGCAGCGGAGGCCCGAGGAGGGCAATCCGACGCCCGTCCGCAAGCCAGAAGCAGTCATAAAAGACGGTCAGAGGGTCGAACTTGTCCTCGAAGTCCGCGTGGCGGAGGGCTGCAGGCCGCGGTAGCCGCCTCAGGACCGGACTGTCAACGTCCAAAGACCAGCTTGTCAGCTGAACGTCGAGGAATGGCATGATCTGGTGTCCGTCGTCCGGTGATCTGGCTCAGGTGGCGCGGCTCAGGATCTGAGGACACGGCCGGTCCCGGAGCGACGTTAGGCGGCGCAAACCCGGGGCTGCAAGGGCCGTCGCTTCGGCCGCTGCCGCCTGTCGGCGCGCGTTGCCCATGTGCCTGTCGGTATCGCCTCGCGGTCGTGCCGGCCAGATTGGGAGCGAGCGACTCCGCTCGTGTCTCTACTCTGCCCCAGGCCCTCATCCGTGCCCGGCGCCCGCACTCCTCCGGTTGAGCCCGCCTTGTGGCCCGAGAAGCCTCGGGCATTGCAGAGAAGGTTGTGGGTGGATCGAAGGGCGTCACGACCAATCCGCAACCGCCTGGCCCCCGTGAGGCCAAAGCAAGACCTTTCACGATCGCTGGCGGACGGTTTCGGTCAGGTGGCCTCGGCGGACTCCGCCCTGCCCGCATCGTCCCTGCCCTTCGCGTAGGCCGCCGACAGTTGCCGGTAGTAGGAAGAATTCATCGCGAGGATCGTGACCAGAAGGCCGATCAGCCCGGCCACGGTGAACACCAAGGCAATGCCCCGGTCCGGTCCGGTGCCGAACCAGCCGCCAATGGCCTCAGCGCCGGCGCCGTCGGTCATGAACGGAATGACGATGAATTGCGTGAGCGGCCCGATCAGAAAGGCCGTGAGCGGCGACGCCGCTTGCTCCACCGACTGCGCAAAGCCGAAGACGCGCCCCTGGCGCTCCAGCGGCACCACCTTCTGCAGCGTCGTATGCTCCGCCGCCTCAGCATAGGGGCTCAGCAGCATCCAAACGAAGCACCCTGCTGCCAGCAGCCAGATCGATGGCTGGATGGTGAACACGCAGCACACCAACCAGCTGATGGCGTTCACCAGCAGGAGCGTCCGGATCGGGTTCCGCCCCAGGCCGGTTCTGGCTATGATGATCCCGCTCAGGATGAAGGCAGTGGAGATCCCACCAAACAGGAGGCCCCAGACCTCCACCGACACCAGCGAGAGGCCATAGGCGTCCAGCAGGGCCATGAATACTCCGCCAAGGAAGTTGTTGAAGCAGGCAAACAGAATCAGCGCGAACAGGCCCGGCACGGCCGCGATGACCCGCACCGTGCCGGCGATGTCCACCCGCTTGGGCTCGGAGGGGGCGTCCGCCGTAGGCTCCACCCGGCCTTCGTCGATTCGTACCAAGCCGAGATGGAGGATGGCCAGAAGCGTCGCCCCTGTTGCCAGCGTCAGGACGCCCAGCATTCCTGTATAGGCCACGAGAAAGCCCGATATGACCGAGGTGGTCAGGAACCCGATTCCGGTGACCATGCCCACCAGCCCGTTGGCCGTATCGCGGCGATCCTCCGGGATCAGGATGGTCACGAGCGTCGGCAGGGCGATGGACCGCAGGTTGCCGGCGATGACGCCCAGCATGACCATCAGGACGAACGTCCATAAATACGCCCCGTAAGGGTCAGCAAAGGCGTCCTGCGGCTCGAGCAGCACCATGGCGAGGCTGACGGCATAGAACGCCGCCGAGACCCCGCTCGAGCCCAGCATCGCCGCCTTCTTGGAGTTGTGATCGACAATGGAGCCCAGCCAGACCCCGAGTCCCGCCGTCAGCACCAGGTAGATGCCCGCAATCATGCCTGTCGCGAAGACGGACTGCGTTTCAAGGAACACCCAGAAGGTGATGGCGAACCAGACCGTGAAATTCGTGATGTTGGCGACAAGGTTGTTGGCGAGGACGTTGTGGAAGGTCGTCATCTGACTGCCCCATTCTGGTGGCCGAGCTTCAGCGATCTTGCCCGCCGGCTTTCATCCGTGGCGGTGGCAAGTCACGATGCGGGTCAGCCCAGCCGCCCCAGAATCGACGCCAGGTTCCCCGCATCATGTCCTATCATGTCAGCCTGCACCTTGGCGTGTTCCTCGCGCCAGAGCGGCACCGCCAGGGCAACGAGATCGCGCCCGGCCTGCGTCAGAGCCGGCCTGCGCACCCTGCCATCGGCCTCGTCCGCCCGAAGCGCAACGAGCCCCCGCTTCTCCAGCGGCTTGACGGCGGCGGTCATCGTTGTGGAGTCCATGCCCAGAAAATCCGCCAGTTCCCCAAGCCGCGGGGACCACTGACCGCTCAGCGCCACCATCATCGAGAACTGACCGTTCGTGAGCCCCAAGGGCGCGAACAGGCGATCAAACCGACGCGCCAACCGACGCGCCGCTCGTTGCGACGCCAGACAAAGACAACGGTCGCGGATCTCGTGGACCGTCTCGATGGAAAGACTTGCGTCGGGTGACTGGCTCATATTACATTGATATCAATTCATCCAGCAAAGAGCAACGGCCGCAGGTTTGGCTTTCCAGCGACCTGCCGCCGCAGGAGGAACGTCGTGGCAGATCCGTCATATCGTTGGGTGATCGTCGCGACGGGCGGCGTCATGGGCTGCGTCGCCATGGGGGCGCTCTTTTCCTTGCCCGTGCTCCTGACGCCCATGGCCGCGGCGACCGGCTGGTCGCGAACTGGGATTTCCCTGGCCATGACCATCGGCTTCCTCGCCATGGCGGTCACCTCGATGATCTGGGGCGCGCTCTCGGACCGCTTCGGTGCCCGGCCTGTCGTGCTGGCCGGAGCCGGCCTTTTCGCACTGAGCCTTTGGCTGGCCAGTCGCGCGACGTCGTTGCTGCTGTTCCAGCTTAGCTTCGGCCTCATGGCTGGGGGCGCCGTCGCCGCGTTCTTCGCCCCCATGATGGCAACGGTCATGGGATGGTTCACCACGCAGCGCGGTCTCGCCGTGTCCCTGGTCTCTGCGGGCATGGGCTTGGCGCCCGTCACCATGTCTCCGCTCGCCGCGCGATTGGCCGAGGCGCATGACTGGCGCACTGTGCTCGGGATTCTATCAGCCCTGGTGGCGGTGACGACCCTCCCCGCCGCGCTGCTGCTGCGCCGACCGCCGGAACAGGCGACTGAGCCTGGCAACGCCGTCGAATTGTCCAGCGAGGGGCTGACAATGCGGGACGCGCTGACGTCCCTGCCCTTCATCGTCCTAGTGCTGACCAACTTCTTCTGCTGCGCCACGCACTCGGGGCCGATCTTCCACACCGTGAGCTACGCCCAGATCTGCGGGATCTCGGCCTTGGCCGCTGTTTCCATCTACTCGGTCGAGGGCATCGCGGGCATGGGCGGGCGCATCGGCTTTGGCCTCCTTGGTGATCGGTTCGGCGCCAAGAGGGTGCTGGTGGCCGGCCTTCTCGCCCAGTCCCTGGGCGCGCTGGCCTTCTTCTTCGCCGGCACCCTGATGCAGTTCTACGTCGTGGCCGCGACCTTTGGCTTCATCTACGCCGGAGTCATGCCGCTTTACGCCGTGCTGATTCGCGAGAACTTTCCCATGAGGATGATGGGCACGATCATGGGCGGCACCGGCATGGCCGGAAGCCTGGGCATGGCGACCGGGCCGGTGCTGGGCGGCTTGATCTTCGACACGACCGGAGGCTACGGCGCGCTCTATCTCACCAGCTTCGGGCTGGGGCTCGGGGCCTTCGGGATCGCCATGGCCTTCCGGCCCTTCACGACGGCCAAGAACGCGCAGGCCCAGGCTGCGTGAAAGCCGGACCTATGGCCCTAACCCGCTGACAGCCCGGGGCGGATCTCAACCGCCCGCCCCGCGGCCACCGATAGCTGTGCGAGTCTGCCCGAAACCGCCGGTCTGCGCCACCACAGATCGTGTCAGCGGCGGAGCGAGGCGCGTGGAGCCGCCCGGGCGGAAGGCCGAGGCCCGCATGTCGGCCGATCCGGTGTTCGTGGACAGCCGCGTATCGCCCGTGATCGTCGCGAAGCCGCCCGGACGGCCCACGAGCGGCTGGGACAGAAGCGGCCGGCTCCCGCCGGACAGTGCGCGACCGATCAGATAACCCGTGAGAATCGGCATGAAGACAGACCCGCCCGGCCGCGCCTCGGCGATGCACTCGCCGCCATGCTGCTCCTCGCACAGCGCCTCGTCCTCGTAGCGCGGAGCCGTCTCCAGAAAGGCGGTCTGTGCCGCCTCAAAGGCCGTCTCGCAGTCCAGTGCCGTGAAGGACGCGTCCGCCTCGTCGGCCTCGTTGAGGCAGGAGGCAAGGTCGGGAAAGGCCTGGGCCTGGACCGTGGGGTCTTCCTCGCAGGCCGTGAGCGCCAGCGCCGCCATTCCCATCAGAACGGTCGGGACCGCGCGTGACCGGAGGCGCCGGCGGGGTTGTGGCGTGTCAGGCATCGGGCATCCTTCAGTCGGTGATGTAATGGGGCTTGAAGCGGCTCATGTCGGAGGAGATTCGGGTGCTGTCCTCCCGGATGCAGAGCCCCTCGCAGGTTTCCCCGATGATCCAGGTGCCCAGCACCGGGCGGTTCCCATCAAAGACCGGGAGGGGATGATACGCTTGCACGATCATCGGGTTCCCGTCGTACCGCTTGTCCTCGGCCACCTCGGTGACCTCGCCCTCCTCAACGATGCGCACGCTGCACCCCTCGCGCGAGAAGAGGGGTTTTCTGACATGGGCTCGTCCGAGGACATCGGCCGAGCGTGCGACGAGCGGCTCGCCCGACCCGAGTTCGTCCTCGAAGAAGGCAGGCAGGAGATTGGGGTGGCCCTCGAACATACGCCACAGAACCGGTAGAAGCCCCTTGTTGGACACCACGGCCTTCCAAGCGGGTTCGATCATGCGGCACCCGGAGCCGGCGATGGCCCGCCCGAAGTCGTCGCGCAGCATATCCTCCCAAGGGTAGAGCAGAAAAAGCGTGCCGATCACCCGGCTTTCCTCGTCGGTGAACTGACCGCGGTCACTGATCCCGATGCTGCCGGTGTGAACCGGCCAGGCGACGTGGCCCGCGTCGCGCGCCGCATAGGCCAACTGCTCCACAGTGGCGTGATCCTCGACATGCTCCATCCAGGCGCCGAAATGAATATCCGTGCCGGGAGGCAGGATTTTCTGGAACCGCTCGACCAAAGCCTCGTGCACCCGGTTGAACTGGTCGGCGTCGGGCGGCAGCACGCCACGGCCCATCTGGTCCTCGAGCCAGTCCCACTGGAAGGCGGCCGTTTCGTAAAGCGCGGTCGGCGTGTCGGCGTTGTACTCCAGCATCTTTGCCGGCCCCCTGCCGTCATAGGCGAGGTCGAAGCGGCCGTAGAGCTCCGGCTCGCGCGCATGCCAGGAGCCCGCGACGAGATCCCAGTGCTCGGATGGAATCGCAAGCCGCGCCATCAGCTCCTCGGACCGGATGATCCTGTCGGCGGCCTCGCGGCACATCGCGTGCAACTCGGTCGAAGGACCAAGAAGGTCGTCGTCGATCTGGCGGAGAGAGAATTGGTAGGCCTCGGCCTCTTCCCAGTAGATCTCGCCATACATCTCGGTGAACGCAAATCCTGCAGCCCGGGCCTTGTCCCGCCAGTCGGGTCGGGCCCCGAGCGCGATCCGCTGCATCCGATGTGTCCTTCCAAGGGGGGAGATCGTGCGAAAATCTATGGCGGATCGGTCGCGGCGCAAGGCTCCGGCCGCCGTCGTCGTCTACCATGGAGGGGGGCGGCTGAACGCCGGAGCGATATGAAGGCCTTTATACCCACCCGATCAGGCCCGCGGTCCCGTCCCCCGGGCCGACATCATACCGACGGACCCCAGCGGACCGAGCGTGGCCGGGCCAGGGTCACCCGGCTCCATCAACTCGGTTGCAGAGTTGTCCCTCAGGCTGCCCGGCTCCGGGTGCCCTCGAGGTAGACACCCTTGTCCAGCATCTCGTCCAGCCAGGTGTCAAAGCGGAACCCGGGGAGATGGAACTGGTCGAAGACGGCCCGTGTGTCCTCGGGCGAAAGGCTGCCCCGATCGAAAGCCCGGACCACATCCGTCAGGGCCTTGACCACCGCATCCGCCCGGCTCGGATCCTCGGGACGCCGGGGGCTCTCCATCATGACACGAGCCAGCCGGTCGCGCAGATCCTCGAGATGGGCGTGGCTCAGAGGGTTGTGGAGGACGTAGCGGCTCAATGACAAATCCCACCCTGAAGGACAAAGGACATCCCCCGGTACGGCCGCAGCATGGGTCAGCCTACCTGACATTTGGTCGCAGGACGCCGATCGACCCTTGGAAGCAGCACGCAAGCCCCTGGCCGACCATCCAGGGGGCTCCCGACCACCGCGCGCTTCACATCCGGGAACCAGGGCCTCATCGGGAGCCGGCCGAGCCGCGACATCCACAGACGCCTTTCATGGGCAGACCACCGGACGGAAGCTGTCGCTGCCGTCCCTGGACCCGGCTGACCGAGGTGTAGCCCTTTCCTCCGTCGCCGTCGCGCCGATCCCGATATCCGCCTCGCCGAAAGACCCGGTGCTGCCGGGTACGCTTAAAGATTCCTTTATGCCGCGCTGCCACACTCCGGTCTCGGCGACCGCAAGATGATTTGGACGGGTGGCATGAAGGCAGAGATGTCCGACGCGAAGGTGAAGGCCGAGCCTCTCCCCTTGGGCGCGCTGACCGTGGCGCGGGGTCTCCGGCGCACTGCCTTGGCGCCGGTGGTGCTGTCAGCGCTGGCGGCGATGCTGGACGTACTGGCCCTGGCGCTGGGGCTATGGTTCGCTCGCCTTGCAGGTTCGGGATCCGAGTTCGCCCCGCTCGGCTGGGCGGTGCTGTCGACGCTCGAGGCTCTCGGCACCTCCCTCCTGATCAGCGCCCTTGGCGCCTACCGCCTGAACGAGGTCAGGCAGTTCTGGAGCGGCATGCTGCCTTTGCTCGTTCTGGGCGTCGCGCTCGCGACCCTGTCCACGGGGATCGTCTCGGCCATCCTGCTGATTGCTCTCACCCTGATGCCGGCTCGGGCGCTCAGCGCCGCCATGGCCGGGGCGGTGCTCGACTTTGGCCTGACCGAGCGACGGGCCGTGATCGTGGGCGGCGGCGAGCCGGCCCTGCGGGTCATGGCGGCTCTGGCCGAATGCCCCGACAACGACATTCGGGTCGTGGGCATCTTTGACGATCGCGACGACGTCCGCTCGCCCATCGCCGTGGGCGGCGTACCGAAGCTCGGCAATATTGAGGCAATGGTGACCTTTGCCCGGTCTGCGGAGATCGAGATGCTGATCGTGGCCCTGCCTCTCACCGCCGAGCAGCGGATCCGCACGGTCCTGAAGACCATCGAGGTCCTGCCTGTGGATGTGCGGCTTGCGGACTTCAGCGCCGACCCGACCTTCCGCCGTCACGGCCGGGCGGCCCTGGAGCGCGGGCTGATCGATGTCGTGTCGCGGCCCATCATCGGCGGACAGTTCATGCTCAAGCGGGTGCTCGACATCGCAGGGGCGACGGTGGCGCTCTTGGTCGCGTCGCCGGTCATGCTGTTCGCGGCGCTCGCCATCCGGCTGGAAAGCGAGGGGCCGGTCCTCTTCCGACAGCCCAGGCACGGCTATAACAACCGTTCGGTGACGATCTGGAAGTTCCGCTCCATGTATGCCGACGACTGCGATCCGCACGCACGAAGCATCGTGACGCGGGGCGACCCTCGTGTGACACGGGTGGGCCGCTTCCTCCGTCGCACATCCATCGACGAGTTGCCGCAACTCTTCAACGTGCTGAGGGGCGACCTGTCCCTTGTCGGACCCCGGCCCCATGCGCTCCGCGCGGTCTCCGCGCGCCAGGAAGCGTTCGAGGATCTCGTCGACGGCTACGCGTCGCGGCATCGCGTCCGGCCCGGCATCACCGGTCTGGCCCAGATTAACGGCTGGAGAGGCGAGATCGACGAGCCCGAAGCGCTGAGGCGCCGCGTCGAGCAGGACCTCTACTACATCGAGAACTGGTCGATCCGACTGGACCTTTACATCCTCCTGATGACACCTTTCAGGCTTCTGGATGGACGGCGGGCCTACTGACAGCGATCCTGGTCTGGCGCGTGCCCATCCGGCCGCGGGAATTTCGCCAAAGGCGACGGTCTGGTCCGTCGCGGCGAAAACGTGGGCGGACAGCCCGTCTCTTTGCTCGTCTTGCCGCTTCCCGCGGACATTGCCGGCGCGCTCCGGAGAGCAGCGGCGGTAGATCGGGATCGTCCCCGCCGTTCAGGAGCGTCCAACCCGATCCTGCGATCCACGTGAGGGAGGTCATACGTTCCTTGAGGACCTGACCCCAGCAAGGAACGCGCCGCCCCGGTCGGGACAGGCAGAAGCAGGCCTGCTTGAGGCCACCGGAACAAACCTCCCGCCACGATGTTGCGGTCAGCGAGCATCGGAGGACCCCGTAATGTTAGCCGCCGACTACCGAGGCCCCCGTCGCGTGCGGGCCGACCAGAAGCCCATGCCAACCATCGAGCACCCCCGCGATGCCATCCTTCGCGTCACGCGATCCTGCATCTGCGGCTCGGACCTGCATCTCTACAACGGCCTTGTCCCCGACACTCGCGTGGGCATGACCTTTGGCCACGAGTTCTGCGGAATCGTGGAGGAGGTCGGGTCCGAGGTCGAGAACCTCAAGCCCGGCGATCATGTGCTCGTGCCCTTCAACATCGCCTGCGGTCAGTGCCACTTTTGCCGGCAGGGGCTTTTCGGCAATTGTCACGAGTCGAACGCCCAGGCCACGGCCGTGGGCGGGATCTTCGGCTACTCCCATACTGCGGGCGGCTATGATGGCGGACAAGCGCAGTACGTCCGCGTCCCCTACGCCGATGTGGGGCCCACTCTGATCCCCGGTTGGATGGACCTCGACGATGCCGTGTTGCTGACCGACGTCGTGCCCACGGGCTATCAGGCGGCCGAGATGGGGGGCATTCAGAAGGGCGACACGGTGGTCGTCTTCGGTGCAGGGCCCGTGGGCCTCATGGCGGCGCGCTGCGCCTGGCTCTTCGGGGCCGGTCGGGTGATCGTGATCGACTGGGTCCACTACCGGCTGGAGTTCGCGCGGCACTACTGTCCTGCCGAGGTTTACGACTTCCGCGAGATCGATGACATGGCCGTCTTCATCAAGAGGCAGACGGATTCGCTCGGCGCGGACGTGTGCATCGACGCCGTGGGGGCGGATGCGTCGGGCAATGCGCTCCACACCCTGTTCGGCAAGATGATCCCGATCGAGGCCGGCTCCGCCATCCCGCTGCACTGGGCCATCAACTCGGTCAAGAAGGGGGGGATCGTGTCCATCGTTGGGGTCTACGGGCCCACAGGGAACATGATCCCTATAGGCAACGTGGTGAACAAGGGCATCACCATCAGGGCCAACCAGGCCTCGGTGAAGCGCCTGCTGCCACGGCTGATCGATCATGTGCAAGCCGGCCGCATCGACCCCAAGGCTCTCATCACGCACCGCGTCCCGCTCGAGGACATTTCGGACGCCTACCACATCTTCGCGTCCAAGCTCGACGGCTGCATCAAGCCGATCCTGCTGCCCAACGGGCTTTAAGCAACATAGGAGGATGGCCATGACGTCGACGTACCTGACCTGGCCGCAAGCCATCGATCCCGCCACGGTGACGGGCTGGGGCGTGGATGCCGACCCCCGCAACGACCCGACCTACCCTTATCGCAGGCGCGAGGACGACTCCGGGCCGGCGAAGACGTGGGACCGGCCGACCCAGCAACGGCTCGACGTGGAGGTGCTTCGCTCCATCGAGCATAACCGGCTTCCCGCAGTGGTCGGCACCTCGACCCCGCCGAGTGGGCTGAGCGGGACGATGCGCCGCGTCGCGTTCCGATACAGCGAATCCGACTGGACCCACTGGTTGATGCTCCTGGGGGCCGACCGGGTGAATGTGGTCGAAGGAGTCCTGACGGATCTTGCGCGCGGCAAGGTTCCGAACATCCCCGCCGAGATGGGCATCCGTTCGGCCTGGAGGCACGACCGACAGGCCTTGGTCACGAAGGCCGCCGTAACCGTCGGCCTCGCCGCCCTGGCTTATGCGGGACTGCGGGCACGACGGAGGCACCACGCCCCGAGCGCAACGAGAACGGACCCACAGCATCGCGCCTGAGGCAACGGCGCCCCTCCGAACACCAGGCTGCGCTTGCCGGTCGAGTTGATACGGATGAGGGCGCATTCCAGTATGTCGGGTTGGGCGTAGTCTCGGCGCACCCTTCCCGAGGCCACGGTGGCGCAATGCGACATGCCGTCCCGTCCAGTTGCCCCCCGGCTGCTAGCCGCTGAAGGGCACGCCACGCAGGCTGTCCCGAACCCCAGTCGCGCACGCGTCCCCAAGAGGTCATGGCATGGCAACCTGTTCTGCACGGCAGCAGCCTCAAAAGGGTGCCTGAACGAAGCACGAGAACAAGGGCACCCAGCGCCCCGCACCCTGGATGCCCGCCCTCGCCTTGGTGCTCCTAGTCACAGCCAGAGCGCCGCCAAGCCATCGCAGCCCTCATCAGGCGCAAGGGGCTCGCCATGGCCCTCAACGTTCAATCTCAGGTTCTGAAAGCTGCAGCAACCGCCAAGACAGGGAACAAACCCGGCCCAAGGTCGAGCCACGCACAGGCACCGATCAGACCCGATCTCGATATCCGACGGTTCTTGTAAACTATATTGACATGGCTGACCAAAAAACTCAGTCATAGGGAGCTTCACCCGGACTGTTTTGCCATGCCTCCTCAACTGCCCGCCTCTCCATCCCGAGTCCCTGTCCGGTTCACTGAACTTGCGGAGGATTCTGCTGTCCTGGGGTCTTGGCTGCACGAGCACGGGGAGCTTTGGGCAGGGATGGACGAAAGGACTGCGGCGGCGGTCCTTCTGGGCGGCGTGTCGGCCGAGGTCATAGCGGCGATCCTTACCGGGGCTCCCGATCTGGCCGGCATTGCCTGGCCCAAAGCCTCGGAGGTTCACCTCGACCTGGCCTGGGCCACATGGGTTGAGGGCGCAACGAGCACGCCCGTCCTGACCTACCGCGTCGAGATTGCCGGCTCGCCCGATGCTGGACGGTCAAATGCCGCCACGATGATCGCGGAACTGCATGGACCGCTTGTCGCCGCCCTTGCGAAGGCCAGCGGCCTCGGGGCGCGGGCGCTCTGGCGGATCGTCACCGACTCCGTGGCGCAGGCCTGCCTCGAGGCCGGTCGGCGCCGAGGCGATGCGGTTGCGGGCATGGCGCTTGCGCGGGGGATCTTGGACGACCGGACCACCCCCCTGTTCAACCGGCAATGGGGCTTCTTCGAGGTCGAGGCTCGTCGCCCTGACGGGCGCTGCGTGAGGGAATGGTTCCGGGCACGGGGTGGCTGCTGCCGCTACTACACCACCGCGGGCGGCGCCACCTGCTCGACCTGCGTTCTGCGCGACCCGGCCAGCCGTGACACGATCCTGCGCGATTGGCTCGCCACCCGCCCCGAGGCCGCATGACTTCTGATCTTGGACACTTTCCGATGACCCTTCGACTGTCAGCCGTGGCCGCGGCCTTCCTTCCCCTGCAGGCCCTGGCCCAAGACTTTCCCCAGAGCTTCGAGCATCGCTTCGGCACTACCGTGGTCGAGGCCGAGCCCGAGCGGATCGTGTCGCTCGACTATGGCGGGCAGGACGATCTTCTCGCCCTGGGGATCGTGCCGGTGGCGCAGCGCAACTGGTACGGGGACTACCCCCTGGGCACCTGGCCATGGGCGCAGGAGGCGCTGGGCGACGCGAGCTTCGAGTTGATTGAGGGCGATCTCAACATCGAGCAGATCGCCGCACTGCAGCCGGACCTGATCCTCGCCATCTATTCGGGCATCACGGCCGAGGATTACGCGCTCCTGTCGCAGGTTGCGCCGGTCATCGCCTCCGAGACACAGCACGGCGACTACTCGACACCCTGGAACGTTCGCATCCGCACCATGGCGCGCGTGGTGGGCCGGTCGGAGGAAGCGGAGGCGCAGGTCGCGGCCATCGAGAACCGTCTTGCTGCTATTGCTGCAGACCATCCCGAATGGCAGGGCCTGACCGCCGCTGTCGCGACCTACTGGAACGGGACGCCCTCGGCCTATCGTTCGGCCGATCCCCGGGCCCAGCTCCTCGCGCAGATGGGGTTCGTGACACCGCCAGCGATTGACGCCGGCGGAACCGGGGACTCCTTCTACGCCACCTTCTCGAACGAGGATCCGTCGGCTCTCGACGCCGATGTGCTGCTGTGGCTCGTGGATCAAGGCGATTTGCCGGGCCTTATCGCCATGCCGCTCCGCAAGAGCCTACGAGCCCATGAGGAAGGCCGCGAGATCTATGCCGACGAGGTTCTGAGCGGGGCCTTTTCCTTTGCGTCCCTGCTGTCCCTGCCTTACGCGCTCGACCGCCTCGTGCCGATGCTGGAGGCGGCGGCGGACGGCGACCCCGCCACCCTGGTCCCCGAGTCGGTAGCTGCCGGCCTCACGGAGTGACCGCCCTGCGTGATCCGATCGCCCTCGCCATTCCTGCGCCAGCGCAGAAGCTCCTAGTCACGCTTCAGACCGAGCGCGATCCGGTGACGATCGAGCCAGCGTCCAGGCGCATCATCGCGGTGCAGCCCTACGAGCAGGGCGTTCCGGTCCCCTCGGGTGTCACGCAAAGGGACGCCGTTCCGCCCGACCGTGATGAGTTCGTAAATGAGCAGAGCGGGCCCGGGATCATCTCGGAGCAGCGGTCGGGAGGCGGCCCCGCCTTGATGGACGAGCCATTCGAAGGAGGGCCGCTCCCGAAGTTCTCGACGTTTCAGGCGCTGAACCTCGCCAAGGAACGGTGTGCGTTCGACATCGAGGATCACGACCTTGCGGCGCCGTCGTGCGAAACGCGCCAGGCACATGCTTGGGCGCGACCGACTCCCTCTGCCGATGGTGTCGGCTGCCGTGGGCGAAGGCTGGGCGACGCCGGCCCTGCAGCCGGCTGGGATCTGGCGACGTGACCGCGACCGCGTCGCGGGGACGCAGCCTCTCCTCACCGCGTCGGCTCGGTGCGGGCCGCATCGGCCGCGTCCTGGGGCTGGCGGCGGTAGCCCTCTTGGTGGTTGTGGCAGCACTCGCGGTGGGCGCACGTCCCATCCCGCCGGGGACTGTGCTGGATGCGCTTGTCCAGCCCGACCGCGCGGTGAGCGACCATCTCGTCGTGCTGGACCTTCGGCTGCCGCGGATGCTGGCGGGGATCCTCGTCGGGGCATCCCTGGGGGTATCGGGCGTGCTGATGCAAGGAATCACCCGCAACCCGCTGGCCGATCCCGGGCTGCTAGGGGTCAACGCGGGCGCCTCCCTGGCGGTGGTGCTGGCGATCTGGGTCGGCGGCGTGACAGGTCCGGGCGAACTTGTCTGGTTCGCTTTCGCCGGGGCGGGCGGAGTGGCGGCGCTGGTCTATGCGCTGGGATCGCTGGGGCGCGGAGCCGCAACGCCGGTGCGGCTCGCTCTGGCGGGGGCAGCACTGACGGCCCTCCTGCTTGCCCTGGTCTCGGCAGTCCTCCTGGTCAGCCAGGAAACGCTGCAGGTCTATCGGTTCTGGGTGGTGGGATCCCTCGCCGGAACGGAACGGGCATCGCTGCTGCCGATCCTTCCAGCCTTCGCGGCGGGCCTTGTGCTAGCACTATGGGCAGGAACGGCGCTGAATGCCGTCGCGCTCGGGGACGACACCGCGCGGGCACTGGGCGTGCGGCTCGGCCTCGCACGGGCGGGCACGCTCTTGGCGGTCACGCTGCTCTGCGGCGCGGCAGTGGCGGTGGCCGGACCCATCTCCTTCGTCGGCCTTGTCGTGCCCCACCTCGCACGCGGCGTCGTGGGCCCGGACCAGAGGCTCGGCGTGCTCGCTGGGGCCGTCCTGGGGCCAGTCGTTCTCCTGGGGGCCGACGTGCTGGGCCGGGTCATCCTGCCCCCGGGCGAGGTGCAGGTGGGGATCATGACCGGCCTGGTCGGCGGCCCAGCCTTTGTCTGGGTGGTCCGACACCTGCGGATCATGCAGCCGTGACGGAGGTCGCGTCCCATATCGTCTGGCGTCGCGGGCGATGGTCGCTCCGACTGGCCCGCAGGGGCGTGATGGCCAGCGCAGGGCTGGCGCTCGCCCTCGTGGCGCTGATGGGGGCCTCGCTCTGCCTCGGGGATTACTCGCTGAACCTCGGGCAAGTCTGGCAGGCCGTGTTCGGCGACGGCGACGGAGCCTTTGTCGTGACGACGCTGCGGGCACCCCGCATTCTGACCGGCGCCTTCGCAGGGGCCTGCTTCGGTCTTTCGGGCGCGATGCTTCAATCGCTGGCGCGCAATCCGCTTGCCTCGCCGGACCTCCTGGGCTTCACGCAAGGGGCAGGTCTGGGGGCGGTCGCGACCATCGTCCTTGTCGGATCGGGCGATTGGGTCACGGCCGGGGCCGTCGGGGGAGGCCTTTTGGCGGCAGCCCTGGTCGGTCTCCTGTCCTGGCGCGGCGGCTTCCGGATCTGGCGCGTGGTCCTCGTTGGGATCGGAGTGGGCTTCACCTTCTGGGCCGGGATTGACCTCCTGATGACGCGGGGGGACATCTTCGAAGCGGCGGCGGCGACCCAATGGCTGACCGGCTCGCTGAATTCGCGGCTCTGGAGTCACGTCGCAGTCAGCGGCATCGGCCTTGCGGTCCTGGGGCCCGTGGCGCTTGGGCTCGGGCGCTCGCTCGACCACCTTGGCCTGGGAGAGGACACAGCGGCGGGTCTGGGGGTGCGGGTTGGGGCGGTGCGGATCGCCACGGCGATCACGGCGGTGCTGCTGGCCGCGGTGGCTGTGTCAGCCTGCGGGCCCGTGGCCTTCGTGGCCCTGGTGGCCGGACCCCTCGGCCGGCGGATCGCGGGCGGCCCGGGCCCGGCTCTGGGGCCGGCCGCGCTGATCGGGGCGGCACTGCTCGTGGCGGCCGACCTGTCCGGGCGGACGGTCGTCGCACCGATGCAATTGCCGGCAGGCCTTTTCACCGCCCTCCTGGGGGCGCCTTACCTCCTGTGGCTCCTCGCCATCCAGATCCGGAAAGGAACTCTGTGAGTCGGCTTGAAGCGCGCGATGTCACCTTGGGGTACGGCGGCCGGACCGTTGTGGAGGACCTGTCGCTGGCAGTTCCTGATGGCCGCGTCACGGTCATCATCGGTCCCAATGCCTGCGGCAAGTCCACGTTGCTGCGTGCCCTGGCGCGTCTGCTGGCTCCCAGCGCGGGTGCGGTGACGCTCGATGGCAAGGCCATCGCCCGCCAACCCACCCGCGAGGTCGCTCGGGTCCTGGGCCTCCTGCCGCAGACCCCCATCGCACCCGAAGGGATCGCGGTAGCCGACCTCGTGGCACGGGGACGCTCTCCGCACCAGGGCGCCTTTCGGCAGTGGTCGGTGGCCGACGAGGCCGCAGTGGAAGCCGCGCTGGCCGCGACGGGCACCGCCGACCTTGCAGGTCTGCGAGTCGAGGAACTGTCGGGCGGACAGCGCCAGCGGGTCTGGATCGCGATGGCGCTCGCGCAGGACACGCCGCTCCTGCTGCTCGACGAGCCCACGACCTTCCTGGACCTGCGCCACCAGATCGAGGTTCTGTCGCTGGTGCGCCGCCTCAACCGCGACCTTGGCCGCACGGTCGTGATGGTTCTCCACGACATCGGGCTGGCCTGCCGCTACGCCGACCACCTCGTGGCGATGCGGGAGGGACAAATCCTGGCCATGGGGGCGCCTGGCGAGGTAGTCACATCGGACACTATCCGCAGGGTCTTCGACCTCGAAGCGCGGGTCATTCCCGATCCCGAGACAGGCACGCCCCTCGTGATTCCTCTCCGCGAAGGTTGACTGGGCGCGGTCGCACTTCCGTCAGTTGCCGGTGAACTGGAACGAGAAGCTGCGCTGTGCACCGGCCGGAGGAACCGGGAATGGAGCCGCCCGCTGCACGAGGGCCAAGCCTGCCTGGTCGACCACCGGAATACCGGAGCCCTGGGCCACGGCAAGCGCCGCAAGGCCGCCATCGTCCGCCACAGTGAACGAGATGACCGCCGTCCCCGCCTCGCGGATACGATCGCGCCGGGTACGGGACAAGCGCTGCATGACCTGGGCCGGATAGCTGGCAGCGGCCGCGCTGGCCTGAGCCTCGGCTTGGGCCGCTTGCGCCTGCCGTGAGGCCGTGCCGTCGGCCTGCCCCGCCTGCGTACCTTGGGGCATCTCGACATCCGCATTCCCTTGAACAGGGACCGGCTGGGCCACTTGCCGGTCGGGCTCAGGTTCCGAGGTCAGGTTACTGGGGCGCTCCGGCGGGCGCGGGGCCGCATCGACCTCGGTCGGGCGGGGCTCCTCGGGCAGGGCTTCGATGACCTCCGAGACCACCACGTTCGCGGCGCTTCGCGAAGGCTCCAAGGGTTGGGCCGGGGTCACCCGAGGCGCGGCTGACGAGGCGGGGACGCCCGGCTCGGCCGTCATGGCAGTCGCGCGGTCGGCCCTTGCCGCAGGCGCGACGGGCCGGGGCTCGACTCTGGCCGGCGGAACGGACCGCGCAGGTTGCGCCCTTGCAGGCTCCAGTGTGCCGGCGAGCAGCTCCTCGGACGCGCTGCCCAGCCGTTGGGTCGCGCTCGCCGCCTCGATGCGTTCGACCGCCTCGACCGGCGTCGCGGCTACGGGCACCATGCCCGCGGCGACGGCCCGGACGTACTCTGCCTCGGACACCGCCGTCACCTCGGTCACCTCGATATCGAAAGGCTCCGGCGCGCCGCCCCAGCTGGCGAGGAGCCACGCCAAGACCGCCACGTGGCCCGCGGCCGACGCCGACATGATCGATGCCGTGGCCCGCGAGTTCGCTCGGTGGCGCAACGTCGGCGCCGCACCCGCCACGCTCACACGGAGCGGTCGCTCCATGACACTGACCCCCGGGCCTCCAGCCAGCTGTCCGATGCGAGGCCTGGAAGCAGCAAGTGCGGCCGATCCCGCCGCAGGGTACCCATCCTTGCGGGCTTTGAGAGCGCCTGGGACAAGGTCGGGACGACCCTTTCGCCCGGTCACGGCCGATCCGGGCGTTGGGGACACGGGATCCCGTGGCGCCATCCAGCGGCCGAGTGCCCGGCCGCCAACTCCGCCACGGCAGCTCCGCAGGCGCTGGGCTGGGTAAGGCGATCCGCCGCCTCGGCCAAGGCCATGTCGGATGCGCCGACCCGATCGTAAATATCAAGACGCTGCCGGATGTCGTGCCACATGGTCTGCTTGCCTGACGATGTTGGTTTCTGGGCGGCCCCCCGGCGAGGTGGGGCCGCGTGGCCTGTGGCTGAGATGTATGCCCCGGGGGTCATGGGTGTGGTCTCAGCCGTCGGCGGGGGC
>NZ_VDFU01000025.1 GCF_006152115.1 Rubellimicrobium rubrum | reverse complement strand
GGGGCATTCCTTCGTCCTCCTCAGGCCCGAAAGCCTACTTCAGGGAGGACCACTTTTCAGGGGGCAGACCACGGCTCGCGCGGTCGACGGTGCGGCCCGTCAGGAGGATGTGGACGTGGAAGTTCAGGTTCGTTCGCGTGGGATCGCGGAGCGCTGCCTCGTAGGCCAACTAACCATCGGGCGCAGAGCGCTCCTGCCACAGCTGTCTGCCCTCCTTCTCGTCATGAAAAGTGGGGGCATGGATCGCCCATTCGCAGGCGAGGCCGTACTGGTCCTTCATCCAGAGGCAGTAGCTGCGCACGAGACGGACCTGCTCCCCGATTGGAAGTTCCTTGGGAAGCGCGATGCGAAGCTCTCGCCCGAGCCGGGCGTTGATGCGGGTCTCGACCGCCTCGAAACCGTTCCAGAGGGCGGGTCCGTCGCCGTCGTTCCAGTTCACAATACCGGTGCGCAGGAGGCCAGCCTTCTGGCGTGAGTCATGGCTGATCCCGGTCCGCCCGTCCGTGATCTTGGTCCGATCGATGTAAGCGGCAGCGCGCACGGCGGACCCTCCTTTGGATCGTGACAGGATCCACATCGAGAAGTGCCTTGCGGGGTGCAGGGGGTTGCTGGTTTCGGCGCTCATGCCGGGGATGTCGGGCCCGCGCCCGACATTCGGCACTAGGCCCGCCGCCGAGGCGCGCAGGCAAACCCCCTGTTTGCGTAACTGCGCCCTGGACCCTTCGGGGCTGCGGGATCGTGCCACGTGTGGGGCGAGAGGCCAAGGTCGTCCAACGTCGCGAGCGGATCCTGATCAGAGGCCCCAGCTCTCCTCATGCAAGACCAATCATCACGGGAGACGATGGCTGTGAAAAACCTCGACGTTGTGATCGCCCAGTACGAGGCGCGGCTGAGGGATCTGAAGGCGCAGGTGAAGCGCCAAGAGCGCAAGGCGGACACGCGTCGGAAGATCCTTTATGGCGCGGCGTATCTGGCCATGGTGGAAACGCTGTCCGAGGACCAGCGCGCCAGGAGTCTGGCGCGCGTGCATGGCGCCGTCACGAACCCGAAGGACCGCGCCTTCTTGGGACTGCCGACCCTCAAGCAGCCGGAAACCCAGATCGCGAAGGTCAAGGGGGTGGTGGCAGACCCAGATGCCGACGCACCAAAGCTACCGTTCCTCTGATCCGTGGTGGCGACGTGTCCGTGGCAGATGCGGGGTGCAACAGTTCTTTTCTGCGCGCTTCGTTGTGGCAGGTCTGAGAGCCCGCTATCGGTGGTTGAGACACAACCAGGGAGGGCAGCATGCTCACAGGCCCGATCCGCAGTCAGGTCGATCAGATCTGGAACGCATTCTGGTCAGGTGGCGTGGCGAACCCTCTCGCGGTCATCGAGCAGATCACCTTCCTGCTGTTCATCAAGGGTCTCGACGACATCCACACTCGCGAGGAGAACAAGGCCGCGACCTTGGGCGTGCCCATGACGCGACCCGTCTTCCCGCAAGGCACGGATGGCAAGGGCCGGGCTTACGACGACCTGCGCTGGTTGCGCTTCAAGAACTTCGAGCCCCGCGAGATGTTCACGGTCGTGGACGAGCATGTCTTCCCGTTCCGGCGCTCGCTGGGCGAGACAGGCTCCTCCTACGGCGCCCACATGCGCGATGCGCGATTGGGGATCCCCACGCCCACCCTCCTCGCCAAGGTCGTCCAGATGCTGGACGAGATCCCGATGCGGGATCGCGACACCAAGGGCGACCTTTACGAGTACATGTTGGGAGCGTTGTTGCGTAACTCGGGCTGAAGCCGAGGGTGCCCCTTTCCCCTTTGGTTCAGGCGACGCGCGTGATCTCAGCCCTGCCCAGGGCTGAGAAGCGGTTCATGAGGGCGATACGCGTGTGGATCTCGGCGGCTTGGCGGTCAGGGTCTCGTGAGGCGATGCGTTCTCCGAAGGCTTTCAGGCGGCGCATCTGAGCCTCGATCCGACTTCGGGCGTGGGTGCCCGTCAGCCGCTTCCAGAAGGCTGGGCCGAAGTGCTTGGTTGCTCGCAGGTTCTCGTTCCTCGCCTGGGCAGCAGGACTGTCGTCTTTCCAGGGCCTGCCGTTCTCGCGGATCGGGATGATCGCGGTGCCGCCGCGCCTGGCGATGGCGGCATGGCAGGTCCGGGTGTCGTAGGCCCCATCGGCCGTGACGGTGCCGATCGGCTGCTCGGCTGGGATCTGCGCCAGCAGATCGGGCAAAACGGGGCTGTCGCCCTCGCGGCTGGAGGTGAACTCCACCCCACGGATGTCCCCGGTGGTCGTGTCCATGGCCGAATGCACCTTGCGCCACTGTCTCCGGCGGCTGGGACCGTGTTTGCGCACCTGCCACTCGCCCTCGCCCCGCATCTTCACGCCCGTGCTGTCAATCAGCAGATGAAGATCGCCGCCCGCGCGGCGGAACGGGATCTGGATGCTGACAGACTTCTGTCGTTGGCACAGGGTGGAGAAGTCCGGCACAGGCCAGTCCAGGCCCGCCAGTCTCGAGCCAAGCTTTCTACCATCCCGATTGCCTGCCGCAGCGCCAGGCCGAATAGAACCTTGATGCTGAGGCAGAACTGGATGGCAGCATCCGAGAAGGTCTGAGGTCGGCCCGGTCGCCCCAGCTTCGGGGCAGACCACTCCATCTCGCGGTCGAGCCAAACCAGCAACGAGCCGCGCTGGCGAAGCGCCGCGTTGGTCTCAGGCCAGTTCGTTGTGCGGTAGCGGAGAGGGGCAGGCTTGCTCATGCCCGCCCAAGTAGGCAGCCAAACCCTCCGCGCGAGCCGCCTCGCTCAAGAGTTACGCAACAACGCCGTATCGGATGACCACCCGATCCAGGATGGCGCGCAGCGCGTCGCTGGCCCGGGCCACTACGAGGTCGTGGGCCAGCGAAGCGGTCAGATCGGTGACGTAGGCCCGGTAGACCGACGGCAGATCCTTAGGAAGATGGATGACCTGCGGCGTCTCCGTCGCATGCTTCGCCTGAAGCGTCTCGAGGTCAGCTTCTGCGGCAGCGAGGCTTGCGGCGATGACCCGGCTGTAGCCACCTTCCGAGCTGGCCCGCACCAGATTGGCAACGTCCCGTTCACGCTTGCGGATCTGATCCTCGATCACCAGGAGACCGGAGTTGGAGCGCTCAACCATGGCCGTCATCTGGGTCTCCACCTTGCGACGGAATGCCTGGTAGACCTCGTCCTGCATGAGATGGGTCTTGAGGCCACCCAGGACGAAGTGCTCCACGTCGTCCTGCACCAACCCGGGCATGCCCTCGCAGACCGACTTGCCCTTGGTCTTCTCAGTGGCGCAGTAGTAGTAGTACTTCTTCCGGCCCGACCCGGCGATCGTCATCTTGCCGCCACAGCGGCCGCAGACCAGGAAGGGCGAGAGCAGGTACCTGGGCCGGCGCAGCGCTTGGTTGGCTGATAGGCCGTTGTTGTCCTTGGCGCTCCGTTCCGGACGCTGGGCGTCTTGGGCCGCCTGCTGACCTCAGGCGAGGTTGTGGCCCCGGAGGGATGACAGGAGCGTCTGCTTCGACGTGGCAAGGTGCGCCCGCGCGGCTGCGACGGCGGCTCCCTCGTCGCGCCGCTGCATGGCCTTGATCCACTGAAGGTGCTCCCGGATCGCGGCCTCGTTGCGCTGGCGTTCGTCCGTCTTGTCCCACTGGAAGTGGTAGTGGAAGATCAGCGAAATGACCTTCTGGAACTCCACCACGAAGCGGTTGCGCACGACCCCGGTGACGGCTGCATGGAAGCGTTCATCGAGCTTGGAGAAGTCGTGGTATTCGGTCTCGATCCGATCGAGCAGCGCGTGATGGTCGACCCGCAGGCTTTCGAGCGTGGACCAGACCGGATGCTCGGGCGGCAGCGCCACAAGATGCCGGACGGCGTCGGTTTCGAGAATGGCTCGGAAGTCTGAAAGCTCCACTGCATAGTCCGCCGTGAAGCCTAGCAGCAGCCAGCCGCCGCGCGGCCGGCGCTGGACCAGCCCAAAACGGGACCAGCCCGACAGGAACTCCTGAAGCGTGTAGGGCGTGACGCCGAACTGGCGGGCCAGTTGCGTGATGTTGAGCGGCGTGTCTGCCGGAACATCGAACCGCAGGATCCAGTCGAGGAACCGTGTCTCGAGCTCCCCCAGCGTCACGCTGTCTCCGCGCAGTTCGATCCTGTCGGAACGTTTGGGAGGGCGGACCAGCAGCTTGGACCGGCCCTCCCACCGGAGGAGGCCGCGTTCGTCCAGATCGCGCAGTGCGCCCCGGACGATCGTGCGGCTGACATTCATCTGCTCCGCCAAGGCCGCCTCGGACGGGAGCGAGTCCCCGGGCGTGAGCCCGCCGCAGAGGTCGAGCAGGCTGTTGAACGCCTCTCGAAAGCGCGCATCGGTTCGAGCCACAACATCTCCTTGGCAGGTTTGGCCCAGGTTGCCGCCCGGGTCGGTCCTTATGTCCAAAACTATTAAAAACCATTGACCCGAGTCAATCGCGGCTGATAGCCAGACTTTAATGATAAAATACTACTTTGCGTGACCAGGGGAGGACCGCGTTTGTCACAGGTCGAGAAGGCCAGCGCGGAGCCGCTCGGACAGCGTGGCAGAATCGAGGGGGTCTCGCGCCTGGCGCAGAAGCTGGCCGCCCTCGTCACGCTTCTCGCCCTGATTGTGGCCTTCAGCTTCGGCAACCCGGCCTTCCTGTCGATCAACAACGGCCTGACGGTCCTTCTTCAGACTTCAATCATCGGCCTGCTCGGCATCGGAATGACGTTGGTCATCGTCACGGGCGGGATCGACCTCTCAGTTGGATCGGTCCTGGCGTTGTCGGGAACGGTCTGCGGGCTCCTGATCCAGGGCGGTCTGCCGGTGGTGCCCGCGATGGGGCTGGGCGTAGCAACAGGCGCGCTCTGCGGCGTCTTCAACGGCCTGGTCATCACCAAGCTGCGGATCACGCCATTCGTGGCCACCCTGGGCATGATGCTGATCGCGCGGGGCCTTGCGCTCCAGCTGACCGGCGCGGCGCCGATCTCGCGACTGGGGGAGACCTTCGGCCTGCTGGGGAACGGCGCTCTCTTCCGCGTGGTTGAGATGGGGGAGAACGGCTTTCCCCGGGTGATCTTCCCAGGCGTCCCCTATCCTGCGATCCTGCTGCTCGTGGTGGCCCTGCTGGCCGCCTACCTGCTACGACGACGTCAGCTTGGGCGGCACATCTATGCCGTTGGTTCCAATGAGGACGCGGCCCGGCTCTCGGGCGTGAACGTCGACCGCACCAAGATCGCAGCCTACGCGCTCTCGGGCGGGCTCGCCGGGCTGGCCGGAATGGTGCTCATGTCCCGCCTCATCACCGTCCAGCCGAACGAGGGTGTGATGGCCGAACTTGATGCCATCGCGGCGGCGGTCATCGGGGGCGCCTCCCTCATGGGCGGCGTAGGCAATATCTCGGGGACGATGATCGGCGCTTTCATCATTGGCGTCCTGCGCAACGGCCTGAACATGGCGGGCGTGTCGTCCTTCATCCAGCAGATCGTCATTGGCCTTGTCGTGATCGGCGCAGTCTACGTCGACCAGCTTCGTAACCGGCGCTGAACGCGCCCCACTGCCTGAATTACACTAAGGGAGGACATCATGAATACACTGTTCAAGGCGGTGCTTGCGGCCGGCATACTCACCGTCTCGCCAATGGCGCTCATGGCCGGCGAGATCGCCGTCATCGTGAAGACCACGAACTCGAACTTCTGGCAGAACGTGAACAAAGGTGCGGCCGCGGCCATAGAGGGCCAGAGCGAGCACACGATGACATTCGACGGCCCCGCTGCCGAGTCCGACATCGCAGACCAGGTCGACATGGTCGAGAATGCGATAAGCCGCGGTGTGGCCGGCATCGTCCTTGCGCCGTCCGATCCCGATGCCCTCGCTCCGTCGGTCAAGCGGGCCTTCGAGGCGGGCATCCCGGTTGCGATCATTGACAGCGCTTTGGGCGAGGGGGCGGAGGGGACCTACCAGACGTTCCTCGCCACCGACAACAAGACGGCGGGCGAGCTGGCCGCTCAGGCGATGATCGACGCGGTGGGGACCGAGGGGAAGGTCGCCGTCATGTCCTATGTCGCGGGCGTCGGCTCCGAGATTGGGCGGGTGGGAGGGTTCACCGAGTACCTCGCGGCCAACTCCAGCCTGGAGATCGTCGGACCCTTCTACTCCCAGAGCCAAATGGCCACGGCGCTGAACCAGACCACTGACGTGCTGGCGGCGAACCCCGACCTCGTGGGGATCTTCGGGGCCAACGAGCCCACCGCGATCGGTATGGGCCGCGCGATCGAGCAGGCCGGCCGCGCGGGCACGCTGACGGCCATCGGCTTCGACGGCAACGCCGATCTTCAGGACATGGTCCGCAGCGGCGTCTTGGCGGCGACCGCCGTGCAGGGCTCGTTCCAGATGGGCGAGCTTGGCGTGCAGGCCGTTCTCGACCTGCTTGCCGGCGGGACGGTCGAGCCCATGATCGACACTGGAGTCGTCATGGTGACCAAGGACAACATCGACGCCCCCGAAGCGCAGAACGTGCTTTATTGAGACCGTGAGGCCGGCTGGGACGACGCTATTCGCCCCGGCCGGCTCTGCCCGAACGGAGCCTGCCACGTGATCGCAACCGAGTCCACCCATGCGCAAGCCGACCCACCCCAAGGGGTCACGCCGCTTGTCGAGATGATCAGCATCGAGAAGCACTTCGGCGGGGTGCGCGCCGTCAACGGCGTCTCGCTGGACCTCTACCCTGGAGAGGTCGTGGGGGTGCTGGGGCACAACGGCGCGGGCAAGTCCTGCCTTATGCGCATCCTGTCCGGCGCCATGATCCCCAACGAGGGACGCATCCGCGTGCGGGGCCGGGACGTCCAGATCGCCTCGCCGCAGGATGCGCGCTCTCACGGGATCGAAACGATCTATCAGACGCTGGCCCTGGCCGACCATCTGAATGCTCCGGCCAACCTATTCCTGGGGCGGGAGCTTAAGACTCGTTTCGGCAACCTGGATGACGCCCGCATGATGCGGGAGGCCACCGAGGCGCTGCGTGGACTCAACCCGAACTTCCGGAACCTCAGCGATCCCGTGTCCCGCCTTTCAGGGGGGCAGCGACAAGTGATTGCCATTGCCCGCGCGATTTACTTCGACGTCAATATACTTGTCATGGACGAGCCCACGGCCGCCCTGGGTCCATCCGAGACGGCCATGGTCGGGGACCTGGTTCGACGACTCAAGGGACAGGGGATCGGCATCTTCCTCGTCAGCCACGATATCCACGACGTCTTCGATCTCTGCGACCGCATCGTGGTCATGAACCGCGGCGCGCTGGTAGGCTCCCATCGGATTGAGGAGGTGACCAAGGACGACGTGCTGAGCCTGATCATCAAGGGGGCCCTGCCGGACGGGTGGGCGCCTCGGAACAGCGCCAGCCTTTCGGCCCGCGTAGGGGTTGCCCAATGACGTTCGAAGCCAGCTCACCCGGATCAGTCATGACCATGCTGTCCGGGACCTGCGTCCAACCCGGTGAGTTCGCGCTGCTGGAGCATGAGCTCCCGCAGGTCGCGCCGCCGGGCCATGTGCTCATCGACATCGCTGCCGTCGGGATCTGCGGCACCGACTACCACATTCTCGAGGGCAAGCACCCCTTCCTCGCCTATCCGCGGGTGATCGGTCATGAGCTGAGCGCGACCGTGGCTGAGACGGCCGAGGGCTGGACCAAGGGGCAGCTCGTGGTGGTGAATCCCTACATCGCCTGCGGGACGTGCCGGGCCTGTCGGCGTGGCAAGCCCAACTGCTGCCAGAAGATCGAAGTCCTGGGCGTGCATCGCGATGGCGGGCTCTGCGCCCGGATCGTGGTTCCGGCCGGAAACCTCTATGCGGCGGAGGGGCTGACGCCCATCCAGGCCGCCATGGTCGAGTTCCTGGCCATCGGAGCTCATGCGGTGCGGCGGTCGGGCACTGAGGCCGGCGACCGGGTGCTGGTGACCGGGGTCGGCCCTATCGGCTTGGGCACCGCGCTGTTCGCACGCTTGGCCGGGGCGGAGGTCCACATCCTCGACGTCAGCCCCGAACGGCTGGACCTGGCCGCCACGCGCTTCGGCTTCGAGCGGACCCATGTCGTGGGCCAGCCCGTGACCCAGGGCGACCTGGCCGACGGCTTCGACGCGGTGTTTGATGCCACCGGCAACGCGCGGGCCATCGAGGCGGGCTTTCCTTTGGTCGCCCATGGCGGCAGCTACGTGCTGGTGAGCGTCGTGCGCGACACGATCACCTTTGAAGACCCGGAGTTCCACAAGCGCGAGATGCGGTTGATCGGTAGCCGCAACGCTCTGAAGGAGGACTTCGACCAGGTGATGGAGACGTTGCGTTCGGGCGCGGTCGACAGCGAAGCCTTGTGCTCCGAGATCATGAACCTTGAACAGTTCCAGCACCGGTTCGAGGCGCTGGCTAGCGACCGCACCCGACTTATCAAAGCCGTCGTGCGGTTCTGATGTCGCCCTAGTAACTCGCGGCCTGGTTGGAAGCGATTATGCCGTAAGACTGCCAGTTCGCAGAGCGATGTCGCGGCCCGCTCGACCTCGTCCTTTCACACTGCGTTATCGCCGCGGTGTTTAAGTTTTGGACTGCCATTATCAGTGAAGTAGGCTCAACTCTCGGTGGGGTCGGCCCCCCCGCAACCATTCGAACCTCCGGCACAGACTGTGCCGGAGGTTCGATAGATAGCAGCCGTTGATTGAAGGCGAACAGAGAACGGTGTGATCGAAGCCTAACCTGAGGGTTCACCGTCAGAGCGGCGCGACCACAGGACCTTGTGGGTGCCGAGACGCTCCTCGACATCAGGTGGCCTCAAGAAGCCACTCGGGCCCGGACGCTCGTGGGGCCAATTGAGGTCACGCAATGCAAGCCGAGCTTTCCGCGTGCTAGGCAGGCAGCCGCTCCCGAGACATCGGTGAGGAGGTCTGTTCCTCGGTGTGGATGATCTTCGTGCCCAAGACGTTCAGGCATTCGCGCATGAATGCCGCGAGGGCCGTCCAGCCTTTGGCCGAAACCATGTTGCCGTCCACGTAGGCCTCAGTCGGCGAGAGATCGATGTAGGTGCCACCCGCCAGCCGCACTTCCGGTGCGCAGGCGCCGAGGCCCGCGACCTTGCGCCCGGTCAGCACCCCGTCCACCGCCATCAGGATCTGCACGCCATGGCAGATCGTGAAGATCGGCTTGCCGGTCTCGTGGAAGTGGCGAACCATGTCCTGCACCCGCGGGTCCGTGCGGATGTACTCCGGGCCACGGCCCCCGGCGCAGTAGACGGCGTGGTACTCGGCCGGGACGACCTCGGCGAAGGTCTGGTTGATGAGGGCGTTGTGGCCCGGCTTCTCGGTATAGGTCTGGTGGCCTTCGAAGTCGTGGAGCGAGGTCGCGATCACGTCGCCTGCGGCCTTGTCCGGGCAGACGACGTGGACGGTGTGGCCTACAGCCTCCATGCCCTGCTGGAAGACGAAGATCTCGTATTCCTCAGTGAATTCGCCGCAGAGCATGAGGATTTTCTTGCCGGGCATGAGTCTCTCCTTCGCATTTGGTCTGGGGGCGCCCGCCGGATCGCGGCGAGTGCCAGTTGTGACTGAGCGGGTCGGGCTCAGAACGGGGAGTCGGGGAAGTAGAACTGCTCCGCATTCTCGGGCGTGATGAGCGGCGCGTCGAGCAGGACCGTGCCGCGGACCGGGGCCTGTCCATGGAACTGGGCGGCCGTCATGTAGATGGCCGTCTTGATCATCGAGGGCGGGTAGGGGGTCGAGACCGGCGTGACCGGGTCGTTCGCCATCACCATCTCGATCACGTCCTTCATGCCGTTGCCGCCCAGGGCGTAGCGGATCTCGGTGCGGCCAGACTGCTCGATGGCCTCCAGCACGCCCAGCAGCATGTCGTCGTCGTTGGCCCAGACCGCATCGATATGCGGGTACTTGGCCAGGTAGTCCTGCATGAGCGTGAAGGCCTCGTCCTGATTCCAGTTGGCGTACTGGATGTCGAGGATCTTGATATTCGTGCCGTCGATCACCTCGGTGAAGCCCTGGATGCGTTCGTCGTCGATCACGGTCGGGATGCCGCGCAGCACGACGATCTCGCCTTCGCCGCCCAACTGCTCGGCCAGGTACTCAGCGGTGTTCGCGCCCACGGCGATGTTGTTGCCCGCGACGTACAGGTCCTGGATCGCCGGATCGGTCAGGCCGCGGTCCACCACGGTGATGAAGGTGCCGCCGGCCTTGACCTGTTCCACCGGCCCGGTCAGCTCCTCGGAGGTGAAGGGCAGAATCACCAGGGCGGCGATGTCTTGGCTGGCCGTCAGGTCCTCCAGAGCGGACACCTGCGCCGTGGCCGAAGGGGAGGTCTTGAGCACGATGTCGATGTCGGGGAACGCGGCCTCGATCTCCTGCTCCGCCTGTTCGGCGTGGTAGACGACGCCGCCGGTCCAGCCGTGGGTCGCCGCCGGGATGGACACCGCGATGACCGTCTTGTCCTCCTGGGCCATCGCGCCCGTGGCGCCAAGGGCCGCCAGCGACACGGACAGCAGGGCCGTCCTCGTGATCGTATTCATGTCTTCTCCTCCTCTGGAATGGACCGCGTTTCTGTGCCGCGGCTATTTGGCGAAGCGGTGGACCAGCATGGCGACGATGATGATGACCCCCTGCACGGCGGCCACGAGGTATTCGGACACCATGTCGGACAGGACCATGAGGTTCGCGATGGCCTCCAAGATCAGGGCGCCCGCGACGGTGCCCCAGATGCGCCCCTTGCCGCCGCGCAGCGCGGTGCCGCCGATCACCACGGCCGTGATGACCTGCAATTCCCAGAGCTGGCCCGTGGTGGGGGTCGCGGCGCCAAGGCGCGGGACGTAGCAGATCGCGGCCACGGCGACGCAGAGCCCCTGGATCACGTAGGCCGTGGTCTGCACCCGTGCGACCGGCACGCCCGAAAAGCGCGCCACGTCCGTGTTGGCCCCGACCGCAGCGCAGCGCCGCCCGTACTTCGTGCGGTACAGCAGGAACGCACCCAGAAGGATCACGGCCAAGCTGATGACGATCGGGATCGGGACGCCCAGGACGCTGCCGAAGTAGACGGGGCGGTAGGCGTCGCGAAGGCCACGATCGATGGGAAGCGAGCCGCCGTCAGTCATGAAGGTGATGAGCGCGCGGAAGATGCCCATCGTCCCCAGCGTCACGATGAAGGGCTCGATCCGGCCTATGGTGACGATCAGCCCGTTGGCCGCGCCGCACAGGGCGCCCACCACAAGGGCGAAGCCCGCGCCGACCACGATGGCGCCGCTCCCCAGCGACGGCGCGAGCGCGTTCATTACCATGATCATCACGCCGGTCACAAAGGCCATCATCGAGCCCACAGACAGGTCGATCCCGCCCGAGGAGATCACGAACGTGGCGCCGATCGCGATGATCGCGACAAAGGCGCTGCGTGTGACGACGTTCAGGACGTTCGTCTCGGACAGGAAACTCTGGTTCAGCAGCGCCCCCAGAAGGACGATCACGCCGAGCGCGATGAAGGGACCCATGTCGCTCCAGCGGATCGACCAGCCCCGGTTCTTGGCGCCGACCTGCGCGCTGGCAATGCTCATGGGTTGTCCTCCGCTGGGGTGTCGCTTCGGCTGCTCGTGGCGGCGTAGACCACGTTCGCTTCGGTGATCTCCTCCCCGCCGAGTTCGGCCACGATCCGTCCGCCGCGCATCACCAGCACCCGATCGGACAACCCGACCAGCTCCGGCAGTTCGGAAGAGATCACGACGCAGGCCTTGCCGGCCCGGACCATCCGGTCGATGAAATCGTAGATCTGGCTCTTGTTGCCGATGTCGATGCCGCGGGTCGGCTCGTCAATGATCACGATGGACGGGTCCGTCATCATGACCTTGGCCAGAAGCAGCTTCTGCTGGTTTCCGCCCGACAGCTGCCCCGCATCGAGGTGAACGGTCCGCACGCGGATATCATAGTCGCGGATCGCGTCGTCGAGAGCCGCCGCTTCCTTGCCACGGTTCAGGGCGAACGCGCCGTGCACCCGGTCCAGCGCCAGAAGCGTCAGGTTCGGCGCGAGCCGTTCCTCCAGGAGGAGACCGCGGCCTTTCCGATCCTCGGTCAGGTAGACCAGCCCGACATCCCGCCATGCGGCGACGGACCGGCGGGCGACCGGCTGCCCGTTCAGGACCACCTTGTCGGCCTTGGCGGGGCGCAGTCCCAGCAGCCCCTCGAACAGCTCCGTCCTGCCCGATCCGATCATCCCGCCGATGCCCAGCACCTCGCCCGGGCGGATGTCGAAGGACCCCGACTGGCGGCCATGGTCGACCGACAGGCCTCCGACCTCCAGAAGCGGCGCGGCCTTGGAGGCCTGCCGCTTGGGCGGGTAGAGCATCGCCAGCTCGCGCCCCACCATGAGCTCCGCCATGTTGCGCTGGCTCAGGGAGGCGGCGTCGTAGGTCCCGATCATCTGCCCGTCGCGCAGGACGGTGACTCGGTCCGCCAGCGCCTCCACCTCCTCCAGGCGGTGAGAGATGTAGAGCACGGCCACGCCCGCATCCCGCAACTGGCGGACGATGCGCATCAGCGCCTCCACCTCCTTGTTGGCGAGGACGGCTGTGGGCTCGTCGAAGATTACCACCTTGCGCTCATCCAGCAGCGCCCGCGCAATCTGCACGAGTTGGCGCTGCGCCAGCGGGAGATCCCGGACAAGATCCTGCGGAAGACCAGTGGCGCCAATGGACCGCAGTACCTCGGCCGCCCGACGGTTCATGGCGCGGTCATCGACGGTGATGCCCCGCGTGATCTCGCGTCCGAGGAACAGGTTCTCGGCCACGGTCAGGTCTGCGGCAAGCAGGATCTCCTGGTGGACGAGGGCGATGCCGGCCCCTTCGGCTGCGGCGGCGCTTGTGAAGGCGACCCGCTGCCCGCCCATGTCCAGATGGCCCGCGCTCGGTCGTAGATGCCCCGAGAGCAGCTTCATCAGGGTCGACTTGCCGGCCCCGTTCTCCCCGATGATGGCGTGGACCTCGCCCGCATGAAGATCGAGCGTGATGCCCGACAGCACCGTGATCGAGCCGAAGGCCTTGGCGAGATCGGTGGCTCGCAGCGCCGGTGCCGTCTCTGGAGCCAGGTCCGGCCTGCGAAGGGGGAGGGCTCCCGACGCCATCAGTCGAAGGCCGCCAGAAGGCGGTCGCGCGACCGCTCGATGTGCTCGTACATCGCCGTGGCCGCCGCAGCCTCATTCCCGGCGCGGAAGGCCTTAAGAAGGCGTTCATGCTCCTCCAGCGCCTCCTGAGTGACGCGGGTGTGGAACATGAGGCGAAAGATGTGCAGGTGGACGTGCTGGTTGGCCAGCGTGTTGCGGATGACCTCGTTCCGGCCGATGCGGAGGATCTCGTCATGGAAGTCCGCATCCGCCCGGGCGAAGCTCGAATACCGGCTGCTGCGATCCGGCGGGGTTCCGTCGTAATGCATCTTGGTGGCGCTTGCCTCCAGCTCGGCAAGCGCCTCGGGGCTCATGTTGCGGACCGCGAGGCGGGCGGCCTCGGGCTCGAGAAGCAGGCGAAAGCTGTAGAGATCGTCGAACTGCTTGCGTGTGAGTTGGGGTGCGGCGCTGTATCCGATGAGGTGGGCCTTGCGAACCAGCCCTTCGCGTTCGAGCCGGCTCAGGGCTTCGCGGACAGGAGTCTGCGAGACGTTCAACGCGCGTGCCAGATTGTCGATGGTGATCCGTACGCCCGGCGCGATGTGGAGCGCCATAAGCTGTTCGTAGATCGCGTCATAGACGCCGTCCACGATGCTGGACGGGCGAAGCGGAGCCGTCTTGCTGTCCCGTTCCGCCGTGATCGCCATGCTCAGCCCCATTCATCTTGACACAGGTGCTTTCCTGCCAGATAGCATATCACATGTCAAATATAATATCGTATAGGATCGAGGGAGAGGTCGCTTGATAGTCCCGGAGCAGAACCTCCGATTACTGGCGGGCGACCTACTTGCGCATCACGGCGTGCCCCCCGAGGCGGCTGCCCTTCAGGCTTCGGTGCTCGTAGAGGCCGAACTGCGAGGCCTGCCGTCGCATGGTCTCCAGCGTCTTCCCCGGCTGCTCGCGCGGCTCGGGACGGGACTGGCCCATCCGGCAGCAATGGGGCGCCAGGAGTGGCGCCGCCCCGGACTCCTGACAGTGGACGGCGAGCGCGGGCTCGGTCCGGTGGTCATGATGGCGGCGCTCGACGCACTTCTCGCGCGGGTCGCCGAGACTGGCATTGCAATGGCCGCGATCCGCAACGCCAATCATATCGGGATGCTGGCCTACTACGCCGAACAGGCGGTGGATCGGGGTTTGGCGGGTATTGTCATGTGCACGAGCGAGGCTCTGGTGCATCCCTTCGGCGGGACCCGCGCGATGCTCGGAACGAACCCCATCGCCATTGGCATCCCGACCGGAACGGACCCCTTCGTGCTCGATCTGGCGACCAGTCAAGTGTCCATGGGGCGCATCCATAGCCACGCGCTCCTAGGTGAACCGCTGGAGGACGGCTGGGCGGTGGCTGCGGACGGCCACCCCACGACCGACGCCGAGGCGGCCAAGTCCGGAGCCCTCGCGCCCTTCGGCGGGGCGAAGGGCTATGGCCTGGGCCTGGCCGTGGAACTGCTGGTGGCGCTTCTTGCAGGCTCCGACCTTGCCCCGGAGGTTCGGGGCACGCTGGACGACACCCACGTGGCCAACAAGGGGGATATCCTCCTCCTGATCGATCCGCGCGGAGGGGCGGCGGACCGATGCGGGTTATCGGAGTATCTCCACGCGCTCCGCACTTCGCGCCCGGCTGACCCCGAGCGGCCGGTCGCGATCCCTGGAGACGGCATGCGGGCTCGTCGGGCCGCCGCTCTCCGCGATGGCGTCGACGTGCCGGACGCACTGATGGACCAACTTAACCGAGTTCGGGCCGTCGTGGCCTGACCCAACCTTCGCGAGGGACGAATGGATCTTTTTGGGACGATCAGGGCGCCTCGGGAGCTGCTGTTCGGCTACGGCCAGCGGCAGGCCCTGGCGACTGTCGCGCGTCGGCTGGGGCGGCGGGCGCTCGTGGTGACAGACGCGCGGCTGGCCACGGACCCAGCTTTCCTTAAATTGGTCGAGGATCTCCGCAGGAGTAGCGTGGAGGTGCAGGTCGAGGCGGGGGCGCTGCCGGACGTGCCAGTCGACTCCGCGCTCGCCTGCTCCGAGGCGGCGCGACCCTTTGCGCCCGACCTCGTCATCGGGGTAGGGGGCGGGTCCTGCCTTGATCTCGCGAAGTGCATCGCGCTCCTCTTAACCCATGGCGGGCGGCCGCAGGACTACTACGGCGAGCTCAAGGTCCCAAGTCCGATCCTGCCGCTGATCGCTGTTCCCACGACAGCGGGTACTGGGTCCGAGGTCACTCCGGTCGCGGTCCTGTCCGACAGCGAGCGCAGCCTCAAGGTCGGCGTCTCCAGCCCTTACCTCATCCCCATCGCGGCCATCTGCGATCCCGAGCTCACTCTGACCTGTCCCCCCGCCCTCACCGCCATCGCGGGGGCCGACGCGCTGACCCATGCCATCGAGGCCTTTACCGCCGTCCGCCGCCCGGTCACCGCCCAACTGGCGACCGAGCGCGTCTTCGTCGGCAAGAACGCGATGTCGGATCGGTTTGCTCTCCAGGCCATAGCCCTCCTGTGGGAAGGACTGGAGGCGGCCTGTGCCGATGGGTCGGACCGCACGGCGCGCGCCAAGGTCATGATGGGCGCCACCTTCGCCGGACTAGCCTTCGGGGTTGCCGGAACGGCGGCAGCTCATGCCATCCAGTACCCGATCGGAGCCTCGACCCACACGGCGCACGGGACCGGCGTCGCCTGCCTCATGCCCTATGTGATGGAGTGGAACCGGCCCGCCATCGCGCCCGAGCTCCAGGAGATCGCGTCGGTCATCGGTCTGGCGCAGGCGGAGGAGGTCATCCCGGCCATCGCCGCCCTCTTCGCGCGCATCGGCATCCCCGGCTCCCTCAAGGCGCTGGGCCTCCGCGAGGATCGCATCGACTGGGTCGCAGACCAGTCCTGCGGGATCGAGCGCCTGATCCAGAACAACCCGCGCCCGATTGACCGGATCGGAATGCGCCGCCTCGTCGCCGCCGCCTATGCGGGCGACCTGGCCCTAGTCCACTGATGCCCAGGAAGGCCCAGCCATGACCCTCGCGTCCGTCCTCAACCTCCATCCGGACTTCTCCGATCCCGCCCTGCATGCCGAAGGGCACTACATCGGCGGCCACTGGCTCCCCGGCGGCGGCATCCCGGTCACAGACCCGTCCACGGGCGCGGTCCTGGCCGAGGTGCCGGATGCGTCGGTGGAAGTCGGCCTCGCCGCCGTGGAGGCCGCCGCCGCCGCCGCGCCAGGCTGGCGCGCCACCCCCGCCCGGCAGCGGTCCGAGATCCTGCGCCGCTGGTTCACGCTGATGACCGAACGCGCCGAGGATCTGGCCGTCCTTATCTCTCTCGAAAACGGCAAGGCCCTGGCCGATGCGCGGGGCGAGGTGGCCTACGCCGCCGAGTTCTTCCGCTGGTACGCCGAGGAGGCGACGCGCATCCCGGGCGAGTTCCGGACCGCCCCCTCGGGCGCGAACCGCATCCTGGTGGATCACGAGCCCATCGGCGTGTCGCTCCTGATCACGCCCTGGAACTTCCCGGCCGCGATGGCCACGCGCAAGATCGGCCCGGCCCTTGCGGCTGGTTGCACGGTGATCCTCAAGCCCGCGAGCGAGACGCCCCTGACCGCCTTCGCCATGGCGCGGCTGGGGGAGGAGGCCGGGGTGCCGCCCGGCGTGGTCAACGTCCTGACGACCCGGCAGCCCGGGCCCGTCGTGGCCGCGATCCTGGCCGACCCGCGTGTGCGCAAGCTGTCCTTCACAGGCTCGACCCCGGTCGGGCGCCAGCTTCTCGCGGAGGCCGCCAAGTCCGTGGTGAGCTGCTCCATGGAGCTTGGCGGCAACGCGCCGTTCCTCGTCTTCGACGACGCCGACCTTTCGGCCGCGCTGGACGGGGCCATGGTGGCCAAGATGCGCAACGCAGGCGAGGCCTGCACCGCCGCCAACCGTTTCTACGTGCAGGACGGCATCCATGACGCCTTCGTGGCCGGGCTGACCGAACGGATGGCGGCCCTTCGGGTGGGCGCCGGAACCGACCCCATGACGCAGTGCGGCCCGATGATCACCGCCAAGGCGGTGGCGAAAATCGAGGCGCTGGTCACGGATGCAGTGGGACGGGGCGCGCGGGTGCGAACCGGCGGCGCCGCGATGACAGGGGCAGGGAACTTCTATCCGCCCACGGTCCTCGACAACGTGCCTGCCGATGCTGCCATGGCGCGCGAGGAGATCTTCGGCCCGGTGGCCGCAATCTACCGCTTCTCCGAGGAGGCCGAGGCGATCCGGCTCGCCAACGACACCGAATACGGCCTTGCCGCCTATGTCTACACCGCCGACCTCAAGCGCGCGCTCCGGGTAGGCCGTTCGCTGGAAAGCGGCATGGTCGCCCTTAACCGCGGCCTTATGTCGGACCCCGCGGCGCCCTTCGGCGGAGCGAAGCAGAGCGGCTTGGGCCGCGAAGGGGGAACGACCGGCATTCTCGAATTCATGGAAGCGAAGTATTACGCCGTGGACTTCTGAGTTGTGCCTGCGGCGCGGGGGAGGACTGGAATGACAAACGGCGAGGATCCCTACCGAATTCGGGATTTCGTCCCCGACTTCGACGCGATCGCGGCCGAGTTCGCCTCGCGCAGCCAAGCCCTGACCAAACGCGCCAACCTCCGGGCTGACATCCCCTACGGGCCGGGCCCGCGGGAGACGCTCGACCTGATCTTCCGCGACCGGGTCGCCCCCGGCGCGCCGCTCCACCTGTTCGTCCATGGCGGCTACTGGAGATCGGGAGAGAAGGCCAACTACCGACTCGTCGCGGAACCGGTGCTGAAGGCGGGCGGGATCGCGGCCTTGGTCGAGTACGACCTCATGCCCGGCGCGCGGCTCGCCACGCTTGTCGATCAGGTCCGGCGCGGCTCGCAGTGGCTGCACAACAACGCCGCCAGCTTCGGCGCCGACGCGGACCGGTTCACGGTCAGCGGGCATTCGGCGGGGGCGCATCTCGCCTCCTATCTGGCCGCCAGCGGCCCGGGGGAGGGCGCGCCCGCTCTCCCGACCGTCGCGGGCCTGCTCCTCGTGAGCGGCCTTTATGACCTGTCCGAGATCCCTGGCAGCTTTCTGAGGTCCGAGGCGCGGATGACGGCGGAGGAGGCCACAGCCTGGACGCCGATCACCTCAACCCAGCATCCGGGTCCCCAACGAACACTGGTCGTGGGCGCGGCGGAAACCCAACCGTTCCACGACCAGGGCCAGCAACTGAGCGATCTCCTCGGGTCCCAGGACCTGCACGCCGACCTGCGGATCGAACCTGCCCTCAACCACATGAGCATCGTCCTGGCCCTAGCTGACCCCGACCACCCGCTCGGCCAACGTCTCGCTGACATGGTGGCTGGACTAAACTGCCGTTCGCCATAGTCCAAATCCTGCCCCCGCAACCACCGACAGTTGACTCAGGACATGGGTCGACGAAGACTGACAGAGAAGGCCTCCGAGGCGAAAGCCCGGGGGCCTTGTCGCATTCGCAACTTTCGGTAGAACGCGACCGCATAGCCTTGCCTTGGGCTTGCCACGCGTAGGTTTCGGGTCCCAAACACTGACAACAGCGGCTGAGCTTTGTCGAGCCTGCACAGGCGCGCGAAAGTGGCTTTCGGGGAGACTTAAGCAGGTGAGGGCCGCCACTGTTGGTTTCTCCTTTTGAACGGCAGACCTGAAGCGGGATGCGGCAACCTCGGCGCAAATTCAATTCATGATCAGCAATTGGCGTATCGCCCAGAGGTTGCAGGGACTCGCACCTCCTCATGGGCCGACTAATACTTGATAGTTTACCCCTTCTGTACGAAGTAGTCGTGAAAGTCAGTCTTCTAAGCGTTTTGGGGATTGCGGCTCATCTTTCATGTGCAGAAGTTTAGGTGATATCTCCATGGCCAAAAATCTCGCTCGTCAGCCTGCAAAGAAAGCTGCAACTGAAGCAGACGTCTTTATCATCGAAACTTTGGATCCCGATGATGAGGGCAGTGGCAGCTTCGAGGGCCAAAGCATAATGCATGTCTTGCGTCTCCACGGCAAAAGTCCCCAATATCGATATGTTCGGACAAGAAACGATTTCGAAGAAGCACTTGATGAATTCGCGAAATCGCGAGCGCGTTATCTACATCTCTCGTGCCTCGGTGACCCGGAAGGCATGGTTACTACGAATGGCGAAGAGATCGACTTTGATGAGTTGGCCTATTTGTTGGACCTGGCTCTGAATGGCCGTAGGCTATTCCTATCGGCATGCTCTATGGTCCACCAAGATGTGACGGATCATCTTTTAACAAAAACAGGGTGTTTCTCAGTTGTTGGCCCTACATCAGATGTCAACTTTACGACTGCGGCGGTTTTTGGCCGGCTGTTTATCATATGATGCTTAGTGAGGATCCTCGACGTATGAAGCATAAGGAGCTCATGACTAGCCTGCAGAAGGCATGCATCATGTTCGGGACTGAGGTGGCGTACTATCGACAGGTAGGTGGTCGAGCTTCTCAAATTGAAAGAACATCGGAAGATGGTCGAATTGAAGGTTACTTCAGTCACGTAGTTGAATGAGGCTCGATAGCTCGCGTCTCCTTGGATGCCAGCACCGTCTCAGGGCGTCCGGCGAGTAAGCTAAAAGGGTGCTACCCCCTGAAGAGAAAATGCTCCTCGGAGGGAGCCTTGGAGAGGGTGGAACCGGGCCTCAAGCCCGCCGCGTATGAGGACTCAGGACAGGTCCCCCTGGAGCTCGACGGCAAGCCCGTCCGGTGCCTCGGGGTCGGGGGGTAGCACCACACGGGCAATGAGGTGGCGCAGGAGCTCGTTCGCCTCAATGACATGACCCGGGCCGGCCAGCAGGGTGTCCAGGCGGCGCACCTGGTCGGCGTAGATGGCGCGGAGGTCCTCGGGTGTGTGGGCCATGGGCCGAGGGCGGGTGGCAGCCTGTGAGGCAATGTGGGCCCTGAGCTCGTCCCGCTCGGTCTCGCGCTTCCCGAGGCGATCCAGCAGACTAGGGCGTGGATCGTCTTCGATTTGATCGAGAAGCGATTTGATCCGACGCTCCACCTTCGCGAGGTTCGGCGCAAGGTTGCTGATCTGCGTCTGTGCCTCGGCCTTGTGGGCCGCGAGAAGGCGTGTCGCCTCAGTCGCGAAGGCTTCCGCCAGTCCGGGCGTGATCAGCCCCCGACGCACATGGCGCAAGACGCGCTCCTCGATCCTGAAGCGCGAGACGGTCTTGCCGTTCTTGCAAACCGAGGCGCCCTTCGACCTGTGGGTGAAGCAGCCATACCGATCCTTGCCGACGATGGTGTAGCCGCCCCCGCAGCAACCGCAGGTCAGGAGGCGGGCGACGAGGTATTTGGCCCGGTGAACCGTGTTCAGTGGGTTCGTCGTGGGATCCTTCTCCTGACCCACGAAATGTTCGCGCGTGGCCTCCAGCCGGTCCTGCACCTCGTTCCAGGTTGCATCGTCGGCGATCTGGAGTTCGGGGCGCTCGCCCGTGACGATGTCCTCTGCCGATCCGGGGCGGGAGAGGCGATTGCCGGTGTCTGGGTCGCGGTGGAGCTCGTTGCGCCCGTAGACGATCAGGCCCACGTAGGCCTCGTTGCAAAGCATGCCGTCGCGCTTCTTGGCGTTGCCGCGGATGGTGGAGTCGTTCCAGGTTCCGCCCTTGGGGCTGGGGATGCCTTCGGAGTTGAGCGCGTCCGCGATGGAGCGGGCGGACATACCGGCCGCGTAGTCCGAGAAGATACGGCGCACGACCCGCGCCTCCTCGGGCACGACCGCGCGGTTCACCTCTCCCTTGAGGCCGTGGATGACACAGTAGCCGTAGGCCACGCCCGCGGCTACACGGCCATTCTTGGTGGCGCTGGCACCGCCCCGCCGGGTCTTGTCGCCCGTCTCGCGGGACTGGAGCTCGGCCACGGCTCCGAGAGACGGCACCAACTTCCAGTCGATCCGCCCCCCGTTCGAGGCCCAGAGCTCCACGCCACGGCTCTCGAACCAGCTGGCCAGGTTGGCGATATCGGCGGCGCGCCGACCGAGGCGGTCGACACTCTCGACGACCAGCACCTGGACGTCGTTGGCGTCGACGAAGGCCTTGAGCGCGCTGATGCCCGGAGGCGACCGCAGATGGGTACGTCCGGAGAGGGCGCAGTCCTTCAACTCGCCCGCGACGTCGAAATCCTGGCGCTCGGCGGTGTTGCGGTTGAGGGCGAGCTGGTCCTCCGCAGATAGTTCGTTCTGCTTTGTCGAGGAGAAGCGGGTGTAGAGGACTGCCTGGGGCTTGCTCGGGGTCTTGGCCTGGCGCTGGATCGCGGCCGCGGCCCGGCGAGCCTTGCGGCTGGGGGTCTCCATCTCTGGGCTTCCTTCAGGAGCTTGGCCACGTAGGCGCGCGCCATCACCGACACGAGGCCGGTCAGCGCCAGGGAGGCGGAGGTCGCCCCGCCGGCGTTGTCGTTGGCTGCCAGGAGGGCGGCGGGGGTCGAGGAGGGGCGGTGGATCCGCCTGATGTCTGTCCCTTGTTCCGGGCGCCGGGATCAGCGCCTCGGACAGGAAGTTGTGAGCGTGGCCACTGCCCCTGAAGAAGCAGTTGAAGGGGTCCCGCGTGAAGGTGACGGCCCGGGCGTCTCACCGGGGCCTCCCTTGGTCTTGGTCAGCCGCGGCTCTGCTGACACCGGATGGCCCGCTGCGCGTGCACGTGGCCAAGGATCGCCTGCGCCAGATCTCGGAGCGTCTCAAGGTGGGCCTGAGCCTCCGCCAGGCGCTCGGCCTCGGGCGTACGGCGCGTGTCGGTGAAGGCGCGCGGCTCGCCGACATGGCCCTGAACTCGTCGCTCCAGCGCGTCACCTGAACAGTGCCCTGAGCCTCGAGTCGGCCCACAAGGTCGAGGAGGATGTCGATCTCCGTGACCGTCCGATCATCAACGCGGTTGCGCGCCTCGATGAGGTGGATGACTCGCTCCGGCTTGAACCGCTGGATGGGGAGCAGAGCCGGAACCATAACAGTGCGTAGGACGTGCAGGCATGCCCGGCCTTGGGCGTAAGTCGCGGCCGCGAGCGCTTCGATGTCGCTGTAAGCGGCGATGTCGAGAGAGGAGGGCAGGGTTATTCCGGGGCTCCAAGCCAGGTGATAGTGGGGAGAGAGGGTGCCCTCCCGCCGGGTTCCGGGTACCGGAAGGCCCGCGCGAGAGGGGCACGACCGGCTCCCCCCTGGAGGGCCGCCGTTCGACCGTGACCAGCCGGCTCGGCTTCCGAGACCAGTGGCGCTCCTGCCGCTCCCGACGTTCGCGACGGACATCCGCCCGACGAGAGGCGGCGATGTCGCGCTCGGCGTAGATGCGGGCACGGACGGCGTTCATGCGGCCCGTGGCGAGGGGCCCGAGATGGCCGATGATCGGCGACCCAGTCGACGGGAGCGGGCGGAAGTCAGCGCTCTAGCTTCCAGCATTGTGTCCCATGGGCGAGACGCCCTGTCCCGATTGAGCGTCTGTCGGATCATCGTTGATCCACCGATATTGATCTCATCGCAACCAGCCCACTCCAGAAAGCTCCCATGACCATCCTCGTCACCGGCGCCACCGGTCAGGCCGTCGCCGACCTAATCCCCGCCCACTCACAGGAGGCCGCCATGGCCGACACAACCCCGACCTTTGCCTCACTCCCCGCCGAACTCCCCGCCGACGACCTGTCGCGCGCCGCCACGCTCGTCGACCCCGACGAGCCCGGCCTCACCCACCTCGCGATCGGCCCGGGCACCTACACGATCCTGCTGCGCGGCTCGGACACCGGCGGGGCCTACGCCCTCATTGACATGCTGGTGCCGCCCAACGGCGGGCCGCCCCCGCACCGCCACGACTTCGAGGAGATGTTCCACGTCCTCCAGGGCGAGCTGGAGGTGACCTTCCGGGGCGAGACCATGCGTCTCAGGGCCGGCCAGAGCCTGAACATCCCGGCCAACGCCCCGCACGGCTTCCGCGTGACGTCCGCGACGGCAGCGCGCTTCCTGTGCCTCTGCGTGGGCCCCGGCCAGGAGGAGTTCTTCGAGGCCGTGGGCGACCGGCTGCCCTCGCGCACCGCGCCGGCTCCTCGGCTCTCGTCCGAGGAGGTCGCGGCCAAGCGGGTGCTGGCCCTGTCGCTCGCCGCCCGCTTCCGGTCCGAGTTCCTGCCGCCGCGCTGATGGCGGGCAGCAAGATGACACGGCCAGCTTCCAGGGGCTGGCCGTGGCTCGGGCAGTCAGCTGGGCCGACTTCCGCGCCAGTCCTGCGGGCTTTGCGCCTCAGATCACTTGGCCGCCCGAGACCTCGATGCGCTGACCGGTGACCCAGCGGTTCTCCGGTCCGAGAAGGCTTGCGATCATGGGGCCGATGTCGTCGGGCACGCCCACGCGCCCGAGCGCGGTGAACCCGGCGAACTGGCTGTTGACCTCGGGTGTATCGCGCACGAGGCCGCCGCCGAAGTCGGTCTCGACGGCCCCGGGCGCCACTGAGTTGGCGGTGATGCCGCGCGCACCTAGCTCCCGCGCCATATAGACGGTGAGCATGTCGCTTGCGGCCTTGGCGGCGGCATAGGCCGAGAAGCCCGGGTAGGAGACGCGGGTCAGGCCCGTTCCGATGTTGATGATGCGTCCTCCGTCCGCGAGGAGTGGCAGAAGAGCCTGCACGAGGAAGAATGGGCCCTTGACGTGGACGTCGAAGAGGCCGTCGAACTGCGTCTCGGTAGTCTCGCCGAACATGGCGTATTCGCCGTGGCCTGCGTTGTTGACGATGGCGTCGAAGTTGTCGCGGCCCCAGGTCTCACGCAGGGCGGCGCGAAGGGTCTTGGCAAAGGCCGGGAAGGCCGCGATGTCGCCCGAGTCGAGCTGGAAGGCGCGCGCTTTGCGACCCATAGCCATGATCTCCGCCACAACGGCCTGAGCCTCGCTCGCGCTCGAGCGATAGGTGAGGACGACGTCGCCCCCACGACGAGCGATGCTGAGGGCCGTGTTGTGGCCAAGGCCGCGGCCGGCGCCGGTGATCAGGGTGATGGTGGTCATGATTGTGTCTCCGATGAGGTGATGTGCCCAACATCGCCGAAGACACACTCCCAAATTTGCCGGATCCTTAATTGTTCTTGCCTATTCCTCCGGCTTTCCTTTACGGAGGCGGGTCCCAATGCCTACACTCGTGTCCATGCACCTTGATCTCTGCGACGCCCTTCACCGCCTTGCCGAGGCACATGCCGACCCAGCCGGGATCGCACGCCTGCCTATTCCCGGTTTGACGGCCGTTCGCGCGACGGCCGCGAGCGAAATCCAGTACGAGATCTTCCATCCCTTGGTGGCCTTGGTCGTCCAAGGCAGCAAGCGCGTGACACTTGGGGATCAGGATATCGTCATGCACGCCGGTGACTCGCTCGTGATCGGCGCCGACGTGCCAACACGGAGCCGGATTACCGGGGCCAGCGTTGCCCAGCCTTACTTGGCCCTGGTCATCGACCTGGACTTGGCGACCCTGACCGAGCTCACGATGGAGATGCGGACAACGGTGTCCGGCCCGGCAGCTCCCCTTCACCGGTCCCTGTGGTCCGAGCCTACCGAAGCCGAGGTGTCGGACGCGGCCCTGCGGCTCCTGCGCTTGCTTGATCGTCCGGATTCCCAGCCGGTGCTGCAAGGCCAACTCTTGCGCGAGCTCCACTATTGGCTCCTGGTGGGCCGGCATGGGGCGGCGATCCAGCGCTTGGGCCGGCCCGACGCCCATGTGAGCCGCATTGCCCGTGCTGTAGCCGTGCTGCGGGCCGAGTACACGCAACCGCTCCGGGTCGGCCGCTTGGCCGCCGTCTCTGGGATGAGCCTGTCGTCGTTCCACGGGCACTTCCGCGCCGTGACTTCGCTCTCGCCTTTGCAGTTCCAGAAGCATCTGCGCCTTGTCGAGGCGCGCCGCCTCATGCGTACCGAGAACTTGTCCGCGAGCCGCGCCGCCTATGAGGTCGGCTACGAAAGCGTGCCACAGTTCACCCGCGAGTACGGGAGGCTGTTCGGCCTTCCGCCCGCCAAGGATGCCAGAGCCTCTAGGGCACAGGATCGGGCCCAGTTTCCCGAAGGCGATGAACTTCGTCTAGAGACCGAGCCACACGAGTTTGCTGCCCGGGACGAGCCTGCGGCTCATCCCGCCTGAAGAGGGGCTCGACCAGAGGGCCCCGCTCCTTGCAGCGGTCGGGCCTTGGTGCCGAGCCAGCCTATGAATGTGAGGGCGGCATAGAACGACTCGACGTCCGGGAGACCGGCTGCAACGAGGAGGACCACGTCCACTTCGAATGCCGGAACCGAAAGCTGTTCCTTTCATGAGGACGGCGCTGGCGACCTGATCTTGGTCCGAGTGCCTGCTCCGCCGCGCTGGTGCGGGGGCGGCACTCGTCACGGCATGAGTGCCTCTGCGTCGACCCCTGCAGGCAGGCGCTCGGGCGCGCCCTCGTCGTTGGCCGCGCGCCAGACCGCCTCGGCCACGTCGTCGGGTGTGGTGAGCGGGCCGGGACTCTGCCAGCCCGCCATGAGCGCCTGGGCGACTGGTCGGTAGGCTTCGGGCAGGTGCATCCGCACCCGTCCCTTGGCACCGAACGGCGTCGAGGGCGCGCGGCCCGGCAGCACCTCTCGCACGCGGACCCCGAACCCCTCGACCTCGCGCGAAAGAACGGCCGAAAACGCCGAGAGCGCGGCCTTGCTGGCAGTGTAGACCGCAAGCAGCGGGATAGGAGCGAGGGTCACCGACGAGGTGACGTGGACGATGGTGCCCGAGCGCCGCTCGCGCATCCGCGGCAGCACCGCCTGCGCCATGGCGATGGCGCCGATGAGGTTGGTATCGAGGATATCGCGGATGTCCTGCGCGGGCATGCCCTCGACGGCGCCCAAGAAGCCAATGCCGGCGTTGTTGACGAGAACGTCCACAGGCCCTGCCTCAGCTGCAGCGCGTAGCGGCCCCTCGGGGTCAGTGACGTCAAGGGCGACGAGGCGTAGCCGGTCGGACGCGGGCAGCAGCCCCTCCTGCGGGACGCGCATGGCGGCTGCGACAGTCCAGCCGCGGTCGAGGAACAACCGCGCGGTGGCGAGGCCGAAGCCGGACGAGGCTCCGGTGACGAGAACGGTAGGCATGACGATCTCCTGTGATCTGAGACCAGGACATGGGCGGAGTCTGCCGGATGCGCTATCATCGACCATCCATCATTCATTAGAGAGCGTCCGGATGTCCGCTTCCTTTCTCGACTCCCCGGTGCCCGAGGCACCTGCCGTTGCGGACCCCGACCGCCCGTCGTCGGATCCGTTCAGCGAGATTGTCGCGCTCCTGCGACCCGAAGCGCGGGCATCCAAGCTGGTCGAAGCGTCGGGCCCCTGGCGGGTGCGACGGTCGGAACTTGGGCGACCTTTCTACTGCGCCGTGCTGGAGGGCGCCGTGCGACTCGCCGTGCTGGGCGAACCCGAGGCGACCCTCCGACAGGGCGACGTGGCGCTGATCCCCGAGGCTCAGGACTTCGAGGCATCGAGCGTCGTGCCACCCGCGCGCCGGCTCGATCCCGACCCGGTGCTGACGGGACCGGGTCGCGTGCGGGTGGGCGAGGCGGCCGTGACGCCGGACACGCGTCTCGTGGTCGGCTACTGCCGCTTCGGCTCGCCGGACGCGCAACTCCTTGTAGGGATGCTGCCCCGGCTGGCCTTGGCGCGGAGCGACGCCGAGGAGGGCGACGGCGGCGGCCGGCTTGCCACGCTGGCCCGCCTGCTCGATGACGAGGGTCGCACGGCGCGTCCGGGGCGCGATGCCGTACTGCGGCGACTGGTCGAGATCCTGCTCATCGAAGCGCTGCGCGGAGCGGGCGGCTCGGCGGCGGCGCCTGGGCTCCTGCGCGGGCTCGCCGACCCGCGCCTCGCGCCCGCCCTGCGCCGCCTGCACGAAAGCCCGGATGCTCCCTGGACCATGGAAGCGCTGGCAGGAGAGGCGGCGCTGTCGCGTTCGGCCTTCTTCGAGCGCTTCCGCCGCGCCGTCGGCATGCCTCCGATGACCTAACTCGCGCAGTGGCGCATGGCGCTTGCGCGCGAGATGCTGCGGCAAGGCGATGCGCCGCTGGCCTTGGTCGCCGCCCGTGCGGGCTACGGCTCGGCAAGCGCCTTCAGCGCCGCCTTCACCCGCCAGCAGGGGGTGGCGCCAGCGACCTGGGCACGGCGGGAGGCCAAGCAAGCCTAAGCGCTGGCCAGCCAGACGCCTCTGCGACGAAGTCCAGGATTGATGTGTCCGGCTGTGGACCAATCATGCTCCACGGAACCGATACATTGCGATTAACTAGATTGGCGAAGTCCGTAGCCTCCGCACGGCGTCGTCCTATCGGGCCCGACGAACCGGCCCGTTTCTTCGCCGCCGAGCGCGAACCGGACCGGGCGGCGTACGCTCGTCCACAGGCGTGATAGCGCCGGCGCCGCTGACCTCGGTCTTCACGCCGTTCCTTCGGCGTAGCCCGAGAAGGCTGAGCCTGCTGCCTCCATCCCTCAGTGCTCCGACCAGACAAGGGAGCGATGGATGTGGATGCCGGTCATGGCGCCGTTGTCCATGGCGAGGGAGATTGATGCGGGACAGAGGCCACGTCCCCGCAGGCGAAGACACCGGGCAGGGTGGTCTCCTGGGCCGCGCTAGTTCGGATCTGAAGACCCATGGGCGTTTCGTCCAAGGCGCAGCCCATTTCTGCGGGCAGGGGGCCTGCGGGCACACAGCGGGTTGCGGTGAAAAGGCCCGCGAAGGGCAGGCGGCGTCCGTGCGACAGTAGGAGGTCTGCCTCTTCTTCGATCCGGCTGATATGATTCTCCTCGATTGTGACGCCCCGGTTACGCAGGTGCGCCGCGTGTTCGGGTCAAGCTCTTGGGCGGCGTTGGTCAGGAAGGTGACGTCGCCCCATTCAATCAGGAGTTCCGCCTGATGCACGGACATCGGTCCTGTCGCGATCACGCCGACGCGGCCCTCATCGAGTTCGTAGCTGTGGCCGTAGGGACAGTGGAGCACCCTCCGCCCCCACCGCTCGGCTGTCCCCGGGATCTCTGGACGCTGGTCGGACACCCCGATGGCCAAGACGATGCACCATCCTTCGTGGATCTGTCTGTCCTCGGTCCTGATAGTGAAGGCGTCGGGGCCGTCGGAGCTGCAACGGCCCGGCCCTCAAGCCAAGTCAGGGTCGGGTAGCCGTCCAGTTGACGTCTCGCCGCACCTGCGATCTCGGCCGGGTCGGCCCCATTTTGTCCCAGGAACCGTGTGGCAGTGGCGGGCAAAGCGGGTGCGCCGCTGGCCTGTGTCTATCACCAGGGCCCCCGGATCGCGATCTCCGAACCCACCTTGGTGTCCGTTGGGTCGATGCACCCGTCCCGGTTGTTGCCGTTCGACAGGGCGATCTGGGCCGCATCATCCGTTCTTTCCCGGCGAAAGGGAGGGAGGCACAGGACCGGCTCGAGTTGCGATCGCGAACCGGGGGTTGGCCGGGATCTCATCGGCAAACTCCCCCGACCAGGCGACGTGGTTCCAGATCAGCGCTTGCAGGTCCTGAGCCCATCGAAGCGCAGCACGAAGCAGAGCTTTCACGCCCGGAAGGGCCTTGATCGACAAGGCTGTCACCGACAACGGAATCCTTGTCGATGGAAGGAGCGCGTGACAACCTTGCAGGGGAGTTGACCTATTCCGGACGGTGTTGCGACCCACTCCTCAACTTAGAGAGACACTTCCAAGACAGGCCGCAGCCCATGCCACTGTCGATTGAGGTAAACCATCGACAGTTCGTCCTCGCTCACCTCCGCCTCCGCCACTTGACCTTCGAGAAGCTCGGCCACGATCAGGGTTGCTCCGGACACCGGCAATGTGTGCAGAGGTCGGGCGCGGAACCATATGCCCACGTCGATGTAACGAGGCTCTCCGGTCGGCAGGCGTGCCCATCTTACTTCGGCTCCGAAGCGGTCAGCGCCGCTGGTCGCGCAAAGCTGGGCGAGGGGCATGTCCTTGTGCCGGAGCAGATGGATCACCATCGTCTCGGCTCTCAGGATGGTGACGGCCGTCGTGGACTGGGCTGATAGTGAGAAGGCCACCGTGGGTGGGCTGGCGCTGACGGAGATAAGGGAGCTCACGGTGAGAGCGACCGGACCGTCCCCCGGATCTGCGGCGATGACAGAAACGCCAGCGGGATGGTTGCGGAAAGCCTCGCGGAAAACCTCCGAAAGAACGGACTGGTTGGTAGCGCTCATCGTACGAAGGTCCCCTTCAAGAGTCGGCCAAGCGGCAGCAATAGCCGTTCCGCACAGGGTTTCCTCGTTTGGATCGGATCCTGAAACGGCCGAACTTGATCACACTGAATCTTGGGGGGATTGCAACCGCAGTTCGTGATGCTGCCTGACGCGGACAGTGGCGGAGCAGGTCCCGCAGGGGATCCGGGCTGTATCGTGGCCTCAACCCCGCCTTGTTTCTCCGTCGCGCGGGCCAGTGACCATATCTCCCGTCGTGAACTTCGGCTGGAGCTTACGAGGCGCCACCGGCGTTAGTCCCGGCTGCGGGGTGGCCACTACGCCCGAGGCCGTGCTCGGGCCGCCCAGGGGACGGCGCCGGCCTCCTGGCATGCACCCCAGGCGCGCCGCCAGGGTTTGGCGACTTGCGGATGAAGTCACGCCAAACCCACGACACATGGACGGTTGTGTCGCCAGTCCTCTGATGGACGGGTCGTCATCCGTCTCGTTTGCCCTATGATGCGTTACAGGCAAGCAGGTTGCGAACTGGACCCAGGGGGCGCCAAGCTCACCGGAGATCCGCCTAGGGGAGGTGAGTTGATGACGGACTGGGCCGTGGCTGCGATCACGCGTTTGCTGGAATGGATCCTGATCGGACTTCTTGCGGGCATGGCGGCCATGGTGCTGCTCAATGTCGTCCTGCGATACGGCTTCAATAGCGGCCTGACCTTCTCGGAGGAGATGTCGCGCTACTTCTTCGTCTGGCTTACGTTCATCGGTGCCGTGCTCACCTTCGGCGAGCATGGTCACATCGGGGTGGAGACCCTGGTGCGCCGGTTCGGCCGGAGTGGCCGCCTGATCTGCATGGCCATCAGCAACGCGATCATTCTGATCTGTTCGGGGGTGATGTTCTGGGGGACATGGATCCAACATGACATCAACGCATCCATGACCGCTGCGGTGGTGGGCCTATCGATGATCTGGGTGTTCGGAGTAGGCTACTTCACTGCGCTGGGCATCGGCGTGATCGCCACGATCCGTCTGTTCCGTATCCTGACCGGCCGCACGACCGAGGCCGAGGTCGCACATTTCGCGGGGGAATGGGGCGATGGCGTGGTCCAGAACAGGGGCGGCGAATGACAATCATCGTCTTCCTGGTCACCATCTTCGTCACCATGGCCATCGGCGTGCCGGTGGCCTTTGCTCTGATGTTCTGCGGCGTCGTGCTGATGCAGTGGCTCGGGATCTTCAACTCGTCGATCCTCTCCCAGCAGATGATCCAGGGTGCCAACACGTTCACACTGCTGGCCATCCCGTTCTTCCTGCTTGCGGGCGAACTCATGAACGCGGGGGGACTTTCCAAGCGGATCGTGGACTTCGCCATCGCCTGCGTGGGTCACATCCGCGGTGGTCTGGGGCTCGTGGCCATCATTGCAGCCGTCATCATGGCGTCGCTGTCGGGTTCGGCTGCCGCCGACAGTGCGGCGCTGGCCTCGATCCTCATCCCGATGATGCGCGAGGCGGGTTATCATGTCCCCCGCGCGGCCGGCCTCATGGCCGCAGGCGGGATCATCGCGCCCGTCATCCCACCGTCCATCGCTTTCATCATCTTTGGGGTGGCGGCCAACGTTTCCATCACCGGGCTGTTCCTAGGCGGTGTCGTCCCGGGAATCCTGATGGCGCTGACGCTTGTCGTGATCTGGATCATCGTGGCACGCAAGGAGAAAGTAGCGGTCCTGCCCAGAGTCCCCATGAGCGGCCGTCTGCGCGCGACCGGGCGGGCCACTTGGGCGCTGGTCATGCCGGTGATCGTGTTGGGGGGCATCCGCCTTGGGATCTTCACCCCGACCGAAGCGGCCGTCGTCGCGGCGACCTACGCCTTGCTGGTGGGGCTGTTCATCTACCGGGAACTGAAGATCCGCGATCTTTATGCTGTGTTCCTCAATGCGGCCAAGGTGACTTCGGTGGTGCTGTTCCTGGTAGCCGCTGCGCTGGTCACGTCCTGGCTCATCACCCGCGCCAACATCCCTGGCGAGATCAGCCAGTTCCTGGCCCCCGTCATCGACCGACCCCGGCTGCTGATGCTGCTGATCGTGCTTCTGGTGCTTCTGGTGGGAACGGCGCTGGATCTGGCCCCGACGATCCTCATCCTTACGCCCGTTCTCATGCCATTGATCATTCAGGCCGGGATCGACCCCGTCTACTTCGGCGTCATTTTCGTCATGGCCAACTGCATCGGCCTGCTCACCCCACCCGTCGGTGTCGTGCTGAACGTCGTGAGCGGGGTGGCCCGGGTGCCGTTCGGTCAGGTCGTCGTTGGGGTCACGCCCTTTCTTTTGGGACAGATCGCGCTCCTTTTCCTTTTGGTCCTGGTTCCGCAGATCGTGACGGTTCCGCTGGAATGGCTGCGCTGACAGAACCCAATAGACGGAAACTTATGGGAGGAAACCAACGATGAGAGCGACTACAACTGCCTTGGCAGCCCTTCTGGCCTCGGCCGCCGCGCTGCCGGCCACCGCCCAGGTCCAGGAACGCACGATCACCATCTCGAACGGAGTGGCCGAGACCCATCCCGTCGGCAATGGCGTACAGGCGATGCAAGCCTGCTTCGACGAACGGACGGGCGGCACCTGGACCCTCAATGCGTTCTGGTCGGCCGCCTTGGGCAACGACCTCGACGCGACGCAGGCGCTGCGGTCGGGCACGCAGGAAATGGTGGTCACCTCGACTTCGCCGCTTGTCGGGATCGAGCCCGCGTTGGGAGTGTTCGACCTGCCGTTCCTCTTTGCCGACGACCAAGAGGCAGATGCCATCCTCGACGGCGAGTTCGGGGCCATGATCTCCGAAAAGATGGAGGCTCATGGCCTCATCAACTTGGCCTACTGGGAGAACGGCTTCCGCAACCTGACCAACTCCGTCCGGCCCGTGACAAAGTTGGAGGATCTCGAGGGCATGCGCGTTCGCGTGATGCAGAACGACATTTTCCTCGACACCTTTTCCAATCTCGGCACGAACGCCATGCCGATGGCCTTTGGCGAGGTCTTCACTGCACTGGAGACGGGCACGATCGACGCGCAGGAGAACCCTTACGTCACCATCGACACCTCCCAGTTCTCCGAAGTGCAGGAGTACCTGACCGAAACGCGCCACGCCTATACACCGTTCATGGTCTTGTTCTCGAAGGCCATCTTCGACACCTATTCTCCCGAGGAGCAGCAGATCCTGCGCGACTGTGCCATGGAGGGTCAGGCCGTGCAGCGGCAGGCGAGCCGCGAACTCTCCCAGCAATCGCTTGAGCGCGTGCAGGAAGCCGGAATGAAGTTCAACCAGCTTGAGCCCACCGAGATGGAGCGCATTCGGGAGGCGGTCGCGACCGTCTACGAAACGCACGCTGACACGATCGGCCGCGACGTCGTCGAGGCCATGCAGGCGGCGCTCGACGAGTTGCGGTCCGGCGGCTGAGCAGACACGGAGGGCCGCCCGGAGCCGGGCCGGCCCTTCCCTGGACGGACTGCGCCATGACCGCCCGCACAGCAAACCGCGTTTCTCGTGCCGGGCTGTTCTCTGCAGCCGGGGCAGGCATCGGGCTCATGCTGCTTGGCATGCTTCTTTTCTCGCTGAACGACGCGATGGGAAAGCTCTTGGTGGCGACCTATTCCGTTGGTCAGGTGCTCTTGATCCGCAGCGCGGTCGCTCTCATTGTCCTTGCTCCGGTTCTCTGGCGCTGGGGGTTCAAACGGCTTCTTGCGGTGGAGCGACCAGGGTTGCAGGCGCTTCGCGTCGTCTTCTCGACAGGCGAAGTTTTCTGCTTCTACTGGGCCGTGATGCTTCTCCCGTTGGCGGACGTGATGACCTACTGGATGGCCGCGCCTATCTGCGTCGCCGTAGCTGCTCCGCTGCTGCTGGGGGAGCGAGTGGGCCGGTGGAACTGGATGGCGATTGCTGTGGGCTTCGTCGGCGTGCTCATCGCCCTCGATCCATTCGGCGCAGGCCAGGGCAGGGCGGTGTGGGTCGCGCTGCTGGGTATGGGCTGCTTTGCCGCCATGATGCTGACCGGTCGGCAACTCCGGGCCACGCCGGACACCACGCTTGTGTTCTGGCAGATTGCCGGCGCCTTGGTGGCTGGCGTCTTGGCTTCTCCTTGGGGGTGGACTGACCCGACAGGGCTGGATTTGACGCTACTGGGTCTGCTCGGCGTGGTGGCGATGCTGGCCCATGTTTGCGTCAATCGTGCCCTGAAACTTGCCGATGCGGCTGTGATCGCCCCGTTCCAGTACACCCTCCTGCCTTGGGCGATCTTTCTCGGGTGGCTGTTCTTCGCCGACATGCCAAGGCCGGCGATGATCCTCGGGGGTGCCCTCATCACGGGCGCAGGCTTGGTGATCTTCCTCCAGGAGCGTTCGGCGGAGCGTGCCAAAGCCTGACCACGGTCGCTGAATTCGTAGTCTGGGCATCATTGGAGTTTGGCTGCTGATCTCCAACGGATCGGCAGGATTCCCGTGACGTTTCGTCTTTCTCCACTTCCTACTCCCTTCGTCCCGCAACCTGTGCTAGAGGCGGCGCGCTTTCTCAGGAGATCCGGAATGGCGAGCGGCACTGTCAAGTTCTTCAACACAGCCAAAGGCTTTGGTTTCATCACGCCGCAGGACGGCGGCCCCGATATCTTTGTTCACGCTTCCGCGCTCGAGCGGTCGGGAATCCGGTCCCTGAACGACGGGGATACCGTGAGCTACGAGGTCGAACAGGATCGTCGTTCGGGCAAGGTTGCCGCGGTCGAGCTGCGGGTCACTGGCTCCGGCGGCGGCGCCTCCTCACGTCCCGCGCCGCGGTCGCAGGGCGGCTTCCGTTCGGAGGGCGGCTACGAGCGGTCTTCCGGCGGTCCGCGGGGTGGTGCATCCCGCCAGGTCGAGGGAAGCGGCAGGGGCACCGTCAAGTGGTTCAATGCGACCAAGGGCTTTGGATTCATCGAACCCGAGTCAGGCGGCGAGGATCTGTTCGTCCACATCTCGGCCGTGGAGCAAGCTGGCCTACGTGATCTGCACGAAGGACAAGTCGTGTCCTTCGACATCCAACGCGACGCTCGCAGCGGCAAGGCCGCCGCAGGCAACCTGCGCGTGGACAACTGATCCGACGCCGGCACGGCTAGGCTGATGCGACCCGCATCGGCAGAGGTCTCGCCGTTCGGGCTCGCTGCAGGAATCGCAGCGGGCCCTTTTTCTGAATCAAAGGGCTGGATGGTCGTTGCGACCGGCCGGCATTGGCGGAACTGGGGCTATGAAGGCCGTTCCTGACACGTGGATCAAACGACTGCGGCCATGACGTTCCGCCCTCTCAGGCGTAGCCAATGAAGATCCGCAAGCGGCCGAATTGCTTCGTCGGCGTCCGGCGTATTTGCTGGGCCCGGGGGCGCCAAGGCAGCAGGTCATCGCCTGGTGATCTTGTGGTCAGGCAGGCGCGCCAGGGGACAGGCCGAGCCAGGCCTGCGGGCCGACACCGTTGAGCTTGGCTGTCTCGCTCAGGGTGTCGGCGATGGCCGCGGCGCGGCCGCCCGCCTCCGAGCCCACGAACAGGTGGTTCTTCCGGCCGAGGGCGATGGCGCGCATGCTGCGCTCGGCGCTTGCCATTGTCGGCGGACCGAGGGCGGACAACGGCTCGCTGTTGTCGATCTCGAGCAGGCCGGGCTCGAGAGAGAGCCTGAGCCGTGCCATTCGGGCCAGCGCGGAGCGGATCGCTGTAGCGAGGGGGCTCTTGCCGGAGATGGCGGGGAGCTTGGGCGACGAGCCACCTCTCGAGATCCTCGAAGACCGGCTTGGCCCTGGCCTGCCGGATCGCGACGCGCTGGTCTGGGGGTGAGCCCCGGGCTTCCGCCTCGACGGCATAGAGTTGGGCAATGCGCCCGATGGCCTCCTCGGCAAGGGCAGAGCCTTGCGCCCGATGCCCATCGACGAACTTGCGCCTGACATGCGCCAGGCAGGCGACCTCGCGGACGCTGCCGGCGCGGTAGAGGTCCTCAAAGCCGGCGTAGCCGTCGACGTGCATCCAGCCGCAGAAGCCCGAGAGGTGATCCTTCGGATGCTGGCCCTTGCGGTCGGTCGAGAAGCGATATCGAGCCAGGGTCCGCCATGGGTCCGAGGACCATGGCGAGGGCCGCCGGGGGCGTGCCGCCGTCCCAAGGGCGCTCATCACGACCATAGGTCCAGAGCTGCCGTGTGCCTCCTGCCGGTGCCGGGTGCGAGCATGCTCACGGGCGTGTCGTCGGCGAAAATAGCGAGCTGCGCCGGGGTCAGGGCCACCTTGCCCTCGGCCGCCGCCGGCCACAGGAAGCGGCCCTTCTCCAAGCGCTTGACGAAAAGGCAGGGCCCTTGGCCATCCCACCAGATCACCCTGACCAGGTCACCGCGCCGGCTGCGGAGCAAGGCACGAGCACGCCACCGCTCCGAGGGCCGTGCCGAACGAAGAGATGGCCCGCGAAGGGGTCCTGCTTCAGCAGCGCCTCGGCCTGTACCGCCAGCCCGGCAAAGCCCCGGCGCATGTCGGTCACCCCGGCCGCGAGCCAGACCCGAGTGTTGCTGGGGACAGGGATCACACCGAGGGGCCCCCGATCAGCTGCGCCAGCGCATCGGGGTCGTAGCGGCCCGTGATCCGCAGCCGGTGGCCGCCTGCACGATCGATCTCGATCCGGCTCTGGACGCTTGGTGCTGCAGGCTCAGCAGGACAGTCGCGCTCCGCGACGACCTCGACGGGCCGGAAGAGGGCCGCTTCCCCGGCCGCCTTGTCAGGCGCAAACCGAGGGTCGCGCAGCCCGGTGAAGACCAGGTTCGTGTTCGCGTCGCAGCGCCGCGCGACCTAGCTCCCCCAGACCCCCGACACCCGCGCCCAGATCGCCCGCGTCTCCTCGCCCGACCAGACCCGACGCTTCCGACCTCGCGCCACCCACGACCCGCAACCCCGATAGTGTTCATCATCCACAAGCGGACACCATCGTCAGGCATCTCGGCCCGTCAGAACAGTCAAACCGGACGATCACATTGCTTCGGACGGAGTTCGCAGTGGCCCAGAGGCTATCGCGTCGCTGCGAGCAAGATAATTTCGTTCCCGACACCGCCTCTAGATGTGCAGTCAAGGACGGCTGATCGGCGCTTCCGGGCCAAGCGTCTAGTTCTGTCTCGTTGAAGCCGTGACATCGCAATGGCTTGCGTCGCTGACGTTGTCTCAAGCCTCTGTCGTCGATGCCTCCACTCCGCTGTCAGCCGATGCCATCAGCGTCTGCCCGGTCGGGGCCAGAGCTGAGAGCGGCCACCGGGCCGCAAGAAGCCGCCTGCGTTCAATCCGGCGGACGTTCACAGCGTCCGACTGGTTGCCGCCCAGCACATGGTAGTGGGTCGGGTCCTCGCCTTCGTAGAAGCCTACGTGGCCCTTGATGCCATCAGGCGATCCCCGCCAGAACACAAGGACGGAACCCGACTGGGGCGCACAGGACTGGCCAAACTTGCGCCAGGCCCGAGCCAGCAGTGGTGTCGTCGGAAGGGGCTCGCTGGGAAGGCTGGACCCGACGCAATGGGCCACGAACAGCCCGCACCACGGAACGTCGTCGTTGGCGTAGTCGATGTTCAAGGCTTCGCCAAAGTCTATGAGCGTCGGGTTCGAGCCGGGGCCGACATCCTCCTTGAGACCGATCAGGCGTCGGGCCTCCTGCATCCATGGCATAAGATCATGAGTTGCCGCTATGCCTGCAGAGCTACCGCGAAACAGCGCGGCATGGGTGTTAGGCCCCACGAGGCCATCGACCACAAGGTCGTTCTGGGATTGGAACAGCTTGATCGCATTGATGGTCAGACGGCCGCGTACGCCATCTATCGGACCGGGATTGTACCCCAACTTATGCAGTCGCCGTTGAATTGCTTCATAATCCACATTCTCTAAAGGCATCGTGTAACTCCTCTAATCTGAAACCACCAATCTACCAGAGAGACTTCCATGCAATGAATAACGGAGGATGCGGAGCAGTTGCATCAAGACGCTGGCTCCGATTGATCGATGCCAGGAGGGACACTGAAAATCGGCTGCCAAGCCGATAGCAGACCCTTTAGCTTATGGGTCCATAGCCAAGCAGGACATTCCTGATCTTTGACCGAAATCATAACGCGAACAGTTGCCGTAGTGTCAAGCTAAACTTGCATTCTTCAATCTCCCAGGGTCATCCGAGCCCCGCATCTCGCCGCTCCGGTTCACGCACATAGCGACTGGATGAATTCGGGCGGTGCTGCTATGCTTTCACCCATGCAGTCTAATCGGTTGAGACCGAATGGCCCGACGACCATCCAAAAATTCTGCGGGTCCTCAATCCGGTGGACAGGACCAGATAATGGGCCGTCCGTTCCGTGCTTTCGGTCGGATGGTCGCTCCGGTCGAGATGCGCGATGCCGCCAAGCGGGAAGAGTGGGGGCTTCCCGCACCCGGTTCGGCCGAGCCGGGTCGATACATCGTCGAGCTGAACGCCCAGCATCGGGGTGGGCTGCCTGGGGCTGAAAGTGACTTCTTCGCCCTGCATCGGCTCCACGTCCAGCAGCCCGATCCGACGTCCGATCCGGGGCAGAGCCCTGGACGGTTTCCCATCCGGATTGGAAAATCCTACTACCGATGCGATCTGACGGATGATGAATGGCGGGCGCTGATCGCCGAAGACGAACAGAAACCGTCCCCGGAGCGGGCGATCTTCCGGCTTTGGCCCGACTTCAAGGTCCGGGCCTACACTGACCGTTCGGTCACCACGATCAAGTCGGATGCGGCGCTCAACTCTTTCGGCGCCGCCGGAGAGGACATCACCTGGGCGGTCATCGACTCGGGTATCGACGCCAGCCACCTGCATTTTGGCGAGTCCAGCACCCCCGAGGAGCAAGCTACGCATCTTCTGCTGAACGACACGGTGCGCGACCTCCACAGGAACTTCGCCGATCTGTTCAGTGGGACCGGGGATGATCGTTTACCCCTGCCTTCTCTCCCCAGCCCCGACTGGGACACGACCTTGGCACCCGAGGTCCGCGACGACCTGATTGAGCAGCATCGGCGTGCGGCGCTGACGGACGATTTCGGCCATGGCACACATGTTGCCGGCATCATCGCTGGAGAAGCACCCCCAGCCGAACGGGCGGCACTCCGGCTTCTGGAGCGGCAGTTCGTCGTGAACCCGGACGGCAAGGCTGTCACATCGCGCTTCGCCGAGCGGCGCTATCGGCCGAAGGCGCGGAAAACAGCCTCGCGCGGGAAGCACGAGCCTCGGGGCATGGCCCCCTTATGCCGACTGATCAGCCTACGGGTGCTGGACGACAAGGGGGAAGGGCGATCCAGCCAAGTCATTGAGGCACTGGAGTACCTGCGAGAGAAGATCAACGACAACCCCAAGGTCATGCGGGTCCATGGGGTCAACCTGAGCGTCGGATACTCCTTCGACCCCGAGGTGTTCGCCTGCGGTCAGAGCCCGCTTTGCGCAACGGTAAACCGCCTGGTCCAGGAGGGCGTCGTAGTGGTGACGGCGGCCGGCAACACGGGATACGGTGCTGCAGCATCGAGCTCGGGATCGGCTCAGGTCGGGATTTCCAACAGCATCAACGATCCTGGCAATGCGGACATGGCCATCACGGTGGGAGCCACGCACCGGGATTCGCCGCACACTTACGGGGTGTCCTATTTCTCATCGAAAGGGCCGACGACGGATGGGCGGCTCAAGCCCGATCTCGTAGCCCCGGGCGAGCGGATCACCTCCTGCGCCGCAGGCCACAAGCTGGCGGAAGCGGGTGGCGCGAAAGATGAGGCGGCGCATTACCTGGACGACACCGGCACGAGCATGGCTGCGCCGCACGTGTCGGGCGCCATCGCGGCCTTCCTGTCCATCAGGCGGGAGTTCATCGGCCGACCCCTGGAAGTGAAACGGATCTTTCTCGAGAACGCCACGCCGTTGGGACGTGAACGGTACTTCGAGGGGCACGGCTTGGTCGATCTCATGCGAGCGCTTCAGGCGGTTTAGGGAGGCAGGTCTTGGTCATCGAGCACCACGAGATCGAATTCACCCGCGATGGTCGCGTTTTCGACGAAGCCCAGGTGACCGGATTGCTGGAGAAGGCCGGAGGCTACACGGACCTGCTGGTGCTCTGCCACGGCTGGAACAACGACAAGGCCGAAGCCAGCGCTCTGTTCGACCGCCTGACCAAGAGCCTGGAACGGGTAACGGCGGCAAATCTCGTGTCGGGCCTCGAAGATCGCCGAATGGGCGCGCTGCGGGTGTTCTGGCCGTCGAAGAAGTTCGCGGACGAGGACCTCATCCCAGGCGGCGGTGCCGCATCGGCGACCCACGAGAACGACGAGGCGCTCGCTCGGCTTCTGGAGGCAATGAAGCACGATCCGGAAACCCTGGGTGGCACGGAACGGAACGAGATCCGGGAAGCGCTCTTGTCCGAAGCGCAAGCACTGGCACCTAGCCTGAGTGAGGATCCTGCAGCGCGAGAGCGGTTTGTGGCCATCTTGCGATCGGTTCTGGACCCGGCCGAGGCGCATGCTGACGATGGATCGGATGCTTTCTTCACGCGCCCGGCAGACGAGCTGTTTGCAGGTCTGAATGGGCAGGTTGTCGCTCCGGGAGCCCCCAAAGCCGGTGGAGCCACGGGCGTGGGTTCCGGCGGCGCAGCAGGTTTGGGGGATTTCCTGGGCGGGGTCGGTGCGGCGGCGCGGCGGCTGGCGAACTATACGACCTATTATGGCATGAAGAGCCGGGCCGGCATTGTCGGGCGGGTTGGCCTTGCTCCGGTGCTCAGGCGCTTGCGCGACCGACATCCGACCTTGCGCCTGCATCTGGTCGGCCACAGTTTCGGGGGACGCCTCGTCACGGTCGCAGCCCATGACCTTCCGCCCCGTACGCACGGCGTGACCCTCAGCCTTCTCCAGGCTGCCTTTTCCCATAATGGCTTGGCCGACAACTTTGATGAGAACGGGCGCGACGGCGCGTTCCGGGCACTTCTGGCGGAGCGGCGTGCTTCCGGTCCGATCCTGATCACCCACACCAAGAACGACACGGCTGTCGGCATCGCCTACCCCTTGGCCTCGCGCATCGCCCGCCAAGCGGCTGCGGCGCTGGGGGACGAGAACGATCCTTACGGTGGCATGGGCCGGAACGGAGCGCAGCACACCCCCGAAGTCGAGGAAACCAGCACCCTGTTGGAAGAAGCCGGGCAGGACTACGGCTTCGAAGCCGGCAAGGTTTACAACCTGCGCGCAGACCGGTTTGTGAGTTCGCATAGCGATGTGGGCGGCAATCAGGTGGCCAGCGCGATCCTGATGGCGGTCGCCGCAACGGGCGCCTGATCCACCGCCAAGCCCCCCGCAACGCTTCTGGCGTCCACCGGGTGCAGTGCGGCGACGGATCAGACCCGAAGCAACTGCTGCGTGGTCGCCGTCCAGTTGGCGAGCGCGCCGGCAAGCACGGTGGCAGCCTCGATGCCGTCGATCAGGGTGACGGCTGCGCCTTCCTGCAACTCGCCACGCAAGAGGGCCATCCCGGCGCAGCCCAGCACCACGATCTCCGCATCGTCCTCCTGCCTCGCGGCGGCGATCTCCTCCTGCAGCCGCGACACGACCGCCGGCCCCCCGGCCTCGACCTCAAGCACGGGCAGGCCCGATGGCCGCACCCGGGCGCAGCGTTCGCCGAACCCGTAAGCAGCGACGTTGGCCTCGATCACGGGGACAGAGACGGGAAGGGTGGTCACAACCGTGAAACGGCGGCCAATGAGCGCGGCGAGGTGCATGGCAGCCTGTCCGATGCCGATGACAGGACAATGGGCTGCGGCGCGGATCTCCTCCAGGCCGGTGTCGTCGAAGCAGGCGATGACGATAGCATCCACCCGCTCCGCCCGTGCGCGGGGCAGTAGCGCCCGCACTCCCGCTACGGCGGCTTCACCGTCCCGAGGGCCCTGGATTGCTGGCGGGCCGTCATGGTTTGTCCAGCCCAGGATCTCGGCTTCCGGGAGGGTGAGGCGAGCAACTCGGACAGCAGCGTCCGTCATGGCAACCGTGGAGTTCGGGTTGATGAACAGGATACGCATCAGACAGCTCTGCCCGCGTCCGAGCCAGCCTTTGCCCTGCGTCGGCTTGCTGCGCCCAACGTAAGGAGGAAGGCACCGATCACGACGAAGGAAAACACCGTCGTCAGTGTGCCCAAGGCAAAGATGACAGGCGTCGTGACGTTGGTGGTCATGCCATAGATCTCGAGCGGGAGCGTGTTGCGGCTTCCGGCGGTGAGCAGCGTCCGCGCGAATTCATCATAGCTGAGCGTGAATCCGAAGAGCGCCACACCCAGCAGGGACGGGGCGATGATCGGCAGGACGACATGGCGGATCGTCTGCCATGCGGTGGCGCCCTGGTCACGGGCCGCTTCTTCGTAGGCTGGGTTGAAGCGGTTGAAGACGGCGAACATAATCAGCAGGCCGAATGGGACCGTCCAGGTCAGCTGTGCTCCGAAGCCCGACGACGCCCAGTGAACTGGCAGGCCTGCCTGCGAGAAGATCAGGCCCACACCCAGCGAGACGAGAATCGAGGGAATCACGAGACTGGCGATGACGAGCTGGAACAGGACGGCCGATCCCTTGAACCGCTTGCGGAAGGCAAGGCCTCCCATGACCGACACAACGACCGTCGTGACCATGACCATGAGACCCAAGACAAACGAACGGCCGAAGCTGCCCCATATGTCGCCGACGGCCTGCTCTTGGAAGAGGTCGCGGAACCAGTGCAGCGACACGCCCCGCATCGGGAAGGTCAGGCCGCCTTCAGGCCCTTGGAAGCTCAGGATCGCGATGGTGATGGTGGGGCCGTAAAGAAACAGCAGGAAGAGCCCGAAGATCGCGGCCAGCACGTAGAAGGAACGGGGGCGCGGGTTCATCAAAGCTCCTTCCGGATGTCCACGAGACGCAGCAGGATGCCGATGACCATCAGCGTGACGATGAGAAGCAGCACCGATGTCGCTGAGGCCGAGGGATACTGAAGCAGGCCGATGTCGTTCTGGATCAGGCGGCCGACATTGGCGGACTGCGACCCCGACATGAAGCGCACGGTGATGAAATCGCCCATCACCAGCGTAATGACGAAGATCGTGCCGATCATGATGCCGGGTCTCGTCAGCGGCAGCACCACGTTCCAGAGTGTCTGAAACCCGCTCGCGCCCGCGTCGTTTGCGGCCTCGATCAGGGTCCGATCGATCCGCATCATCGTGTTGAAGATCGGAACGACCATGAACAGCGTGTAGAGATGCACGAACGCGAGGATCACCGAGAAGTCGGAGAACAGCAGCCAATCCAGCGGCTCGTCGATCACGCCCCAGGACAGAAGCGCCGAGTTCGCGAGGCCTTCGCGGCCCAGGAACGGGATCCAGGAGATCATGCGGATGATGTTCGAGGTCCAGAAGGGGATGGTGCAAAGAAGGAACAGCGCCGTCTGCCAGGTCTGCGAGCGAACGTGGAAGGCCAGGAAATACGCGACCGTGAAGCCCAGCACGACGGTGATGGCCCATGTGACGACGGCGTATTTGGCGGTGTTCAGCAGCACGCGCCAGGTCACGTCCGAGCCCAGGAGGAACTCATAGTTCTCCCATGAGAAAGCTGGCACGATCGAGAACTCGGTCGCGGTCCAGAAGCTGACGACCACGATCATGATGATCGGCAGCACGAGAAACGCCAGAAGCACCACAGCCAGAGGAGCGGCCAGCAACCAGCCGGTTACGTGGCGCGACGCGAGGTGACCCCGGCGCGTCCGCTGGGGCCGCACGAGAGGCGGGGTCTCGAAGGACCCCGCGATGCTGATCGACTCAGGCGGCAATGAACTCGTTCCACTTGCGGACCATGTACTGGTTTTCGTCCATGACGGAATTCCAGCAGGCGACCTTGCCCATGCGCTCCTCGAAGGAGCCCCCATCGCGCACTTCGCCGGCCTGGGCCAGGACATCGCCGAACGGGTTGGTGATCGGTTCGACGGCTTGCTTGCCCTCGAACCAGTAACCCCACTCGTTGGCGGTCATGAAGGTCTTGGAGGTTTCGGGCACCGCCGAGTAGTACCCCTGACGCATCAGAAAGCCGCCGACCCAGCCCGACAGGTACCAGTTGATGTACTCGTAGGCCGCATCCAGCGCCATGCCATCGAGGCTTGAGGACAGGCCGATGCCGCCGCCCCAGCTGCGGTAGCCTTCCTTGAGAGGCTGGTACACACAGGGGATGCCGCGAGACTTCACGGCGGTGATGGCCGGTGACCACATGGACTGGATCACCACCTCGCCCGAGGACATGAGGTTCACGGATTCGTCGAAGGTCTTCCAGAAGGACCGGAACTGGCCGGCGCGCTTGGCCTCGGTCATGATCGCCATGGTGCGGTCGATCTCGTCCGTGGTCATGTTGCCCTTGTCGCCGTACTGGATTTCTCCCATCGCCTCGCAGACCATGGCGGCGTCCATGATGCCGATGGAGGAGATGTCGAGGAGCGAGGCCTTGCCCTTGAACTCGGGGTTCAGCAGCTCGGCCCAGGACTCGATGGGGCGGCCTATGAGGTCGGGGCGGATGCCCAGTGTGTCGGCGTTGTAGATCGTCGGGATCAAGGTCATCCAACCTGACTCCTCGGCGACGAAGTCGGTGCCGCCGGGCCCGGAGGTGAAGCCCACGGTGTGCGGCGCGGTACCCTGTGCGATGGTACTGTCAGGTGTGAGCTTGCCGTTGCGGAAGATGCCCACGATCTTGTCGTAGTTCGCAATCTTGGAGGTATCCATGGCCTGAAGGTTGCCGGTCGGCCAGACCTTCTTGGCGATCCAATACTCGATATCGGCGATGTCGAAGCTGTCCGGTTGGGTCGCAGCGCGCTGAGTCACGGCATCCGAGTCGAGGGCCGTCATCTCAAGCGTGAAGCCGAGGTCTTCTTTCACCTTCTGCGCGACCTCGTTGAGGTTCGACACGCCGGTGCCGAACTGGCGCAGGGTGATGTCCTTGATCTCCTGCGCCCAGATCATCGGTGCGGGCAGCGCACTGGCGGCAAGGGCGGCGGCCCCGGTCTTGAGCAGGCTGCGCCGGCTGTATCGCATCTTGGTCATCGGTCTTCTGTCCCTGTCTGGATGTCGTGTCAGGCTTGGAGGCGGTGGAGCCGCCCCTCATCCCAGGCGAGCCGAACGGCGTCGCCCGGGGATTTCGGATCCGCGTAGAAGTCGCCTTCGGGGATGAGGGCCAGAATCTCCTGGTCCCCTGCAAGGCGCGCCGTCAGCGCGACATGGCCCCCCTGGTATTCGACGGCACGGACGACGGCCTCGGTCCCGTTCTGGGCCAAGCGCACACTGTCGGCCCGAAGCGCGAAGCGACCTTGCGGAAGGGCGACCACGTTGTGCCCCCCCATGAACCGGGCCACGAACTCTGTGCGCGGGGCATTGAAGATCTCGCGCGCGGGGCCGGCCTGCTCGATGCGGGCGTTGTTCATCAGCACGATCTCGTCTGCGAGAGCCAGCGCCTCGTCCTGACCGTGGGTGACGTGGATGAAGCTTATTCCAAGCTCGCGCTGGAGTTTCTTGAGTTCTGTCCGCATCCGCACACGCAGGAACGGGTCCAGCGCCGAGAGCGGCTCATCGAGAAGAAGGACTTGAGGATTGGTGACCAAGGCCCGGGCCAGCGCGACCCGCTGCTGCTGGCCGCCCGACAGTTGCGAGGGCAGGCGGTCGGCGTAGCGGGTCATGTCGACCAGTTCGAGGAGTTCGCCCGCGCGCTTGTGCCGGACGGCTTGGTCCACGCCCTTCATCTTGAGGCTGAACGCCACGTTGTCGCGCACGGTCAGATGCGGGAACAGCGCATAGCTTTGAAACATCATGGCCGTGCCGCGCTTGGCAGGCGGCAGCCCCGTGACCTCGGTCCCGCAAAGGACGATCGAGCCTTGCGAGGCGGTTTCGTGACCCGCGATCATCCGGAGGGTCGAGGTTTTCCCGCAGCCGGACGGACCCAGCAGGCACACATAGCTGCCGCCCCGGAACAGGTAGCTCACATCGTCCACCGCCACCGTGTCGCCGTAGCGCTTGGTCAGGTGGATCAACTCAAGGTCTTGGCCAGTTCGCATGGGCACTCCCGCTCGCTCTTGGGAACACTGGGCAACGACGAACCGGAAGCGGAGAAGAAATCGCGCCTTTGTCCCCCTCAGACAGCCGTTGATGAAAATGAGAGCGTTCGTAGACGTGCTGCGCCTAAATCATAGACTTGATTGTATACAATACGGCCGCGGGTCCATTTGGGTGTTGCCTCCGGGTCGGACCCCCGGTCGTGTGAACATCGAAAAACCTTGAGGCAGCAAGCATGGATAGGGAGGCGGGCCGAGTCGCAGGACCGGCTGAAGCGGTCGCTGATCAGTTGGCGCTCGCGATTCACGAGCATCGTCTCGTGCCGGGAACGAAGCTCAGTGAGGACGACGTGGGCGAGGTCTTTGGCGTGAGCAGGACAGTGGTTCGTGCCGCGCTTCAGCGCCTCGGCCACGAAAGACTGATCACTCTGAAGCGCAACAAGGGTGCGTTCGTGGCGCAACCGACGGTTCGCGAGGCCCGCGAGGTCTTCGAGGCGCGCGCCTTGCTGGAGCCTCGGACTGCGCGTTCGGCGGCAGAGCGCGCCGGCCCTGCGGAGGTCGCCCGCCTCCGGGAACTGATCGACGAGGAGCACCGTGCCATTGCCGACAACCACCCAGGAAGAGCCCTCCGCCAGTCCGGCTTGTTCCATCTCGAGATCGCGCGGATTGCCGACCAGGACACGATCGCGGAGTTCATCGGGCAACTCATCGCGCGATCCTCTCTCATCATTGCGCTGTACTGGCGGCGTCGCAACGCGCTCTGCGAAAGCCACGCGCACCATGCTTTGCTGAACGCTTTGGCCGACCGCGACGGTGAGGGGGCCGAGCAGATGATGAAGGGCCATCTGCTCGACCTCGTGTCCTCGCTCGACTTGCGGTCCTTGCCTTCGGCGCCCCGGTCCCTGCGAGAGGCTTTGGGAGCATGACACGGGTGTGCATCAAGGGGATGGAGAGCGGGGAACTGGATGAAGTCCTGGGTTGGGCCGAAACCGAGGGCTGGAACCCTGGACTGGACGATGCCGCGGCCTTCCACTCTGCCGATCCAGCTGGATTCCTTCTTGCGCTCTGCGACGGCGAGCCCGTTGGCGCCATCTCCGTCGTGAACCACTCCGACCGGTACGCCTTCCTTGGCCTATACATCTGCCGCCCAGACTGGCGAGGGCAGGGCATCGGTTCCATGCTCTGGAAGCGCGGCCTCGCCCATGGCGGCGCACGGACCATCGGGCTCGACGGGGTGGCCGCCCAAGAGGCCAACTACGCGCGGTCAGGCTTTGTCAGGAACGGTGCGACGCTGCGCTTCGAAGGACGGCAGAACGGCTCGAGGCGCCCAGGGGTCCGCCCGGCGCTGCCCCAGGATCTTGAGCGGATCGAGCATCTCGACCGGGCTGCGACCGGCGTTGAACGGCCCCGTTTCCTGTCGGCATGGGTGAAACCCTCGCTCCATCGAAGAACGCTGGTGTTCGAGGACAATCAGGGAGTCCAGGCGTTCGCAACCGTGCGGGCCTGCCGAACAGGCTGCAAGATCGGCCCGATCGTCGCGCCCGATGCGGCTCATGCCATGGCCTTGGTCGCCTCGGCCGACGGTCCTGAACCCTGGATCATCGACGTGCCCGAGGCCAACGACGCGTTCATTCGCGACCTCCGGGCGTTGGGGTACCACGAAACGTTCCGAACGGCGCGGATGTACCGCGGGTCGCATGCGCCGGGCAATGGTTGGGAGCAGGCCATTGCGACCATGGAACTGGGCTGACAGGGCGGTGCGTCCGTATCCAGCCTGCAGGGCGGGTCGCTTGACCATGCCTCGATCATCATCCGCTCCTGCGGTTCCAGGGCGATGCTCCCTCAAGTATGAGCAGGCGGGGAACAACTCATCCAGCGGTTGGGGCGAACTCCGGCTGGAGTCGGGGCGGACCGCGGTGGGGAACCAAGTGCAGAACGATAAGGCTTGATTTTCAAGCAGAACCGTTGACCGCACTCCGCTTGGCAACCATAATCTGGCCCAGGGGAGGACGAGCGGAATGAACGGAAGCACTCCATTAGGCATATGGCCGATGGCACAATGTTGCCATCCGCGAGGGGGACGGATTTGACTGCAGCAAAGCTGTCCTTGTCGGCTGTCAACCGCAGTTTCGGCCCTGTTCAGATCCTGTTCGATGTCTCGATCGACCTGTTGCCCGGCGAGGTTCATGCTCTGATCGGCGAGAACGGCGCAGGCAAATCCACGACCATGAAGATCATGTCCGGTTACCTCGCCCCCAGTTCGGGTGAGGTGCGGCTCGACGGCAAAGCCATGGTCTTTGGTGGCAGCCAGGCAGCCGAGAGCCGCGGGGTTGTTCTGATCCACCAAGAGTTCAACTTGGCCGATCAGCTTACGGTGGAGCAGAACGTCTTCCTCGGGCGTGAGCTGAGACGGGGGTTGTTCCTCGACAAGCATGCGATGCGGGCCCAGACGGTGGCACTGCTGGATCGTCTTCACTGCCGCGTGGATCCGGATGCACGGGTGCGGGACATCTCGAACTCGGACAAGCAGATGGTGGAGATTGCCAAGGCCCTCGGCCGGGATGCGCAGGTCCTCATCATGGACGAGCCGACGGCCGTGCTCACCAACCGCGAAGCCGAGGTCCTGTTCGAGCAGGTGGACCGTCTCAGGAAAGAGGGAGTGGCCATCCTGTTCACCTCCCACAAGCTCGATGAGGTCAAGCGCATCTCGGACCGGGTCACGGTCATGCGGGACGGCCGGGTGGTCCAAAGCGGACCGACGTCCGCTATGACCGAGGACGCCATGGCGAACGCCATGGTCGGACGCGAGATGTCTGATCTCTTTCCCAAGCGCGTCTCGGCCTTGGGACAGGACATCGCCCTCCGGGTGCGTGGCCTGACCGTGCCGCGTTACGCCGACGACGTGTCCTTTGACCTGAGGCGCGGAGAGATCCTGGGCATCGCCGGCCTCGTGGGCTCTGGCCGCACGGAAACCATGGAAGGACTGGTCGCTCTGCGGCGTCACACCGGACAGGTCGAGATCGAAGGCCGCCCCGTGACGATCCGCAGCCCCCGCGACGCGCAGATGCAGGGCCTCGTCTACTTGACCGAGGATCGCAAGGGACGAGGCCTCGTGCTCAACATGGGAATGCGCGAGAACCTGACCCTTCAGAGCCTCGGTCAGTTTGCCAAGCCCTTCCTCGACCGCAAGGCCGAAGAAACGGCTCTCGACAAGGCCGTACGCGACTTCGACATCCGGGCTCCGTCTCGCGCTGTCCGCGTCCGCAACCTTTCGGGCGGCAACCAGCAGAAGCTGCTGATCGCCAAGATCATGCAGACCGGCCCCCGCATCGTCATCATCGATGAGCCGACGCGCGGCATCGACATCGGGACCAAGCAGCAGATCTACGACTTCATCCACAGGCTCTCGGCGCAGGGGGTGTCCGTCATCGTGATCTCGTCGGAACTGCCCGAGGTCATTGGCCTTGCCGACCGGGTGCTCGTCATGAGGCAGGGCCGTATCACGGGCGGGGTCGAAGGGCCGCAAAAGACCGAGGATGCCATCGTCCGCCTCGCCATGGGGCTGGAAGCGCGGACCAAAGGAGAAGCGGCATGACCACCCAAGTCACACGGCCCGGGCAGCCCGCCGGGCCGGGCCACGGCATCAATCTCCACGTGCTCGGGCCGATCGTGGCGCTCTTGGTGCTGATCGTAGCCGGCGCCCTAATGAACCCCAATTTCCTGAGCTACGCCAACATCACCAACGTGCTGGCCCGGTCGGCTTTCATCGGCATCATCGCGGTCGGCATGACCTTCGTCATCACCGCTGGAGGGCTCGACCTGTCGGTGGGGTCGATGGCTGCCTTCATTGCCGGGCTCATGATCCTGGTCATGAACCTTCTTGTGCCGTCGATGGGAGCAGGGATCTCCGTGATCCTGGTGGGGATGGCGGTGGCGCTGGGGGCAGGGCTCCTAGCTGGGTTCCTGAACGGCTTCCTGATCACCAACATGCGGATCGAGGCGTTCATCGTCACGCTGGGGACCATGGGGATCTACCGGAGCCTCGTCACTTGGCTCGCGGACGGCGGAACCCTCAGCCTCGATTTCGGCCTCAGAGAGGCATACGGTCCTGTCTATTACGGTGGTCTCCTGGGCGTGAGCTGGCCCATCATCGTGTTCCTGGTCGTGGCCATCCTGGGGGAGATCGGGATGCGCAAGACCGCGTTCGGCCGCTATTGCGCGGCCATCGGCTCCAATGATCAGGTAGCCCGCTATTCATCGGTCGACGTCAACCGTATCAGGCTCCTGACCTATGTCGGCTTGGGGCTGCTCGTTGGCATCGCGACGATCATGTATGTCCCCCGGCTCGGGTCGGCGTCCAGTTCCACGGGCGTGCTGTGGGAACTGGAGGCCATCGCTGCCGTCATCATCGGGGGCACGATGCTCAAGGGCGGCTTCGGGCGGGTCTGGGGCACCGTGGTGGGCGTCCTGATCCTGGGCCTTATCGACAACCTTCTGAACCTGACCGACTGGGTCAGCCCGTATCTGAACGGCGCGATCCAGGGCGTCATCATCGTTCTCGCTGTGATCCTGCAGCGTGAAAACCGGCCCGAGGGCTAAGGCTCGAACGGCCGCAACAGCACAAACAAGGGAGGATACCCGTGAAACATCTCGCACTGATGGCCACGACGGCGTTGACGCTGTCAGCCGCGCCGCTCTGGGCTCAAGAGGCCGAAGAGACCCAAGTGATCGGCATCTCCATCCCGGCCGCTACGCATGGCTGGGCCGGAGGCATGAACTACTTCGCGCAAGCTGCCGTTGAGCGCCTGGAAGAGGTCTATCCGCAGCTCGATTTCGTGCTGGCGACCGCCTCCGACCCGTCCAAGCAGGTCAGCGACATCGAAGACATGGTGGCTACGCGCGGCATCGACGCCCTCGTGGTGCTGCCCTTTGAATCCGAGCCGCTGACCGGACCGGTCAAGGCTGTGGCCGACCAGGGAGTCTGGATCACGGTGGTGGACCGCGGCTTGTCCGAGCCGGGCATCGAGGATCTTTATGTCGCGGGTGACAACCCCGGTTTCGGGCGCGTCTCCGGCGAGTACATGGTTTCGGCCCTTCCCGAAGGTGGCAAGGTCGTCGCCCTTCGCGGCATTCCCACCACCATCGACAACGAACGCGTGGCCGGGTTCGAGGAAGCCATCGCCGGTTCGGGCATCGAAGTCCTGGGCATGGAGCATGGCAACTGGAACCGCGACGACGCCTTTACGGTCATGCAGGACTTTCTGTCCAAGCATTCTCAGATCGACGCCGTTTGGGCCTCGGATGACGATATGGCCGTTGGCGTGCTGGCTGCCATCGAGGCCGCTGGCCGGAGCGACGTGAAGTTCGTGTTGGGCGGCGCTGGCATGAAAGAGATGATCGCCCGCACGCGCGACAGCGATCCGATGGTTCCTGCTAATGTCACCTATCCGCCTTCGATGATTGCTTCCGCTATCGAGATCACAGCCCTGGGGCTCGTGTCGGACGCACCGGTGGCAGGCCGGTTCATCATCGGCTCCGAACTCGTCACACCCGAGAACGCCGAGCAGTACTACTTCCCGGACAGCCCGTTCTAGAATTCCTCGTCGCGCGCCGCGCTGGCGGCGCGTGACACCTCTGGACCTGGCAGAGACGTCTGGATCGCCGAGGGCCACGGATGCCCGCTTTTCTGGGTATCGCTCAACATGTGCCTATCTCTTGCGCGGGACCAAGGTGTTTGTGGCTGCGCGAATAGCCCTTGACTCCGGGATGAGTTAGACCGCTCCGGTCGGACTTGCGCGGCGTTAAACGCCCCAAGTCAAACCGGTGCATTCACGGGCAACGACGGGCGCTCGTGGTCCTGACAAGTCCTCCCCGCCTCGTACAGTTCCGACAGACCAGGGTTGGCCGAGAGCGTGGGAAACCGTCATCACAATACAGCAGAGATTGGTTACGCAGCCAGCCTTTGCTGATGATAGTGACGGAAGTATCCGTAGACCGGAAAACCCTGGTGCTCCAACTCCGCTTCTGGTGTCAGCACCATTCCGTCCCTCCTTGTGCAGTGCAGGACATATCCGGGCGCGATCCAGACGCCGACATGCGAGACGTGCGCGCCTTTCCACATGATGACGGCGTCGCCTTCGAGGGGTGACGAAACGCGGAGCCAGTCCCCGCCTGACAGGTGATCCTGGATGTGGTTCTGGGCAGCAGCCATGTCCCCGAAAGCAGGCGAGGCGCTGACGTGGAGACCGAACCGCTCACGCCAGACGAGCGCGGCACGATGACCGCACTCTGCGACGCCCAACACATAGGGTAGACCCACATAGCTTTGGACCCATGGGGATGGGCTGCCCAAGGAAGCCTGTCCGAACTCACCCAATCTGACCTCCCAAGCTGAGGCAACACAAGCTACGAACAATAGTGACCGCTCTTGAACCGATTCAAATACCAGTGGTAGCTTCGCGTCAAGAATTTTGTTGAATCGGTTCAAACGCCCGCAGGATGCCGGGCTGGACCGGTTGGTGGGGTGGCATGACGCGACTGACCAAGACGATCAAACTTCGGGATGTGGCGGAGCGGGCCGGGGTGTCGCAAGGCACGGCTTCGAACGTTTTCAACCGCCCCGAGCTCGTCCGGGAGGAAGTGAGATCTCGGGTCCATGCCGCAGCCCAGGCTCTTGGCTATGCGGGACCAAGCCCGAAAGGCCGTCTCCTGCGGGCCGGGAAAGTCAACGCGATCGGCGTCGCGGCAGCCGAACCGCTCGACTACTTCTTCGCTGACCCCTGGGCACGTCGTCTCCTGCGCGAGGTGGCTGCCGTGTGCGACGCCCGCGGAGCCGGCTTGGCGCTCGTTTCGGTCGGCAGGGGTGGCCCCTTGGGCTGGGGCATCGAAAGTGCGTTGGTGGATGGCTTCCTGCTTCGCTGCGCCGGTCGGGAACTCTTGGTGGAGATCGCGCAGCGACGAGGGTTGCCCTTCGTGGCGCTGTCCCTGGACACCGCCGAGCCGGACGTTCCAGCAGTGGACATCGACGATTTCGGAGGTGCCCGCGACGCAGCCCGTCATCTTGTCGCTCTCGGACATCGACACATTGCGATTATCGGGATCGGACTGGGGGATGGTCCAGGCAGAGCCTCACCCGAGTTGGCTCGGTCAACGCGCTTCGTGAATGTCCGCGAACGGGCCAGGGGCTTTTGGGCCGGGCTTGCCGAAGCTGGCATTGGCCCCGAGGATGTCCCCATCCTGGTCGGACAGGATGACGGCAGCATGATCGGGCCGGCACTTGCCGAACTGTTCCAAACCAGCGAGGTTCGCCCCACGGCTTTGCTGGCGATGTCGGATCGTGTCGCGCTGGCGGCTTTGGACTGGCTGAACCATCAAGGGTTGCGAGTTCCTGGAGATGTATCGGTTGTGGGCTTCGACGGCGTACCGGAAGCCGAAGCCGCCGTTCCCTCTCTGACCACCGTCGAGCAGCCTTATCGACAAATTGCGGAACGGGCAGTCGCCGCGATCCTGGATGATGCCATCCCCGCTGGCCGCGAGGTGCTGCCCCTGTCCCTGGTGATCCGGAATAGCACCGGACCAGCCCACAAGGCGGATTAGCCCCGTCCTACCACGCTGGGCTTTCCCGGGACGACGACCAGTCTACTGGAAGGGGCCAGGGTGCCGCAGCACAGCGTCTCAGCATCCCGGTCGAAAGGCCTCCCATGAAAGGCCCTTGCGCAGGGATGACCTAAACCTGGCAGCCACCGCGACATCTGGAACCTGTGGTGTTGACGTCGAATACGCCTGAGTCGGTGCGAACCCCTGCCGCTGAGCGGCCAAGCGATCTTTTTTGGCATCAACTAGGGAACACGTTCCTGACGAGGGGGTCGGGCCCGATCGCCTTAGCGTCCAGTTAGGTGCCGCAAGGCCTCACGCCAATCCGATCGGATCGTCTCGCGGCGGTCCAGGTCCATCCGGGGCCGAAAGGCGCGGCCCTTGTCCTTCTGAGCGGCCGCGGCCATGGGCTGACCCAAGGCTTCGAAGGCCATCGCGGCCGCTCCTAAGGCGCCCACTTCGGCGACCACGCCGCGCGTCACGGGCCGGTCCAGGAGGTCGGCCTCGATCTGCATGAGGAGGTCGGAACTCGAGGCGCCACCATCGGCGCGGAGCGCGTCCAGGCGGTGGCCCACGTCCCGCTCCATGGCCTCGAACACGTCGGCCACCTGGAGCGCGATAGCCTCCAGAGTGGCGCGGGCGAGGTGGGCGGGGCGCGAGGCGAGGCTGAGCCCCGTGATTGTGCCGCGCGCGGCCTCGTCCCAATGGGGGGCACCCAGGCCGGCCAGGGCCGGAACAAAAGTCACGCCCTCGGAGGAGTCGACCTCGCCCGCCAAGCGGAACAGGGCCGCCGCGTCGGGGAGGCCAAGAAACCCTGCCGTCCAGGCCGCCGCCTGGGCCGAGACGGTGATGTTGCCTTCGAGCGCGTAGGCGGGCCCGCCTTGCTGGGTGGACCAGGCCACGGTGCTGGCAAGCCCGTTCGTCGAGGCCACGCGCGAGCCGGACAGGGTCATGAGCGAGGAGCCGGTTCCGAAGGTGGCCTTGACGGCCCCCGGCGCGCGCACGCCGTGCCCATAAAGCGCGGCGTGGCTGTCGCCCATCACCGAGAGGATTGGGAGCCCCGCAGGCAGGGCCGTGGTGGCGGCGAGGTCGCCGAAGAGCCCGTCCGAGGGACGCGGTTCGGGAAGGCAGGTGGAGGGAACGCCCCAAAGGGCGCAAAGCTCCTCCGACCAGGCAAGCCTCGCGGTGTCGAAGAGCTGAGTGCGTGAGGCGTTCCCGTGGTCGGTAGCAAAAGTTGCCCCGTCCGTCAGGCGCCATAGCAGCCAGACGTCCACCGTGCCCGCGCGGAGCCGCCCCGCTTGGGCGAGCCCGCGGGCGCCGTCGTGGTGTGCCAGGAGCCATCCGAGCTTGGCCGCCGTCAGGAGCGGGTTGGCGGCGAGGCCGGTGGCGGCCTCGATGGCTGGTCCATGGCCCTGGCCCAGGAGGGCCACGCAGAGCGCCGCGCCGCGTCGGTCCTGCCAAAGGATCGCGGGGGCGACGGGACGGCCCGTCTCCGCGTCCCAGGCGACCAGGGTCTCGCGCTGGTTGGCGATGGCGAGGCCTGCGATGCCCTCGGCGCCGGTCTGGGCCACGATGTCGGTGATGGCGTCCCGGACGCTATCCCAGAGGGCGTTGGCGTCCTGCTCGGCCCAGCCGTCCTGGGGGTAGGACGAGGCCAGCGGGCGGCTTGCACGGGCGACAACCGCACCATCCTGGTCCCACAGCACCGCCTTGGTGCTTGAGGTGCCCTGGTCGATGGCAAGGATGCGCATCACGTCTTGCGCGCGATGGCGCGGCGCACGGCGGCGGCGATGCCCTCGGGTGAGAGACCGAACGTGTCGAAGAGCCACTCGACCGAGCCCGTCGGCACGAAGCCCGGGAAGCCCAGGCGCTCCACCGGCACGGGATCATGGGCCGTGACGACCTCGGCCACCGCGCCGCCCAGGCCACCCGAGACATGGGCCTCCTCGACGGTCACAAGGGCGCCTGTCCGGGCAGCGTCGAGGACCGCCGCCTCGTCCAGGGGGGCGAGCGAGCGCAGGTTGACCACGCGCGCGGCGATCCCCTCAGCGGCGAGCGGCTCAGCGGCGGCCATGGCCAGGTGGACGGTGGTGCCCAAGGCCAGGATCGCCACATCGCCGCCCTCGCGCAGCGTGACGGCCCGGCCGGGCTCGTAGGCGCCCTGCTCGCCCAGGTCGGGCACCGGCATGCGGCTCACCCGGATGAAGACGGGGCCCTCGTGGGCGTGGGCCCAGCGGATCGCAGCCTCGGTCTCGGCCGGGTCAGCAGGGACCAGGATCGCGAGGTTCTTCAGCACCCGCAGCCAAGCCAGATCCTCGATCGAGTGGTGGGTGGGGCCGAGCTCGCCGTAGGCCACGCCCGAGGACTGGCCCACGAGCTTGACGTTGACGTTCGAGTAGGCGGCGTCGGCCTTGATCTGTTCGAGAGCCCGCCCGGTGAGGAAGGGAGCGGCGGCCGAGACGAACGGCACCTTGCCGCCGTTGGCGAGGCCCGCGCCCACGGCCACCATGGTCTGCTCGGCAATGCCCACGTTGATGAGCCGCTCGGGGAACGCCTTCTGGAACCCGCCGAGCTTGGAGGAGCCCACGGAGTCGTTGACGACGGCGACCACGCGGGGATCGGCCAGGGCCAGCGCGATGAGCGTCGCGGACCAGGCCTCGCGGCAGTCGTGGAGGCCGGCTTGGACGGGGGCGGCATGGGCCATCACACGAGTTCCTTCATCGCTTGGTCGAACTGGTCGGCGTTGGGAACGCCGTGGTGCCAGGCGGCCTTGTTCTCCATGAACGACACGCCCTTGCCCTTGACGGTGTTGGCGATCACGCAAAGCGGCTTCACCCGATCGCCGACCGGCGCCCCCAGCACCTCGAGCAGCGCGGCATGGTCATGCCCGTCCACGACCTCCACGTCCCAGCCAAAGGCGCGGATCTTCTCGTCCAGGGGGTCGAGGCCGTTGGTCTCCTCGGTGCCTGCCCCCTGCTGGAGGCGGTTGCGGTCCACGATGAGCGTGAGGCCCGCGAGCTTGCGGTGCCCCGCCGTCATCATGGCTTCCCAATTCGAGCCCTCCTGGAGCTCGCCGTCGCCCGTCAGCACGAAGGTGCGCCAGGGCGCCCGGTCGAGCTGGGCCGCGATGGCGATGCCGGTGGCAACGGGCAGGCCGTGGCCGAGCGGCCCCGTGTTGGTCTCCACGCCCGGGAGATAGTTGCGGTTGGGATGCCCGTTGAGCCGCGACTCGGGCTGCATGTAGGTGTCGAGCCAGTCCTCGGGATAGAAGCCGGACGCGGCGAGTGCGGTGTAGAGAACCCCCGTGGCGTGGCCCTTGGACATCACGAAACGGTCCCGGTTCGGATCCGCGGGGTTCTTCGGGTCGTGGCGCAGTACGCCGAAGTAGAGCGTGGCCACGATGTCGGTCGCCGAGAAGTCGCCCCCCGGATGGCCGAGCTGCGCCTCGTAGACCATGCGGAAGGCGCGCCGGCGCATCCACAAGGCCTTCTCGCGGATCAGGGGAAGAAAGTCGTTGGGAAGCCTCATCAGCAGGTCCTTCAAAGGCGGCGCGGCGGGGGGACGAGCATGGGCTCGGGCGGGGTATCGTGATCGTACAGTGGCCAGCCGAGGTAACGGGTGAGGGCCTCGTTGACGGCCTCGGCGTGGTGGCCGCGAACCATGGCGACGTGGTGCTCGAAGCCATTCTGAGTGACGAAGCGCATCAGGTTGCGCAAACGCGGCACTCGGCAGACCGCGATGCCGCCGTCCATCGCATAGGGGTCGTCCGTAAACTCACCCTGCCCGAGATAGGCTTTGAGAGTGCCGGCCCTGTCGTCCGACGAGACCCGGAAGTAGGTCATCGGGCCGGCCTTCACCTTGCCTTTGACCGCTCCGAAGCACTTCTCGCGCCCGATTGTCTCGCCCAGAACGTCGAGCTCGCCAACCTCGGGGACGTGGCCGAAGAACGTCTTGGGAAAGTTGCCGCAGTGCGTGCAGACGCACATGTCGGGCTCGCGGCCGAAGTTGTTGTTCCAGTCGAGGATCGCGGGTGGCGCCGCTGATGCGAGGGCCAGGGTGTACATGGACAGCGCGCCCATGATGTCCACCTCGCAGGCCGAGGGCATCAACTCCTCACCCATCATCGACATGGTGACACAGGTGGCACAGCCGAAGTTGTCCTGGAGCGAGCGCCAGCACTGGATGGCCGAGGCGTCGCAGCCGTTCTCGACAATCCAGCGGTCCACGGTGAGGGACCACTTGGCCTGCCGCAGGATCTGCGCAGGCGAGATATGGGCCGGGATGCGGCCGTAAACCTTGATCCTCTCCATCTTGGCGAGAAGGTCGGGGTCACTGTCGCTGAGCCGGTTGGCGGCGCCCATCATCTCGGACAGGTCCACGGTGACCACGGTCACGCCGGCGTCCTGCAGCAGTTTCTCCGAATAGCGCATCGTCTGGAACGCCCCGGTGCGCGCCCCGATCGATCCGAGGCGAGCGTTCCGCAGGCCCCGGACGGTGCGACAAACGCGGGCAAAGCGATCCAGGTCGGCCGCGAACTCGGCGCCTCCGGCATCGACGGTATGGAGGGTCGTTTCCGAGAACGGAATGCTGTACTGCCAGAAGTTGTTGGAAACGCTGATCTTGCCGCAGAAGGCGTCCCGCCGTTCCTTGACCGAAACCTTGTCGTTCTCGTCGTTCGAAGCCTGCAGAAGGATCGGCACGTTGAGCTTCGCCCGGCTGACCAACTCCACGATCGCGATCTCGTCGCCGAAGTTGGGCAGGCAGATGACAAGGCCATCGATCCGGTCGCGGTGCTGCTTGAAGTAGTCGGCATACAACTGCGCGTCAGAGATCGATTGGACCGCACCGTTATGCGTCGCCTCAAAGGGCAGGATCACGGCGCGGACGCCTAGGTGCTGCAGTTGGTCCAGCACTTCTTGGCGCACCTGACGGCACGGTGCGCCGTTGAAGAAGGCACGGCTGCCGATGACGACGCCCAGGGTCACATCGCGCCGGATCTGCGGCGTGACGGGAACAGTGGCCGCTTCTTCGGTCGGAGCCTCTTCCCCCATGATGGTTAGCGTCATCACCCTTCCTCCAAGCAAACGAGATCTGATCTCGAGCTTTCGACTTTTTTTGCTTGCCTGCGATTAACATCATTTCTTGTATCCTGCAAGAACGACGAGATGATTGTGGACTAAGCCGGGCTGCGGGGCGTGAAGTACGAGCAAGGACCGGTCAGTTGTGGTGCAGCGTTGGTCTGCCAGGCCGACGCATGGATGGCGCCGATCTGGAACGCGCCACGGTCACCTCGGCCCATGATGTGTGCTGACTCCGAACAAGCGTTGCTCTTGGCCGTTAGGGAACAACGGTCGGGTTGGCGCGCGTCATTGGGCTGCATTGCGCAACGCTTGATGCTGAGTGTTCACTGATAATCTTCGCGCTCTCATTGATTGCGTGAACCGCACAGGTCGTGGCGCAAGAACGACCGGAGTACGAGTGGGCCTATAATGTGCAGGCGGGGCGCAGCGCATTCCGCTAGGTTCTCGCGACGTGACTTGGGCTGTGGCCTCTGAAATGCTTCGCAGATCTTAGGCTGTATGAAGGCTGTCAAAGCTGATTCACCATCACTCCGGTCCCATAGGTGGTGCATGGGCAGAGATGACCGGGAACGGACGGGTTGGAGCGATTGGAGGAACGACGCGGCACGGCCTGAGGGCAGTCTCACGGCGCAGACAGCTTATCTCTCCATCGATCAGGCATTGTGGACTGAACTTTGCCAAACGGGCCGGGACGCTGAGACGGTGGATCGAGTGGAGCACTACGCCTTTCAACTGGCCTGATCCCGCTCAAGCTTTGCGCTGCACTGACTCCATCGGAATCGAGTTAGGCTCGGTGCGGACCGGCATCGCAGGTCCGTAGCGCCCGTAGAACATCCTTGAACCACGGGAGGTGGAACCCGACGGCCGTGGCCGGCCACTCAGCTTCTTCCTCTCGCCCGGCCAGAAGAGCGATGCCAAAGGTGCCCTGGTGCTCTTGGCAGACCTTCCGCCAGCGACGCGCCTGTTGGGCAACAAGAGCTATGATGCCGACTGGCTGCGTGACGAGTTGAAGGCCCGGGGTCTTCGCGGCGGTCTGCGCGTCTGCATCCCGGCTCAGAGCAAGCGGAACTGTCCCGCAACCCACAACCGAAAGCTCACCAAGACACGCTGCCGCATCGAGAACGCCGTTGTGAGCCTCACGGACTGGCGCGCCCTCGCCATGCGCTCCACGCGTTGCCGCGACCTGTTCCTGTCCGCCGTCGCGCTCGCGACCGCCGTCATCTTCCGGCTCCGATCATGGGCCCCGATCGTAGGGCATACCTCCTACATTAGGCATAGATACTCTTGATGATATCCGCCTCACGCGTCGAGCTGCCGGAGCCCCCGCATGTCGCGAAGACTGATAGAGCGACGGCCCGTGCCGGTCTCGATCAGGCCTTCACGTTCCAAGTGGGTGAACGAACGCGAGACGGTCTCGATGGTGAGTCCGAGGTGGTCGGCGATGTCCAGGCGCGTCATCGGCCGGGTGAGGACGGTGTTCTTCAGGCGGTCAGCGAGGCTCAGAAGGAAGGCCGCGATCTTCTCGATCGCTGTCTTACAGCCCAGGAGCAGCATGTGCTCGCGGGCGCGGCTCAGGGAATGACCGAGGGCCGTCACCAACTGCCCCGACAGGACGGCGTCCGCCGGAGACACACTCTCGAAGATGTGGCGGGGGTAGATCGCTACCACGGTGTCCTCGATAGCCTCGGCGCTGCACAGGTATTCATCCCCGCTCTCCAAGCCGAAAACGTCGCCCACGAAGTGGAACTTATCGATTTGCCGCCGGCTGTCACTCAGGAGCCGCGAAGTCCAAACGGCGCCAGACACGACCCGGTACAGATGCGTGGAGTCGTCGTGCTCGGAGAAGACAGCCTCGTTCTAGCGGATGTGGCGGGTTATGGTCGTGGGCACACAGGGGATGGTCCTGACCCCGAAGCCTGGTCCGGTCTGATGGCCGTTCTTCGGGCCCTCTGAACTCTGAGGAGGAGTGCCATGACGCGGAAGCGCACCAGTGACGAGCAGATCGCCTTTGCCCTGGGGGCCAAGCGGAGAGCGGGACGGCGGTGGACGAGATCTGCCGCAAGCTGGGGATCTCGGAACCGACCTGTCTCACGCTGGAAGAAGCAGGTCGCCGGGATGGGGGTGCCCGGAGATCCGGCGGCTGAAGCATCGTGAGGACGAGA
>NZ_VDFU01000024.1 GCF_006152115.1 Rubellimicrobium rubrum | reverse complement strand
CAGGGTCAGGGGCAAGTGCCCGAAAAGTTGCTGTCAGACTGGACCAGGTTTCCGGGCCTGGCCAGCACCAGCTCTGGCAGACGTACTTCACCTACCTGAAGGTGACGGGCTGGGGCTGGTACTATCTCTCGACGGTGCTGGACGACTTCCGGCGTTTCGTGGTGGCCTGGAAGCTTTGCACGACCATGAAGGCCGAAGATGTCACCGAGACGCTCGACCCGGCACTAGCAGCTTCCGGACTCGACCAGGTCAAGGTTCGCCACCGGCCCAGGCTCCTGAGCGACAACGGCTCGAGCACCATCGCGGGCGACCTTGCCGAATGGCTCAAGGACAAAGGCATGACCCACATCCGCGAGGTGCCCCGGCACCCGCAGACCCAAGGCAAGATCGAGCGCTGGCAACAGACGCTCAAGAACCGCTTCCTGCTCGAGCACTACTACCTGCCGGGTGCTCTGGAGGAGCAGGTCTCAGCCTTCGTCAGCACTACAACCACAGCCGCGCCCACGAGAGCCTGAACAACCTTACGCCGGCCGACGTCTACCACGGCCGAGGCGGGGCCACCCTAGCCGAGCGGGCGCGGATCAAGAAGCAGACCCTGACCCAGCGGCGCTTGCAGCACCAAGCCCGCGCCGCCTAACCTCACCCCCAGATGGACCAGACCCTCCGATCCTGACGCACGCCATCAGTCTCAAATCACCTGACGACGGACATCCAAGCTCAGGTCGGCCACGAGCTTCTTCAGCTTCGCGTTTTCATCCTCGAGCTGACGAAGCCTCCGCATCTCGGACGGCATCAGTCCGGCGTACTTCTTGCGCCAGGCGCGAAACAGGTCGCTTCCCTGATCCCCGCCTTGCGGCAGACCTCGCCCATGGGCGTGCCATCCTCCGCTTGCTTCAGCACGAAGGCGTTCTGGGCCCCGCTGACCTTCGATTTCTTCATGGTCTCTCTCCGTCTCCTCGGCCCCAGCCTAAACCGGAAACGTCCAGCTCGGTGCGGTCCAAGAAACGAGCAGCAGGTCAGGGCCACCGAAAGTGAGACGACTTTGCCTTCGTCTGACAGCACCTCGGCGGGGCTTCGATTGCTGTTCTCGGAGTTGGGCCACATGACATCCTCCTATGCCTCACGATCATAGGGACAGAGCAAGAGGGACGGTCTTGAGCTAATTGCTTTGGCAGCGGCCGGCTAACCGATAACCTGGCAGACCCGCCGTTCAAAGCACCGAAGCTCCGCCCGGACTTGCTTCATGGGCTGGCTCCGGCGCGAGGAACCGGCACCTCTGCCGAGAGAGCCTCCGGCAGAATCCGTTCTTCCAGCGTTGGGGTGGATACGGTCCGCCTCAGCCGGCTATCCTGATGTATCGGTCCCAATGACCGCCAGCCGCATGCCGCTAGAAGCGAGGCGGCTGGCGCCCCGCGAACACAAGGCGCGACTGCTCGCTTCAGGCTTGTGCCACCTTGGCTTCGCGCTTGAAGGGGTTCTCCTCGGGCACGGCATAGTCGGGCACCAGCGCGCCCTTGGCCTGCGCGTCCGCCATGTACCGGAATGCGTTGATCGTCATCCGCATCAGATGCTCGCCGGCCTTCATGGGGGGATACTTGGCCTGCGTCTCGGGCGTACGGAACTTTTCCAACGGCTCCACGATGGCGTGATAGTCGAGGCCGAAGAACAGCGGGATCGAAAAGCGTTCGCGCCCGATGTTGACGACGCGGTGTTGAGTGGACTTGAACTGCCCGCCTGACCAGGTCTCGAAGATGTCTCCGATGTTCACGACGAAGCAGCCGGGGATCGGCGGCGCCTCGATCCAGACATCCTGGGCATTCATCACCTGCAGGCCGGGGCCGCCTTGGAGCAGGATGGTGAAGCATTCGAAATCCGAATGCGCGGAGATGCCTGCGATATCCTTGGTCGCCGGCAGATCATTGGGCACGTAACGCAACAGTCGTAGTTGCGAGGTCGGATAGGTGATGTGCCGGGTGAGCTCCTCGGGCTCGATCCCAAGCTCCAGCGCAAGCGCATCCAACAGCCGGAGCCCCAGGCCAAAGACCGCGTCGTAATAGCCCGATACGGTATCCTTCCAGCCTGGCAGGTCGGGCCAGACATTGGGCCCGGTCATCCGCCAGCCAGCGAGATAGTCGGGGTGGTCGGCTGGCGCTTCGAAGGACATGTCCCATGCTTCGTTCATGTTGATCGATCTGGGGAAGTTCGCGCCGTTCTCCTCGAAGGGGACATAGCCTCGGTGGTGGGTTGTGAAGCCGCTCCACCACCGCATCTTGTAGGAACGCGGCATGGCATGGAAGGCGCGAGAGGCTGCAAAGACAGCGTCCATCATCTCCTGGGAAATGCCGTGGCCGGTGATGTAGAAGAAGCCGGAGGTCCGCGCCGCCCGCCCCAGATCGGCGGCGATGCGGGCCGTGTCGGCCGCGTTGCCGGTGAACAGGCCAGCCAGGTCCACGACCGGAAGCGTGGCGTCGTCAACGGTAAGCGCCCGCTGGTCGTCGGAAAGATCTGCACGCATCGTCATCTCCTTGGAATCACGTAACAGGTCCGATCCTGCGGCAGCGGGACGTGACAGGAGCCATCGGCATACAGGAACCGACCAACTTTCCGCAGGTTCGCCGGCCAATTGCATGAACAAGAGGCAATCACCCGCGGCGATGCTGGAAGCTGCCGCTTTCATGTGTCCGACGATTCGGCCCTGATCCTAAGCTTGGCTCAGGCCCGGCGGAGTCTTGTCTCCGGTCCCTTGTGGACAGGAGACCCTTCGGCAGCGGTTCGGGAACAAGAGGTGACACGCCACCTCGCCCTTATGCGGAGCAGGACGATGATCAAGATGGACAGACGGGCCCTTTTGAAGCGCGGCGGTGCGCTGGCTGGCATGACTGCGGCTTCGGCGGCATTCGGTACGCCGCTGATCGCCCAGACGCGCACCCTGCGCGTCGGATCGTATGGCGGCTATTTCGAGGACAGCTTCAAGGAGCATGTGTTCCCTGCCTTCACCGCTGCGACCGGGATCGAGATCGAAAGCATCACCCAGCCGAATTCCTCGGATTGGCTCGTCACCATGCAGCAGGCGACCGCCGCGGGCAGCGTGCCGTCCGATCTGTCGCTGTATGCCCGGGACGCCCTTATCAAGGCCAGCCGTCTTGGCGGGCTGCTGAAGCCGCTGAACATGGAAATGATCCCTGCAGCGGCGAATCTTGATCCTTACTTCGTCTTCGAAAGTGAGGAGGGTGCCTTGGGCGTCGGCGCGATGTCGTGGTTCACCTCGATGGTCATCAATCCGAACGAAGTGGAGGCCCCCGCGACTTGGGCGGATTTCTGGGACAGCTCGAGATATGAGTCCAGCCTCGGCCTGTCGAAGAACTTTAATGGACAGTTGCTGGACATCACTGCCGCGACCTTCTTCGACGGCGAGGCGACCTTTGCCACTGATGAAGGCATTCTCGCCATCATCGCCAAGGTCGCGGAACTCAAGCCGAATGTCGCGCTCTGGTGGTCGGCGGAAAGCCAGATGGAGCAGGCGATGAAGAATGGCGACGTGATCGGCGGGCAGTACTACCTCGATGTGTCGAACCTCATGGCCTCCGAGGGCTTCCCGATCAGGGCAGTCTTCCCGAAGGAGGGCAACCCGCAGGATTACGGCTCCTGGTGCCTTTCGGCCCTCTCGGACAAGGACGCCGAAGCGGCAGAGTTCATCAACTTCTCCTCCGACCCGGCGACCCAGGCGCTCATGTCGCGCAGGATCGGGACCGCGCCGCTGGTGGCCAAGGAGAAGACCGACCTGACGGATGAGGAGTTCGCTTTCGTCTCGGGCACACCGGCGATCAGGCCCGCTTATGATGCCTATCTCGACAAGGAAACCTTCATCAAGGAGGCTTGGGACAAGATGCTGGCCGGCGCTTAGGTGCCGACATGGGTGTGTTGGCGCTGAGCACGATCCGCAAGGACTACGGCGAAACCCGAGCCGTGGACGATGTCACGCTCGACTTCCCCGAAGGCGAGCTGACGGCCCTCCTGGGCCCCTCGGGCTGCGGCAAGACGACCTTGCTGCGGATGATCGCGGGACTGGAGGCGCCGTCGCGCGGCACCATCGCCCTGCGTGGTCGCGACATCACGCAGTTGCCCGCCCATCGGCGCAAGTTCGGCATGGTGTTTCAGAACTTTGCCCTGTTTCCGCATCTTTCGGTCCGCGAGAACGTGGCCTATGCGCTGACCATCGGTGGGACGGCGCGGGCCGAGGCCGCGGCGCGGGCCGACCGGCTGCTCGATCTGGTGCAGCTTTCCGGCTACGGCGACCGGCGTACCGGCCAGTTGTCCGGCGGCCAGCGCCAAAGGGTGGCCATCGCCCGTGCGCTCGCCCAAGAGCCCGAGGTCTTCCTCCTCGACGAGCCGATGTCGGCGCTTGATGCCAAGCTGCGCGAGGAGATGCAGGTGGAACTGCGTCTCCTGCAGCAACGGCTGGGCATCACCACGATCGTCGTGACCCATGACCAGCGCGAAGCGATGACCATGGCCGACCGCATCGTCGTCATGTCGGCCGGCCGGGTCGAGCAGGCCGGGTCGCCGCAGGACATCTACCGGTGGCCCGCCACGGCCTTTGTCGCCGGGTTTATCGGCAGGGCGAACTTCATGGACGGCGTGGCCGATCAGGGACGCGTCATGGTGGGGGATGTCGCGTTGTCCCTACCCGAGCCGGTGAAGTTCCTCTCGGGCTCTCCGGTGCGGCTCACCTGCCGCCCTGAGGCGATCCGCCTCGAAGCGGCGGGCGTACCCCTGAACCGTGTGCAGGGGACGGTCACCTTCGTGCGCGACCTTGGGCCGGTCCGGGACATCCACCTGGACACGGTGCTTGGCAAGATCGTGGCGGAGCAGACGCCTGACCATAGCCTCCCGGGCATACAGGTGGGACAGACCGTGCATCTGACCCTTCCCCCAGAGGCGCTCCGCATCTATCCGCGGCCCAGAACAGCGATGGCAGCGGCATGAGCGTGGTGGGCCATCCCGAGCCCGCGATGGCCGAAAGCCCGCGGAAGGCGAGAGCCGACGCCGTGCAGGCCGCCGATGATCGCGGAGCCTTGGGCCACCGCTTTCTTCGCGCCGGTGTGACCACACTGATCTGGTGCGTGGTCCTGTTCCTTTGCGTCGTGCCGCTCGGCCTCGTCGTCGCAATCTCATTTGGTCACAAGGTCGAAGGCGCCGGCTGGGAATGGGCCTTCACGTTCGAGAACTATTACCGCTTCCTGGTGGGGGCGAATTGGCCGGCTGAAACGACATTCCTCTACCTGACCCAGCTTTACTGGTCGATGCGCTATGCCGTCGTCGCATCCGTCCTGGCCGTCGCCACTGCGCTGCCCTTCACATATCTGCTGACGCGACAGTCCCGCAGGGCGCAAGCGCGCTGGCTGGTCTTTCTCCTGACCAGCTTGTCGCTGTCCGAAGTGTTCATCGTGATGGGCTGGGACATCATCCTGTCGAACAATTCGGGCCTGCCGGTGCTCTTCTCGGCGTCGGGCCTGACCGACTGGATGAAGGCCACAGGCTGGTTCGACGTGCTGCGGGACTGGGGCCTCGCGAGTCCGCGCAACGTGAAGTTCAAGACTTCGGAGTTCGCCACGGTATTAACCATGTCATACCTCGTCTGGCCCTATGCCGTGATCCTCCTCTATCCGGCGCTGTCGCGTCTCGACCCTTCGATGGCAGAGGCGGCCCGCACGATGGGCGCTCGACCCTGGACCGTTGCGCGCACCGTCATCCTTCCCGCGGTGCGGCTGCCGCTCATGGGGACGGCGCTCCTGTTGTTCGTCTTCCTTCTGGGCGGCTATGTGGCGGTGACGGTCTTTGCCGATCCGGCAAAGCAGACCACCGCCGTATCGGTCTTCGAGCATGTCCGCGGCAGTACGCTGAATGCTCCGTTCGGAGCGGCGCAGTCGGTCATCCTGTTGGTCACGGCGGCGGCGTTCCTTGTCCTGGGGCAGCGGTTGTCACGCCGGTCGGAGGGGGCCTCTTGATGCTGAGGGTGTTCGGCCATCTGTTCATGGCGCTGGCGGCGATCGTCGTTGTGCTTCCAATCGCTGTGGTCTGCAGCGCAGCGCTGAACGGCGGGCGCACCATGTACTTCCCGCCAGAGGATCCGACGCTTGCCCGCTTTACCGAGTTCTTTGTCTCCGAGCCGGTCTGGACGCGGGCCTTGGCCAATTCGGTGATCGTGGCGCTTGGCTCCTCGACGCTTGCGGTGCTTCTGGCCTGGCCCATCTGCTATCGCCTGTGGAAGTCCGGCTCGCGCCATTCGGCGACGCTGGCGGCGCTGGGGTCGATCCCCTTTGCCCTGCCACCCATCGTCTTCGGTGTGGGGCTGGGCTTCTTCTGGGCCTTCCTCGGTGGGCTCGGCTCGATCTGGGCAGGGATCGTCAGCCACGCGGCGCTGTTTCTCGCGCTGCCGCTGGTCACCATCTCGATTGGGCTGCAGGCCATCGATCGCGCGCATCTGGATGCGGCTGCCACCATGGGCGCAACCGACGGTGTGATCTTTCGCACGATCGTCCTGCCCCAGACGCTGCCCTACACGATCTCGGGGTTCTTCTTCGCACTCGTACTGTCGTTTAACGAGTTCATCGTGATGTTCTTCGTCTCCGCCTCCGCGTTTGCGACCGTCACGCTCCAGATCTTCAACTCACTGCGCAACGGCTACACCCCAACCATGGCCGTGGCTGCCGTGGCCTTCATCGCCGTGTCCATCGCCGTGTTTTCCGCCGTCGCCCGCTGGGGGGACCTGCCGCGCCTGATGGGCGCGGACCAGTCCCGCCACTAAGCCCTCCAGAAAGGAAATCCCCCATGCCTGTCCAGCCAACGATCGTCGGGAACGCCGTCCTGGTCGTCATCGACATCCAGAAATCCGCCTTCATGGATGACAAGGCCGGCATCCCTATCATGCCGGGCTACCGCGCCAACATGGAGCGCGCCCGGGGCGTGGTGGATGCCGCCCATGGAGCCGGGATCCCCGTCGTGTTCATCCAGGAGATCCATCGCCGCGACATGGTGGACTACGGCCGCGAGCTGGATGGGACCGAAGACGTCCACTGCATGGAGGGAGAGCCCGGCACCCCGCCTGCCTTCGAGGAGATGGGCCGTCTGCCCGGCGACTACTTCATCCACAAACGCCGCTATTCGGCGTTCTTCGGCACCGAACTCGAGATCCTTCTCAAGGGTCTCAAGGCGCAGACCCTCATCCTGATCGGCGGGCTGACGGATGTCTGCGTGCATTATACCTTCGCCGATGGCCACCAGAACGACTACTACTGCCGCGTGATCGCTGATTGTGTCGGAGGGTCCTCCCTTGCGGCCCATGAGGCCTCTCTGAGGGCGATGGAATACCTTCAGACGGGTGCCGTGCTGACGGCCGATCAGATCATGGCCGAACTGGGTGGCCGAAGCGCGGCTGCCGCGTGATCTCACCGGCCGACCTGCAGGGCCACTGGCGGCGCAACTGGCTGCGTGCCCCGGGAACGGAGGACCTGACGACCCGTGTGCATTGGCTGCAGGCCGGCCAGTGGTGCGCCGACATCCGAGTGCCTCTGAGCCGCCCCGGCCTCGAGGCCGGAGGGTCACTCTCCGACATGGCGCCAAGTGATCTTGCCATCCTTCTTTCGGCCGAGGGCTTTGCTGGGCGCGTCACGCTCGATGGCGACCTTTGCACCTGGCATCGCGAATGGAACTGGCGGGGCTTCCCCACCCCGGTCGACGCCGGGATCCTGCGGTTCGACTCGTTCGGTCGGCTGGTCGAAGATGGCGCACATAGCGACTACAGGGAGGAATGGCAGTGCGTTCTGACCGGCCCATGGATAGCCGAGGCGGTGGAAGCGGATGGCGCCGACGGACTGCTGCTCAGCCATGATGCCGGGTTCGTTCTGGCGCTCGGACAACGTGGGGCACCGTCCTGGCCCGGGCTGCCGGAAGCCCTGCGAGATGGCAGCGCCAGCGCCGAGGAAGCCTCGGACGTTTTCGCCTCGGTCTATGTGCTGGGGCACTGGTCGGGGGAGGAGGGGATAGCTGACCTCTCCACCCAGCCCTTCTGCGAGGGCCATGCGGTGCTCTCGCGCCGAGGCGACCGCGCGCAACTCGTCTTGCCCAATTTCCACGGGCGCATGGTCGAGCAGACCCTCCGCCTGTCCGAAATTCCCGTTAATCCATGAAGTGCGAGACCATCCTGCCCCTTCCGATTGCCGAGACGTGGTATCAGGCCACACAGATCGACGCCGACACCACCCTGATCATCGAGCCGCATGTTCATGTGCTCGAGCAGGCCAACATGTGGCTGGTCCAAGGCCGGGATCGAGACATGATCCTCGACACAGGAATGGGCGTGGTGCCACTGCGCCCTTTCCTCGACCACCTGCGCCGCGATCCTGACAAGCCCATCGTATGCGTGTCGTCGCACACCCATATCGACCATATCGGCGCGGCCCATGAGTTCGAGACCCGCCTTGTCCATCCTCTGGAAGCCGAGGAGATGGCGAGGCCGTCCGGCCTGCATTCGCTGTTCAGGCGCGACATGCCTGAACGCCTGCTGCAGACCTTCCTCGATGCGGGCTATCCGCCGATCGGCGAGATGCTGATCGAGGCGCTGCCCCATGAGGGATACGACCCCGAGAGCTATCGCCTGCGGGGCGCCCAGGCGACTGGGCTCCTGAACGAGGGCGATACGCTCGATCTTGGGGGCCATCTCTACGAGGTGCTCCACCTGCCTGGCCATTCGCCGGGGGGCATCGGGCTCTTCGAGCGGACCACGGGCATCCTGTTCGCGGCTGACGCAATCTATGACGGGCCTCTGATCTATGACGGCCCAGGCATGAGCGTGGCGGCCTATCGGGACACCTTCGCCAAGCTTCGTGCCCTGCCGGTGACCACCATCCACGGCGGCCACGACCCGAGCTTCGGGCGCGAGCGGATGCTTGCAATCATCGATGCCTACGAGGCGCGCTGGGCTTCGGAAGAGGCTGCCTTGCCTCGTGAGACCTGAGTCGGGTGGAAACCTGCCCCATCCAGCCTGCCACCGGTGCCTAGTCTGCCCATTTTCCTGGCACTGTCGGTTCTGCGTTGCCCGTTCCGGCGGCAGTGACACTCTCCTAGCCTAACGCGTCGCGCTGTCCATTGCCGGTGCCCCGCGATCCGGCATCCTGAAGAGGAGTTGACGGCTAGGGTTCCGGCGCCGTGGGGCGCGGCTGGTCCGAGAGCTGTCACCGCACGGGAGAGACATCCCCGGCGGCGCACGGCGGGACAAAAACCCGGGAGACCTCGTCGAGCCACGGGATTGGCTGCACGAAGGTTCGTCCATTCCCAACTGAACAGGAAAGGAAGAACCATGATTTCACGCCGCACCACGCTTCTGGCCGGGCTCACGGCGCTCGGAACGCTCGCGCTGCAGCCCGCGATGGCCCAGACCCGAACGGACTTCCGCGTCGCTTGGTCGATCTACGTGGGCTGGATGCCTTGGGGCTATGCCGCCGAGACGGGGATCGTGAAGAGATGGGCAGACAAGTATGGCCTGACGATCGAGGTCACGCAGTTCAACGACTACGTGGAGTCCATCAACCAGTACACCGCCGGCGCCTATGATGCGGTGACGGTCACGAACATGGACGCGCTGTCGATCCCGTCGGCCGGTGGTGTGGACACCACGGCTGTCATCGTCGGGGATTTCTCGGCCGGCAACGACGCCGTGTTTCTCAAGGGCCCGGGGACGCTTGCCGATGTCGCAGGTCGGCCGGTGAACCTCGTCGAGTTCTCCGTCTCCCATTACCTGCTCGCCCGGGCGCTCGACTCGGTCGGCCTGACCGAAGCGGATGTCACCGTGGTCAACACGGCCGATCCCGACATGGTCGGTGCCTTCCAGACCGACGACGTGACCGCGATGGTGACGTGGAACCCCATGGTGGCCGAGATCGAGGCCCTGCCGGATGCGACGAAAGTCTTCGACTCGGGCCAGATCCCGGGAGAGATCATCGACCTGATGGTGGCGAACACCGCCGTGCTGGCCGAGAACCCCGATTTCGGCAAGGCGTTGGCGGGCATCTGGTACGAGACTGCCGCGCTGATGACATCGGACACGCCCGAAGGCGCGGCGGCACGGGCAGCCATGGGCGCGGCCTCGGGAACCGACCAGGCGGGGTTCGAAAGCCAGCTTGCCGCGACGCGGCTTTTCGACGTGCCTGCCGACGCCGTGGCCTTCACTACCTCGCCCGAACTCTCGGAGACCATGGATCGCGTCCGCACCTTCCTGTTCGACAATGGGCTACTGGGAATGGGGGCTGCCTCTCCCGATGTCATCGGCATCGAGCTGCCGGGCGGAGCGGTGCTGGGTGACGCAGCCAACGTGAAGCTGCGTTTCACGGCCGATTACATGCAGATGGCTGCCGACGGCGCGCTGTAAGGGCTCGGCGATGCGGCTCATCAATCTTCGCCCGGACCGGGGGGCACGGATCATCCTGGGCGCGCTGCCCTTTGTGGTGCTCGCTCTCACCTATGTTGTCGGCTCGGCGCTGCGACTGGCGGACAACCCGTCGGACAAGCTTTTGCCGGCTCTCTCGGCCATGGCGCGAATGGTGGAGGTCATGGCGTTCGCCCCGGACCAGAGGACAGGGGACTACCTTCTCTGGGCAGACACCGCGGCCAGCCTGAAACGCCTTGGATCGGGGCTGGCGATCGCCACGGCCATCGCTTTGTTCGTCGGCCTCCTGACCGGAGTGCTGCCGGTCGCGCGTGCGTTGCTGGGCCCCTTCGTCGCCTTTCTGTCGATGGTGCCCCCGCTCGCGCTGCTGCCGGTCCTGTTCATCGTGCTGGGCCTGGGCGAAGTATCCAAGATCGCGCTCATCGTCATCGGCGTGGCCCCGATCCTGACACGCGACCTCGCGCTTACCGCCGCCGATCTTCCCCGCGAGCAGATCGTCAAGGCCGAGACGTTGTCAGCCTCGACCTGGCTCATTGCATTACGGGTGGTGCTGCCTCAGATCATGCCACGCCTGATCGACAGCCTGCGACTGCAACTCGGCCCCGCTTTCCTGTTCCTCATCGCGGCGGAAGCGATCTCGGCGGAGGCCGGCCTCGGCTACCGCATCTTTCTTGTCCGCCGCTATCTCTCGATGGACATCATCTTTCCTTACGTCGCCTAGATCACGCTTCTCGCCGTGGCGATGGATCTGAGCCTGCAGGCGCTCCGACGCTGGGCCTATCCCTGGGCCGAGCCGGAGGCGCCGACATGAGTGGGCTGGTGATCGAGGGGCTCTGGAAGGAGTACGGGCAGCAGGTCGTCCTGGAGAACATTCATCTTACGATCGCGCCTCGTGCCTTCGTGGCGCTCGTCGGTCCGTCGGGCTGTGGAAAGACGACGTTTCTCCGAATGATGCTGGGGCAGGAACGGCCGACGCGCGGAACGATCCTGATCGACGGCGTGCCTCTGCCGCCCGAACCGGGTCCCGATCGCGGGGTGGTGACGCAGCGCTACTCCGTCTTTCCGCACCTGACCGTGCTGCAGAACGTGATGCTGGGGCCGGAACTTCGGGCGTCCCGGCTGAGCGGACGGGTCTGGGGCGCCGCGAGGCGAGGCTTGGCCGATCGGGCCAGCGCCCTCCTGGCGGAAGTCGGGCTGGCTGGGGCCGAGCACAAGTTTCCCGCCCGGCTGTCCGGCGGGATGCAGCAGCGGCTTGCGCTGGCCCAGGCCCTCATGATGCGGCCCAGGCTCCTCCTGCTCGACGAACCCTTCGGCGCGCTCGACCCTGGCATTAAGGTCGAGATCCACGCGCTGATGCGGCGACTTTGGCATGAGCACGAGATGACGGTCATCATGGTCACCCACGACATGCGCGAGGCCTTCTCCCTTGCCACGCGGGTCATCGCCTTCGATCGCCGCCGCAACCGCCCCGAAGAACTCGAGCGCTACGGCGCCTCCGTGACCAACGACATCTCCATCTGGCCGCCTCGCGTGGCAGGACAGCAGACGCTTTACGACGCCGACATTCCGCCCGGTCGGGACGACCCGACTCTGACAGGGATTGCCACCGGGACGACCCGGGCCGCCCAAGGAACCCGTGCATGATGCCGCACACTCCCCGTTCGCCAGAGGCCATGGCTGCCGATCGCGCCCGCTATGAGGAGCACCAACGCAGAGGCCTGAACTTCGCGCCCAAGGCTCCGCCTTCGCCAAGCCCTCGCCCCGCCCCCACAGCCGAAGATGTCCTTCATGTTCGGTCGGTGCCGGGCGGTTGGTACACGACGATGGCGATAAACCAAGGTCAGGTGCTGCGCCTCCAGGCGGGGGGATTGGGCGGCAGCGTCTCGCTCGCTGCGTGGGCGGCGCGGGATTCGTCGGAACGGCTGAACCTGGCCGATACGGTCAAGGTCCAGTGGACGACCGACCTTGGGAAAGGTCGGGTGCTCTTCTCGGACATGGGCCGCGTCATGCTGTCCATCATCGAGGACAGCTCCGGCGCGCATGACGCCCTGACCGGCGGCTCCGGCCCCACCGGCGCGGGGACGCCGAACGAACGCAACACGCGCGACAACATGATCCTCGCCGCCGCGAAACTGGGCCTGGACCGGCGCGACCTGCCGGCTCTGCTGACCTTCTTCGCTCCGGTCCGGGTGGATGCGGCGGGGCGGTTCTTCTGGAATGCCGCGCTGCTGTCTGGCGACGACTGGGTGGAGCTTCGGGCTGAAATGCCGCTGACGCTCGCTCTGTCGAACAACCGTCACCCGTTGGACGCCAGCCTTGCTGAGGTGCCGCCTGTCACGATCACGCTGCGGAAGCCGGGACCCGTGGGAGAAAACGACCTCTGCCGAAGTGCGACGGCCGAGGCGATCCGGGGCTTCGAGAACAATGCAAGGGGCTGAGGCGATGCAGGTCCACGACATTCCCGCCGAACGACCCTGGTCCGGCATCGTCCGCAAGGGACAGACGATCCGCATCATCGATACCTATGGCCAGCAGGCCATCGACACCATCTTCTACAATGCTCACGACTTCGGCGAACGCTACTCCGCGCAGGACACGATGCGCGCGCAAGGGGCTGCCTACATCACGACGGGCACGCGGATCATGTCCTCGGAGGGCCGCGTCATGCTGACGGTCACCGCGGACACCGCCGGGCGGCACGATACCTGCGCGGGCTGCTGCTCGTGCGAGTCCAACACCGTTCGCTTCGGAGAGGAAACCCGCCATCTCCATGCCTGCCGCGAAAATTTCATCCTCGAGCTGGCGCGTCACGGCATGACGAAGCGCGACATCGTGCCGAACATCAACTTCTTCATGAACGTGCCGATCAGCCCGAACGGCGCGATGACGATCGATGATGGCATCTCTTCGCCGGGCGATCATGTGGAGATGGTGGCCGAGATGGATGTGCTTTGCGTCATCTCGAACTGCCCGCAGATCAACAATCCTTGCAACGGTTTCGATCCGACCCCGATCTCGGTCGAGATCTCGGGGTAGATCATGTTCAAGTCCGTCCTTGTAGCGAACCGCGGCGAGATCGCGGTGCGCATCATCAGAACCTTGCGCGCCATGGGGATCTCTCCCGTGGCGGTCTGGTCCGACGCCGACCGCTTTGCGCCGCATGTCCGGCTGGCCGACCAGGCCGTTCGTCTGGGCCCCGCGCCTGCGGCCGAAAGCTATCTGAACGCCGAGGCCGTGATTGCGGCCGCGAAGGCCACGGGGGCCGAGGCGGTCCATCCAGGTTACGGCTTCCTGTCCGAGAACGCGGACTTCGCAGAGGCGCTCGCGGCGGCAGGCATCACCTTCATCGGGCCGTCGCCGCCGCAGATCCGCGCCTTCGGGCTCAAGCATACGGCGAGGGAGCTGGCGCAGGCCGCCGGAGTGACGCTGCTGCCCGGCACCGGGCTGCTGCCGGATGTGGACGCGGCGGTGACTGCGGCAGCCGCGCTCGGCTATCCGGTCATGCTGAAATCGACGGCGGGCGGGGGCGGCATCGGGATGAGCCGATGCGACGACGAAGCCGCGTTGCGCGCCGCGTTCCAAGGCGTGGAGCGCACGGCAAAGGCCAGTTTCGGCGACGCCCGCGTGTATCTGGAACGCTTCATCGCCCGCGCGCGGCACGTGGAGGTGCAGGTCTTCGGCAATGGCCACGGCCGGGTCGTGGCGCTGGGCGAGCGGGACTGCTCGCTCCAGCGGCGCAACCAGAAGGTCATCGAGGAGACTCCGGCGCCGCGCCTGCCCGACGCCCTGCGCAGACGGCTCCTTGGCGAAGCCGAGGCACTCTGCGCCAGCGTCGGTTATGCCTCGGCCGGGACGGTGGAGTTCATCTATGACCCCGATCGGGAGGAAACCGCCTTCCTTGAGGTCAACACCCGCTTGCAGGTCGAGCACCCGGTGACCGAAGCGGTCCTTGGGATCGACTTGGTGGAATGGATGGTGCGGCAAGCCGCCGGCGAAGACCCGATTCCCGCGGTTCTGCCGCAGCCCAGGGGCCACGCCATCGAGGCACGGCTTTATGCCGAGCAGCCGCATGCGGGCTTTCGTCCTTCGGCCGGGCGGCTGACGGAGGTCGCCTTCCCCGAGGGCGTCCGGGTCGATGGCTGGATCGAGACGGGCACAGTGGTCGAGCCCTACTACGACCCGATGCTGGCCAAGATCATCGTGCATGGCCCGGACCGCCCTGCCGCCATCACCACCCTCCGCAAGGCCCTCGCGGCCGCCCGCGTTGCAGGGGTCGCCACGAACCTCGCCTACCTCTCTGCCATTGCGGAATCGGATATCTTCTGGGCGGGCGATGTCACCACCTCGGCCTTGGCCGCTTTCTCCTTTGCGCCCCAAGGGGTCGAGGTTCTCGCTCCGGGTGCGCAATCGAGCCTGCAGGAACTGCCGGGCAGGCGAGGGCTCTGGCATGTGGGGGTGCCGCCGTCTGGACCGATGGATCCACGCAGCCTGCGCAATGCCAACCGCCTTCTGGGCAACCCGCCGGACACCGCGGCGCTGGAACTGACGATGACTGGCCCGACCCTGCGCTTCCTGTCGCCCGCCCGGGTGGCGCTGGCGGGTGCGCGAATGCGCATGGAGCTGAACGGCGCGCCGATGCCGGGCCTGGTCGTCGATGTCCCCGTAGGCGGAGTGCTGGCGCTGGGCAGCATCGAAGGGCCGGGGCAGCGCGCCTATCTGGCGGTCGAGGGGGGCTTCGCCGCGCCCGAGATACTGGAGTCCCGCGCAACCTTCGCGCTGGGCGGCTTTGGCGGTCATGCCACGGGCGTGCTGCGGACAGGTGACTTCCTGACCTTCGCGGGGAATCCTGTCGGCACCCCTGCCGTCCCCGAGCCGGCGCCTTTGACACGGGACTGGACTCTTTCAGTGGTCTATGGCCCGCACGGCGCGCCGGACTTCTTTGCTCCCGACGATATCGAAACCCTGTTCTCGTCCCCGTATGACGTGCACCACAACTCCGACCGGACGGGCGTGCGCCTGATCGGCCCCCCGCCGCGCTGGGCGAGGGCCGACGGAGGCGAGGCGGGGCTTCACCCCTCGAACCTCCATGACAACGCTTACGCGGTGGGCGCCATCGACTTCACCGGCGACATGCCGATCCTTCTGGGACCTGACGGCCCGAGTCTCGGCGGTTTTGTCTGCCCGGGCGTGGTGGCGGCGGAGGACTTGTGGAAGCTGGGCCAGTTGCGGCCCGGTGACACCGTGCGCTTCATCCCAGCCGAGCGACCGGCCGATCCGGTGGCCGGGCCGGCCTACAATGACGCGGGCTCGCCGATCATGTGGCAGGCCGGGGATGGCATGGCGGTGACCTACCGGCGGCAGGGGGATGAGAACCTGCTGGTCGAGTACGGACCGATAACCCTGGCTATCGCTCTTCGGCTCCGAGTGCACCTGTTGATGCGGGCCGTGGCAATGGCGGGGCTGCCGGTCATTGACCTGACGCCGGGCATACGGTCGCTACAGATCCATTACGACTCCACCCGCATCACCCGGTTGGACCTGATTGCGGAGCTGCAGCGGATCGAGGCGGCCCTGCCTATGGCCGGATCGGTTCGGGTTCCCAGCCGCATCGTACATCTACCCTTGTCCTGGAACGATCCCCAGGCCGAGCTCGCCATGCGCAAGTATCAGGAGCTGGTGCGTCCGAACGCGCCCTGGTGCCCGTCGAACATCGAGTTCATCCGCCGCATCAACGGCCTGACCGACGAGGCCGAGGTGCAGCGCACCATTCTAGACGCGCGCTATCTGGTGCTGGGCCTGGGCGATGTCTATCTGGGCGCGCCCGTCGCGACGCCCGTGGACCCTCGACAGCGCCTCGTGACGACCAAATACAACCCTGCTCGCACTTGGACGCCGGAGAACGCCGTAGGCATCGGCGGCGCCTATATGTGCATCTACGGCATGGAAGGGCCCGGCGGCTATCAGCTGTTCGGCCGCACGGTCCAGGTCTGGAACACTTGGCGCCGAACGCCCGTCTTTGCCGGTCGACCCTGGCTGCTCGACTTCTTCGACCAGATCCGGTTCCACCTCGTTTCCCCCGAGGAATTGGCCGACGCGCGCACGGCCTTTCCATACGGTGCTTATCCCTTGCAGATCGAGGAAACCGTGTTCGACTGGTCGGCCGAGGAGGCCGCGCTCTCACGCGAAGAGGCCAGCATCACCACCTTCAAGGCGCGCCAGCAGGCAGCGTTCGAGGCCGAGCGCACGCGCTGGCGCGAGGAGGGGCTTGACAGCTTCACCCCGTTCGATGCCCCGTTCGCGCCGGCGGCGGATCTGCCGCCCGGATGCATCGGGGTGGAAAACCCGGTGCCGGGCAGCTTGTGGAAGTTCCTTGCCGTGCCCGGCGCTCGGGTGATGGCAGGGGAACCGGTTGCAATCATCGAGTCGATGAAGATGGAATTCGCGGTGAACGCCCCTGTCACAGGTCGGCTGCGCAGCGTGAACGGCATCCCGGGGCGGACGGTCCGCGCGGGCGAAATCCTTGCAGTGATAGAGAGCGAATGATGCTTCCCCCGATGATGACGATTGCGGCTCTGAACGCCGCCTACGCAGGCGGCCATACGCCGCTCGACGTGGTGGAGGAAGTGATCCGCCGCCGCGATGCAATACCCGACCGCGCCGTGTTCATCACCGAGACACCGGCCGAGGCCCTGCGCGCCGCTGCCCAAGCCGTGATGGCTGGCCCGCGCGACCTGCCGCTCTGGGGCATCCCCTTTGCGGTCAAGGACAACATCGATGTCGCGGGCCTACCCACCACCGCGGCCTGCCCGGCCTATGCCTATGCGCCCGACCAGGATGCGACGGTCATCGCCCGGCTGCGTGCCGCAGGCGCTATCGTCATCGGCAAGACCAACCTCGACCAGTTCGCGACGGGCCTGAACGGCACGCGTTCACCGCATGGCGCACCGCGCTCGGTTTTCAGCGCCGATCACGTCTCGGGCGGGTCTTCGTCGGGGTCGGCGGTCGCTGTCGCCTCGGGCCTCTGTGCCTTTGCGCTTGGCACCGATACGGCTGGCTCGGGCCGGGTGCCCGCCGCCTTCAACAATCTCGTCGGCATCAAGCCCACACCCGGACTTGTCCCAAACACCGGTGTCATTCCGGCCTGCCGGTCTGTGGATGTCGTCACCGTTCTTGCCGGTTCGGTGGAGGACGGTGTGGCCGTCCGCCGGGTCATGGATGGATTCGACGCCGCTGATCCGTTCTCCCGGCCAGCCGTGCCCGCCGCGCTGCCGCCGCGCTTGCGGATCGGAGTCCTGCACGGCACCGAGCGTGAATTCTTCGGCAACGCAGAGGTTGAAGCCCTGTATGATGCCGCCATCGCGCGGGCGCAGGCGCTGGGGGCGACAATCCTGCCCTTCGACTACGCCCCATTCCGCGAAGCGGCGGCGCTGCTCTACGAAGGCCCTTGGGTAGCCGAACGATTGGCGGCCGTCGAAGGGTTCCTTGGGACCAACGCGGATGATTTCGACCCGACGGTGAGGAGGATCATCGAAGGCGCCAAGGGGCGGACGGCGGTCGAGGCCTTCAACGGTCTTTACCGGCTGAAGGCGATCTGTCAGCAGGTCGCCCCCGTCTGGGAGGCCGTGGATGTGCTGATGCTGCCGACCGTGCCCACCACCTGCACCGTGGTCGAGATGCTTGCCGACCCCATCACGCGGAACAGCCAGTTCGGGCGTTATACGAATTTCGTCAACCTCATGGGCCTTGCGGCGATCGCCGTGCCTGCGGGGTTCGGGCCCTCGGGGCTGCCCGCCGGTGTCACGCTGGTCGGACCAGCCTTCAGCGACGATGCGCTGGCACCATTCGCCGCTGCCCTGCATGCGGCCGCCGCTTGCGGCGCAGGTCGCGACCGCCAGGCGCAAGTGCCGGCGGCGCCCTTGCCCGAACTGCCGTCGGGTTGGCTCCCTATCGCGGTTGTAGGTGCTCATCTGACCGATATGCCGCTCAACCACGAACTGACCGGGCCGGGTGGCGTAAGGCTTTCCGAGACCACGACGTCACCAGAATACCGTCTCTACGCCCTGCCGGGCACCGTGCCGCTGAAGCCGGGGTTGCTCCACGACCCGGCCTTTACCGGCCCCGGCATCGCGGTCGAGGTCTGGGCGCTTCCCGCAGCCGCCTTCGGGGCCTTCGTCTCACGTATCCCGGCTCCCTTGGGCATCGGTAAGCTGACGCTCGCCGACGGCAGCGCGGTCAGCGGGTTCCTGTGCGAGGCCCATGCGTTGGATGGGGCAGAGGAGATCACCTCCTTCGGTGGCTGGCGGGCTTATCTCTCGTCCAACGCTTTACGGGAAAGCACGTAAAGGCGAGAAAGATCAGAGATGATGTGCGTGGCGGCACCCAGGTCCTTGTGGTTGCCATGTGACTGGCTTCAAGATGGCAGGATGCACGACGTGAGTGGATGGAATCCGTGAAAAGCGGATCGCCTTTGATCCGAGGAACAGTCGGCCGCTCGGGAGCAGTTTTCTCACGTCATGGGCGTGAAGGGGGCAGGCGCTCCCCAAGGCGGTGAGGGGGCCTTCGAAGCTGCAGGGCATCTGGTCACTCGCAAGACGTTCAAGTGACTCCTGCTACTTCGCCGATGCGACATGGGCAGGCCCGCACCCGCCTGTTGCGGCCTGACGAACTGGTTCAACTCTGCCACGCGCTCCTCAGCGAGGTTCCCTGTTGGTCTGGCCGGAGCACGGAGCGGACTGGTCGGCTCAGGAGCGCGAACAGCCTGCGCAGGGAGGGAGGGAACTGCGCCGATGGAGCCACCAAGCTCTCACTCGACATCAAGGCGCCGTTCGGCTTGTCGTTGCGGCGAGCGATCAGCTGGATAGCAAGCGTGCCGACGAGCGGTCACTCCCATTACTGCGGGGCAGGAGCTTGGCGTTCTGCCGCTTCAGACCCGATTGGCCTGCGGGCCAAGTCTCAGATGACTTGTGCAGCAAGTGCGACTGTCGTTCCAATCTCTGGAATGAAAAGCAGAGTTTACCGTCGCAGGACCTCTTTCGCAGCATCTTGGCTGAGGAGCCTGCCAGCCCTGACCGCTAGAGCCATGAACAGCAAGTTGCGCAGGCGAAGCACATAGAAACTGGCGTTCCGCATTTCACACCTCTCAATGCCGTCACCTGCACTGACCGAAGTCCCTGAGTGCCCCGAGGTGACTGCCAGTGTCGCTACAGCTTGTCTTCGCACCGAAGCGCATCCGGGGGCCGTCCAGGTCTCCGAAGAGCGTGAAGGAGACGCCGCGGGGTCATGGCCTCAGCGCATCCATACTCTCCAGCCCCCACCCCTGAGGTCTGCCTCGACAGGCAGGTCGGGGAGCGTGGACCGAAGGCTCACCCGGTCACCATCGTCATGGCTGCGCAACCACTGACTGGTCGCTTGCGCCACAGCAATGCACACCGGAGCGTCGTCATGCTTGCGAGCGTAATACAGGGATCGTCTGAAGGCCTCGGCGATGTGGAGTGAGCTGCTCATGGATGCAGCCTATCGGGAGCGCTGGCACTTCGCCTTGCCAAGAGTGAGGCGCAGCCGCACGACACGCACTATTCCGTCGCACAGCGCTTGGAATAAGCAGAGTGCTCGATGCTTAGGCATTTCCTTCATGAGGTGCGATGACTCTGTCAGAGCGATGCCGCCTAAGCGGGGCGCGGCACAAGCTACCCTACCGAGGACGACACAGCGCAGCCCCGAGATCATCCGGCTGGCGGTGAGGATGTCTGTCTGGTTCCCCTTGTGGCTCCGGAATGTGGAGGACCTGCTCCACGAGCGTGGGATAGAGGTCAGCCACGAGACGGTACGGTTCTGGTCGATGCGCTTCGGCCCGATGTTCGCGGCCGAGACCCGCAGGAAGCGGGCAAGCGGTATGCACTCGTCCCAGTGGCGCTGGCACCTCGACGAGGTGTTCGTGAAGATCAACGGCGTGCAGCACTCTCTCTGGCGGGCGGTAGACCACGAAGGCGAGGTGCTCGAGGCCTTGGTTTCCAAGACGCGGGACAAGAAGGCTGCCCTGAAGTTCCTGCGCAAGTTGATGAAGCGGCATGGACGAGCCGAAGAGTTCGTGACGGTCGGTCTGCGCTCCTACGGGGCCGCTCTCGAACAGGTGGGGCTGAGGATAAGCAGGTCACTGGTCGCTGGGAGAACAACCGGGTCGAGAACTCCCACTAGCCATTCCGACGATGCGAGCGGGCTATGCTGCGCTTTCGACAGATGCATAGCCTACAGAAGGTCGTCGCCGTCCATTCCTCTGTTTGCAACGGTTTCAACTCGGATCGGAGCCTCTCAAGCCGCAATGTCCACAAGGCCGCTCGGACCGCCGCTCTCGCCGATTGGCGGCAGTTCTGCGCCGCCTAAGGTTGGACGCACCCGCCCAAACAGAGACTGGTACGCATCTGTCTGACAGCACCGCCATAGAATAGCATTTCCTGCAAACAGTTCGATCCGGCTCGTTGGTCGCCCCACATTCTGGCCCACATTGCAGATTCGCTGGACAGTGATGAGGCTGTGGTGGAATCGGAGTTCCATCCTTGCGGACTGGGCGCCGAAGTGGGCCATCCGAGGCTTGGATGTGACCCACGACGCCACGGCCGAGCGTGACCTGCCGACACTCCAACGGGGTGCACAGCGATCCTCTCCCTCCGCCTGGGCGCCTTGAGCGCCACAGCCAGCAGGTTAAACTCGACCACATGGCCCCGGACCTAGTCGTCAGGGCCAATCACCTCATCCGTCTGATCGGGACTTGGTTCGTGGCCCTCGTGGAGGCCGGCGGTCCAATGCGTCGCGCCCAAAGGCCGAAGACACGACCGCTCCCGCTCCGATCGTCATGCCGCCAAATCAGCACTTGCTGAACGGCGCCATCCGGACATGACATGACCTGAGGCTGGCTTACTCGAGAACGTCCTCGATATCAGCTTCGACGTCCTCAAGCGCGGTGGCGGCTTCTTCCTCACCCGAGATCACGCTGTGGACTGCGGTGAAGAACACCGTCGAGACTTCGTTATAGTCCTGCTGTGTGGGCGCGGAGGGCCGTGGCACGGCGTTCTGGAACACCTCCAGCCACCGCTCGAAGTACGGGTTGGCTGCCAGCACCTCAGGGTCTTCATAGAGTGCCTGGAGCGTGGGAAGATTGCCTAGATTGATGGCCCGGAACTCCTGCGCCTCGGCCGAAGCGAGATAGACCGCAAGGTCGATCGCGATCTCCTGGTTGTCGCTGTAGCGGGACACCGCCATGTTCCAGCCTCCCAGCCCCCCGGCCGACTGTGCACCCTCGCCTTCACCCATGGGCAGCGGCGCGACGTCGAACTTGCCTGCCACCGCTGACTCTTCGCCTTGGCTCAGGGCATAGGCATAGGGCCAGTTGCGCATGAAAACGGCGTTGCCCGTTTGCCAGACGCCGCGTGCCTCCTCCTCCCCATAGGCCAACACACCCTCGGGCGAGATGGTGCCGACCCAGCCAGCTGCCATCTCCAGCGCCGCGACCGCCTGCGGGTTGTTGATCGAGATCGTGCCATCGGGCTCGATGATCTGGCCACCTCCATAGGACTTGATCCATTCCAGTGCGTTGACGGTCAGGCCTTCGTAGGCGTTGCCCTGCCAGACAAAGCCCCAAAGCTCTGAATTGCCCTCGGCGCGCTCGGCGTCCTGAATAGCCTGGGCGGTGGACGTTAGCTCGGCCCAGGTAGTCGGAACCTCGAAGCCGTGCTTCTCTAAAAGGTCGGTCCGATAATAAAGCGCCGGGGCGTCGGTCTGGACCGGCAGCGCCACAAGCTTGCCGTCCACCGTCTGCGACTCAATGATCGAGGGAAAATTCGCCTCGATCAGGCTAGCCTCGATCAGGCTAGCCTCGGTGGCCGCCTCGGTCAGGTCCACAAAGTGCTCGGCGAGTTGCGGCGCCCAGATCACGTCGGTCTGGAACAGATCGATGTCCGCGTTCCCGGCGGAAAGCCAGAGCCGGTACTGGCCGAAGTTGTCGGTAGTCGATGATGGCATCGGCACGAGCACCGCGTCGTGCCCGGTCCGTTCCTCCCACGGTGCAACGAGCGCATCGAAGCTGGTGACGATATTGCCGGTCGAACCAATTACGACCGTAATCTCGACAGCGCCCGCGGCTGACGCCACCACTGTCGATGCGGCGACCAGGACCGTCAGCTGCAGCGCGGCCGACTCCAATTTGTGGATCATCGATGTATCTCCCCCGGTTGCAAACGTTTCGCTGCCCTCGTCTCTCCACGTCCCGACCGCTCCGCCCGATGATCTCGAGGCCATGGTGCGTTCTGTCAGCTCGCATCCCGGGGGTTCGCGCTCCGCATAATTTCAGACCTACCCCGTGCTTCGGGTCCGTCAATATCCTGCCAGCATGTGAACGCTGCCGCATCGGTGACATCGACGGCCTGCTCAGAAAGAACTGCCCTGGTAAGTTCGAGGCGCGGCTGGACGGCCTCTGTCATGGCGTTCCTCTTGGAGTTCAGTCAGGCAACGTCGGACGCATGCCCGAAAGGATGAAGGTCATGGCGAAAGGGAACGGCTTTTGCAGATAGGTCCGAGAGAGCCGGTCTGACCGGTCGCACGTTGACATCGTCGAGTCTCGCTCGGCCCCTGTCTCCTCAAGATGTCGGGCTGTTGCCGGATCTCGCCAAGTAGCGGCACCTGTTTACCAGCTGACATTCTGTCCGTGGAGGTCAAAGCACGGAAACTGACAGAGCAATGCACATACGCCTTCCGCGGGACAGCAACGGGTGCTCCCGCTTACTGCTTGAAGCCTCGAACTGTGCATCTCGACAGCAGACTGACTGGGGCGACCATGGGTCAAGTTCGCACATGCCCTTACTAGGCCGACGATGCAGTCGGCCTCACTGAGCCCTTCGCGGTGCTCCGGCCCAAGGCCCTGCGGCGGCCGAAGGCCCGCCTTGTGATCACCTGTTCGTGAGTGCCATTGTGAGGTTGCGGGCCGGACGGCCCGGAGTGGCATGGAGGGTGCAATGGCGAACGGACAAACCGGTGGATCGAGGACGATCGGCTATATCGTCGGAGGAGTCATCCTTCTCCTGCTCCTCGCCTGGCTCTTGGGCTTTTTTGGTGGCGACGCGGAGGTCGACGAGGAGGCGGTCGTAACCGAGGAGGGCGTAGCAACAGGCGAGGCAGCCGAGGAGGCGGCGGAAGACGCGGAATACGCCGCCGACTGAGCCCGCTGCGGTAAAGACTCCGGCCGTTCAGCCTCTTGGGCCACGGCCGGACCCGAACCAACGTCGATCATGGGGAGTGAGGGGTAGGTCAGAGCGCGCGGGCGTTGACGTCAGCTTCGGCGGCTGCTAGATCGCTGAAAGGCCGGAGCTGGAAAGCCCGGGGCAGTGTCAGAGGAACTAGGCTTCAGCGGGGCAGGAGGGTCTGCCCAGGGTTGCCGGATCGTCAGGGGCAGCCCGTTTCGCTCCCTTGAGACCAGCCTCGAGATCATTCGCTTGGCGCCGTCAGCCTCGTGCGGAGCGTCTGACCCTGACAGCCGTTTAAGGCGATCCGTGCGGGTCGGCCTGCAAGGGATTGACATGCTGTGTTACCGTCGCTATCGGCCAGAGACCGATATTTGCTTGCCGAGCTTTGGTTGTTGCGCGATCAGCATCGCGCCCTGAGCAGACCTCCCTTTCAAACATCGCCATCATCTGTCCATGATGCTTGGCCTCATGGTTAAAGACGGCGCGTCTCGCAAGTGACCTGGACGGTTGCGGGAGGGTCACCGCCGTACGTGCCTCATAACGGGCCACAAAGGCCAGACCGTCAGGCCAACGACACTTTCAGCAGGACACATCCTTGAGAAACGCCAAAGACAACGATCTAGCCGACCGCCGCAGTGCCGCTGCCGATGCGAAGGCCGCTCTGCTCCAAACCTACCGTGCCACGAAAGACGCTGCGGAACCGACCCGCCTTGCACGGCAGGCCGAGCGACTGGCGGTAGCCACGGCCAGAGACAAACGCCGCGAGGAGCGGGATCGATTGAAGCTCGAGGAACTGGAGCGGCAGCAGGAGCAGGAGCGCATCCATGCTGAGGCTGTCCAGTATCAGGCAGCAGCCAATGTTGCAGCCAGGGCCCAAGCCGAAGCGCTCGAGAAGGCTGATAACCTGATCGCCCGGGTCATCAAGGATGAGGCGGCACGGAAGGCCGCACGCGACCAACGCTATGCCAATCGCAAGACAAGACAGCAGTAGCGGCCCTTCGCCCCGTGGCGGCTGCTCGAAGTCGTTCGGGTTCGTGGTGCGTGTTGAGGAACCGCCGGCCCCCAAGCCGGCGGCGTTTGTCGTTGACGTTCGAGCGCAAACCCACCGGCCTGACCACTGTCGCTCTGGCGAACTGGATCGCGTAGTCCGTGGTCGCGCGTAGAGGGTACTAGCGGCGTCCGGCACTGGCACGGGCTGAGACCGACCCGCAGCAGCAGGCCTGCCGGGGCCCAGACCTGCAAGGGTAGATGAGAGGATGACGATCAGGCGCAACTGCAGCCAGGACACCCGGTGGTGCTGTCAGGGCCCGACAGCCCGCTCCATCGATCGGGACCTAGCGTGCGGACCTCAGCGAGGCCATCGGCCAGATGCACCGCACCAGAGGGCCAGAGACATGGCTAAGCCCGCCGGTGTCGTCACCCATCAAATCGGGCCTTGCTGACACGGGGACCATCCAGACATGATCGCCGCAGCGGCCTTGGACTGCTGGCTGAAGTCGCGGGCGGGGGATAACTGCGTGGCAATCTCAGGGGACGGAATGGACGACCTGCCGAGCTTCGACCTGTCTGGCCAGGTGGCGCTGGTCACCGGCGCCGCCCGCGGCCTTGGCCGCTCCATCGCACTGGCGTTGGCCCATGCCGGAGCCGACATGGCGTTGGGTCTGAGAAGTCCCGAGGCGGACGGAGGCGTCGCCGCCGCGGTCGAGGCGATGGGGCGGCGCGCCCTGAGGCTCGACATGGATGTCACCGACCTGCCTGCCTCCCGGCAAGCCATCGACAGGACGGTCGCGACCATGGGGCGTCTCGACATCCTCGTGAATAACGCCGGGGGTGGCATCGGCGGCATGGCGCTCGATGTGACCGAGGCCGACTTTGGCGCCGTCATGGACCTGAATGTCCGATCCGCGTTCTTCCTGTCGCAGCATGCCGCCAAAGCAATGATCCGGGCGGGGCGGGGCGGCCGGATTGTCAACCTGTCGTCGCAGGCTGCGCTTGTGGCGCTTCCTGGCGAGGCGTCCTACTGCATCGCCAAGGCCGCCCTTTCGCACATGACGCGCTGCCTCGCGGTGGAGTGGGGACAGCATGGGATCACCGTGAACGCCGTTGCGCCGACGTTCATCGAAACACCTGGCACTGCGGCCGCCCTTTCGGACCCCGCCTTCCGTGCCGATACGCTGGAGCGAATTGCTGCGCTGCACCGGATCGGCCAGCCCCGGGACGTGTCAGGCGCTGTCGTGTTCCTGGCGTCCCCTGCCGCCTCGCTGGTGACCGGACACACGCTCGTGGTGGACGGAGGGTGGACCGCCCGGTAGTGCCTGCTTCCCTCATGACGAGATGGGCGGGCTCGGAAGCGTTACTCCTTGATCGGTGTTCACCGGCGCCTCACCTGGTGCTAACCGTGGTAGACGGGTCAGCAGCTCTCGCAGGTCTAGCACGTCTGCAACATCAGAGCCGCTGCGCGTACGGATTGAAGACATGCATGGATCCCTTGCCGAAAGTCTGGGCGACTTCGATATCGTCATCGTCGGCGCGGGCTCTGCCGGCTGCGTGCTCGCCAACCGCCTGAGCGCCGATCCGCGCTGCCGTGTCCTCCTGCTCGAGGCCGGGGGGAGCGATAACCGTTTCTGGGTGCATGTGCCCGTGGGCTATCTCTACAACATGGGCAACGCTGCGGTGGACTGGTGCTTTCGGACCATCGACCAAGCCGGCTTGAACGGCCGGGGCCTGAACTACCCGCGCGGCAAGGTCCTGGGCGGATGCTCCTCGATCAACGGCATGATCTATATGCGCGGGCAGGCGGCCGATTATGACACCTGGCGCCAGATGGGGAATGTGGGCTGGGGTTGGGACGACGTTCTTCCCTATTTCAGGAAGTCAGAGGATCACTATGGGCCTTCTGACGATGTCCACGGGACCGGCGGTGAACTGAAGGTCGAGAAACAGCGGCTTCACTGGCCTATCCTCGACACCATCGCGCGGGCGGCCCAGGAACTGGGGATTCCTGCCACCGACGATTTCAACGGCGGCGACAACGAAGGGGTTGGCTATTTTCCGGTCAACCAGCGCGGAGGCGTTCGCTGGAACGCGCGAAAGGCCTTTCTGAAGCCTGTGGCGCGCCGGGAGAACCTCCGGATCGAGTCGCACGCCCATGTGGAGCGGCTTGAGATCCGCGAAGGTCGTGTCGTCGGCGTGCGCTTCCGTCAGAAGGGGCGGGTCTGGTCCGCGCTCGCGCGGGGCGAAGTGGTGCTGGCCGCTGGCGCCATCGGTTCGCCGGGCCTTCTCGAACGGTCGGGGATCGGCCATCCCGAGGTGCTCCGCGCCGCTGGGATCGAGGTACGCCACGCCGTGCCCGAGGTCGGTCGCAACCTGGCCGACCACCTCCAGATCCGCACGGTATTTGCCATCCAGGGCGCGCGCACCCTGAACGAGCGGGCGTCGTCATGGATCGGGCGCGCGACGATAGCGGCAGAATACGCGCTCCGGCAGTCCGGACCCATGGCCATGGCACCCAGCCAGCTCGGGATCTTCACTCGGACCGGCCCGGAATTCGAGACACCCAACATCGAGTACCATGTCCAGCCGCTCTCGCTGCCGGCCTTTGGACAGCCGCTGGATCCTTTCCCGGCGGTCACCGTGTCGGTGTGCAACCTCAGGCCGGACAGCCGGGGCAGCGTCCATGTCGTCTCGCCCGATCCCGATGCGCCTCCGAGGATCGATCCGGATTACCTGTCCACCGAGTCCGACCGCAGGGTGGCCGTGCAGAGCATCCGGCACGCACGACGCCTCATGGCGACCGAGACGATGCGCGCCCATGACCCCCGGGAACTGAAGCCCGGGGCTTGGATCACCTCGGACGAGGAGTTGATGGGGGCGGTTGGGGACATCGCGACCACCATCTTCCATCCGGTCTCGACCGCCCGCATGGGGATCGACCCGGGGGCGGTCGTCGGACCCGACTTGCGGGTGCGTGGCGTGGACGGCTTGCGGATCGCCGACGCCTCGATCATGCCAACGATCCCATCGGGCAACACCCATGCGCCCGTCACGATGATCGCCGAAAAGGCGGCCGACATGATCCTGTCGACGGCCCGGTGAAGGCGACGTCCGCCCCTGTGCGACCTAGATCGCGACTTCCAGGACAGGGCGGACCCCGTGCCACTGCCGGTTCAGGTAGACCATCGACAGTTCCTCGTCCCGCGCCTCGGTTTCGGAAACCTCGCCGTCGAGCAGCTCGGCCACGATGAGGGTCGCCCCGGTGACCTGCAGCTCGTGCAGGGTACGGGCGCGGAACCAGATGCCGACGTCGGTGTAGCGTGGCTCGCCGGTGGGCAGCCGGGCCCAGGCCATTCCGGACCCGAACCGGTCGACGCCGCTGGTCGCGCAAAGTTGCGCCAGCGGCATGTCCTTGTGCCGCAGGAGGTGGATGACCATCGTCTTGGCCCGAAGGATCGCCCCGGCGGTCGAGGACTGCGCCGAGAGCGAGAAGGCCACGGTCGGTGGCGCCGCGCTCACCGAGATGAGCGAGCTCACGGTCAGGGCGACAGGCTTGTCCCCTGAGTCGGCGGCGATGACGGCGACGCCGGCCGGATGGTTCCGGAACGCCGCGCGGAAGGCCTTCGAAAGCCCAGGGTCGGAGGGGGTGTCGGCGATCATCGGGCAGGGGCCTCGTTCGAAGGTTGGCGGGGCGGCGAAACTGGCCGCCCCTGCCGGAGTCATTTCTTCTCGATCAGGTCATAGAACTGCCAGACCCGATCGCTCCAGATCCCGCCGATCTCGCGGCCTGCGTTCATCACGACGCTCGGCGCGATGGTGAAGTGGTTCGCCGCCACCAGCATCTCTCGGTAGATGCGCTGGATGGGGCCGCGACGGAGGCCGGCGCCGCCCGCTGCCCGGTAGGCGAACTCGCAGGCGTCCACGCCCGCCTCGTGAACCTCGGACTTGGCGAGGTGGGCAAGGCTGATCTGCCGGGTGCTGACCTTGGTGCCGCTCTCGACCGTCGCCTCGATGTCGCGCCAGACCTCGAAGAGGAAGGCGCGGGCCGCCCGGACGCGCGCCTCGGCGCGGCCGAAGTCATACCAGAACTTCTCGCTTTCGCCGATCATCCCGGCCCGGCCCGTCTTGCTGCGGGCAAAGTTGGCGATCTCGTCCATCATGCGCCGTGACGCGCCGATGGCCCAGCCCGAGTGCCCGATCGCGGCAAGGCCCACCACACCCAGGCTGAAGAACTCTTCCTGCCGGAGCGGCGGGGCGGTCAGGATCGGGAACACCATGTCGTCCGCGATGAAGACGTCCTCGGCGGCATAGTCGATGCTCCCGGTCGCCTTGAGGCCCAGCACGTCCCAGTTGCCCAGCACCTTGTGTTCGGAGATCGGCGCGTGGGCGCAGAGCACGATGACGTTGCCGTTCTCGTCCTTGGCAGGCTTGCCCGTGCCGTCGTCCAGAAGCGCGGCGCTGTGCGAGTAGGTGGCGTGGGTAAAGCCCGAGCCGTAACTCCACTTGCCGTTCAGGACGTAGCCGCCCTCGACCTTCTTGAGCATGCCCGTCGGCGCGCCCTGGCCCGAGAAGCGGTTGTCGGTGCCGGGTGCAAAGAGCCGCTCCACCGCGCTGTCAGGCAGGAAGGCCGCCGACATCGCGCCGATGCAGGCATGCACCATCGACACCCAGCCGGCCGAGCCGCTGTGGTAGGTGATGGCCTCGATCAGCTCCAGGCCCTTGGTGGGCGAAAGCTGGGTGCCGCCTAGGGACTCGGGGGCAAAGATGTGTGACATGCGAAGGGACTTCAGCGCTTCGAACGTCTCGGCGTTGAGTTCGCCCAACTCGTCGTTCGCGTCGGCGTTGGCCTCCAGAATCGGTCCGATGGCCTCGATCCGGGCAAGAAGCTCCGCGTGGTCGGTCGAGGTGCCCCAGTAGCCGGAGTCATGCTTGAGTGGTGCGTTCATGTCGTGTCCTCCTCGGTTGCTTAACGCCGCAGCCTCGTGATTCGAGCCGGGCCTGTTCGGGATGCGTCAGCCGGCGAGGAAATCGCCGATGGCGGAAACGCAGGATGGTTGTTCCTGCATGGCGAAGTGACCTGCGCCCGGAACCATGAGGATGCGGGCCCGGGCGATGCGGTCGGCCCAGATCCGGGCCTGGCCGGGGGGCAGCATGCGGTCCTTGTCGCCCCAGACGATCAGGGTCTCGTTGGGGATGCGGGACAGCCAGCGGCCTAGGTTCGGATGCCCCATGCCGTGGACCTTGAGAATGTTGCCGAGGGCGGCACCCTCGCGCTCCCGGTCCACGCCGAACTGCTCGGGCGGGGGGGCTTCGGCTCCGCCGGGGAAGTAGCGGAGCGCGACGGCCGGGTCGTGGGCGAGGTAGCCGGGCAGGTCCTGCGGGGCGATGGCGCCCAGGTCCGCCCCCGGATGGTCCGGGTGGTTGAGCCCGGCCGGCGCGTTCAGCACCAGTTTGCCGAAGCGTTCGCCCGCCACCACGGCGATCTCGGCCGCCATCCAGCCGCCCATCGAATGGCCCATGAGGTGCGGGTGGTCGAGGCCCAGCGCCTCCACGAGGCGCAGGTTGTGAACGACCAGATCCTGCATGCCCGTGATGTGCGGCGCCGGGCCGCTTTCGCCGAAGCCGGGATGGAAGGGCAGGTAGACCCGGAACCGGTCGGCCAGCCCCTCGGCCCAGCGCGTGCCCTCGAGCGTGGCCGCCCCGTGGAGCGCGATCACGGGCGCGCCCTGGCCTATGGCCTTGACGACCGTGTCGGTTCCATCGACGTCCAGGCGAAGGGTTTCGAAGTCCATGCAGTCCTCCCTGTGGGCCGGATCAGGCCGCGTCGGCCTGGATCAGCACCTTGCATTGCGATGTGCGGTGACGGAGCGCCTCGAAGGTGTCGGGCACTCGGCCAAATCCGATCCGGTCGGTGATGAGCGCCTGCGGCCGGAACCGCCCCGGGCCGAGCGCGTCGATGGCCGTGGCGAACTCGGGCATGTTGAAGAAGGCGGACATGGTGATCCGGACCTCCTTGGACAGGGCGGCGAACGGGTCCCAGGTGTCCCCGCCGACGCAGAGCCCCACGCCGACCACGGTCCCATGCACGCGGACCAGGCGGATGGCCTGGTCGATCAGCCCGCGCTTGCCCACGCATTCGAATACGATGTCGGGCATGCCCCCGGCTTGAGCGGCGAAATCCTCGGCTAGCCCGGGCCCGGAGATGGCAAAGCCGGTGGCGCCCATGGCCGCGGCCCGGCCCGCCTGATGACGGTTCAGGTCGGCCAGGATGACCGCACCCGCGCCCAGCCGCCGGGCCCAGAACGCGACCGTAAGCCCGATGGGACCCGCGCCCAGGATCAGAACCCGGTCCCCCGGCGACATGTCGGCCCGGTTCACCGCATGAAGGCCCACGGCCACCGGTTCGGCCAGCGCGCCCTCGGCCGTAGGCAGGTCGTCGGGGAGCTTGCGACATTGGCGGGCGGCGACGACCGCGAACTCGGCGTAGCCTCCGCCGATCAGGCGCATCCGGGGGCACCACGCCGGATCGCCCCGGCGGCAGGACTCGCAGGTGCCGCACCCCCACATGGGGGCCACGGCCACCCGGTCGCCTAGAACGAGCGACGTGACCTCGGTCCCGGCCGCGACGACCTCGCCCGCGAACTCGTGGCCCAGGACGGTGCCCTGGCCGATGCCGAAGGCGGTCGGGTCCTCGGTCATGTGGAGGTCCGAGCCGCAGATCCCGCAGGCGGCCACGCGCAGGACCACCTCATCAGGGCCGGGCTCGGGCTCGCGCATGTCGCCCACCCGCAGCGGCTGGCCTACGGCGTCGAAGATGGCGGCTTTCATGGCGCGCACCTCATCCCTTGCTGTCCAGAAGCGTCCGCCGGGTCGGGAACCAGGGCGCGTCGACCACCTTGCACAGGAGCCCCCAAAGCCCGCCGCGCGCGAAGAGCGCCATGAACAGCGTGAGAAGCCCCAGCACCACGAGGTAGATCGCGCCGTAGTCCCCGAACCAGCGGTCGGCGAAGAAGTAGATCAGGGCCCCGATCAGAACGCCTTCGATGCTGCCGATCCCGCCCACCATCACGATGAAGATCGCGATGTTGGCCCAGTTCGGGTCAAAGGCGGACGGGGGCGTGATCCGCAGTTGCGCCATGAAGTAGACCGCACCGGCGAGGCCGGTCCCGATGGCCGCCGCCACGAAGATCATGAAGCGCAGGCGGCTGACGTTCACCCCCTGCGAGGCCGCCGCGACCGGGTTGTCCCGCAGCGCCGTAAGCGCGAGCCCGTAGCGCGAGCGCAGCAGCCAGTAGCTCCCCCCCACCGTCACCAGCAGCATGAGCGCGCACAGGAGCGTGACGCCGATGGCCCGCTGATCTGCGGAGTAGGTGCTCATGACCCGCAGGCTCATGCCTGCGCCGGCGTTGACGTAAGCGAAGTTGGAGGTGGCCAGGCGCATGACCTCGGCCACGACCCAGGTGCCGATGGCGAAGTAGGGGCCGTCCAGCCGGTGCAGGAGCGCGTAGATCGGCACGGCCAGGACCGCCGGTGCCAGGAGGCAGAGCACGACAGCCAGGAACGGGTTGATGCCCCAGGTCTGCGCCAGGACGAACATGAAATAGGCCGCAACGCCCATGAAGGCCTGCTGCCCCACCGAGACGAGCCCGGCGTACCCCGCGAGCAGGTTCCACATCTGTGCGATGGCAATGTAGCAGCACAACTCGACGATCTGGCGGATCAGGCCCTGGCTGGCCCACCACGGCATCGTCACGAGGGCCAAAAGGAGGAGGATGCTGACGACCAGCGCGACGGCGCCGGAGCGGGTCTGGCGGCGGACGCGGACGGCGGGCGGGGCGGGGCTGTCGGTGATCGGATGGGCCAGTGTATCGGTCATCGGCTCACTCCCTGCCCAGGATGCCCTGGGGGCGGATGGCCAACACGGCCAGGAACACGAGATGGCCGGCAAGGATGCCAAAGCCCGGGTCGATGCGGAACCCGATCGATTGGCTGATGCCCAGGACCATCGCGCCCAGGAACGCCCCCCAGATCGAACCCATCCCGCCGATGATCACGGCCTCGAAGGCGTAGATGAGCTGGAACGGCCCATCGGCAGGGGCGACGGTGGCGCGAAGGCTCTGGAACACGGCGGCGAAGCCCAGGATGCCCACCGCGATCGCAGTGGCGCCGGCATAGATGGCGCGTGGGTTGATCCCGGTGAGTGCCGCCGCCTCCACATCCGCCGAGGAGGCGCGCAGGGCGCGGCCGAAGCGGGTGTGGCGCAGCAGACTGTCCAGCCCGCCGGTCAGGACAGTCGCCGTGACTAGCACGATGACGGGTAGCACCCCCACGAAGATCGGGCCGAGCTGGAAGGACGCCTGCTCGATCCCGCCGCCGGGCAGCGACCGGGTGTCCGCCTTCCAAATCTGCAGCATCAGGTTCTGCAGCGCGACCGAAAGGCCGAAGGTCGCGATCAGGGAAGGCAGCGGGTCCGCCCCCACCACGCGATTGAGGATACCCCGCTGGAGCAGCCATCCGAGCGCCGCCCCGAGCGGGACGACGACCAGCAGCACCGAGATGGGCCCGAGCGCGAAAGACCCGGCCAACGAGATGCCGACCAGCGCAAGAAGGACCATGAGGTCGCCATGGGTGATGTTCACGATCCGCATGACGCCGAACATCAGCGCCATGCCGAGGGCGTACTGGGCGTAAAGCCCGCCCAGGAGGACACCTTGGATCAGTCCATCAAGCCACTGCATGGGAGGTTCCGAAATAGGCTTCGCCGATGGCCTCGCGCGTGACCTGCGAGGATCGGCCCGACAGCGTGACCCGGCCCTCGAGCAGGCAGTAGAGCCGGTCCGAGGCGGATTGGGCCAAGCCCACATCCTGCTCCACCAGCACGATCGCGGTTCCGGCCGCGGAGATGGAGGGCAGCGCCGCGTAGATCTCCTTCACCACCTTGGGCGCGAGGCCGAGGCTGATCTCGTCGCACAGGAGCACGCGCGGCTGGCAGAGCAGCGCGCCCGATGGCCACCATCTGCTGCTGCCCGCCCGACAGGCTCTGAACCTGAATGCGGCGCTTTTCCTGGAGGATCGGAAAGAGATCGAAGACGCGTTGGATCGTCCAGCCGCCGCCCTGCGCAGGTCCGGCATGGTCCATGGCGACGCGCAGGTTATCCTCCACGGACATTCCCGAGAAGAGTCGGCGACCCTCGGGCACGATAGCGACGCCGGCCTCCACCATGCGGTGGGGGTCGGACCCACCGACCGCCCGACCGTCGAGCCGCACCATGTCGCGCCCGACCCGGTTCAGCCCCATGATCGACCTGAGCAGGGTGGACTTCCCCGCGCCATTGGCGCCGATCAGCGCCACGACCTCGCCCGCCGCGACCGAAACGTCGATGCCATAAAGTGCTTGGAAGTCGCCGTAGCGGGCCACGAGCCCATGCGTGGAAAGAAGCGCGTCGCTCATGCCTCGATGCCCATGTAGACCCGCTTCACGTCCGGGTCGTTGATGACGTCCTGCGGAAATCCTTCGGCGATCTTCTCGCCGAAGTTCAGAACCATTATGCGGTCCGCGACCGCGAGCAGGGCGTGCAGGACGTGCTCGATCCAGACGATGGTCACGCCGCGGTCGCGGATGCGCCGGATCAGAGCCACGAGCGCCTGCCCCTCCTCGTTGGTCAATCCGCCCGCGATCTCGTCGAGCAGCAGGAGCTTGGGGTCTGATGCCAAGGCGCGCGCAAGCTCCAGCCGCTTGCGGTCAAGCAGCGTGAGCGAGCCCGCCGTGACATTGGCCTTGTCGGACAGATCGCAGTCCCGCAGCACGGCCGCGCAGAGCGCGTAGCTGTCCCTCTCGCTCCGGCCGCCGCCGAAGGTCGCCGCCACGAGCAGGTTCTCGAAGGTGCTCATGCCGCCATAGGGTCGGGGGATCTGGTAGGTCCGGCCGATCCCCATCTGGCAGCGGCGGTAGGGCCGTTCCCCCCGCAGGGCCCGGCCCGCGAAGGTCAGGTTTCCCTGGTCGTTGCGCAGGTCGCCGCTGATCAGGTTGAACAGCGTCGTCTTTCCGGCGCCGTTCGGCCCGAGGATGCCCAGGACCTCGCCTGGGCGGACCTTGAAGCTCACCTCGTGAAGGACGCGGAGCGCCCCGAAGGACTTGCTCAGTCCCCGCGCCTGAAGAAGCAGAGGCTGGTCCATCGGGGCCGCCGTCCTCAGTTCGCCCAGGGCAGCAGCTTCATTGGCTGCTCCGGCTCGAAGAGCTTGTTCACCGTGTTGTCCACGATCTTGAGGTCGTAGGGCCACTTCTCTCCCTTGACCCACTGGCCGCCGAAGATCGGCGTGGTCGACACGTTCGGGTGCGGCCCGGTCGCGAAGTTCACGTTGCCGATCAGGGTGTCGAGGTTGGTGGCCTTGAGCGAGTCGCGGTTCGCCGTCCGGTCCAGCGGATCCGCCGAACGCTTGAGCACGTCGAGCGCAACCTCCATGATGGCGTGGCTGTAGCCCAAGGGCTGCGTCCACTGGCGGCCGGTGTCAGCCTCCCATTCGTCTGCGATCTCGCGGCTGACCTGCCCGGTGAGCGACGACTTGAACGGGAAGGCAGGGGTCCACCAGACCTCGGAGGACATGCCGTCGCCCAGGTCGCCCAAGGCCTCGATGCCAGATGGGAACAAAAGCGCGGCGGCGACCGTCATGGCCTTGGGGCGGTAGCCCTGTTGGGCGCATTGGTTCACGAAGGTCTTGAAGTCGTCCACATAGGTGATGCCGCCGACGATGTCGCAGTTCGCCTCCTTGAAAGCCGAGATCTGCGCCGAGTAGTCGTTGGTGCGCGGCTGGAAGTAGCCCGGCACCACGACCTCGTAGCCGGCGGCCTGCGTGGGGACGGGAAGGCCGTATTCGTTGTTGCCCCAGGTTTCCCCGTCGGCGTTCTGCGGGAAGAGCATCCCGACCTTCTTGTTGGTCTCGATCGAGTTCCAGAGGCCGACGAAGGTGTTGAGAGCCTCGTCGAGGCCCCAGAAGAAGTGATAGGTCCAGTGGAACGGGGCCTCGCCGCCGCCGCGCGGGAAAATGACGGCCTGCCAGGGCGCGCCCGTGGATACGCAGGGGCATTCGTAAAGCTCGGCCTGATCCGCCGCGGGGCTGATCGTGTCGGTGGTCGAGGCCGGGACGAGCAGGTGCACCTCGTCGTTGAGGATGAGGTCGCCCGCCACCTCGGCCGTGCGGTTCGGGTCGGACTGTCCGTCGCGGACCAGGATCTCCACGTCGTAGGTGCCGGCCGCGGTCTGCAGCCCGCTGGCCAGCAGCGCCTGCACCTTCTCTACCGCGTAGCCATCCGTCTCGCCAAACAGCGCGAGCGGGCCGGTCGCGGGGGTGATGAAGCCGATCTTGACGGTGCCGAGCGACTGCGCCCGCGCGATCATCGGCGTCGCGAGCGCCGCCGTTCCGGCTCCGATCCCCTTGAGGACGGTCCGTCGCGACGGAGCCCGGAGGCTCTTGGGCAGATAGGTCATGGTTTCCTCCCGTTATGTCTTGCAGTCCTGACCGCCTGCGCGTGCCCCTGGTGTTCCAGGTGGCCCGCGGGCGTCCCTTACGTCATCCGAAGCAGCGATCCCCCGTCGATCACGATCTGCGAGCCGGTCACATAGGACGAGGCGGGCGCGGCGAGGTAGAGCGCCAGCCCCTTGATGTCCTCGGGGTCGCCGATGCGCCCGATCAGCGACTGGGACTCAAAGGCCTTGCGGTCGGCAGGGTTTTTCAGCCGCCCGCCCGCGATGTTGGTCATGAAAGGGCCCGGGCAGATGGCATTCACGAGGATGCCGAAGGCGCCCAGTTCCATCGCCATGTGCCGCACCAGATGGTCCACCCCAGCCTTGGCCGGCATGTAGGGCGTGCCCACGATGCTTTCGTTGATGCGGGCCGCGATGGAGGAGGTCACGATGATCCGGCCGCCCCCCGTCTGCTTCATGTGGCGTGCGGCGTGTTTGATCGTGGTATAAACTGAGGACAGATTGACCGTGATGACCTTGTCCCAATGGTCGTCGTCGAGGTTTTCGATGGCGCCTTCGGGGTTGCGCTCGCCCTCCGGCGTCATGAACCCTGGCCCGGCGTCGATCCCCGCATTGGCGAAGACCACGTCGATGCGGCCGTGCTTCTCAGCCACGGCATCGAAGGCTTCGGCCATGCGCGGCCGATCGGCCACGTTCACGACTTGGCCCCAGACGTCGCGGTTGCCCGCCGTCATCTCGGCCACGACCTGGTCGAGGCTCCCGGCATCGATGTCGAAGATGCAGACCCGTGCGCCGTTGTCTGCCATGACCTCGGCATAGGCTCGGCCGATGCCGCTGGCGCCGCCGGTGACGATCACCGATTTGCCCCGCACATCGAACATCTGGTCCAAAGTCGCCATGGGTCCTCCCCCTTGCCGGGCCGCGCGTTCGGCGGAAAAGGACTTCCCGGTCAGGAACCTGACGGTCCTGATGGCAGCCCCAAGCCGCGCTTGGCTCCGATGCGTCTTTTGTGCTCGGCCCTCCTCCCTGGGGAATGCCGGCTGGACATAGTAAGCAGTGACACGGTCCGACCTGTCAAACGAGGTCGTATCTTTGCCTCACATCGAGCGGCGGCTGCTCGGTAAGTCTGCGATCTTCAAAGAATAAGGCATTAGACTTGTCCTGGACATCGTTGCCTTGGGCACCCATCGGTTGATCATTTGGAAAGATCGGCTTTCATGATATGATGAATTCGACGGGCGAGGGGCACTTGCAGAGCGACTGACAGGTGCACTGCCTCACGAAGGGTAGCTCACATGAAAACACCGGCCGAATCAGCGGCCATGCTCGACCGGGGGGGGCGGCCAACGGTCCGGAACCTCCTCGACCTGCTGGTCTTCGACCCGATGAAAGGCACGCTCCGGCTCGATGGCGAGCGGCTGGTCATGCAGCGCGCTGTCATGGTCCTCGATCTGCGGCGAGAACTCCTGCGGCTTCTTGGTCCGGCTGAGGCGCGCGTCTTTCTGATCCGCCAAGGCTTCCTGAGCGGGCAGTCCGACGCGCGTTTCGTTCGTGAGGCTTGGCCCGGGCTTAACATCGGCGACGCATTCACCGCAGGCACGCGGCTGCACATGTTCAGCGGCACCGTGCGGGTCGAAACGGTGCACAATGATTTCGACTTGCGGCGCAAGCGCTTCTCGGGCGAATTCCTTTGGCACAACAGCCTCGAAGCCAACGTCCTTGGCAAGGGGCAGATTGCGGCCGGGCCGGTCTGCTGGACCCAGATCGGGTATGCCTCGGGTTACGCCAGCGAGTTCTTCAAGACTCTTATCGTTTACAAGGAAACGGCCTGCGCCGCCGCCGGTCACAAGGCGTGCAGGGTCATCGGCAAGCCCGCCGAGGCGTGGGGTGCGAACGATCCGGAAGTCACCCTCTTCCGTGAGCGCATCGTGCGGCCGAGCGAAGAGATAGTTCCACAACTTACGCTCCCAATCCGCGCGGCTGAACCGCCGTCGAACGATTTGGACCGTATTCTGCTCGCACCGGTGCAGGAGCGGCTTGGTCGCGTCGCAGCATCAGGCCTGCCCACCTTGATCCTGGGCGCGCCGGGGACGGGTCGGTGGCGGGCCGCCTGCCGCTTGCACCGCCTGCGAGGAGGGTCCGGGGAGCCCCGACGCATCGCCGCGGCCGCGATCACGCCTGAGGTCCTGCGCGAGCTCTCCAATGCGAGCCGGGAGGCAGAGCGGCGGGGCGCATCAGCCGAGACCCTGGTCGTCGATGACATCGAGGACGTGCCGCGCGCACTGCAGGCCAGGTTGGCAGCAGTCCTGGAGGAGGAGGGCGCGGCCGGCGCGCCGCACCTCGTGGCGCTCTCCTCGTGGCCGGCGAGCCGCCTCGCCCGAGACCCGGCGTTTCGACGCGAGCTTTGGCTGGCCCTGTCGGCGGCGCCGATCGAGCTACTCGCCCTTGCCAACCGGCCCGGGGACCGTCTCGCGCTCGCAGAGGCGCTCCTGACGGGGTTGTCTCGGCGGCTTGGCCAGACGGGTGCCAGCTTCGACCAGGAGGCGGCACGGCTCGTGGGCGAAGCGACATGGCCCGGAAACCTGCCGGAAATGCGGGCTGTGCTGGCCGCCGTTCTCGCGGCGCGGGATCCTTCCGGGCCAATTCGGGCCTGCGAGATCGCGGCCCAACTGACAAGGCTGTCCGACCCGCCACCGCCCCAGGACGGCTTCCCCTCCTGGCTTGGGGCTGCCCTGGACTCGGGCGGGCTCTCGATGGAGGCGCTCGAGCGGGACATCTATGCCGCAGCGACGGCGCGGACGTCTGGGAATCTGTCGGCGGCAGCGCGGCTCCTTGGACTTTCGCGTGCCCAGCTCGCCTATCGTCTCCATTCGAAGACCGGAACGACGCCGCCGGACGGCAGGGCTTGAGTCCGAGCAGCCCGATGTGGATGCTGGGCAGGGACCGCCCGAGGCGGCCGGCCCGTGCCCCGGAACGAGGCAGCCAGCCGTGGCCGGCCGGATGAAGATCAGCGGACGAGGTTTGCCTGAAAGCCTTACCTCGGCGGACGTCCTGTTTGCTGCCGCGCTGGCCGCTGCTGACCCTACGACACCGTCCTGCCGCTTCGGCGAGTATTGGTGGGCGTGGGCAGGGCTTCGGCACGGACGGAGCAGGGTGCGCAGCCTACAGACATGCGCTGCTGTTCACTCGTCCGTCTTCAACCGTTTCAACTCGGATCGAAGCCTCTCCATCCGTCCGTCTTCAGGAGGACCCGAACCGCCGCTCTTGCCGAGTGGCGGGCGGTTTGTGCCGGCTGACGTCCGGTGCACCGGCCCAGGCTGAAACGAACTCGCATTCGTCCGGCAGCACCGGCCCGACGGGTCGGAGCCAGCTTAATACCAGCCCAGATCGTCGGCGAGTTGGCCCAAGCTGGTCACATCCTCGACGATGAAGGTGTTTCCGTTTCCGAAGTCGAAGACCGCATCCCCGCCCTTGAGGTCACAGAAGTTCAGGATGCCGGCAACCGTGCGGGCGCCACCGCCCCAAAGGGCGTCATCGAACTTCAGCGTGTCGAGGTTGTTCTGGAAGTCCTTCACGACGTCATGGTCTTTGGTGAAGTGGAACGTGTCGCCGCCGAGGCCTCCACGGAGGTCGTCGTCGCCACGTCCGCCAAAGAGCCTGTCGGCACCGGCTCCGCCCGACAGATCATCGGCGCCAAGACCGCCATCGAGGATGTCGTCCCCAGCCCGGCCAGCGAGCGCATTTCCAGCGGCATTCCCGACGAGGCGATTGGCCAACCCGTTGCCCGTGCCGTTCAGGCTGGACGTGCCGGTCAGCGCGAGGTTCTCCACGTTCAGTTGGAGAGCGAGGCTGATCGACGATCTTACCAGATCGATGCCGCCACCGGAGGCCTCGGCGACGATGTCCCCGATCGAACCAACGATGTAGGTGTCGCCGCCCGAGCCCCCGGCCATGCGGTCGTTGTTGGCGCCCCCATTGAGGAGGTCGTTGCCAGCCCCACCAAGAAGGGCATCGTTGCCGATGCCACCATCAAGGCTGTCATCGCCAGTTCCGCCGGAAAGGTCGTCGTTGCCCACGTCACCATCAAGAGCGTCATCGTCGTCCCCGCCGTCGAGATGATCGTCGCCGCTGCCGCCGTCGAGGAGGTCGTCGCCATCCTCACCATAGACCTTATCGGCCCCACCACCGGCATCGACCTCGTCACGGCCGCGGCCGGCGCGGATCTCGTCCGCGTCTCGCGTGCCCTCGATCAGGTCGTCGAGCGACTCCAGTCCCGTCTCGATGAACGCTTCAAGATCGCTTTCGACGCTGTCGAGCCAGTCGCTCAGGCGGTCCGCATCCGCGCTGGAAAGGCCGTCGGATACGATGTCGACCCAGTCCTCGAGATGCTCCATGACGTTGTCGAGCCACGATTCCAGCTGCTCCTCGTTGGCATCGATCCAGTCGTCGAGGCCCTGGGAAACCCCGTCAAGCGAGGTTGGCATGGAGGCTTCCAGAAACGTCTTGAGCTCCACTCCCAAGGCCGCAGTGTCGATGCCTCCTACAATCAGTGCCATGGAGCAATCTCCTTTGAATCTATCCAGCTGCCGTCTCTGTTAGGCACATACAGGACCGAGATTGTGGTGCGACTGCGGCCCGAGTGAGAGGAAGACAGGGAGAAACGAAGGGTCTTAGCTGATCAGGGCGATGTCGCCTCCGGCACGGCCCCGGCCGACCCGGACGCATCTCTTGGGCAACGACGCAGCCGTGATCCTGCACCAGGCGGGAGTCCGGCACCGCGGCTGGAGGGCTGGATCGCAACGATCGGACCCTGCCTCCTCGGTGGCACCGCCGCGCCCCAGCAGTTGCCGCACACGGGCTGGTGATGGCCCCGCACGGGCCCGCCTTGTTTCGGCCACATTCAGGGGTCATTCGCCTTGCCAACTGGGACCCGAAGGAGAAGCCTGTCATGGTCACGATCGCCATCAGCCCCTACCGTCAAGCTCAGGGAGAGCTCGTCTCGATCCACGGCCACCAAGCCGTTATCCGCGTGGGCGCGCGAGTCCTGACGGGCACGCTGATCACCGACCTCTCGAAGCGCTCGGTCGCGCTGGCTCTGGACCAGGTGGCCTAAACCCGGAGGGTGCCGGCGCTCTGGCCGCTCGGCCAGTGATCCCTTGGACAAGCTGTTCCAGTAGGGGGCCGCTGGGAGTGCTCCGAAGCCGGAGCGGGGCGGCTCGCCCGGGCGCTGCCGAAGGAACCTGGCTGGAGCGGTGCAGGGTGTTTACTGTCCGGCTGACCTCGCGCAGATCGCTCAGGTGCTTCCCCGCCAGCCCTGAGATGATCCGGCTCACGGTGATGCCTCGGGTTCAGTTGCTGCGCCCTTTGCGGAACGTGACTGACCTGCTGCACAAACTCGGCACCGGGGCGAGCCTTGAGACGGGCGGTTCCAGGGGCGGGGGTGCGGATCGATCCCTGTAGTCGAGATTTTGCGTAAACGGATGAGCCAGCCGCGCTCGTCCCGCTGCCCCTGACAGCTCGATGAGGTGTTCGTTGAGATCCCCGGAGGCCATCACACCTTCTGGCGAGCGTTGGCGTAAACGAAAGAGGGCCGCGTCCCCGGAGGTGGCGACGCGGCCCTCACGTCATTGAGGCCACGCGCTATAGGCGCGGGCCTTTAAGGTCGGCGTGTCAGCCGCCCGAGCTTTCGGCGCCTTGGGCCTGGGTCATGGCGTCCATTACCAGCGTGGCGTCGTTGCCGGCGCAAGCGGTCGTAAGCGCCTGCATCATCGGGTCCGCTGCGCCGCCGGTCGCAGCACCCGCGTCGGCAGTCTCGGTGGTCGCAGCGCCGCCGGCCGCAGCCGCATCACCGGTTGCACCCGCGTCGGCGGTTTCGGTAGTCGTAGCACCGCCCGTCGCAGCCGCATCACCGGTTGCACCCGCGTCGGCAGTCTCGGTGGCCGCAGCGCCGCCGGTCGCAGCCGCGTCACCGGTCGCACCCGTCTCAGCCGCCGTCGTCTGGGTGTCGGTCACTCCAGCCGTGCCGCCTGCCATGGCCGTTTGGAGGCTTTGAAACGCCCCTTGCTGGCCTGCGGTGTCCATCGCCATGAAGTCGGCGCAAGTCATGGTGGCGGGATCCATACCCGACGCGTCCTGAGCGACCGCTGGCAACGCCAGAGCGAATGTGGCCGCGACGGTTCCAATCATCAGTCTCATGAACAACCTCCCTTTGAGCCGCCTTGCTCGGCGACAGTAAGGAGGAGTTAGCTAGCCTGCGGCGAAGTCGAGCGAGCCGTAGCAAAAGCCGCCGACCCGGTCCCGGATCAGCGGCTTTCCCCTCGGACGAGGCTGAGCCGCCAGGCTAGGTCTCTAGGCCGAAGACGCCCGGCTCAAGCGCCTGATCGCGCTCATCAACCTGCTGCCGATGTCACGTGACCTGCATAGCGGCCTCACTCAGAGGCCCGCGCGGTTGCGGGCGCGATCAATGGCCGCGATCACGGCCTCAGGGGCGGCATGATGGGGCATGTGGCCCACGCCGGGAAGGAGGACCAGGTTTGCTCCGGGCGCCAAGCGGGACAAGGGGAGGGAGTGGATCTTGGGAGGCACGATGGTGTCGGCCTCACCATGGACGATTTCCAGCGGCACAGGGAAGGCGGCATAGAGGCGCGACTGCTCCACGATGTGGGCGCGCAGCGAGTTCACCTGTCGAGCGTTCTCCCGAAATGAAGCGCGCCGGATTGCCAAGCCGGTTCCCAAGTGCTCCGCGTAGCCGTCTGGCACCGGGTTGGGAGCGAAGGTGGCCTCCACGGCCCTGTCCACGAGCGGCGCCGGCGCGAAAGCAGCCACGAGGGGTGGAACAACAGTGCTCCCCACCCACGGAACGTTGGCCCGGTAAAGCCAGCCCAGCCGCCCCGGCCAGGGCATGGCCGCGCCCGACACGTCCACGACGGCGGCGGTGCCTTCCGGATCTCCCAAGGCCCAGGCAAGGGCAACCGCTCCCCCGAAAGAGTGACCGAGCACGATCGGCCGATCGATCCCGAGCTCACGGGCCGCGGCGCGCAGGAGCTCGGCCTGTTCCATCGGGCTCTCGCCGATGGTGTCGAAGCGGCCGCTCCGCGGTGCCGGATCCGTGTAGCCCAGTCCTGGCCGGTCAAAGGCGGTGACACGGTAGCGGTCAGCGAGACGGTCCATGAACCGGAAGGTCATGTCCCGCAGGTTGCCGGATGCCCCATGGATCAGGACAAGGTCCGGACCCGTCCCGCGCATCACCGCATGCACCTGGCGGCCTTGCACCCCCACCAACAGGCCTTCCGGCGGCCAAGCTTTCAAAGCCTCGACCTCCTGCCGGTCGGCGCGCCAGTCCGTCAGCCAGGCGCCACAGAGGACCACTACCAAGCCAACGGCGAAAGTCCTGAGCAAGGCAGTCATTCGGCTCCGTTCACCTCTCGGGCGCGAGCAGCGCCATCTAGTGCTGCACCGCGGGTCTGCTAGGACGCAATGCAGTGGCAGGCCACTGTCGGAGAGATGGAGCCCAAGCCGGGCAGGGACCAGCAAAGACGCAAGGCATCCCCAGCGCGGAAGGATCGTTGACAACGCCACGCCACGGAGCTTGCTGCCGGGCATTCGAGAGGCCCTATGGCATGAGCTGGCCTCCGTTCACTTCGATCGTCTGCCCGATCACGTAGCCAGAGAGCGACTCGGACGCGAGGAATAAGTAGGCGCCCACGCAGTCCTCTGCCTCACCGAGCCTGCCCTGCGGAACGGTCGCCAGCATCGCATCAAGCTGCGCCTGCGTGGAATACCGCTCGTGGAATGGCGTGGTGATGACGCCGGGCGCTACAGCGTTGACCCGAATGCCATAGCGGATGAACTCCTTGGCCATGCCGCGGGTCACGTTCGAGACGAAGGCCTTGGACGAGCCATACAGCCCAGCGCCACCACCGGCGCCGTTTCGTGCAGCAATCGAGCTGGTGTTGATGATGAACCCGCCACGCTCTTTCATGTGCGGCAGCACGGCCTTGGAAGCCACCAGCACGGACCGGGCGTTGAGGTCCATGATCGCGTCGTAGTCCTCATCCGTCGCGTCTTCGTACGGAATGCGCTTGACCATGCCGCCAGCGTTGTTGATCAGCCCGTCGATCCGACCAAACCGGCTCGCAATCTCCTCGACGGCGCTCCGCACCGCATCGGACCGCGAAACATCGGCCCGTACCAGCGCTACGCTGCCGCCGCTTTCCTCGATCCGGGCCGCCAGCGCCTTGGCCGCGTCAGCGCTAGAGTTGTAATGCAGCCCGACTTTCGAGCCCTGCGCCGCGAAGGCCATGGCGAGGGCTGCGCCGATGCCCGTGGAAGCACCGGTGATGAGCACGACCTTGTCGGTGAGCTCGGGAATCCTGATGGTGGACTGCTGCATGATCGTTCTTTCTCCTCGAAGCGCAGCCGGTTCATCCTGTGTCCGGCGCTTCCTGACGCAGTTAGGCTTGTCGCGCTCGCCTTGCCATGTCCGGACAGCCGGAACTCTTGAATGGGCGCTGTCAGGGGAACCCCGGTCGAAGCGGGCGCGGGAGCGAGTGAGCGTCGGGCGATGATCAAGCGCAGCCCGTTCCGGTGTTCCACGACGTCACCTGAGGTAATCCGCCTCGCGGTGACGCCCTGCGTGCTGTTTTCCTTGTCCGTCAGCAACGTGGAGGTCCTCCGCCACGAGCGCGGGAGCGAAGGCAGCCACGAGACGGTCCGGTTCAGGTGGCTTCGGTTCGGACCAGTCTTCGCAGCCGAAATCCGAAAAAGGGTGGGCCATATGAGATCCTCGCGCTGGCGCTGGCACCTCGGCGAGGTGTTCGTGAAGTTCAACGGGGTCCAGCACAGCCTCTCGCGCCGTGGACCACAAGGGCGACGTGCCCGAGGCTTATGCGACAAAGCGAAGGGACAAGACGGCAGCCTGAAGTTTCTCAAAGAGCTGGACGTCATCAGAGCCTCTCGGACGCTCTCTTTCAACGCGCTGTCCTCGTTTGGATCGAAGGTCCGAGCTACCGGCCGGCCCTTGAGGGCGGCCGAGTCGCCGCTAACCTCCTAGCCCAACCTGTCCGCCGCGCGTCGGCGCCCACTGCGAAAGGAGCCTCCCCATGGCTGAGGACAAGAAGGTTGGGCTGACCACCCGCCAGGGCCACCCGGTCTATGACAACCAGAACACGCGCAGCATCGGATCGCGCGGGCCCTTGGTTCTTGAGGACTACCACTTCCTGGAAAAGATCACCCATTTCGACCGCGAGCGCATCCCCGAGCGGGTGGTCCACGCGCGCGGGGCCGCGGCGCACGGGATCTTCGTGCCCACGGGCAAGCTCGGCGACGAACCCATCGAGAAGTACTCGCGGGCCAAGGTATTTCGCGCAGGGACGGAGACCCCGATCTTTCTGCGCTTCTCAACCGTGATCCATGGCGGGCACTCACCCGAGACGCTGCGCGACCCGCGCGGCTTCGCCATCAAGTTCTACACCGAGACAGGCAACTGGGACCTTGTGGGGAACAACCTCAAGGTATTCTTCATCCGGGACCCGCTGAAGTTCCCGGACATGGTCCATGCCTTCAAGCCGGACCCGATTCATAACCGCCAAATGAACAACCGCTTCTTCGACTTCGTATCGATGAGCCCCGAGGCCACCCACATGGTGACCCACCTGTTCTCGCCTTGGGGCATTCCGGCCACTTACCGCGAGATGCAGGGCTCGGGCGTGAACACCTACAAGCTGGTGAATGGCGAAGGCAAAACCGTCCTTTGCAAGTTCCACTTCCAGCCGCGCCAAGGCATTCGGAACCTTCTGCAGAGCGAGGCCGAGGCGATCCAGGCCAAGGACTTCAACCACGCAACGGGCGACCTCTACGACACCATCGCGCGCGGCGACTTCCCCGAGTGGGACATGTTCATCCAGATCATGGAGGATCACGAGCACCCCGAACTCGACTGGGATCCGCTGGACGTGACCAAGCTCTGGCCTGAGGACCAGTTCCCGATGCGGCACGTCGGGCATATCCAGCTCAACCGGAACCCGGCTGATTACCACAACGAGGTGGAACAGGTGGCGTTCGGGACAGGCGTGCTGGTGGACGGGATCGACTTCTCGGAGGACAAGCTCCTCCAGGGCCGAACCTTTGCCTATTCCGACACCCAGCGTTATCGCGTGGGGCCGAACTACCTCCAGTTGCCGATCAACGCGCCCAAGTGCCCCTACGCCACCAACCAGCGCGGCGGGCAGATGAGCTATCATGTGGACGGAGCGGAGCAGGGTGCAAACCCGCACGTGAACTATGAGCCGTCGAACTTTGATGGCCTCCGCGAGCAGGAGCGGGTCGGGCCGGGGCCGCGCACCTTCTGGCAGGGCGAAGTTGGCCGGCAGCAGATCGAGCGCACCAACGACTTCGCCCAGGCGGGCGAGCGCTACCGGACCTTCTCGGACGGGGAGCGCGAGGAGTTGATCTCGAACCTCGTGGGGGCGCTCAGCGAGTGCGTGCCCGCCATCCAGGAGCGAATGATCCGGCACTTCACGTTGGCCGATCCAGATTACGGACGCCGCGTGGCCGAGGGGCTGGGCCGGTCGGCAAGCAGCCAAGCGGCCGAGTAGCCTAGGCAAGACGCTGAATGGCGGCCTCAGAGGCATTCCTCGTGGGGCCGTCCATCCGCTGATCTTTGACCGAAGCGGCGGACGCCTCTGATATGCTCCGTGTCTGCAGCAGGGCGATCCGAATACGACGAGGCGGGGCGTTGTCCCCTGGGTGCTGTCAGGGCGATTTGGCTTGAGCCGGGCGGGGGGGCCGCTGCGCTGCTCGGCATGAGCGAGCCTAGCCCATCTTGCCACTGCCGGACCAGCCCCAGCAGTTCCGCCACGAATAGACGGCTTAAATTTGGATGCCCCTCGTGAGACGTACGGGCGTGCCGAGGCATGGTGCGTTTCACTCACCCTTACACTTCTGCGACGCGCTGGCGGGGCGGATCATTGCAAACGCGCCGCTTGCCGATCGGCTTCCATCGCCGCTACCCCTGCTCCTGTGAGGGCCACCCTCACCCCCGCTTTCGAATCTTAGAGGACGTCCCGCCATGCCGTTCTGGTCCCGCTTCTTCGGAGGCAAGCAAGCCAAGGAGCCTGACGCTGCTCTCTCCGAGGAGCACAAGGGCTTCCGCATCACGCCCAACCCCATCCGCGAGGGCGGCCAGTACCGCATCGCCGCGCGCATCGAAAAGGAGGTGGCTGGCGTTCTTCGCGTCCACGATCTCGTTCGCGCCGACACCGTAGCCGCTCCGGACGAGGCGCACGCGCTGTCGCTGGCGAAGGCCCGGCAAGTGATCAACGAGCGGGGGGAGCGGCTGTTCGACTGAGTGACGGCGGAGAACATGGGTGCAGTGGGCTCTGTCACATGAACTCGGGTCGGCGGTCTCGGAAGACCTTGGCTTGGGGGGAAGGGGACCGGCGACCCTCGCCGGCATGACCCAGAGCAGTCCGTTCTGCCACGTCATGACGTCGCCTTAGGTGATCCGTCCGGCGGTGGCGATTGATGGTCGCTTCCCGCTCTCATCTGGAACTTTCGGGGACCTTCTCCACAGTCGTAGGACGGAGGCGAGCCATGAGATGGCGCAGTTTCGATGGCGGCGCTTTGGCCCGATGTTCGCGGCAGAGACCCTCGGGTGGCGCGTAAGTGGAATGCGCCTTTGCCGCTGGCGATGGCACCTCGAAGAGGTGTACGTGAAGAGCAATGGCTTGCAGCACACCTCCTGCAGGCGGTGAACCACGAAGGCGAGGAACTATGGCCTGATGTCTCCAAGCAGAGCGAGGGCCTGCAGCACTGACGTCCCCTAGAAAGCGGCTGAAGCAGAGCTGACGCGCAGGCGACGGTTGTGCTCAAATCATAAGGAGCGGCCCTCAAGGAGGTTGGGACAAAGCGCAAGCAGGTCGCCGGGCAGTGGGAGAACAACCGGGCCGAAGACGACCACCAGCCGTTCCGACGAAGAGAGCGAACCACACTTCGTTTCCGGCGCGTGCGGAGTCTGCAGACATCCGCTACCGTCCACGGGTCAGCGTAGAACCGCCTCCAGGCCGAGCGGAGCTTCGCATGCCGAGTCGCCTGCAAGCATACATGTGCCGCCGCTCTCGTTGAATGGCGGGCGCGCTGGGCCAACTGACGAACGGCGCAGTTGCCGGAACCCACACGACTTCGCATCCGACTGACAGCACGTGCCATGGGCCAGAGTAACCTCGGTCCCATGTCCCTGGATCGAGAAGAACTGCGGGGCCATTCAGGGAGGACAGCACTGTCTTGTCTATTTCATCCAGCTGCCCCGCCGGCCGTCGGGCTGGGCCGCTCCGCTCGGCGGAACCGCAGGCGGCGCCCAAGCGATCCCGACGCTGTGACATGTGTGAACTTGCATTAGCCGAGCCAGGCAAGAGGCCGGACCCATTTCGGCAAGCACCATTTGGTTGTTGATGAACTGCTTTCTTCTCGTCTACCGTGAGATGCGGATGACCGCCCCGGCAAGTTTGATGAGATGATCCGTCGAGCGCGAGCGAAAGCCGCGTAAAGACTGGAAGGAAATGCCGCAAACCAGTTTCGCAGCATCAAAGCAAAGCGGCGGGGCGGTGCAGCGATCAGCCTCGCGACAGTTTAAGGAAAGCCGATCATGGTGAACTTTGTTGTCAACAGCGAGCAGCAGCGATTTGACGGCGACGAGGACACCCCGCTGCTGTGGGTCCTTCGCGACGAGCTTGGTTTTACCGGCACCAAATACGGCTGCGGGATCGCCGCTTGCGGTGCCTGCACGGTCCACATCGACGGCCAGCCATCCTTCGCTTGCATCACGCCGGTGGGCACCCTCGAAGGAGCGGAGATCACCACCATCGAAGGCCTCTCCCCGACCGGAGATCACCCGGTCCAGGTTGCCTGGCGAGAGCTCAACGTTGTGCAATGCGGCTACTGCCAAGCTGGGCAGATCATGCAGGCGGCGGCGCTCGTGGACAACTCCGAGTCCCTCAGCGACGAGGACATCGACGCCGTGATGAGCGCAAACCTGTGCCGCTGCGGCACATACCCACGCATCCGCGCAGCAATCAAGCAAGCGATGGAGGCCAAGTGATGCGAGCAGCCCAGATCACCAATGTGAGTCGCCGCTCGCTGCTGGGGGGCATCGGCGCAGGGGCCTTTGTGCTTGCTGTGGGGCTTCCGAGCACGGGCCGGGCGCAGGAAGAAGAGCCGGGCTTCGGGCCCGATGCCATGCCGAATGGCTGGCGCGATGACCCCAGCACGTTCATCGCCATCGCGCCCGATGGCACTGTCACTGTCACCTGCCATCGCTCGGAGATGGGGCAGGGCGTGCGGACCTCCATCGCTATGGTTATCGCCGATGAGTTGGGCGCTGATTGGGACAAGGTGCGGGTCGCGCAGGCGCCCGGCAACGAGGAAAAGTACGGCAACCAAGACACCGACGGCTCGCGTAGCCTGAGGCATTTCTTCATGCCGATGCGCCGCGCGGGCGCGGCTGCGCGTGTCATGCTCGAACAGGCCGCGGCGAGCCGCTGGGGAGTCCCTGTCTCGGAGGTGTCGGCTGATAGGCACACGGTGACCCATGCCGGCTCCGGCAGGACGCTGGGTTATGGTGAGCTGGCCGAGGCGGCACGGGACCTCGAAGTCCCCGAGCGCGACAGCCTTGTGCTCAAGGACCCCTCCGCGTTCCGCTACATCGGCACCGACCGGGTCGGCTTGGTCGACAATAGCGGCATCACTACCGGCAAGGCCACTTACGGCATCGACGTGCGGCGTGATGGCATGCTCTACGCCGTGGTCGCGCGGCCACCCGTCTATGGCGGACGGGTCAAGAGCTACGATGACAGTGCCGCACTGGCGATCGAGGGCGTGGAGAAGGTCGTCAAGATCGATCCGGTTGAGTTCCCGACCGAGTTCGCGCCCCTGGGCGGCATCGCGGTGATCGCGCGGAATACCTATCTCGCGATCCAGGGCCGCAACGCCCTCACGGTCGAATGGGAGAGCGGCCCCAATGCAGGCTACGACAGCGAGACATACAGGGAGACACTGTCGCAGGCGGTCAGTTCCGCCAGCGGCACGGTGATCCGCGAGCAGGGTGATTTTGACAAGGCGTTCGCAGGAGCGGCGCAGGTTGTCGAAGCCGAATACTACATCCCCCATCTCGCGCAGGCGCCGATGGAGCCGCCTGCGGCGGTGGTCGAGATCCGGGACGGTCTGGTCGAAGCCTGGGCTTGTACCCAGGCCCCACAGGTCACGCGTCTTCGGCTGGCTGAGCGGCTCGGCCTCCCCGCAGAGGCGGTGACGGTCAACGTGACGCTGCTCGGCGGCGGCTTCGGCCGCAAGTCCAAGCCCGATTTCGTCCTGGAGGCGGGCATCCTCAGCCAGGCGATGGGCGGCACGCCCGTGAAGCTGACCTGGACCCGCGAGGATGACATCCAGCACGGCTATTATCACACCGTATCTGTCGAAAGGATGTCGGCCGGTCTCGACGCGACCGGCAAGACCATGGCTTGGCGGCACCGCACGGCTGCGCCAACCATCGGCTCGATCTTTGCGCCCGATCCCACGCAGAAGCTGCCTTTCGAGCTGGGCATGGGGCTGCTCAACATGCCACTGGCCATCGAGAACATCCGCGCCGAAAATCCAGCGGCCCCAGCCCATGTGCGCATCGGCTGGTACCGCTCGGTGTCGAACATTCCGCATGCCTTTGCGATCCAGTCCTTCGCGGCCGAGCTCGCCCATGCTGCCGGACGCGACCAGAAGGACTATCTCCTCGAGCTGATCGGGCCGCCGCGGCGGGTCACCCCCACGGTTCAAGGCGATGTCTGGAACTACGGCGAGGACCCCGATCTTTATCTGATCGACACCGGTCGCATGGCGGCGGTGGTCGAGGCTGCGGCCGAGGGTATCGAATGGGGACGCGAGATGACGCAGGGGCGCGGACTCGGAATTGCCGGCCATTACAGTTTTCTCAGCTACGTCGCGGTAGCCGCCGAGGCCGAGGTGGTCGATGGCGCAGTCACGGTGCCGCGCGTGTCCATCGCGATCGATTGTGGCGCCCACGTGAATCCCGACCGCATCCGCTCGCAGATGGAGGGGGCGGTCATCATGGGGCTGGGCCAGGCGTTGATGACGGAGGTGTCCTTTGCCGAGGGTCGGGCGCAGCAGGAGAACTTCGATGGCTATCTGATCCCGCGCATGGAGAACGCCCCCAAGCGCATCGACGTCCATCTAGTCGGCGGCGATGCGACTTATGGCCGGCCGCTGGGCGGGGTCGGCGAACCGGGGCTTCCACCAGTCGTTCCGGCAATCACCAACGCGGTCTTCGCAGCAAGCGGCAAGCGGATTCGGCGGCTACCTATTGCCGATCAACTGCGTAGCTGAAGGGAGCCCTCACTGTGACGAACTTGAAGACTTCATTGATGGGCGTGGCTATGGCCGCCCTTTTTGCTGGCCCGGCTGCTGCGCATGACTGCGCCGGCCAGATTGATGAGTTTGAGCAGCTGCTCGACTTTGTTGCCGAGGAGGCGATCTCCACCTCCTCCGGTGGCCAGGGGGTTGCCGGAGCGCGCGAGGCGCAGGCGATCGAGGAGTCCGGCGCGGCCGAGGAAGGGCCGGGAACCGAGGAGCCTGTCATTCCGGTGCAGAATGAGGGCGACGAGGCTCTCGCCGTTCAGGAAGCGGATGACGCCGGCGATGCCGGCGGGAACGTGATCGAAACCCGCGTCAAGCTGCAGGAGGCCCGGCAGATGGCCGAGGAAGGTCAGGAGGCCGCTTGTGTCGAGGCGCTTCACGGATTGATCGCCCAACTGCTCGCCAACTAGGGCTGCCGCCCGAGCGAGAGATCCGACGGGAGCGCACGCGCTGCAGAGAGGCTGTGCCGGGGGCGATGCGTTCAGTGGCTCCCCCGGCGCATATTGCCGGACGATGGCGTCGAGGAAAGCCAAGTGCTTCCGCAGGACAGTGACAAGTGCAGTGCTCTTGGGCTGACAACGATCTGAGGGATTGTCCTAGAACAGTCTAGCAGGCCTCCGAAGGGGTCACCGCGACGGCTGGCGCTGGCTATTCTCGACTCCAAAGGCTCTGAGCCGCTTGCGGGCGAGTTCAGGAGCGTTGGGGACCCGAGCGGACATCTCATAGAACCGCCCGTTAAGGCCAGAAAGCGCCTCGTCCATCGGGGCCGTATGGCCCTGAGCGGGTGGCCGGCCGGCACACGCTTCTCCAAGCGAAGGCAGCCGAGCCTCCACTCCGGCCGCATGTCCTGATGGCGCATGCTCCAATCCCGCCTCGCGGGAAAAGCGAGTCTCATGGGACTGATGAGATTAGGACGTTGTGCAGCGGCCCGCTGATGGGCAGCGGCGCCGGACTACCATTCGGGCTGCCTTGTTGAGTACGTCCCGTACCTAGTTTCGTCGTCCCGTGATGGTCCTGCTAGGAAATGGCCTGCCCTCGAAGGAAGGCTTCGGCGCCCGCTTGGAGGTCCTTCGGGCAGTCGATGTCGAATGATGCACCGGGGTCATCGATCTCGAATCGCGCCACATCCGATCGGCGTGCGAGGATGTGCCTCCCGCCCATATCGCCGCGCAGTCCGCGCAGATCGTCGAAGAGCGTCCGTGAATAGGCTACGGGGTGAGCGGGTGCTCCGTCCCGCAGGAACTCCGCACCAGCCGCTCCGCTTTCAAGCGCGTCGATCAGGGTCGCCGCTGAGCCGGGCGGAACGAGCGGCATGTCGCCCAAGAACACGACGACGCCGCGGCTCGAGACCGGCGATGCTGCCAAGCCGCAACGAAGCGACGCCGAAAGGCCTTGGGCCCAGTCCGGCGCATGAACAATCTGCAGCGGTCCCTCCAGGCCTGCGAGGGCCGTGCCAACAAGGTCGGCGTCGCTGCCGGTCACGACAAAGCAGGTCTCGACCGGAGCCGAAAGGGCTAGACGAGCACTGGTCCGGATCAGCGGCTCGCCGCACCAGTCGGCCAGCAGCTTGCGTCCGCCGAACCTCGACCCCGCGCCGGCCGCTAGCAGAAGTGCGTGGTAGCCCGTTCTGGCTCCGCTTCGGCAGCCTCGATCGTCCGCTCGGGCGGGACCGCTCTGCCCGGAGCCAGCCCAGGGACGGCGGTCGATGATCTCGGCCACGACTGCCACAGCGATCTCTTGAGGCGTGCGAGCTGCGATGGGAAGTCCGATCGGTGCCCGCAGCCGCATCAGATCCGTCGGCGTCAGCCCCGCCTCCAGGAGGCGCATACGCCGCCCTTCCAAGCGCCGGCGGGATCCTAGCACTCCGATATAGCCAGCCGAAGATCCCAGGGCCGCGAGCAGCGCGTCCTGATCCAGATCCGCATCGTGGGTGACAACCGCGATGGCGGTCCAGGCGTCCGGCCTCAGGGAGGCAATCGCGATGTGCGGCGCATCGGTCAGATAGCGCACCGGGAGTGGTGGTGCCATCCGAGGACCGTTTGGCCGGACAAGCGTGACCTCCCACCCCTGATGCAGGCCCCCCGCCGCCATGGCCAGAGCAAAGGGATCACTGCCGATCACCACCAGGCGCTGCCCCGGCTCATGAAGACGGCGCAGCGGCCAATCGCCTGCGACTGGCCGATCGGCGGCCTGCACGCGCCGTGTCGATCCATCGCTCAGATAGCGCATCGGCCGGCGCTCCCTTGCGCCAGAAAGAAGCGTAAGCATTGCCGGATCATCCGGTGCCAGAGGCTCCACCAGTAGCTCGATGCGACCGCCGCAGGGCAGCCGGATGTCGAAGAAGGGGCTGCCATGTCCATAGACGATACGCCGTGGCTTCCCGGTCGCGAGGACATGTCGGGCATGCTGCGCCACGTCGGCCTCGACGCAACCGCCCGAAACGAAGCCCCAGTAGCGGTCGCTGGTGATCACCATCTGCGAGCCCACTGGGCGAGGCCCACCGTCCGCCGCGATGATGGTCGCCAAGGCGTAAGGCTCGCCTGCCGCTACCTGCGCCGCGATCACTGGCAGGACGTCGGTGGTCGCGTCCAGTAGCCAGTCCGGATCTGTCTCGAACTCAGGCATGGAACCCCGTTCTGGTTCGCCTCGACGGCTGCGCGACTGAAGTGGTCGGGGCACCCGATCAAAGACATTATGGACGATGGTGGACCCGTTCAGGGCTGGTCAAGCAGCATTCTCCTTCGGCTCGGTGCGATCAAGGGTGGACGTCGGGGCTGTTGAGGATCCTCAGGGAACTTCATGGCGGACCAGCCGAACGGGCCTTGTCCGAGCGATCTACTTGAGTTGGGCAGGCGTCGAACTGGAACAAGCGACCTTGCATGCATTCCCGACAGCCGCAGTGTCCTTACTCCTCCAGAGACGCTCCCGACCCTTGCCCCTGGTGCAGATAGCACGCCAAGGGAAGACTGTTGAACTGATCGAGGAACCATGCCGAAGAACCGTTACAGTGCTGATGAGATTGCCCAAGCTGCGCCAGGTGGCCGTCATGACGTTGCACGGTGGCCGGGGCCAATCTGGGGCTTTGCAAAGGGGAGGTGGCTTGAGTGGCGCAGGAGGGCTGCTACTCTCGCCGGCATGAAACGAGGTCAGATCATGCGCCGGCACGCCTTTCCGCTTCTTCTCGGTCTCGTATTCCTTGCCGGCTGCGGCGCCGGCCCCGCTGGCCGCGCGGTGGTCCAGGGAGCCGGTCCGGACGAGCTCGTGAAGCTGCGGGCGGGCCCAGGGCTTGGCTACAGCATCATCCTGGGCCTGCCGGACGGAACGACGGTTGATCGCCGCGACTGTGTGACCGAGTTGGGCCAACTCTGGTGCAGGGTGTCGCTGTCCGCCGCGCCGCGGTTCACGGGCTATGTCTCTGCTGACTATCTTTCAGCCCCCTGACCCCAACGGCCGCCGCTGGACGTGCCCCCAGGCCGAAGCAGGGCACGTTGATGGAAGCCGACCTTGGCTGACGGGACTGTCGAGACGATCAGGCTTGAGCAGGGCAGGGGCCGGCTATCCTCGACAGACGGGCAAGCCCAGCCCCGAAGTCATCCGGCCCTTAGTGATGCTCCAGGTCCGCGCCCCCTTGTCGCTCCACACCTTGGAGGACCGGCCCCACAAGAGAGACATCGAGGCGAGCCACAAGGCAGCACGGTTCTGGTCGATGCGTTTCGGGCGCCCGCACAACCTTCAGAAGAACGGCGCAGTCCGCTCTTTGGTGCGAAACCACCTCTAGGCTGAACGGACCCTCACCACCCGAGGATGGCAGCAAGCGGGCCCGCACTGCCGGTCTTGCCAGTTGGCGGGCGCTCTGCGCCTTTTGCCGGACGTCGCACCTGCTCGGACAGGGGCGAGTTCATACTCGTCCGCCAACAGAATGTCGAAGAATAGCCAGGCGGTCCCGAGCCGAGAGTGCGGACCCTGACAGACCTATTTATCTGATCATGCCGGCAGCCGTCGGCAGCCAAAGCGTGAGTTGGGGAATGAAGGTGATCGCGACCAAGGCGAGGAAGAGCGGCACCAGCCACGGCAAGATCGCCATGGTGGTACGCTCGACCGACATTTTCGATATACGGGCGAGCACGAAGATGATCATGCCGAGAGGCGGCGTCAGCAAGCCGATCATCAGGTTGAGCGTGATGATCAGCCCGAAGTGGATCGGGTCGATGCCGAACTGCGTCGCGATCGGCAGCAGGATCGGCACAAAGAGCGTGATCGCGGCAATCGTGTCCAGAAAGCAGCCAACGATCAGCAGCAGAAGGTTTACCAGGATCAGGAAGACCCAGGGCGACTCCGTCAGAGCGAAGATCCATGCTGAGAGGATCTGCGCGGCTTGGCTGACCGTCAGGAGCCAGGCAAAGATCGAAGCGGCCGTGACGATGAAAAGAACCGCGGCCGTGGTCTCGATCGTGTCCATGCTCGCCTTGGCGAGCGTGCGCAAGGTCATCGTGCGGTAGCGCACCAGCCCGAGGAAGAGTGACCAGAGCACCGCCGCCACCGCTGCCTCTGTCGGGGTGAACCAGCCCAGCGTCATGCCGCCGATCAGGATGACCGGCGTCATGAGCGCCATGACCGCGTCGAAGTCGAAGTACCAGTCCGCTGCGACCAGCAGGACAAGCGCTACGATCACGGCGACGTTCAGCGACAGCCCGGCGAGGATGAGAAGATATGCTGCCAGCGGGAACAGCCCCACGACCATGACCTCGATGGCGGCCCGGAACAGCCGTTGCCACTCGAAGGCCGCGTCGGAGCCCCAGTTGTTGCGGTAAGCGAGGACCCCGACCGTGGTCATCATCAGAAGCGTCATCACCGCGCCGGGGATCAGCCCCCCCAAAAAGAGCGCTCCGATGGAGACATTCGCCATCATTCCGTAGATCACAAAGGGCAGCGAGGGCGGGATGATCGGCCCAAGCGTAGCGGAGACGGCCGTCACCCCCACTGCCACTTCGGTGCTGTAGCCGTGGTCCTTCATCGCCTTGATCTCGATCGTTCCAATGCCGGCGGCATCGGCGATGGCGGTGCCGGACATCCCGGAGAAGACGACGGAGCCGATGATGTTGACCTGGGCCAGTCCCCCCTTCATCCAGCCAACCAGCGCGACTGCGAAGGCATAGATCCGGCCGGTGACACCGGCGATGTTCATGAGGTTGCCGGCCAGGATGAAGAACGGCACGGCGATGAGCGGGAAGCTCTCGACTCCGGCGATCATGCGCTGCGCTACGATCACATCGGGCACGACATCGTAGACCAGAATGTAGAGGATCGAAGCCGCCGCCATGGAGACCGCGACCGGTACGCCAATGATCATGAGCACAAGAAAGGCGCCGATCAGGATCCACATGGGGTCAGCTCTCCGCTGGTTCGGTTCCTTCGGGGCGTTCGAGCACCGAATGGCCTTGGCGCCAATGCACGACCGCCAGATGCGCCGCACGCAGGGCCATGAGCGCGAAGCCCGCGAGCACCGAGTAGAAGACGATGGACTTGGGTAGGTCGACGGTGACCATCCGCTCGGTGCTGATGATCGACGAGTAGCGCCAGACCAGATAGGCCGCGTAAGCGAAGAAGCTAACGTTGATGACATCCGCCACTGTTGCCAGCACACGCGCCGCGCGCGCCGGCAAGAGCCGGTAGATGAAGTCGACCTGGATGTGCCGGTACAGGCGCACGCACATGACGGACCCGACAAAGACCGTCACGACCAGGCAGTAGATCGCGATTTCCTCGGTCCAGGCGAAGCTGTTGTTGAGGACATAGCGTGTGAAGAACTGCAGGAAGACGGCCCCTGCCATGACCCAGAACACGACGAACACGAACCAGTCCTCCGGCGCGTAAACCGATAGGTCCACCGGCGCTGGCGGCTCGTCGAAGCTGTGGGCGATCTCTTCGCTGGTGATCGGGATATGTCGTTCGTCGGCCACGCGGCACCTCGCTCGCTGGTTGGACGAGCCAAGAAGGCTCGGGTCGGTGCGCCGGGCAGCACCGGCCGAGAGGGCCGGTGCGCCTTTCGGTCTGGCGATCAGCTCGCGCCGTCGGCAAGGGCCCTGATGGCCTGCCAATCTGCCTCACGGTAGCCGAATTCCTCGAACCCGACCTTTTCCCGGACGGACTCCTCGAACGTTGAGGTGTCGACCTCGATGACCTCGAGCCCCTGTTCGCGGAACTGGTCGACCAACTCGGCTTCGCGCTGCTGGACCGTCCGCGTCGCCCTTTCGGCCGCTTCCTGCGTCACTTCGACAAAGATCTGACGGTCCTTCTCGGACAACCTGTCCCACAGGCTGCCGGAGACGATCGTGTTGAGGTGATCGACGATGTGTCCGGTCAGGCTGATATGCGACTGGACCTCGTAGAACTTCTTGGCCTCGATCGTGGTGAGCGGATTTTCCTGCGCCTCAACGGTCCCGTTCTGCAGCGCGAGATAGACCTCGGCGAATGCGATGGGTGCCGTGTTAGCGCCGCAGGCCTGGGGCATCGCGAGGTAGGCCGGCACGTCGGGCACCCGGATCTTCAGGCCCTCCATGTCGGCGCAGGTATTGATCGCACGGTTCGCCGTGGTGTGGCGCGTCCCGTAGTAGGTCGTCGCGACGATGTGGTGTCCCGAGGCCTCCTGGTAGCCTGCTGCCAGTTCGTTGTAGACGTCGCTGCCAACGTAGTTCAGCAGGTGGTCCGGCCCGTCGAAGATGTAGGGGTAGTAGGTCACTCCGATCGGCGGATAGGCCCGGGCGGCAAAGCTCGACCCAGAGATGATGATGTCGACCGTGCCGAGAGACAGGCCTTGGTTGATGTCGGTTTCCTTACCAAGCTGCGAGGCAGGGAAGACGTCGATCTCGTAGCGCCCTTCCGTCCGCTCGGCGATCTGCTCGGCCGCCCAGACCGACTCCGTATGGAAGGGCTCCGAAGTCTCGTAGACGTGCGCCCACTTCAGCGTTTCCTGGGCTGAGACGGCGCTCACGGCAAGTACCGAGACGGATGCGGCGATCGCGACAGCTCGTAGCATGGCTTTCCTCCCCACTTGGCCTTTCTGGCCTTTCTCTGGTGGAACGTGACAGGTGCGTTTGCCACGGTCAACCTGACCGTGTCTCAACAGAGGCTGATATCGCTGCGTGACTCACCGGAACTGCTGTTGCTCGGTGCAGCCTTCACGTCTGCCTTTGCCCGAAGGCAGGCGACTTGGGGAGTGCGAGCGGTCACCGGACGAAGAACGGTTCTGTCTGGGCAAAGTGGCCTGCTGCCGGTTTCGTGGACAGCAAGTTAGGGTAGCACTGCCTGCCGCTCGAACTCCATCGGGCTGAGATAGCCCAAAGTGCAGGGATCACCTCCAGCGCGGATGGTCAGCGGATCTGATGGCGCGTCTCAAGGATTGAGGGCGGGCGCTGTGGCTTGCATGATCATGGAGAAGGAGGGCAGGATGATGAGGTCAGCTTCGGCTGCCGGCTCCGGTTATGCTGTTGTCGTTTCCTGTTTTCGCCCCCCAGTACCCCCGGCTGCCCTGACGCCACTAGAATGAGGTCGCCCATGTCCGTTCGCGTCTGCCGTCTTCACGGTCAGCATGACCTGAGGCTTGAGGTTGTGCCCGAGATCCAGCCAGGCGAAGGCGAGGTGTCGGTTCGTATCGGCGCTGCTGGAATCTGCGGGTCCGATCTGCACTACTTCCAGGATGGCGGCTTCGGCCCGATCCGAGTGCGCGAGCCGATCATCCTCGGGCACGAGGCCGCAGGCACGGTCGAGCGTCTCGGACAAGGCGTGACCGGCCTTGCCGTGGGTGATCGGGTCGCCGTGAATCCCAGCAGGCCCTGTGGGCGTTGCCGATACTGCCTAGAGGGGCTGTTCCAGCATTGCCTCGCCATGCGCTTCTCCGGCTCGGCCCTGCGCTTCCCTCATGAGCAGGGCCTGTTCCGCGACCGGGTTGTCGTGCAAGCGACGCAATGCGTTGTTGTCTCAGGTGGCAGAAGCATTGCCGAGACCGCTTGCTCAGAACCTCTTGCCGTGTGCCTGCACGCTGCGAACCGCGCGGGGGAACTCATGGGAGCCCGGGTGCTCGTCACCGGAGCCGGACCCATCGGCGCGCTCTGCGTCGCCGTGGCATCGCACCGCGGCGCAGCCGAGATCGTGGTCACCGATCTGCATGATCAGCCCCTTGCCGTGGCACGCCGAATGGGCGCGACCAAGACGATCAACATCGCCGCCGATCCGCGGGCCTTGGAGGTTTACGAGACCGACAAAGGGCACTTCGACATGGCCTTCGAGTGTTCGGCCGCGGCGGCTGCGATCGACGCTGCGATACGATGCGTCCGACCACTGGGCCGCATCGTCCAGGTCGGCGTGGCCGGAGCCCTGCCCGTTGCGATCAGCGCTCTCGTCGGCAAGGAGATCGCTTTCCTCGGGACGCATCGCTTCCACGCCGAGTTCACCGAAGCCGCTCGCCTGATCGACTCCGGAGTGATCGACGTAAAGACCATCATCACCCACAGTTTCGCACCGGAAGACCTGGCCGAGGCATTTCGGGTCGCCGGGGATCGCGCCCAGTCCGTGAAAACGCAACTGGCCTTCAGCTGACCACGACGAGCGGCGGGGCAGGCTTCCTCTGCCCCCCAGCCATGCCCTTCACCTAGCAGGAGGATCTGGGAAGGTTGCCGCGACGGGGCCGCCGTCGGCTCACGATGCTTCCGCCCACTCACCCTCGAAGGCCCTGGGGACCAGCACGATGTCCCTGTTGACCTCACGGAGGCTGCGTCGGCCACACAGTGCCATCGTGGTGTCCATTTCCCGGTGAAGGATCTCCAGCGAGCGGGTCACGCCATATTCGCCCATGGCGCCCAGGCCATAGATATAGGCGCGCCCGATCATGGTGGCATCGGCACCCAGGGCGATGGCTTTGAGGATATCCTGGCCAGACCGGATGCCGCTGTCGAGCCAGATCTCGGTTCGGCCCTTGACCGCTCGGACGATGGAAGGAAGCACCCGGATGGTCGACAGAGCGCCGTCCAGCTGCCGCCCGCCGTGGTTTGATACCACGATCGCATCCGCGCCCAGCTTGACGGCCATTTCGGCGTCCTCGGGGTCGAGAATGCCCTTGAGGACAAACTTGCCGCCCCATCGGTCACGCACCCGGGCGACCATGTCCCAATCCAGGCGTGGCTCGAGCTGGGCTGCCGACCAGGAGTGGATGTCGCCCAGGCTGGCGACACCGGGGGCGTGCCCCACGATGTTGCGGAATGTGCGCCGTTTCGTCCCGGCCATGCCGAAGGTCCAGCTCCACTTGGTGGCGAAGTCCCACAGGTTCCGAGCCGTGATCTTCGGCGGAGTAGCGACGCCGTTCTTGAGGTCCTTGTGCCGCTGTCCAACGATCTGGAGGTCCAGGGTGACGACCAGGGCCGAGCAGTCCGCAGCTCTGGCGCGGTCGATCAGGCTGTCGGTGAAACCCTTGTCCCTCTGGACGTAGAGCTGGAACCAGAAGGGCTTTTCGGGGGCATGCTCAGCGACATCCTCGATGGAGCAGACCGACATGGTGGAAAGCGTGAAGGGCACGCCGAACTTGGCGGCGGCGCGCGCGGCCCGGATCTCTCCATCAGGGGACTGCATGCCCAGACTTCCCACCGGGGAAAGAGCGACCGGCATGGTCACCGGCTCGCCCAACATGGTGCTGATGAGGGTACGGTCCGACATGTCCACGGCCACCCGCTGGCGAAAGCGGATCTTCTCGAAGTCGCTGGTGTTCTCGCGGAATGTCTGCTCGGTCCAGCTTCCGGACTCGCAGTAGTCGAAGAACATCTTGGGGGTACGCCGACGATGCAGGTGCCTGAGGTCGTCGATGCTAGTGATAGCAGTCATCATGGTTTCCCACTACGGAACAAGAGCCCGGGCCGGGATGCCTCGACTTCTTCCGCCGAGCCTTCGAGTCATATCACCCTTCTCAGGCCCTGGCAGTCCCTAGACGAACATCTCCGTCAGTCACACGGTTATTGATCACACAGGTCTGCATGATACTGCAGGCTGAACCGCGGCTGCGGGACAAGGCAACCCTCGATTGAGGTGTGCATGGGTCTGCCGAGCCACGTCTGCGAGTTCAGCGCCGGATGCGGTCGGGGTATGCGTCGAGAGGGCTCTCACTGCTTGTCATGGACCGTTACCGCGGATCAGGGCATCGGCGATGCAATGAACTTGTGCCCTGAGCCCCGACGCCGGCGCGATTTCGGTAATCTGGGTCCGTAGCAGTCGGGAACAGAGGCAACACGCGTGAGTTGCGCTCTATGCAGGTATCACAGACATTCTTTGGCTGTGGCCTCCATGTCCTCCCCCAAGGCCAAATCCATGCTCCTTCGTGTCGCATTCGACATCCAGATCTCCGCCCCTGCTTTGACTCCGCTCATCCTTGCCCTGTCTGCGTATCCGGACGAGATGCACCGGCTATCCGCTGGCCCGGTTCAGGTCGAGCCAGTTGTGCCGATCCACTGGTACCTCGATGCCTTCGGCAACGAGCGGGGCCGCCTAGTCATGCCCGAGGGTCACTTGCGCCTGACCTGGGAAGGACTGGCCTCCGATAGCGGGCGCCCCGACGACGTCAACCTCGGGGCTGTGCAGCACCCCGTGGAGGATCTACCCGACGAGGTGCTCCAGTTCCTCCAGCCCTCGCGCTACTGTGAGAGCGATCTCCTCTCCCAGGAGGCTTGGGACCGGTTCGGCAACATCGCCACGGGCTGGGGCAAGGTGCAGGCCATCTGTGATCACGTCCACGGGACCCTCACTTACGACTTCATGGCGGCATCGAGCTTCCGAACGGCCCATTCCTCCTTGCAGGACGGCAAGGGGGTGTGCCGCGACTTCGCGCATCTGGTGATTGCCTACGTCCGCGCGATCAACATCCCGGCGCGGTACGTATCGGGCTATCTGGACGACAGCGAGTTGCCGTCCCAAGATCCCGACCACGACCCCGGCGACTTCTGCGCCTGGACCGAGGTCTTCCTGGGCGGGCGGTGGTACACTTTCGACGCACGCTACAACGTGCCGCGCATCGGCCGCATCGTGGTGGCACGGGGCCGCGATGCGGGAGACGTGCCGATGATCACCTCGTTCGGCGTCACAAAGCTCGAAAGCTTCCAGGTCTGGTGCGAGGAGAGCGGCGCCCGCAGCGCAGCCGAGTGAGGGACATGGCGGTCCAACCGGCCGGGCCCGAGCAGGATGGCTGCCTGACCTCGTTTTGTAGGCTGTAACAGCCCGGTCTGGCACGCCCGATGCAACCCCGAGCCTATCCGGCCGGTTGGGAAGCTCGACAACTCGGGCTTCCCGCGTCCCAGATGAGAGGGCTTCCGGCTTCGCAAGTGGGACGTTGTCAGGTGCTCTGGGTCTGGCGCTGGCCGGCCCGGAACGGCCCCTCAGGCTGCGGGACGAAGTAGGTCGCCGCAAACGATTCATGCAGCGCGGCCAAGTCCTTCTGAACCGCCGTCAGAATGGCAGTGGGCTTGGCCTCGTTGTCGACCAGGCAATGCTCGGAGGCCAGCGCCGTGGAAAGACGCTCCGCGGCCGCCAGGGGTAGGCTCGATCCCGGCAACCGCGCAAGCGCCCGCTCGGCTTCCCTGGCGCAATAGGCGAGCGCACGGGGAAAGACGGTCGAGCAGGTGATGAACCGGATCACTCTTGGTCCGGTGACCGGTCCCAGCACGCTGCGGCGGTACATCTGGAAGGCGGTGAGGGATCTCAACGCCCCGACCCAATCCGCGCCGCGCAGCACCTGGTGGTCGCTGGCCCCATGCTCGATGATCTCGAGCCGTCCGAGCATCACCCGAGTGGCGAAGTCACCACGTTCGATGGCGCGCCCGAGCCGGAGAACGGCGTAGCCCTCATCGTCGTTCAGGGCACCCAGGAACAGGCCGGCCATGGCCTGCGCCCGCCCGATGACCTCGCGGAGGTGCTCTCCGCGTCGATCCGCTCTGGCAACGCCGGGCTGGGCGGTCAGCTGATGCAGTTCGTTGACCTCCTCCCAGCTCTCGCGCGGCAGAATATCGATCAGGGTGCGGTTATTCTCGCGCGCGCGGGCGCAGATGCTGAGGAGTGAGGAGGGGTTCCAAGGATCGCTGAGCAGGAACTCCGCCGCGTCCTCGTCGGTGCGCGAAAGCCCTCGCGCCTCGAAGTCGTCGAGCGTCCCGGTGATGCGCAGCACGGGCTCCCAGGCGAACTCGTCCGAGTCGGGCCAGTCGAGCCGTGTTTCCGAGTGGACGCTGACCAGGCGTGCGGTGTTTTCGGCCCGTTCGAGGTGGCGGGCCAT
>NZ_VDFU01000023.1 GCF_006152115.1 Rubellimicrobium rubrum | reverse complement strand
GGGGCTCACGGCACCGCACCACCGCAGACCGCACCACCGCAGACGGCACCACCGCAGACGGCGCGGGGAGCTTGAGCTTGCCTCCAGCGCCGCCCCGGCAGCCGGACAGTGGGCCAACCCCGGCAGGAGGCGGCCCTCTGCGCATGCGGGGCGGAGGGCATCACACAAAGGGCAGGGGCAGACGCTCCGGCCCTTTGGGCGTAAAGGGTGCTACTCCTATCAACGTTGCGCTCTCGACGCTGGATGGCCTCACCCGACTCCAACTTCGCCAATAGTGTCCGGTCGTAGTCTGGGCTCTTCATCAGCACTTCGAGCGTTTGCGGCTTGGTTGTCCTACGCTTAAAAGGCCGCCAGGTGACGAGCGACCGTGCCGGTCGCAGATGGGTGCTCTACAGGACCGGTCGAACATCAGAGTTGCCCTGAGGTCAGCCCTGCGCGAGAGTTGCGTACGATCAGGCGGTCGAGCCTGTCACGCTTGGCCTCTCAAGGAGAGACCCCATGCCGCTCACGATCCTCAACATCAACAGCATGGGGGCCGGAACCCGCTACACGTCCACTGCCGATGATACCGACTACACCGTGCTGCGGGATGTGATCGTCGCCTCCAGCAGCAACGACGGGTTTGGTTTTTATCTGACAGGCAACAACAACGACGTGGAGGTGCGCGGCACCGTGTCCGCGCTTTATCCTGCCTTCTTGGGAGGGGGACAGGACGACGTCGGCGAGCATCTGCACGTCAAAGCCACGGGCGCGCTGATCGGCAGCTTCACGGGTGCCTCATTGTATGGTTCATCCCGTGTCGAGAATGAAGGCGAGATCCGGGGCGTCACCTACGGGCTTGCTCTGAACCTCGGCGCAACCAGCACGGGCAGGATCGTCAACGACGGCCTGATCCAAGGCTATGAGACGGGACTGGTCACTAGTGGGCTGTCCGGCGCTATTGCGACGCTCATCAACGACGGCACAATCCAGGGTGGGCTCCGGAGCTATTCTGGGCGAGAGGGTGAGGACCGGGTCACCAACACCGGCCGGATGATCGGCGACGTCCTCCTGGGCGAGGGCAATGACCGCTTCGACAACCGGGGCGGCCTGGTGCGGGGCACCGTCCACGGGGGCTTGGGGGATGACGTCTTCGTCCCTGGCGCGTCGGCCGAGGCCTTCTCCGGGGGTGTCATGGGAGGCACCCTCACCGCAGGCGATGGGATGGACACCCTTGTCTTTGCCTCACGGAGCGGAGTGCGGGTCTCGCTCACCGACAGCGACGGCAGCGGCAACACCGGCTGGGCCAAGGGCGATGCTTATCTGGGCTTCGAGCAGGTGCTCGGCTCGGATGGCGGCAGCGACGTGCTGATCGGGGACGATCTGGCCAACAGGCTCGAGGGCCGCCGGGGCGCCGATACGTTGCTGGGCCGCGCCGGGGAGGACAGCCTGGCGGGAGGCGGCGGCTGGGACCGGCTCACGGGCGGAGCAGGCGACGACCAGTTCGTCTACACCAGCCCCAAGCACGGCGGCGACCGCATCACGGACTTCGGCTCAGACAGTGGCAACAACGACAGCATACGGATCGACGCTTCAAGCTTCGGCGGCAGCCTCATGGCGGGAGACCTGGAAGCGTCTCAGTTTCGCACGCGTGGCGACAACCGTGCTCGGGACGGCAACGACCGCTTCATCTTCCGCACCACAGACGAGACGCTGTGGTTCGACAGGAACGGCAGCGCCGATGGCGGCCTCATCCAGCTGGCCGATCTGCAGGACGGGGCTAGGGTCTCGTACACGGATATCTACCTGTTCTGACGGCTCTGCCGATGACAGCGAGGCCGGGGAACCAAGGCCCCATTCCACCCAGGTCCGCATCGAGCTCCAAGCCAGCGCAAGCCAGCCCGGAGGACGTCCACTTGCGCTGTTTGAGCTCTAAGCCCGGGGACAAGCTTTGTCGGTCGATGACCCCGGTTTTTTCGGCTCCAGCTTTTCGAGAGGAACGATATGAGCTCAAGCTCCGGCATCTGTCAGCTGAACAGATGACCCCGGCACACTCCCGGACCGCAGCACACCCGATCTCGAATGACCATTCCCGCTGAGACAGGTCCAACCCCTCTCAAGCATCTTTGCGCTTGTGCGACTGACAGGAGCTCTGAGGAGTGGTGGATCCTGAGCCGAGTCTTTGTGGCGGATTGCCGCTCCTTATCATCGCTCAAGCTTGACGGAGTACACCTGAGTTGAGCTTTCTGCTAGAAATGCTCAACCTATGATGGTCTTAGGAGAACATCATTCTGATCCGACATTTCATAGCCGCAGCGCTCGCTGGATGGACCGTTGCCATGGCGAGCTTACTGCTGGGTGGTACACCGGGAACTGCATTGGCCTATTATATCCTCGGGGCCAACATCGGACTTGCGGCAAGCGGTGTGCTGGCGTTGCTGCCTTCGCGCGGGGACGAGTCATTCTCAAGGACACCGTACGATAGCCTTACGCCACAATGCGAGTGGCCAGCCTCTCGACGCTGAGATGCTGCGCGGCTTCGGGCGACGATATAGGCGAGATCCTGATCGGCGACGGTGTTCACTGGCGATGGCGCTGAGACCGGCCGACCCAACCCCCGCGGAGCAGACGCGTGTGATGGCGCTGCGGAGGAGGCCGGTGTGTCAACGACCCGAATGAGGGGGCATCCACAGCATCGAAGCCAGCGATCAGGGCCACTGGTAGTGTTGTCCCAGAAGTTCCGAGCCAAAGCTATGCTTCGCCTTCGTGGGGCTTGCGCTCTCACGTCTGGCATCGTCGACAGGCCGCTCGCGGGAGCTCCGACGCCAAAAGGCTGCCGGTTTCTGCCCAGCCCCGCCTTTGGCTTGTTGGTCTGAGTAGATTTGGGCTGGTTGGCCTACCACGCTGTCGAGAGCCCACTGTCAGCAATTGCATAGCAACTTCATCAGCTGCTCCGCAGCCACTGGCCCAAGGCGGACGACCCACTGAGGCCTACCTATTGCCCCCGGCCTTGGAGCACCACCCGGACGGTTGCGGCCAGGATGCGCAGGTCGGTCCAGAAGGACAGCTCGGCCGCGTACTGGTCGTCATAACGGGCCCGGTCCGCGAAGGTGCTGGTGTGGCGCTGGCCCACTTGCCAGCTGCCCGTGAGCCCGGGGCGGAGGGTGGAGTAGGCGATCCCTGGATAGAGCAACTGCTGCTGAGGCAGCATGGGTCGTGGGCCCACCAGACTCATGTCGCCCCGCAGGACGTTCCACAGCTGCGGGATCTCGTCGAGCGAGGTCTTGCGCAGGACGTGTCCCACTCGCGTGATCCGGGGATCATGGCTGAGTTTTTGGTAGGTGTCCCACTCAGCCCGCGCCTTGGGGTTGTCCGAGAGGTAACGCTCCAGCCTTTGCTCCGCATCCACCACCATGGTCCGAAGCTTCCAGAACTGAAAAATGCGGCCCTGTCGGCCAACCCGGTCTTGGACAAAGAAGGCCGGACCACCAGACAAGCGGATCACCACCACCAAGAGCACGACAAGGGGCAGGACGGTGGGCACGATCAGCATCAGCAAAAGCAGATCGAGCAGGCGCTTGCCAATGGTCGGGTATACCGGCCGGAAGACAGGCAGGACCTTGTGCGGCTGTGTTCCGGACAGCGGCTGGGCGGTGAGGTCGTGGACTGAATAAGCTCCTGCGTCCGACATAAATGCCTCGTAGCCGTTGAACCGCCATTTTCAGGAAGCCAATCTGAGATTGGCTCAACCTTCATAGTTTTTAAACTCAGATTTTTGTCACAATTGTTCGTGTACGTCCAATGCGCTTCAGAATTAATGTCCCACGTGCAATCCGCTACTTCCACGTGAATAGCTTAACTCCATCGTGAGCTGGAACTGATAGACCTTCCTAACTCCGTTCCTACATGTTGGCATTTGAAGCTTTCCACGACAATTAGGACAGACCAAGCCTGCGGCGGCGAGCGTTCCCTCAGGTGCAACACCGCACCCGTCAACGCCCGGACCGGCGCAGGACGGCGCCGATTGTCCTCACCAAGATCATGACATCGACTGCGAAGGAGCAGGTCTTGACATAGCGAACGTCCAGTCTGACGCGCTCGGGGTAGCTGACGTCATTCCGGCCGGACACCTGCCACAGGCCCGTCACACCGGGCCGAGCGGCCAGGTAGTAGCCCTCGCTGCCTTGATATCTGTCGAGCTCCGCCCGGGTTACGGGGCGTGGCCCCACAAGGCTCATCTCGCCTCGGACCACGTTCCAGAGTTGCGGCAACTCGTCCAAGCTCGTTGCCCGGAGGAGGCGCCCCAACCGGGTCACCCGAGGGTCGTCCGACAGCTTCTGATGCGCTTTCCATTCCTCCGCTGCAGCGGGATCTCGTTCCAGATGGCGCTCCAGCAGCTCCTTAGCATTGTCAGCCATGCTCCGGAGCTTCCAGCACCGAAAGGACGCTCCATGCCGTCCAACCCGCTCATGACCGAAGAAGGCCGGACCGCCATCTCGACGAACCAGCACCGCAAGCAGGAGAATGACCGGCAATGTGACGGGCAGCACAAGGAGAACGAGCCCCAGATCCAGCAGCCTTTTGACGTGTCGCGAATAGATCGATGCAGCCCTGAGCTGGCGTCGCCTATATGACAAAGTTTCAGCAATGCTCACACGTCACCTACAATCAATTCAGACATGGAAATCCGGAACCGTTTAGCCGATCTGACCACGATCCAAGCTACGACGGCAGCACAACTGGTTTGCCGGTTAGAACCGTCCACAACTATGGCAGCCGTTGCCTTAGTTTTGTCAAGAATGCGAGCTAATCGTTGCTTAACTGTTGACCCAAACGATGCAATCGACGCTTATAGCAAGAAATTGTTTTGACATTGGCGACATACTGTCGCCCCGGGATCTGTGCGCCAAGTGGCCATTAACTTCTGAGGCAATCGGCTGCCAAGTCGATGCTTTATTCCTGACATACCTTGGACAAACCTGTTAATCAGCTCGCCATCATGGCTGACCTACCCTGCGCACCCGCATCCGTTCGCCTCGCTGAGGACGGCTCCCAAGACGTTCCGTGGACCGAGGCCGACCGTCTGGCCGCCCTAAGCCGGTATGCCATTCTTGACACCCCTCGCGAGGCTGCCTTCGACAACATCGCGCAGCTGGCGGCCGAGATCTGCGAGGCGCCGATCGCGGTGGTGAACCTCATCGCGGGTGGGCGCCAGTGGTTCAAGGCTGAGGTGGGGATTGGGGCCCGCGAGCTGCCGCTTGAGGTCTCGATCTGCCGGCACGCCCTTCTGCAGACTGGGCTGCTCATCGTGCCCGACCTGTCGCAGGACTGTCGCTTCGAATGCAACCCGCTGGTGACTCAAGCCGGAGGCCTGCGCTTCTATGCCGGCGCACTTCTAGAGACCTCAGAGGGCCTGCCTTTAGGCACGATGTGCATCCTCGACACCAAGCCGAGGCCCGATGGCCTGACTGCGCAACAGCAGCGCCTGCTGCAGGGTCTGGCCCGGCAGGTCATGTCCGAGTTGGAGCTCCGGCGCGCTTTGGCTGAGCGGGACGCCCAAGTGGTGCGCGCGCAGGCGAGCGAGACCCGCTTCCGGGCGGTCTTCGACCAGGCTGCCGTGGGAATGGCTCGTGTGGCTCTCGACGGGCGCTTCTTGGAGGTGAACGACCGCTTCTGCGCCATCACCGGCTATGCGCGCGAGGATCTCACCCACACCGACTTCCTCCAGATCACCCATCCCGACGACCTCGCCCCCGATTGCGCGCAGGTAGAGCAGCTGCTCGCGGGTGAGATCGACTCCTACAGTTTGGAAAAGCGCTACGTGCCCCAATCTGGGGGCTCGGTCTGGGTGAACCTCACCGGCAGCCTTGTGCGGGATGCAGAAGGCTGCCCTGAGGTGTTCCTGGCCGTGATCGAGGATATCTCTGTCCGCAAGGCCGCAGAGGAGGAGTTGCTCCGGAACAAGCGGCAGCTGCGCCTCGCGCTGGAGGCCGGTCAGGCGGGAACATGGTCTTGGGATGCGACGACCGGCGTGCTCGACTGGGACGAGCGGACCCATACGCTCTACGGCTTCACTCCCGAGGAGCAGCCGGGCTTCGCAGCGTGGCGCGAGCGGGTGCATGCGGGTGACCGCGAGGCCGTCCTGGCGCGTCTGGATCGGATCGTCCGGACACCGGGCGATGACGACTGGCGACTGGAGTACAGAGTGCTCCATCCTGAAGGGGAGCGCTGGCTTCTCATGCTGGGCCATGCGGAGCGGAGCGCCGACGGACGGCTGCTCCTCACGCGAGGGCTCAAGATCGACATTACCGAGCGCAAGCGGGTCGAACAGGGCCGCCAACTCCTCGTGCGCGAGCTCGACCACCGGGTGAAGAACCTTTTCGCCGTCACCTCGGGCATGATCCGCATGACAGCGCGGACGGCGCAGAGCCCACGCGAGATGGCCGACAGCCTGTCGGGCCGCCTGGCGGCGCTTGGGAAGGCCCACAGCCTGATCCAGGGCGCTGTGTCCGACGATGCCGTCCGACGCGAACGGGTGGTTCTGCACGACTTGGTGACCACAGTACTGGCTCCGCACTTGTCGGACACCACCGATCAGCTCCGCCTCAAGGGGCCGGCTTTGCAGGTGGGACCACAAGCGGCGGCCAACCTCGCCTTGGTGCTCCATGAGTTGGCGACGAACTCGGTGAAGTACGGCGCGCTGTCCACTCCGAAGGGAAAGCTCAAGGTCGCCTGGCAAGTGAGTGGAGAGCAGGTCACCCTGGCTTGGAGCGAGCGGGGCGGGCCGGAGGTCATCCCACCCGCTGAAGAGGGCTTTGGCTCGAAGCTGGCTCGTCAGCTTGTTTGCGGCGCCTTGGGCGGAGATCTGGACTGCGAGTGGCGGGCCAAGGGACTCCTGCTGACGCTGACGCTGCGGTTGGACCCGCTTCGCATCTGAGACCTCGGCCCAAAGGGCTCAGGGGCCGAGACTTTGCGACTTGTCTCAAGATCATCGGAATGCCGGGCCAGGGTATAGCCCAGCCGATCAGGTGCATCGGACAACCGAGACGGTGCAAACGGGGTAGGTTCGGGCCATATCGGACAGGGCTGGGAGCGGGTCTAGAGCCTTGTCGGACAGAATGGCTCTCAGCCCTGGACGAAAGTCTGCTAGGCCACGTGGCCAGCCTTGTGGTCCTGTTTTCCTGACTTGTTGCGGACCCCGCTCGGCGCGAGAGAGCGCCCAGGACGTTCGGGGTTGCGGGCGTGGCAACTGAGGCCACTCACCCGCACCGATTGGTCCTGCCCGCCTGAATTTCACTTGGGCCTGGGCCGTCAGCCACGCGCTGCGGCCGGCTCGTTATTTGAACTGTTGAACTTGAGTCTTTGTCATGAACGTTCTTATCAACGCCGCCAACGTCTTCTTCGTCCTGGGCTACTTTACCACCGACATGCTTCGGCTCCGGCTTCTGTCCGTGGTCGGCACGACCTGCGTGGTGATCTACTTCTACAGCCAGCCTGAGCCCATGATGAACGTGGTGGCCTGGAATGTCGTGTTCCTGGTCCTGAACCTCGTGCAGCTGGGCCAGATGCTGCGCTTGCGCTGGCCGCGCGCGGGCGTCCTCTGGCGACGTGCAAGCATTGCATAACCCTGGATCGCCGTTCGCCATGGGTCTGTCGGACCAATCTTCCTTCCAGGAAGGGACGTGTCGGTCTGCCTTCTGTGCTGTTCTCGGAACTGCCGAGACGCTGGGCACGGGACTTCCAGCGCCGGCTGCCGCTCACGAGGACCTCCGCCCCTGACAAAGGAAGGTGCCCCATGTATGGGACCGCCATCCTGATCACGGAGTTCGCAGCCTTGGTCGCCTTGACCCCGCCCTTCGTTACGCCCCTTCACCAGACCCGCTGGGCCGTGGCCGCCTTTTTCTTCGTCTTCGGCGTGTTCATCGCGACCTGGGTTCCGCACATCCCGCTGGCCAAGGAGCGGCTCGATGTGAGCCCCGCCTGGTTCGGTGCGGCCCTGCTGTGCATGGGCGGGGGCGGCATTGTCGGGATGATCCCCGTGGGTGTTCTGATCAACCGCTTCGGCAGCGCGCGCGTGCTGATCTGGACGGCGTCCCTCGCCTCAGCATGCCTGCCGCTCCTCGCGCTTGCGCCCACCTACTGGGCCTTCGTGGCGGCCCTGAGCACCTTTGGAGCCCTCGCCGGCATGACTGATGTCGCCATGAACGCTCACGGGATGGAAGTCGAGAAGCGAATGGGCCGCGCAGTGCTCTCGGGCTTCCACGGGCTTTTCAGCGTGGCGGGCCTCCTTGCCGCCGGTGTGGCCTCGCTCCTCATCGAGCGCATCTCCGAGCCTGAGCGCATGGCCTTGTCCACGCTTCTTTGCATGGGTCTCGCCTTGGTCGCGGGACGCTTCCTGCTTCCGGCCGATGTGGACCGGGGCACGACGAACAAGCCGCTGGCCGTTCCCAACCGCGCCACGGTGGGCTTGGGGCTTCTGGCCCTCATTGCTCTGCTGATCGAGGGGGCTGTCTTGGACTGGGCCGGGATCCACCTGCGCACGACCTTCGCCGCAGAAGCCAGTCTCACCTCGCTTCTCGTGTCTGCGTTCTTTGGCTGCATGGCGGTGTCGCGCCTGAGCGGGGACGTGCTGCGGACGCGCCTGGGATCGGCACGGGTGCTGCGGCACTCCGCTTGGCTTACGGCCTTATGCCTCGCGCTGGCCCTCGTAAGCCCGTCCGCCCCTATGGCGCTCGTGTTCTTTGCCCTTTGCGGCCTGACAGTCGGTCTCATGGCGCCGGTGCTGTTTGCCGCCGGCGGCAAGGCCGATCTTGAGCACGCTGGCCGCGGCATGGCTGCCGTGGTGTCGCTGGGCTACGTGGGCCTGATCGCGGGACCTGCCTTTGTGGGCTTTGTCGCTCAAGCCACCACACTGGCTATTGGGCTGGCCGCTGTTGCGGGTCTGGGGCTTGTCATCTGGGCCTTTGCCGGGGCGGCGCGGATCGCGGACCAGTGACTGCAATGCCCTAGACATCACTGGCAAGACCACCTGAGGCTCCCCGAAGAGATCTTCTACTCGCTCCGGGAGGCCCAGATCCTCATCGAGGGCTGGCGCCGGCACTACAATACCATGCGCCCGCACTCGACTCTGCGGTGGACTCCGCCCGCCCCACAGGTCCAACTCCTCCCCACGCCCCAAGCCTGGCCCGCCGTGACGCTAGCCGAAAATGCCCCAATGAACTACCATTGACCCTGGAGCCGTGATCGGGAGCCAGCCAGTCTGTTCGTCAGCAGTGCCCACAACGTTCCGTTGACTCTACCAGAGTGCTGAGCAATCCTGAGTTGAACATGCAGTTCATCTGGCGGCGACCACATGGCCCTGAGCCTCGCGGAGATCCTGAACCTGAAGACCGGCCCGTCGCGGCAGCTGCTCCAACGCAAGATGCACTCCATCGCCTCCGCTCTTCGGGAACTCTTCGGGATGGAGGTGGCCTTCATCTCCCGGCTTGAGAACGGGTGGCGGCACTTCGAAGTCACCGACGTCCACCCGGGTCTCGAATGTCTGGGCATCTCTCCCGGCGCGAGCGCTCGCGCTTCCGAGTCCTACTGCCTCGCGGTCGCTGAAGGCCGCTTGCCCGAGTTGATCCAAGATGCGCAGCAACTCCAAGCGGCCGCAGACTTTGCAGCCACCCGAGCAATCCCGGTCGGCGCTCACCTCAGTGTGCCCATCCGTCTGTCACAAGGGCGCGTTTTCGGCACCGTCTGCGCGTTTCGGCGGCAGGGGGACCACAGCCTGAATGAACGCGACCTGACGGTCTTCAGACTGTGCGCCGAGGTCTTGGCCCTCGACATCGACGACGTCGAGCGTCGTGAGCAGGCTTTGATGGACAGGCATGCTCGTGTTCAGCAGATCCTTGACGCCCACGATTTCCAGATCCACTTCCAGCCTGTCATGGCCCTGACCTCGGATGTGGTTGTCGGGCACGAGGCGCTTTTGCGTGTGGAGGGCGAGAGCGACATCGCCGCCTTCATTGAGGCCGCCCACGAGGTCGGCCTCGGAGTTTCGCTTGAAGAGGCAGCGGTTCAGCGGGCTGTCGAGCAGTACCACCCTTTGGCACAGGGCCACTCGCTAAGTCTCAACCTTTCACCCAAGGCGCTTTTGGCGGGCGAGTGGGACCGGATCCTGCCCGAAGCGTCGCGTTCCCGTATCGTTCTGGAGCTGACCGAGCACGCGAGCGTGGCCGACTACCCCGCCTTGGTTGAGGCGTTGCGGCCCCTTCGGGCGAGCGGCGTGCGGGTTGCAGTCGACGATGTCGGCGCGGGCTTTGCAAGCCTTCTGCATGTCACCCGGCTGCGCCCCGACCAGATCAAGATCGACCGCTCCCTCGTGAGCAGCCTGGACGCGGATCACGGGCGCTTCCAGGTCGTGGCGACCTTGGCTGGCCTTGCCGCACGTATCGGCGCTGTCCCGGTGGCCGAAGGCGTGGAACGGCCTGCGGAGGTGCAAGCCTTGCGTGAGATCGGTGTGGAGCTCGTGCAGGGCTACTACTTCGGACGGCCGGCGCTGCTGAAGAGCCAGTCCAACTTCACCAAGAACCACGATGATGAGCTGTTGCAGCATAAGCTCGGTAGGGCCGAAGGCCTCGCCAGCGCTTGCATCGGGGCGCCAAATACGACCCTGTGAGGCTCATGGCGCGAGCGGCCGCAGCTACCCAAGGCGCAACAACATGATCCCGGAAGAGCGCACGGCACACCGCCGTGCGCAGAAGTCCGCAAGCCAGCGCCACGAGTGTGTCAAGGCCAAGGCTTCTCGCGCGGCATTGTGACCTCGCAGCCTCTTGCGTGACGGCCATAGAACCACGGCGCCACGTCAACCAGGAACCCATCAGTCGTCCTCAGCGCTTCACCAAGTAGGCCGAGCACAACGGCCATGGGCAGCCAAGGCAGGACGAGCAGAGTGACAATCGAGCACTTCATTCCCGAGCGCGCTTACGATCAACTGGTCGGTAAGCTCACGGCGCTTGCGGTCCAACAAGGCCGCCCAGGACCTCACGCGGAGACATGGGCCATGGAGTTCTTGAATCACGCTGGCATCTGGCCCGACCTTTTCGAGTCCGCTTGCGAGACTGAACCTAGCCGCGCCGTCGCCTAGCCCTGAGCCAAACGGACAACCCCTGCCGGCAGGGTCGGACTTCTTTGATGCCTGGAACGACGGTTGGCTGGAGAGTCATCACGGGCTCCACCATGAGGTCTCCTGATCGAAACCTCCCGGCACAGAAAACCGGGAACTCCTCTGCAATCTGTGCCCTCATCATAATTGAAGCGACTTGGCCTGCCCCCACTGGGTGGTCCGGGCTCACTCTTAATGCATGATGGGCTTGGTCGCCAAGGCTGGGGTGGCTGGCGAAGCGGCTCCGGGCGGCGAAGCTGGCCATTGGACGACCTCCGGGGCGGGCGGGCGGTAGCCCAGAGCTGAGTGGGGGCGCTTGGTGTTGGAGTGCCGCCGCCAGCCTTCGATGAGGACCTTGGCCTCGGCGAGGCTGTAGAACGCCTCGCCATCTGGGAGCTCGTCCAAGAGCTCGTCGCGAAGCTTGGAGTTGAAGCTTTCGCAGAAGCCGTTCTCCCAGGGGCTGCCGGGCTCGATGAAGGCGGTCTCGGCCCCGACCGCGGCGATCCAGGTCCGGACGGCTTGGGCTATGAACTCGGGGCCGTTGTCGGACCGGATGTGGCCAGGCCCGCCGCGCAGAATGACCTGGTCCGTGAGGGTGTCGATGACGTCTGTCGAGTTGAGCTTCCGGTTGACCCGGATGGCCAGGCCCTCGCGCCTGAACTCGTCGATGAGGTTGAGCATACGGAACGTCCTTCCGTCGTGGGGTCGGGCCTCGACGAAGTCGTGAGGTGAAGACGTGGTTCGGGCGCTCGAGTGGCAGACGGATGCACGACCCGTCATCGAGCCAAAGCCGGCCCGTCTTGGGTTGCGTCGCGGGACCTTCCGCTTCGTCGGGGATACGCCCCACTGGGGCCTTTCCTGATCCTCCTCAGTCCCCCCGCCAGATCCGCTCGACGCGCTTCACGTTCACCGCCCAGCCGGCCTCCCGAAGGAGCGCGGTGATGCGCCGGGTGCCGCAGCGGCCGTACTGGGAAGCGAGCGCGACAATGCCGGCGGTCAGCGCCTCCTCGTCGGCACGCCCACGCGGCGCCTTGCGGCTCGTGTCGAGCGATGCTGCCCCAGAACGCGACAGGCGAAGCGCTCCGGGATCTGGAACGTCTGCCTGACATGCTCGAGGCAGCGACGGCGGGCGGGGCTTAGATGGGGTATTCGGGGCGCGTTCCGCTGCGGCAATGGCGGCATACTGGCGGCCCGAACCCAACCTGGAGCCGTCCCATGTCCCAGCAGCACTTTGTCGGCCTCGATGTCTCCGTAAAGGAGACGTCCATCTGCATCCTCGATCCGCAGGGCCGGGTCGTTCACCGCGCCTCTGTCGAGAGCGATCCCAAGGTGATCCGCGAGCACCTGCTCGGCCTTGGGCTTGTCTTCGCTCGGATCGGCCTGGAGGCGGGTCCGCTCTCGCCGTGGCTTTACGCGGGCCTGGTCGAGGCCGAACTTCCGGCCATCTGCGTCGAGACCCGTCACATGCACGCGGCCTTGTCGGCGCGGATCAACGAGACCGACCGCAACGACGCGCAAGGCATTGCCAGATGATGCGGGTGGGACTGTTCAAGCCCGTGCATGTGAAGACGCCCGCGATCCAGCAGCGCCGCCTTCTGCTGACCTCGCGCAAGCTCCTCCAGCGCAAGGTCTACGACATCGAGAACGACCTCCGAGGCCAGCTGCGCAACTTCGGCCTGAAGGTCGGCCTTATAGGGGCCGCGGGCTTTGACGCGCGCGTGCGAGGGCTTGTTGACGACCTGCCAGGCGTGGCGGCCGTGGTGATCCCGCTCCTAGTCGCGCGTGAAGCCTTGAGGGAGCAGCTGGGCAAGCTCCACAAGATGCTCCTCGACACCGTGCGCGAAGATCCTGTCTGCCGGCGGCTCATGACGGCTCCCGGCGTGGGCCCGATCGTGGCGCTCACCTATCGCGCCTGTGTCGACAACCCCGCCCGCTTCAGCCGATCGAGTTGCGTGGGCGCGCACTATGGGCTCACGCCACGGCTCTACCAGTCGGGAGAGACCACCCGCGTGGGACGGGTCTCCCGATGCGGCGACGCCATGATGCGAGCCGCCCTTTACGAGGCCGCGCTCGTGCTTCTCACCAGCCCCCATGGTCGGTGGAGCACGCTCAAGGCCTGGGGCATGGGCGTGGCCAAGCGCCGGGGCATGCAGAAGGCCGTGGTGGCGGTCGCCCGCAAGCTGGCCATCGTGCTCCATCGCATGTGGCGGGACGGCACTGACTTCCGCTGGTCCGCAGCCCAGACGGTATGATGTCGGAAGGGCAGCAATAGACCAAGCCCTCGAGCTCCTCCGGCGTGGAGGAGGTCCCTGCGGGGACGACGGGAGCGGGTGAGACCGGGGAAACTCGAGCAACAGTGTCAGCTGATCGCGCGGCTCAGATGGCTCCGCCCACTCCCTATGATCCCATCATGGGGCAGCCCAAGCGGCTGACCCCGGAGAGAAGCGAGAGCTCCGCAGGACCAACCACGCGCCGAGCCCAAGGCTCGCTTAACGGAGTTGACCCATGAGCCCCGAATAGAGAAGTAGTTTCCCGAGGCGTTCGGCCGATGGGCCTCACCCCGGAGGATCAGCTTCTCCAGCGTGAGGTCCGACACGGCTTTCCGCAGGCGCTCGTTCTCCTTCTCGAGCTCCTTCAGCCGCTTCACCTGGTCGGTCTTCAGCCCGCCGAACTCCTTGCGCCAGCAGTAGTACGTGAACGGCGTCACGCCGATCGAGCGGATCGCCTCGGCCACCCACTGGCCCTGCGACACCAGCACGTCGACCGGCCAGAGCTTGGCCACGATCTCCTCCGGCTTGTGCTTCTTCTGGGGCATTCTCTCGTCCTCCATCCGGCTCGAAAGCCTACTTCAGGAAGGACCACTCTTCAGGGGGTAGGCCAAAGAAAACCGGCACCCAGCGCGAAGGCCGGTCGGAGATCGACCTGCTCGTGCAGTCCCTCCGTTCCGGCGACAGCCTGGTCATCACCCGCATTAACCGGTTGGCGCGCTCGCTCAAGGACCTGCAGAACCTCGTGCTTAAGCTGAAGAGCAAGGATGTGACGCTCAAGGCTACCGAGCAGCCCGTCGACACTTCCACCGCCGCCAGCAAAACCTTCCTCGACATGCTGTGCGTCTTTGCCGAGTTCGAGACCAACCTGCGTCGCGAGCGGCAGATGGAGGGGATCGCAGCCGCGAAGGCGCGCGACGTCTACAGGGGGCGAAAGCCCAAGATCGACCCGGACGAGGTTCGCCGCCTGCACAAGGAGAAGCTCAGCCCCTCGGCCATCGCAAAACGGCTCGGCAGTGCGCGCTCCTCGGTGTACCGCTTCCTTCCTACAACCGATCAGGCAAGCTCATAGGCGTTTCCAACAGCCCGCCGTCCGGACATGACAGAGCTGGTCAGGAGACGGCGCGATCCCCGAGGGCGGCGAGGCTCGCCACGAGTTCGTCCTTGCGGAAGGGCTTCTTGAGCCGCGGCAAGTCGGGCTCTAGGCCTTCGCTCTCGGCGTACCCCGAGATGGTCAGGACCGGAACACCGGGGCGCAGCTGCCGTACGGTGCAGGCCAGGTCGGAGACGGTCATTTCCGGCATGAGGTGATCGGTTATCACGAACTCAAGCGGCAAACCGTTCCGCACCACGCCCAGAGCCTCCGCCGAGGAGGCCTCCACCACCTCATACCCCAGCTCGCCCAAGCCCTTGCCCACTGCCAAGGGCGACAGAACCCTCGTCTTTCAGGCTCGGGCTTGTGGCTCAGTGCATCAGTCAGTGCAGCTTCAGACAACAACGAGGTAACTAGCCGAAGGCAGTACACGGCGACCAGAGCATCCCAAGATGTGGCGCAGAATCGTCCGCCGCCATGCATGTGAAAGGGCCATCAGTCCCAACCAAGGTCTCGCCCGAGCGCCCCTAGGATCAACTTCTCGTTGCTCTTCTTACAACCTCTGGCCTACGTTCGAGTCGGCTCTGCGGCGATTAAGCAAAAAGCTTCATGAACATCCTGATCTGCGAAGACGACCCGGTCATCGCGATGGACTTGGCTTGGACCTTGGAAGAGTTGGGGCACGTCGTCATGGGAACGGTCGCCAGCGCAGTTCAGTGCTTGACGCGATGCACCATCACCCGACCCGATCTCGTGACGGTCGACCTCACCCTCACGGATGGCCGCACCGGTCTCGGGCTGGTGGACACCCTGGCCCAGCTTGGGATCCCGTCGATCATCGTGTCCGGAGAGGCGCGCTTGGTGCCGCAGCCCACACGCGCTCGCGCTGTGGTGGAGAAACCCTTCAACGAGCGCCTGGTCGCCTGGGCTCTTGCAACGGTGGACGCAGGGCCAAAGGATACAACAAGCGCCGATCAGGGGTAAGAGGCGCCGCTCGCAGGCCGAGACGCAGTTTCCGCCGTCGCGAATAGAGGTGGAAAGCTTGCCCGATCGGCATCGATTGGAAGAAGCTTATAACGCATTCCACCAAGTGGGATGTGCTGTTCCGTGACCCCCAATTCACTCGATGGCAGCCCGATATTGAGCTTGGACTGGCACGACGAGACCGAGCCAAACGCGGAACGAAGGACGAGCACCTCAACCGGTCTGGAGGCCTTCAGCAGGAAGACCGCTCCTGCGACACACCGAGGGGCGAGGCAGATGGAGATCGTGGCTGCTCTTTGCGGCCGGGCCCGGAGGCAGTCCACAATCGTTTGCCTAACAAGAGGCGAGATCTGAGCTCCAGGTGGCGGTGGCGTGAGCAGGCGGCCATACTGGCTGCCTGCCCGGCCACACCCCACTCGTCACCGCCAACCCGCGCCAAGCGCGACTACACAGGAACGGTTACACGAGTCGCCCCAAAGAACAATGAACGACGCGCGTGCCGCCCACCCAAGGCATGGATCCCATCCTCACTACGCCTCGGTTGACCCATGGCCTGCCTCAGCCGGCCCGTACGGTTCCCACGAGCTGCCAGGCCGCTTCGCGCAGACACGCCGGGCAGGCGCAGCCCACGACCGCGTAACGCAGCGCCTCCGGAGACATGAGCGCGGAGATCGGGCCTGCTCCAAGGGGGGTTGAGGGGGCGGAACTCAGCGGGCGGGTGTCGAGGGACATGCTCGGGGGCTCTTGGGCTCGTGGCCTGTGGTGGTTCGGATGTGGCTTGGGGGCTGCCTGCTCCTGCGGCCCCCGTCATGATGGTGGCGACTAGGCGACCCAGATGAAGATCTGATGACCAGCGATCCATCTTGCGCCAAGTTGTGGCCTTGCGCCACAAGGACAGCCAATCTCGGCCACGGTTCCGCCCCAGGTCCGACCGAGCCTGCGCCAGCAATGCGGAGGCCCGTCCATGAACTCGACTTATGCCGATCTGATCGACACGCTTCACGGCACACAAGCGGCGTTCGACCAGGCGCGCACGCGGGCAGCCAGTCGCTTCCTTGACTTGGCCACGGTAGAGCGGCTTTACGAGTTGACCTCCCTGCACGCCCGCATGGCCCGCACGATCCAGCAGGCGATGGCCGATGACCGCACCCCCGAGACGCTCCGGGCCGAGATCGAGGACTTGGCCCAGTCCTTCGAAGCTCGTGACGCCGAGTTCGCGCTCCGGCTCGAGGTGCTGCGGCAAGGAACACACCCCTCTCCGCTTGGCATCGCGGCCGAGTGGGCGGTGGCATCGTCCGGCTGCCAGACCGCCCCCTGATCCCTTTCGCATCAGGTCGCTTTCCACTCCGGAGGGCAGCCTGCCGGCCCCGGGGGCGCGTTCGCCCCAATGTTCCTGCTCCCGGGGCTGTCCCATGCGGTCTAAGGGTCGGCCCAGCCGTTTAGGTGTACACAATGCTACACCTTACTCCGGGCACCTTAGCCCCTTGCGCCGAAGACACAGTCTGCGACACACATCCCGCTTGGGGGGAGACGTCAGGGTCCCTGCCCCGCCTGCCCCTGACAGGACGTCAGCCGGGCCGCCTGGCTGTCCGAGGTCCTAATTGTCCGGCGATCCTCGATGATGAAGCCGGTTGTGCCCAACACCAGGGCCAAAGCCTACACTGCAGCCGCCGCCCAGGAAGGATGGCCCAGGGTATAAGCGAGCCTGGACCACTGGCCAGCAGCAAAGGCGCCGAACCCGGAGACCTTAACCAGACGCAAACCGTCGTGCCCCAAACTAGCGAGGAGTCGTGGCATCCCTTTGTCCAACAGCACAACCGCCAACTTGCGGGGTCTGAGCCGGGAAGGCCAGGACCTGTGCCGACGGGGTCAGGCTAGGCTGCGGCAGAGCAGCATAGAACTTGGCCTGCGTGTCACGGCGCATCTCGGCCAAGCGCTCCTCCACATGAGTCCAACAGTGCGAGCCGCGCTCCGCATCCTGCGCGGCCAAGTTCCTGATCAGGCCTTCGCTCCACTGGCACAGGTTCATGATCCACCCGTCAACCCCGCGTTCACCAAAGCGAAGCACGACCAAGGTTAACCAACGCCCAACAACAGCTCTGTTCAGCGCAGCTTTCTCCAGTGCGCCACGCTGGCCGTCCAAGTTCTGCTTACTCGTTGACCCCCGTGCATCGCCCAGGATCACGGACATAGCCTCCCAAAACCTTGGCGGTTTTAGCCTAGGGTTCTGTCTCATTTGAGCCTTTGTAGCTGATGGGCTAACTCAGTCAGGACGCAAACGACTCTTGATGGCCACGGCACGCCGAAGGAGGCAGGGGCCCAGGTCATGGGAGCGGCAGACGGGGTAGACAGGACCGCCGTCGTGTCCAAGACCGACGCGAGCCCATGAGGCGGCGAGCCTCAGGCGTGAATGGAAAGTCCAGCAGCGACCCGTATCCCTGAAGGTACGTCCTTCGGACAGGATACAGGAACCTACACGGGAGTGGCTGCCCTCAGCGGCTCTTCGACACCTCAATCAGAGCCTGTGCCGTCTCGGCGTCGGCGGGGAAGAACGACTCGATGGCGAGTTCGGACAGACCCACGTCCAGCGCGGTTCCGAACACCGTCGTGGTCGAGATGAGCCGAAGCGGGCGCTTCTGCTCCGTCTGAAGCTCCAGCAGGACGGCGAACCCACCATAAAGGTCGGCCGTGGGCGTGGGTGGGCGAGCACCCGTGGGCGCCGGGTAGCTCCGCAGTTCCTCCAGGAGCGCCAGCAGGACCGGGTCCGGCATGCTCTCGACCTGCTTGGTGACGCGCGCGAGGACATGGGCACGCCAATCGCGCCAGTTGCGGATGCGAGACCCCAAGCCATCGGGGTGAAGACTGATCCGCAGGACATTCGCCGCAGGCGCCAGGAGCGAGGGGGCCACGCCGGCCAGCAAGGGCGCCACGGCCGTGTTGGTTGCAACCATTGTCCAGTGCCGGTCAACGGCGAGCGCCGGATAGGGTTCATGGCCCCTCAGGATCGCATCAACCGCGCGCCGCGCGGGCGCGAGATCCGGGTGGTCGTGACCGCGTTCCTTCAGCACAGGCGCGAAACCGGCCGCGAGCAGGAGCGCGTTGCGCTCGCGGGCCGGAACGCCAAGATGATCGGCCAAATGGAGCACCATGTCCCGGCTCGGGGAGGCCCGACCCGTTTCCACGAAGCTCAGATGGCGCTGGGAGACACCGGCCGCCGTGGCCAGATCGAGCTGGCTAAACCGCCGACGGTGCCGCCAGGACTGGAGAAGCGCGCCGAAGCTGGAATGGTGTAGGGCTGTTGTCATGAGCCTGAGACTGCACCGGCGGGCCTCGTGCCTCAACGACCTGCAAGGTAATCGTCTCGCCTTTGCGTTCGCTCCACCTTGGGGTCGTGGCGGCCCGCAAGGGGCTGCACAACCAAGGAGACCTGCCATGTCCAGCCGATCGCTCCCCACTCTTTCGACCATCCTCGTTCTCGATGCCGTCGCATGCTTGGCAATGGGCCTCGGGCTCGCCAGCGTCGCTCCGGCGATCGCCGGGTTCACGGACCTGCCGTCGGCGTTCGTCCGCGCCGCCGGTGTTGTCCTGCTACCGATCGGAGTGTTCATCCTGATGGTGGCCTCACGCTCCGAGATCCGGGCCTGGGCTGTGCCGCTCATTGTCACCGGCAACCTGGCTTGGGTCCTCCTCAGCGTGTCGCTGCCGCTGGCCGGCCTTGTTCAACCGAATGCCTTGGGATGGGCGTTCCTGCTGGGACAGGCGCTGGCTGTCGCCACGCTCACGGCTCTCGAGCACACGCAAGCGCGCCGTATAGGACGTCGTGCTCAGGCGGTGTGACCGCAGAGCAGAGCATGCAGGGCGTCCGCAGCCCTGCATCACCGCAGCAGCACGCCGCCGTCCTCTTGCCGCCCAGATGTCTCTCAGCCCTGGATGAGGCGCACGGGATCGAGGTTCGCCGCCCGTTGCAGACCAGGGGGGAACCGCAGCACCGGAAATGACCGCAAGTCCAACTGCACACCCCAGCCGCCAGGGCCGGGCTTTGGGAGCGCCGAAAGGGGATCATTCACCAAGTCCCCTGCCTTGGCCTAGCTCAGGCTCATCCCCTTCGGCCTCAGATCCGCGATGGCCGCTGCGATCCAGTCTTCGATCTCCATGACGCCTCCCCGGGCCAAGTTGGGACAGGACAGGGGAGACATGCTGAAGGATCCCCTAACGATCCAGCCCGGAGCCACGGGGTTGCCGCGATAAGCCTCGTTTTGTGGCCGGCGTTCAGCGTTCAGGACTTCTTCGGGGATTCTCGCCCAATGTGGGGCCTCTCACCGAAGTGGAGCGCCAGCATGGACGCAGCCGCCCTTCTTGTGCTTCTTTGGGGCTTGCCCGTGTCAGGCCTGATGGCTCCGTCGCTGATCGCCTGTGAGGAGGCTGCAGCCTCCGTGCGGGCCGACATGGCTGCTGCACTTCGGGTGCGTCCCGGCACGATCAAAGCCAACGACGCTCTGCAACAGATCCAAGACTGGTCGGTGGAGTGCCGTCTTCTCTCCGCCGTGCCCGCCGAGGTTTTCGATGCTCGGTTCTGAGCGGGAGACTCAAGTCAGGAGTGCATCGCTTCGCTCGCAGGGCAGGAGTGAGCTGCTCTAATCGCCAAAGTGTCTCTATAGCCGCCCGTGACTGAGACGATCACCGTACCAGCACTGGGAGACAGCGTTTCGCCTGCTTTGGTAAGGGGTAATTGACTCGGCCCAGATCATCCACTGGCCAATCCCCTAACGCACACGCTGAGCCGATTGCCCCGCCCGGTGGTGCGGGTCCGCCCGATCCGCCCCAGACCAGCGCGCAGACTGGTGTGAGCCGGCGAGTGCAGGGCGCGGCCATCGCGGGCCCTGTCTTGGCCTGTGGCCGGTCGGACTCGACTGACGCGCCGGTGCTACAGGTCCTGTTCATGACTGGGCGCTTTCTCAGCACTGCAGGGACGTCCTCTGGACAGGTCGCCCGAGAAGCGTTGCAGTATGGGAGCCCTGACCCCCTTCGGACCCCAACTACCGGGAGAGACCACCATGGCCAACCAGATGACCAAGGCGCAACTCGTCGCCGCCCTCGCCGATGCGACTGGGGGCGACAAGAAGGCTGCCGGCGCCATGCTCGATGCGCTGACCGGCATCATCACCCAGACCGTCTCCGAAGGCGGCGCGGTGACGCTGCCCGGCGTCGGCAAGATCTTCCTCCGCGAGCGGCCCGAGCGCATGGCGCGCAATCCTTCGACGGGCGAGCAGATCAAGAAGGAGGCCGATCGGGTGGTCAAGGTCACCGTCGCCAAGGCGCTCAAGGACAGCATCAACGCCTGAGGCCAGGTTCCGAAGACCAGCAGGCCGCTCTGCATCCCTCGCCCACAAAGCGACGTCCGGGCATCGGCCTGCCGCTCTATTCTTCTTCTAACCGTAATGCGCGTCGTAGGCATGAGGTCACGACGTGATGTGGGGTGGATACCGAATGCCAAACAGTCCCGTTTCAGGGCTAAGATACACACAAACACGAAGCAATCCACTGATCCGCTTTGGTTGAGAAATCTGTGGATCTTACAAGATTGCCGCACATCCGCGGCGCGCCTGTCGTTAGCCGCTGCTCCGGAGGCGGCACCCAGGCTGACGTTTAGCCTGCAATAGCTCGGCCGCTTGCTGTCGAATCCTGATCACTGACAGCGTCCAGCCTCTCAGGGCTTCGGGGCGTTCTTTCGTGCCAGCGCAGATGCCTTGAATGGGTCAGCAGTGCCTACGGTACAGGGAGGATCGTAGTCGACCCTTCAAGTGCAGCAGGTGCTGGTGTAGCTGGGTCAGGAAGCCTGATCAGAAAGGGGAGGACGCCACATTCTCGCCCTTCCTGGTCAGGTACCCTCTGAACGGCTGGACGTTCACCAAGGAGGCAAGCCCCCATGTTGCAGAGGCTCTTGCCCGTTGTGGGTGTCCTCCTGCTGGTCGCCATGGCGGCTTTCGCCCAGACCTGCCAGTTCACCGGCAACCAGATGGTCTGCGACAACGGCCTGAGGGCGCAGCAGTTCGGCAACCAGACCTTTTACAGCGACGGAAGAGTCGAGCAGCAGTTCGGCAGCATGACGTTCGGGTCTGACGGACTGAGTTCACAGCGGGTCGGCAACCAGACCTTCTATAGCGACGGAACCAGCACCCAACGGATCGGCAACCAGACCTTCCACAGCGACGGAACTATCTGCCAGCAGGTCGGCAGCCAAGTCACCTGCAACTGACCCTGTTTTGCCGTCGTCTTAAGACAGGCGCCGGCTAGGGCGGTATCTTGCCCCACGCCGGTGCCTGAAGGTTGGCCACGCAGGAGCTGGAACCCGGCCAGCCTCATCGCCGTCCACGCCCGGATCACCGCCGCGCCTGTCCAAACAAGCAGATGGTCGCATGAAACGGTACGGTCCTCACCAAGACCGCCGCAAAAACGTTGGGAACAACGATCGAAGGGGGCCATCATCCAGTTGACGGGCGAGGCTGGCTGACTCACCGCGAGAGGCAGAGGTCTGAGCCCATGGCTCCAACGACGGATCAACGTGGTCGACGCCTTCCGACCCGCCTTACTCTTCTCAGACCAGTTTCCCTCGCATTTGAGGAGCGCCCGCGACCCTGTTCTCGACCAGCCGATCTCACCGGCACAGTTGCAGGCCATGCGGCGGGCCTTCCTAGAGTTGGTGGAACATGGGCGCTTGCAGGCCCCGAAGCGCTGAAGCTTTTCAGTGAACCGCCAGAGAACGAGCCGGCACGAAAAGCGCGCCTGAGCGGACCCATGGGCGTCGGACGCTCTTTGCTCCTCGTTCTACCTGACGGTGACTGCTGTCTGTCCTACCTGCGCCGGCCTTGTCCGGCCCTCGGAAGCGCATCCGTGCTACAGATCATGCTAGTAGAAGGGCTTGGCGACGTCGTTCGCGTGCGCGAGTTCCTGGCCGGGGAAGCCCAGACGCTCTGCCCATCGACGGGGCGCTGAACGGACTGCAGACCTTAGAAGGTCGGACCGTTACCCTGGCCGACCCGCAAAAGAACGTTGTAGGCCGATAGCATCCCGGGGTTCCTTCTACCTCTCGGGAGGGCCTCTTCGATCCGCGGACATGGGCTTGGCGGACTGGTCACGTCTCACTCTTGCATGAGAACTTCCAAGATCTGGTTCTGTGTCTGACTGGTGATCGGCAGGCCGGACGCAATGGCGTCGCGAAGATAGGTCAGAGCTTCGCGCCGATCCATGCTTTGCCCGATCGCGACGGCGAAGGGCTCGACGAGGTCCTTCTGAGCCAAGGTCCGGTAGAAGTCTTCGAGTGGCAGAGTTGACATGAAGCACGCCCTGAACCCGTCTGGGTCGGCGCCGTTCTGGACGCATTCTGCATTCGCTTTGGCGATGACCGCGCGAAGGATCTGATCGGTTGCCGTGGATTCGGCCGTCTCAGCCTCACGGGCTTGGGTCACCACCTCGTAGATCCGGGTTGTGCAGTCGAGGGAGACTGGCGCAGCCTCAACGGCCGCCAGGAGCTCGTCCTTGATCGCCTCGGTTTGGCCATAGACCACCGAAGAGGTGAGGAGGCCTTCGGCCTCCAAGGCGGTCAGTTCGGCATAGTCCGGAAGATAGCTCGTGAACAGATCGGCGACAGCGCAGCCGGTTGAAGGCGCAGCGGCGGCTGCAGCCGTGGCCGCATCGGCATCGGGCGTGTAGGACTTGCTCGTCTGCTGGCCGGCTGCCTCAAGGTCGATGCGGCGCAGGGTGCCATCGGCAGGCAAGGACGAGGTGTAGGTCACGGCATACTGGCCGCTGAGTTGACTGCCGATGATGGCATAAACCTCGCCTAGCTCACTGGCATCGGCGGCCGTCAAGAAGCGCCCACCGGAGGCTGAGGCAATGCGGGTGAGCCCCTCGACGTCGAGCTCATCGCCCAGACCCACAACAAAGATCGGCACATTGACGGCCGCTGCATCGGACAGGACGCTGTCTGCGGTCGCCTCCGAAAGGGGGCTGCCTGCGCCATCATCGTCGACGCCGTCGCTGAGAAGAACGATCGCCTTGCGCCCCTGCTCCTCGTCCACGAGCTCAACCGAGCGCGCCAATGCATCGTAAAGTGCGGTGTCGCCGCGTGCGCTCAGTGCGTCGATGGACGTCGACAGGGCGGCACGGTCGGTCGACATGCCGGTGTACTCGGTGATCTCACGCGCAAAGCCGAGGAGCTGGGCGTTGTCCTGAGGCGTCAAGGTGTTCAGAAAATCCCGCGCGGCTGCCTTCGCGTCCGCGATGGCCGGAGCCATCGAGCCAGAGGTGTCGATGGCCAACACCACGGACAAAGGAGGCAGCTGCGCCTCGACCGTGAGAGGGGTTTGGTCGACCTCGTCCTCGCGAACCCGGAAGTCCGAGGCCACAAGGCCGTCGACCGGCTCGCCATCCCGCAGCACGGTCACGAAGAGCCGGACCTCGGGATAAGCGTCGGTGTTGATCTCGTTCAGGATGACCTCGGCCACGCCCGCCTCATCGACCGCGTCGACCCGGGGCGCTTCGGCCAGCGGAGCGCTGGATGCGTTCGCGTCGTCGGCTTCCTGCGACCAAGCCGCCATGGGGAGGGAAAACGCGACAGCCGCTACAACACCGACCCGACAAGACTTCATTGCTAGCTCCAACCAATGGATCGAAGAGGTCCGTATGGCTCGTGATCGCCAGGCAGGACCTCATCTGACTTCGGCAAACCTAGCGCAGCAAGCGGCAGGTCTAGGCAAGAGCCACAGGTCGGGCGAATGTCCGTCAGATAGGGTATACCCCAGCAGAGCAGCAACGTCGGACAGCTTTGCGCGTCTGAGTAGGCTTGTTCTGCCCCTGTCGAGTGCAGCGTAAGCGGGTTCAGACCCCAAGGGGACAGAATGGCCGTCTCATGACATCGACCATCCACTGGTTGGCCCAGCTTAGCCGGACAGCAGGTTCTCTGTGCCTGTGGGTCGCCTGGAAGTGTTCTCCGTCTCGTCCTTAAACCAGTCCCCAAAGGTCGGGGTGATGGAACCACGCTTCCTCGGACAGCGTGTCAAACCCGGCCCGACCTGTGACCACCCTGATGTCCTCAATGCCCCGGATTTCGATCCCCAGGTCCCCAAGGGCCTCCTGTGGATCAGGTCCGGCTAGAGCATCCCCGAGCGCCTCCACCTTGGCCGCGCTGAGTGCGAGCCAGAGCGTGTCGACACCCCTGCCCCCAACGAAGACGTCGTTGTCATGGCCCGTGGTCCCGCCGATGAGTTCGGCCTGCGTGAAGAGGAATTGGTCCGCCCCCCGTCCGCCGTAGCATCGATCGCTGCCCAGCCCTTCGATGAGGACATCATTCCCACGTCCGCCCACAAGCCGGTCCGAGCCCTCGTCCCCGTCCAGGACGTCACGGCCACTCTGACCCTCCAGGAGGTCGGTCTGAGACCCACCCGAGACGAGGTCGTTGCCCTCGCCCGCCCGGATCATGTCCTTGCCGCTTCCTCCGAAGCCGAGGTCATCACCCGCCCCAAGGCGGATCACGTCGTGCCCCCCTAGCCCCAAGACGAGATCGGTTCCGCTCCCCGTGGCCACCCTGTCCAACCCCGCGGTCAGGCCTATGGGGTCATGCTCCAAAGCAAAGGCCGTGTAGGCTCCGAGGATCCCGTGTGTGGCGGCCGAGGGGTGCAGCGGGTTCCAGAAGGCCACCTGATCTTGGTCGTACGGAGCCAACTGGTCTGGGTCGCCTCCCTTGATGGTTAGATCGTAGGGGGCAATCAACCCAAAGCCGGACGGGTCGTCGGCAAGGGCTTCCGAGATTGGCCGCAGGTCGAGGAGGCGGACATCCTGGCCCAGGGCCTGCAGCGCCTCGACCCCTTGTGTCAGGGCGGCGGTGTAGGCCTCATAGACGGCGCCGGCTTGCCCCTGCTGCTCCGGGCTCAGACGGCTCAAGTAGGGGAAGAAGAGAGGCACGGGCAATGTGGAGATCACGACCTCACCGAGCCCGGTCCCAAGGAGCTCGACTGCTCCAAACAGCGTGGCTCCCACGGCGCGGGCCACAACGACCGCCGGATTGGCGCCGCCTAGGACATTCAGATAGTCGTTGGCGCCAATCAGGATGAAGCCTGTGGCATCCCCGAGTGAGGCACCTGCAGTGTCAGTCGCAAAGCGATCGATCTGAGCGCCCAGGTCGATGTCGAAGTCGAGCCGGGTGTCGGTCTCTAGTACCAGAAGCGCGCCTCCGCCGCTGAACTCGTCGATGAAGTCCCCCAGCCGCTGGCTGCCCGCCGCCTCGGCCCCGGCGAAGGCATAGTTGCCGCCTTCAGGACGGCCGAGAAGGTCGTCCACGTACTCGGCGCAAGTCGGCCCATCACTGATCCGGCCGCCCGCGCCAACATAGGCCAGGAGAGCCTGTTCGGTGACGAGCCCTTGCGCTGCGGCGAACAGGTTGCCGCTGTCGGTCGCTGTCGCCGAAGAAGTAAACAGGCCCCGTCAGATCAGAAGTGGCTGAGACACTCATCGCTGCTGCTCCTTGAACCAGGCATGGTCACCTGAGCCAGGGCGCATCGCGGAGCGGGGTCCGCGGATGACCAAGGTGACGAGGAGGTGCCCCTCACAGACGAGAGTGCTCATCGTCGTTCCTTTGCGCCCTGACTGGTGCCCGAGAAGCTTACACCATCCCACCCATGTTGAGACATCACATCATGGCCGAGCCACTTGGACCGGAGGACCCGGCCGATCCCGCTGCAATCCACCCTTCGCTGCTCCGATCCTCGTTGGCCTACCCTATGCCAGCAGACGCCTGTCTGCTGAACGGAACTGGCGAGGGTACGTCAGGCACCACCTTTGTGCTCGATGACCCATTGGGGTTGCAGTGCTCGGCAGAGCGGACCAAAGGCACCTTTCCGCACAGCTCGGGGCACCGAGCGGACCGGCAAGATCTCCTCAAACGATCTGACCGGCTCAGTTCCGCAGCACGATGCACGCGGCCCCGCCGGCCCTGATCTGCCCGCACAGCGCTTCCGCCGCTTCCCGCGTCTCGCGGCCCACCTGCGCCACGTGCCGCCTTTGCGCCGAGCCCGGCACGCGCATCCGCACATGGTCGATACGCTCCCCCGGGATAAGCCCGGCGAGGCTCGCTACCTGCCGCTCCGCCGTCTCTCGGGACCCCTGCGCGGCCAGGATCACGCCCCAGGGCAGCAACTCCGGCTCGGGCTCGGCCGCGGGCGCGAAGGAAGGAAAGTCGCGTACGACGGCCTTCTGGAGGCAGGCCTCGCGGAAGGGAGCGCTGGGGTCGAGCGCCAGGTCGAGGGCGAGAGCGGGGCTGTCGTCGCGGACGGCCTTACGCCATTTCTCGCCCGAATGGCCCGTGATCGCCGCCACATAGGCCCGCGTCTCACGCGGAATACCCGTCTCGCCCGCCAGGAACCGCGCCGCGCGCTGCTCGCCCGCGTTGTAGGCCACCGCGGCCATGCCGAGGTTGCCGAACTCCCGCTCGAGATTCTTGAGGTAGTCGGCCGAGGCCAGGATCGCCTCTGCCGGGTTGAAGGGGTCCTGAAGGCCCCGAAGCCGCGCCGTCCCCGGCATGAACTGCGCGATCCCCTGCGCGCCTGCATGGCTCACGGCCGAGGCGTCGAACAGGCTCTCGCGCCATAGAAGCCGCGCAAAGAAGACCGCGTCGAGCTCCTCGGCCTCGGCTGCCTCCTCGATCACGCGGCACACGTCCTCGGCGTAGCTCGCCTCGCGGATACAGACCCGTCCGTCGGCCGTACAGCGCTGCTCCTCCGCCGGCCGCGTCTGGGGCGCACGGCCGGGGCGGCCGCGACCGGCTCCACCAAGGACAAACCCGACAGCGCTCCCGTCTGCGCCAGGGCGGGAGAGTCGAGCGCGAGGAGAAGAAGGAGGGGGAAGCGCATGGCGCACCAACCTAGCCTCTCCGAGCCGTGCTACCAGCAAAACCCACGACCTCCGCACTGTCTGTTGAAGCCGAACCTCCTGTGCGGCGCTTAGAAGGCCGGCCCTCTCTCTCGCAAGGAAGGCGGACGAAAGAACTAGGCACCGCCTCACGTGGCTGGAAGCGAGTCGGATACCAGCAGAACAGCTCGATGTCCTTTGGTGTCAAACATACGAACGAGGCTGTTGAAGAAGTCGGCTGCATGGCCCAAGGGCGGCTATCTCGGCCATAGATGTCTGGGTCTTCGTGGAATGACGCGCCTGCCGTGCGAGGTCTTCTGACGGGCGGTGGCCCGTCTGGGCCGGATCAGCCGCTTATCGGTTCAGCCCTCGTGAGCGCCATGGCCATGTGCTTGAGGTTGCGCGCCGTGGCGGCCAGCAGGAACTGCTCGCCGGCACCGCGCAGGCCACGCAGTCGCAGTCTGTGCAGCCCGTCATTGTGCTTGATGCAGGCGAACAGGCGCTCGATCCGGCGGCGCAGGCGCAAGGAGGCCTGGAAGGTTGGGGTTGCCTCGCGAGCCAGCACCTCCTGGCGCACGTCCTCGTATCGCGAACGGTTCACTTTCCGACGCAGGCCGGACGTGCAGCCGGCCCTGATCGGACAGGGCCGGCAGTCCTTCACGCTCGAGACATACTGAACAATCGAGCCGTCGCCCTTCGTGGCCGCGAGCCGGGCACCTTGCGGGCAGATGGTGCTGTCGAAGACCGCGTCGTAGGTGAAGGCGCTGCGAGGCAGCTGGCCCGCCGTTTGCCGGCGGCGCTCATGGCGCTCCAGGTGCTCGATCACCCGGATGTGGGCCTCAATGCCCCTGTCCCGGAGCCACGCGAGATGGGGCCCCGAGCCGTAGGCCTTGTCGGCCGTCAGAACCCGCGGCGCGAGGCCGTGCCGCTTGCGCAGCCGCTCGACCATGATCCGCGACGCCTTGGGCTCGTCGCCCAGCCGGGCGGGCGCGGCCTCCACATCCAGGATGATGCCTGAGGCGGTGTCAACCACCGCGTTGAGCCCGTAGGCGAAGCGGCCTGGGCCGTGCTTGATGCTCCAGGCCGCGGCGGGGTCGGTCATCGACACGTGCTTTGGGGCGGTGCGCTCGACGCCCTCTAGGTCAGGAGCCGTCTCGTCCAAGCCTTCCCAGTACTCCCGCACCGCCCGGGATGCAGCTTCTCGGGGCAGCTCGTCCCTACGGGCGACGCGCCGATAGGGATCGGCCGAGGCCAGCACATGAGAGCCATCCACCGCGACGTGCTCGACCGAGGCGAGCCCGGCCCGGAGGCACTGCTCAACCAGCCGCTCGAACACTTCCCGCAACAGGCCGCTGTCGCGGAAGCGCCCGTGCCGGGCCTTGGTGAAGGTGGAGTGGTCCGGCACCCGACCTTCCAGCCCGAGGCGGCAAAACCAGCGGTAGGCCAGGTTGAGATCCACCTCCTCGCAGAGGCGCCGCTCGGACCGGAGACCGTAAAGGTAGCCCACAAGCAGCATGCGAACCATCAGCTCGGGACAGACCGATGGCCGGCCTATGGTGCTGTAGTGAGGCGCCATGTGCTCGCGCACGAAGCTGAGGTCGAGGATGGCGTCGACCCGACGGAGCAGATGGCCTTCAGGCACTCGCTCCTCAAGGCGGAACTCATAGAACAATGCCGCCTGCTCGACCTGTTGTCCCATCATGGCAGTGCCCCGTCACCACACCACGTCAGGAATAGTGAATCACGGCGCACCTCGCCGACACAGAGCCTTTTTCAACAGCCTCGTTCGTATTCCTGACATCCCAGCTCACGGCTGCTGTCATTAGGGGTACTTGGTTGGGTGATTGCAGGCCTAAGACGCTCCACGCAGGCAAGCCTGTGAGAGGCAAGCGGGAGCAGTTCATCAGGTATCCCGCATCTCGGCCGCCAGAAAGTCGATGAAGTGGCGCACGGCGGGCAGGAGGCCACGCCGGGACGGAAACACGGCATGAGTAATGCCTCTCGCGGCCGACCAGTTGGGCAGCAGCACCTCCAGCCCTCCGTCGGCGATGTCGTGCGCGACGATGTAGTCCGGCAACTGCACGATGCCGACACCCTCCAGCGCGGCTTGGCGCAAGGTTTCCATGTCATCGGTGGTCAGGCGCGGCTGGTGGGGCACGTCCTGCACCGTCCCATCCGGCCCAGTCAGCCGCCAGGCGTGCTCGCCGACGGTCAGGATCATGCCAAGGCTCTCAAAGCGCGAAAGGTCAGAGGGCGACTGGGGGCGACCCAGCCGGTTGAGCAGCACAGGGCTTCCGACCAGCACTGAGACACTCTCACCCAATACTTTCATGACCAGATCCGAGTTCTCCAGGGGTGGCGGACGGACCCGGATTGCCACGTCAAAGCCCTCCTCGATGACGTCCACCCGCCGGCCCGTCACCTCATAGTGGATGCGCACACCCGGATGCTGCGCGAGGAACCGCGCTACCAGGGGGGCCACGGTGGCCAGGCTGAGTGGGATGGGGCAGCTCACCCGAATAAGCCCCCGCGGCTCGGCCTGAACGCGCTCGACCGCCTCCTGGGCCGCCTCGGCTTCGGCCACCATGGCCAGGCAGTGCTGGACGAAGTCCTGTCCGACTTCCGTGACGGTGAAGCGGCGCGTCGAGCGCTGGAGGAGCCGCACGCCTAGCCTCTCCTCCAGCAGGGACACGCGCCGGCTCAGGGTGGACTTGGGCATGCCGAGCGCCCGGCCTGCGGGCGAGAAGCCCCTGTGCTCCACCACCTTGGCAAAGAGGTAAAGGTCATTGAGGTCCTGCATAGCCGTCGCATCATCGTCCCATGAATGGAACACACATGCTCACTGAGGCCCACTAAAGGCAACATTGTTCGGCCTGTATATCCACCGGGACAGCAACGACGACCCCTTGGGTCAGCCCGGAGATCCCCAATGACCAAGACGCTTCTTCACATCGACTCCAGCGTGCTCGGTGAGGTCTCGACCTCGCGCAAGCTGACCGCCGCCATTGTCGACGCTTTGCAGCAGAACCATCCGGAGGGGCTGGTCACCTATCGCGACCTGGCCGATGCGCCGCCCGCCCACCTGACCGGGCGCGTGATGATGGCCATGCGCTCGGGCGACCTCACCGGCCTGAGCGAAGAGGAGCGGGCGCAGGTCGCACTCTCCGAGGAACTGCTGGAAGAGTTCCTGGCCGCTGACACCGTCGTGATCGGGGCGCCCATGTACAACTTCAGCCTTCCCACGCAACTGAAAGCCTGGGTCGACCGCCTCTCCCAAGCGGGCCGCACCTTCCAGTACACCGAGACAGGTCCGGTCGGTCTGGCCGGGGGCAAGCGCGTCGTGATCGCCTCCTCGCGGGGCGGGATGTATGCCGGCACGCCGCTGGAGGCCATGGTCGACCACCAGGAGTCCTACCTGCGCGGCGTGCTCGGCTTTTGGGGCATCACCAAGGTGGAGATCGTTCGCGCCGAGGGCACCAGCATGGGGCCGCAGGCGGTGGAACAGGCGATGGTTTCGGCGCAGGAGCAGATCGACCGCTTGCGGATCCAACTGCTCGCCGCGTAACGCTCACGGCCCGCTTCCATCGGGTGGACGACGAGGGTTGCGGACGCATCAGGGTCGCCAAAGGCGACCCGTCGCATGTCGTCGAAACCGGAGACCGCTCAGCGGAGCATCTCCACGGCCACTCCGGCGCGGTCAGCCACGCCCGTCCAGGCCTCGTCCGTGCTCAGAACCGTGGCGCCCCGGCTCGCGCCTAAGGCTAGGCAGGCGCGGTCGCCCAAGGACAAGCCCTGGCCCCGTGTCGCGGTCCGCAGCGCGCCCGTGGCAAAGGCCACGACCTCGTCAAAGGGCACTACGACCAGGTGGAGCGGCGCGAGAAGGGCGCGGGCGGTGGCGACATCGGCGCCGAGCTCGTTCAGCTTGGTGGCCACCTCGGCCAAGTTCACGGCCGAGATGACGGCCTGGGACAGCACGCCAGCCACGCGATCGGCGCCAGGCTCACCGTTGATGAGGCACAGGAGCGCAGAGGCGTCGAGGACGTAAGCGCCCTGCCCGCCTGGTCTGGCCACGTCACCCGTCTCAGCTCCGATCACGTCACTCACGAGCCGCCTCCGCCCGCCTGTCTGCGATCAGCTCATCGGACAGGAGCCGCCCCTCGGGGTTGAGCTCCCGCATCCGGGCCTGCACCTGCCGGATGGCAGATGACAGCGAACGCACCCGGAGCTCGCCTGCGTCCAGCTCGACCACGACGGTATCGCCCGGGGCAATGCCCATCTCTCGCCGGAACGCGGCCGGGATCACCAGCTTGCCCCCTTCCACGATCTTGACCCGCTGCGATGGCATGGCTCGACGCTCCGGCTGACCTACTTAGCACACTTTAACTGAGTCGTTGCTTAGGTATCAACCTGTGCTTCAGGCACTATGTTCATGGTAGGTCTGATCCGGCGTCAGCGTTGAACCTGCTTGGCGGTCATCATGGTCCGATGTGATCCGGATGGGCGGAATGAGACTCAGCAGCCTTGCAGGTCGGAGCGGCCTCATTTAAACCGGCAGGTCCGTGTCGTCGGTTCATCCCCGCTCAGAAAACGACCGTTTGCAGGCGCTCCGGCAACATGGCCGCGCAAGGGCTTGCCTTCCACTCGGAAACCCGTTCCGGTTACTGTGCGCGATTAAATGGTCTCAGCGCGTGTTTTCGAGCGACTCAGGTCAGGGTCAGGCAACCGGACCGCATCGCAGTGAGGGAGGGATCGGGATGACAGATTTGCTGCTGGGCTACATGCGGGTGTCCAAGGCGGACGGCAGCCAGACGCTGGACCCTCAGCGCGACGCCTTGCTCGCGGCCGGTGTGCAAGGGGACCGTGTGTACGAGGACCTCGCCTCGGGGCGGCATGACGCCCGCCCCGGGCTCCTGGCCTGCCTCAAGGCGCTCCAGCCCGGCAACACGCTCGTGGTCTGGAAGCTCGACCGGCTGGGACGCGACCTCAAGCACCTGGTGACCACCGTGGACGACCTTCGCACGCGCGGGGTGGGCTTCAAGGTCCTCATCGGGGCTGGCGCGCAGATCGACACCACCACCGCCAACGGGCGGCTGTTCTTTGGCGTCTTCGCCGCCTTTGCCGAGTTCGAGCGCGAGCTCATTGCCGAGCGCACGCGGGCGGGTCTGGCCGCCGCCCGGGCCCGGGGGCGCAAGGGCGGCCGGCCTCGTAAGATGGACAGGGCTACGCTCAAGGCCGCGCAGGCGCTCCTGGCCAACACCGACGAGACGGCACAAGCCATCGCCAAGCGGTTCGGCATCGGCACGGGCACGCTCTACACGTACCTCAACGGCGACGGCACGCTGAAGGAAGCGGGGGCCAAGGTCATGGGTGGGGCGGACGGGACAGCAGCTGTCATACCTCAGCCAGAGCGGGATCGATGACTGCCACAGCGTCCGCAAGCGTTCCCGCCCGTTCTGCTGCTCGTGCCGCTTGGCGCGCGCCCCCGGGTAGCTTCGCCGCCGTATCAGCACCATGGAGGGATCGGGGCCTCCGCCAAGTCGAGCGTCCAAGCCGCCCGTTCCGCCAGCACCGGACGGCGCCGGGCCTCGAAGCGGTCGAGCAAGCGATAAAGCAGGTTGCCAGGATTGTCGCAGGTGGGCACCAGCGGGCCTCCCTTATGGCGTGTCCCGTGCGAAAATCATCGCGGAACAGCGACAATGGGAAGGGGGCGGCGCTTCGTCACCCGCGCCCGCTCCCGACGTCCTTCAAAGCAGCACGTCCTGAGCCTCCAGGACCGACACGCCTCGCAGGAGCACCTCCATGTCGGCTTGCGTATTGCCCGTGACATCGGCCCGAAGGACCACTCCCTCCGACGTTCGCGACCACCAGACCGAGTGGGCGGCGGCCGTTGTGTTCGACCACAGGAAGGCGTCGTTGGCCGACGAGGCAATCCGGGCGTCGATAGAACGCAGGTCGATTTGGTCCGCTTCGGGCGTGAAGCCGCGGATGACATCCCGCGCTGCCCCCGGCGCGCTGTGGCTGTGATGGCTGAAGACAAAATGATCGCCCGCAGCGTCTGTGCCGCCCTGGAGATTGTCCGCGCCCGCGCCGCCATCGAGCACGTCCGCCCCCGCGCCGGCCAGGAGCCGATCCCGCCCGGCCGCGCCGCTCAGGTGGTCGTTGCCCGCGCCGCCCTCCAGGACATCATCGCCCGCGCCGCCTAGAAGGCGGTCATGCCCATCCTCGCCCCAGAGCCGGTTTGCCGCGTCGGATCCGGTCAGGCGGTCGTGGCCCGAGCCTCCGCTGGCGTTCTCGATGCTCACCAGCCGATCCCGGTCGATGCCACGCCCAGAGGCGGTCCCCTGGGCCAGGTCGGCCGTCACGCCCGCCGTCGTGCTCACATAAAGGACCGTGTCACGGCCGCGCCCGCCATCGTAGATATCGCTCCCCGCGCCGCTGCCCCCGATAACCAAATCGTCCCCGTCGCGCCCGTAGGCGGTGTCATTTCCGCCCTTGAGGTACAGGATGTCCGGGGCGCCTGTGCCCGAACGCGTCTCGTTCGCGCCCGTCCCCACGCGGATGCCTTCAAGCGCCTTGACCACCGGATCGAGGGTCAGGCGAACGACCGCCACAACGCCCGCCCAAGCGGTCTGGCCCAAAAGCGCCGTCGTGTTGGCGAAAGGGTTGAAGGTGTCGTTGATCAGGTCGGCCCATTGCGCGACACGGGATGCGGAAGGAACATCGCCGGACTCCTGGGCCAGGTGCAGGCCAACGGCACCGGCTGCGAACTTCGCGTCGTCGACGGGCGCCTTGATGCCGAGTTTGGCTACCAGGTCCAGAAGCGGATCCTTGACCGTGTTGCTCATCTCCTTTTGCAGGGACAAGCCGAAGAACTTCAGGGCGCGCTTGCCTACGAACGACTCCAGAAAGCTGATGCCGTCGGCTACGGAGGCGGCGGCGTAGGCGTCCACCCAGTCCATGATGACACGTTCCAGATCGACCTCCGCCTGGACGGGATCGATGGTCAGCAGGTTCAAGGGGCCGCTGTCGGGGAGGGGTCTGCGGGTGACCTCGATAAGGGTCGAGCCGCCAAACCCCGAGCGCTGGGCCACTTCGAGAAGGTAGGTGCTGACCCCTGTCTCGATGATCACCCATTCCTGGCTTTGGAAGGTCGCGTTGTAGGTGTAAAGAGACGTCCGCTGCCCATCGTAGATGAATACGGCGTTGTCGATGGACCAGTTGCTCAGGAATTGAAGCCGGTCGCCGACCTCCAGATCAGCCACGACATCCCGATGGTCGACCTGGATGAGGTCACGGCCGCGCCCCCCCACGACGCTGTCTCCGGCTCCCCGCTCGGCTCCGTCATCCAGGGCCATCAAGAGATCGTTCCCGCTCTGCCCGGTCAGGGTGTCCCGGCCGGCGCCGCCCCGAAGCTCGTCGTTGCCCGCCCCGCCGACGAGGAAATCGTCCCCCTGTTCCCCCCAAAGGCGATCATGGCCGGAGGCGACGTCGCCGAACAGGCCATGGGCGAACAGCCGGTCGTTGCCTTGGCCGCCCCGGAGCGCGTCGTTGCCCTGACCACCCAGCAGGATATCGGCGTTGTCGCTTCCGTAGAGTTCGTCGTTCGCGGCACCCCCCTCCAGCCGGTCCAGGCCTAGGCCGCCATGGAGCGTGTCCTGGCCGTCACCGCCGTCGATCAAGTCATCGCCAGCCTCGCCCCTGAGGATATCCTGCCCCACGTCTCCTTGAAGGTCGTCGTTGCCGCCACCACCGTTGAGCGTGTCGGCCCCGGCGCCACCTCCGAGGCGATCTCCTTGGCCATAGCCGCGCAAGGTGTCGTTGCCGCCATCGCCGTGAATGTTGTCGGCAAGTTGGCCGCCGGTGATCGTGTCGTTCCCGTCCCCGGCGCTGAACGCCCGCCCCGGGTCCCAGGTCCGAGTCACCCCTGAAATCGAGCGGGTGCCGGGCAGGACCACGGTGTCATTGCCGGCCAATGCGCCATAAAGATCCGCGCCGTCGTTGACGGCCAGCCTCTGGTCCGAGGTCAGGCTGTTGAAGTTGACACGGTCGGACCCGTCCGTGAATAGGAACGCCGGCACCCACATCTCGACCCAGTCATAGTCCGGGAAGGTCCAAGAGTAGTCGGTGTAGAGCGATCGATCAGGCGTGATGTAGCTCCGCGCCGATCGTTCAATGATCGGTTCCTCGTTGTAAGTGTCCGGCCGGGTATATGAGACGCTCTCATAGCGGGCATAGTAGGTCCATGCACGCTGCCCGTACTGCCCATCCGTGTTGATGCCCATGAACAACAAGCCATTGTTGCCGCCCAGGACGGGATACAATGAGACGCCATTGAGGGCGAAGGTGAACGGTCCCAGCGCCGATGAGGACAGGTAGACATCCCGCTCCTGCCCTAAGAAGGTCTGGGTGATCTCGTCTCTGTAGTAGCCGGTGAAGTTGGGATCCGTCTCGGAGCTCCAGTTGCTCACCTCCTCGACGATGTCGAACTTCACATACACTGTCGGCATACTCGTCCTCCACAAACCTTCCCCCAGGGAAGCCTAACAGAGCCGCTCCATGTGACAAGCGCACCAAAGGCTCGGGCCTGCCTCCCTGCTGGCGCGTGGCGGCCAGCAGGGAGGGCGATCCCCGATTAGGTGTATCGTCCCGGAGAGAGGTGTTACGGCTGATGCTTCTTGGAGGGAGGAGCTATGGGGCGCTGCTGACCAGACAGGCGACTTCTCATACACCCTCTTAGACTGGCCGGCCGCGCAGCCGGCCAGCCCGCCTGCGGCCGCGCTCGCCATTGGTCCTGTCGCCTCGACCGAACGCGCTGATGCCGTCCTCCTTACCCGCGTGGACCTGTCCTGCAACATGCGGCGGTTCTACAGCGTGGCGCTGACCGTCAGCCTGTTTGGGGAGCCCGGGGTCATCGCAACTGGGGGCGGATCGGAGCCTCAGGCCAGGTTCGAACGGACTGGTATGAAGATCCGAGCAAGGCGGCCAGCGCCCTTCAGGGTTTGCTCCGGGCCAAGCGGAGACGCGGCTACACGGCCTGACGTTCACGAGGCGGGATGTCGGCCAGGAGCAAGGTGAACGGCTTTCGCACCTGAGATACGCACCAGCCAACCGCTTGCGATGCTTGAGGTCGGCTGTCGCGCCTATTCTAGGAATGACGCACACTGTCTCACCTGCATCGCGGGCTGCGTGCGTTCCAGCCGTTCCGTAGTGGCTCGCCAAAGATCACAGGGCAGCGTGATGCTAGAAGGCACCCTGCCAGCGTTTTCCCGGCCCTAGGAAGGAGCAGCTTGCACGAGTTCGGACTCCAGCAATGCAGCCCCGCCTTGCTCCGTGTAACAGTTCTGTAAAATGCTATGGCATGTAGGAGATGTGCAGTGACAAGTGTCCTGGTCGGCTTGGATGCGGCCGTGTTGCGAGAGCTCAACAGCTTGGTCGGCGGGAGCTGGTCGCTCGATCAAGTCATCCTGGAGGTCAGAACCAACCCGATCTTCAAGGGTATTGTGCCCATGATGATGCTGTGGGGGCTTTGGTTTGGTGGAGCGGCGGAGGGAATGGCGCGCAACTGCCTCCGTGCCCAGCTTCTCGCCACGGTTCTTGTTGCCTGCGCGGCGATCGCAATCGGTCGGGCCTTGGCGCTTTGGCTGCCGTTCCGGCTCCGCCCCATCCACACCGAGGGGCTCGCCCTCAAGACGCCGCAGGGCTTTGACGCCGCCGGGACCCTTGACGGCTGGAGCTCGATGCCGAGCGACCACGCAGTTCTCTTCTTCGCCCTCGCCACTGGCATCTTTGCGGTTCATCGCACCCTGGGGAGCCTCGCCTTTCTCCATGCGGCGATGGTGGTGAGCCTGCCTCGCGTGGTCGTGGGCGTGCACTACCCAAGCGACATTCTGGTGGGTGCGCTGGCTGGGGTGACGGTGGCTGCCCTGCTGGGGCCGGTCTTTGTGGCGCTGACCTTGCGCTGGGGCCTCCTCGCACAGGAACGGGCACGGCCCGGGCTCTTCTACGCTCTGATGTTGGCCGTCACGTTCCAGGTCGCCTCGATCTTTGACAGCTTGCGCGCCCTCCTCGGCACAGTTGCCGAGATCCTTCTGGCGTAGCTCCCTGGTCTGCTGTGCCTCGCATGGTGCAAGTCGCCTGCCGACAACCAAAGGACCTTCGCAAGCAGAGCGCTTAAGCCGTTTGCCACGAAGAGCCCCGTCGGCCAGCGTCCGTGAAGCTTGATCACCGTGCGGCAATCATGAATACTGTTGAAAAACTCGGCCGAGGGCTCTTTCGGGCGCCTTTCGGCCAGCGTGGTCAAACGGGGCTCCTCATAAATTGTTGATTTTGTTACGGGCAGTTTGGCCTGAAAGTCCGTTCCGGAGCCTTCGTCGGCTCGCTACCGAGTTCTTCAACAGTATTCACGAATGACGCACACGACCCACGCTAAGCCACTTTGCGCTTTCCCTCGCCTTCTCACTAAGGCGGTCATCAGGAAGTGGCAGGAGCATGTCATCCTGCCTTGGCTGAAGGCAAAACTCACCCGCACCAAGCTCGAGGCGCTAATTGCTTCACAGGCAGATCGCGGCTAGTGCGCGAACGCGGTTGCCACCCGTTCAGTCTGACAGTCGGCTCCTCACGAACAACGAGTCATCATGAACCTCATCGTCCGCATGCCTCATTCTAACATTCAGCGGATGCGTTGGGTTCTGGTCATTGCGGCCGGTACGCTTCTTCTTTGCGTGCCGGCCCTGCTCAACGGTGCGCCATTCGTCTACTTTGACTCCGCCGACTACCTGGGCATGGTCAGCCAAATGGCAAATCTGCTGGCGCAGAAGCTCGACGGAGCCGGCGCTCTGCCAGTCGACGCTGCCCTAGTCGCCTCTGGCGACGAGGACTACCTCGTCTACACGGGCCGCTCTGTCTATTATAGCGGCTTTGTCTGGTTCGCGAGAAAGCTTTTGGGGCTCAATGGCGTGGTCATCCTGCACGCATTGGCCCTGGCCGCGCTACTCGTCCCGATCACGCGGTTGGCTCGGCCTGCGGCCGGACCGGCGTTCACGCAAATGGCGGTCTTGATCCTGTGTGCCGGCCTGGGGCTCCTGAGCTCAGCCGGGCTCTTCGTCTCTCTGGTCATGCCTGACATCTGGGCCGGACTGCTGATCCTCGCCATAGGTCTTATCGTCGCCGTAGGAGCCCGCCTTGGATGGCCTGCCCGTTTGGCTCTTGGGGCGGTCATAGCCTTGGCGGCCCTGTTCCACACCAGCCATCTACTACTCCTCGCAACCCTTACGGGTCTCCTGGCGCTGCTCATGCTTCGGCCGAGTTGGCGCCGGCACCTAGGAGCCTGGAGCGTCGGAGTGCCAGCCCTTGCTGTTATCATTGGGTTGGCCGGGTCAGCCGCCTTCTCGCTATTCGTGACGTGGACAACAGGAAGACCGCCCGTATCCCGGCCGCATGTGACTGCACACCTCGTGGACATGGGGCCAGGAACCCAGTTCATGCAAGATACTTGCCCCGAGAGCGGCTTCGTTCTCTGCGCCTATGCCGACCGGCTTCCAACCAATTGGATGGATTTCCTCTTCGCCGACGACACAGAGACGGGCGTCTTCGATACGGTGCCCAACCACATCAAAAGGGCCTTGGCTGACGAGCAAGCGCGCTTCACCCTCGCCACGCTGGCTGCGGAGCCTTGGGAAACGGTCAACGGCCTCCTCTACGACGGTGTGTCTCAGCTCTGGTCCCTTTCAGTGGACGATGTGCCGTTCACGCGAAACAATGCCGACTACTTGGCAGGAGCCTTCTGGGAAGAGATCGTCGAGGTGACGCAGGCGTCGGCGATTTGGGATCGTCCTTGGATGGCCCCAGCCTTTACCAGACTGACCCAGGTCAGCACGGCGCTGGCGGCGGCAGGTCTCCTGGTCTTGGCCCTTGCTGGGCGGCTTCCACGCACTGGGCCCTTGGCCGTGCTGATCTTGGTTTGCCTGGGCGGCCTCATTCTCAATGCGTTCATCTGCGGCATGCTCGCGTCGCCATACGGCCGGTTCCAAGCTCGGATTGTCTGGCTGCTGCCACTTCTCCTAGGCTTGGCGATCCTCTCCACGTTCGGCCCCGCAACCTCCAAGGGAGACGCTCATGAGCGTGACTGATATGACGCCACCCGGTGTTTCTGGCGGGGGGCGGCTCCGGGCCGGTCCAGCCGACTACATTCGGATTGCGCGCCTCGACCATATGACCAAGCACGTCTTCATCCTGCCCGGGATCGTACTCGCCCTCATGCTGCGCGGTTTGCACGAACCTGCCAGCGTACTCGTATGGAACGTCGTGCTAGGGTTCGCCTCGGCGGTCCTCGTCGCTTCTGCGAACTACGTAATCAACGAGTACCTCGACCGCGACTTCGACCGCTTCCACCCTGAGAAGTCACAGCGCGCCGCAGTCCAGCGCGAGATGTCTGGTCTTGTGATCCTGGCTGAATGGATCATCCTGCTGGCCATCGGGCTGGGCATCGCCGCGCTCGTCAATGGCGTGTTCCTCGCTGCGGCGGCGCTCTTGGCGGTCTCGGGGGTGACCTACAACGTTCAGCCCCTGCGGTCCAAGGACCGGATCTACCTGGACGTGCTGTCGGAGTCGCTCAACAACCCGATCCGACTTTTGATGGGTTGGGCTATGGTGGACGGCACCAGCCTACCGCCAGTGTCGCTGGTAATGGCCTTTTGGTTCGGCGGCGCTTTCCTCATGAACTCTAAGCGCTTGGCAGAGTACCGCGACATCGTCGCTTCCGATGGTGCTGAGATCCTGGGCCGCTATCGACGTTCCTTTCGGTTCTACACGGAGAACAAGCTGTCCGTTGCCAACCTCATCTACGCGCTGCTCTGCTCGTTTTTCATCGCCATCTTTCTGATCAAGTACCGCATTGAGTACGTGCTGCTGTTCCCGTGCCTTGTGGCCCTCTTCGCCGTCTACTACGCCCTGGCCCTGACCCCAGACTCCGTCGCCCGTAAGCCTGAGAAGCTTTACCGGGCCAAGCCGGTCATTGTTACGACGGTGCTCGGCTGCGTAGTTTTTGCGCTGTCAACCCTGGTCGATTTGCCTAACCTAGACGCCCTGACCAGCCAACGCTTCATCGAGATAGGGGCGCGGGACGCGGCGCCATGACATTGAGGTCCAGTTCCGGCGGCCGGCGGCCCGCTCCCGACCTCCGACGCTATGGCCTCGTAGTTTTTGACTTGGACGGCACCCTCTACCGCCAAAGTCCGGTGCGGCTCGGCATGATGGGAGAGCTCTTGGCCACGCCTCCGTCCAACGACGGAATTGGCCGGCTGGCGCGTCTGCGGATCCTGCGGCGCTTCCGGCAACTGCGCGAGGAGTTCGCCCTGACCCTGCCCACAGGCTTCGAGAGACCTTTAATCGAGCGCCTTTCGGCCGAAACCGGTATCGGCGAGGTCGCCTTGCGTACGCTCGTCGACGACTGGATGGAGCGGCGCCCACTCGGACGCCTGCGTGCGGCTCGGGTAGCCGGCGCTGCGGAGCTCTTCGCGGCCTTACGTGCGCGAGGTCAGCAGATCGCGGTTTGGTCCGACTACGCCGTGCGCGACAAGCTAGCCGTGCTGGATCTCGCGGCCGATCACGTGCTCTCCGCGAGGGATCCAGAACTGGCGACGCTCAAGCCTGATCCGGCCGGTCTGCTTATGCTGCTCCGTCGCACCGGCTTCCCAGCCGACGCCACCCTGATGATTGGTGACCGAGACAGCCATGACGGAGCGGCGGCACGAGCCGCCGGTGTTGCCTTCCTGCTGAGAGCTCGGCGAGGCCCACCAGGGCTCCCGCGCGTGCGTGACTTCCGTGACCTCGCAAAACAATTGGTGGAGCCGTCGCCCTGACACGTCCTCGTCCGGCTTGGCTGCGTAAGTTTGGAGCCTACCTCATGACAGGGGGGTTGGCTGCTGCGGTCGACCTTGGTGTCTTCTCTTTTTTGATCACGTTGGAGGAAGTGCCGCTTGCTATGGCCGCGGTGCTGTCCTTTCTGACGGCGACCGTAGTCAATTATCTTCTCAGCGCACGCTTCGCGTTCGGGGCGGCCATCTCGTTGCGCGGGTATCTACGCTTCCTTGCGGCGGCCTCTCTGGGACTCGCGATCAATGTCGGAACGACGGTGTTGGCGAATCGTCTGGGGGCTGCTTTACTGCTAGCCAAGCTCTTGGGGATCGCGGTTGCGTTCGTGATCAACTTCGCCATCAACCTGACACTTGTGTTTCCGGGCGCCGAGTTCCTCAGAAAGAGGTGAGGCGAACCGATCTATCTGGTGGTCGCCAAGCTAAAAAAGTCGTGCAGTGATTTGGAGGTGCTAGCGCTCCACTCAAGGCTTATCGCCAAGCACAGGCGGAAGAACTATGCTGCCACTTCTTCGACGGTCCAGGTCCAAACAGCATGACTATAACTGTCGCGGTGAAACAGGTTGCTCTGCTGAAACGGAGACAGAAGAGACAAGCCGAAAAGAGCCTAACCTAGGACTCGTCTCCCAGAGAAGCGTAACCTGTAGCAGCTCTCTCGGGACAGATCGACCCATGTGGCACCCTATGCTGAGCTCTGTCCCAATTGCGCCGTCCACTTGCGGCGCTGCGCCGAGAGCCAACGAAGGACAGGTTCATCAACCCAGAGCGTAAAGGCCCAAGCCATCAACAGCACGCCCACGAAGTACAGCGCGGCCAGGAGCGGGAACGGGATCGCGCCAGTGACGTAGGCCCAAGCCACGATCGTATAGAGGGGCGGCACATGCACGAGGTAGAGACTGAACGAGATGCGCCCTAGCCCGAGTGGTACCCGCGCAGCCAACAGATCGGCTAGCCTTGGGATCATGAGCGCGGCGTAAATCAGCAGAACCGCTGCGAAGATCGAGACCAAACCCCGCTCGGTCCCGATCTGCCACCGCTCGGGAACATAAGGCAATCCCCAGGTCTCATGGCTGCCGGGCCCTACTCCTCCCAGCACGAGGCCAACAAGTAGGGCCGCTAGGGGAAAAGCTGACGGCAGCCGTTCCAGCACCCCAGATCTGTGCGCCTCATACAGCCCTGCTCCCAGCACAAACGCCAAGTACGCATCAGGCAACACCAGCAGCACTGCGACCCCGGCGAGCAGCAGGGCGCCGATGCGCAGCAGCTTGGTCGAAAGCCTGTACAGGACAAAGATCCCAAGTGACCCGATCAACTCAACCTGCATCGTCCACAGTACGTTGTTGAAGAGGGAGCTGCCTTTCACGAAACTGCTGATCAAGCCGTCCGCGATAGGATGATAAATCGGTCCGATCTCACCTTGGCGCGTGTAGCCGAGCCATCGCGAGGGCTCCTCAAGAGACGCCCCCATGATTTGGGTCGCGTCCGAAAAGGTCTGGAGCCAGAGCCAGGCCACGAGGCAGCTAGCCGTGGCTGGAAGCGCGAGCCGCAGGTAGCGGGCGGCGGAGCTGACCAGCAGCCCCTGGCCTCGTCGATCGGCAGCCGCAGCCATAACAAAGCCCGACAAGGCAAAGAAGATCGCGACGGCGAACGCGCCGTTCCACAGGACATAGATCGGTGTCTGAGTCAGCGCCGCCGACGTGCTCGTCATGGTCGGCACGTAGGTGGGCCGGAGCAGGCACAGGAAGTGGAAGATGACCACAGCCAAGGCTGCGACCCCTCGCAGCCCGTCGAAGGCCAGAATACGTTTCGCGGGATGCTTGGCTGGATCTCCGACGGAGCCTGTTGTCGTTAATAAATCCATGAGCTGAGAAAGATCCGACACAGGGCCTGCCATCTATACCGGGTAATTGGGGTCCGGCAGGGCAGAGCCTAGCTGGTTGTCCGGCGGATCAGCGGCCGGAAGAGCCACCCGGGGTTTCACCGGGTCCTGATGACTTGAGGTGCTGCATCGCAGAAGGTCGGGCAGATGGCAACGGTAAGGTTTCTCAGCGCAGGCGAGCCAAGGCGGTGTCAGCAACGCGTGTTGGTGCGCTTTCGTCGCGAGACAACAATGCCAATGTTCCCGGTCCTGATCGCCGGAGGACACCGCCATGCCCACCATCCAGAGCCTGCCCGCGCTCCTCGCCGCCATCCGGGCGCTCGCGCCTGCCCAGTTCGCCGAGGTCGAGGCGGCGCTGCGCGACGCACGGCATCGCGCCGAGCTTCTGGTCGGCTGGACGAGGCCGGGAGGGAGCGGGGCTGTCCCCGGTGCGGCGGATTGGACCGGCAGCGCTGGGGGCGGACCCGGACAGACGTCCAGCGCTATCGCTGCAAAGGGTGCGGCCGCACTTGGTCGGGGCTGACCGGCACGGCCGTCGAGCGGATCCACCTTCGGGGCCAGTTCCTCGATACGCTCAAGGACATGATGGGCGACGCGCCGAGGTCGTGCCGCAAGCTCGCCAAGGCGCTCGGCGTCTCCCGCCATACGGCGTGGCGCTGGCGCATGCGGGTGTTGGCAAGCCTGCCGGGTGACTCGCGCGAGATCTTGGGCGGGCTCGTCGAGGCCGACGAGACGTTCCAGCGGGAAAGCCGCAAGGGCAGCCGGGAATGGGTCCGCCACCTGAGGGCGCCGCAGATCCACCCCGCGCCGCCTCGCCTGCGGTGGCAGGACTACGGCCGCAAGGGTCCTCCCCAGGCAGTCGTGCGTCAGTACCAGATGCCTCTGTTGGGCATCGCCGACCGGGAGGGAAGGACCGCTCTCCTGCGTATGCCTGACACGAAGCAGCCCAGCATCGAGGCGGCGCTCCTGCCGCGGATCGCGCCGGACGTGTTCCTCCTGTCGGACGGAGCGCCGCAGTATGGTGCCATCGCGAAGGCTGCAGGGCTGGGCTACTGGATGCTGGTGGCCGGACGGCGGAGCCGCATCACGCCCGCAACCTACCACCTCAACACCGTCAACGGCCTGCATGCCCGTTGGAAGACGTTCCGACGGCCGTTCTGCGGGCCGGCGACCAAGAATCTCGATGGATACGCCCGGTGGATGCTGGCCCGTGCGGAGGGTTACCTGCCAGCGTTTCGGCGACTGCTCGGCTGAGAGGGACGCGCGACTGATCGGTCGAGATCCGCACCTGACTTCAGAAAGAAGTGAGCCCACGAGCCTGTACCGAGGGCTCGAACCTTACTGGACGAGACCTGCGCAGGTACTTTTTGCAATAATGACTGAGTTGACGCCTCAGTGAGGAACTGGCCTTGTTCCGCCGATTGACGATGACACTCCCGCTTCAGCGTGGATCGGGTTGCATCGGTGTTATCGACGGTGGTCGAGACCTCAAACTGCCCGAGGGCCGCGTGGCGAGCATGACAGAACTTCCCAATATTGGTAGCCGGCAGGACCTCGCGAGGTGGCGTGCCGATCCCTACCTTTGGCGCGCGGTAGTTCAGGACTTGGCCAGAGCCGAGAATGTTCAGACCACTGTGCTCGCCTCTTACAAGACCGGGACAAACCTCGTGGTCGACCTCGACGGCCGACTCATCCTGAAGCTCTTCCCACCTCTCCACCGCAGCCAGTTCGAGTCCGAGCGAGCCACGCTCCGTCTGTTAGAGGGAGCGCTCTCGGTTCCGACCCCCCGGATCATCGCCGAAGGGGAGCGCGACGGCTGGCCTTACCTCATCATGACCCGGTTGAACGGCGTTTTGGGGTCGGAGGCTTGGCCGACCTTGAGCGAGGCCGAGAAGTGTCAGGTTCTCCTGGATGTCGGGCGGACGATTGCGGAGGTGCAATCGGTGCCACCCGGTCCGCTTCTGGCAATTGAGCCTACATGGCCGGAGTTCATCACAAGGCAGATCGCCGGCTGCAAGGCACGGCATGCCAGTCAAGGGCTAGCGCCTAAGTTGCTGGACGACCTTGATGGGCTTCTCGCGCAGACGACCACCATCATTCCCCTGGATGCGCCACCGGTGATCCTGACAGGGGAGTGGATCCCGGAGAACTTGCTCCTGGCCGAGATGGATGACCGGTGGCACCTCGCGGCCTTGATTGACTTCGGCGATGTGATGACGGGATGGCCCGAATACGATCTTCTGGGTCCCAGCGCCTTCATGTGCGCGGGACAGGTCAACCGGGTCGAGAGCCTGCTGGACGGGTATGGAATCGAACCGCGGGACGTAGACCGCGCGATGCGCCGCCGGCTGCTGACGCTCATGGTCCTTCATCGCGCAAGCGACCTGCGCAACGTCCGCATCGAGGGTTGGGAAGCGCGGATCAGCAAATTGACCGAGCTGGAGGACGTCATCTGGCCGCACGAAGGACCTGGTTGAACCAGATCCGCTTCCTGGGCCCATCGGCAGGGATCGTCGTCCCCGAAAGCACGCGCCACCGCTTCGACCTTGTGACCTCCGATCTGCCTCGGATCGCCCGGAGTCAAGCCCACTCCTGAGGCCGACGACAGTCCGTCGGTCCTTTAAGAAAGCCGGTCAACGTGAGGCTGTTCAGAATGTGTCACAGTCACCAACACAGGATGCTGACACCTCCCGAGCCAACTTGTGCGCCAATCACGAAGCATAAGAAGCATAATGAGAGTAGCGTCGCCGGCGCTAAGCTATCGGCACTGCTGAAAATCCGGTCCAGTCATCCGGCTCACTCCTTTCAAGGCATATCCGTCCGATAAGGCTCTAAGCCCGCTCGTGTCGGTATCCGGTATCGCTTGAAGTGACCCTGTTTGGACGGGCCAAGTGTCCGACAAAGCTGCTCTGCTGGGGTATATCTTATTAAGGTCACGCGCCTACGGACGCCCTCGCTTCGCCAAAAGCCCCTTTACATCTCGTTGCCCAAGTCACTCCTCTACCGCGGTTAACGGAACGAGGAGCAGTGATGACAGGCTCGAAGCAAACGGGGCACCTGCTTGCCCTGGATGGGGCCAGAGGTGTCGCAGCCCTGGCCGTGTTCGCCTACCACCTGACCAGCATGACGGTTGGCGCGCCGGTGCTCCCAGGCGCGTTCCTGGCCGTGGACCTGTTCTTTCTGATGAGCGGGTTCGTCGTGGCCTTGTCCTACGAGAGCCGCCTGCGGTCCGGAGCCCTGTCGTTCCTGAGCTTCGTCAGGGTTCGCATCATCCGCCTCTATCCCCTGTATCTCGCGGCCTGCGGCGTGGGTCTGGCCTACCATGTGAGCAAGCTCGTCCTCGGGACGCCGGACGCCCCATCGCTTGGGACACTCCTGCAGCCCCTGCCACAGGCGGTGCTGCTGCTGCCCAACCCGGCCTCAGCCGACTGGGCGTCGAGCGAGTATCCCTTTGCGCCCTCCGCATGGTCGCTGACGCTGGAGCTTTGGGGAACGATCCTTTACGCGGCCGTCGCGCCCAAGCTGCGCACATGGCACTTGGCGGCACTCGCGGTCGTCGCTGCCGCTGTCCTGGTCCAGCAGGCGCTCGCGTTCAGCACAGTCGATCTTGGCTTCAATCTGCGGACCTTCGCTGGTGGCGCGGCGCGGTTCGGGCTGTCCTTTTCGATGGGCGTTCTTCTGTTCCGGCTGCGGGATCGGATCATGCCCAAGCAGCCGGTGCCGCTCTGGGCGGCGTTGCCTGCCTTTGGCTTCGTGCTGCTGCCTCACGAGGCGATCTGGCTGTCGCTCCTCTGGGTGATGCTGGTGTTCCCGCTAGCACTGATCGCGCTCGCCTCCGCCTCCTATCCGGCGGCGGCGGCCAAGCCCCTGGATCATCTGGGCCGGCTGTCGTTCGGGGTCTACATCCTGCACGCCCCGGCGATGCTGTTCGTGGCAGCTGCCTTCAAGGTGGTCTTGGGCGAGGCTTGGGATGACAACGGGAGCCTGCTTGCGGCGGCGGCGGTGGTGGCGGTGCTCGGGCTCTCCGCAGCCACGACATACCTGTTCGACGAGCCGGTGCGCGCCCGCCTGCGCCCGCGTCGCATCGCGCCTGCAGCGCTGACCAGTGGACTCTCGAGCTCTTAACTGGCCCGGCTTGGCCAGAAAGATGCGGGCGTGGCCGGGCGAATAGTCGGGGATGCGCCCGACCTCCTCATAGCCCAGCCGGGCGTAGAAGCCGGGGGCCTGGAAGCTGTAGGTGTCGAGCCAGACCCTGAGGCAGCTGCGGGCGCGCGCTTCCTCCTCGATGGCCTGCATGAGGCGGGTCCCGACGCCTTGGCCCCGCGCCTCAGGCGCAACGCCCAGCAGGTGGAGGAACAGCCAGCGCTGGGTGATCCGGGCGGTGAGGCCGCCCTGCCAGCGGTCGCCGTCCCAGGCCTCCAACGCGATCTCCTCGGGCGTCTGCTCGGGCAGCATGGAAACGAACAGGCCGTCAGCCTCACCCCGCCGTCAGCGGCAATGGAGAGGTCGAGCGCGTTGCGGGACATGTCCAGCGGACACACGTCCGAGCAGCCTGCATAGCCCGCATAGACCAGCGTCGGCTTCCCACGGGCAGCGTCGCCGCATCTCCCGAGCAGGGGCGCGGCTACGCAGGCAGAATAGTTCGCTTGAGCCAAGACAAGGGTGGGGCAGCGCGCTAAGACTAGAACAAAAGCATAAAGCAAAGCGCATTGGGTGTCCTCTGCGCATAATGGGAGGACGACGATGACGATCAGCATGGACAGAATGTCCACCTGGAATGGCCGGGCCGTGATGCAGCGGCGTTGGGACCTCCTCAGGTCAATGCTGCATTGGCGCACCAAGCGGCGCACGCAGACGGGTACTCACATCGGTCGAACGATTTACGTGGACAGCACGCCCATGCGGGATGCGACACTGATCGGCTGCCGGTTCCAGAACTGCGAACTTGAGGTGTATGGCGAGACGGAGGATTGCCGCCAACTCCAGCACGAATGGTATCGGCCCTTTGCCGATGGTTCAGGCCGAACCTTCATTGCCCGAGGGGCGCACTACTCCCATTGATGGCGTCAGCCGGTCCCAGGCGCTGTTGGGGTCAGTCGAAGATACTGCCAGCCAGCACGCCCGGGAACCTGTGACCGACCCATGATATGAAGGAAGCATCGGCCTGCTTTTCGAGGGCGAACAGCTCATCCAGCTGCGCTTCATAGGTCCGATGCCATTAGCCCTTACGCCCGGGTGGGATGGAGTTCGCCATACCAGGTTCGCCTCCCATCGCATGCCGCAGCTTGTTGGCCCTTCGCAGGAGGCAGTCGTAAGGCTGCTCGGACCGGCTCTGATAAGACAGGCTGTAACAGTGGTAGCAGAGGAAGTAGCGTCCCGCCCCATAGAGCTTGGCCACGCGGCGATGGCAGGGTTTGCCATTTACTTGACCGGGGCAGCGGAAGTAGGGCCGGGCTCCACCCTTGGTGCACGATAACCAGGTGAGCGGAACCGTGTAGTCAGTCGACGCTTTCTCAGTCCTGCCTGGCTTGATGGATATGGATGATTTATACGAAGCTCCGTGACGCTACCCCCCGCGTTGCGGGTCTAGCTTGCTGGCCGCCGCGCGAGCAGCAGCCCCACACCTAGCAGGACCATCGCTCCGCCCGAGACCTCGCGCAGGCGGTGCACCAAATTGGGCCGGGCCGACAGGCCCGAGTGCACGCGCCCGGCGATGGCGGCCACGATCAGGTCGGCCCCGGTGTTCAACGTGACCGAGATCACGCCCAGGAGGATGAACTGAAGCGCCACATGGCCCTCGCCCACGTCCACGAACTGTGGCAGGAATGCGAGGGAGAACGCGGCCGTCTTGGGGTTCAGCGCCTCGACCACGATCCCCCCCGGAAGGCGCGCTGCGCGCCCACGGGTGGGTGGGCTCCAGGCCCCTGGCGATGGCCTGCGCGTCCCGGCGTGCGGCCATGATCGTGCGGACCCCCAACCACACGAGGTAGGCCGTGCCGATGAGCTTGAGAGCCGTGAACAGCTCCGCGCTGGCCAGCACCAGAGCCGACACGCCGACGGCTCCGGCCGTCACGTGCACAAGCCCGCCCAGGCCCGTGCCGAAGCTCGACGCGACGCCTTCGGCGCGCCCGCCCGAAAGGGTGCGGGCGACGACGTGGAAGATGCCCGGCTCCGGCGTGGCCGCGAGCAGGAGGGCGGCAGCGAAGAACAGGGCGAACTGGCCGGGGTCGATCATGGGGCACTATGAATGGAGGTTGGGAGTGAGAGCGTCGCGAGCCGGTCCAGCGCCTCGCCGAGGCGCGCCCGGACCTCCGGCCCGATTGGCAGGAGCGGACGCGGCGGCTCGAAGGCGCCTAGGCCCAAGACGTCGGCCAAGGCGTACATGACGCGGAAGCTGCCCCACTGGCGAAAGAGCGACCAGAGCGGCTGGAAAGCGTCGTCGACCCGGCGTGCGTCCTCGGCGTCCCCTGCCTGCGCGGCCCGCGCGAGCCGGAGCGCGGGCGCGGGCAGCAGCCCAGCCACCACGCTGAACCAGGCGTTGCTGCCCGCCAGGAGCGCGTTGGCCGCGCCCCAATCGCCGCTGTGGCCGATGGCAAAGCTCGCAGGCACCATGGCACGAATGCGGCCGAGCTCGCCCGCGTAGTCGCCGTCCGCAGGTAAGGGCATCTTCACCGCCGCGACGCCGGGCACCTGGGCCAGCTCGGCGATGAGGTTGGGGGAGAAGGTGAAGCGGGTCGTGGTCGGGTTGTTGTAGAGACACAAGGGCAGCCCTGTCGCCTCGGTAACGGCCAGGACGTGCTGGTAGACCTCGCCGTCCGTTAGCGGCTGGTAGGACATGGGGGCCAGGAGCAACCCGTCAGCCCCGGCCTCCTCGGCGTCTCGGGCCAGCTCCTGCGCCTCATCGGTGCGGAGCGCGCCCACGCCCACGACGACCGGGGTCTGCCCCCCGAGGCTCTCGACGGCAGCCTCGACAGTACGCCGCCGCTCGGACCGGGACAGGTAGGGGTAGGCCCCTGTGCTGCCCAAAAGGCCCACGGAGTCTGCGCCCGCCTTGCGGATGCGCTCCAGCAGGAGACAAAGGGCCTCGGTCTGCACCTGACCCGCGGCGCCGGCCGGCGTGAGAGGGAAGGCCGAGAGGCCGTGGAACAGGGTCATAGCCGGTGTCCTATGCTAATAGGCCCCTGCCTAAGCGGGACGAGGCCGCAACACCACAAGCGGGATGGACGCGCGCCAACTGTGACGCCTGTGAAGACTGCCCAACCCTGCCCCGCCAGCGAGATGGGCCGCGAGGCGCGGCGCTGGCCCTGAGTGTCTCGCTCGATGCCATCGAGGTACTCTCGCCGGGCGAGCGCTACCTCATGGCCAAACTGCTTGATTGCATCGCGTATCGCGAGCCGCCGCTGAAATAAGGCCGACCGTCATGCCAGCGCTGGCCGGTCCCTTTCGCGCAGAGCCGCCGTCGCCAGCGCAACCCCCAAGGCGAACTGCAGGACGGCCAGCGCCGCGAACGCCCCACGCAGGTCGAAGGCGGCGAGGAGCGATCCCGTGAGGAGCGGCGAAGCGAACTGGCCGCCGAACAGGGCTACCGTCATAAGAGCCGAGGCGCGTCCCCGCGACGCGGCTGGAACCGCGGCCATGAGAGTAGCCATGTGGTTGGGAATGGCGGGACCCATGCCGAGCCCCACCAGGGCCACGCCGAGCGCCATCACGGTCACACTTGGGGCCACAGCGAGGACCTCCATCCCGAGCCCCATCACACTCCAGGACAGCGCAAAGATCGTCATGGCCGAGACCTGCCGGCGCATCCGGCCATACGCCAACGCGCCAGGCAGCGCTGTCAGGGTCACGAGCGCGGAGACGACGCCGATCAGGAGCGGGTCGGTGAGCCCGACCTCGCCCAGCAGGAACGGCAGCCGCGTGGGAATGGCATAGAAGGTGGCGACGAGCAGAAAGGCCAGCGTGCCCACGAAGCTTGCCACGCGCCAGGGGAAGGGCTCGGCTCTGGAGTCCGCGACGTCCGCGTTGCCCGCGACTGCGCGGGCCGCAACGCCGCGGCTCCGGGCGTAAGGTGCGAGCGCCCAGAGCGCGAGCAGCGTCACCGGCACGACCAGCAGGTAAGTGGCAAACGCGCCGCGCCAGTGCAGAGCGGCGAGCGCGCCGCCAAGGAGGATGACCACGACGCCCCCGGCCGAGGTCGCCGCGCCTTGCCACCCCAGGAAGCGGGTGCGAGCCGCCCCTAGCCACAAGTCGGCGCTCCAGGTCGTGGCCAGCACCATGGTCCCGGCAAGGCCAACGCCTAAGACAAGGCGGCCGACCAAGAGACCCGTGAGGCCGTCGACCCAGAGCCCGGAGGTGCCGCCGATCGCGTAAAGCAGCCCCGAGGCCAGCAGAAGGCGTTGGCGGTCAGCCCGGTCGGCAAGCCAGCCCATCAGGGACGCCGTCAGCACCACCGCGAGGGAGGGCAGCGTCACGACGAGGCCCGCCAGCGTTTCTATGCCGGGCATACCTGCGTAATGGTTGCGCAGGCCCGGAAGGGACGGGGAGATGGTGGCATTGGCCATCACCGTCATGGCGGCCAGCAGGAGCACGGCCGCGGTGACGAGGGGCCCGGGGGGTGAGGCAGGCGAGCGGATAGAGTGGTCTGACATCAGAAGATCCTCGGAGGAGCGCCTTGGCGCCGTGGGGGGGCCTCGGGGACCCGCTCGGGCCCCTCGGCGTCTCATGCTGCAGCCGGGGCTAGCGCGCCGCAGGCTGCTGGGTCGGCTGAAGGCTCTCGCGGGGCAACTCCACGGCGGCTTTGGTGGCGCAGTCGGTGCCGATCAGCGGAAACGGCACGGGCCCTATGCTGCTCGACACGCCCAGGATGTGACCTTGGCCTTGCGCGTGCAGGCCGGGAAGCGCGGCTTGGATCACGCGGATCGTGCTAAACACATCGGCCTCGACGATCGCGCGCACCTCGTCGGATGGATCCTTGATGGTGCGCCGCTGCTGTGAGCTGCATGGAGGTCCAGATCTCAGCGAGGCCGTCCGGCGCAATCGCCGATAGCGCCATCCATGTTGCGGGACGTGCTAACGGTTCAACGGTGCGTCGTCCGGGCTTTCCGCCTCAGCGGCTTTCGACGCGGCCCTGCGCACTCGGATTGTCCCTCAAGGTCGACTGAAACGCGTCCCAGCTCCCGTCGTCGGCCTCGAGCGCCGTGCGAAGGTAAGCGACAGTCGCCTCGGCCACAAACAGCACGCGCTCGGGACTATCGTCAGTGGTCTCGTTGGTGTCGTAGCCGGAGATGCCGCCGAAGATGTGCTCGCCGTCGAACACGGTGAGCAGGGACTTCGGCCCGGGGCTCTTGTAGAAGGCGTCGGCGCGCCACTGGTCACGGTCCGAGAAGTTCGGGTTCTTGTCCTTATCGCCGTTCACCACCAGGGCATCCCGCGTCATCGTCGAGAAGTCAGTCCCCTTGAACACGGGGTAGTGCTGGGCGGCGAAGTCGGCGAGGTCGCCTTGCCCAGGGGCGCCGAACAGGACGAAGGCCTTGATGCGGGGCTCCTCCATCCTGACCACCGTGCCGTCGTCGGGGTCCGTCACGCTCATCCCCGCGAGCATGGCCGCCGTGTGCCCGCCCATCGAGTGGCCTACGACCGCGATGCGGTCTTTGGCGAGGCGCCCGGCCAAGCCCGGCACCGCTGCCTCGATCTCGTCGAGGTGGTCGATAATGAAGTGCATGTCGGCGGCGCGCGACCTCCAGAAGAGCTGCCGGTCGGAGCCGGTCACCTCGACGGCCAAGGCCTTCGAGTTCTGGTGCGTAGGCTGGATCACCACGAAGCCTTGGGCGGCGTAGTAGTCGACGAGCGGCCCGTAGCCCCGCATCGAGGACAAGAAGTTGGACCGTCCGTGGCCATGGGACAACAGGATGATGGGCAGGTGGTCGCCCTTGGCAGGGGCCGACACTCTCATCTGCAAGTCGACCTCGCGGCCAGGCACTGGGAGCGTCACCGGACCGTACGACGTGACCGGGTTGGACTGGAAGGCGAGCGTCGCCGCGGCGGTTTGCGTGTGCATTGGTCTCTCCTCGAAGCGGTTGGATCGTGGCATGCGTCGTCACTGGCCGCTCGCGGGCCGGTCTCGTCCTTCTGGGCGGGAACGATCCTTGAGCAGGCATCGGACGGGCCGCCTCTCAGGCGGCGTAGAGGAGAGATATCATCGCGCCCCTTCGGCGCCCTGGCGGAACGCGCCAATCAAGTGGCAGGTCGCGCCAAGCATATGCCACGTGGCGCGCTAATGCAGCAGCGCCGGGAACGTGTGACCCTGCGCCCCGACCCCGTTGATGGCCCGCCAGTGGCTCGGGGTCGTGCCCTCCCACTCCCGGAAGCCGCGGTGAAAGGAGCTGGTGTCCTGGTACCCCAGGAGGCACGCCACCTCGTCCAAGCCCATCGACGGGTCCGACAGAAGCTGGCGGCCCAGTTCTCCCCGGGCCTCCGCGAGGAGCGTCCGGAACGTCGTTCCCTCATCGGTGATGCGACGCTGGAGCGTGCGCTCGCTCAGACCCAGCTCGCGCGCGACCGCAGCCACCTCAGGGCGGCCGCTGGCCAGGGCCCGCTTGAGGACAACCTTAACCTGCTCAGCCAAAGTGCTACCGGCGCGCAGCTCGCCCAAGGCGGCTGCCAGCGCCGGCGTCAGGAGGTCAAGGAACTCCCGGTTGTGCCCCGGGAAAGGGCGGTCGAGGTCCGAGGAGCGCAGCACCAGCGTGTTGCGCGGCGCGTTCCAGCGGATCGGGCAGCCAAAATGGGTACGATGCGCGTGCCCCCCTGGGTCGGGCCGCTCGTAATCGATGCGCAGAGGCACGATAGGATGCCCAGTGCCGCGGCGGCCAAGCTCTAGAAGGTACGCAAAGCTCATGTCGATCAGGAGCGCGGGCTCAGGCTCGCTGGCGTGCGGCCAGTCTTTGGACACCGCGAACTCGCCGTGCCGCTCGTCGAACCGGAACAGCTCGCAGGCGCCCAGACCCTTGAAGCGGGCCACGCGTGAGACCGCGTCGCGGTAGTCCGCGGCGTAGCAGGCCGCCAGGAAGGCGGGCTGGTGGCCCGCCTCGTCGGAGGCCTCGAGCAACCGGAAGGCGAAGCCCAGGTCGCCTGAGAGCGCCTCCACAGCTTGCCAGATGGCAAACATCTGGGCCGTGGTGAGGAGGCCCGTGCCGCCGAGGTGCAGCGTCGCGGGCAGGCGCGCCTGACGCAGCACTGCCGCGGGCCGCAGGCCGAGGTGGTCGAGCGAGCGCCAGAACGCCTGAGGAACCTTGAGGCGGTCCACAGGGAGGCCAGCTGGCGCGGCCGTCTTTGCTGATCGTTCCGACATGGCATCCTCCCGTGTTGTGGAGGTGCCTTTAGCATCAGCGGTGGGACATTGCATTCGCACATGGCGCCAGTCGGCTCGCCAACGGCGCCAAACCTGATCCGCCCGGATTGAAGTGATCCGCCCTATATCGAAGCTCTTCGAGCTGAGGAGGACGGATCAGATGGCGAAGAGGCACAAGCCCGAGGAGATCGTCGCGAAGCTACGGCAGGTGGACGGGATGACCTCGCAAAGCATCATCGTAGGCGATGTTGTGAGATCCATGGAGTTACGGAAGTCACCTACTACCGCTGACAGCAGGAATACGGCGGACTGAAGTCCGACCAGGTGCGCCGATGAAAGCGCTGGAGCTCGGGAACCAGCGGCTGCGCAAGGCCCTGCCTGGTTGAGCGCCCGGCTCAGTGATGAACTTCTGAACAGGGAGATCTTCTACAGCCTGGGCCAACCCGGCCTTCGCGTCGCCCCCTTGCTCACCGCCGTTCTGCATCGTCTCCCGTGGACGGAGGGATGAGCGGGCAGTAAAACCAGTATCGACCACTGACCCTTAGCTAAGCCAGAAGCGCCTCGAGTTCTTTGACGAACGGCGCCAGCTCTTCACCAGAAGACACCAATGGCAGCGATGCAGGTTTAGATGATCGTTTGGCGCCCCAGATGCGGCTTCGATCCCTTCCCTGGTGCGTTCCGAGATCCGCTCTCGCTCGAACTGTGCGATGGAAGCGAAGACGTGGAACACGAGCCGGCCTGCAGGCGTGGTGGTGTCAATGTCTTCAGCCAGTGAGCGGAAGCCTGCGCCCTTGGTCTGGATGGCGTCTACGATCTCCAGGAGGTCCTTGAGCGAGCGTGCCAGGCGGTCGTACTTGGTGACCACCACCACGTCGCCTTCGCGGAGCTGGTCGAGGAGGCGGTCAAGCTCGGGGCGGTGCCGGTGACCGTGTCGGCGGAGGTGCGCTCGCAGCCGGCCACGGCCAGGGCGTCGCGCTACGCGTCGAGGTTCTGGTCGCACGTCGAGACACGCGCGTAGCCCAGGATCATGGGCAGAACCCTCCCACAACTCTTGAAGTTCTGGGCTAGAGTTAAGTCCTTGATCCGGCCTGGCACGCCAGCATGGGACGAAAACGACCGATACCGGTGAAAAAGGCCGCCCGTCACACCTGGTGAGCCCGTCGTTGATGACGGCCTCCTCCTGTGATTCACTTCCTCTAAGCAGATCGGAGGGCGGGCGATGATGGGTCGGCTGGCAGCTCAGGAGCAGCTCTTCTACTAGTTCCGCCTCGAGAACCACGTTCCGGCCGACCACCTGCTCAGGCGAATAGACGGGCTTCTCGACTTCGACCTCCTCCGGCCCCGATTTGCCGCGCTCTACAGCCCGATCGGTCGCCCCTCCATCGACCCCGAGCTGATGATCCGCATGCTTCTGGTGGGCTATCTGTACAGCATCCGCTCGGAGACGCGGCTCTGCGAGGAGGTCCACCTCAACCTGGCCTACCGCTGGTTTTGCCGACTGGGGCTGGAGGGCCGTGTGCCCGACCGGTCGAGCTTCTCGAAGAACCGGCATGGACGCTTCGCAAAGGGTGACGTGCTGCGGGCGGTGTTCGATATGGTGGTCCGCCGGTGCATGGAAGCGGGTCTCGTTGGGGGCGAAGGGGCCTTGGTCGACGGCAGCACCGTCGAGGCTGACGCCAGCCGGCACAGGCGGGCGGCGCCGGACGAGGTTGCGGAAGCCTGGGCTGAGCCTGGCGCGGTAACGCGACCGGTGCAGGCCTACCTTGATCAGCTTGAGGCGGAGGCCGCCGAGCCGCGCGAAGGACCGCAGCACAAGCCACCCAAGACTGTCTCCCTGACAGACCCTCAGGCCGCCTGGTCCGTAAAGGATGGACCCGGGCGTTTCGAGCCTCGAGACCAACTACCTCGTCGACGACCGCCATGCCATCATCGTGGATGTGGAGGCCACGCCGGCTCGGCTCAGCCAGGAGATCGTCGCCGCCAAAGCCATGCTGGAGCGCAGCCGCGGAGCCCTCGGGTTCGCGCCGCAAAGCTTGGCCGCCGACAAGAGCTATGGGACTGCTCCAGTCCTGTCCTGGCTGACCGATCGTCAGCTCACGCCCTATATTCCGGTCCTTGACCGCACGGCGCAGACGGACGGCAAGCTCGGTCGGGAGGCCTTCGCCTATGACGCCGAGCGCGACAGCTTCATCTGCGCTCAAGGCCACGAGCTCACCTTCCGAAGCGTGACCAAGGACACCGGGGTCAGGCGCTACAAGGCGGCAGCTTCAGCTTGCGGATCTTGCCCGAAGAAGCCGCTCTGCACCGACGCGCCGTTCCGCACGCTGGTGCGCCTCGAAGGCGAAGAAGTCCGGGATGGCGCGCTCTTGCAGGGACCGAGGCTTTCCAGGTCGCGCGGACCCGCCGGCGCAAGGTCGAGATGCTGTTTGCGCATCTCAAACGGCACCTGAAGATCCGTCGCATGCGCCTTCGAGGGCTCGCGGGTGCGGCCGAGGAGTTCCTCCTCGCCGCCACCGCCCAGAACCTCAGGCGCCTTGCCAAGCTCGCGCCGGCCTGAAGAGCCTTGGGTCGACGCAAGCTTCGGCAAACTACGACGGGGAACCTCAGCGAAGCGGATCGCCGTGGCTGACCAGGCCATCCGTAGAAAAGCCACAGCCTTCTTCACCGGTATCGGTCGTTTGTGGCTTGGGTCCTGGGTAGTGGCAGCAACTTCCGCCCCTCATTTCTGCAGACAGCTACGTGCTCGGCCGACGTCGGATGCTCACCGACCGAGCCACTGGGCCATGCCGATTGACGCTGGCGCGGTAGGCTCGAAGCCGTGCTGGGCATAGAGGCGGTCGGCCGGCCCGTCCGCGATGAGGCTGACGTAGGCCTCGGCAGGAGCCAGGCGCCGAAGCTGCTCCATGAGGCCGCCGACGATGGCGTGGCCCAGGCCACGGCCTTGGTGCTCGGGTTCTACGGCAACGTCCACGACTTGGTAGCAGAGCCCATCCCCGATCGCCCGTCCCATGCCGACGGCGCGACCATCATGCCTCACAACAATGGCGACGACAGTATTAGGAAGGCCGGCAGCGGCGGCGGCCGCACTTCGCGGGGTCAGGCCAGCCACGGCTCGCAGCCGGCAGTAGTCCTCAACGGGCGGCACCTCGATGTGCCGCGTGTAGCTCTCGTCCATGTCACGCCCCTCGTGCCGCGCCCTTTATCGATCAAGCGGATCGCGCATCACACATAAATTCAGCACGGCTAAGCCGCAAACGATCAGCCAGTTGCCCCTCCATGTATCCAGATAGCTGCGTGAGCCAAGACGACCGAAGAGTCGAGCTACCGGTTAGGGTTCCCTGCCCTACCCTCTTCGACGAAGGTCAAGAAGATCTTCGTCGGTCACAGTCAGTCCTCGTTCCTTGAGGGCGCTAAGAATGAAGGCCCGCATCGTCATGTCGGCATGCGCGGCCAAACGCTGTAGTTCCCGCCGCTGGCTCTTTCGAAGACCGAAAGAGAACTGGACAATTGGCTCGGCTGCTAGGATGTCTCAACCGGTATTGGTCGTGGTGATGTAGGCTGGAAGTTCTGCGTCGGCAGTGTTGTTGGATACTGGACCTGCCGGTGTTGCGCGTCCTTGGGCAGGCGGCCTTCCTTATTCAGGGCTGCGATGGCCGGCCCGTAGCACCCGGCTTTGTCGGTGTTGATCACTCTGGGGCGCTCCGAGGCTCTCAGCCCACGCAGCACCTTGCTCAGGAAACGCTTAGCTGCCTTCGTGTTGCGTGTCGGCGAGAGATGGAAGTCGATGGTGTTCCCGCGCGTGTTAAATGCTGCGGTAGAGGTAGACCCGGCGGCCTCGCACCTTCACGTTTGTCTCGTCCACGCGCCAGCTGGTCGAGCGTGGCCGGCGCCAGGACCACCGAAGGCGCTTCTCGATCTCGGGCGCGTAGCGCTGCGTCCATCTGGTGATCGTCGTGTGGTCGACCGCGACGCCGCGCTCTTCGAGCATCTCCTCCGGTTCGCGGGTGCTCACCCCTTACTTGCAGTACCCTCGCACGGCCCACAGGATGATCTGTCCCTCGAAGTGCCGTCCCTTGAAGTCGGTTATCGGCCTGCCATCGCCCTCTTCCTCTAGGCCCGATCACCTAGTCCGCTGAGGTTTGCAACGGAGCCGCCGCGTGAGACGGTTGAACCTACGCAAGCTGCTCCTGCAGCGACCGCGTCCGGTCCGTGTGGACGTCGCCCGTGTGCTTTGTCGTAACCGTCTCGATAAGGACGATCCAGCACTCCTCGTCGGCGACGGGGTTGTGCCTAACGCCACGAGGGACTGTCAGGAAGTCGCCTTCGCCGAGTTCGACCGCATGGTCCTCGAACTCGATGCGCAGCCTGCCGCGCATGACAAGGAACAGCTCGTCCTCATCGGCGTGCGCGTGCCAGGCAAGCTGGCCCTTCAGCTTGGCCACCTTGATGTACTGATCGTTCACGCGGCCGACCACCTTGGGCGACCAAAGGCTCGGTGATCTGATCGAACGAGGACAGCAGGTGCGTAGAAGTCAGCATCAAGGGGGCATCTCCTCTGGTTTAACCCATTTGTCGTCTGAAGCCTGGTCCCGTCAACAAAGCCAACCCTTTGGCGGCTGACCCACTCATCCCTGTGGCGGTGCCCTCCATCGCCGGGAGCGTCCTGCGGGTCCGCTGCTGGCGCCCTTTGCTGAGGCTCATCCCCACATGCGCCTGGATGTCATGGTCACCGACGAGGAACTCGACATCGTCGCCGAGGGCTACGACGCGGGCGTGCGGCTCGGCGAGGCGGTCGAACGCGACATGATCGCCGTGCGGGCGTCAGGGGCCCGCCAGCTGGCCGCTGCCAAGCCCGATCCTGAGGACGCGCAGCCGTGGAACGCCGCGGCACCCAAAGCAACAGGCCAAGCCAATCGCAGGCCAATCCTTCTGTTCTCGTCGCCTCGAACAACGCCAACCCGAACCTCTGAAGAAAGTACTGAACGACCGGTCTATTATCCGTCATACGACGCCCATGAGCCAGTCAGCCTCGCAAGACACGCTCGATGTTCGTCAAAGTATCCTTGGAACTGGGCAGCGCATCATGGCCGGCAAGAGCTTCTCCGCGGTTGGCCTCAACGAGATCCTAGCAGGGGCCGGGGTGCCGAAGGGATCGTTCTACCATTGCTTCGGCTCCAAGGACGCATTTGCCGATGCGATGCTCGCGGCCTCCTTCGAAGACTACCTGGCCGACCTTGACGAGACGCTGCGCCGGCACGGCCTAACCATGGCGCAGCGCCTAATGACCTACTTCGTAGCTTGGCAGGAGACCCAGTCCCTCCTTGAGCGCCAAGGCAAGTGTCTCGCCGTGAAGCTGGGCGCCGAGGTCGTAGACCTGTCCGAAGCTATGCGCGTGGCCCTGAAGCAAGGCATATCCGGGATCATCCAACGCTTGAGGGCGGCCATCGAGACTGGCGTCGCAGAAGGGTCCCTGTCGATCGATGGGGATCCAGACCAAGTAGCCCATAGCCTCTATCAACTGGCGCCGCACAGAGCGCCGGCTCTCAGGGTGGACAACATGGATGATGCAATCCTCGCAAGCCAGGGCTCGTCCGAGGCCTCGCCTTAGCGCTTCAGGCCTATTGGAGAGAGCGACCTCGCGCTGTTAGCCTGCTGGCGCGCCGCTCCGCACGTGGTCGAGTGGTGGGGCGTCGCGGACGGGCCGGAGGAGCTTGCCGAGGACGGCGTGGTCAAGTGGATTGTAGAGTTCGACGGTCGGCCCTTCGCGTTCGCGCAAGACTACGACCCGCACGCTTGGGACGGCCATCACTTCGCCCACCTTCCGCCGGGCTCGCGCGGCCTCGACCAGTTCATCGGCGAGGCAGACATGCTGGGCCGCGGCCATGGTTCGGCGTTCGGCGCCAGCACGTCGGGTGCTTGTTCGCTGCCGGTGCACCGGCTGTGGGCACGGACCCACATCCCCGGAATGCGCGAGCCATCCGCGCCTATGAGAAGGCGGGCTTCCGGGTCGTCGGTGGCCCGGTGACGACGCCATGGGGCGAGGCGATCCTGATGGAGTGCTGCCGCCCGAAGAGCGATGGCACCCCGTCTCAGCGCACCCAAGGAGAGGTGCGCCAATCGTGATCGGCGCACGGGTAAGCGCCTCGGCGGCTTGCCTTCAGGCTTACGTCTCTCGCCTGAGCGCGAGGACGGTGTCCTTGACCGTCGCCACTTGCCCGCCCGGGCCGGTGGCCTCGCGTTCGGTACCGCCCACGAACACCCGCTTCCAGGCGCCCTCATCAAGGGCGAGTTCGGCCAGGGCTTCCTCGGGCGAGAGGTAGGCCAATCGGGCGGGGCGCTCGACCAGGGCGAGCGTGAGCCGTGGGTCGCAATCAGGAGAAGGCCCCCAGGTGCCACCGCCTCAGCTGCGCGCCGCAGGATCATGGGCCGCGCGAAGCCCTCGACGGGCGACTCCAGGAACATGGCTGAGACGAGGTCGAAGCGGCCTGAGGGGAAGCTCTGCCCGAGATCGTGAGGCTCGACGCGCACGCGCCCAGCCACACCCGCGGCTTGGGCGTTCGCCTCAACGATGGCCAGCGCCGAGGCGGAGATGTCCACCGCCAACAACTTCCAGCCCCGATGTGCGAGCCAGACCGAGTCGTCGCCCTTGCCACAGCCCAGGTCCAGCGCACGCCCGGGGGTCAGCCCTTCTGCGAAGCATGCAAGTGCTGCGCTGGGGCGTCCAGACGTGACAGGCGAGGCGTTCCGGTAGCGATCTTCCCAGAACCGCTCCGATGGAGATGGATCGTCCATGCTGGTCTTCCTGCTCGTGCCTGTGTTCATGCCTGCGTCCGCACGGGCCGCCTCGTCGCGAGAAGCCCCAGGGCCAAGACGGCGTAGATCGCCGCAGGATAGGCCGCGGCAGCGGCTCCCGCGGCGGCGTAGGCGTCAGACCCACTCTCCTCCCCAAGCCGAGCGAAGAAGATCTGCCCCACAAGCGCGATACCCAAGACGGATCCCAACTGCTGCATGGCCTGGAGCGCGCCCGACCCTGCCCCCGCGCTCTCGGCCGGCACCGTGGCCAACACGGCCCCAAAGAGAGCGGACGCTGCCAAGCCCATGCCGACTCCTGCGGCGAAAAGGGAAGGCAGGAGTCCCAAGGGCGCGATGGCCCCGCCCGCGACGCGCAGGCTGACGAGGAGCGTGCCCATGCCGCCTGCAAGGAGGAGCGCACCCAAGACAACGCGGCCCGTGGACTCGCCTGTCACCCACCGCGCCAGCACCACCGACGCCATCACACCCAAAGGAAAGGGTAATGTCGTCAAGCCCGAGGCGAGCGGCGTGAGCCCCAGCCCCGACTGGAGGAGAAGCGCCAAAACGAGGAACAGCCCCGGGATGCCGCTGAAGAAGAGGGTCACGAGGGCGAGGCCGCGCAGGAAGCTCGGGCGCCCGAGCAGCGCGGCTGGGAGGAGTTGCGCGAACCCCCGGGACGCCTGCCGGCGCTCCCACAACGCGAAGATCACGGCAAGGACGAGGGCCAGGACCATCATGACCCAGCCCCACCACGGCCATCCCCAGCTGCGCCCCTCCACCAGCGGTAACACCAGCAGAACCATGACCGCGCCGGACAGGGCTACGCCCAGGCCGTCCACGCTTCGGCCGCCTATCCCGCCGCGCGCACCGTCCCCAGGCAGGAGCCGCGCGCCTGCAAGGAGTGCCACGAGGCCAAGGGGAACATTGATCAGGAATACACTCCGCCAGCCGGTGCTCCAGGCATCAAGGCCGAGCAGGAGCCCGCCCGCGAGTGGGCCCGCGACCGACGCGGCCGAGCCCACCACAAAGGTGAGCTGGAGCGCTTGCGCCTTTTCCTCGGGCGGGAAGATCACGTGGATGATGGCCAGCACCTGCGGCACCATCATAGCCGCCGCCGCACCCTGGAGGGCGCGGGCGGCGATGAGCGCCTCTGCGGAAGGGGCCAACCCGCAAAGGAGCGAGGCGCCCGTGAAACCTGCAAGGCCCAGGAGGAACACGCGCCGCCGCCCAAGCGTGTCTCCAAAGCGGCCAAAGGGCAAAAGAAGCGCGGCGAAGGGGAGGAGGTAGGCAGCCGACACCCACTGGAGCTGCGTCGAGGTGGCCCCGAGCCCCACTTGGATCGAGGGCAGTGCCACGTTCACGATGGTGACGTCGGCGATGTTCATGAAGAAGGCCACAAGCAGCACCGAGGCCACGGCCCAGCGGCGGGGATGGACACCTGCCGAGACGGCAGGGATGGAAGCCGAGGGGGCAGGCAGGGCGGCGCTGGACATGGCGGACTCCAGATTGCTCGAAAGAGGTCAACCAAACTCATGTTGCACTATATGCAACGTGACATCAGCGACGTCAACAGTCATGTGTCACCAAAGCGCACGTGAGCGTCCCGTGCGTAGCCGATGGAGAGTTCATGCGCCGCGACAGCCGCCTCCCTCGCGTGCTCCACGCCCTTCTCCATCTTGGCCAAGCGGCAGGTCCGCTCACCTCCGAGGTGTTGGCGGGGATGCTGGGCACCGACTCGGCCGTGGTGCGGCGCACCATGGCTGGCCTCAGGGAGGGGGGTCTGGTCATCTCCGCCAAGGGGCATGGGGGCGGCTGGCAACTCGCCCGGCCGCTCAGAGAGATCACGCTGCTGCGGGTCTACGAGGCCCTGGGCACGCCGCCTCTCCTAGCGCTTGAGTTGCCCTCCGGCGATCCGACCTGCCTGCTGGAGCGCGCCGCCAACGGGGCCGCGCGCGCAGCCATGGCCGACGCACAGGCCGCCTTCACCGCCCGCCTTGACACGACAACGCTGGCCGACCTCGCCCGGGATGCGGAGGTGGCCGCCTAAGGAAAGCCAGTTGACGTTGTTGAGCTTAAGAATCGGGAGAGTGCAGTAATCGTGCAGACTGTGTGAAAAGCCACCGCATCTCAAAGGAAAGCAACGGGCCTTTGAAGAGGCCGTGTTCCTTCAGCGGAACAGGTCCTTCGCACAGCGTGCGCGATCAACCGGCTTCTCGCAAAACGGGATGTCGGCGTAGCGCTCGGGGATGGCGCTGCGGTCGTAGCCGGACGCGAAGATGACCGGCACGCCACGCGCCTGCAAGGCATCGACGACCGCGTAGACCAGATCGCCTTGTAGGTTGATGTCCAGCATAGCCCCGTCCAGCCGCTCGGTTTGTTTGATCAGCTCCAAGGCTTTCCGAGGGGTCGCCGCGGGCCCGACGACCTCCGCCCCCGCGGACCCGAAGGCGGCCGCGACGTCATCGGCGATGATGAAGTCGTCCTCCACGAGGAGGATGCGCCGGCCGGCGAGGGCCTGATCTGGGTTCATCCAGCGTGTCTCCCGTCCTGGCCTGGTCGGTCGAGCGGCAGGTCTATGGTGCAGCGGATCTCCGTCGGCTCCACCACATAGGTGGTCTGGGCGTCGAGCGTGAACGGCAACGCGCGTTCGATGAGCCGCCGCCCATAGCCGCCGCCCTGTCGGATCGTCGAGGCGCCTTGGGCTGAGGGGAGCAGATCCTCTTCCCGCCATTCGATCAGGAGCCACCGCCCGCCTTTGTCCTGCCGCACCTGCCACTCGACACCGAGCCGGCCACCGCCGTCTGACAAGGCCCCATACTTGCGGGCGTTGGTCGTCAGCTCATGCAGCACCAGCGCGAGGATCTGCACAATGGTGGGCCGGATGCGGACGGTCGGTCCGTCGAGCCGGATCCCGTCGCCCTTGGTCGCGCCCATGGCGTCGAGCTCGAGCTGGAGGAGTGCGCGCAGGGTGACGGGCTCCTGCTCCGCGCGGGACAGCAGGTCCTGAACCCGCGACAGGGCGGCCAGGCGTTGGTGGAATTCTTCGCGAAACGCGTCGGTCGGCCCCGTATGCGCCATGATCTGGGTCGCGATCGAGCTCACCACCCCGATGAGGTTGCGCGTGCGGTGCTGAAGCTCGTTCACCATCACGGCCTGGCGCTCCTGAAGCTCCTTCAGGACATGCACCTCGTTGGTGGTTCCGAGCCACTCGACGTGGCCGTTTCCGCTGTCGAGCATGGGATGGGCGCGGGTCTGGTGCCACAGCCAGGCGCCATCCTTCGCGCGTCGGACCCTGAATTCGACGTCGAGACCGCCATGCTCGCGGGCCTCGAACCAGGCCACCCGCGCGCGAGCGCGGTCGTCGGGGTGGACCACGTCCAGCCACCCCTGGCCGCGGCTCTGCTCCTGGCTCTGTCCGGTGAAGTCCAGCCACTGCGGGCTGGCCCAGATCCAGTCACCGGTGTCTCGGGCCCGCCAGATGAGTTGCGGGATGTTCTGCATGAGCGTGCGCAGCCGCTCGTCAGCCTCCCGCCGCTCGGTCACGTCCTGGCCGATCTTGAGGAACCCCCGGGGCTCCCCCTGGGCATCATGCAAGCGCCAGACCGAGCCTTCGATGAAGACGCGCGCGCCGTCCTTGCGCAAGTGCCAGCGCACGTTGGGAGCATGGCCCTCGCGCCGCGCCGTCTCGTTCTCCCATTCGGGCCGGCCGGCCTCCCGGTCCTCCGGCGTGAAGAGGATGGCGGCCGGTTGTCCGATCGCTTCCTGCGCGCTCCAGCCGAACACGGCCTCGGCCCCGGGCAGCCAGTCGATGATGCGGTCCTCGTTGTCGGTGGTCAGGATGGCGTAGTCGGTCGCGGTCTCCACCGTGAGCCGGAAGCGCTCCTCGCTGGTCCGTAGTGCTGCGACCTTGTGCAGGCGGTCGATCACCGGGCCGAGGATGATGGCGTAGGTGCGCAGGAACTCGATGTCGTGCTGGTCAAAGTCGCGGGGCACGGTGTCGTCGAGCTGGAGAAGGCCATAGGCCCGCTGCCCCGGCAAGACGATGGGCACGTTCACGAGGGCCACCACGCCCGCGTCCGTCAGGAAGTCGGGCAGGCCGAAGCGCGTCTCCGTGCGGATGTCTTGCGTGATGACGGGCTCGCCCGCCTTGATGGCGTAGGTTTCGGAGGAGTGCTCGTCCATGGGCAGGTGAACATGACCCACGACGTCCGGCGCCCAGCCCACGCCGGCGCGCACCAGCAGGCTCTGGCCTCCGGCCTCGATCTCCAGCACCTTGGCCCGCTCGGTGCCGAGCGCCTCGCCCACCAGACGGCAGGCCTCGGTCAGCACCGCGTCGAGGTCCTCGGATTGCAACGCGACGCTGCCGAAGTCGGCCAGCACCTTCTGCTGCTTGAGCAGGACGTCCGCGGGGTCGTCGCTGGGCATCCGCCGTCACTCTCCGAGCTACCGCCCTGACGGGCCGATCCCATAACGGACAGGGCGAACTCTGGGTCCACGCGATCCATCTCACCGCAACGATCCCCGGATCTTGCCGAACCTGACGTCCTTTGCGGACCTCTTGTTTTGACCGCGAGGCGCGGCGCGGCTTCAGCTTTGCAGGCTCATGGGCCGTTCGCCCCCGGGCGGCAGGCCAAAGCAGGAGCGCACCCAGTCGAGCCACAGGCCGTAAGGCCGACCCGAGACCAGCATGATGACGGTCACCCCGAGGCAGCCTTGGACGACCTCGGCGCCCTCGGCTCCGCCGGCCACCAGGATGGCGGCATAGATCGGCACCTGGAAGCTGACCAAGGCAATCGTGTCCCAAACGAGTTGCGAGCGCCGGCCCTCCCCAGCGAACCGGCCCAGCACCCAGCCCCGCCATAGCCCGTAGGGCCGTGCGGTGAGCACCATGAGGGCGGCGCCAATGCCGCGCGACCGTGCCACCTCGTCCCAGTCCATGCCTGCGACGAAGCGCTCGTTCAGCACCCCTGTGCTCGTGAAGAATACGAGAAGGGCTAAGGTGTCGGCGAGGAAAGAGCGCATCCCGCCACGCTCAACTCGATCAGCCGTCCAGTCAACAAGCGTGGCACTGGAAGCGGCGGTGCGCTAATCGAGGACTGGTGCGTATATCAAGAATTCTGTTCTCTAATGGGGCAAGATCTGATGGCTCAGTTCTGAGCGGGCCTATGCCCTTGGGCGCCTGCGTTCTCTGCGTGCTTGAGTGGCACTTGATGGGGTCAGCTGGGTGCAGGGCGGCTTGGTTGAAGACGCAGTCGGCCGACGAGATTGGCCGCATGCTACAGAATTCGCGCCGTCGTCTGCTCCCTCCCTCGGGCGTTGCTCCCGCTCGGGAGCTCGGTGCGGCCTCCTGTCTGGGGTACGGGCGAAGATCGAAGGTCAGGTTGGCTGGAACTCGGTGCCGTGCCGAAGCATGGCATGCATGATGATGGCGAGCCGGCGCGCGAGCGCGACCCTCGCCTTGCGCATGTTCGATCGCTTGGCGATGGCGAAGGCCCACGTCTTCAGCTTCAGCTCGCCCTTGTGTATCGGGTCAGCATGACGTTGGCGGCCTCGTAAAGCAGGGTTCGTACGCGCCGGTCGCCAGCCTTGGAGATGCTGCCGGTGTAGTCGAACTCGCCTGACTGGTATCGGCGCGGCACCAAGCCAAGGGTGGCGCCGAGATCGCGTGAGCGGCGAAAGGACTCGGATCGTCAATGGCGGCGGTGAAGGCGAGCGCGGTCAGCTGGCCCACGCCCGGAATGGTCATGAGGCGGCGGCAGGCATCAGAGGCGCGCACGAGCCGCTTCATGTCGGCGTCGATGGCCGCGACCGCCCCGAGCACCGCGTCTCGCGCCGCGAGGAGGCCGCGCATGGCGGCAGACAGACCAATGATGCCGTTGCTCATGGTGATCACCTGGTGGACGAACGCGGAGCTCAGTCCGCGAGGCAGTCGGACGCCAAACGCCACGGCCAGCCCGCGGATCTGGTTCTCGATCTGGCCTGCCCCAATCGGGTGGTCCGGGTTCAGACTTAGTGCATGACCGGCTTGGGCGCTACGACTGGG
>NZ_VDFU01000022.1 GCF_006152115.1 Rubellimicrobium rubrum | reverse complement strand
GCCCCCGCCGACGGCTGAGACCACACCCATGACCCCCGGGGCATACATCTCAGCCACAGGCCACGCGGCCCTCCTGCTGTGGCTCCTCATGGGTTGGGGCCTCGACTCCGAACCCCTTCCCTTCGAGGTGACGCCCGTCACTGCCGTGACCGGGGCGGAATATGCGGCCCTTGTGGCGCGCACGTCGCCGCCGCCCTCGACAGAGCCTGCCGAACAGCCGACCCCGCCTGCCACCGAGCCCGAGGTCAGTCCTGAGGTCCAGCCGCCAGAGCCAGAGCCGCAGCCTGAACCGGAGCCGGAACCGGCTCCCGAGCCGGAGCCCGCGCCTGAACCTGCGCCGCCGCCTGAACCCGCGCCGCCTCCGCCCCCCGAGGTCGAGGAGGTCGCGCCCGAGCCTGAGCCCACCCCGCAGCCGCCTGCTCCGCCGCCTTCGGCCCAGCTCGATGCCTCCCTGCGTCCCAAGCCTCGGGCTGCGCCGCGCGTCGCCCCCGAAGCCGCGCCACCGCCCCCGCCCGAAGCCGAGGTCGCGCCCGAGGTGGAGGAAGCCGCAGAGCCCGAACCTGCGCCCGAGCCCGAACCGGTCGAGGAGCCTCAGGACGAAGCCGCCCCTGAGGAGGCGACCACCGAGATCGTCACCGAAGCCGAGGAGCCCTCCGGGGCCGTCGAGGTCGCATCCCGTCCGCGCCCACGCCCAAGCCGCCCGGCGCCGCAGGCCGAGGAGCCTGAAGCCGAGGAGTCCGAGGTCGCTGCGGCCGAGCCGGTAGAAGACGAGCCTATCGAGGAGGCCGCCGAAGCCGAGGAGGCCGAAAGCGAGGAGCCTGCGGAAGAGGTGGCCGAGGCCGAGCCGACCGAAGAGGCTGTTGAGGAAGAGGTTGTGGCCGAGGCCGAGGAAGCCGAACCCGTGGAGGAGGCCTCTGCCGATACCGCGTCCGTGGACGACGCCCTTGCAGCCGCGCTGGCCGATTCCGGCGCGGGGGAGGCGGCCGAGGCCGACCCCGGTCCGCCGATGACCGGTGCGGAGCAGGACGCGTTCCGCGTGGCCGTCCAGCAGTGCTGGGTGGTGGATCCGGGCAGCCAGGCGGGTCGCGTGTCGGTGACGGTCGCGTTCCAGCTTAGCCGTGATGGCCGGGTGGCCGGGGATGTGGAACTCCTGACCCACAATGCCGACAGCGGCGAGGCCGCGAACAGCGCCTACGAGTCCGCCCGCCGCGCGATCCTGCGGTGCCAAGGCGACGGCTTCCCGCTCCCGGCAGAGAAGTACGAGCAATGGCGAATGGTCGAGATGACCTTCGATCCCACGCAGATGGCGATCCGTTGATGCGCCGTACTCCGATCCGCGCTATTCGACCCTGCGCATGGTCCGCTCTGACGGGCCTGCGCGGCCTCGCCCTGAAGATGAGAACCTGTCCATGAATCGAATCATCCTGGCCCTCTGGGCGGCGCTTATCGCAGCCTTCGCCTTGGCCCATCCTGTCCACGCGCAGCAGGGTCCGCTGTCGATCACCATCACCGAAGGGGTGATCGAACCCATTCCCTTCGCTGTTCCGGCCTTCACCGTGGAAATCGGCGGGGCCGAGAGCGTGGCGCGCGACATCGCGTCGGTCGTCTCTGCCGACCTCGTGGGAACGGGCCTGTTCCGCGAGATCCCTTCCAGCGCCTTCATCAATCCGAACCTGCCCTTCGGAACCGCGCCGGTCTACACCGACTGGACGGCCATCAACGCGCAGGCGCTGATCACCGGGGCCGTGGCGGTGTCGGGCGACCAGCTCATCGTCAAGTTCCGCCTGTATGACGTGTTCTCGGGGGCCGAGCTTGGCGAGGGCTTGCAATTCGCAGGTACGGTCGCAGGCTGGCGGCGCATGGGCCACAAGGTGGCCGATGCGGTCTACTCCCGCATCACGGGCGAGGGCGGCTACTTCGACAGCCGCGTCGTCTTCGTCTCAGAGTCGGGGCCCAAGGATGCCCGCGCCAAGCGTCTGGCCGTCATGGATTACGACGGAGCGGGGGTGCAGTTCCTGACCCAGTCGGGGCTGCTGTTCGCGCCGCGCTTCTCGCCGGACGGGAGCCGGGTGCTTTACACCTCCTATGAGTCGGGCGTGCCGGCGATCTATCTTCTCGACGTGGCTTCCGTGCGCCAGCAGCGGATCGCGACCGAAACGGGAGAGATGACCTTTTCGCCCCGCTTCTCGCCGGACGGCCAGCATGTGATCTACTCCCTCACGAATGGCGGGAATACCGACATCTATATGACGAACGTCGGGGGTGGGGCCTCCTCGCGCCTGACCTCGGCACCGTCCATTGAGACGGCCCCCTCGTTCAGCCCCGACGGCAGCCAGATCGTGTTCGAGTCGGACCGCTCCGGCACCCAGCAGCTTTACGTGATGAGCGCCAGCGGCGGCGAGCCGGTCCGCATCTCGTTCGGGGATGGCCGCTATTCCACGCCGGTCTGGTCCCCGCGCGGCGATCTCATCGCCTTCACCAAGCAGGGTGACGGCCGCTTCTACATCGGCGTCATGCGGACCGATGGCTCGGAGGAGCGCCTCCTGACTTCCAGCTTCCTGGACGAGGGGCCGACCTGGGCTCCGAACGGCCGCGTGCTGATGTTCACGCGCGAAACGCAGGGGGCGGACGGTGCGCCGACGGTCTACTCGGTCGATGTGTCGGGCCGGAACCTGAAGCAGGTACCAACCGGAGGCATGGCGTCGGACCCGTCCTGGGGACCGTTGCAGCCGTGATCAAGGCCGGGGCGGGGATGGGACATCCCCGGCCGCGGCGAAGGACAGGGCGCGCTGCTTCCCAAGGACGCGGGGCGTGGTAAGATAGGTCAAAAGGGGACATTTCGATGACGAGATGGTTGGTAGCGGCGCTTCTGGTGGCCTCGGTGGGCCTGAGCGCCTGTACGCGGCCCGACCGCTTCGGCGGCGGCGCGGGTGGACCGGGCGGTGCCGGCGGCTTCGGGGGTGCTGGCGGTGCGACTGCCGGCCTGCCCGGCGCCGGCCTGCCGGGCGTGGGCACGGGAACCCTGGGCGGCGCTGGCGGCGTCGGCGATCCAGCCTCGCCGCAGTACTTCAGCCAAGCCGTGGGCGATCGCGTCTTCTTCCAGGTGGACCAGTCCACCCTGACGCCGCAGGCCATCGCGACGCTCGACGGGCAGGCCCAGTGGCTGCAGTCGAACTCGTCCTACCTCGCGGTGATCGAAGGCCACGCGGACGAGCAGGGGACCCGCGAGTACAACGTCGCCTTGGGTGCCCGGCGCGCCAACGCTGTGCGCGAGTACCTCGTCTCCAAGGGCGTGCCGGGCAACCGCATCCGCACGATTTCCTATGGCAAGGAACGTCCCGTGGCGGTCTGCTCGGAGGAAAGCTGCTACTCGGAGAACCGCAGGGCGGTCACCGTGATCTCGATCGGCAGCCTCAGCTGATGCGTCACGCGGCCATCCTTCTGTGTGCGGTCTGGCCGGGCCTCGCCTGGGGGCAGGCCGCGGATCCGCAGACGCTCGCGGACATCCGCGGGCAGATCGCCTCCTTGTCCCAGGACATCGAGGGGCTGCGGAGCGAGCTGACCGCCTCGGGGCAGCTGACCACCGGCGTGACGGGGAACACCCCCCTGGAGCGCCTGAACGCCATCGAGTCCGAACTCCAGCGCCTCACCTCCAAGACCGAGGAGCTGGAGTTCCGCATCAACCGGATCACCACCGACGGGACGAACCGGCTGGGCGACATCGAATTCCGCCTGTGCGAGATCGAGGAAGGCTGCGACATCGGCCAACTCGGCGATACCCCCGCGCTGGGCGGCGTGGACAACATCTCGGTGGTGCCGACGCCGGCTGAACCCACCGAGAACGGCCCGGACCTGGCCGTCAACGAACAGGCCGAGTTCGAGCGGGCGGAGGGGGCGCTCGCATCGAGTGACTTTCGCGGCGCCGCTGACCTCTTTGCGGCCTTTGTCGAGGCCTACCCGGGCAGCCCCCTGACGGCCCGCGCCCAGCTTGGGCGGGGCGAGGCGCTGGACGGCCTGGGTGATTCGTCCAACGCGGCGCGCGCTTACCTCGACAGCTTTTCGACAGCCCCGAACGGCGACTTCGCGGCGGACGCGCTGCTCGGGCTGGGGCGCAATCTGGGCAGGCTGGGCCAGGTCCCCGATGCCTGCGTGACTCTGGGCGAGATCGGCACCCGCTTCCCTAATTCATCCCTGTTGGCAGACGCCCAAGCCGAGATGCGGACGCTGGGTTGCCCATGATGCCCGAGGAGGCTTTGGCCTCCTCGGTCGCGCGGCTCGATCAGCGGCTGGCCGAGTTATCAGCCCCCATCGGCATCGCCGTGTCCGGCGGCGGTGACAGCATGGCCCTCCTGCATCTTGCGGCCGACTGGGCAAGGAAAGTCCATCGGACGCTTAGGGCGGTGACAGTGGATCACGGCTTGCGTCCCGAAGCCGCCAGGGAGGCCGATCTTGTCGGCCAGTCCTGCGGGTCCTTGGGCATCGTGCACACCGTCCTGCGCTGGACCGACTGGAACGGGAAGGGCAACATGCAGGACCAGGCCCGTCGTGCCCGTCAGCGCCTGATCTCGGACTGGGCAATGGCCGAGGGGATTGGGGCCGTTCTCCTGGGCCATACCGCCGACGATCAGGCCGAGACGGTGCTGCTTCGATTAGCTCGTGGGTCGGGCGTCGATGGGCTGTCCGCGATGGACGAGTTCGCCCCAGCAGTGCACGGCTTGTGGGTTCGTCCGTTCCTGAACAGCCGGCGGCGGGACCTGCGTGACTGGCTTCGGTCGCGTGCCATCGCCTGGGCCGAGGACCCATCCAATGAGGATCGCCGTTTCGACCGCGTCAAGGCGCGCTCGATGATGGAGCATCTCGCGGTATTGGGGCTGACGCCCGATCGCCTGATTCGGACCAGCGATCACATGCGCCGAGCCGAAGCGTCCCTGCGCCAACACGCTGAAGCCGTCGCCGCGCGGGACACGCGGGAGGAAGGGGCGGATCTCTGCCTTCCCTTGGATTTTCTGCGCCGGGTCGAGGCCGAGGATACGCCGGCCCGGCTGCTCGCTGCGGGTCTGGCCTGGGTCGGCAATCGTCCATATCGTCCCCGGCACGATGCTCTCCTCCGGCTGGCTCGAGTCGTGCTCGACGGTCGTTCCGCGACGCTATCAGGCTGCCAGGTGATGCCCGAAGGCGACCGCTTTCGGATCAGGCGCGAGGCTCGGGCCTATGACGCCCCGGCTCCCCTGCATCTGACCGGTGGGATGCTGCGGGCGCGGTGGGACGGGCGGTGGTCCCTGCATCGGGGGGCAACGGATCAGGACCGGGTCGATCCAGCCTCATGGCGGCATCTCCGGGTCGCCGCTTTGGGTGGGGAAGGACTTCGGGTATGCCCGGACTGGACTGCACAGGGCTTGCCCTCCGGTGCGCTGCTTGCGACACCTGCCGTGTGGGACGGGAGCCGGGTCGTCGCTGCTCCCTTCGCGGGTCGTCCCGAGGGCTGGACCGCGACGCTCTACCCCCGATTCCAGTGGTTCGTACGGGATCGCTAGCCGGCAAAGGCTGGACGCAGAGGGATTTTATCCCCGAACTGAGGCTCTGAGGCCTTCCGGTCGCGCAAATTCGCTCTCGCATCCGTGCGTCATACGGCTTTCACATTGAACCCGCCTTCTCAGCCCTTATCTTGGGCACACGCAGCACGGGCATTGATGTTCCGTGCCATGGGGGAGTCCGTTCGTGGGCAACGCGCGAAACATCGCCTTCTGGGTCGTCCTGTTCCTTCTGGTGCTGGCGCTCTTCAATCTTTTCAGCGGCGGCCAGACGACCATGGCGTCGAACGGTCGCTCGTATTCGGACTTCGTGGCGTCCGTGCAATCGGGCCAGGTCGCCCAAGCCACCATCGACGGCGAGGAGGTCCGCTACCGCGGTGCCGATGGCCGTGACTACACCACCGTCCTTCCCCCGGACGCCGAGGTGACGAACCTCCTGATCGACGCAGGGGTGCCGGTCTCGGCCCGCTCGCAGGAGCAGTCGGGCTTCACGGCCTTCATCCTGTCGCTTCTGCCCTTCCTCCTGCTCATTGGTGTCTGGATCTACTTCATGAACCGGATGCAGGGCGGCGGGCGTGGCGGCGCCATGGGCTTTGGCAAGTCGCGCGCCAAGCTCCTCACCGAGAAGCATGGCCGCGTCACTTTCGACGACGTGGCTGGCATCGACGAGGCCAAGGAGGAGCTGGAGGAGATCGTCGAGTTCCTTCGCAACCCGCAGAAGTTCTCGCGCTTGGGCGGTAAGATCCCCAAGGGCGCGCTGCTCGTGGGTCCCCCCGGCACCGGTAAGACGCTGCTGGCCCGCGCGATCGCGGGCGAGGCTGGCGTGCCGTTCTTCACCATCTCGGGCTCTGACTTCGTGGAGATGTTCGTGGGCGTCGGCGCGAGCCGCGTGCGTGACATGTTCGAGCAGGCCAAGAAGAACGCCCCCTGCATCGTTTTCATCGATGAGATCGATGCGGTGGGCCGGTCTCGTGGCGTAGGCTACGGTGGCGGCAACGACGAGCGCGAGCAGACGCTGAACCAGCTTCTGGTGGAGATGGACGGCTTCGAGGCCAACGAAGGCATCATCATCGTCGCGGCGACCAACCGTCCCGACGTGCTCGACCCCGCGTTGCTGCGTCCGGGCCGCTTCGACCGTCAGGTTCAGGTGCCGAACCCCGACATCAAGGGCCGCGAAAAGATCCTGGGTGTCCATGCCCGCAAGGTCCCGCTGGGGCCGGATGTGGACCTGCGCATCATCGCGCGCGGCACTCCGGGCTTCTCGGGCGCGGACCTCGCCAACCTCGTCAACGAGGCGGCGCTGATGGCGGCACGGATTGGGCGTCGGTTCGTCACGATGATCGACTTCGAGTCCGCCAAGGACAAGGTGATGATGGGCGCCGAGCGTCGGTCGATGGTCATGTCCGAGGACGAGAAGAAGCTGACTGCCTATCACGAGGCCGGTCACGCCGTCGTGGGCCTGAACGTGCCGCAGCACGACCCAATCCACAAGGCGACGATCATTCCGCGCGGTCGGGCCCTGGGCCTCGTGCTATCGCTGCCCGAGCGTGACCAGCTTTCGGTCAGCTACACGAAGTACCGGTCCAAGATCGCCATGGCGATGGGCGGCCGCGTCGCCGAGGAACTGGTCTTCGGGCCGGAGCAGGTGACCTCGGGTGCGACCTCGGACATCCAGCAGGTGTCCAAGATCGCCCGGGCCATGGTGACGCAGTTCGGCATGTCCGAGCGCATCGGCTACATTGACTATGCCAACGAGCAGCAGAGCTATCTCGGATCGTATGGCGGTGGCACGAACCATTCGGCCGAGACGCAGAAGTCCATCGACGAGGAGGTCCGCCGCCTCATCGACGAGGGCTACACCGAAGCCAAGCGCATCCTGACCGAGAAGCGCGAGGATCTGGAACGACTGGCGCAAGGCCTGCTGGAGTACGAGACCCTGACCGGGTCCGAGATCACTCGCGTCATCGCGGGCGAACCTTTGAACCGCGGCGAGGATGCTTCGCCACCGCCCCCATCGGGCGGAGCCTCGGTGACGGCGATCCCCAAGACGCCGCGCCCGCGCCCACCGCGCGGTGAGCCCGAGCCCGAGCCGACGGCCTGAGGGCGTGACCGACAACTCCATCGACTGGGACCCCGGGACCTATCGACGGTTCCGGGGTCTCCGCTTGCGTCCGGCCCTGGATCTCCTGCTGCAGATCGGTGACGTGCCGGACGGCTGTGTCGTTGATCTGGGGTGCGGGGATGGAGCCGTGGCAGGGCCCCTGCGGGCTCGCTTCCCCGGGCGGCCTATCATCGGCATCGACTCCTCGGCGGCGATGCTGGCCCATGCTCAGGGTTACGATCAGACAAGGCTGGCCGATATCGCGCATTGGTCGCCCGAAGAGGCCCCGGCGGTCATCTTTTCGAATGCCGCCCTGCATTGGGTGCACCAGCACGACGTCCTGCTGCCCCGTCTCGTGAGCGAACTGGCCCCCGACGGAGTTCTGGCTGTCCAGATGCCTCGCCAGTTCGACGCTCCATCGCACCGGCTGTTGCGGAACCTGGCCGAGGAGATGTTCCCCGACCGATTCGGCTTTGACGACTACGTGCCTCCGGTTGCTCCACCCGGAGCCTACCAGCGCCTCCTGGGGCCGTTGGGAACGGTCGATGTCTGGGAAACCGAATATCTCCAGCCCTTGTCGCCCGTTGCCGAAGGTCATCCTGTCAGGGCTTTCACGCAGTCCACTGCGCTCAGGCCCTTTGCGGCCCGCATGGGCGAAGGAGAGCTGCAGGAGTTCCTGGACGCCTATGACGACGCCCTGAGCTTTGCCTATCCGGCCGAAGCGGACGGAACGGTGCTGTTCCCTTTTCGCAGGCTGTTCATCATCTTGAGCCGGGACGGATAGGCCAGGCGGCTTGAGGCTCGTCCGGTGCCCTGCCATCAAGGGCGGAAAGGAGAGTCCGCCATGCCCGCCCTCGCCCCTACCGATCACTTCGGCATTGTGACTTGGCTCGGGCGTGTCTCACGTCCTGTCGGTCAGGACCTCATCATCCATGGAGAGCCCTTGGATGAGATGCCTCTGACCTTTGCCGGCTTCGAGGGTGAGGTGCATGCGGGTCTGACCCGACCGGCCTGTTCGCGGGTGACAGCGCAGTACCCGAGAGGGACCCAGATCCGGAACACGCGTCAGGTCAGCTTGGTGAGCGCCGAGGAGTTGCGAGCCATTGCTGCGGCGCTGGGCCTGGAGGCCGTTGACCCGGCTTGGGTCGGAGCCTCGGTGGTGATTGAGGGAATCGCGGATTTCACGCACCTGCCGCCGTCCAGTCGCCTGCAGGGCGAAGGAGGGGCCACGCTGGTCGTGGACATGGAGAACTTGCCCTGCATCGAACCCGCCAAGACCATCGAGACCGCGCGGCCGGGGCACGGCAAGGCCTTCAAGGCAGCCGCCAAGGGGCGGCGCGGACTGACGGCATGGGTGGAGCGCGAAGGCGTGCTGCGACTTGGCGAAAGGGTGCGGCTCCATGTTCCGGCGCAGCGCCCCTGGGCGCCGGAAAGCGCAGGGCAGCGGGGGACGTGAACGGGATTTCCTATGCGAAACCTCTTTCTTGTGGGCCCGACGATTTGACGGGCTAATCGGTCGCAATCGCCATTCTGGCCTCGCCGGTGCTCGGTTAGGACACCGCCACAATCCAGGGGAACCGCCGTGAGCCACAAGACCGACATCGAGATCGCCCGCGAGGCCAAGAAACGTCCGATCCTGGAGATCGGCGCCAAGCTGGGCATCCCCGCCGAAAGCCTGCTGCCCTACGGGCACGATAAGGCCAAGGTGAGCCAAGACTTCATCAACTCGGTCCAGGACCGGCCCGACGGCAAGCTGATCCTAGTGACCGCCATCAACCCGACTCCGGCGGGCGAGGGCAAGACCACGACCACCGTGGGTCTGGGCGACGGCCTGAATCGCATCGGCAAGAAGGCGGTGGTCTGCATCCGCGAGGCGTCCCTTGGCCCGAACTTCGGGATGAAGGGCGGGGCGGCGGGCGGCGGCTATGCCCAGGTCGTGCCGATGGAGGAGATGAACCTCCACTTCACCGGTGACTTCCACGCGATCACATCGGCGCACAACCTGCTGTCGGCGATGATCGACAACCACATCTACTGGGGCAACGCGCTCGACATCGACCAGCGCCGCATCGTCTGGCGGCGGGTCATGGACATGAACGACCGCGCGCTACGCGACATGGTGGTGAGCCTCGGCGGCGTCGCGAACGGCTTCCCCCGCCAGACTGGCTTCGACATCACCGTGGCCTCCGAGGTCATGGCGATCCTGTGCTTGGCAAAGGACCTCAAGGATCTCGAAAAGCGCTTGGGCGACATCGTCGTGGCCTACCGCCGTGACAAGACCCCCGTCTACTGCCGCGACCTCAAGGCCGACGGCGCGATGGCCGTTCTGCTCAAGGACGCGATCCAGCCCAACCTCGTGCAGACGCTCGAGAACAACCCGGCCTTCGTTCATGGCGGCCCCTTCGCCAACATCGCCCACGGCTGCAACTCGGTCATCGCCACGACGACTGCGCTGAAGCTGGGTGAGTACGTGGTGACCGAGGCGGGCTTCGGCGCGGACCTCGGGGCCGAGAAGTTCTTCGACATCAAGTGCCGCAAGGCCGGGCTGAAGCCTGCCGCCGCCGTGATCGTGGCGACCGTGCGTGCGATGAAGATGAACGGCGGCGTCGCCAAGGCCGACCTGGGTGCCGAGAACGTGGGCGCCGTGCAGAAAGGCTGCCCGAACCTCGGCCGCCACATCGCCAACGTGAAGGGTTTCGGCGTGCCGGTCGTGGTCGCCATCAACCACTTCTACAGCGACACCGACGCCGAGATCGAAGCCGTGAAGGCCTATGTGGCCGAGCAGGGCGCTGAGGCGATCCTGTGCAAGCACTGGGCCCAAGGCTCCGCCGGGATCGAGGATCTGGCCCGCAAGGTCGTGCAACTGGCCGAAGGCGGCTCCGCCAACTTCGCGCCGCTCTACCCGGACGAGATGCCGCTCTTCCAGAAGGTCGAGACCATCGCCAAGCGCATCTACCACGCCGACGAGGTGATCGCGGACAAGTCGGTGCGCGACCAGCTCAAGGCCTGGGAGGCGGCGGGGTATGGTCACCTGCCGATCTGCATGGCCAAGACGCAGTACAGCTTCACCACCGACCCGAACGTCCGTGGCGCACCCACGGGCCACACGGTGCCGGTGCGCGAAGTGCGGCTGTCGGCGGGCGCAGGCTTCATCGTGGTGATCTGCGGGGAGATCATGACCATGCCGGGCCTGCCCAAGGTTCCCTCGGCCGAGGTCATCCGCCTCAACGAGGCCGGGCAGATCGAGGGCCTGTTCTGATTGACCTTTCGGCTCCGGCCCCCGATGTGGTGGGCCGGAGCCGGAGGACAGGACCATGAAGCGACCCCAGGACTGCGAGATGATGGCCGACATCCGGGCCGAGATCGACCGGGTGGACCGGCAACTCGTGGCGTTGTTCGCGGAGCGGACGGCCTACATCGACCGCGCCGCGCAGATCAAGGGACCGCTCCAGCTTCCCGCACGGATCACCCCGCGCGTGGAGGAGGTGGTGGCCAATGTCCGGCGCGAGGCTGCCGTGCATGGGTTGCCCCCGGACCTGATCGAGAAACTGTGGCGGCGTCTGATCGACTGGTCGATCGCCCGCGAGGAAGGGGTCCTTGGCCCCGAATGGGGCCACGAGGAGACATGATGACGACTCAGGCGACCGCAACGAAGGAAGCTGCCATGACGGCCCAAGTGATCGATGGAAAGGCTTTCGCGGCAAAGATCCGCGGCCGGGTGGCCGAGCATGTGGCGCGGCTCAAGGCCGATCATGGCATCACTCCCGGCCTCGCCGTGGTGCTGGTGGGCGAAGACCCGGCCTCCTCTGTCTATGTCCGCTCCAAGGGCAAGCAGACCCTTGAGGCGGGCATGAACAGCTACGAGCACAAGCTGCCCGCCGAAACCTCGGAGGAGAGTCTGCTCGCTCTGGTGAAGCGTCTCAACGACGATCCGGCGGTGCACGGCATCCTCGTGCAGTTGCCCTTGCCCAAGCACCTGAACAGCGACCTCGTCATCAACTCCATCGACCCGGCGAAGGACGTGGACGGGTTCCACGTGTCCAACGTGGGGCTGCTCGGGACCGGGCAGAAGGCCATGGTGCCCTGCACGCCGCTGGGCTGCCTGCTGCTGCTGCGCGACCTGCATGGGTCGTTGGCGGGCATGGACGCCGTGGTGATCGGGCGGTCGAACATCGTGGGCAAGCCGATGGCGCAACTGCTGCTGGGGGACAGCGCGACGGTGACCATCGCCCACAGCAAGACCAAGGACCTGCCCGAGGTCGTGCGCCGGGCCGACATCGTGGTGGCCGCCGTGGGCCGGGCCAGGATGGTGCCGGGCGACTGGATCAAGCCGGGCGCGACGGTGATCGACGTCGGCATCAACCGCACGGCGGGCGAGAACGGCAAGGACGTCCTCGTGGGCGACGTGGACTACGCCAGCGCCGCGCAGGTTGCGGGCGCGATCACGCCGGTCCCCGGCGGCGTCGGACCGATGACCATCGCCTGCCTGCTGGCGAATACGGTGACCGCCTGCTGTCGCGCCAACGGACTGCCCGAGCCCGAGGGGCTGACGGCCTGATCCAATCGTAATGGGACAGCAGACGGGCGGGGCGCAGGCTCCGCCCGTTCGTGTCTTCGGGCTCAGGCCTCCGCAGGCTCCAGTTCGTCGATGCGGGCATAGCTCACCTCCATGCCCTCCGTCATGCCGGTGGCGACCATCGCTTCCATGGCCTCGGGCGTGTCCACCCGCATCACCACGGTGAGGAGCGTGCCGCTGCCTTCGGCGGCGAAAGTCGTCTCGACGTGGTTGTCGGGCGTGGCGTCCGGCAGATGCATCCTCTCGACGTGGACGATGCGGCCGGCGCGCCCGTCCCGCGGCGGCTCCACGGACTCGTAGGTGCCGGTGACGTGGAAGCCGGCGCCCTCGTCATTGGCCCACTCCCAACGCAACTCCCCGCCGGGCCGGGCGTCGTTGATGCACAGGGGCATGCGCCACCCATCCCAGCCAAAGCACCAGCGCTGGATGAGTTCGGGCTCCACATGGGCCGCGAAGACCCGCTCGGGCGGGGCCCTGAAGCGACGCGTGATGGTGAGGGTAGTGGGCGAGGTGCGCTCCACGGTGACGCTCATGACTTCTTCTCCTGGGTTGGATCCTCGGCAAGGAGGTCGTCGAGGCGGGCGTAGTTGCGTTCCAGATTGGCGCGCAGCTCGGAGAGCCAAGCGTCGAGGGGCACAAGGCCCTCGGGCGCGAGACGGCAGGGACGACGGGTCCCGTCGCGCCCGCGCGTGATGAGACCGGCCTTTTCCAGCACCTTCAGATGCTGGGAGATCGCTGGCTGGCTCATCTTGAACGGAGCCGCCAACTCCATCACCGCCGCCTCGCCTTGGGCGAGCCGTCCGAGGATCGCGCGGCGGGTCGGGTCGGATATGGCCAGGAGGGCTTGGTCCAGGACAGACATCGTGACTCCTTCCATAAGTTATATCTTATATAAGAGGCCATGGAAGTAAAGCCGAAAGCCGAGGCTGCGGACTGGCCTGCGCCTCGTCCGGCCCGTTCACGCGCGACGGGACAGGGGACGAGCGGTCGGAAGCGGGACCGGGAGGGCGCGCGGCCCGGTCAGTACTGCCAAAGCACGGTCAGCAAACAAAGTCCGCAGCACCGGCTCGCGCGCGTCCAGGCCACCTGTGTAGGTGCCATAGGCCGGCAACACGAGACGGCGCGCATCGACGACGAAGCAGGGCCGCCGTTCATGGAAGCCGGGCAGTCCAAATTTTGGATGGTAGTGACCCGAGACCTCGCCGGGGGTAGGCTCGGTAGTGGCGATATGCCGGAAGGTAAGACCCGCGACGGCCAAGCATTCGCCGCCTTCGCCGCCATGGGCATTGCGCCCGGCATCATGGTTGCCTTCGATCCAGACCCAGCGCCGACCCTCCTGCAGAGTCAGAAGCCGGTCGCGGTCCTCGGGGTCCAGAGCCTCGCTCGCGGCCAGATCATCAAAGGAATCCCCCAGAGCCACCACGCAGCGGGGCTTGGTCGTCGCGATGTCCTGCCCAAGGCGGTCCAGGGTGGCCCGCGTCTCGTAAGGGGGCAGCATGATCCCGCGCCGCCGGGCCATGCGCTCGGACTTGGCCATGTGGAGGTCGGACACGCAGAGCAGATCCTCGGACGGCACGAAGAGCGCCCCCGAGGGGAGGGCCAGGCAACCGGTGCCGTTCAGCGTGAAGGAGAAGGCCGTGCCGTTCATGACCCGTTCTCTGGATCACGCGGGGCACTTCGGCAAGGGCGGCTGGGTCACAGAGCCTCGATCCCGGCCTCCTCCAGAAGGCGCGCCGCCTGCTCGGCCATCAGGCGCTCTCGCGCGGCGCCAGCAACCGGGACCCGGCCCCGCTCGAGCAGCAGGGGCGCAGCCAGGGGCGTCACGCGCGCGGGCCGGACGTGATCGACGCGACCCTGGATACGGGACAGCATCTCCTCGATCCGGCCAAAGTCCACGAGGCCGTGCTGCGCCTGTTCGCGGGTGACGCGCAGCAGCAGGTGGTCGGGATCGTACTTGACGAGCGTGTCGTAAAGGATGTCGGTCGAGAAGGTCGCCTGCCGCCCGGTCTTGCGGCTTCCCGGCAGGTTCTTTTCGATCAGGCCGGCGATGGTCGCCACGCCCCGAAAGGTCCGCTTCATCACGGCGTTGCTCTGGAGCCAGGTCTCAAAGCCTTCGCGGATGTCGCGCGGGCCGAGCAGGCTTGCCGGATCCTCCAACTCCCGCAGCCCGGTGATGAGAAGGGCATAGTCGGTCGCCACGAAGCCCAGGGGGTCGAGATCGCGCTGCTCCATGCGGTGCGTCAAGAGCAAGCCCAGCGTCTGGTGCGCATTCCAGCCGGCAAATCCCCAAAAGACCGCGTGCCATCGTTCTTCGGCTTCGAAGGTCTCGACCAGCATGCGTTCGGCCTGGGGGAGCTTGGAGAACCGGCGCTGAAGGCCCAGCCATTCGGCGGTGTGGCGCGGCAGTTCGGGCCAACTTGGCCGCTGCAGGAGGTCGAGGATGCGGCGGGTCAGGGCGACCGAGGTGGGGAACTTGCCGCCGCCAAAGCTTGCCACACGGGGGTTGGAGTCGGGGCGGCGGGTGACCTCCACCGTCATCTCCTTGAGACCCTCGAACCGGACGACCTGCCCGCCGATCAGGAAGGTGTCGCCGGGGGTCAGGGTTGAGGCGAAGTACTCCTCGATCTCGCCCAGATGCGTCCCCGAGCGGAGGCGGACACTGAGGCTGCCTGAATCCTCGATGGTGCCGATGTTCATGCGAATGCGCTTGGCGGCGCGGGGGTCGCGAAGCTGCCAAACGCCGTCGCGCAACATGAGCCGTTTCCAGCGGTCATAAGCGCGGAGTGCGTACCCCCCTGTGGCGCAGAATTCCAGGCAGTCGTCGAAGGCGGCCCGGCTTAGGTCCGTGTAGCCGCCGACGGTGCGGATCTCGGCATACAGGTCGTCTGCTGCGAACGGTCCGGCGCAGGCCCGGATCAGGATGTGCTGGCACAGGACGTCCAGCGGCCCGGAGCCGCGCGGGGTGCCATCGAGGTCGTTCTCCAGCGCTGCGTCGATGGCGCAGGTGCATTCCAGCACCTCGAACCGGTTCGCCGGAACAAGGATCGCCTTGGACGGCACGCCCGCCCGGTGGTTCGCTCGCCCGATTCGCTGGACGAGGCGCTTGACGTATTTGGGGCCCCCCATCTGGATCACGAGGTCCACGTCACCCCAGTCGATCCCGAGGTCGAGCGTCCCGGTGCAGACGATGGCCTTGAGGTCGCCGCGCAGCATTGCGGCCTCCACGTTCTGCCGCTGCTCGCGCGAGAGCGAGCCGTGGTGGATCGCAATGGGCAGGCCCTCGTCATTTTGGAGCCAAAGATTGTGGAAGAACACCTCGGCCTGCGCGCGTGTGTTGTGGAAAATCAGGGTCGTCCTGTGGCGCCTCACCTGCTCCAGCACCGCCGGGATCGCATGGAGCGCTGCCCCACCCGCCCAAGGCGGGGCACGACCCGCATCGAGCATGGACAGATCGGGCCGCTCGCCCGGATCGGCGTAAAGAATGGCGCAAGGTTTGGGGTTCCGGGCCAGCAGATGCGCGATCTCCTCCGGGTCGTCGACGGTGGCCGACAACCCGACCCGGCGCAGGCCGGGTGCCAGCGCATCGAGACGGGACAGGGACAGAAAAAGCTGATCCCCCCGCTTGGATTCGGCGAGTGCGTGGATCTCGTCCACCACGACCCGGCTCAAGCTCCCGAAGATCTTTGGCGCGTCCTCATAGGACAGCAGGAGCGCGAGGCTTTCCGGCGTGGTCAGCAGGATATGCGGCGGATCGGCGCGCTGGCGTCTCCGCGCGGACTGGGAGGTGTCGCCTGTCCGGTCCTCGATCCGGATCGGCAGGTCCAGATCCTCGACCGGGGCGAGCAGGTTGCGGCGGATGTCGGTCGCCAGCGCCTTGAGGGGAGAGACATAAAGCGTGTGCAAGCCGGGCCGTGGATCCTCGGCCAGTTCGGACAGGGTAGGAAGAAAACCCGCCAGCGTCTTGCCTGCGCCAGTCGGGGCGATGAGCAGCAGGGCGGCCTCGTCCGACCGCGCCAACATCTCGGCTTGATGAGGATGAAGCGACCAGCCCCGGCGGGCAAAGAACGGAGCAAGGCGGGCGGGAACGTCCATCCAGCCCAGATAGCGTGCCCCCAAGCGACAGGGTAGGGGCCTGCCGGGGTAGCCGGGCCTACTTCACGATCACCTCATCCCGGACGAACATGTTCGCCCAGGCGCGGTCGATCAGCGCAGCGTTCATCTGCGGCGGGATCCCTTCGAATCGGCAGATCGAGAGCATCTGGTCGATCAGGTAGACCGGCTGATAGTTGGCGTAGACGTTGTTGATCGACGGGTACTTGAGCTTGAGCAGATAGATCAGCGCCGCCTGATCAATGGGCATCCCCTTTTTCTTGGCCACCATGGCAAAGATTTTGAGGAAGTCCTCCTGCGAGGGGCCGTCGATCTTGATCTTGAAGAAGATCCGCCGCAGCGCCGCCTTGTCGAAGATATCGTTCGGATGGAAGTTCGTGGAAAAGATCACCAGGGTGTCGAAAGGCACCTCGAACTTCTCGCCCGATTGCAGGGCAAGGATGTCCCGGCCTTCTTCCAGAGGCACGATCCAGCGGTTGACGATTTTCTGCGGCGGTTCGGCCTGACGTCCGAGGTCGTCGATGATGAAGATGCCACCCGTGGCCTTGAGCTGAAGCGGTGCCTGGTAGGTCCGCGCGACGGGGTTGTAGACGAGGTCGAGCATGTCGAGCGACAACTCGCCCCCGGTGATCACCGTCGGCCTCTCGCAGCGGACATAGCGGGTGTCGTACCGCCCCGAGGTGCGGCGCAGGGAATTCGGGTCGTCCACGTCTTCCTCGGCGGCCGAATGGACGATCGGATCATAGACCGTGATGACCTGGCCCGCATACTCGATGGCGCGGGGCACGTAGATCTTGTCGCCGATCGCGTTGCGGATGCCATTGGAGATCGACGACTTGCCGTTGCCGGGCGGGCCGTACATCAGGATCGACCGCCCCGCCCCTACCGCCGGGCCGAGATGGTCCAGAAGCGACTGGGGCAGGATCAGGTGCCCCATCGCCCCCTCGAGCTGGGCGCGAGTGATCGATATGTTGCGGATCGACTGCTTGCTGACCTGCTCGCGGTAGATCTCGAGCGGGACGGGCATCGCGCCGTAATACTCCGACTGAGCCAAGGCATCGAGAGCGCGCGCCTTACCTGCGTCGGTGAGCTGGTATCCCATCTCGTTGCCGCTGTTTGCGTTCAGCGTGCCCATCGCCTCGCAAAGCTTCTGCGAGCGGGCAAGGTCGACCAGTTCCTGCGTCACAGGCATAGGAAGGCAAACGGCCCGGCTGATTTCGGACACGAGCGTGACGTTCATGCGGAACATCGTCTTGAGAAGGATGTCGCGCATCATCACGGGATGCAGCTTCATGCCTTCCAGGGTCCGAGGGGCCGGAGGCGGGGTGACACCCTGCGTGGCAGAGGGTTGGGTCGTGACCGCGATGTTCATGTGAAGCTCTTGCGAGGTAACGCTCTGGGCAACGGTGGCCCGACACTGTGGCGATTTTGCGGAACAGGGCGAACGGAGTGCGTAGTCAGGCGGTGGCGGCCATCACGAGATAAACGACGAGCGTCAGTCCGAGGGCGACGCCCATGGGGAAGCGCTTGCCGGTGGACCAGCTGACCCAATCGGGCGCCAGTCGCGGGCCGACCGTCCGTTTGGCAACCTCATGGGCTATCCAGCAGCCCAGGAGGGAGAAGGCATAGATCCAGAGCAGGCGGCCCAGATCCGAAGTCGCGATGAAGGGTGCAGCGGCGGCGGCGAACTTCGCGTCACCGGCACCGATCATGTAGACGGCATTCAAGGCCATGCCGATCAGCAGCACCACTAGCAGATGCAGCCAGCGCCAGGACCAGTCCCCCAGGTTCCAGCTATCCAACGGAAGGAGGACAAGGCCGATGACGAAGAACGCTGCGGCCAGCGCAGCCACGGCCCGATTCGGGATCTTCATACGGCTCAGGTCCACATAGGCGGCCCAGAGGCAGACAGGCAGCGCCCCCAGCAATAGGCCAAGCGCAACGGTCGGAGGTGTTCCCATGCTTCAGCCCATGGCCTCGAGCGCGCGCGCGGCTTCCTCGAAATGGGTGGGGCTGGTTTCCACCGCGTCCTCCAACAGGCTGCGCCCGATGGTGACGTCGTTCTGCTTGATGGCCGTCAGAGCCATCGTGTAGAGCAGCTGCGCTCGCTCCTGCTGGGTCATGGGCACCACCGGCAGGTTGTAGTCGCGCCGCGCCCCACGGGCGAGGACGAGGTTGTTCTTGGCGGTGAACAGATCGGGCTCATGGCGCAGGGCTTCCGTGAACAGCCGCTCGGCCGCTTGGTAGTCTCCTCGCGTCAGCTTGGAATAACCCCAGTTGTTGAGAACCCCGGCCGGGGTGGTCGTCAGGCCGGTCGCGATCTCGTAGAAGCTGTCGGCTCTCGTCCAGTCCTCGGCAGCGTCGGCGACCATGGCCTCGTATCGGTAGCGTTCGTAGGTCTCGTGGGTCGGAGGAACGGCGCTCAGGGTCGCGCGTGCCTGGTCCCACTGGTTCGTGCGGATGAAGGCTCCGGCCAGTTCGACGCGATCGTCGGCCGTGGCGTCCGGATGCGCGGCGACGGCCTGCCAAGCGGACACGGCTTCGGTGCCCCGGCCCGCGCGGATCAGCGATGTGGCCAGTCCGCGCTGGAGGTCGATCCGGTCGGGATTTTCGCGTGCGGCCCTGGAAAAGTAGTTCACGGCCTCTTCCGGCGCGGCCACGGACATCATGACGTCGTTGAGACCAGACTCATCGATGACGTTGATGTCGCGCAGGGCACGCTCCACCTCCTGCTCGCCCGAATGCTCGCAGGCACTCAGAACGACAAGGCCCATGGTGGCCCAGATCGACGCATATCGCATGGTGCTGCCCTCTCGCCTTGCCTCAGAGCGGCTCGATGGCAAGAAGGGCCTCCTCCGCGGTGAGGGGCCTCTCCTCTCCGTAGCCGACCGTCCGGACCTCTTCGGTCTCGTTGATGCCCGTATAGAACGGGTCATCCATCCGCACGAGCGCCGTTCTCAGATTGTCCCGGATCGTGTCGCTGTTGCCGCTGTCCGCCGCATAGGCGCGCCGAAACACCTCCGACGCCTCCCCGTACTTGTCCTGTTCCATCAGCAGCACGCCGAGGTTGTTCCAGGCCGACACGAACATGGGGTCTTCCTTGACCGAGCGCCGAAGCAGATCCTCGGCTTGGCCAAGGCGTCCCAAGCGCAGGTTGGCCGTGCCCATCCCCGCGAGGGTGTCGGGCGTCAGGCCCTCCTTCGCGGCGGCGCGCATGTAGGCATCGAGGGCGAGTTGGAATTCCCCAGACTTCATTAGCCGGTGGCCTGTTTCCAGGGGATCGGCCTCTTGCCCGGAGGCGAGGCCGGGCGCGTAGATTCCCCCCGCCGCCCGGTTCAGGCCGGCGTTGCCACAGGCCGCCAGGCTCAGCAGAGCCAGCATCGCCCAAGCCGCCTGCCGCTTGGATCGCTTCACTTCTGGTCGCCTGCCTCTTGCTGGGTGCCCGTCACGCCGCCGCCCAAGACGTCGGAGATCTCGTAGATGGACGGTCCGATCAGGATGATGAGGAGGGGCGGCACCGTCAGCATCATGGTGGCCAGCGTCATCTTGGTGGGCAGGGTATTGGCCTTCTCCTCGGCGCGCATCACCCGCTTGTCCCGCATCTCGGATGCATAGATTCGGAGCGCGTCGGCAATGGATGTCCCGAACTGCTGCGACTGGATCAGAACGGTCACGAAGGAGGAGATATCGACGACGCCGCACCGCTCGGACATGTCGCGCAGAACCTGCGTCTTATCCTTACCCGCCTTCAGTTCGTAGGAGACCATATCGTACTCATCGGCCAGGTCCGGAAAACCCGAATGCAGTTCCTTGGCGACGCGGACGATGGATTGGTCGAGCGATTGACCGGCCTCCACGCAAACCAGCATCATGTCGAGACTGTCGGGAAAGGCGTTGGTGATCGCCTCCTTCCGAGCGGCCTGTCGACGGGTCACCCAATACTTCGGGATCATGTAGCCCACGACGCCCGGCAGGAGGATCTGAATCGCCATGTCGACGGGCAGGATCTCGGTCTGGGTGACCGCGGATTTGTAGAAGGTGTAGGCCAGCCCCAGGGCGAGGAAGCCGATGCCGCCCACGAACTGCAGGAAATGGTAGGTCCGGACCGCGTTCTTGGACCGGTAGCCGGCTTGCAGCAGCTTCAACCGGGCAGCCGAGTACTCCTTCTCGTCCTGCGGTTCGAGGAAGTTGGAGTATTTCTGAAGCTTGTCCTTGCCCTCCGGGCGACGTAACCGCTCTGCCTTGGCTTGGACATCGTCGGTGTTGGTCATGCGCTCGTGCAGGCGATCGAAGCTGTCCTGCTTGCGGATCAGGAACGCCGGCAGGGCGATCAGGATCATGAGGACTCCGAGCATCCCCACCGCCATGAGCGGGCCCGACGGACCAAGCATCGAAGTCAGCCATTCGTTCGCAGGGGCGAGAAAGGACATCGGTAAGCCTCAGACCTTGATGTTCACGAGCGCGCGCATGACAAAGATGTTGGCCACCAAGAAGGCTCCCACGACCAGGCAGGCCGGCACGAAATACGCCGTGTCGCGCACCTTGTCGTAATAATGCGGCTCGGCGATGTTGATGCCGATTAGGGCGACGATGGGGAACCCCGACAGGAACTTGCCCGACCACTTGGCTTCGGCTGTGATGGCCTTGACCCGCCGGAACAGCTTGAAGCGCGAGCGGATCACCTTGGCCAAGCCATCCAGGATCTCGGCGAGGTTGCCGCCCGCCTGGCTTTGGATGGAGACGGCCACCGCGAGAAAGCGCAGGTCCTGCATGTCGATCCGCTCAGCCATCGCTTTGAGGCTTTCGCCCATGTCCCGGCCGTAGGCGGCCTCATCCGAGATCATGCCCATCTCGGTGCCCAGGGGGTCGGGAATCTCCTTGGCCACGATGCCGATCGAGGAGGAGAACGGGTGCCCCACCCGGAGCGAGCGCACCATGAGCTCCACCGCTTCGGGAAGCTGCTCCTCGATGAGAGCCATCCGGGTCTTGGCCTTCTTGTCGATCCAGACATAGATGCCGCCTACGCCCATCGCGATCGCCACGGCCGTGCGGATCGGAGCCGAAGCGCCGGTGCCAAGCGTCAGCCCCACGAAGGCCATGCCCGAGAGGACAACCATGAGCAGGATGATCTGCCCGGGAGAGAAGGCGATGTTCGCCTTTTGCGCCTTTTCGGCCAGTAATGAATAGAGCGGGATCTTCTGCGACTTCATATGCTGGGTCATCTCCTTGCGGAGTTGCTCCAGCACCTTCTCGCGGCCGGTGCCCTTTTCCAGGAGGTCCAGCCTGCGGTTCACGCGGCTGTTGAGACTGATCGAGCGCCCGAAGGCGGTGAGGTAAATTCCTTCCACCAGGACAAGGACGGCAATGAAGATCAGGCCGTAGATGATCGGCTCGGCCGAGAGTTGCATGGACGTTATCCCCTGAACGGCTCGAACAGCGAGGCCGGAAGATCGTACCCCCACAGCCGGAACCGATCGCTGAAATGCGAGCGGACGCCCGTGGCGGTGAAATGGCCGATGATCTTGTTGTCGGGCGAAAGCCCGACCCGCTGGTAACGGAAGATCTCCTGCATGGAGATCACGTCGCCTTCCATGCCAGTGATCTCGGTAATGGATGTCATGCGGCGACTGCCGTCCTGCAGGCGCGAGGCTTGCACGATCAGGTTCACGGCCGAGGCAATCTGGGCGCGGATCGCTTTGATGGGCATCTCGATCCCAGACATGGCGATCATGTTCTCGAGGCGCGAGACGCCGTCGCGGGCGGAGTTGGCGTGGATCGTGGTCATCGAGCCGTCATGGCCGGTGTTCATGGCCTGGAGCATGTCGATGACCTCCTCGCCGCGGGTTTCCCCCACGATGATCCGGTCCGGCCGCATCCGGAGCGCGTTCCGAAGGCAGTCGCGTTGGGTCACGGCGCCCTTGCCTTCGACGTTGGGCGGCCGCGATTCCATGCGGCCCACATGGGCCTGCTGGAGTTGGAGTTCGGCCGTATCCTCGATCGTCAGGACCCGCTCCTCGTTGCCGATGAAGGACGAGAGGGCGTTGAGCGTGGTGGTCTTACCGGAACCGGTGCCCCCCGATACGATGATATTGAGGCGGGTGGCCACAGCAGCCTGCAGGTAAGCGGCCATTTCCTCGGTGAAGGCACCGAACCGGACGAGGTCGTCGATCGACAGCTTGTCCTTCTTGAACTTCCGGATGGAGACCAGGCTTCCGTCTACGGCCACCGGCGGCACCATGGCGTTAAAGCGCGAGCCATCCGCGAGTCGGGCGTCCACGTAAGGGTTCGATTCGTCCACCCGCCGACCCACGGCCGAGACGATCTTGTCGATGATGCGGAGGAGGTGCTTTTCGTCCTTGAAGGTAACGTCGGTGAGCTGGAGTTTGCCCGAGCGCTCGACGAAGATCTGCTGCGGGCCGTTCACCAGGATGTCGTTGATCGTGTCGTCCTTCAGCAGGGCCTCAAGGGGCCCGAGGCCCCTCACCTCATCGTAAAGATCCTGCGTGAGCTGCGTCCGCTCGTCACGATTGAGAGCGAAGCCCATCTCATCGAGAGACTCGTTTGCGATGTTCTGGATCTCGGTGCGCAGTTCCTGCTCGCTCGCCTTCTCGAGGGCCGCGAGGTTCAGGTTGTCGAGCAGAGCCTTGTGGATCTCGAGCTTGATCTCCTGCAGGCGCTCCTTGCGTTTCCGGTCCTTGTTCTCGGGCTGGGTCTCGGCCGGCCGGCCGTGCGCTGGGCGCATGAGGGGCTTGGGGGCCTCCGACGCGGGGGACGCAACAGAAGGCCGCCGCTCAGGAGGAGCGGTCTCAGGGACCTGACCCTCGGACTTGCGAAACTTGGCGAACATCGGAGGCCTCCGGAAACGGGCACGTCAGGCGCGGGCGCGAACCTTCTGCGGCGCGGCGTCCGCGAGGTTTACCTCGTGTATGGACCGTGCAAGTTTGGCGATTTCACGGCGAAGCGCGTTCTTGGGCGCGCTTTCGGCCAAGGGAATGCCTTGATCGGCGGCCTCGCCGACCCCGCGCCCGCCGTCCGGAAACTGCACCTCGATCGATATGCCCAGGGACTCGGACATGCGCTTGACCCGCGAGCGGCCGTTCAGGTCGGTGAAGCCCGGAGCCCGGTTGAGAACGAAGCGGATCTTCTGGAAGGGCAACCCTTCGGTGGTGAGCGCCCGCTTGAGACGAAGGGTGTTCTGGGCCGACCTCATGTCGAGTTGCAGCACCGCAAAGCACAGATGCGCCGCGTTCAGGACCGCCTCGCTCCAATCGGACAGGGCAGGGGGCATGTCGATGATGACGTAATCGAAATTAACCCGCGCCGTTTCGATCAGACGCTCGACATCCTTGGAGTCGACAAGGTCCAGCGGCACGAGGTCGAGCGGCGAGGTGAGGACGTGAAGCTTGTCCCCATAGGTCTGGAGGGCCTGCAGCAGAGCCTCGGCGTCCATCGACTCGGTCTCCGTCAGGAGCTCCTGAACCGCCTCGCGGCGCGGCAAGTCGAGAAGCGTCGCCACCGACCCGAACTGGAGACCGAGGTCGATCAGGCAAACTCGGGGCGACAGGTCCTTGTCGATGATGGCCAGTTCCCAGGCCAGGTTCACGGCGAGCGTCGAGCCACCAACCCCGCCCGCCATGGCGTAGATCGGGATCACCACTCCGGAATGCTCGCCCTTGACGGCCACCTCGGCGGACGACGTGGCCGAGGCTGCCTTGGGCGCGGCGGGGCGTCCCTTGGGCTTGGACGTCGCGCGCTGCAACTCTCCCTCTGGCAAGGGATAGGGGATGAACTCGTCGGCTCCCTCTCGCAGGAGTTGGTGAAGGGCCGTCGGACTGACCCCTTCGGCCACGAGGATCACGCGGATGTCCCTGGCCTTGGCCGCGGCGATGATCAGAATCAAACGATCGAGATCGGCTTCGTCGGCACTGTCGAGTGCCAATGCCACGAACGCCAGCTGATCCGAGTCCGGCTGAGCGAGGAAGGTGACAGCTTCGGCCAGCCCGACATCGCCCCATCGGTCGCCCACTGTGGCCTGCATGTCCTCAATGAGAAGGTCGAATTCCTGGATATCGCGGCTGATCGTGCAAGCGATGATGGATTGCGGCTCGATCAGCACTGCGACGCTCCTGCCTCTGGCCCATGACTCGACCCGGGACGGCCGGTCACGCCTGACGGCTGCATGATCCTTGTCCGAGGACAGGGACGCTGGCCGCCAAGGTCCTCAATCTCGCAAGAAGATGACAAGATTGGGGCCATATTTCTGTCTTTGTTGGATCTGGCGAAACAATGGTGTCGAGGGCGCGTGTTTACTGTTCGACCGCAAGTTCCGCCCCGGTGACCCCCACGGTCGTTTGCGCGATCCCAGCCGAGGCAACATAGTCGCGGAAGACCACCTCGGCGTATTTCCCGTTAAGGACGCTGGGGTGCCCATCGACGAAGCCCGAGACATCGGTCACCGTGCGCCTGTTCGCACGCTCCGGCGCCTGAGTAGCCATGAGGGGCTGTGTTTCGCCCTGTGACACGAGCGCCTCGAGTCGGGCCCGGTCAATCCCCTGGCCCACCAGGTAGTCCACAGCCACCTGCGCCCGCCGCAGTCCAAGCTGGTAGTTGTACCCGTCCGATCCCACCAGGTCGGTATGGCCGTAAACGGCGAACCGCACCTCGGGGAACTGCCGTATGAAGGCCGCCTGTTGGGACAGGACAGCTCTGGCCTGGGGGTCCAGTTGCGACGAATTGAAGGCGAAGTTGATGGTGGTGGGCACCGTGTCCGCGAACCGATTCGAAAGCGAGACCGCATAGGACATCTGACCCGAGTGGATCAGGACGTTGTTCATGGTAGCGTTGCCGAAACCGCCATCGTTCATGGCCATCCCGGCTTCCCCGTTGAAGGTGGACCGGGTGGGATCGGGGGCGCAGCCCGCGAGAAGACCCAGCGCCGCCGGGATCGTGCCGATTAGTAGACGCCGCATGAGATCCCTCAATCCATCACATAGCCGTAGGAGCCGGAAAAGTCTTGGCGCGCCACCTCGCCTGCGCCGCCCGAGGTGGGCGCACGCGAGGCCGCGACCCGGCCGAACAGGAACAGGTCACGTTCGGACGGAGGGCGCACCCTGTCGGTGGGCAGGGCCAGCGCCTCGCCCCGTGTGGGGGTCACGAGGTGCGGCGTTATGATGATCACCAGTTCGGTCTGGGCTCTCTGGTATTCGGCCGACCGGAACAGAGCGCCCAGGACAGGGATATCCCCCAACCACGGAACCTGGCCATTGAGATCGCGGAAGTCGTCCGACAGCAGGCCGGCGATAGCGAAGCTCTCCCCGTCCCGCATCTCGACGGTGGTCGAGGTTTCGCGCCGCCGGAAGGCGTCCACGTTGAACCCGCTCTGGCTGAACCCATTGGCCGGATCGATCGACGATACGGCGGCCTCCATCTCGATGTTGATGAGATCGCCGTCCACGACGCGGGGAACGAAGTTCAACTCGACGCCGAAAGGCTTGTACTGGACTGAGATCTCTCCCCCGTCCTGGCTCACGGGAACCGGGTATTCACCCCCTGCGAGGAAGCGCGCCTCTTGGCCGGACAGGGCGGTGAGATTGGGCTCGGCCAGAGTGCGAACCACGCCGCGCTGCTCGAGAGCCTCGAGCAGGAGACCCACCTCAAGGCCGCCGGCGTTGAAGCCGAACAGGATAGCCCCATTGTTGGCATTCGCGCCGGGGATGTTGCCGTTGAACGTATTTCCAAGCGCACCCGAGGTGTTCAACGTGCCAGTCCCGCCCGAGAGGCCCAGATCGCCGCCGAGGCCTGTCCCCTGAAGCGCCAGCGAGGAAGACAGCGACTTGGAAACCGAACGCTGCATCTCTGCGAATCGGACCTGGAGCATCACCTGCTGGGTTCCGCCGACGGTGAGCAGGTTCGAGACCCGCTCCGGTGCGTAGCGATTCGCGAGCTCCAGGGCGCGGTCCAGATCGGAGATGCTGTCCACCGTGCCCGACAGCACGATCCCATCGTTGGCGGTCCGCACCTCGATGCCTTGGCCAGGAAGGATCTGTTCGAGACGTTCCTTGAACTCCGCCAAGTCGGGCGACACACGGACCTCGACGTTGGTGATCAAATGGCCGTCGGCACCCAGGAGCGTGAGCGTGGTCCGGCCGGGTGCCTTGCCCAGGACGTAGATGGTACGATCCGACAGAGAGGAGATGTCGGCGATCCCAGGGTTGGCGATGGACAGTTCGGTAAAGGGCACGTCCGATTCGACGACGACGGCACGATTTAGGGGAACGTCGATCGGTTCGGTGACGGTGCCGCTGAGAACGGTCAGCGTTTGGGCCGGCACGCCGGATGGAACCCCAGCCGCAAGGAGAGTCAGGCCCGCTAGAGCGGCCTGAAGGATACGATATTTGCTCATCTGTCCTGCCTCTGGGTCTTGGTCGCGGACGTGCAGTCTGCGCGTGGGCCGTCCGTCGTTTGCAACGAACCTGAACAGGCTGTGACGCAGTGGCAAGTCATGGTTGCACCAGCGTGATTCCCGTCGGGGAAATGTGGAGGCCACGCCACAGAGCGTAGCCCTGCAAGTCATTGAAAAATAGGCATAGCGGCGACAGCCAGAGACTGCGCCGCATTGATTCGCCGCAAAGGGGACTGCTCATCAGCCGGCCGGGCAGTCCACCGGAGTATCGACGACGTCACCACCCCGACGCGTCCGAACAGTGCAGATGCGGGGTGGCGGGGGAGGAGCTGGCGGCGCTTCCTTTGCGACATCGACCGGCGCGTCCTCGAGGCCGAGGAGCGATTTCTGGTCGACCTCGATGGCCGTAGCGATCGTCTCGTCCTTCTGACCAACGAGCGCGAGCGAGAGCGATCCGGTGGCCTGCGCCTGGGCAAGGTTGGCCACTTGCTGAGGGGTCGCCTCGACGGTCACGGTCTGGGCGATCCCTGCAGTCGCGATGGTGTTGTCGTCGGTCTGGTCGATGGCCACCAGCTTCACGCCCGATTCGATGAGTTGAGTTACGTCCCGGGGACCACGCCCGCCTTCCTCCACTGTGCCGGACCAATAGACGTCCACACGATCGCCAGGGCGCAGGAAGCCCGACACGCCCGAGGTGGCATCCACGCTGATCGTGAAGGCGCGCATCCCTTCGCCAAGACGCTGGGTGATCCCCGCATCCTCGCCCGGTTCGGTGACCTTGATGGCCAGGACAGGCTCGTTGATCTCCATGGGCCGGAGCACGACCCGGACCACGTCCGGCCCTTCCGGGAACAACTCCTCCAGGGTTCGGAACGCACCCTCGGGCAGGAACGGCTCGGCATATTGGATTGGCTGCACGTCATCGGGGGTCAACGGTTCGCCGTAAGCGATCTCGCGCTTGACAGCGAACACCTCGATGGTGGGCGTGGCGGCGGCCAAGGCGGCGCGCCCCCGGGCCAGCTCGATGGCCTGCGCCTCGAACTGTCCGCGCACCATCCAGACCGCAGTCCCCGCGAGGCCGACCCCGACCACCAGGACCAATCCGAACACGCCCTTCATCGATCGCTCCTTCTTGAGCTATGGTCAGTCCCAGCTCACCTGCGGGACTTCGGCTTCGCCGAGTTTGGCACCCATGCCGGTGGACATGTTCGTGGCGCCGCCGATGATGCTGGAGGCCACGAGCACGCCAAAGATGATCAGGCCGGCCGTGAGCACCACCCAATCGACGGTGACGGCCCCATTCTCGTCCCGAGAGAACCGACAGATGAAGTTTCGGGACATGACAAACTCTCCGCGACGTCCGTGTTTCCGCATTCCTGAGCAGGGAGGTGTCTTTGGAATGTGGTGGATTCGGGGAGGCATTGCAGCGATGGGATGGAGGCGCGAGAACTGTCTAAGCATTTTACGCCACAGGCCGCGCCTGGCGTGGCGCGGCCCCAACTGAACCGTGAAACGTCAGCTCAGCTTCGGCGCTTTTTACGGGTTGGTGGTGGAGGTGAAGTCGATGTCCGGAACATCGGACTGGAGTTCGGTCGAGATGTTACCCGCCATGGTAGTTGCGCCACCACGGACCGAGCCCAATACGGCAATGCCCAGGCCGACGATGGCTGCGGTCAAAACCACCCAGTCAACGGTGACCGCGCCGTCTTCGTCAGCGCGAAAGTTCTTGATGAAGTCGAGCATGATAGTCTCCTCAGGGTCTACTCAGGGCTTTGCACCGCAACGGATCGCTTCGGCCTAGCCTCGTCTGGCCCGATCCCCGTCGTGATGACGCCATATGCGTCTTGGAATCTGGCGAGAGTTTGTCTGGTTTCGCGCTTTTTAGCGGGCTTTCACCGTTCGTTAAGCCCAATCCATGAAGCTGGTTGCTGCGATGGGCCGTCTCGCCCCGGTATCCGACCGTGATCCAGGTTCCGCAGCGGGACTGAAAAATCGTTCCGAGGGTTGAGGCACTCTGGCCCGCTTCCTTCCTCTGCGGCACCTTTGGCTGCAGCGAGACAGGTCGGACAGGCTTGCGCGGGGGCAGTGGATGCAGCGATTCGGACATCGGATGGTCAAGCCGCGGCGGGATCGCGTCCACGGGTCCGCGCAGCCAAAGCCACGGATCGTCCTGGCCTTGGGGTGGCCAGTTCTCGTGCTTGCGACAGCGCTTGCCGCTTGTGCGACAGGTCCGGTCCAAGCCGAGGATTTCACCTTTCGCCGGGTTGGCGTCCCGAGTTCGGGCAGTGCCAAGCGAATCACGGTCCAGATCGACCCGGCCGCGCCGATGTTCGTATCCAACCGGCCTGCTACGCCCTTTGTGCCCCTCAGTCCTGCTGCCATGGGCCCGGAGGGAGGAGATGGCAGCGCGGCGCGCGCCGCAGGGGTCGAATGGTTCTGGAAAGGCGTTTCACCTCTTCTGGCCGAGTCCGGTCCGGGACGGCTCGATCAGGCTCTGCGGGTCATGGCAGCGGCACCGGACGGCGCGATCACGGAGCCGCGCCTGCAAACGGTACAGGACATTGCGCGTCTCTACGGCACGGACATCCTACGGGAAACGGTCGGGAAGCGGGTGTCGCCCGCGCTTGTTCTCGCGGTGATCGCGGTGGAAAGCGCCGGGCGCCCGCAAGCAGTGTCGCATGCGGGCGCGGCAGGACTGATGCAGCTCATGCCTGCTACGGCCGCCCGGTTCGGCGTGCAGGACCGGCTGCTTGCAGCCGACAGCATCCGGGGCGGGGTGGCGTACCTCGACTGGCTGATGAACCGCTTTGGCGGTGATCCGATCCTGACCCTCGCAGCGTACAATGCGGGCGAGGGGGCGGTCGATGCCAGTGGAGGCGTCCCTCCCTACGCTGAGACGAGGGCTTATGTGCCAAAGGTTCTTGCGGCCTGGAGCGTTGCGCGCGGTCTTTGCCAAACCCCGCCTGAACTGGCGTCGGACGGATGCGTGTTCATGACCGAGGCTCTTTGATCCCGACCGTCGGGCTGCGGGCCTTCATGGTCTGAGGCCGATATCGCGGGACTGGCGCCTGAGCCCCGGTTACATGACGTGCAGGGCCACACCGGGTCGTTGTTCAGGACGTCGCGGGCCGGCACGGTCAGGGCTGCGCAGTCGTCAAGCATTCGACGCCTTAGAGGATCGAAGCAAAAGACCTGCCGGGACGTGCGCCTGTCAGCGGGTGAACAGCGGTGCCCATTCCGAACGTCGCCGGGCCTGGGCCGCTACGAAGGGGCAGAGCGGGACGATGGTGAAGCCGTGGGTGCGGGCATCCGCCAGCAGTGCCTCGAGAAGCGTGTTGGCCAGACCCTGGCCGCGCAGCACGTCGGGAACGTAGGTGTGGTCTGCAATGACGCGGGTGGGGGACAGGACCGAAAGGGTGAGCTCAGCCTCACCCTCGGGCCGGTGGATCACGTAGCGGCGCTTGGAGCCGTGGTCTTCCAGGGTGACGTCAGACAAGGGTAGCCTCCGTGGCCTTGCGGATTTCCTCTTCCGTGACCCCGTCGGCGGTCTCCACGATCCTGAGGCCCCCTTCGACCACGTCCAACACGCCCAGGTTGGTGATGATGCGGTCCACGACCGCCTTGCCAGTCAGCGGCAGGGTGCAGGCGCGCAGGACCTTGGACTCACCCGCCTTGTTGGTGTGGTCCATGACGACCACGACCCGCTGGACGCCCGCCACAAGGTCCATGGCCCCGCCCATGCCCTTTACGAGCTTGCCGGGGATCATCCAGTTGGCGAGGTCGCCTTCCTCGCTGACTTCCATCGCGCCCAGGATGGCCATGGCGATCTTGCCGCCGCGGATCATGGCAAAGGAGGTGGCGCTGTCGAAGTAGGCCGAATGCGGGAGTTCCGTGATGGTCTGCTTGCCCGCATTGATGAGGTCGGGGTCTTCCTCGCCCTCGTAAGGAAAGGGGCCCATGCCCAGCATGCCGTTCTCCGACTGGAGCGTAACCGAGACCCCTGCGGGGATGTGGTTGGCCACGAGAGTCGGGATGCCGATGCCGAGGTTCACGTACATGCCGTCGCGCAACTCCTGTGCCGCGCGCGCGGCCATCTGGTGGCGGTCCCAGGGCATCAGGGCAACTCCTCGGCTAAGGGGCGCGGCGGGCAGGGCAGGCGCCAAGAACAAATGGGCAGTGGACGCCTCATACCTCGCTCCCCGCACCGGCGGTGTCTTCGGGGCGGGGCTCGGGGCGGGGCCTCAAGGTACGCTGCTCGATGCGCTTCTCGTGCTCGCCCTGGATCAGACGGTGTACATAGATGCCGGGCAGGTGGATGGCATCGGGGTCGAGGGAGCCGGCAGGCACGATCTCTTCCACTTCGGCCACGCAGACCCGTCCGCAGGTCGCGGCCGGCACGTTGAAGTTGCGCGCCGTCTTGCGGAACTGGAGGTTGCCCGTGGGATCGGCGCGCCAGGCTTTCACGATCGCCAGATCGGCCACGATGCCGCGCTCGAGCACATAGGTCTGCCCGTCGAAGTCCATCTGGGGCTTGCCCTCGGCTACCACCGTGCCCACGCCGGTCTTGGTGTAGAAGCCCGGGATGCCCGCGCCGCCTGCCCGCATCCGCTCAGCCAGAGTGCCTTGCGGGTTGAACTCCAACTCCAGTTCACCCGAAAGGTACTGGCGCATGAACTCGGCGTTCTCGCCCACATAGGAGGACATCATCTTGCGGACCTGGCGGGTCTCAAGCAGCACCCCGAGCCCGAAGCCGTCCACGCCCGCGTTGTTGGACGCGACGGTGAGGTCCTTCGTCCCTGCCTCGCGGATGGCGGCGATCAGCAGTTCAGGGATGCCACACAGGCCAAAGCCCCCGGCCGCGATCAGCATGCCGTCCGACAGCAGGCCGTCCAGCGCAGTCCGCGCGTCCGCATAGACCTTGTTCATGCCGCCGCTCCCTTGCCACCTCGGTCGCGAGCGACGTTAGCGCCGCGCTGCAGCAGAGGAAAGAGGCGTGTCAGTCCTCGACGACATCCTCCACGGTTGCCTTGGCGGGCGCCTTCTTGGTCGTCTTGCTGGTCTTGGCCTTGGCTGCCGCTTTCGGCTTGGCTGCTGCCTTCGTTTTGGCCGCGGGCTTGGCTTCGGCCTTTGCCTTGGCCGGCGCTTTCTTCTTGGTCGTCTTCGTTCCGGCCTTGGCATCCACCAGCGCCACGGCGTCATCCAACGTGATCGTCTCGGGCTCGCTGCCTTTGGGAAGGGTCGCGTTGATCTTGCCCCACTTCACGTAGGGTCCGAACCGGCCCGGCATGACGGCGATCTCGCCACCGCCCGGATGCTCGCCCAACGCCCGAAGGGGCTGTGCGGCGGCCCTGCCACGGCCTGCACCGCGGCCGGCCGCCTTTTGCGCCAGAACCTCTACGGCCCGGTTCATCCCGATCTCGAAGACGTCGGCCACCTCGGTAAGGTTGGCATAGGTGCTGCCATGCTTCACGTAGGGTCCGAAGCGCCCGATCGATGCTTCGATGGGCTGTCCATCCTCGGGATGCGGGCCAACCACGCGGGGCAGGGCGAGCAGGCGCAGCGCCCTCTCGAGGTCCATGTCCTGCGGAAGCCAGCCCTTGGGGAGCGAGGCCCGAGGCGGCTTCGGGTTCTCGGTCGTGGCTTCGCCGCGCTGGACATAGGGACCGAAGCGCCCGTCCTTGAGATGGATCGGGTCACCATTGTCATGGCCCAGGAGACGCTCGGCCGACGCGGTCTCTCCGTCCTCGGACGGGGGACCGAAGGGCCGGGTGTAGCGGCATTCGGGATAGTTCGAGCAGCCGATGAAGGCGCCGCCGGTCCGGGCGGTCCGCATGGACAGCCGGCCCTTGCCGCAGACGGGACACTGGCGCGGGTCGCTGCCATCGGCGCGCGGCGGGTAAAGGCTGGGGGCCAGGACCTCGTCGATCTTTTCCAGCACTTCGCCGATGCGAAGCTCGGCTGTCTCGCCGATGGCGGCGGAGAAGTCGCGCCAGAACTGGGCAAGGACCGCCTTGTAGTCGGCCTCGCCCGCGCTGATCTCGTCGAGTTGGTCCTCCAGCCCGGCCGTGAAGTCATACTCGACGTAGCGCCGGAAGTAGTTGGTCAGGAAGGCCGTCACGAGCCTGCCCTTGTCCTCGGGGATCAGGCGGCCATTGTCCTTGCGGACATATTCGCGGTCCTGAATCGTGGTGACGATCGAGGCGTAGGTCGATGGGCGGCCGATGCCCAACTCCTCCATGCGCTTCACCAGCGTCGCCTCGGTGTAGCGGGGCGGCGGCTGGGTGAAATGCTGCTCGGGCGTGACGGACTGCTTGTCGGTGCGCTCGCCCTGGGCCATCTGCGGCAGACGGGCGTCATCCTCGTCCGCCGTGTCGGCAGAGGCCGGGGCCACGTCGTCGCGCCCCTCTGTATAGACGCGCATGAACCCGTCGAAGAGCACGACCTGACCCGAGGCGCGCAGGCCCACTTGCCCGTCGGCGCTGCCGATCTCTACCGTAGTGCGTTCCAGCCGCGCTTCGGACATCTGGCTCGCGAGGGTGCGCTTCCAGATCAGGTCGTAGAGCTTGCGCTGGTCGTTGTCGGTGATGCGGAGCGAGGCCGCGTCGCGACTCATGTCGGTGGGCCGGATGCACTCGTGCGCTTCCTGGGCGTTCTTGGCCTTGTTCTTGTACATGCGCGGCGACTTGGGAACATACTCCTCGCCGAAGCGGCCCTTGATGGCGTCGCGGGCGGCCATGACCGCCTCGGGCGCCATGTCGATGCCGTCCGTCCGCATGTAGGTGATGTGCCCGGCCTCATAGAGCCGCTGTGCCGCGCTCATGGTGGCCTTGGCTCCCATGCCGAACTTGCGCGACGCCTCCTGCTGGAGGGTCGAGGTCATGAACGGCGCGGATGGGTGGCGCGAAGCGGGCTTGGCCTCGACCGAGGTGACCGTCAGGTCGCGGTGATTCACGGCGGCCACGGCCAGATCGGCCTCGGCCTGGGTCTTGAGGTCGAACTTGTCGAGCTTCCGGCCAGCCAGGCTCACGAGCCGCGCCGCGAACTCACGCCCGCGTGGCGTCTTCAGCACCGCTTCGACGGTCCAATATTCCTGGGCGCGGAAGGCCTCGATCTCCATCTCGCGCTCGACGATCAGGCGGAGGCAAACGGACTGGACGCGGCCCGCCGACTTGGCGCCAGGAAGCTTGCGCCACAGGACCGGGCTCAGGTTGAAGCCCACAAGGTAGTCCAGTGCCCGGCGGGCGAGGTAGGCGTCCACCAGCGGCACGTCCACCTGACGAGGATGCTTCATCGCCTCGGCCACGGCGGTCTTGGTGATGGCGTTGAAAGTCACGCGGGACACCTGGGTCGCCGCCTTGATCGCCTTGCGGTCGCGCAGCGCCTCGGTCAGGTGCCAAGAGATCGCCTCCCCCTCGCGGTCGGGGTCGGTGGCCAGAATGAGGTTCGGGTCGTCCTTGAGCGCGTCGGCAATGGCCTTGAGGTGCTTCTTGGAGTCCGCCGCCACCTCCCATTGCATGGCGAAGTCCTGCTCGGGGTCCACCGAGCCGTCCTTGGGGGGCAGGTCGCGCACATGCCCAAAGCTCGCCAGGACGGTATAGTCGGATCCCAGGTAGCTGTTGATCGTCTTGGCTTTGGCAGGGGATTCGACAACGACGACGGGCATGAGGGCCTCCGGGCCATGGCGGGTCGGAAGCGCCCTATGTGGGCGAGGCGCCCCGCTTGTCAATGCGGCGCTCCGGTGTGCCCGCCCGACCTGCCGTGCCGCCTGCCCGGTCCGGAACATGCGGACTAGACTGTGGCCCGCCGGGGCGTCCACGTCATCCGGAGAGGTGCGGCGATGGCCTAAAGCCTGCCTTCGCCGAGAGCAGAATGGTCAGCGCCGAAGCCTCCTGGCCGTGGTACAAGGGGGCACCCGGTGCCACGGTCGGTCCCGATCAAGCAGCCCTCGACAAGAGCCCGCCCGGCTGCCGCGTGATGAGCCCCTCGATCTCCAGATCGGTCAGCGCCGGTGCAAGCGCGGCGGCGCTGCCGCCCAGATCCCGGATCAACTGATCCTCGGCCAGGGGAGACGGGCCCAGGCGGTCGAGAATGAGCTGGCGAAGATCGCCAGGCGGGACGCCAGATGCTGCGGGCGGACGCGCGCGTGCCTCTGCAGGAGCGTCTTGGACCCGCACGGGTCGGCCTGTTGGGGCAGCCCGGGGATGCTCCGATGGAGAATGTGTCAGGAGATCGGAACGCGCCCGCTCGAGCGCCGGGCCCAATCCTTCGAGAACATCCGCGACAGAGCGGACCAGTGTCGCGCCATCGCGGATCAGGAGGTTGCAGCCCGCCGCGCGCGGGTCCATCGGATGGCCGGGGACGGCCAGCACCTCGCGCCCCTGATCGGCTGCGGCTCGGGCGGTGATGAGGCTGCCCGACCGTTCCGCCGCTTCGATGACGACGACGCCATGGGACAGCCCCGACACGATCCGATTGCGGGCCGGGAAGTGCCGGGCCTGAGGCTCCAGCCCGATCGGATGCTCGGACAGGCGGAGGCCACGCTCGGCGATCTCGGCCGCGAGCCCCTCGTTCTCGGCGGGGTAGATGTAATCCACGCCGCCCGCCATGACGGCCACCGTGCCGACTGGCAGGGCTGCGCGGTGAGCGGCCGTGTCGATCCCGCGGGCCAGGCCCGAAACGACCACGATCCCGGCTTCGCCCAGCCCTTCGGCCAAGGCCCGCGTCATCCGCAGCCCCAGGGACGAGGCATTCCGGGCGCCCACGAGCGCGACCATGGGCCGAGCCAGCATCGACACGTCCCCGATCAGCCAGAGAAGGGGCGGCGCATCGGGCAGAATGGCGAGATGCTGCGGATAATCCGGCTCTCCTTTCAGGAGAAGCCGCGCGCCTTTGGTGAGACCAGCGCGGTACTCGGCAAGAGCCACGCCCTCGGGGCAGGGCGCGTAGTCCTGAACGCCGGCCGCGCGCGCAATGGCGGGGAGCGCCTTCAGCGCTGCCCGAGCGGACCCATGTTCATGAAGGAGGCGCGCAAAGGTCGCGATCCCGACACGTCGGGAGCGCAGCAGGCGAAGCCAGTCCAGCCGGTCGTCTTCCTGGGTGGGTGGGAGGGGGGGTG
>NZ_VDFU01000021.1 GCF_006152115.1 Rubellimicrobium rubrum | reverse complement strand
GGGGGGGGGGGGGGGTGAGCGGAAGTGTCACCGGCCATCCTGATCCTCGCCTGCTACGAGAATCGTTCTAGACCAACAAGGTTAATGAAACGTGAAACTACCAAATCGCCAACAAACTGAAACGCTCGTGCCTAGCCTTCGGTTCCCTTGTCCAGTGTAGAGTCCTCGGCCTCCCGCCCGGACCGGCATCCGGGTCAGCTTCGGTCCACGACCTTGGCCTGAGCGTCCCCTACAAGAAAGGCCGCAGAGTCGTAGATGGTTTCGAATCGCATGACCTTGTCGCCCGTGAACTCGACCACGCTGACGCCCCTGTAGGTGATCGGATGCCCGCCCTTGAGGGCTCCCTGCGAGGTCCAAACCAAGGCGACCTGACCGTCGGCCTCGATGCGGTGGCTGAATTCAGAGCGGATCTCATCGAACTGGTCCAGATAGGTTTGCCAGAACTGGCGCGCGCCTTCGATGCCATGATGCGCGATGGCGAGGTTGCGCAACTCCGCCTCGTCGGCGAACAGCCTGACCAAGTGATCGGGATCGCGTGTTTCCTCGGTCTTCTGGAGCGATTCCGCGAAAGTGTCCGCCATGCCGGCCATGTCCGGTCTCCCTTTTCTGATGTCGAAGTCAGAAGCCGCAGCACCACCGCCGGGTTCCACGAAGCCGAGCGCGCCGAAGGTTGCGGCGGTCGATCATCCGTTTCCCTCGTCACGCTCGGGCTCGATGCTGCCCTTCCGGTCCAGCCAGCGCGCTACGAGCAGGCAAAGAAAGGCCCAGCCTGCCCCAAGGGTCCAGCCCGCCAGCACGTCGGACGGCCAGTGGACGCCCAGGTAGACCCGGCTGACACCGACGGCAGAGGTGACGAGGGTGGCGAGGACGATCCAGTAGGCCTTCATGCGCCGCTTGGGCTCGGCCCGGGCCAGCATCACCGCCAGAGTGAGCCAGGTCACCGCTGCCATGACCGAATGCCCGGAGGGGAAGGAGGTCGACACGTACTCGGTCCCGTGCGAGACGAGATCAGGGCGCGGGCGGTCGAAGTAGGCCTTGGACAGATGAGAGAGCGCCTGCCCGCCGGCGACGGCCACGCCCAGGAACAGCGCGGACCGTCCATGCCGGCGGAGCGCCAGGGCCCCCATGACCGACAGGGTGACGAAGGTCAGCACCGTCACGCCGCCCAAGGCGGTGATGTCGCGCACGGCGGTCTCGACCACGGGGGGACCGATAGGATCGGACAGATCAGTGGACGAGCGGAAGGCGAGCAGGAGGGTCTCGTCGAAGGCGTGCGTCTCCCCTTCGGACACCTCGCCGGCCAGTCCGACAAAGGACCAGAGCGCGGTGGCCGTCAGGAGCACGAACAGGAGCGTTCTGGACTCGGCCAGGGCAAGGAGCGGTCGAAGGCCAGTCGCAGACCTTGGTGGTTTAAGAGGACTTCTCATGGCCGGGCTGTCACGATTGCCAGAGCCGTGGGAGCACACCCCCGATGCCCCCTAAGGGGTCGGCCTTCGGCAAGGGTACCGCGGCGATGGCGGGAATAGTCCGGGCCCTTTCGCCGGGGTTGCCCCTGTTGATGTCCCAGTCGAGCCCTCCCGCCGTGGCGCCTACTACTTGGAAGTCGTGGCTCGACTCCTCCGCACAATGGGCGACGCCTGCGGGAATCACGACCACGCTGCCGGGAACGACCTCCAGGGTCAGGCCGGATGGTCCGCCCAGACGCAGGCGCGCACGGCCTCGGGTGCAGCCCAGCACCTCATGGGCCGTCGAATGGTAGTGATGGAAGTCGTAGACTCCGTCGCGCCAGGCTCCCGTCCAGCCGTTGGCGGCGAAAAGCTTCTCGAACCCATTTCCGGCCTGAACCCCGTGATAGACGAGGACAGGCAGGGGGCTGTTGGGAAGGCGCCCATCGTCGAAAAGCCGGTGCGCCTCCACCGCCGAGTCGTCCGTCGCTTCGGTCAATGCCCCCTCCTGCCCAGCCAACACCCGCATAAGGGATAGGCTGGGCAGGCAGTATGGCCAGGGTCACGCCGCCGCGCCGCCGACGGTAAGGCCGCCCATCAGCAAGCTTGGTTGCCCGACGCCCACGGGCACCCACTGTCCCGCCTTGCCGCAGTTTCCGATGCCAGGGTCGAGTTGCATGTCGTTGCCTATGGCTCGGATCTGCCTGAGAGCCGTCGCACCGTCGCCGATCAGGGTCGCGCCCTTGACCGGCTCCTGCACTTGGCCGTTCCGCACACGGTAGGCCTCGGTGCAGCTGAACACGAACTTGCCAGAGGTGATGTCCACCTGCCCGCCGCCAAAGCCCACGGCGTAGATCCCGTCCCTGAGGTCCGCGACCATCGACGCGGGGTCGGCGTCGCCCGCCAGCATGTAGGTATTGGTCATGCGCGGCATCGGGATGTGGGCAAAGCTCTGGCGGCGGCCGTTACCGGTGGGGTTCACGCCCATCAGACGGGCGTTCTGGCGGTCCTGCATGTAGCCGACGAGGATCCCGTCCTCGATGAGGACGTTCTTGCCCGAGGGCGTTCCTTCGTCGTCCACGGTGATCGAGCCGCGCCGGTCCGGTATCGTCCCGTCATCGAGCACCGTCACACCCCGCGCCGCCACCTGCTGCCCCATGAGGCCCGCAAAGGCCGAGGTGCCCTTGCGGTTGAAGTCGCCCTCAAGCCCATGCCCCACGGCCTCGTGCAGCAGGATGCCCGGCCAGCCGGGCCCGAGGACGACGTCCATCACGCCGGCCGGCGCGGCTTGCGCGCCCAGGTTCACGACCGCGATTCGCAGCGCCTCGCGCGTCGTTTCCTCCCAAGTGGCGCGGTCGATCAGGCCAAGAAGGCCGTGCCGCCCGCCCGAGCCATGCCCTCCGGCCTCGCGGCGCCCGTTCTCCTCTACGATGACCGAGATGTTGAGCCGCGACATGGGCCGCACATCCGTCACGAGATCGCCCTCGGGCCGCAAGATCGCTACCTCCTGATGCGAGGCGGAAAGCGTGGCCGACACCTGCACCACGCGGGGGTCAAGGGCGCGGGCAAAGGCGTCGATCTCGCGCAGCGTATCCACCTTGAGACCGAAGGCCGCGCCCTCCATCGGGTCGGCGTCGCCATAAAGGCGGCGGTTCGTCTTGGGGGGCGGCGCGGACAGGGTTCCGCCGCCTGTCCCCACCGCAAGCCGGGCCGTCGCCACCGCGCGGGCCAGGGCGGGTTCGTCGATCGTGGTCGAATGGGCGTAACCCGACGTCTCGCCGTGAACGGCGCGCAGGCCGAAACCTTCGGAGGCGTCGAAGCTCGCCGTCCTGAGGCGGCCGTCGTCGAAGCCCAGAACCTCGGCGCGGCGCCGTTCCAGGAAAAGCTCCCCGTCGTCAGCTCCAGCCACAGCCTCCCGCAGGCGGGACAGGGCGGAGTCGCGGTCGAGCAGCTCCTCGAAGGGGCGGAAAGGGGCGGAGGCCATTGGAAACTCCTCGTGAGACAGGGCCGCGGGGGGGCGGGATGCGACAACGCGCAGCTTGTTATGCCCATCAGGATATGGGATGAGGCGCGCGTCCGACAGGGGCTCTCGCGCCCCTGTCACCTTATCCGCGCTCGTTGAGGACCTGCCCATGCGCCTGTTCCACCCCATCCGAACGCTCGCCGCCGCTACGGGGACGGCCTTCCTTGGCGCCGCCGTTTGGGCGCAAGAGGCCGCGAACGGGGTGGAAGCGACGGTGGACGGTCTGCCCATCATCGGTCAGCCGCGTCCGAACGGCGTCAACTTCCAGCCTTCTGCTACCAGCATCGCCGAGGACACGCACTGGCTTGGCCAGATGGTGGACTGGATCATCCTGGTCATCGTGCTGTTCGTCACGGCGCTGCTGCTGTGGGTGATCTATCGCTACAATGAGCGGCGGAATCCCAAGCCCGCGGGCTTCACCCACAATTCTCCGCTTGAGATTGCGTGGACTGTGGTTCCCATCGTGATCCTTGTGTTCATCGGGTCCTTCTCGCTCCCCGTGCTGTTCAATCAGCAGGAGATCCCCGAGGGTGACATCCATATCAAGGTGACCGGCTACCAGTGGTACTGGCACTACGACTACCCCGATGAGGCCATCTCGTTCGACAGCTACATGATCGGCTACGGCGAGGGGAACCTGAACGAAGGCATCAGCGCCCAGTTGCAGGAAGCCGGGTTCACCGACGCCCACTTCAAGCTGGCCACAGACACCTCCGTCGTCGTTCCCGTGGGTGCGACCGTTGTGATGACAGTCACCGGGGGCGACGTGATCCACTCCTGGACGATCCCGGCCTTTGGCGTGAAGCAGGATGCCGTGCCCGGCCGACTGGCCCATCTGTGGTTCGAGGCCGAGGAGGAAGGCATCTTCTTCGGCCAGTGCTCGGAACTCTGCGGCAAGGACCACGCCTTCATGCCGATCCAGGTGCGCGTCGTTTCGCCCGAGGCTTATGCCACCTGGCTGGAGCAGGCCAAGGTCGATTTCCCCGCCCCCGCAAGCTGATCCCAGCCAGGGAGCGGCACCACGTCGCGGCGCCCGGGCCTGTCCCTGAGGCGCCGCTTCTCTTATGTGATCCATCGATCCATCGCAGGACGGTTCCATGAGCGACGCCAGCCTTTCCGCCCCCCTGAGCGTTCCTGGCGAGGCCGGGATGGGCGACTACTGGGCCTTGCTCAAGCCGCGCGTCATGTCGCTGGTTGTTTTCACGGCCATGGTGGGACTGATCGCCGCCCCACTCCCGGTCCACCCGTTCGTGGCGTTCGTGTCCATCCTCTGCATCGCGGTGGGCGGAGGGGCGTCGGGCGCGCTGAACATGTGGTGGGACGCCGATATCGACGCGATCATGCGGCGCACCAAAAGCCGGCCCGTCCCCTCGGGCCGCGTCGCGCCGGGAGAAGCCAAGGCTCTGGGTCTCGCGCTGTCCGGCTTTTCGGTGATGCTGCTGGGCCTCGCGTCGAACTGGCTCGCTGCGGGGCTCCTGGCCTTCACCATCTTCTTCTATGTCGTCGTTTACACCATTTGGCTCAAACGCCGCACCCCTCAGAACATCGTCATCGGTGGACTGGCCGGTGCCTTGCCGCCGCTGGTCGGCTGGGTTGCAGCCACCGGCAGCTTCGCATGGGCGCCTGTTCTTATGGTCCTGCTCGTGTTCATGTGGACACCCCCGCACTTCTGGGCTCTCGCGCTGTTTGTCCGGGGCGACTACGGCTTGGCCGAAGTCCCCATGCTGACCGAGACGCATGGCGACCGGACGACCCGCAACCACATCCTGGCCTACGCACTGGCCCTCGTGCCCGTTTCGCTGGGGCTGGGGCTCACCGCAGTTGCCGGCCCGATCTACCTGGCGGCGAGCCTCGTTCTGAACGTCCTGTTCGTGCGGGCGTGCTGGCAGGTGTGGCGTCGCGACCGGGCCCAATCGGACGCTGACCGCTTTGCTGCCGAACGGCAGGCGTTCAAGCTGTCGCTCATCTATCTGTTCCTTCATTTCGGGGCCCTCCTCATCGAAGCGAGCCTCGGCCCTTATTTGGGAGCCTGACATGGCCATCCGCGTCGAACACGAGCTGCATCAGCGCCGCTGGGGCCGTAACTTGGGCCTGGGCCTGATCCTGGCGGGGCTGGTCGCCATCGTCTTCGGGCTCACGGTGGTGAAGGTGCTGTCCCTGGCGGACATCCGGGAATTCGAGAGCTTCGACCACGTTTCACGGCCGCAGATCGTCAGCGAAGACGAAGCGGTCCAAGGCAGCGGAGGAACGCCATGACCCCCCAGGCTCGCACTGCATTGGGCGCTGTCGGCCTCGTGGTCGTCATGGCATCGCTCAGCTTCGCGGCCGTTCCGTTCTACGACTGGTTCTGCCGGGTTACGGGCTTTGCCGGGACGGTCAGCACCGGGACCGGCGAGGGTATTGCGGTAATCGAAGATACCGTTGTGGTCCGCTTCGACGCGACCGTGGACAAGGACCTTCCCTGGACCTTCAGGCCGGTCGAGCGTCAGATGACCGTCCGCCTAGGCGAATCGAATCTCGCCTTCTACGAGGCTCACAATCCGACGAACGAACCCATCGCAGGGCAGGCCACCTACAACGTCGTCCCCGATGCAGCTGGTGGCTATTTCACTAAAGTCCAATGCTTCTGCTTCACCGAGCAGATCCTTCAGCCGGGCCAGACCGTTCAGATGCCCGTCAGCTTCTACGTGGACCCGGAGATGATCGAGGATCCCGAGGGCAAGTTCGTCCACGAGATCACCTTGGGCTACACCTTCTACAAGATCGACCTGCCCGAGGAGGCCGGGCCCGATACGCAGGCCGCCCTCCAGGACGTCTCCGGCGGGCCTTTGACAGCCGCGCCGCAAGCGTCCATAGACTGACGCCGCGACCGAGAGGGGAAACGCCGAGATGGCACACGCGAAGAACCACGATTACCACGTCCTGCCACCCTCCATCTGGCCTTTCGTCGGATCGGTCGGGGCCTTCGTCATGCTGTTCGGGGCGACGCTCTGGATGCACGGGTCAGGCCCCTGGTTGTTCCTGATCGGTCTCGTGGCCGTTCTTTACACCATGTACGGGTGGTGGGCCGACGTGATCGCGGAAAGCCGCGTGGGCGATCACACCCCTGTGGTCCGCATCGGCCTGCGCTACGGCTTCATCCTCTTCATCATGTCCGAGGTGATGTTCTTCGCGGCTTGGTTCTGGTCGTTCTTCAAGCACGCCATGTACCCGATGGGCCCCGAATCGCCCGCCGTGGATGGCGTCTGGCCCCCGCCCGGCATCGAGACCTTTGACCCCTGGCATCTGCCGCTGATCAACACCCTGATCCTGCTCTGCTCGGGCGCGGCTGCGACCTGGGCGCACCACGCCCTCGTCCACGAGAACAACAAACAGGACATGAAGTACGGCCTGTGGCTCGCCATCGGGCTGGGCCTGCTGTTCACGTTCTTCCAAGGTTACGAATACAGCCATGCGGCTTTCGGTTTTGCCGGAAATATCTATGGCGCGAACTTCTTCATGGCGACCGGCTTCCACGGCGCGCACGTGATCATCGGGACCCTGTTCCTCGCCGTCTGCCTGTTCCGGACCTACAAGGGTGACTTCACGCCCGAGAAGCATGTCGGCTTCGAAGCGGCGGCCTGGTACTGGCACTTCGTCGATGTGGTCTGGCTGTTCCTCTTTGCCTCCATCTACATCTGGGGTGCCTGATTCCTCGCTGTTTTTGGCTTCGGCCCGATCTACGCGCGGGGAGTTCCCCGCGCGTTTCGCATTGAGAGGATCCCCGTGAAGCGGCTCTGGTTTCCTGTCGTGATGGCCTTGGTCGGGGTTGCGGTCCTGTGCAGCCTTGGGGCGTGGCAGTTGCGGCGCATGGCCCAGAAGGAAGAACTGCTGGCCCGAATCGAGGCGCGGATCGGCGCGGAGCCGACGGACCTCCCTGCTGTCGAGGCTCTCGATCCGATGGCCGACCAGTACCGACCTGTGACGGTCACAGGGGCCTTGGGTGGCGAAGAAGCCCCGGTGCTGACCTCCCTTCAGGGTGAAGGCACGGGCTACCGTGTGGTGTCGGTGATGACGGTGGCCGATCGGCGGATCCTGGTAGACCTCGGATTCGCCCCTGAGGCGGACAAGGATCGTCCCCGATTGGCCGAGCAGTTGAAAGTGACCGGCAACCTGCTCTGGCCCAATGAGACCGACTCCTGGACGCCGCCTCCCGACCTCCAAAGGAACATGTGGTTCGCCCGCGAACTGTCTGCGATGGCAACGGCGCTGCGAACCGAGCCTGTGCTAGTCGTGGCGCGCAGCATCGAGGGGGCGGAACTGGGCACCATCCCGATTCCTGTGGATACGGCAGGGATCCCGAACGACCATTACGAATACGCGGTCACCTGGTTCGGACTGGCGCTCGTCTGGGCGGTGATGAGCCTGGTTCTTGTAGGACGGGTTCGGCGGGGTGTCGCATGAGATACCCGCTCCACTTGGTCGATGCCTTCACCGACCGGGCCTTCTCCGGCAATCCGGCTGCGGTCATGGTGCTCGACGAGCCTTTGCCCGATCACCTGATGCAAGCCGTCGCGCAGGAAATGAACCAGGCCGAGACGGCCTTTGTTATGCCACGGGTCGGTGCCTGGGACCTGCGCTGGTTCACCCCCGTCCAAGAGGTGGCGTTTTGCGGGCACGCGACGTTGGCCGCGGCCCATGTGCTTGCCGCCGAGATGGGACGGACGGGCGAGATCTCCTTCCAGACGCAGCGGGTCGGCGCCCTGAAGGTGCGGGTCGAGCAGCCGTGCCGCTACAGGCTCGACCTACCCCGGATCGAGCCGAGGCCGGTGACGCTGAGGGAACTCCCGTTCTGGGTCTCGGGGTATCGCTCGGCCTTCAAGGCGGATGAAGTTCTGTGCATCGAAGTCGAGTCGGAGAAAGACGTCCGGGGCTTCGAGCCGGACTTCGGCCTGATCGCCCAGTATCTGGCCGGGGGCTTCTGCCTGACCGCACCCGGCCACGACGCGGATTGCGTGTCCCGCTTCTTCTGGCCGTCCGGCGGCATCCCCGAAGATCAGGTGACCGGATCGCTACATGCCACGCTGGTTCCGTTCTGGGCCGGGCGCCTGGGGCGTGATCGCTTGACGGCCGTGCAGGCGTCCCGGCGCGCAGGCCGGCTCGACTGCGAACTGGCGCCGCAACGCGTCTTCCTGACCGGCTCGGCCGTCACCACCCTGCGCGGCCATATCGACCTGCCCGACTGAGGTTCCTTCATGCGCTACATCTCCACCCGGGGGAACGCCCCCGCCCTCGACTTCGAGCGGGCCATGATGACCGGCCTTGCATCGGATGGTGGCCTTTACGTGCCCGAGGTCGTGCCCGTCTTGAACCCCGAGGAGATTGCCGCCCTCGCCGAGCTGCCGTTCGAGGAAGCGGCCTTCCGCATCATGCGGCCCTTTGTCAGCGACAGCTTCGAGCCCGACGAGTTCCGGCGGCTGATCGAGGCCGCGTATGGTGGCTTCGGCCACGTCGCGCGCGTGCCCTTGGTCCAGCTTGGGCCGAATCATTTTCTGCTAGAACTGTTCCACGGCCCCACGCTCGCGTTCAAGGACGTGGCGATGCAGCTTATCGGGCAGCTGTTCCAAGCGGCTCTGGGCCGGTCGGGCGGGCGCATCACCATTGTCGGCGCGACTTCGGGCGACACCGGGTCGGCGGCCATCGAGGCGTTCCGCGGCCTTCAGGGCGTCGACGTGTTCATCCTCTACCCGCATGGTCGGGTCTCAGAGGTGCAGCGCCGGCAGATGACCACGCCCAGCGAGGGCAACGTTCATGCGCTGGCCATGGATGGGGATTTCGACGACTGCCAGGCAGCGCTCAAGGCCATGTTCGCGGATCGGACGTTCGCAGACGGCGTGGCTCTTGCAGGGGTGAACTCGATCAACTGGGCGCGGGTCCTGGCGCAGGTGGTCTATTACTTCACGGCCGCCGTCAGCCTTGGTGCGCCGCACAGGTCAGTCAGCTTCACCGTGCCCACGGGGAACTTTGGCGACATCTACGCGGGACTGATCGCCCGCCGTATGGGGCTTCCCATCGAGCGGCTGGTCATCGCGACCAACCAGAACGATATCCTGCACCGTACGATGGTGTCGGGCGACCACCGCAAGGAGGGTGTCGTTCCCTCGATCAGCCCGTCCATGGACATCCAGGTGAGCTCGAACTTCGAACGGGCGCTCTTCGACGCGTATGGGCGCGACGCGCAAGCGGTCACGGCGGCGATGGCGTCGCTGCGCGAGGAGGGGGGCTTCAAGGTAGGGCAGGGCGCCATCGAGACCTTGCGGGACTGGTTCGCCTCCGGCCGTGCCTCGGAGGAGGAAACCTCGGCCACCATCGCTCGCGTTCTTGCGACCACGGGTGAGTTGATCTGCCCGCATACGGCGGTTGGCGTTCATGTGGCAGAGACCTATCTGGGAGAGACACCCATGGTGACCCTCGCCACCGCGCATCCGGCCAAGTTCCCGGCGGCGGTCGAGGCCGCCACGGGGATCCGGCCCCCTCTTCCGCCGCGCATGGCCGACCTGTATGACCGTCCAGAGCGGGTGACGAGGGTTCCCAACGACCTCGATAGCCTGAAAAACCTCATTCGGGAGCGCATCCGCACGTGAGCGTCCGACTTCATACCCTGTCCAACGGCTTCCGCATCGCTACCGAAACCATGCCGGGCCTCAAATCTGCCGCCATCGGCGTCTGGGTCCTGGCCGGCGGGCGGCACGAACGAGCCGAGCAGAACGGCATTGCCCATTTCCTCGAACACATGGCCTTTAAGGGCACCGCGCGCCGCAGCGCCCTGGAGATCGCCGAAGCCATCGAGGATGTGGGCGGCTATATCAACGCCTACACCTCGCGCGAGATGACGGCCTATTATGTCCGCGTCCTCGAGGACGACGTGGATCTCGCGCTCGACGTGATCGCGGACATCCTGCTGAACCCCGTCTTCGCCCCCGAGGAGATCGAGGTCGAGCGGGGCGTGATCCTTCAGGAGATCGGGCAGACGCTCGACACGCCGGACGATATCGTCTTCGACTGGCTGCAGGAGGTCGCCTATCCGGACCAGCCGCTCGGGCGCACAATCCTGGGCGAAAGCGAGCGGGTAAGCAGCTTCGGCAAGGACGATCTGCGGCGCTTCGTATCCGAGCACTACGGGCCGGGCCAGATGATTCTATGCGCTGCGGGCGCCGTGGACCATGACGCGATCTGCCGCGCGGCGGAGCAGCTGTTTGGGCACCTGAGCCCCCTTCATCGTCCGTCGCTGATCCAGCCTGCCCGCTGGCAGGGTGGCGAGCGGCGCGAGATCAAAGCTCTGGAGCAGGTGCACTTCGCGCTGGCCCTCGAAGGCCCGGACTATCGCGACCCGGCGATCCACACGGCGCAGATCTGGGCCACGGCGATGGGCGGCGGCATGTCGTCCCGGCTGTTCCAGGAGATCCGGGAGAACCGGGGTCTTTGCTACACCATCTTCGCCCAGGCTGGGGCTTATGAGGACACGGGCCTCAGCACGATCTACGCCGGGACCAGCGCCGAGGACATCGTCGAGCTGGTCGGCATCACCGTGGACGAACTGAAGCGCGCGGCCGACGACATGACCGAGGCCGAGGTCGCGCGGTCGCGGGCGCAGATGAAGGCTGGCATGCTGATGGGCCTAGAGAGCCCCTCCAACCGGGCCGAACGTTTGGCGCGGATGCTGTCGATCTGGGGTCGCGTGCCGACGGTCGAGGAGCAGATCGCCAAGGTGGAGGCTGTCACTACGCAGGATGTCCGCGACTTTTCCGCACGAATGGCGGGCGATACGGGCACGGCGCTCGCGGTCTATGGCCCGGCCGAAGCCGCGCCGACTCTCGATGCCGTGCGGGACAGGCTCGCGGCCTGAGCATGGGACATCCGTGATCTTCCGTCGCAGGGAGCTTCGGCTTGAAACCGAGCGGATGGTGCTTCGGCCCCCGCAGATGGGGGATTGGCGTGCCTGGTCCGCGCTCAGGCGCGACTCGGAGGATTTCCTGAAACCCTGGGAGCCCCTGTGGGCGCATGACCACCTGAGCCGCCGGGCCTTTACCAACCGCGTGGGCTGGGCCCGGCACTCCATCGCGACCGGGACGGCGGTGCCGCTGTTCCTGATCCGTCGCGAGGACGGAATGCTTTTAGGCGCGATCACGCTGGACAACATCCGGCGTGGCCCTGCGCAGTCCGGGACCACGGGCTACTGGATCGGCCAGCCCTTCGCGCGGCATGGCTACATGCGCGAGGCGGTGCTGTCCTTGGTGAACTACGCCTTCACCGTGCTGGACCTGAGCCGGATCGAGGCTGGCTGCCTGCCCGAGAACACCCCCTCCCGCCGGCTTCTCGAGGGCTGCGGCTACAAGTACGAGGGGGTGGCGCAGAGCTATCTCCAGATCAACGGCCGCTGGCGGAATCATGTGCTCTACGCCAACCTGCGCAACGATCGGCGTGGGCGCACAGACGTCGGCTGAGCGTTGCTCTCGGATTCGTGGGGTGACGTGGCCGCATGGCTCGCTAGCCTTCCAGCCATGCGTATAGCATCCCTTGCCCTGACCCTGCTGACAGCACTGCCTGCTTTCGCGCAGGAGCGGATTCCCAGCCACTGCATCGCCCTGGCCCAAGGGCCCGAGCGGCTGGTGTCTGCGAGCTTCCGCGAACCGGTTCCGGTTGACAGCGTGCGGATCAGCTATGTCGATCATGCCATGTTCCTGATCCAGACCCTGTCGGTTTCGGTGGCGACGGATTTCACGGGTTTTCTGGGTAACGTGGATTTTCTGCCGGACGTGGTGACGATGAACCATGCGCACGGCACCCATTGGACCGAGGCGCCCGATCCCGCCATTCCCCATGTCCTGCGCGGTTGGGCCGAAGGTGGGCAGGCCGCGCGGCACAACCTCGATCTAGGCGAGATGCTGATCCGGAACGTGCCCACCGACATCCGGGGCCGCTTCGGCGGCGTGGAGCCCGACGGCAACTCCATCTTCGTCTTCGAGGCCGGCGGCCTGTGCATCGGCCATCTGGGCCACCTGCACCATGAGCCCACGCCAGAGGACTATGCCTTTCTGGGGCGGCTCGACGTGGTGATGGTGCCGGTGGATGGGGGCCTCACGCTCGACCACCCGACGCTGGTGCGGTCCCTGGAAAGATTTCGGTCCCGCATCGTCATTCCGATGCACTGGTTTGGGCGCGGCACGTTGGATTCCTTTCTGGCCGACATGGAAAACGAAGCCGGATATGTCGTGGACCGGCGGGAGACGAGCGACCTCGTCCTGACCCTGGCCGACTTGCCGGATCAGCCGACCGTCATCGTGCTTGAACCCAGGCTGCTGTCGGACAACTGACTTGTCGGCCGGGCGGCGGGGTGCAACTTGGGCGCATGACCCTTGCGCCCGTGACCCCCGCCTTCTTCGATGCGCTCCGCGCTCATCTGCCTGCCGCCACCTTCCGCGAGGCCGAGGAACATCACCTGACCGAGCCGCGCGGCCGGTTCCGCGGGACAGGGCTGCTGCTGGCCCCTGGTTCCACCGAGGAGGTCGCTGCCATCCTTCGCGCCTGCCACGAGGCGCGGGTGCCGGTGGTCCCTCATTCCGGCGGCACAGGCCTTGTCGGAGGCCAACTCATGTCCGAAGGGGTCGCGCCGGTGATCCTGAGCCTCGCGCGGATGGACCGGATAAGGGCCGTTCTTCCGGCCGAGAACGTGCTGGTCGCCGAGGCCGGGGTCATCCTGGCCGATGTACAGGGGCGGGCGCAAAGGGAAGGGCGCCTGTTCCCCTTGTCGCTGGCCTCCGAAGGCTCGGCCCGGATCGGCGGGCTGCTCGCGACCAATGCGGGGGGAACCCAGGTGCTGCGCTACGGCAACGCGCGCGCGCTGTGCCTTGGCGTTGAGGCGGTCACTGCACAGGGAGAGGTCTGGCACGGGCTGTCTCGGCTGCGCAAGGACAACGCGGGCTACGACCTGCGCGACCTCTTGATCGGGTCGGAAGGCACGCTCGGGATCATCACGGCGGCGGCGCTGCGGCTGGTTCAGCCTCCGGCCGCCATCGGCGTGGCCCTCCTTGCGGTGCCGTCGCCAGCCGCGGCGCTGGATCTCCTGGGGCTCGCGCAGGGGCGTTACGGGGACGCCGTGCAGGGCTTCGAACTGATGGGCCGGATGGGATTCGACTTTCTGGAGGAGACGGGGCTGGGGGTATCGCCGCTCCGACCGGTCCCGGACTGGTCGGTCCTGATCGAGTTGGGGTTACCCGAAGGTCTTGAGCCGCAGGGCGCCCTAGAGCGGATCTTTCTCGAAGGGAGCGAGCGGGGCCTTGTCACCGATGGCGTCCTGGCCGCATCCGAGGCGCAGGGCGCGGCGCTATGGGAACTGCGCGAGCGGATACCAGAGGCGAACCGGCGTATCGGTTCGGTCTCCTCGCATGACATCTCGCTGCCTTTGTCCGAGATCGCGCCCTTCATCCCCCAAGCCGAGGCCGCGTTGGCGGCCTTGGGACCGTTCCGCGTCAACTGCTTCGGCCATCTGGGTGATGGCAATCTGCACTTCAACGTCTTCGCGCACAAAGGCGTGCCACGGTCCGAGCACGACGCGCTGAGGAGCCGGGTCAAGGAGATCGTGCATGACCTCGTTCATGCGCGTGGCGGTTCGGTCGCGGCCGAGCACGGGGTGGGGCGGCTCAAGGTCGCGGACCTCGAACGTTACGGTGACCCCGTGAAGCTGTCGATGATGCGTGCGGTCAAGGCGGCGTTGGACCCGAACGGCATCCTGAACCCCGGTGCCGTTCTGCGATTCCAAGGCTGACCCTCTGCGGTCAGTGCCCCGCAAACGAACAGAGTGCATGGACGCGGTGGCCGGTCGTCTCCAAGAGCTGCCGCCCACCAAGATCCGGCAGGTCGACGACAAAGGCGCAGCCGACCGCATCGCCGCCTAGCTGACCGATGAGGCTCAGCCCCGCCTCGGCGGTGCCGCCGGTCGCGAGGAGATCGTCTACGAGGAGAACCTTTTCGCCGGGACGGATGGCATCGTCGTGAACTTCCAGCACGGCGGTCCCGTACTCGAGCTTGTACGCCTGCTCGATGGTCCGGCCGGGCAGCTTGCCCTTCTTGCGCATCGGCACGAAGCCCGCCGAAAGCTGGTGCGCGACCGCACCGCCCAAGATGAAGCCGCGCGCCTCAAGACCCGCGACCTTGTTGATCCGCACGCCCGCCCAGGGCAGAAGAAGTTGGTCCACGGCCATCCTGAACCCGCGCGGGTCACCGAACAGGGTCGTCACGTCGCGGAACATGATCCCCGGCGCCGGGAAATCTGGGATCGTGCGGATGTAGTCCTTGACGGACATGGCTTCTCCAGAGGGTTGAAAGGGACAAGGGCCGCGCATCAGGGGTCCTGTGGCGGATAGTGACGGCGCAGGGCCTCGCGGTCCTGCGGGCCCAGCCGGGTGACGGAGTTCGAATCCTCCGAAAAGACGGAGATGCCGTCATAGGCCGGGTTGCGGATGTCGGTCATCAGGCCCATGGCCTGGGTCAGTTCCTCAAGCACGACGGGCCCGACATCCGACAATGGCAGGTTCGCGGCCATCACGATGACGGCCTCGGCCAGATCCTCGCCTTCGTCCCACCAGATGGTTACGAGGGCCGCCCCGATGACCTGCCCGTCCACGCCGGCAAGTCCGGTCCCTTCGATGGAGTCGCCCTCGCGGACGGGGGCGAGGTGAAAAGTGATGTCGGGAGGTTCACCTTTGCGGGCCCGGCGCAACTGCAGCGCGGCGCCTGCGGCGTTGATCTCGGCTATGGCGTGATCCACGGCACCGCTCATGCGCCGGATCATCTGGGGCGGATAGGTCGACGGCACCGGCGCGAAGCCCACGGCCAGGTCCTGCGCCCGCGAAGGGGACCAGCGCACCGGGTCGACGGTGCATGGCCCGCCCGGCAGCGCCCGACAGGACACCAGCCGGTAGAAATCCTCGGAGGACAGCTTGCCCGAGGTCACGAGGAAGTCGTCCTCGGCAGCCGCGGCTGCCCCGAAGCCCAGGAGCCCTGCCAGCAAGAGGGCGCCAAGCTTCAAAGCACGCGACCCGCGATGGTGCGGAGGCGCTCCAGCAGCGCCGGGTCGCGACGATCGGCAGCGGTGATCAGCGCATGGTCAAGCGCGCGATCGCAGCCGTCCCGACAAGGCATACCCCTTTCGGCCAGGCGCTCCGGAAGAAGCGTGGCCAGATCCCGGGCCAATGCCACATTGGCGGCCAGCACCGCCAGCACGGCGGCGACATCCACTGCGCCGTGTCCCTCGTGCCAGGAGTCGTAGTCCGTCACCATGGCGACCGTGGCGTAGCAAAGCTCCGCCTCACGAGCGAGGCGCGCTTCGGGCAGGGCCGTCATGCCGATCACGTCGCAGCCCCAGACTTCGCGCCACAACCGCGACTCGGCCCGCGAGGAGAACTGCGGTCCTTCCATGCAGAGATAGGTTCCCCCCCGATGGACCGTCGCGCCCGCGGCCTCGGCCGCATCGGCCGCAAGCCGCGACAGGCGCGGGCAGGTGGGCTGGGCGAGGCTGACGTGCGCCACGCAGCCGGTCCCGAAGAACGAGGCCGGCCGGCCCACCGTCCGGTCCACGAACTGGTCCACCACAACGATGTCGCCCGGTGCCATCTTCTCACGGAAGGAGCCCACGGCCGAGATCGAAACGACGTCCGTTACGCCAAGCATCCTAAGCGCGGCGATGTTGGCTCGCGCAGGCAACTCGCCGGGCGCATGGACATGGCTGCGGCCGTGACGCGGCAGGAAGCTGACCGGCATGCCGCCCAGCCGGCCCGTGAGGATCGCATCCGACGGAGCACCCCAGGGCGTCTCGATGGGACGCCACTCGGCATCGTCGAGGACCAGCCCGTAAAGGCCAGAGCCGCCGATCAGTCCCAGATGCACCGTCATGCCGTTCCCGCCCGTCGCCCGTCCGAACCCTGCCTCCAGAGGCAGTCCCGCGCAACCACTTGCCGGACGGCAGGTTCAGCGCGTCGGGATCGCGCGAGGACGGGCCATCTGGAACACCTCCTGCACGACGGCGTAGTCCCGGTAGCCCAGGCGCGACAAGGGATGGTAGCGGGTCACGTCGAGGCGGCCGTCCACCAGGCAATCGTCCCGCAGGTGCACGCCCGTCACCACGCCGAAAACGGCATAGTTGGCGTCCCCCGCCAGCCGCACGATGCGGGTCAGCCGGCATTCCAGGGCGGCAGGCGCTCCGGCCACCCGGACGCAGGGAATCGTCTCGCAGGACGCCTTGGCAATACCGGCAGCCCCGAACTCGTCCACCTCGCGCGGGTGGGGAGCCGAGCTTGCATTCATGGCCTCGCGGGCGGCGAACTCCACGATGTTGATGCAGAAGACGCCGGTGTCGCGGATGTTGCCCAGCGAATCCTTGGTGCCGTCGCGGTCGGGCTTGGTTTCGGACGAGCCGAAGACGACCTGCGGCGGCTCGGACGCCATGGCGTTGAAGAAGGAATAGGGCGCCAGATTGTCCACGCCGTCGAGTCCCCTGGTGGAGATCCAGGCGATTGGACGAGGCGACACGACGGCATGAAAGGGATTGTGGCGCAGGCCGTGGCCGTCGGCGGGGCGATAGAACATCCGATGCGTTCCCTGCATTGACTGGGGCTCCTGCCATGATAGGGGCGGCGCGCCTGCAGGCCCAGGGGAGTCGAGGAAAGCACATGATCCGGCTCGCCGAGGAGACGGCCGATGACTGGTGGGAAGTCGAGGCGCTTCTGGACCTGTGCTTTGCGCCTGGGCGTGAGGCGCTGTCCTCCTATCGCCTCCGCGACGGCGTGGCGCCCGTGGCAGCGCTGTGCCTCGTGGCGCGCGACGCGGACGGCTCACTCGCCGGGGCGATCCGGAATTGGCCCGTGCGGATCGACAGCCCCGGGGGGCGCAGATGGGCGCTGCTGCTGGGGCCCGTGGCGGTGCACCCCACCCATCAGGGCGAGGGGTTGGGTGCCGCGCTGATCCTTCGTGTCCTGGACCTTGCCCGCGAGGGCGGGTGGAGCCGGGTCATGCTCGTGGGGGATCTGCCCTACTATCAGCGCTTCGGCTTTTGCAGGCTCCATGGGGTCGAAATGCCGCCCCCCACGAACCCGGATCGCATCCTAGGGGTCGAGCTGCGGGATGGCTCCTGGGAGGATGTGACCGGCCCGGTCATCCGCGCCCTGGCCTGAGCCTCTGGGGTATCGCAAGGATGCGGCGTATTCAGGTGCTTGAAACGACGCTGAACTCTCGGGCCGACACAAGGGATCGGCAGGGCCGCATTGAAACGGTGTGGGCGATGCCCCATTCTCACTGGCATGAGCAAGCCGCACCTCAGGGAAGTGAACCCCGACAACCCGCCCCTGCCGCTCGGCCAAGCCGAGAAGCAGGAGATTGCCGTCCTTGCCCGCCGCCAGAAGGGGGCGGGTGGCATCCTGATGAAGGCAGTCAACCTGATCGGTGGCTCGGTCGAGGATGGGTTGAAGGTCCTGCCCAAGCCGGTCCGGAGCCAGATCGACAAGGCCGCACAGGCGGCGTTGCTGCGAAGCTACGACGCAGCGGCTAGAACCCGAACGGGCGAGGGGCGACTGGTCGCTTGGGCCTCGTGGGTCACGGGCGATCGGGCGCACAAGGCCTTGGCTGCCTTCTCCGGCGCGATGGGCGGGGCGGGCGGGCTCGCCACCGCGCTCGCGGAACTGCCGCTTGCCACCACCATCATCTTCCGGGCCGTGCAGGGCGTGGCCGAGCTGCATGGCGAGGATCCCCTGTCAGAGGAAACCCGGGTCGAATGCCTGCGCGTGTTCGGTGCCGGAGGGGCGGCCAGCAAGTCGGACGACGCGGTTGACACGTCCTTCCTCGGCGCGCGTCTGTCCCTTTCGGGAACGGCGATCAACCGGTTGGTGGCGCGGGTGGCTCCCCGCTTTGGGGCGGTGATTGGCCAAAAGCTCGCCTCCCAGGCCGTACCGATCCTCGGGGCGGCGGCGGGAGCGGGCACCAACTGGGCCTTTATCGACTATTATGTCGAGATGGCCCATGTGCATTTCGGCCTTCGCCGCCTGGCGCGGCTCCATGGGGAAGGGCCGGTGCTGGACCATTTCCACAAGGTGCTGGCCGAGGGCGAGATCCCGGTGAAGCAGGCCTGAGGCAGGGCCTCAGGGCTGTCGCGCCAGCCAGTCGGTCAGCGCGGGGCGCACCGACTCGTCGCCGCGGATGCGGGCGTCGTCGATCACCTTGCGCGCCTCCTGCAGGTTGACCCGACGGATCAGGCTTTTGACCGGGCCGATGGAGGCTGGCCGCATCGACAGCGTACGGAAGCCCATGGCCGCCAGGGCCACGGCCTCCACAGGCCGTCCCGCGTCCTCCCCGCAGAAGCTGAGCGGCGTCCCGGCCGAGGCACAGCGGCCGACGATGCCGGACAGAAGTTCCAGGAAAGATGACTCCAGCATGTCGTAGCGCCGCCGAACCTTTTCGTTCTCCCGGTCGGCGGCGAAAAAGAACTGCTTGAGGTCGTTGCCGCCTACCGACAGGAAGTCCACCTCGCGGAAGAAGGCGTAGGAGGCAAAGGCGAGGCTCGGCGTTTCCAGCATCGCGCCCACCTCCACCTCGGAGGGGAGGGGGTGGCCCAAGATGCGCTCGCGCTCCATGGCCTTGTTGAACTCGGCCCGCGCGAGGCGGAACTCGCCGGGGTTGGCGATGAAGGGAAACATGACAGTCAGGTGCCGTCCCGAGGCCGCGCGGATCAGCGCCTGGATCTGCATCCGCAGCACGCCGGGCTTGTCCAGCCCCAGCCGGATCGCGCGCCAGCCCATGGCGGGGTTGGGCTCGTCCTGGGGCTTCATGTAGCTCAGCACCTTGTCGGATCCGATGTCCAAGGTGCGAAAGGCCACGCGCTTGCCCTTGGCCGCGTCCACGACCCGCGCATAGAGCGCCGACAACTCGGCCCGCTTGGGCATCTGGTTGCGGACGAGGAACTGCAACTCGGTCCGGAACAGGCCCACCCCCTCGGCGCCCGAACTGGGAAGCGAGGGCAGGTCCGCCATCAGACCCGCGTTCATGTGGAGCGAGATCACCGTGCCGCAGAGCGCTTGGGCGGGCAGGTCGCGAAGGCCTGCATAGCGCTCCTGCGCGCGGGCCAGCATGGCGATCTTGTCCTCAAAGGCCTTGCGCACAGTGTCGTCGGGCCGCAAGTGCGCGACCCCCTGTTCGCCGTCCACCAGCATGAGGTCGCCGTTCAGGGCTTCGGTCAGGACTCCCTCGGCCCGGATCACCAGCGGGATGGCCCAGGCGCGCGCCACGATGGCCGCATGGGAGCCGACCGAGCCTTCCTCCAGCACGATACCCTTGAGCGTACCTTTGCCGTACTCCAGGAGCTCGCCCGGCCCGATGTTCCGTGCCACGAGCACAGGATCGCTCGGCATGGCGACACCGGTGTCGCTGCCTTGGCCCGTCAGGATCCGAAGCAGGCGGTTCGACAGGTCGTCGAGGTCATGGAGCCGCTCGCGCAGATAGGCGTCGCTGGCCTGGCCCATGCGGGCCCGGGCATGGGACTGCTCCTTCTCCACGGCAGCCTCGGCCGTCAGCCCCGAGCGGATGTCGTCCTCCATCCGCCGCAGCCAGGAGCGGGAGTTCGCGAACATCCGATAGGCTTCAAGAACCGCAACCTCTTCGCCGTCCACGGGAGCGGTGCCGGCCAGCAACTCGTCCACCTGAGCGCGCAAGGCTTCGATGGCCGCGGCCAGCCGTGCCGATTCCCGGTCCGGATCGTCCGAGATGGGGTTGGTGACCACCACGCGCGGCTCGTGGAGGAAGACCCGGCCAGCCACGGCCCCTTCCTGGCCCGACATCCCCCGGAACGTGATCGGACGCTGGTGACGGGGCGACAAGCCGCCCTCGGCGCCGTTGAAGGCCCCCAGTTCGGTCATCTCGGCCAGCACCATGGCCACGACCTCAAGGGCATAGACCTCGTCGGGCGTGTAGATGCGGGCCGACCGGGACTGCACGACGAGCACGCCCAAGGCCTCGCCCAGGCGCTGGATGGGAACCCCGCAGAACGAGGAGAAGCGCTCTTCCCCCGTTTCGGGCATGTATCGGAAGCCGCGCTCGGCCGGGGCGTTGGCCGTGTTGATCACCGTGCGGTCGCGGGCGGTCCGTCCCACGAGCCCTTCGCCCAGCCGCATCCGGGTCTGGTGCACGGCCTCGGGCTGCAAGCCGACTGTGGCGCAGAGCTCCAAGGTTTCCGCATCCCGGAAAAGATAGATCGAGCAAACCTCGCAGCCCATCGAGTCGGCGATGAGCCGCACGATCCGGTCAAGGCGGGTCTGGCCGACGCTCGTGGCGGCCATGACCGCGCTCAGGCGTCCCAAGAGCTTGCGGCTCTCGCTCTCGGTCCGGTCGGGCATACCTTGTCCTCTCGGGGAAATCCCCGTCGCGTGTGCCTATCAGGCGGCCTTTTCCAAGCCGAATGCATCATGGAGCGCCTGCACGGCCAGTTCCATGTATTTCCGGTCGATCAGCACGGAAATTTTTATCTCGGAGGTTGTGATGACCTTGATGTTGACGTTCTCGGCGGCGAGCGCCTTGAACATCTGCGCGGCGACGCCCGCATGCGAGCGCATCCCGATGCCTACCACCGAAACCTTGGCCACGCCCTGGTCCACCACGAGGTCGTCGAAGCCGATGTCGCCACGGGCCTTGGCCTCGTCCATCGCATGCTGCGCCCGCAGGACCTGGTCGTTGGGGCAGGAGAAGGTCATGTCGGTGCGGCCACCTTCAGAGATGTTCTGAACGATCATGTCCACGTTCACCCCGGCCTCGGCCAGGGGCCCGAAGATCGCGGCGGCGATACCCGGACGATCGGCCACCGCCATTAGCGTGAGCTTGGCCTCGTCCCGGCTATAGGCCACGCCGGCGACCGCGTTCGACTCCATGATGTCCTCCTCGTCGCAGACGAGGGTTCCCGCCTCGTCGGTCTGTTCCTCGAAGCTGGATAGCACCCGCAGCTTCACCTTGTAGCGCATCGCCAACTCAACCGAGCGGGTCTGGAGCACCTTGGCGCCAAGCGAGGCCAACTCCAGCATTTCCTCGAAGGCGATGCGGTCGAGCTTGCGGGCCTTGGCACAGATGCGGGGGTCGGTGGTGTAGACCCCGTCCACGTCCGTGTAGATGTCGCAGCGCACGGCATCGAAGGCGGCGGCAAAGGCCACGGCGGTGGTGTCCGATCCGCCGCGGCCCAGGGTGGTGATCCGCCCTTCCGGGCTGATGCCCTGGAAGCCCGCGACCACAGCGACCTTCATGCCTTCGTCGAACTTGCGCAGGATGTTCTCGGTCGGAATCGCCTCGATCCGGGCGGAGCCATGGGCCGAGGTGGTCAGGAGCGGCACCTGCCAGCCCTGCCAGGAGCGGGCGGGGATATCCATCTCCTGCAGCCGCAGCGCCATGAGGCCCGCCGTCACGTTCTCGCCCGAGGAGGTGACGGCATCGTACTCGCGCGCGTCGTAGAGGGGCGAAGTGTCCTGAACCCAGCCCACGAGCTTGTTCGTCTCGCCGGCCATCGCGGATACGATGACGATGACGTCGTGGCCCTTGGCCACCTCGACAGCGGCGCGCTTGGCCGCGCGCGCAATGCGATCCACATTGGCGACCGATGTGCCGCCAAACTTCATGACAAGGATGGACATACGGGTCCCCAGAGTTCCGGGCGCCCTCATAATCGCGCCGCGCCGCAGGGGCAATGCGGGTCGCGCAGGCCGCCCGGCTTCGGTCTTTGTCGGGGAGAGAGGGGATCAACCCATCCGGGCTCCCGAGCCACCGCTTCGTCCCGGTCTCGAAGCCCGGGACAAAGCTGATCTCTCCGGCACCCTAGTTGGCGCTGCGCTTGGGAATGAAGGGGAGGGGGGCCACCCGGATGCCCTCCTCGATCAACGCCTTGGCCTCTTCTGGCTTGGCCTCGCCCCAGATCGACCGCTCGGGCTTGGTGCCTTCGTGCATCGCCCGCGCCTCGGCGGCGAAGCTCAGGCCCACATAGTCCGAGTTTTCCTCGACCTGACGACGCATGGCGGCAAGCATGGCCTCCCGAGGGTCGCTAGGCTTGGTCAGGTCCTTGGGCGCGGTGGACACGGCAGGCGCCATCAGCGCCTTCTCCACCTTGGACGAGCCGCATTCGGCGCAGGACAGGAGCCCGCGCTTGGCAAGGTCGTCGAAGGCGGACGCGGACCCGAACCAGCTTTCGAAGCTGTGGCCGTCCGCGCATGAAAGGCTGTAGCGGACCATGGCCCCGTTTTCCTCAGCTGACTTTGCCAAGATAAGCACGGGTTCGCCGACCGCAACCGTCTGGGACGTCGCGATGGAAGCCTGATCGACAGGCGTTGCATCGCCGCCCGATGCGTCTCGCAATCGTGTGATGGACCTGCGTGCGGGGGGCGCTATCGTCCGCTGGGATGAAGGGGAGTCGCCTATGCAGTACCTCGCAATGACCCTGGCTCTCGCTTTCGTGGCCATCCTGCCCTCGGCAGCGATCGAGGCCGCCACCCCGGAGGAGGCGCAGTTGCAGCAGTTCCGGTTCAACTCGATCGATGGCGGACAGATCGGCTTTGGGGATTGGGTCGGTCACCCTGTCCTTATCGCGAACACCGCCTCCCTGTGCGGCTATACTCCCCAGTATGCGGACCTGCAGGCGCTGTACGACAGCTACAGGGACCGGGGGCTCGTGGTTGTCGCGGTGCCGTCGGACGATTTCAGGCAGGAGCTGGCGTCCGATGCCGAGGTCAAGGATTTTTGCGAATTGAACTATGACCTCGACCTGCCGATGACAGGGATCACCCCGGTCCGGGGCGAGGGTGCACATCCCTTCTTCGCCTGGCTGCGCGACACGCAAGGTTTTGAACCGCAGTGGAACTTCAACAAGGTCCTGATCGGTGCGGACGGCAAGGTTCTGGGCTCATGGGGTTCGGGTGAGGCGCCGACCGGGCCTGCCATCACCCAAGCCGTCGAGGCGGCGCTACGGTCCTGACGCCGCTCCTCATCGGCTCCGAGATCTATAGGGGGTCGAGCTATGGCCCCTGGCATCCCTTGCGCATCCCGCGCGTCTCGACGGTCATGGATCTGGCGCGGGCCTTGGGCTGGCTGCCCCCCGAGCGGTTCAGATCCAGCCCGCGCGCTAAGCCGGCTGCCCTGACAGCCTGGCACACCCCCGGCTATGTGGCGGCGCTGGAACGGGCCGAGGCCCAGCAGGTCGTGGACGACGCAACGCGCGCCCGTCACGGGCTGGGCACCACCTCCAACCCCGTCTTCCCCGAAATGTACAGGCGTCCTGCAACCGGTGTCGGAGGGGTCATGCTGGCCGCCCAGATTCTGGCCGCCGGGGGCGTGGTCCACGTCCCCGGCGGCGGCACGCATCACGCCTTTCCGGACCGGGCCAACGGGTTCTGCTATCTGAACGACCCGGCCTTTGCGATCCTGGCCCTCAGGGCCCAGGGCGCGCGGCGGGTGGCCTATGTGGACATCGACGCGCATCATTGCGACGGCGTGGAGCATGGCTTTCGCGACGACTCCGATACCCTCCTCGTCTCGGTCCATGAGGCGGACCGATGGCCTCGGACCGGAGCGATCACGGATAGGGGGCTGGGCAATGTCTTCAACTTGCCGGTTCCGCGCGGCTTCCACGACGACGACATGGCGCTGGTGCGTGACAGACTGATCCTGCCCGCCGTAGCGGCGTTCCGGCCTGACGCGATCGTGCTGCAAGCGGGCTCGGACGGAGTTCTGGAGGATCCGCAGTCCCGAATGGCGCTGTCGAACAACGCGCATTTGGGGGTACTGAACGGACTCAGACCCCTCGCGTCACGGCTGATGCTGCTGGGCGGAGGCGGCTACAACCCATGGGCGGTCGGGCGATGCTGGACCCGGCTCTGGGGAGCCCTGGCCAGGCAGGACGCGCCGGACCGGTTGCCGTCGGATGCGCAGGCGGTGCTGCGTGGGCTCCGTTGGGAGCGCCGGGGGGGTGGCCGTGCCGTCGAGCCGGCCGAGGACTGGGTCACGACGCTTGCGGATCCCTGGCGGGGGGGAACGCCCGGGGATGGGGTTGTGGCCTCCCTGGGGGAACTGGCTGGACGGCTCCGGGCCTGGGTCTAGCGTCCGGTTACCCGTCCCGCCACGGCGCGACCCAGGACCTCCGACAGCACGATCGCAGCGCCCGACACTGCGATGGACACGAGCACCAACCGAATGGCCGCGCGCTCCCCGCCCGGAACCTGGAGAAAGGCATGGATGGCCGAGGGCAGCGTTTGCGTCTCGCCGGGGATGCTGGAGACAAAGGTGATCGTGGCCCCGAACTCTCCCATGGCGCGGGCAAAGCCCAGCACCGCGCCCGCGACAAGGCCCGGCAAGGCCAGCGGCAGGGTAACTGTCAGGAACACCCAAAGCGGCCGGGCCCCCAGGTCTGCGGCGGACTCCTCGAGGTGAATGGCAACGGCCTCAATGGACAGCCAGATGGGCCGCACCATCAGCGGAAAGGCCATGACCCCGGCCGCCAGCGCGGCGCCGGTCCAGCGGAACGCGAAGACGATGCCGCAGCAATCCTGAAGGAGCATGCCTATCGGACCTCGGGTGCCGAAGGTGACGAGGAGGAGATAGCCGGTCACCACGGGCGGCATCACCAGGGGCATGTGGATCAGGACATTGAGGAGCCCGCGCCCGGGAAAGCGCCAGCGCGCCAGCGCCTGAGCGGACAGAAGGGCGAGCGGCAGGCTTGCCAAGGTGGCAACCAGCGACACCCGCAGTGACAGCAGGAGCGCCGTCCACTCCTCCGGGTCCAGCCAAGGCGTCAGTCGAGTACCCGGAAGCCTTGGCCTTCGAACACCGTGGCGGCTTCAGCGGAGGTCAGCCAATCGAGGAAGTCCGACGCGGCAGGATGTTCGCGGCCAGCAACCAGCGCCACGGGATAGACGATGGCCGAATGGCTGTCCTCTGGAAAGGTGCCCAAGACGGACAACGCCTCGCCTGCCGCGAGCGCGGCCACGGCGTCCGATCCGTAGACCACGCCAAGCGGCGCCTCGCCGGAGGACACAAGCGCCAGCGCGGCCCGGACGTTTTCGGTCTGCGCGACCTGGGGCTCGATCTGCTCCCAAAGACCGAGGCTTGTCAGGGCCTCCCGCCCGTAGATCCCGGCAGGCACCGAGTCCACGAAGCCCATGGCGAGCCGGCCGCCGTCCAGAAGGGCCAGGAGGTCCAGACCAGGACCGATGGTGACCGGTTGGGCCGTCCCGTGAGCCACGAGGACCAAGCTGTTGCCCAAGAGGTCGTGTCGGCTGCCCTCCACGATCAGGTCCTTGGATTGAAGTTCGTCCATCCAGTCGGTCGACGCCGACAGGAACAGGTCCGCAGGTGCGCCTTGCGCAATCTGCTGGGCAAGCTGCGGCGTCCCCGCATAGGACAGGACCACGTCATGGCCTGTCCGGACCTCCCAACTGGCGGCGATGTCGTCCAGGGCGGTCTTGAGGCTCGCGGCGGCGAAAACCGTCACCTGATCGGCCATGGCCGGCGTCGCGATCAGCAGGGCGGCAAGTACGGCGCGCAGCATGGCACTCCTTGGGGCGATATGTCCGGTCGGATATATCGCTGTCGCCTGTGTCCCAAGGCAAGCGTTATCTCCGGCCGGACATGTCGGCCCGGTCGCGGATCGCGGCGATGTAGGCCGCGCCTTCGGTCAGGACGAGGGCCTCCAAGGCGCGGTACGAGGCCAGCACGGCCTCGCCCTCCTTGGTCAGCCGAGCGCCGCCTCCGCCCTCTCCGCCCCGCGCGAGTTCCACGAGCGGCGCGCGGAAGGCCTTGTTCGCCTCCGCCACGAGGGACCACGCGCGGCGGTAGCTCATGCCCAAGCCAGCGGCTGCGGCAGCGACCGAGCCGGTCTCGCGGATGCGGGTGAGAAGGTCCGCCTTTCCGGGGCCGAAGCGGACGCCTTCGCCCAAGGGGATGCGGAGATGAATGGACGGGTCAGCGGCGCTCATGGCTCGACCATCCTGTCTAGAGGCCGATTGCACAAGGAAAGGTTGCGCGAGATGCGAGGCATGGCCGTCCTTTGTTCCCCAACACGGGTCGGAGCCCGCGGGACGGGGCCCTTCTTATCGTAACGCACGGCCCTTGAGGATCGCTCCATCCCCAAACTTCGCGCGGATCGCATCGGCCGCCCGCTCGGCCCGGGCACGCCGCGCGGCGTCAGGGTCGAGCATGTCCCCCTCGCGGTCTGCGAGGTCGCCCCCGGTGATCTCCGCGAGGCCCACACCCAGCAGGCGGAAGGGGCCGAGCTCGCTCACCTGGTCCAGCAGGCCCCGTGCCGCGCGGTAGATGGCGTCCGCGATCTGGGTCGGCTCCCGCAGGGCGACGCGGCGGGTCAGGAGATGGTGGTCGGAGCGCTTGAGCTTGAGCACCACCACCCGCCCCGCAAGCTCCTGGGCCTTGGCGCGGGACGACACCTTCTCGGCCAGCCGCCAGACATGGCCGTCAAGAAGGTCGCGATCCGCCGTGTCCTGGTGAAAGGTCGTCTCGTTCGAGATGCTCTTGGTGTCGCGATCCGAGTTGACCGCCCGCACGTCCTGACCCCGCGCAAGATGCCAGAGCCGCTCGCCCATATGGCCGAAACGAGCATGAAGGTCGCGACGGTCCCACCGAAGCAGGTCCCCGATCGTGCGAATTCCGGCCCGACCCAGCGCCTCTTGGCCAGCGGGGCCGATGCCCCAGATCAGGCGGACGGGCTGCGGCTCCAGGAATCCCTGGGTTTCGGCCCGACCGATGACGGAAAAGCCACGCGGCTTGTCGAGGTCCGAGGCGACCTTGGCCAGGAACTTGTTGTGCGACAGACCGATGGAGCCAGTGAGCCCCAACTCCGCCTGCATCCGCCGGGTGAGCCGGGCCAGCATGGTGGCGGGCGCCGCGCCGTGAAGACGCTCGGTTCCCGACAGGTCCAGAAAGGCCTCGTCGAGGCTCAGCGGCTCGATCCGGTCGGTCAACTCCTCCATCATGGCGCGGATGGCGCGGGAGGCTTCGACATAGGCCGCAAAGCGGGGCTTCACGACGACCGCCTCCGGGCAGAGCCGCAGCGCCTCGAACATCGGCATGGCCGAGCGGACGCCCCGGATGCGCGCCAGGTAGCAGGCCGTCGAGACGACGCCGCGCTTGCCGCCGCCGACGATCACGGGGACGTCGCGGAGGTCTGGGTTGTCGCGCTTCTCGACGGCCGCAAAGAAGGCATCGCAGTCCATATGGGCGATGGACAGGTCGAACAGCTCGGGATGGGTCGTGACGCGGGGCGACCGGCAGGCGGGACAGCGACGGTCCCCGCTATCGAATCGGTGCAGGCAATCACGGCATAAGGCAGGCATGGCCCCAGGATAACGCGAAGGGGCCGGTGATGCAGGACTATGTGGGCGCGAAAGGGGCGCTGTTCCTGGGTAGCCGCCTTTTAACCACGCTGCGGGACAATATTCCGACCATCCCGTTTCCGGGGTGCTGGGATTTCGTCGGCGGCGGACGCGAAGGCGCCGAGACCCCCCGCGAAACCCTGATCCGCGAAGCGCGCGAGGAAGTCGGGCTTGATTTGACCGGGGCAGAGTGGCTGTGGGACAGCCGCTTCCCCGCCATGGTCGATCCCAGTCGCACCAGCTGGTTCTATGTGCTGCGGATGCCGGCCGAGGCCGCGCGCACGATTGTTATGCGAGACGAGGGGCAGGGATGGCTTCTCATTCCACCCGAGCGGTTCCTGACCTTGCCAGATGCCGTGCCGTCCCTGCAGGCGCGGCTTCGGGCGTGGATGCATGATGGGCCAGGAGGAAGGGTAGCGTCGTCCCGGATGGGACCCACGCCATCATAGCGGGATGTCGGGATCTCGGCTCCTCTCCCTCCGGCTTGACCATCGTTCTGCCGTTCGGGGCTTTCATCGTCCTGGGCAGGGGGCGTGCATGCAGGGCATGGTGGGGGCAGGGGCAGGTCCTGGAGTGGTCGGTGATGCTGTGGACGTATGACAGGCGGCTTCCCGCCTTGGAGCGGTGACTCCTGTCTGTGACAGCGCCGCTCTTGGGAGGCATTATGGGCTGCTGTCCATCCTCAGGTCACCAACCTTATGGACGGCGTTCTGGTGACGGCAGCCGCCATGAACTCCAGCCCGGAGGCGGCGCTCAGTAGGAGACTGGTCATCCTCGCGGTTCTGTCCCTATGGAACCCACGCCGGGATGCAGCTTCAGCCCGCAACTTTGTACACATCGCGGACCGCGGCATCGGCACGGAGCCTCACACAGGGATCTCTGATTGCCTTCTTCTTGTGTCCAACAGCGTGGCGGTCGGCGGGGCGGAAACCTTGTGCGTAAGCGCGTGGCTTGGCAGAGGCCCGCCACAGCCTCCGCGGGCAACGGTCGCAGTGCAGGGGCAGCGAATCAGTGAGGGCGAGGCCGTATCGGGCCGGTGTCGGACTGCCGTAGGGCATGGCGCGTCAGGGCTTGCTCGATCCAGTCCCGAGGCGTGGCCTCGGGAGCCTCTACGCGGCACGGATAGCGGAAGGTCCGCCCATCGCGCTCCACATCCACCCGAGCCTCGAAGATGCCTGTGATCGCGTCGTAGCGCACTTGTCCCAGCTTGACCGTCCGCATGGCCCCCCGACCCTTCAATGTGGCTGAGCTTACGCTGCACTCGTGATGGTTGCCGCCCGATGAAGAATCTTTGGGTGGAACCTGTTGCCGGTCCAAAGGTTCGGAGAGTGTCGGAAGGGTGCCAGATTCGATGAACGCGCCCCGACTTCTCCCCCATCATGGAGGTCAACATGAATTCCCTACAAGACGCATTCGAAATGGGGCTGCAGGAAGCCTTCTACGCCGAGCGTGCCCTTCTTCAGGCAATGCCGCAACTGGCCCAAGCCGCGCAAAGCGAGGAGTTCCGCGCCGCGCTGGAACAGCATGAGCAGGAAACCCAGCAGCAGGTGAAGATGCTGGAGCAGGTGTTCCAGACCTTGGGCGTGCAGCCTCAGGAGGCGCAGTGCCAGGCGGTCGACGGGCTGATCGCGGACGCGCAGCGGATGATGGGTCTGGCCCAGCCGCCGGCTCTCGATGCGGTAGCCTTGGCGCTGGCGCAAGCCAACGAGCATTTCGAGATCACGAAGTACGGCACCCTCGTCGCTTGGGCCCGTGAGCTCGGTCGGCAGGACGTGGAAGGGATCCTTCAGCAGATCCTCGACCAGGAAAAGCAGACGGACCAGAAGCTGACCCGGATCGCCGAAACCATGGTGAACCAGCGGGCCCAACAGGCCGCGTAAAGCATGGCCAAGGGCTGAAGCGGCGGCCGCCCCCCCGGGGGCGGCCGTCTTCGTTCAGGGCAGCTCGGCCAGAATGGCCTGGGTTGCCGCACGCGGATCGGAGGCCTGCCAGATGGGACGGCCGATGACGATGTGGTCGGCTCCGGCCCCGAGTGCGGCAGCCGGGGTCTCCACGCGCTTCTGATCGCCCAGAGCCGCGCCCGTGGGACGCACGCCTGGCGTGACGATCAAGCGGCCAACCGCCTCGGGCAGGGCGCGGATCAGTGCCGCCTCGCGCGGGGAGGCGATGACGCCATGGGCTCCCGCTTCCATGGCCCGACCGGCGCGCTCCGCCACGATGCCTTCGAGGTCCCCCTCCCGGATCAGGCAGGCGTCGAGATCGGCCCGGTTCAACGAGGTCAGGATGGTCACGGCAAGGATCTTCAGGCCCGTGCCGCCCGCTCCCTGCACGGCCGCACCGACGACCTGAGGGTCGCCATGCACGGTCAGAAAGTCGAGATCGAAGCGCGCAAGCCCCCGTACCGCTGCCTCTACCGTCGCGCCGATGTCGAACAGCTTCATGTCAAGAAAGATGCGCTTGCCCTGCTCGTCCTTGAGCTCCCGCGCCAGCGCGAGGCCCCCGCCGGTCAGCATCCCCAATCCGACCTTGTAGAACGAGACCGTATCGCCCAGCTGTTCGGCCAAGCGGAGGCCGGACAGAGCGTCGGGCACGTCGAGGGCTACGATCAGGCGGTCATCGGGCATGGCGGTCCTCCTCGGGCTGGGACGTCCTTGGGCGTCAGGGCTCCCTGAGTCAAGGCGCGGAACAGGCGTCGGATTATCCCTCGGAGAGGTCTTGCAGCAGGAAAAAACACGACCCACATCTTCAGCAAGGCCCGATGGGACGTGCCGCATCAGGCGGGCGATTCCGAAGCGGGCGCTTTGGAAAGGAGATGCCATGAACTTGGAGAAGTTCACGGAACGGTCGCGCGGATTCCTGCAAGCTGCCCAGACCATCGCGATACGCGAACAGAACCAGCGCGTTCTGCCGGAACACCTGCTGAAAGCTTTGATGGACGACGATCAGGGGCTTGCCGCCAACCTGATCGACCGCTCGGGCGGGTCGTCGGCCCGCGTGCGCGAGGCTGTGGATGCTGCCGTCGCGCGTCAGCCCAAGGTGTCGGGCGACGCGGGTCAGGCTTACGTGGACAGCTCGCTCGTGCGCGTTCTCGATGAGGCCGAGAAGGTCGCGACCAAGGCCGGGGACAGCTTTGTGCCGGTTGAGCGGATGCTTATGGCCCTGGCCATGGTGAAGTCGAAGGCCCAGGAGGCTCTCGACGCTGGCGCCGTCACCGCGCAGAAGCTGAACGCCGCGATCAATGATGTGAGAAAGGGCCGCACCGCCGATACCGCATCGGCCGAGGAGGGCTACGACGCGCTCCGGAAATATGCCCGCGACCTGACCGAGGCCGCGCGGGATGGCAAGATTGACCCCATCATCGGCCGCGACGAGGAAATCCGCCGTTCGATGCAGGTGCTGTCGCGCCGCACCAAGAACAACCCGGTGCTGATCGGCGAGCCGGGCGTGGGCAAGACCGCTATCGCGGAGGGGCTCGCGCTGCGGATCGTCAACGGCGACGTGCCCGAGTCCCTGCGCAACAAGACCCTGATGGCGCTCGACATGGGCTCGCTGATTGCGGGCGCGAAGTACCGGGGCGAGTTCGAGGAGCGTCTCAAGGCCGTGCTGAAGGAGATCGAGGCGGCGGCGGGCGAGGTCATCGTCTTCATCGACGAGATGCACACGCTTGTCGGCGCGGGCAAAGCCGATGGCGCGATGGACGCGGCGAACCTGATCAAGCCGGCGCTGGCGCGCGGGGAGCTGCACTGCATCGGCGCCACCACGCTCGACGAATACCGCAAGCACGTCGAGAAGGACGCGGCCTTGGCCCGGCGGTTCCAGCCGATCATGGTCGAGGAGCCCACGGTCGAAGACACGATCAGCATCCTGCGCGGCATCAAGGAGAAGTACGAGCTGCACCACGGTGTGCGGATCAGCGACTCCGCGCTGGTCGCGGCGGCGCAGCTGTCGCACCGCTACATCACCGACCGCTTCCTGCCCGACAAGGCCATCGACCTGGTCGATGAGGCGGCGTCCCGGCTGCGGATGGAGATCGACTCAAAGCCCGAGGAGCTGGACCAGCTCGACCGTCAGCTCCTGCAGCTGCAGATCGAAGCCGAGGCTTTGAAGAAGGAGGACGACGACGCCTCCAAGGACCGGCTGTCACGGCTTGAGAAGGAGATGTCGGAGGTTCAGGAGCGCTCGGCCGCGATGACCGCCAAGTGGCAGGCCGAACGCGCTACGCTCGAATCCGCCCGTTTCGTCAAGGAGCGGCTGGAGGACGCGCGCGCGCAGCTTGATCGGGCCAAGCGCGAGGGCAACTTGGCCGAGGCCGGGCGGCTCGCCTATGGCGAGATCCCGCAGCTGGAGCGCGAGCTGGCCGAGGCCGAGACCCAGGGCGACGGCCTGATGGTCGAGGAGGCCGTGCGGCCCGAGCAGATCGCCGAGGTCGTGGAGCGCTGGACGGGCATCCCGACCAGCCGGATGCTGGAAGGCGAGCGCGACAAGCTCCTCCGCATGGAGGAAGCGCTGGGCAAGCGCGTCGTCGGTCAGCGCGCGGCCGTGGAGGCGGTGAGCCGGGCCGTGCGCCGGGCGCGGGCGGGGCTCAACGACGAGGGGCGGCCGCTGGGCAGCTTCCTGTTCCTGGGCCCGACCGGCGTCGGCAAGACTGAGCTGACCAAGGCCTTGGCCGAGTTCCTGTTCGACGACGACACGGCGATGGTCCGCATCGACATGTCCGAGTTCATGGAAAAGCACGCGGTCAGCCGCCTCATCGGCGCGCCTCCGGGCTATGTGGGCTATGATGAAGGCGGCGTCCTGACCGAGGCCGTCCGGCGCCGGCCCTATCAGGTCGTGCTGTTCGACGAAGTGGAGAAGGCGCATCCGGACGTGTTCAACGTCCTGCTGCAGGTTCTCGATGACGGGATGCTGACCGACGGCCAGGGCCGCACGGTGGACTTTAAGCAGACCATCATCGTGCTGACCTCGAACCTTGGCGCGCGGGCCCTGTCCGAGCTGCCCGAGGGCTCGGACGCGACCTTGGCCAAGCGTGAGGTGATGGAAGCGGTCCGGACGCACTTCCGGCCCGAGTTCCTGAACCGTCTGGACGAGCAGATCATCTTCGACCGTCTCGACCGGTCCGACATGACGGGTATTGTGGAGATCCAGCTCAAGCGGCTCGAAAAGCGGCTGGCGGCGCGCAAGATCAGGCTCGACCTCGACCAGGGCGCGAAGCAATGGCTGGCGGACGAAGGCTACGATCCCGTCTTTGGGGCGCGGCCGCTCAAGCGGGTCATCCAGCGCGCCCTGCAGGACCAGTTGGCCGAGATGATCCTGGCCGGAGAGGTCAGGGACGACGAGACCGTGACGGTGACGGCTGGCCCCGATGGGCTGATTGTCGGCAATCGCGTGGCGAGCGGGTCTGGCGCCCGGACTGATCGGCCCATGGACGCGGTCGTGCACTGAGGCCTCTAATGGACGGCCCCCGGCGGAGCGATCCGCCGGGGGTTTTCTGCTGCTCAGGTTGGGGCGCTTATTGCGCCGGAGCCTCTGGCGGCAGGATGACGCCATCGATCACATGGATCACACCGTTCGAGGCCTGCACGTCAGGTGTCGTGATGTTGGCCCCGTTGATCTTGGGTCCGCCTTCCAGCGTGATCGTCGCCGGGGCGCCGTTGACCGTCGTGACCTCCTGGCCTTCGGTCAGCTGGTCCGAGGTGACCTCGCCCGAGACGACGTGATAGGTCAGGATTGAGGCCAGCTGCTCGGGGTTCGCCAGAAGCTCGTCGAGCGTGCCTGCGGGCAGCGCGGCAAAGGCGTCGTCGGTCGGCGCGAAGACGGTGAACGGACCTTCGCCCGACAGGGTTTCGGTCAGGCCCGCTGCCTCGACGGCGGCGGCCAGCGTGGTGAAGTTGCCTGCAGCGGCAGCGGTCCCAAGGATGTCCTGCTCCTCTTGGGCAAAGGCCAGCGTGCCAAAGCCTGCGAAAGCGGCGGCTGAAGCGGCCAGAAGGGTCATACGCATGGTTGTGTCTCCCTTTACGGATGCCGTGGTCGGCATCTGGCGCCCAACTTAGGCGCTCTTCCGACAGGACACCGGGTGCGGATCATAAATCATGGCCCGCTTGGCAGCCTGCGCGCAGGATCGCTGATCGGAGCCATTCGCCTCTGCAAGGCTTTGCCAAGCGAGCAGTTGTGATCGCGCTACCCCCTGGAAACGGTAGCTTTCATGGCCATCTCGGACGATTGTCTCTCGATGGCGCTTGGGCTTACATCAACGTGACAAGCCATGGCTGGCTTCGATCATCGCCGTGCCTACCTGTTAGGCGACGCAGGAGGATGAGATGGCGCAACGTTGGACGAATGACCTGACCTGGGCGGACGTGACGCCCAAGGAGCTTTGGCTCAACCGTCGCCAGATCATCGCCGGGGCAGGGGGCCTTGGCGCGATGGCTTTGGCGCGTCCCGCGCAGGCCCAGCAGGAGCCACTGCAGCCGAACACCCTCGAAGAGATCCAAGGCTACAACAACTTCTACGAGTTCGGTTACGACAAGGCCGATCCGGCCCGTTACGCCGGCGAGATGGCAACCCAGCCCTGGACGGTCAAGGTCGATGGCCTGGTGGATAATCCGGGCGACTACGCCCTGGACGATCTGCTGTCGGGAATCGAGACCGAGGAGCGGATCTACCGTCTGCGCTGCGTCGAAGGCTGGTCCATGGTGATCCCCTGGAATGGCGTCGAACTCGCGGATGTCCTGGCCAAGGTCGGGGTGCAACCGGCGGCCCGGTTCGTGGCCTTCGAGACGGTCGTGCAGCCCGAGGTGATGCCGGGCGTTCAGGCGGGCGTGCTCGACTTCCCCTATGTGGAGGGGCTGAGGCTAGACGAAGCGATGCATCCTCTCGCCATCCTGGCCACCGGGCTTTATGGCGAGCCGCTTGCAAACCAGAATGGTGCGCCGATCCGCTTGGTCGTGCCTTGGAAGTACGGCTTCAAGTCGATCAAGTCGATCGTCCGGATCTCCCTTGTGGAGGAACAACCGCCGGCAACCTGGAACCTGACCAACGCAACCGAATACGGATTCTACTCAAACGTGAACCCCGAGGTGGATCATCCGCGCTGGTCCCAGGCGACGGAGCGTCGGATCGGCGGCGGCCTCTTCTCATCCCGCCAGCCTACCCTGATGTTCAACGGCTACGAGGAGGTCGCGAGCCTCTACGAGGGCATGGACCTGACGGAGAACTTCTGACGTGGCAGTGCCTTCCGCGGCAGCGCAGGCCGTCAACACGGCCCTGCGCCGGGTCCCGGCCTGGCTGCTGTATGGCGCGGGGGCGATCTACATGGCATGGCTTTTCTGGCAGGCGCTGAGCGGCGTCTCGGTCGAGCCCATCGACTGGCTTGAGCGGGCGTATGGTGAGACGGCGCTTCAGCTGCTGGTAGCCACGCTAGCCGTGACACCGCTCCGCCGTTTGCTGGGCATCAACCTCCTCAAGTTCCGTCGCGCGCTAGGCTTGTTGGTGTTCTTCTTCGTCCTGGCACATTTCCTGGTTTGGGCCTTGCTCGACGTTCAGACTTTGGACGCGGTCTGGGCCGACATCGTCAAACGGCCCTATGTCACGATCGGGATGGCAGCCTTCCTCATGCTGATCCCCTTGGCAGCCACATCCAACAATGCAAGCCTGCGGCGGATGGGCGGTGCTGCATGGCGACGCATGCACTGGCTCACCTATCCCATCGCGGTGCTCGGGGCCGTTCACTACGTCTGGCTTGCGCGGGGCTTTGCCCTAGAGCCGCTGCTATACCTGTGTGCGATCGTGCTTCTTCTAGCGACCCGTCTCCCTTTCAGGCGCGTTGCAACGGCCTGACCACACCTTCAGTCTGCGTTTCTGACCGTGTGGACAAAAAATGCACGTCCCCATCATTTTCCCGCTTGCGTTGGGCATGTGGTTTCCGTAGAGAGGCCTCCACCGACGGCACGGGTTGTGGTGT
>NZ_VDFU01000001.1 GCF_006152115.1 Rubellimicrobium rubrum | reverse complement strand
GCCGCCCGCGTCCGTCGCTGACCATGTGCTGCTTGGAGTTCAGGCCGCCCTTGGTGCGCCCGATGGCCCGCGGCCGCGCCTCCCTTTTCGGAGACTGGCCGCCGTGCGGTGCGCCTTCAGGTGCCCTCGCCGGCGGTCCTCGGACCAGTGGCGCACCACCGGCTCGATGTCCATCATCAGGGTCTCGCCGTCCCGGCCAAGCTGGGCCAAGTCGCGGAAGACCCGGGCAAACACGCCCAGCCGCGACCAGCGCACGAAGCGGTTGTAGAGCGTCTTGTGCGGCCCATAGCCGGCCGGCGCATCCTGCCAGCGCAGGCCAGTGCGCAGGATGTGAAGAAGCCCACTCAAGACCCGCCGATCATCGACACGCGGCTTGCCTCGAGCCTTGGGAAAGTGCGGCCGAAGCCGCTCCACCTGCTTACCCGTCAACCAGAACTGTCCGCTAATCCCACCCTCCGAAGTCGGGCCGCATGAATCAGCTAAGCCGCTGAAAGACGAGAGCTGCTACAGGTCCTGACCTTAGTCGCAAAGCTCATTGGCTTTGGAGGTCCTGACCCTAGCCCCCGACACTCCGATGTCCTTGGTGCAATACAGACAGGGATAAGCGCCGGTTCCTCTGTACGTATTCAGGTCTGGCAATCGAGTGCTGGACTTGACCGGCGCACTCAGCCACGGCCATCACGGCCGCAGGACTGTTTTTCTAGCATTCACCAAGGAACTCCCGATGAACCTCCGCCCACTTGGACAGACTGGCTTGCGGGTCACTGAGATCTGCTTTGGCACCTCTGGATTGGGCAACATGCCCCAGACTTACGGCTATGAGGTGGGAGAGGAGCGAGCCCGTGCCACGATCCGGGCGATCTTCGACGGTCCTGCCAATTTTCTCGACACGGCCAACAACTATGGGTCGGGCCGCAGCGAGGAGCGTGTCGGGGCCGTGATCCGAGAACGCGGCGGGCTGCCCGACGGGTTTGTGCTGTCCACCAAGCTCGACCGCGACGAAGAGACGGGGCGCTTCGATGCCGCTCGCGCGCGCCGGTCGCTTGAGGAAAGCCTAGGACGCCTCGGCCTCGACCGGGTGCAAGTGCTTCACCTCCATGATCCCGAGCACGCCCACGACATCGGCGAGATCACCGGACATGGTGGGGCGCTGGACGAGCTCTTTCGTATGAAGGAAGAGGGCCTGGCCCAAGCTGTCGGTCTTGCCATGGGTAAGACCGACATTATGCTGCCACTGCTGCGGGACTGGCCTTTTGACGTTCTCATCAGTCACAACCGCTACACGCTCCTGAACCGGTCGGCGGACGAGATGTTCGACTATGCTTTCGACAAGGGTATCGCGATCCTCAACGCTGCGCCTTATGCGAGCGGCGTACTGGCCAAGGGCAGCGACGTGATGCCCCGGATCGCCTACACCGTGGCTAGCGAGACCCAACTCGAGCCCGTTCGCCGGATCGAAGCCACCTGCGCCCGCTACGGCGTTCCGGTAGGCGCGGCGGCGCTACAGTTCTCGATGCGGGACCCAAGGATCGCCTCAACGATTGTCGGGGTCACCAAGCCCGAACGTGTGGCCGAGACGCTCGGCTGGGCCTCGGTCGAGATCCCGGCGGAGCTGTGGCAGGAGATCGAAACATTCCCGTTCTCGACCGAGGACCCGGAGGCTAACCGGAACTACAAGCTGGGCTAATACTCAGGTGCCGATGTGCTACCTGGGCCAGAAGAGTTAGACGAGCCCTGCTTTGGCGGATGCTGCTTGCGTCGCTGAGGCCATGATCTCGGCTCGGGCCTGTCAGACGAACTTGGTTGGAGCGGGGCAGGAGGTCTGCCTAGGGTGCTTGAATGACCCAGCGCAGCCCGGTCCCGCTACGTCTCCGCGAGCCGCGAAAGCATTCATTTGGCGCTGATGCTCTATCTGCGGTTCGCTCGATTGGTCCAAGAGGTCGAGGACCTCCTCCTTGAGAGGGGCATTGCAATTCCAGTCGCAGAGAACTGTCAACAGTTCAGGACCAGATTGGTCGGCTGGTCCCTTGGCGCCCACCTTGGCTTTGAGCTGAGCGACGCTGGTTGCATGTCGAAGCGGATGGGGGCAGGGCGGAGGGGGATGCCCTCTGGTGAATGGTTTGACACGGCTCGGCAGGAGGCAGGCCAGAGACCTACATTGGTCGCAGCCACCGCCTTGCAACAGCGAACCCGAGCGTCACGCCCAAGGTGTTCAGGACGAGGTCATCCATATCGAACTTGCGGTAAGCGCAAGGATAGTGCCCCCAGGCTGCCGTAAGCTGGGTCAGCTCGATTAGAAGGCTAAGGAAAAAGCCCAGGACCACCGTGTCACGCCAGCGCAGACGCTGGCTGGGCAGAAATGCCCCAATGGGGATGCAAACGAGGTAGTTCATGACAGCCGAAAAGGTCCAAGTGTCGAACAGGAATGCGCCTAGGGTTCGGCTCTGACGCCAAATCTCGACTTCGCCGCTCCCCAGGGAAAGGAGGTGAAGAGGGATCCAGTCAGGATGAGCCAAATACTCTCGCCACTCCGTGACGACCTGTTGGGCCGTGTAGAAGGGCACCCAGTTAGGCTGAGCGCCCAGGAGGGGGCACTGGATTGTCAACAGCGAAGGGTCGGGAAGGGGCAGCTGGGTGAGTGCCAGGAAGAATAGTGTGGCGAAGAGCACAGGCAGGAGGCGCGTGGTCGCGCGTAGGCCGCCAGCATAGCCCAGGGCAGCCAGCACGAGTGTTCCGAGGACCGCCGACAAGGCGACTAGGCCAAGCAAATGAGGTAAGGGCATGGGGTACATGCCGCACCTGTGAAAGGGAACGATGGTCTAGTCCAGCCCTGCCGAAGATCGCACCCCGGGCCCGGTCAGCTTACTTGCCTGGGAGGGCCGTCCACCCGAACAACCGCCCGGGTCCTGATCGGGTCGGAACCCAGCACGCCCGCGACCGGGCCCAGCGCTGTAAACCTTACTGTCGCGAGCAGATCACCAAGGCGGACACAGCCGGCCGCAGCAGGGGAGAGGTTGTACCCTAAGAGCAGAAAGCCCGACGAAGCTCGTAATCAGAGGAAGTATGCATAGTCGCGTCCGGAGGCGCTCGGCCAGTTTGTTTCCGGTAACTCCTATTGGGTACGTGCCAAAAAACCCTGATCCTGTCTCTTGTGCCCGAACGAAAGCAGGGCAGAGCGGTTGAGGCGGCGCCTCGGTCTATGTTCTCTGACACTGCAGCGAGGAGGGGTGGTGCCAGTTCCGATCTCGGCCTACCGCCCTGGAAATGACCAACGCCAAGCACTGCGGCGGGTCGTGGCGCAGGTGGAGCGGCTGGGGAAGGAACGGCCGGACCTCTTTGTCTGACGGTCAGGCCGGTAACTCGTGCATAAGGTCCTTGGTCTGCTCGTAGAGACGTCGGAAGAGGGGATAGCTCTTCGCGTAGGCGGGGACGTCGCGAGGTTCGACGGTCCCTCCGGCGGGTTCCAAATGTCGATGTCCTCAGCCTGCGCCACGCCAAGGGCGAGGGCGGCGAGAAAACCATTCTCATAGGCGGCCCCAAGCGTGACGCAGCGAGGCTCCTGTGGCAGGCCGGTCATGTCGGACGTAGCTTGGAGCCAAGGCGACATCTTGGTACCGCCGCCCACGGCTATGACACGGGTCGGAGCCGCCCCGGCCTCTACGATCTGGCGAGTTGCGGCGGAGATGCTTTCAAGGGCGGGGCGGAAAGGGTTCCCGCGCGTGTGGGTGAGGTTCAGGCCAAAGAACACGCCCCGCGCCATAGGGTCATGGATCGGGGTCCGCTCGCCCGACAAGTAGGGCATTCAGAGAAGGCCGCGCGCGCCGGGTGGTAAGGTCTCGGCCTCTCGGGCAAGGCTCTCGAAGGCAGTGTCGCGATGGAGGCCCGGGGCCACGACCTCGCGGAACCGCTGGGTCAGAGTGCCAGAGATTGCGAGGCCGGCCATGGCAGCATGCTGACCCGGAAAGAGCCAAGGGGCGGTCCAGGGTCGCGGGTCGGTGACGCGGCCTGAGGTGATCTCGATGACGAAGACGGTGGAGCCATACATCAGCATCAGATCGCCCGGGCGGGGGACGCCGACCGAGACCGCCTCAGCGGCCGTGTCGATGGTTCCGGTCGTGGCGGGGAGGCCTTCAGGCAGGCCAGTGGCATGGGCGGCCTCGGCAGTGACGTAGCCGGCGATCTCGGCGGACCAGATCGGGCAGTTGAGGCGGTTCGCGGATACCTAGGAGGTCTGCGGCCCAGGCTTGGCGCGCCATGTCGTAAAGGGGCGCCCAGCTCGCGGCGGTGTAGTGGTCCATCGCGAAGGCACCCGTCAGGCGTTCGAGGATGAAGCTCGTCGAGGTGTGCAGCCGCGCCGTGCAGGACCAAACCCCGGGCTCGTTGCGCTGGAGCCAAAGGATCTTGGGGCCTACGGCCTGGGAGGTGAGGGCGGCACCGGCGAGGGCGAGGATGTATTCCCTGCCGAGCCGCTCATTCAGCTCGGCAATCTCGGCGGTGGCGCGGGTGTCCACGCCGTAGAGGATGCCGGTGCGGAGGGGCGAGCCGGACTCGTCCACGGGCAGGCAGCACGGGCCGATGGCACTGATGGCGAGGGCCTCGACCTGGGCGCCCGGCACCTTGGCAAGGAGAGCGCGGCAGAGGTGGGTGACGGCGTCCCGCCAGTCCTCTTCCGGTCGATGCTCGGCAAGGCCGGGACGCGGCCGTTGTCGACGAGGACTCCCTTCGACTCGAAGGTGCCGATGTCGACGCCCATGGTGATCGCCATCAACCACGCTCCAGCTTCAGGTCCGGTCCGATTCGGTCCAGCGCCGCCACAAGAAGGCGGGAGAGGGACTTGAGGTCGCGGCGGTCGCAAACCTCCAGCGCCGAGTGGGAGTGTCGCATGGGGAAGCCGAGGTCGATGGAGGCGGCGTCCTCGCCGACCATCTGGACCGAGGAGAGGTCCGTGGGGACGCCCACTTGGGCGAAGCGCTGGAGCTGCATCCCCTCGGCCTCGGCGGTGTCCTCGATCAGGCTGACGAGGGCAGGGTGTGGGGTCACGCCGTTCAGGGTGCCGCGCCCATGGAAGGAGTAAAGGCTCGTGCCAGGCCCGCTGCCCACGGCCATCTCGTCCCGGTCGGCCATGTCGGGCGTGTCGGTGGCGAGCATGAGGTCGAACTGGATTGCGGCGTCGGGCTTGAGGGTCTGGGCTGCGACGACGGCGCCGCGCAGGTTGAACTCCTCCTGGACGGACCAGACGAGGTGAACCGTTGGGACGCCCTGCCGGTTCATCAGCGCGGGCCACGTCGAGGAGGACGGCGCAGCCGGCGCGATCGTCCACGGCGGTGCCGGCGAAGCGGTCGTTCGCGAGGGGCGGGACACGGGGATGGTAGACGACCGGGGTGCCGATGCGGGTGCCGGCGGCCTCGACGGCGGTGCGGGATGCGTGGCCGGTGTCGATGCAGATCTCGGAGGCGGTGGGGACCCTGTACCTCTCGCCCGGCTGGGTCGCGTGGTGAGCCTTGGTCATGATGACGCCGGGAACGGGATCGCGGCCGGGCGGGCAGAGGAGGACGGCCCCCGCGAGCATCGCCTTCTCGGCCACGCCGCCCATGCGCTCCACCCGGACAAGTCCATCGGCTCGACCTTGCGCACGAAGAAGCCGAGCTAATCCATGTAGGCAGAAACCATGACGGAAGAACGGTCAGGCTCGCCCGGAAGGGTCAGGATCAGGTTGGCCAGGCGGTCCGTGCGTGAGGACAGTCCAAGGTCCGAGAGACGGTCGCGAAGCCAACCTGCGACGGTCTCATCGTGGGTCGAGAGGGCGGGGAGGAGGCAGCGCGCCGAGAAGTCGTCGCGGAGGCTCATCGGGCGGCCTTGACGCTCTCCGGGTCCACTGCGTTCCAGGTGTGACCATCGACCTTGAGCGCGGAACCCACCATGCAGCCGTCCGCGATGCGCAGAACCTCGTCCACGGTGTCGTGCTCAAGGCCGGTGTTGGCGAGGACAGCCGTGGACGGTAGCACCCGCTTGACGGCTTCGAGATCCTCCATCCGCGCGGCCTCTCCGGTGATCTGGCCCGAGACGAGGACTGCGTCGGGGATCGAGGAGAGAACGGCGGAGCGGGCGCGGTCGGACGGGGGACGGCCGTCGAGGCTGTCCGCGAACTCGGCCGAGATATTGTAGAGCATGGCGAGGTCGCGACGGGCGAGCCGGTTGCGGTAGCGCATAGGCTCGCCCGCGTCAGGGAGCAAATGCCTATGGCGGAGGCGTAGGTGCCGGTGAAGATTTCGCGCACGAAGGCAGCCCCGGTAGCGGCGGTGAGGGCCACGGTTGCCATTGGATTCCACAGGACATTGACCCCGAACGGAGCCGTGATCTCGGGCCGCAGGCAGCCGACGACATAGGCCATCGTGGCGGTCGAGGCGGTATCCACCTCCATCCCGTAGAGGCGGTCGTTCCCGGTGCTGAACATGACGGCGTCGACGCCGGCGGCCTAGAGCGCCTGGAGGTCGGCGCGGGCGCCGTCGATCAGCCCTTCCACCCCTAGTGCCTCATCGCAGAGCGGTGCTCCGGGCAGCGCGCCTAGGTGAACCATGGCAATGACCGGCTTGGCCTATCTGAACACACGGGGAAAGGCGTCGGTCATTTCTCTTCCTGCCTCCTCTGCAACAACTAACATGTCAGCTTGGCGGAACGGGGGATGCAGCGGGCGACGGTGCCATAAAGACGTGCGAACATGCCAAGACGGGACCCTGTCAGCCAAACTTGGCTTGAGCCGGGCAGGTGGCCAGCTGCACTTCGGGGCATGACCAAGCCAAGCCCGTTCCGTTACTTCAAAACTTACCAGAGGTGATCGGCCTGACCGTGACACTTTGAGTAGGCATTGTCAGACTAAACCAGCGTGGCAGTCAGACGGAGCGATCGGTCGGTGGGTCCCCAGTTGATCCCCTTGGATTTGAGCCAAGCTACGTTGATCTGATGCCCAGACGCCCGCAGGGCAGGGCAGGAGGAGCCGGCCTCTACTGATCAGTCTGACAGAGCCTCCCAGCGCCTAGGCTCGTGCGCACCGCTCCGGCCGTTGCCACTCACCGCAGCGTCCAGACTTCCGCGTCCAAGGAGGGCGGCTCATTGCTGACCCGCTTGGGGTCCGGGCTGTCATGGACTACGAGCCAGTCCGTTCCGTCCCACCTCGTGAGCCCTTCGGGATGGTCCACTTCCCCGCGGTCGGGCAGGTCGCAGGCCAGAGTGACCTCTTCGGGTCCGACGACACCGCGCTCGAGCTGACGGGCAAAGCCGGGCAAGCGCCGGATAGAGGTAGGGCCCCTGCCCGAAAGCACCGGGCCGGTGATGAGGAGAAGATCATCGCCGTCCCACTTCATGTCTCGGATGCCCTCGCCGTTGGTGTCGACGAGGTGCTTGCGCAGCCGTGCCTGGCCATCAATGCGGCTGGCCTTCAGGTGGCCCTTCCTGGTCGGCCGTAGCTCCAACTCCAGGATCACGGCTCGGCGCCCCAGGACGGGGCCGCGGAGCCCCAACCAGACCCGGTCGCCGCGCGTGGCAATCCCCTCCACGTCAAGCCCGTTCTCTTTGGAGGGGATCTCTAGGAACGGCGCGAGATGAGGGTCCTTGGCGAGCCAGCGTCGCAGCTGCCCTCGGCCCCTGAACTTCAGGTGCATCGCCCGTCGCTCGCCATCCTGCGCGACCGGCCAGAGGCCGCCCTCGTGCCGCACGAGAGGGAAGCGGCCCAGGAACTGCCGGTTGGGCTGCCAGTCCACCCTGGCGAGCTTGGCCAAAGGGACGTCGGCCTGTCCGCGCGCGTGCAGCTTCTTGCGCTTGAGCGACTGCGAACCCACCACCCACAACCAGTCGCCCTCGATGGACAGGCCCTCGATGTCCATCTCGCTGTCCGACCCGCCCGGCAGATCAATCAGCTCCCCCAGTCGGATGCGGCGATGGCCGGCAAAGCCTTGGCCATGCCGGAGCAGCCGCTCCAGAGTGGCGCCTTCGTCGCAGGCCAGGAACAGCGTGTCGTCAGCGTGGATGACGCAGGAGGCGTTATGCTGCGGACCCTTGACCCCGGGAGTGGAGGCTTGGCTGTCGAACGTCAGGCGGACCGTCGCACTGGGTTCAAACTCTGCCATACTCGCTCCCGTCTCGGTGACGGCCTGCTAACCACCTGAGAGCACCTCAAGTTCCTGGCCTCCTGCGCAGAGGGCCAAACAGAGCGATGTTCTACGTTTCGTAAGCGGGCTGAGTTCCCCTGTGACCGGCTAGAGCATCACCGGACGCTGGCTCAACAACCGGGCCGAGAACCTCCCCCAACCATTTCGACGGCGTGAGCGCGCAATGTTTCGGTTCCGCAGAATGAAAACGCTGCGGAAGTTCGTCTCAGTTCACTCTTCTGTCCTCAACCACTTCGCGGCCGACCGGGACCTTTCCAGCCGAGACACCTACAAGGCCAGTCGGACCGCCGCACTTGCTCAGTGGCGGGCGCGCTGTGCCGCATCAGACAGAGCACACCCGTCGAAAGCGAGACAAAGTTCGCATCCGTCTGACAGCACCCCCGCGAGGCGGCGCAGGGCGGGAAGGGCCCGGGACCCACGGGGTCGGACGCGCGCCCGAGGCCCTCTCAGCCTGCGGCATCTGCATCTACTGTCCTTTCCTCGAGTCCGTTCATGAAGGCCTCGATCTCGTCGTCGGGCAGGCGGACGATATGCCGGTCCTCGGGATAGGCGCCGCTTTCCACGTCAGCGATGAACTCACGGAAGGCGGCAACGCGCTCGGCTTGCAGGCGGGCGTACTCGGCGCGGAAGTCACGGTACGGCTTGGCGTGACGGGGGACGTGGCCCTCGGTGGTGCCCAGGATGTCGTTGGCGAAGAGGTATTGTGCGTCGCAGCCCGGGCCAGCGCCCATCGACCACAGGAGGATCCCTACGCGCTCGCTGATGGCGGTCGCGACCTCGACTGGCACGACCTCGATCTCCACCGCAAAGGTGCCAGCGCTTTCGTAGGCCCTGACCTCATCAAGGAGGCGCAGCGCCGCCTCGGCCGTCTTGCCCACGGCCTTGAAGCCGCCCGTCCAGGTCGCGCGCGAGGGGACGAGGCCCACGTGGCCCACTACGGGGATGTGCTCCCTGGCGAGGTACTCGACCGTCCGCAGGCTGCCCGAGCAATAGATGGCATCTGCGCCTTTCTGGAGCGCGTCGCCCGACCAGCGAAGATAGTCCTCGGGCGTGCCGGCCTCCAGATGCGTGAGACCGGTCATGGTGAAGATGCTGGGTGCCACCTCGCGGTGGCGAGGATCGGCCGCGATCTCGGGCGGGACCGAGGCGATGTCGATCCCCGCCTGTTCGGCGGCCCCGGCCTCCTCCAGGCTGAAGTAGCGCAACATGGTGAGCTGGCGCCGCCCCTTGAGGGCCCGGAGGTCGGCGACGGTCGGCTTTCTTCGCATCATCTGTCCCATGAGGTCCGAGGGGGGTCAGGCCGGTGCGCGCTCGGGCACTGCGCGGGCGTCATGAAGCTCGACCTTGTAAGGCCGCGCGGTGGGCGGCAACTCGCGCTGGAGGTAGTAGCCGGGCTCGCGGCGCTGGCGCATGACGGCCCCGAACATCTCGCGGTAGGCCGCCCAGATCGAGGGGTTCGGCGTGGGCAGGTCGTGCTTGATGATCTCGTGGAGGCGGGGCAGCGCGTGGTAGGGCACCATGGGGAACATGTGGTGCTCCACGTGGTAGTTCATGTTCCAATAAATCCAGCGGCTGATCGGGTTCATATAGACCGTCCGGCTGTTAAGCCGGTGGTCGAGCACGTCCTCGGCCAGCCCGCCGTGCTGGAGGAGGCCGGTCATCACCATGTGCCAGCAGCCGAAAAGGCGCGGCAGGCCGATCACCATGAAGGGGATGATCGACTTCCACCCCATCCCGCCCAGGAGCATCCCCAGGGCCACGAGCGCGGTGAGACCATAGATCGTCATGTGGACGCGCGCCCAGTAGATGACCTTGGGCCATTCGGTTTCGGGGATGTAGTCCTTCTCCTCGCCAGTGATCTCGCCGCGCGCGTTGCGCCAGATGACCTTGAAGGACTGCCAGGCGTCGACGATGCCCACATAGGCCAGCGCCTTGAGGCTTAAGCGGACGGGGTGCATCCAAGCGATCTCGGCGTCGCGGCCGACGATGATGGTGTCGGTGTGGTGGCGCGCGTGGCTCCAGCGCCAGTTCACCGGGTTCCGCATCACCTGGAAGCTGGCGATGTGATAAACCGCGTCGTTCATCCAGCCCGTGCGAAAGGCCGTGCCGTGTCCGCATTCGTGCCAGCGCGAGTCGCAGGCCGAGCCGTAGAGGACGCCGTAGGCGATCCAGAAGGGGACGCACCAGAGGGTGCCCCAGAAGTAGATGCCCCCCGCGGCGGTCAGGATGTGCAGCACGATCCAGATCGCCGTGTCGCGGATCGCCGGGCCGTCGGTGCGGGTCATCAACTCCTTCATGACCTTGCGCGGCACTTCGGTGTGGTACCACTCGGCCGCCGAAAGTCCCATCTCGACCGCCCGGCGGGAGGCGTCCCCCGTCAGGGCATAATCGGACAGCGGGCGGTGAGAGCGGGGCGGGGTGGGGGACGGAATGCTGGTCATGAGGGAACCTCCTCTGTCGTGAGGTCTTGGGGCGTCGTGGGGCGAAGGGGACGGAAGCGCCCCGAGGGCTCGGGGAAGTTGTGGTCGGGCTGGGCGGCGATGGCGGTGATGCGCGCCTCGGTGGCGGCGATGGCCTGCGCGCCGTCGAGGACGCGGAAGCGGGCCTGATAGTCGCGGGCCTCCTGGGGGCCGAGCCAGATCATCTCGCCCCGCTCGCGCGCGGCGTTGTCGCCCAGGACATGGTGCGTGGAGGGCTCGATCCCAAGGGCATAGCTGCCCGCCTGGAAGTTCTGCCACTGGTAGGCGCAGGGAAGCTGGTCCTTGCGCGTCGCGACCTCGATCCCGAACCCGAGGCGGTCGTTGACCAGGGCCACCGGCACCTCGCCAGCGGGGTCGGCCGCCATCTCGTGCTGCCAGACCTGTTCCACGAAATCGAGAATGGGGGCCGGGGCGGTCCTGTAGCCCACGCCCTGGTCGCGGTAGCGAGCGGCATGGGCGGCCCAGACCACGTCGCGGATCGGCGCGAGGTAGCGGCTGCCCTCCTCCAGCACCGGGTGCCCCACGTTGACGTGGTAGAAGAACATGTGCGGCGTCCTGAGGAAGCCTTCGTTCACCACGCGGTCAGAAAGGCGGATCTCGTCACCCCCCAAGTCGGCTTCGATATGGCGATGAAGGTGCAGGTTCTCGCCGAAGACGGCAGACTGCCTCACGACCCCCTCGGCCCAGAGGATGCAGCGATTACCCTCCCACCGCTCGCCGTAGCCGATGAGCCGCGCGGGGATGGCTGTGACGCGCCCGTGGAGGACATGGCGGATGGTCGTCTTGCCGGGGTAGTTGTAGCTGTCGGCCGGGACCTCCTCGGGCCCGAGGATGTGGTCGAGTCCGCAGGTCACGAGGAACCCCGTGAAGGAGCGCGCGAAGGCCAGCCCCTGCTCGCCCTCGGGGTCGTGCAGGCCGGGGTGGCGCAACCCGGCGGGGGAGTGCCAGCCGATGGACCGGCCCTTGTGCTCGACCTCCACGATGTCCATCGCGCGGTCAAGTGCGACGGTGAAGCGCAAGCCCGTCCCCGTCCGGAACTCCAGCATCCGCACGCCCCGCTCGGCCCCGTCGCCCAGCGTGAACAGCCGCACGCCGCCGTAGGCCGACAGTGACCCGGTATAGGCGGCCAGATCGCGTCGGGACAGGGTGCGGCCGTAAAGGTCAGGCATCGGGATCTCGCAGGTGTTGGGGGCGGGCCGCCCGTGGCAGGCGGCCCGGGATCGTCACAGGCCCTGGACCCGCATCTTGTCCTCAAGGAACTTCTTCGACCGGGGCACGTCGGCCTCGTCGAGATGCTCGATGATGATCGGGATGTTCGGGTGTTTCTCGCTCAGCCGCTTCAGGTAGAGGTCGTAGTTCAGGACCCCCATCCCCGGCGCGTCGAGCGCGATGGCGCCCACGCCCCGGAAGGTGTGCGAGGCTAGCGCGTCGTCGTCGCCGATATCGGCGTGCTTTTCGGTCGTGTCCTGCGCGCGGGCCACGTCCTTGGCGTGCGCAATCTTGATCTTGTCGGCCAGCGTGTCGAAGACCTGGTTCAGGACGCGGTCCATCTGGTCGATGTTGTGGTCCTCGAAGTAGTTCGTGGGGTCCATCAGCAGCCCGAGGCCCGGATGGTCCACCTGCGCGAACATCCGCACCGTTTCTTCGACCGAGCCAACTACATTATTCACGTATGTTTCCAGCAGGAACATCGACCCGTGGTCGTAAGCCTCCTGCGCGAGCTCGGCTATCACCTTGCGGCAGGTCTCGAAGCCTTCCTCGGTCCGGTTCTTAGGGTCCGACATCCATTCGGATTCGGTGTTGTAGGTTCCCGTCTCGGAGATGACGTAGGGCGTGCCGAACAGGCGGGCGTTGCGGATGATCTCTTTCAGCCGCTCGACATTCTGGGTCCGATGGCCTTCGTCCGGGTGGATGATGTTCGTGTAGCCCGAGATGCAGGAAATCGGCAGGTCGTTGTCGCGAAAGGTGTCGCGCACGCGCTTGGCCTTGTCGGGCGTGATTTGCCCGTGGCTCAGGTCGATGTCCTTGAAGTGCAGGTCGAGCTGGACGGTGTTGAAGCCGTGGCTGCGGATGCGCTTCGCCGTCTCTTCCAGGCCGTAGGGGAAGTACCCCGTGAAGATCCCGGTCTGCAGCATGGTGACGTTCCTCCCCTGGTCGGTCTTATCGGATGCTGATCTCGTCGAGCCGCACGGTCCGCCCTTCGGCGATGGAGCGATAGCCGGCCTCGATGAGCGCCATGGTCCGGACGTTGTCCTCCACGGACAGCGCGGGCGGCGTGCCGGTAGCGATGGCGTGCTGAAGCTGCTCCATCACCCCTACGAAGGCGTGCGGGAACCACATCGTGTCCCAGCTGGGCGTGACCCATTCGCCGCCGGTGGCCTTGCGCGAGGCGTAGGTGAGCGTCGAGGCCGCGCCCGTGGGCCAGCCGATGCTGCCCTTGGCGACGCCCTCGATCCCTTCCACGCGCCAGGTGATGTGCTGGTCGTCCTTGTAGCCCTTCTCGCGCGGGCCGGACCACACGTCCTCCAGGCTCAGCGCCAGCGCTCCCGACGGGAAGCGCAGCGTCGAGACAGTGATGCCGTCGCCATGCTCGAACCGGGTCCGCGGGTCCTTGCGGGCGACGGTCGTGATCTCGTCGGGGTCGCCGAACAGGAAGCGCAGCGCGTCGAGGTGATGGACGCTCATGTTGGCGAGGGTCAGGCGGTCGTAGTCCTCGAGGAAGGTCTGCCAGTGCGGGATCGCGTGCATGTCGATCTGGGCGAAGACGACCTCGCCCAGGTCGCCCCGGTCGAGGATCTGCTTCAGCACGCGCATCGACTGGTCGTAGCGCATGTTCTGATTGACGCTCAGGATCTTGCCCGCGGCGGCGGCCTCGTCCCGCAGCGCGATGGCTTCGGCCAGCGTCAGCGCCAGCGGCTTCTGAGCGAGAATGCCCCGAATGTGCGGCTGGCGCAGCGCATGGCGGATCAGTGCGGGTTGCTGGTCGGGCGGATAGGCGATGTCGAGGATCTCGACCTCGGGGTCCTCGATCAGGGCCTCGGGCGTGGGCACGACCTTGGGGATGCCCCAGCGATCCGCGACGCCTTGGGCGCGGGCTTCGGTGCGCGAGGCAATCGCCGCGACCGGGAAGCCCGCTTGCCTGTAGGCAGCGAGGTGGCAGTCAGCCATGATCATGCCCGCGCCGATGCAGCCGATGCGGAACTGCCGGCTGCGGACCTCGGGGTCCGGAGCGAAGTCCGTCGCGCTTCTCATGCCTCTCCTCCTCACGTTACCCGGACGGCGGGCCGGCCTGTCCCGTCGAGGGCCGCGGCGCTGGGCCGTCAATGCCGCAGACGATCCTTGGCCCTGCGCAGCGCCGGGGGCTGGTGGCGAACCATGCCGGCCCGGGCCTGCGTCCGCCCAGCGCGACCCGCAGCTGAGATGCCTCCTCATCTCGGATGATGTTTTCTGATGAGCAAAGGCCGCTGTCAATCATTTCCTGCAAGATCGCCGCTTGGGTGGTCTAGACGCCGCTGTAGATGCTGGGCGGCTAAGCCAATGCAGAACGCCACTGCTATTGCTGACATGGGTAGCCTGATCCCCGGCCGCCGAGCCTTGACATCTCGCCGACATAGTCATCAGATTAGATCAGAAGCCATCATGCAGGACTGCAGCCTTCTTGGGGGCCGGCTAGACAGATGATTGTTTTTTCATGTTGGTAGGCCAGGAGCATTTGTTCCCACACCCTGCCCTGAGGCTTTGTTAGGTCGTTTTCGCTATGGCTCCGCTTCGTCCCACCTTGTCGGATCTCGTGCGGGAGACTGGGCTGTCTTCGGCCACCGTTGATCGAGTCATCAACAATCGGCAGGGCGTCCATCCCCGAACACGCGACCTCGTCCTCACCACGGCGAAGCGCCTGGGCTACCTGTCGGAGGTCGAAGCGCCCACTGTGGCGGAGAGCCAGCTAGGCCGTCTTCGCTTCAGCTTCCTGCTGCCTGCAGGCAATAATGCTTTCATCGCCGCGCTAAGACGACAGATCGAGGCGCAGGCCGCCGCACGCCCCGAGTTGGACGTCCGGATCGAGACGATCGAGGGTTTCAACCCCAGTAGCCTCGCCCGCCACCTCGATCAGGTACCAGCCGGACTCGACGGGCTCGGGCTTGTAGCACTGGATCATCCACTTGTCCGCGAAGGGTTGCGTCGTCTGGCGCAGCGCGGGGTCAAGGTGGCGACCCTGGTTTCGGATGTCCTGACTGTGCCGCGGGTCGCCTACATCGGCGTCGACAACCGACAGGCGGGGCGGCTGGCGGGCTACATCCTGGGCCGTTTCCTAGTGGGCCGCGACGCCCCCAAGGTGGCATTCTTCGCGGGCTCACGGTTCTACCGCGGCCACGAGGAACGCGAAATGGGCTTCCGATCCGTGCTGGCCGAGGATTTTCCTGGAGTCCAGGTCGTGGCGCAATGCGAAAGCATGGATGATCCCGACCGGGCGCATGCCGAAACGCAGGCTCTTCTGAACGTCCATCCCGACCTTGCGGCCATTTATAACGCCGGTGCTGGCAACCCCGGCATCGCCCGGGCTCTTGGCGAGCGTGACCTCTCGCGTCGCGTGGTGCTGATCGGGCACGAGGCGACTGAGGGAAACAAGCGGCTTCTGCTCGAAGGGGTGCTGGATGCCGTTATCGACCAGAACCCCCGGGTCGAGGCGCGCGAGGCGCTCAACGCACTGACCATGGCCGCCCGGCAGGAGTCATACGCAGTCGTGGCCCCCCGCCTTCAAGTCGTCTTCCGTGAAAACCTGCCCGAGGACTGACCAACGCACCGGACGCTGTGCCGAGTCGGTGGCGCAGCGCTTTTCTTCACGCCAAACAAAGGAGCATACGATGACCCAATGGATCGACGCCGTCGCGGTGGACGAGATCGACGAAGAGGACGTGATGCGCTGGGATCACGGGGGCAAGACCTATGCGCTCTACCACAGCCCGGATGGCGAGTTCTTCTGCACGGACGGTCTGTGCACTCACGAGAACGTCCATCTCGCGGGCGGCCTCGTCATGGACTACGTGATCGAGTGCCCCAAGCACAACGGGCAGTTCGACTATCGCACCGGGCAGGCCAAGCGTGCGCCCGTCTGCGTGAACCTGCGGACCTATCCGGCCCGCGCCGAGGGCGGGCGCGTGCTCGTGCAGGTGGACTGAGGTCCTGCCGACCTAAAGTGCTGCTTCCCGCGAACCGTTCGTCCCGACCCAGGCGATTCCGACCTTCCCCGTTCACGTCGCTGCCAGCTCTGTATGTTTGAGCGAGCATCATTTCTCCAGGAAGGCGCACACAAGGAAATACCGCCGAGTGTCGCCTCCAAACGCGCTGTCCAGGGCGGCATAGCCGTAAAGCTAATCGGCGCGACCTCGCAGTTCTCATCCTGAACAGCGTGTTCATTGAGAAGACCCGACCATTGGTCGAAAGCGGAGCGAACTGCGCGGGCCAAGGCTGTGCGAGTTATGCTGCGACAGGCTCGCCAGTGATGATGTCCTCGACTTCCTGGATAGAGGACGTCCGGGGCGAGAGATCATCCGATACGATGGTGCCTCGGCGCATGACCACAATTCGGTCTACCACTTGGAAGACATGATGAATATTGTGAGCAATGAAGACGCAACTGTGGCCGGTGTCCCTCGCTTCGCGCACGAAGCGGAGGACCCCCTGCGTCTCGGCCACGCCGAGATTGTTGGTCGGCTCGTCGAGGATGATGAGGTCGCTCTCGAAGTACATGGCGCGGGCGATTGCCACAGCCTGACGCTCTCCCCCGGACAGCGAACCGATCGGAGTCGTGGGCGGAATGTTCTTGGAGATGCCCACTCGGCGCAAGAGCTCGGCCGCGACCCCGTTCATTCGATCGAGGTCCAGGCGATCGAGAAAGCGTGGGCCCTTGCGCAGTTCGCGCCCCAAAAACAGGTTGCGTGCGATGGAGAGCTGCGGGACCAGCGCTGAGTCTTGATAGATCGTCTCGATGCCATTGGCGATAGCGTCGAGGGTTGAGCGCATCCGTACAGGGCGGCCCTTGATGACGATCTCGCCGCTCGTATAGGGGACGGCGCCGGAGAGTACCTTGATCAGGGTGGATTTGCCGGCACCATTATCGCCCAAGAGCCCCACGATCTCTCCACGTCGGATGGACAAGTTAACGCCCCGGAGCGCGTGAACGCCGCCGTAGGACTTCTCAATGTTCCGCATGTCTACGAGGATGTCGCCGTTGGCTCCGGCCATGGTCAGGTCCCCGGGTTGTGCCGGCGCTCAAGGCCGGAATGGAGCGCCATCATCCCCAGGATGATAGCGCCGATGAAGATGTTGTAGGCGAGGCCCGGGACCCCGATCATGACGATCCCGTTGCGCATCAGACGGAGGATCAGAACGCCTAGGACCGTGCCAACGATGGTGCCGCGCCCGCCGGTCAGCACGGTGCCCCCGATGACTACCATCGCGATGACCTCGAGCTCGTAGCCCGTCCCCGAGTTCGGATTTGCGGCCGAGACACGGATTGATGAGATGGCTCCCGCGAAGGCGGCCAACAAGGCCGAGAGCATGAACAGGATGATCTTGACGCGACCGGTCTTGACGCCGCGGTTACGCGCCGCGCCAGGATTGCCGCCTGTGGCCTGGATCCAGTTACCGAAGCGCGTTCCGGTCAGAAGGTAGTGAAAGGCAACGGCGATGATGGCGAACCAGATCAGGCTCATGTAGATGCGAAGGCCGCCGGCGCAGCCTACGCCTTCGCCCCCCATGCAAATCTCGCCCACGAGAACCTGCGCGAGCCATTGCTCGCCGGCGTTCCAAGTGCGCTGGGGGAAGCCATCTGTGAGCCAGAGCGCCGTGCCACGCACGACGAGGAGCATCCCCAGTGTGACCAGGAACGAGGGGATGGCGAGACGCGTGACGAAGAGCCCGCTGATCAGGCCGATGCCCAGCGCAAGCAGAAGCGCCACCAAGAAAGCCAGCCCAAGCGGCATAGTTCCGGTGTTGACCAGCGTCCACATCACGACCGGGGCGAAGCCAAAGACCGAACCCACGGACAGGTCGAACTCGCCCGCCGTCATGAGGAGGGTCATGGCGAGCGCAATAAAGCCCAGCTCGACCGTGAAGGTCAGGGCGTTGCCGATGTTGGTCAGCGACAGGAAAGCGGGGTTGATCGAGGTGAAGACGACGATCATCCCCACCAATAGCACCAGCGGCCCGAACTCAGGCTTGGAGACGAACGCACGGAGCGCGCCTGGCCGGGGTGGATGAGCCGGCAGCGCAGAGGTTGAGTTGGCCATGGTCGACACCGGGGAAAAGGGAGGAAAGGCCCGTGCCCGAGGGGGCGCAGGCCGGAGCCGCCGTCACTGGCCGCCCATGATTCCGTGGTAAAGCTGCGCCGTCTCGGCCTCGTAGAGCGCGCCGGTAAGGACGTCGAAGCCGATCGGAATGCCCGAGGACTCCATGAGGAGGGACGACAGGCACATGTAAGAGGTAGCCTGCGGGTCCTGCCACATGGCAGCGTTGACGTAGCCGTCCATCACCGCCTGCGTGGTGTCGAGACTGTTGCCCCAGCCTACGACCGGGATCTCGCCAGCCGGGATCCCCGCTTGGTCGAAGACCCGCTGGACCGAGCCGGTCACCAAGTCCCCGAGGCCGATTATGGCCGAGATGCGCTCCCGGTTCGCCGTCAGATAGTCGGTCATACGAGTGATGATCTCGGCTTGGTCGAGCGTGGCGTCGGTCACCTCCCAGGTGATGCCCAGGGGCTCGAAGACCTCGGCGATGCCCCGCTCTTCCTCCACGCCATAGGATGCGCCAGGAACCTCGACAGGCATCCAGACGAAGTCGCCCTCCTGCACAAGTTGATTGTCCACGAGGTACTGCGCCCACTGCCGGCCGATCGATAGCAGGTCGCCACCTACATAGGCGTTCCAGTCCGGTGCCTCGTCGGACGTGTTGAAGTTGACGATCGGGATGTCTGCGGCGCGCGCTTCGGCAACTACATCAACCAGCGAGCCCGGGTCGGGGCTCGTCGAGCAGATGCCGTCGGCGCCTGCGGCGATGGCCGCACGTACGGCCTCCTGATGAGAGGGTACATCGCCCGAATGGAAGGAGGTGTTCACTGAATGGCCGGTATCCGTAGCCCACTGCTCCGCGCCCTGCAGAAAGTAGGTCCAGACGGGGTCGGCTGGCGCCCCATGCGAGATCCAGTAGAAGGTCCTGGCACCTTCCTCCTGCGCAAGTGCGCCCGTTGCTCCAGATACAAGGGCCAACATCGCCCCCGCTCCCAAGAAAATCCGTCTCAGCATGGTGGTTCTCCTCCTCTGGTGGACCCTTGGGCTCTAACGGCCCCTACGGGAACGGCCCCGAATGCCAGGTGCTGCAGTCGGCCCTTTTCGAGCGATCTGGCAGAACCGCGCGGCAGTTTGGCTTCGGAAACCTAGATCACGATACTCTTCCGAGGGCTTCGCGAAAGCGACAAAATTCGTCGTCCACCATCCCCACAAGCAGTGTCAGAGGAAAATTGTGGAGCCGGGCGGGGGGTCCCACTGCCCTCTCCAGCATGACCCAGCGCAGCCCGTTTCGGTGCCTCAAGACCTCGCCCGAGGTGATCCGCTTGGCGGCGATGCTGGATCTGCGCTTTCCGTTGTCGCTCAGGAACGTGGAGGATCTGCTGCATGAGCGCGGGATTGAGGTCAGCCACGAAACCGTGCGGTTCTGGTGGCAGCGGTTTGGCCCGATGTTCGCAGTCGAGATCCGGCGCAGGCGGGTGAGCGGAATGCGCACCTCTAGCTGGCGCTGGCACCTCGACGAGGTAATCGTGAAGATCAACGGCTTACAGCACCACCTCTGGCGCGCGGTGGACCACGAGGGCGAGGTGCTGGAAGCGTTTGTCTTTACGGCACTGGACAGGAAGGCGGCCCTGATCTGCCTTAAGAAAATGATGGAACGGCACGGGCGTCCAGCAGAGGTGGGTTGCAGCGGTTTACAGGGAAACTGCGAGCAACGAGGAAGTGCGCGGCCAAAGGTGTTGCTCGGACGATTAGGCTTGAACGGAGCCTCATGTCGTTCATCCGCTTAGGCGAAGTTTCGAGGATTTATTGCTGATCCAGTCAGCAAAGGTCCGCCCCGTAGAGAGCTTACAGTTCCCATCCAACAGAGTGCACGAGTCACATCGGGCTGTCGTCATGGCGTAAGGATCAAGGACGGCACCGTTCGGAGCACTGACGGAGGCTCGCACCTCCTTCCTCACCACTCGGACCCTACGAAAACCCACCAACTATCTGGTCCTGCCAGGCTCGGGCCCGTTTGCTTATACTGCTGCCTACGGGGCTCCTCGTGCTACAACTGGGAGCACTCACCGAAGGTCGGGTATGGCTGCGGTTGCACCTTGGAGCTTAGTGACCCTGCTGGGGCTGACCTTTCCGGTCATGGCGCAGGATTGCCGGCTCGCCCTTGTGCTGGCTCTGGACGTGTCATCTTCGGTGGATGCAGTCGAGGACCGGCTCCAGCGGGACGGCTTGGCTCGGGCCCTCTTGGCACCGGAGGTCATCCGGGCCTTTCTCACTGGTGAGCCGGTCGCGCTTTTTGCGTTCGAGTGGTCGAGCCCGTCCTATCAGATGGATCTCACCCCAGGCTGGCAGATCATCGACACCGAGGAGGACCTCGTCCGTGTCGCAGCCGCTCTTGGCATAGGGGAGGAGGTCGGGGAGAGCCGCCAGAAGCCGGCCGGGACCACGGGCCTTGGCACCGCACTCGTCTATGCTGCGGGAGTCCTGAGCAGCGGTCCGCCTTGTGCGGCGCAGACGGTGGACATCTCAGGAGACGGAGAGAACAACGAGGGCGTCAGACCAGAGGTTCTTTACCGCACCCCCTTGTTCGACGATGTCACGGTGAATGCGCTCATCGTCGACAGGCTGCGGATCAAGCACATCCCGCCTGAAGAGATCGATCTTGTGGCTTGGTTCGACGCTCATGTCCTGCATGGCCCCGGCGCTTTCTGGATCGTGGCGGAAGATTACGAGGACTACGAGCGGGCGATGAAGGTGAAGCTGCTGCGCGAGTTGGGCATGCCTATCGTCGGAGAGGGCTCCGCGACTGGGCTGCAGTCGCCGAGCTGAGATAGTGAAATGGGGCTCCTGTTCCTAGCTGCCCGAGAGCCTTCATCGGCGCGACCTTAAAAGTGTGGAGCCTTCACCCGCACTCCGCCTGCCAAGCCCGAGGCGCTCGCGTCCACAGAGCCGACAGGCACCCCTCTGCGGCGCCGTCCACGACTGCTTTGGCAGCTTGGCACGCTGTGGCGCTCCTTGGCTTGAGCGCAGGCATTTCATGCCTCGAGCAGGCCCAACGCAGCTCATTCAACGTTGATCGGAGCAACTCGGGAAGACTTCCAGGTGTAGCCGCGCTTGACACGGGTCGGCGGTGACGAGTGGGTTGGTAGCCGGGCAGGCCGCTAGTATGGCAGCCTGCTCCCGCCACTTCCACTCGGAACCTGAACCTTCCAAGGTTCGGCTGGCAAGGCGCCAAGACTCCGACAGACTGGCCTCTTGGGCTGCGGGAACTCGTGGAGACAGCGGGCCAATCAGTAATCGGGGTGAGGATCCCTGCCGCGCGCCTCGGGAAGATGCGACTTACGCCGCTCGACCTGCTTACCCGTCAGACGGAACTGTTCACTCATCCCGCCCGCCAAAGTCGGGCAGTATGAATCAGCTGACCGAGTACGATACCAAAGCGGTTCCAGAGCCTGACCCTTGGTGGCGTCGGCTGGCATTGTCAGAGGAAATCGACCTGCTGGGCATCCGCAGCGCTCGCCCGGCCGGTTTCCACTCGTCGTCTTGGCTTCGAGCCATGAAACGCTGGTCCTGTGACCAGACAAGAACGGGGCGGGGCGGTAGGGGTCGATCCAGGCGGTTCTCTTGGACAGTGCCGGTCGCATTGGTCCGACTCCGACCATGGGGCCTGAGGCGACTGCATCCGGCAACGTGTCCGTCCTCGGCACATGGCAGCATATCCTCGACTTTGGTATGTCGAGCCGTCGCGCGATGGCTTTGAATCCACGCCACCAAATCAGTTCTTGTGGTCACCGGCGCCATCCGGGCATGACAGCGCCGTATCGAGCGATAGTAGCACCTCCAGTACGGATGCTTGCATGCCCCTCACCAGCCATGCTCTCCCAACGGAATGGGTCCTGCGCGGTACGGGGCCGTCCCTGCCTCCCGGTCTGCCAGACTCCATCCCGGCCGAGGTTCCGGGTGTCGTCCATATGGACCTGCTGGCGGCTGGGCTCCTGCCCGATCCGTTCCTCGACAGCAACGAGATCGCACAGGACTGGGTTGGTCGGCAGGACTGGACCTATCGGACGACGTTCGACTGGGCGGGCCACGATCCCCGCGTGGATCTCGTGTTTGAAGGGCTCGACACCTTTGCCACGGTCACGCTGAACGGGCACAGTCTCGGCGAGACGCGCAACATGAACCGGATCTACCGGCTCGACATCACGCCTCATCTGCGCGAGGGGGCAAACCGGCTCGAGGTCGCGTTTCGCTCGGCCTGGGCCGAGGGCAAGGACCTCGCGAAGCAGGTCGCGCCGCGACCCGCCAACTACCCGGGCCCGGCGAACCTCACGCGCAAGATGGCCTGCAACTTCGGCTGGGACTGGGGGCCGACCGTCGTCACCGCAGGCATCTGGAAGCCTGTCCGGCTTGAGAGCTGGTCCGTCGCGCGTCTCAGCGAGGTCCGCCCGACCGTCAGCCTTGCTGGAGGGCAGGGGACGGTAGAGATCGATGTCGTCGTCGAACTCCTCGACCCGGACGTCCCCCTTACGGTCGAGGCCGGGGTGGCCGGAGTGACTGCCCGGGCCGTGGTCGATCCCGCGACTGGCCGGGCGCGCCTCGTTCTCTTGGTCGCAGACCCCCAGCTCTGGTGGCCGCACGGTCTCGGCGACCAACCCCTCTATGGTCTGTCCGTGCGCCTCACTTCCTCTCAGGTGCAGCTTGATCAGTGGACCCGCCGCGTCGGCTTCCGCTCCATTCGCCTGGATACCTCGCCCGACGTCCATGGTTCCGCCTTTGCCCTCGTGGTGAACGAGGTCCCGGTTTGGGTTCGCGGCGCCAACTGGATCCCAGACGATATCTTTCTGCCCAGAGTCTCGCCTGAGCGCTACCGCACCCGCGTCGCGCAGGCCAAGGCGGCCAACATCAACCTTCTTCGCGTCTGGGGCGGTGGCATCTACGAGACGGACGCCTTTTACGACGCCTGCGACGAGGCGGGCATCCTCGTCTGGCAGGACTTCCTCTTTGCCTGCGCAGCCTATCCGGAGGAGGGTGAACTCCCTGCCGAGATCGAGGCCGAGGCCCGGGACAACATCGTCCGCCTCATGCCTCATGCCTCGCTCGCGATCTGGAACGGCAACAACGAAAACATCTGGGGCTGGTTCGACTGGGGCTGGAGGGAACCGCTCGGCGATCTCAGCTGGGGCTTGGGCTACTACCTCGACCTCCTGCCGCGTCTCGTGGCCGAACTGGACCCCGCCCGCGCCTACTGGGCTGGCAGCCCTTATTCAGGCTCCATGGACATCCACCCCAACGATCCGGACCACGGCTGCACCCATGTCTGGGACGTCTGGAACGAGAAAGGTTACGAGCATTACGGCGACAGCGTTCCGCGCCTCGTGTCCGAGTTCGGCTGGCAGGCCCCGCCGACCTGGGCCACACTGTCCGCCTCCGTGCGCGGCCCCCTGTCGCCGGATTCCTCGGGCGTGCTGCACCACCAGAAGGCGACCAACGGCAACGACAAGCTCCTGCGGGGGCTCGACGGGCACTTGCCGCGACCATCCTCGATGGACGACTGGCACTTTGTCACCCAGCTCAATCAGGCACGCGCCATCGCCTTGGCCGTCGAGCACTGGCGCTCCCACCGCCCCCGCTGCATGGGCGCGATTGTCTGGCAACTTAACGACTGTTGGCCGGTCACGTCCTGGTCCGCCATCGACAGCCGGGGGCAGCGAAAACCGCTTTGGTACGCGCTGCGTCGGATCTTCGCGCCCCACCTCCTGACCATCCAGCCGCGCGGGGATGGCTTGGCCGCCGTGGCGATCAACGACGCCCCAATGTTCTGGCGCGTGCCCGTCCACCTGCGTCGCCTGAGCTTCGACGGCACTGTGCTGGCCGAGCATCGTCACTGGCGACTGTGCGTGGACCGTTTCACGGCCGAGGAGTTGCCCATCCCGCCCGAGATCGCGACGCCCGGCGACTCTGCGCGCGAACTGATCGTCGCCACGATGGGGGACTGCACGGCAACCCATTACTTTGCGGAGGACGTGCACCTCGCGCTCCCGCCGCCCGACTTCTCCGTCACGCTCCACCGACACCAGGCCGGCTGCCTCGTGGAGATCGAGGCGCGCACCCTGCTCAAGGATCTGTGTTTCTTCGCCGACCGGCTCGACCCGGAGGCGGAGGCCGACGAAATGCTCATCACGCTTCTCCCTGGTGAGCGCCGCACCATCGACGTGCGGAGCGATCGGCAGTTCGACCTGATCGCGCTCACGGGGCCCCCGGTCCTGCGCTGCGCCAACGACCTCTTTGGTCTGGAAACGAGACGGCCGATCTCTGAAAGCTAGAAGGCCAGTTCGCAGTGCCTATCCTGACGGGCGGTGTCAGGCGGACCAGCGTCAAGTGGGGGCATCCGCCGAGGCAGATTGCGACCGTAGAACGGGAGCTCTCAATCGAGCAGTGTCAGAAGAACTTGTCTTGAACAGGGCAGGAACCTCGCATGCCTATCCGGCACGACCCAGCGCAACTCGTTTCGCTGCTTCAAGACCTAGTCAGAGGTGGTCCGCCAAGCGGTCATGCTCTATTCGCTTCCAGCTTCCGCTTCCATTGGGCAAGTTCGACGACCTTCTGCATCAGCGCAGCATCGAGGTAAGCCACGAGACGGTGCAGTTCTGGTGGTTGAGATGCGGCCATGTGTTCGCGACTAAGAACCGAAAGAAGCGCGCGAGTGGGCTGCGCTCCTTCCGCTGGCGCTGGCACTTGGACGAGGTGTTCGTGAAGGTGAACGGGGTCCAGCACTATCTCTGGCGAGCGGTGGAGACGAAGGCGAGGTGCTGGGTGCGTTCGTGCCCAAGACGCGGGACAAGAAGGCTGCCCTGACGTTCTGCGCAAGACGATGAAGCGGAATGGGCGACTTGAGGAACTCCTGACGGATGGGCATCGCTTTCATGGAGCCGTTCTCAAGGAGATCGGCGCCGCGGGCGGCAACTCACTAGTCGTTGGGAGAGCAACCGGGTTGAGAACTCCCATCAGCTCTTCCGATGGCTAGAAGAGAGTGATGCAGCGCTTCCGGCGTCTACACGGTCTCCGGACGTTTGCCGCCGTCCACTCCTCGGTTTGCAACCAACTCAGTTCAGGTCGGAGCCTCCCCAGCCGCCCTGCTTGCAAGCAGGGCCGCACCGGCGCTCGTGCCGAGTGGCGGCAACTGCATTGTCAAAGCAAACCGGCGTGTCGAGGTCCAAGAGCGCTTGGTCGACCTGCCTCTTGTCACTCATCTTGGCTTTGACCCGAGAAACTCTGATCCCGTGTCCGGACGACAGCGGGTCAGGACGACAAGGGCCGCCGCAAGTCTGTTTCCTCTGACAGTACCCTCTCCAGACCTGACAGCGGTGACGAGCCTAGGCCCGGCGACGGCGCGCGAGGCTCAGGGCCAGAGCGCCGAGGCCCAGGGCAGCGGCGCCGAGCACGACGGTGTTGGCACGTCCTGCCTCCACCGTGCCGGGGCGGTCGAGCCAGCCGCCGCTCGCGTGCGTTCCGTCGGGGATGGGGTGCCGGAGCGCCCCCTCCCGCAGGGGTGCCCGGGAAGCGCGGTCCATAGCGCGCCGGGCCACGAAGCCGATGGCGGCCTCGGTCGGTAGAGGTGCCACGCCGTAGCCGAAGCGTGCCCAGCCCGCGGGGAAACCCACCGCCACCTCGGCTCGGGGGTGGAGGGCGACGCCGACAATGGCCTCGGCCACGCGCTCGGGTGCGTAAAGGTAGGGGCCGGGATCGACGTTGCGGCCGGACAGGTTGGCGCCGTGCTGGATGCCGGGGGTGTCGATCATGGATGGAAAGACACCGCAGACATGGATGCGGGGGTGCTCCGCCAGTTCCTGGCGGAGGCTGGCGGCAAGGCCGCGCAGGCCGAACTTGGACGCCGTGTAGGCCGCGGCAAAGGGCATGGGCGCCCAGGCGCCCATGGATACGTTGTTGACCAGGACGCCCGCACCCTGCCGCCGGAACACCGGGATCACGGCATGGGCGCCGTAGAGCGCACCCATGAGGTTCACCTCGATGACCTGCCGGTGGAGGTCGAGCGGCACCGCGTCAAAGCGGCCGACCGCACCCACGCCGGCGTTGTTCACCCACACATCGATACGCCCCCACCTGTCCTGGGCGGCGCGTGCCAGCGCCCGGACGGCTTCGGGGTCGGTGACATCGGTAGGCGCCACGACGGCGTCGCCGCCCAGGGCGCGGCACTCACGCGCGGCCTCTTCCAGCACGTCGCCGCGCCGGGCGGCAAGGGTGAGGCGCGCGCCTCTTTGGGCAAAAGCTCGGGCGGTGGCGCGGCCGATGCCGGAGGAGGCGCCGGTGATCACGACAGAGGCATGGGACAGGTCGGTCATGGCGGCTCCTCTCAGCGCGACGTCGGGTCGGCAGCTAGGCCGCGAGCGCGGCGGGCCAAGAGGGCAGGGACGCCTCGCCTGGGGGAAGGTGAAGACGCGGAGGTGTGTCGGAGCGATGCAGGTTCAGTCGGGCTGAGGCTCTGCCCCGCCTGGCGGCAACGGCCCAGCGCCGTCCGTTCCGGCATCTCCGCATCAGCCCCCAAGAGCACGCGGCTGACCTTGATGCTCTACGTTCGCTTTCCGCTCCCCATGCGGAACGTGGAGGACCTTCTCCGCAGGAGCGGGATCGAGGTGAGCCACGGGACGGTGCGGATCTGGTGGTTGCGCTTCGCGCCGATGCTCGCGGCCGAGATGCGCAAGAAGGGGGTGGGCAGCACGAAGTCTTGACGCTGGCGCTGGCATTTGGACGAGGTGTGCGTGCAGGTGAGTGGTGTCCGGCACACCGTCTGGGGCGCTGGAGGCCGTTGTTCCCAGGCGAAAGGACAGGGAGGTGCGCCGATGCAACCGCCAAATGGTGCCTTCAGTTGCCATGAGCACGATGCGGGCCGTCATAGTGACGCTGTGATCCCGCCATCCACGTAAAGAACGTGCCCGTTCACGAAGCTTGCGGCGTCTGAAGCCAGAAAGATGCAGGCCCCAACCAGTTCTTCGACACGGCCCCAGCGGCCTGCGGGGGTCCTCCTCTCGAGCCATGCGGAGAAGTCGGGATCGGCCACCAAGGCGGCATTGAGCGGAGTATCGAAGTAGCCTGGCGCAATCGCGTTGCAGTTCAGGCCATGCTTCGCCCAATCGGTGGCCATTCCCATGGTTAGATTGCCGACCGCGCCTTTGGTTGCGGTGTAGGGTGCGATCCCTGGCCGGGCGAGGGCAGTCTGGACGGACGCGATGTTGATGATCTTGCCACGACCGCGCGCAATCATGTGGCGTGCAACGGCCTGACCGACATGAAATACGCTCGCGATATTGGTCTGCAACAGCCGTTCGAAAGCGTCGGCCGGGAACTCTTCGAGGGGCGCCCGGTGCTGCATTCCGGCATTGTTGACCAAGATGTCGATCGGTCCGGTCGCGCGCTCAAAGCTGTCCACGGCCTGCCGGACTTCCGTGTGATCGGTGGCGTCGAAAAGGAGCGAGGCTGCTCCGGGGATCTGCGCCGCTGCCGCAGATAGCCGCGCAGGATCGCGTCCGTTCAGGACCACCGAAGCGCCAGCTTCCGCCAGCCCTCGCGCCAGTGCAAAACCGATACCCTGTGACGACCCGGTTACCAAGGCTCTGCGCCCCGTCAGATCGAAGAGTTGAACTGGCACAGCATTCCTCCCTACGCAGATGACGTCGACAAGCTGTCGGACCATGAATGCGTCGCAGCGAGCCGAATGTCTTCTAATAGTGTCAAAAGGCCTTGGCTTGAGTGGGGCAGGGGACCCGCTACTCTCCGCGGCATAAGTCAACGCAGACCGCTTCGGTGTTTCAAAACAATATCTGAGGTGATCCGACTGCCGGTACTGCTGTACGTGCGGTTCCCGCCGTCGCTCCGGAACGACAAGGACCTGCTGCATGAGCGCGGCAGAGACGTCAGCCCTGAGACGGTCCGGTCCTGGCTACAAAGGTTCGGGCCGATCGTCGCGGCCGAGACCCGCAAGAGGCGATTGAGTTGGATGCGTTCCTCCCGCTGGCACTTGGACGGGGGTGTTCGTAAGGATGAACGGGGTCCAGCACACCCTCTGATGGGCGGTGGGCGACGAAGGCGGAGTGCCGGAAGCGCTTGTCTCCAGGTACGGAACAAACGGTCCCGGGCAGGCCCAGCGCGGCTGGGCTTCTTTGGCCGGCCCCCACTGAATGGCTCGTGCAGATTGGTGTAGCACGGGTCCTGACGCCACCGGGGCCTGGGCCGATATGAACAAGGGCGTAGGCGTGGCGGTCGAGAGGCTCCGGTAGGAACTGGCGGCGGCCAGGACTCCCCGGACCGGCCAGTCCCATTGGATCAGGGCCGCAACATCTTTCATGACGCGGAGGCGGTGGTCTCGATCGCCGAGAGGACTACCCGGATCGGCCTTGGCTATCGAAGAGGCTCCGGGTCAGGGTGAACACGGTCAGATTGTGCGTTTACGGCGGGCATACAATCCTACAGCTTCATCCTTGCCGGCCTGCGTCAGGGCGACGGCACACCAGAAACGTCAAAGGAGGATGAACCATGCCGTTCATCACCATCCCGAAGCACCTACTCGCAGCGACCGCGCTCTCGGCTCTCCTGGCACCGGCCGCTCAGGCCGATCACTGGGCCGAGGCGTCGCCGGACCAACTTGGCCTGTCCGCAGAGCGGCTCGAACGACTGACAGCGGTGATGCAGGCCTATGTCGATGAGGGTGTCCTGCCCGGCATGGTGATCCTCGTCGCCAAGGATGGTCGGATCGCCTACAGCCGGGCCTTCGGTCATCAGGACGTCGGATCGCAGACGCCCATGACGACGGACACGATCTTCCGCATCGCGTCCCAGACCAAGGCCATCACTTCGGCGGGCGTTCTGCTCCTCCAAGAGGAGGGCAAGCTGCTCGTCGACGATCCGGTGGGCAAGTACATGCCGGAATGGATGGAAACGACGGTCGCAGTCGAGGACGAGGAGGGCGGCTACTACGAGATACCGGCCAAGCGGCCGATCACGATCCGCGATCTGCTGACCCACACCTCGGGCATTCCCTACGGCGCCTGGATCAACGGAGTGACCGACGAGGCTTGGCAGGAGGCCGGCATCACCGGCTGGTACTTCGCCAGCGACGATGAGCCCATCCGCGAGATCGTCAGACGGATGGCCGACCTGCCGATGATCGCCCAGCCCGGCACCGAGTACATCTACGGCAGCAACACCGACATCCTGGGCGCGTTGATCGAGGTCGTGTCGGGCCAGCCGCTCGACGCGTTTTTCCAGGACCGTTTCTTCGACCCGATCGGAATGACCGATACTCACTTCTTCCTGCCCGAAGCCAAGGCCAACCGGCTCGCCACGGTTTATGAGATGACCGAGGAGGGCCTGACGCCCGCTCCTGATGTCGGCGCGATGTGGGACCAAGGCGATTATGTCGTGGGCGACGGACCGAACGTCACCTTCTCGGGCGGCGCGGGGCTGGTATCGACGGCGCACGACTATGCGGCCTTTCTTGAGATGCTGCGGCAAGGCGGCGTTGCGCCAGGCGGCGAACGCATCCTGGCGCCCATGACGGTGACGCTGATGACGACCGACCACCTCGGCGGCATCGAGTTCGAACCGGGCGCGGGGTTCGGCTATGGCTTCGAGGTGGTGCTCGACCCGGGAACGCTCGGGGTCCCGGTCAACGAGGGCGAGTTCCGCTGGGGTGGTGCATATCACTCGACCTATTGGGTCGATCCGGAAGAGGAGATGGTGGTGACCTACTTCACCCAACTCGGCGAAGAGACGATGGATGTCGATGACCATGGCAAGCTGCGTGCCCTGATCTACCAGGCGATCGTGGAGTAGCCTTCTACCGCCGACCGAGCCTCGTTGCTGCCGGCAGGAGCACCGAGGGAGCGCGTGGGAGGACAACATGACCGTGTCCAGCCACGCGCTCAGCAGAAGGGGCCTTGAAGTCCTAGTCCAAGGCAGAGGCCTTGGAGGTCGTAGCGGGCCAGTGACCCAGACGATGCGCATGGGGTTGAGGTGGTACGCGCTGCTCAGGCGTAGGACTTCCTCCACAACCTCGTCGGAGATCGTGCTGGGACGGTAGTGTGACACCGACCGTTTGCTTAGCAAGCCGGCCTCACCCTTGGCTGTGTAGGCTTGCCGTCACCGGTAGAGGCTGGCCGCGCTGATGCCGTCCCCCTGACGTCTCAGGACAGCTTTGCGTACTGCAGTATGCGCACCTTGCGGCGGATCTCCCGCTGGTCTTTGCTCATGGAATCCGCCTTCCCTCTGTCACCGGAGACGTCTCTCTGATGCGGGCAGTCCCGCATGCAAGGTGCGGTTCGTGTACCCGAGAGCCTGTCACGGCAGGCTTGCCACAGTAATTGCCTGGCGGGGCCGAGCCGGGGATCAATCCAGTTTGACCATCATCCGGCCGGGCCTTAGGCAGGGCCGGACAGCAAGATCTCCGCGAGTTCGGTCGCGATGGTCCAGCCAACTCCTCCACATTTTGACTCTGGACTGGTGCATGATGCCTGTTTTCCATCGAACTTCGCTCGTCCCTGCTTTCCCCACGCCGCGTCCAGCCATGAGCGCAGCCATGCTGCGGACGTTGCTCTGCACGGCCTGCGCCATCCTGCCGATCCCGCTCCTGGCGCAGGAAGCGGAGAACCCCCTCGATCTTGGAACTGTGCGGTTCGAGCTTGAGGGCGCGATCGGGCCGGACGGAACCGTGGTGGCCACCCGGACGGCCACCGCGAGCCGGACCGATACGCCGGTCATCGACGTGCCCGCCGCCGTGTCGGTCGTCACCGAGGCCGAGCTCGAACGCCGCGACGTCGAGGACACGACGGACGCTCTGTCCTACACCTCCAGCGTCAGCACCGATGAATATGGCAGCGACGACCGGTACGACTACGTGCGCATTCGCGGATTCTATCAGGCGGGGCTGGGCACCTATCGGGACGGCCTGCCTTCTGGAACCACGAACTTCACTGGCGGCAAGCTGGAGCCCTTCGGTTTGCAGCGGATCGAGGTGCTGAAAGGCTCGACCTCGACGCTGTTCGGGCTCAACACGCCGGGCGGGCTCGTCAACGCGATCACCAAGCGACCGCAGGACCAGCCCTTTGGCGAGTCCACCGTGGCCGTGGGCCCCGAGCATCTGGAGTTCGGCCTCGACGTCGGCCGGCCTCTCGACGCGGCGGGCGAGTGGACCTATCGGCTCACGGCCCTGTCGCAGGATGGCGATAACGGGGCGGAGTACACGGAGGATGACCGCGTGTATGTCGCCCCGGCGTTGACCTGGAAGCCGAGCAACGCGACCGAGATCACCCTGCTCGCCGATTACAGCAAGCGTGACGGGAACCCCGGCCATGCCATCCCTGTCGGCTCTGATATCGATTTCGATACCTTCCTGGGCGAACCCGGGTTCAATGCCATGGACCGGGAAGAGGTCAACCTGGGCTGGGACGCCTCGCACCGCTTCAGCGAGAGCCTGACCTTCCGCCAGACGGCGCGCTACACGACGCTCGACCTCACCTACGAGTCCATCTACGGCGCTGGGCCGACCGCCGCCACGCCCCGCTCGGCCTATGCCGTCTATGGCGAGCTCGAGCGCTTTGCGATCAACAACCAGCTCCAGTACGACGCCACCCTGGGCCGCGTGCGGTCGCGGACCCTGGTCGGCCTGGACTACGTCAACGAGGACGTGTCCGAAACCTTCAACATCGGAACCGCCACCGGCATCGATCCAGAGAACCCCGTCTTCTGCGGCCGCTCCTGCGTGACCATCACCTATGCGGCGGACCAGGTGATGAACAAGGAAAACACCGGCGTCTTCCTGCAGGAGGAGTTGACCGTTGCGGACCGCTGGATTCTGACGCTGGGCAGCCGCTATGACATGGTGACCACCGAGACAGGCCCGCCCGGCGCGACGACGGACTTCGAGGACGAGGCCTTCACCTCGCGTGCGGGCCTGACCTACAAGGCCACGCCGGACCTCTCGCTCTATGGCAACTACTCCGAGTCCTTCCAGCCCACCGGCTCCTATGACCGCGGCCTTCTCGCGACGGGCGTGGAGCCGCAGGAAGGGACGCAGTACGAGGTCGGCGCCAAGTATCGCCCCCTGGGTGGCAACGCGCTGCTTACGGCCTCTCTCTTCGACCTCGCCCAGACCAACCTCGTCACGCAGGTCGCGCCCGCGGTCTACGAGCAGGTCGGCGAGACGCGGGTTCGGGGAGCCGAGGTCGAAGGCAAGTGGGCGATGGGGCAGGGGCTCAGCCTGACGGCCGCCTATGCCTACTGGGATGCCGAGATCGTGGAGAACGGCACGGCCGGGAACGAGGGCAATCGCCCCATGCTCGTGCCCGAGCACACTGCCTCGCTTTGGGCCGACTACACGGTGCCGGGCGAAGGCGCGCGGGGCGATCTGACGGTCGGAGGCGGACTGCGCTACACGGGCCCGAGCTTCTCTGACAATGCCAACACCATTGAAATCGAAGGTATAGCCGTCGTCGATGCGGCGGTGAGCTATCAGGTCACTCAGGATGTGGCGCTGGCCCTGAACGTGTCGAACCTCTTTGACCAGCGTGAGATCGCGTCGGTCGATACCTTCACGAACAACGCCTACTACAATGACGGTCGAGAGGTCCGGGCCCGCCTGACATACAGCTGGTAGGCCGTCGGCGGGAATCGATCACTAAGGTCCCGGCGGGTCGCCAGTCGAGGGCGACCCGATGCGTGCGGCCCCGACGGGCGAGCCAACAAGCGACGGCTCGGGCGCCCGTTATCAGGTTCTCAAACATTTCCGGCTCCCTGCCGCTCGATGCGAATGATCGAGCGGCAGGGCTGTTGCCTTCAGGGCCGCAAGGCCAGGTCGATGAGACCGTCCCAAAGCGCTGTCGCGGTTGGATCCGCGTCGAAAGGGTCGCGCATGAGGCGGAAAGTCGAGATGACGAGCTTGCCACGCCCGAGCCGCTTTTCGATGACGAAGGCGGCCGGGCGGTGAACCCACCCCACGACCGTCCCGGCATGGACCCGGCCCCGGAACTCCCAGGACCGCTGGTGGGTGAGGACCTGGTGCGGGATGACGCGGGCGAAGCCAAGGTCGAGGAGCGGGCCGCCGGGGAGGTGACCGAACACGCCGTCGCGCCGGAGCCAGGGGAAATTGCCTACCCAGTCGCCCCGCCAGATCGTGTTGTGGCGGTTCTGGAGCGCATAGCCGGGAAAGCTGAAGTATGCCTCGGACCGGGTGCCGCCGGGCGCGTCCTCGATCTGGATGGTCATGGGCCCATCGCGCGGTGAGGTGTCGTCGCGCAGCCGCCGCTGACCTTGATCGACGATCTGGAGGTAATGCGCCCCGGCGTGGATGGCCTCGATGCGAGGGCCGTCGAGCATGTCCGTCACGAAGAGTTCGGCGTCCTCGGCCTCGACCTCCTTGTGACCGAGGACGAGGAGCCGTTCGCCGACCAGCGGGCGGTCGGTGCGGAAGCGGACCTGGCGGGCGGGGCCCGACCGTTCGGAGTGGAGGGACAACGCCTCGCGGTTCTCGGCGATCATGCGGCCATCAGGTGCAAGAACCCGGAATTCGATGGCTGCCATCTCAGGGGCACTGACCCGTGGTGCCCGGAGCGTGAGGCTCGCGCCGGTGACCTCCATCGCCCCAGTCTGAGGCAGGGCCACCGTGCCGCTATCGTCGTTCAGGCGCCACTCGAGATGAACACCGTCGGGCAGGCTTTCGCCACCGGTGGCCACCTTGAGATCGAGGTGGATGTCCTGCCCGGCGCGCGCGGCGTGGTGGCGCAGGCCCGGGGCGATCACCACGTCGGTGTTCACGTGGGTCAGGGCCTTGGCGAAGACGCGGGGGTTCCGGGCCATGTCGAGGAGCCCGTTGCCTTCCCAGTGAACATCGGTGAACTCGGTCACCACGTAGCCCGCGATCGGCGCGTGCGAGCGGATGTCCTCGATCTCGAACTTCAGGTTCATGAACTGGTGCCATTGCACCTTCTCGATGAACTGTGTGAAGCTGCCGAACACCTGGTCGAGGCCCAACTCCTCGAAACGCATCTCGATGCCGAGAGGCAGGGCCACGCCCACGGCCCAGGTCGCGCCGTAGGCCGTCCACCAGGGGTCGCGGCCGTCGGCCTCCTTGAGCAGCGCAGGATCGGGCAGGCCCCAAACGCCGAACTCGGACACGACGAGCGGCTCCTGCTTCGTCCACTGAGCCTCGGGCTGGTGGGAGAACGTCCAGTCGGCCGCGCCAGCGAACTCGCGGGACAGGGCCTCCCACTCCTCACGACGGTCCAGCGCCGTCCGATAGTAGTGGAAGTCGTTGATGTCCGTCTTCACGTGGTAGTTCGGGAAGCAGGCGGAGTTGTCCACAACCAGGCGCAGAGGGTCCTCGGCCTTGAGCCAGTCGAACATCTCCACGAGCCAGGTCCGCTGCTCCGCTACCTCGCGCAGGCGGGTGCCCCAGTCCTCGTTGATGAGGGTCCAGATCACGATGGAGGGGTGGTTGCGGTCGCGGGCCAGGATGCCTTCCATCGTCGCCTGCAGGCGGGGGGCCGACTGGGGCGTGAAGGTCTCGATGTTCGGGATCTCGGTCCAGATCAGGATGCCGAGACGGTCGGCCACCTCGTAGTAGCGGGGGTCGGGAACCTTGATGTGGCAACGCAGGAGGTTGAGACCCATGGCCTTGGCCTTGCGGACCTGATCCTCAAGCAGTTCCAGGGACGGCGGCGTGCCGAAGCCGTCGGGATAGTAGTCCTGGTCCAGCGCGCCGCGCATGTAGAAGGGCTGGTCGTTGAGGTAGAAGATGCCGTTGCGCGACTCGAAGCGGCGGAAGCCGAAGCGTTCCTCACAGGAGTCCATGGCCTCGTCGCCGGCGCGCAACGTGGCGCGGAAGGTGTAAAGGGCGGGGCTGTCGGGGGACCAGGGCACGATGGCCGGAAGTGTCATGGCGTGGGACAGTCGGTCGGCGTCGAGATGCAGCGTCTCGCTGTGGAGCGCCTGCCCGGCGGGGTCGATCACCTCGATGGCGACCATCCCCTGGAACGGCCGCGACAGGGCCAGCTGCAGCTCGAGACGGCCCTCTGGCCAGTGGGGGTCGAGCCGGAGCGAGCGGATATGAGTGGCGTGGCGCGCGACGACGCGGACCGACTGCCAGATGCCGCCCTGCGGGCCATACCAGCTCTGCTTGCCATGGGGGATCTCGGCGAAGTTCAGTCCCGGCTCCAGGTCGCGGGCGTCGGGGAGGACGGCATCCACCTCGAGGAGATTGTCATTCTCAAGAAGGTCGGTGGGGATCACCAGATCGAAGGGAAGGTAGCCGCCCTCATGGCGGCCGATCTCGCGGCCGTTGACGCGTACTGTGGCCAACTCGCTCACGGCGCCGAAGTGCAAGGCGACCTCCCGATCGCGCCAGCCGTCCGGCAACGGGAACCGTCGGCGGTAGCTGGCGCGGCCAAAGCTCCAATGAAGGCCGGGCAGGATCTGCCAGGGCGCCGGGACAGGGACCTCGCGCCAGGCTGCGTCGGACTCGTGCCGAAACTCCCACATGCCGTCGAGAGAAAGGTCCGACCGGAGGGCGGTCGCGGCTGACAGGGGGATGGAGGCAGTGACGTTCATCGGCAGTCCTCGGGAGGGTAGAGCGCTGGCTTAGTTAGTCGTCGCCCCAAAGCGGGGCAGGCGGATCGTCGCACCATGACGCGGTGTCTTGGGAAGTGGCGCGACACCCCGAGAGGCTCACGCAAATGGTGTCGGCCCCGGGGCGCAGAAGACCCCGGGGCCGGTGAGGCGAGGCGTCAGCCTCCCCGGTTGGCGCGGCGCAGGATGCGCTCGACCTGCGACTGGGCCCCGTCCAAGGCGGCCTGAGGCTCGGCTCCGGCCAGCCACATCGAGTTGAACTCGGACATGATGGCGTTGTAGATCGCGCGCTGGTTCTGGGTGGTGGGAACGGCGTGGGCGATCTGCGACGTGTTCGCGATTGCGGTCCGGTGCGGCAGCGCTGCGAATTCGGGGCTGTCGAGAACCGACTGGCGCACGGACAGGTGGCCGGTCCGTGACCATTCGAAGTTGTTGTCGTTGAGGAACGTCAGGAAGGCCACGGCGGCGTCGAGCTCCTCCTGCGGACGGCTCTCGTCCGCCGGGATCACCCACATGTGGCTGTCGGCCCAGACCGCATCCTCGCCCATCAGGGCAGGGACGTTGGTCGCCACGTAGGACTTCAGGGGCACGCTGCCGCTTTCGGCTTGGGCGTTGTAAGCGTCCACGACCCAGGTGCCGTTGATGATGATGCCGGCTTGGCCGTTCAGGAAAGCCTGCTCGGCGCCCGCGTAGTCGAGGCCGGTGTCGGCCAGCCCTTCGTCGTAGATCTGCTTGACGAACGTGGCTGCAGCCAGCGCCTCGGGCCCGGTGAGGTTGGCGGAGGTGCCGTCGTCCGAGAGCGTGGTCGCGCCCTGCTGCCACACGAGCGACTGGAAGAAGCGCACCATCATGCCTTCGGCCGACTGCGACTCGGTGGCGATGAAGTTCTGGCCGGTGGCTTCCTCGAACTGCTTGCCCATCGTGATGAACTCTTCGGCCGAGGTGGGCAGGCGCGGGGTGCCATCCTCGTTCACGAAGCCCGCCTGGCTCATCAGGTCCATGTTGATGTGGAACAGCAGCGCATGGAGATCGAAGGGCAGGGCATAGACCTCGTCGTTCGCGCTGGCGTTCTGGAGCGCGGCGGGAACGAAGTCGGCGGTGTCGATGCCAGCCTGCTCGAACAGCGGCCCCAGCGGGGTGAGCAGGTTGCGGCTCACGAAGTCGGGCATCACCGAGGAGTGCATGACCGCCACGTCCGGGATGTTGCCTGTCTGGTAGGTGGCGGTGAGCAGGTCGTAGTAGGCGCCCCAGTCGGCGGTCTGCACCGTGACGGTATGGCCGCCTTCGTTGGTCGCGTTGAACTCGTTCACGAGCGCGGTGATGATCCCGCATTCGCCGTTGGCCTGGGATGCGTCGTTGACGCTGCCGTACTCGTTCTGGCAATCGCCGAAGAAGCGCATGAGCTGGATATCGGCCGCCTGCGCGCCCCCGGCCGTTAGGGCGGTAGTCAGGGCGAGGCCCGCGAGGGCCTTCTGGTGATGCATCTTATCCTCCGTGTCGATGCGGTTCAATGGGGCCCTGCCTTGCCGGCGGGGAGGGTTGATCACTTGCCGGCGCTCATTGCGACGCCCGCCACGATGAAACGCTGGAAGATCAGGAACAGAAGCACGATGGGCAGGGAGGCGAACACCGCCGACGCCATCACCGAACCCAACCCCTCGGACATCGCAAAGTTGCCTTGAATCGAGGCCAGACCCACCGTGACGGTGTACATGTCAGCGTCCGTGGCCGAAACGAGCGGCCACAGGAAGTCGTTCCAGGCGTGGATGAAGGTGAACAAGCCCAGCGTCGTCAGCGCCGGAACCGACAACGGCAGCATGATCCTGAAGAAGATCGTGAAGCGCGACGCATGATCGAGTTCTGCGGCCTCCTCCAGTTCGCGCGGGACGGCGCGGAAGAACTGCATCATCAGGAACACGCCAATGGGAACCGCGACGCGCGGCATCACAAGGGCCGCATGCGTGTTGTGGATGCCCCAGTCCGCGAACATCTGGTGCAGAGGCAGGAAGACCGCCTGCTCGGGGATCATCAGACCGGCGATCATCAGGGCAAAGATCGTGCGCTTGAACGGGAACTGCAGGCGGGCGAAGGCATAGCCCGCCAGAGAGGACACGGTCAGCACGAGCAGCGTCATGCCGATGGCGACGATCAGGCTGTTGACGAGCCAGCGCGGCACGGTCGCGAGCTGGATGAGGTTCGTGTAGTTCTCGATGGTGAAGGGGTAGGGGATGAAGCCCCAGGTGGAGCGCATGAGCTCCGCATTGGGCTTGAGCGACATGGTCACCACCCAAATGACCGGCAGAAGCCAGAGGGCCGCAACGATGATCGTGATGGCCAGGAGGAGGCGGTCGCCCCAAAGGGCCCAGCCCGTGCGCGCGGCGGTCATTGGTCGTCCCCTTGGCGGCCCAGCCAGAGCTGGAGCATGGAGAAGATCATCATCAGCACGAAGAGCACCATCGCCATGGCCGCGCCGTAGCCCACCAGCCAATCGCGGAACGATGTTTCGTAGATGTACTGGACGAGGGTGCGTGTGGAGTTGGCGGGACCGCCCTGAGTCATCAGGAAGGGCTGGCCAAAGATTTGGAGCTGCGCCACGATCTGGAGCACCACGACGAGAACCACCGTATGGCGGATCGAGGGCAGGGTGATCCGCCAGAACACCGACCAGCGCGAGGCGTGGTCGAGCTCGGCCGCCTCGTAGAGTTCCTTCGGGATTGAGCCGAGCGAGGCTAGAAACAGCGCCATGGGGAGCCCTACGCCCCACCAGAGCGTGGTTACGACGATTGCAGGCATGGCCCAGGTCGGACTGCCCAGGAAGTTGAAGGGAGTGCCCCCGAAGAACTGAACCACGGGTGCGATCAAGCCGCGGTCGGGGGACAGGACCATCGCCCACACCAGCGTCACCACGGTGACCGAGAAGACCGAGGACAGGAAGAAGATCGAACGGCAGACTGCCCGGATGCGCCCGGGCCCCTGCACCGCGAGCGCCAGAAGAAGCGCGACCAGCGTCATCGACGGCACGGTCATGGCCGCAAACTTCAGCGTGTTGCCGGCTGCGCGCCAGAAGACCGGGTCGGACCAAAGATCCTGGTAGTTCAAAGTCCCGATCCAGCCATAGTCGCCGCCCATCAGATCCCAGTCACGGAAGCTGATCCAGATTCCCAGGAACAGCGGGTAGACCAGAAGAACGAGGTAGACCACGAGGAAGGGCGCGAGGAACAAGAGCGCGGTCAGCCAATCGCGGCGCTTGGCGGGGCTTTGGGGCACCTTGGTCCGAGGCTCGGCGACAGGGAGGACGCGGGTCTGGGTGGCGGCCGTCATTGGTGGTCCCCCTCAGGCAGGGTGATCGAGAGCTCCCGCGCGTCGAAGACATGACGAATGCCAGGGCCAAGGGCGAAGCGGACATCCGCACCCACGGCCGGCGGGCGGCGGTCGCGGAGTTCAGCCACCATGGTCGTACCATCGGCCAGGGTGGCGTAGACGAGCTGCACGGCACCCAGCTGCTCCACGACTTCCACCCGGCCCGGCAGGGGGCCGTCCAGGGCGATCTGGAGCATCTCGGGCCGAAGGCCCAGGGTCACGGCGTCGCCGGGGTTCGCCGTCCCGGGGCGGACCAAGGCGGACAGGCGGGTGCCGCCTGCGAGCTCGACCAAGATCTCGTTGCCTTGGGACGCAGCGACACGGCCCTTGATGAAGTTAATCTTGGGGGCGCCAAGGAAGCCCGCGACGAACATGTTGGCGGGGCGTTCGTAGAGGTCCAGGGGGGCGCCCACCTGCTCGATGACCCCGGCGCGCAGGACGACGATGCGATCGGCCATGGTCATGGCCTCGGTCTGATCGTGGGTCACGTAGATCATCGTCGCGTCCAGGCGATGATGGAGGCGGGCAATTTCGGTCCGCATCTGGACGCGCAGGTTGGCGTCGAGGTTCGACAGCGGCTCGTCGAAAAGGAAGACCTTGGGCTCACGCACGATGGCCCGGCCGATGGCGACGCGCTGGCGCTGGCCGCCCGACATGGCGCGGGGCTTGCGATCGAGATAGCGGTCGAGCTGGAGGATCTCGGCGGCCTTCGCGATGCGGCTGTCGATCTCGGGTCGGGGGGTGCCGATGTTGCGCAGGCCGAAGGCCATGTTGTCGCGCACGCTCATGTGCGGGTAGAGCGCATAGTTCTGGAACACCATCGCCACGCCCCGGTCACGGGCAGCGGTATCGTTGACGCGCTCTCCACCGATGAGCACGTCGCCGCGCGTCACCTCCTCGAGGCCCGCGATCATGCGCATCAGCGTGGACTTGCCGCATCCGGATGGGCCCACGAAGACCACGAACTCGCCTTGGCCTACGTCGAGCGACACGTCGTGGATGACGTCCACGTTGCCGTACGACTTGGACACCCCACGTAAGGCAACCTCGGCCATCACGTCTCCTCCTCGGGTCGGGCAATGATCAGTTATATTTTTGAGCGTTTATTATTGATGTTGAACAGCATGTCAAGGAGTGTATGATCCGAGCGATCAACAAGCGAAAAGCCAAGTGCCGTGCCGAAGAAGCCCACCATGACCGACATTGCCCGGGCGTGTGGTGTTTCCCAGGCGACCGTGTCCCTGGTCCTGAACAACGCGCCTGGAACCCGCATCTCGGCCGCCACCCGCGAGGCGGTCCTGGCCAAGGCCGAGGAGATCAACTACCGCCGCGTGAACCCCGATCGCGGGCGTCGGCCCCTGATAGCCATGCTGATCAACGAAGCGTCCTCGTCGCAGCATGTCGGGGGGCTGATCGACGGGGTGGCCGGGGCCGCGGCCGAGTTGGGTCTCATGGCCTTGATGCTGCCGACCGGCGAGGATGAGGCCGTCGAGGCAGCGGCGATCGATCTGCTGGCGAGGCTCCCGGTCGTCGGGGTCATCTACGCGCGCCTCATCACACAGGCGGTCAAACCACCCCCCAGCCTCGCCGCCTGGCCAACGATCCTGCTCAACTGCCATACGTCGGATGCATTGTTTCCGAGTGTTGTTCCCGGCGACTTGGCCGCAGGCATCACGGCCACGCTGGCGCTGCTGGATGCCGGTCACCAACGGGTGGGCTTCATCGGAGGGGATCAGATTGTGGAAGCTGCTCGCGAGCGGCTCAAGGGCTATCGCCGGGCGCTCGCCATGCGCGACGTACCCTATGATCCCGCCCTCGTGGTGAAGGGGGGCTGGACGATCAGCGGCGGACGAGACGGCTTGCACTACCTCCTTGACCTGCGGGACCCGCCGACGGCGGTATTCTGCTTCTGTGACCGTACCGCGATCGGGGTTTATGCCGCAGCTGCCGAAGCGGGCCTACGCATTCCCGAAGACCTGTCGATCATCGGCTTCGACAACGAAGACTTCTCGGCCGATCTCGACCCGCCGCTTACCACCATGGAACTTCCGCACGCCGACATGGCACGCCACGCTGTCGAGGAATTGCACAGGCCTGTCAGCCTGCCCAAGTCGCGCCCGAGTCATCAGCGCATGAAGTTCGACTGCCCGCTCGTCAAACGTCGATCCGTGGCCTCTCGCCGTCAGGTGCTGGAACAGTCAGCCGCGGCCGCCGACCCCCGGTCCCGGAGCCAGCTCTAGCCCCCGGGCCCGAATCCGTGCGGCTTGGGCCATTCGACAGGGACATGTTCATGAAGGATCAAGTCTCGGCTGGTAACAACCGGACCGGACAAGGAGGGTACGGATGAACGACTTGCATGGTATAGGCTGCGCAGGCTGTCGCACCCCACTCGATTTCGACTTCACCATGGCGTTCCAGCCGATCCTGGACCTTTCGACCCAGACCGTCTTCGCGCATGAAGCGCTGGTCAGGGGGCTGCAAGGCGAAGGCGCGGCGACGATCCTGGGCCGCGTGGACGAAACCAACCGCTTCGCTTTTGATCAGCTCTGCCGGGTCAAGGCCGTGGAACTGGCCTTTGAACTGGGCCTGCCAGCCGTCAGCATCAATTTCATGCCCAACGCGGTCTATGATCCCGCCAATTGCCTGCGTACCACGCTCGACGCCGCGCGGCGGACGGGGACCCCGCTCAACCGCATCATCCTGGAAGTCACGGAAGGCGAGAAGGTGGAGGACGCCGGTCATCTTCGCCGCATCCTTGAAACCTACAAGCGCTCGGGCCTGGTGACTGCATTGGACGACTTCGGGGCAGGATATTCCGGGTTGAACCTCCTGGCAGATTTCCAGCCCGACATCCTCAAGCTCGACATGGCACTCACACGCGGGATCGACACCCACCGCCCGCGCCAGGCCATCGTGGCCGCCGCGGTAGGCCTCTGCCGCGCCTTGTCCATCACCCCCATAGCCGAAGGTGTTGAAACCGAAGACGAGATGCGGACACTGAGGGATATCGGGATCGATCACATGCAAGGATACCTGTTCGCCAAGCCCCGCATCGGGGCCCCGGCCCCGATTTCCTGGGCGGCGTTGCCCAGCGCCCAGGTGGCTTGAGGTTTGTTCGGCCCGGATGCGAGTTCTCCGGCCCGCAGGGGAGCTTCACGGCGGTGGATTGGCTCAGTGGGACCCGAAGACGGGCCGTCCCTTGCGGGGTGGGGCCGATCATCTGTTTCGACCCGGTCCAAGACCTCGGATCGGGCCCTTACGGGACGGCCATCCTGGTCGGCTTCGCTGTCGGAGAACGAGTAGGAAAGGCCGGGCATGATGTGGCGTACGGACATGAAATGGGCCGGTGTCATGGTCCTCCTGACGGCGCTCGTGATCGGCGCCCTGGTGCTCAGCTATAGGGAGCAGGCCGAGGGCGATCTGCGGGTTCAGGCTCGGGACGCGTCGGAGCAGCGGATCAGTTCGCTGAAAACGCTGCTGTCAATCATGCAGGATATCGAGTCGGGCCAGCGCGGCTTCGTCATCACCGGTCTCGACGAGTACCTTGAGCCCTATGACGCGGCCCTGTTGCGGCTGGCAGGAGCGATCGGGAGCCTGCGCCAGGGTTATGCCGGCCAGCCTCACCTGCGCCTGGAGATGGCCGCCATCTACCGGCTTGCGGACCAGAAGAAGGAAAGGGCTGCCTCGGTCATCGCGGTCCGTCGCACCCAGGGCTTTGAAGCCGCACGAGAGATGATGCTCGACCGTGTCGGCAAGCGGATCATGGACGCGCTGCGGAGCGAGATCGCGTTCATGACCTCGATCGAACATACGCATGTGCTGAAGTCCGAGCAGGACTATGCCGCCACCCTGATCCAGAGCCGAAGGGCGTTCCTCTTTCTGTCTGCCGTGACCTTTGTCAGCATGGGCATCCTTCTTTGGCTGGCCGCGCGGGAGATGCGGGCCTCACAGCAAGCCAACGCCAGGTTGAGCTACTTGGCGGATCATGATCCGTTGACCGGTCTTGCAAACCGCCGGTTCCTGCACGGCACTTTGGAACAGGCGCTGAGTGCCGGACCGCTTCCAGGACAGCGCCACGGCTTGTTCATCCTTGATCTCGACGGGTTCAAGGCGGTCAACGACCAACTCGGTCATGAGGCTGGCGATCGGTTACTGGTGGAGGTCGCCGACCGACTGAAAGCGGTCACCCGCGCCTCGGACGTTCTGGCGCGCCTCGGAGGAGACGAGTTTGCATTGTTCATGCCCGATCTTTCCTTTCAGAGCGAGGATCAAGAGATCACCGCGCGGCTTCGCTGTGCCATCGCCTTGATCGACCCTCCTCACCACGCGGCCCGGATCTCTGCGAGTATCGGCCTTGCCGTCTTCCCGGATGAGGTGCGCTCAAGTTCAGAGCTTCTTCGTCTGGCAGACGAGCGGATGTACCAGGACAAAAGAGGCGCAAAGAACCCGCTCGGTCAAACTGGTCCGCAACGCGCCGTGTCGTAGCGTTCATGAGAGGCCACTGCAGATCCCAGTCAGCCCCGGTGCGCTGGATCGGACCGACCTGATCGCACGCCGCATCAAACCGCCCGATCGACGGATCCACGTTCGGGGGGCACCCCGGATGATTGCCGAGGAGTTAAGCCTCTGACCGGTGTGCGGTGGCACTCAGTCTTCCGCTCCAGTTCGGGCTTGCGCCGATGTACGGCCTCCGCTGGCTGCGATCCGGTCCGATTGCCGCGCGGGGCGCCGGCTTTCTTGGGACGCGGCAATCATATTCGGCCTATGGAGGAACGCATGATCCTGCAGCCGCTACTCCGTTGGGTAGTCCTAAGGTTGGAGTCGTGGAGTTCCTGAGCGATAGCGAAGCGATTCGTGCCCAGCAGTGGCGAACCTGAGGCTGCCGGTTGATCCGTTCACCCATCGACTTCGCTACCCCTGTCCTGTTCCAGCTAGGTTGCCCGAGGCTGGGCAGCGGGAGCTCTGCGAGGCCCGGAGGCACTACGGCCGCAACGAAGATACCGTCAGCGCAGTAGGCCGGCCATTCAGGGGCTTTCATCACAGCACGCCGGCTCGCGGGCAGATTGCCCGAGCCTGGACCGTCGTGGCCAAGCCTTGAAGCAACGGTGAGCGCAGCGACGCGCCTTGCCCAACAGGCTGCTGGGTCAATCCCGGAAGGTTTGGAGGCGAACAGGTCATTGTACCTACAAACAACGGCTCAGGTCGTCGCCATCGCCGAAACCACGAGACCTGTGACGATCAGGGCCAATCCGACCGCGCGACCGAAGTTGACGGTTTCATACTCCATCAACACCCCGACCAGGGTCAGCGCGACCATCGCGGTCGCGGTGATGGCCGTATAGGTGAGGCTTAGCGGAAAGCTCCGGATCGCCGTCACGAAGGTTCCGATAAGGATCGTGCCACTCAGCACCGAGATCCAAACCCAGGGTGAGAGGAGAACGCTGGCCAGCATCTCGCGCGGTTGGCCAGGCGTGAAGGCCTTCGCGGTCTGCCTGAGGCTCAGGTTGAGGACGACATTCGCCGCCGCTGCCATGAGGATGAGGAACCAATGGGTCATCGGCTTAGGCCTCCGAAGGCTCGAAATCGGGTGACGGCCGGCCGAGTGGCCAATTGCGCCAGGGCTAGCCCGGCAAGTAGGGCCATGAACGGGACGGATGGCATATGGTACCGGTCCCCGGCAACAACGATGGCATGAATTGCCGTGAAGTAGGCCCAACCCGCGACAACGGGGTGGAAGAGCCCGCGAACACCCTCCCGGGAGAGCAGCATGACAAAACCCGCCAAGGCAAGGCCCAGGACGACGAACCAGTAGCCGGTCAGCAAGAGCTTGAGGGGCAGGAGAGCCGCCGCGCCGAGCCGGGACGTGATGCCCGGCTCGTTCCAAGCCACGCCGATGCTCTCCCAGGAGTGCATGAGCAACGCCTTCTCGATCGTGCGGCGCACGAAGGTGCCTGGCTCGGAGCGAATGTGGTTCTTGGCCTGTTCCAGCAGGGCGTCGGACCGCTCGACCTCTCCCATCCCCTCCGTCCAGGCCGGGAGCGGCATGTAGTCCCCCTCGCTTTCGGGGTTGTTCCCCATCCAGAAGTTGGCCCCGAAATTGGTGGACATCAGGACCGGCTCCCCGAAAACCTGAAAATTCCGGTATGTCCAAGGCGCCACGAGGGCCAGGATCACCGCCATGGCCACGGCGCAGTTCGCCCCAGCCCGCAGGAACCGCCTCGGTCCACCCGGAATTGCCGAGATCAGGAGCGCCACTGGAAACAGCAGGATGATCGGCCGCATGTAGCAGGCTGCCGCCCAGCAAACCCCAGCCAGAACGATATCCGTCCATCGAGTTTCATCACCTCGGCTCCAGAACCATAGCCCGGCCACGGTGAACAGGATGAAGTAGAGTTCGCTCGACAGGATGGTGGTGAACAGGATCAGGTTCGGCCACAGCGCAATCGTGCAGGCGGCGCAAAGACCCGCGATCCGCCCGAAGTATCGAGTGCCGAGCCGTTCGACGAAAGCCGCGGTGACTAGCGCCGCGACGATGTTCAGCGTCACGATGCCCCAATAGCTGTCGCCCAGGATCGTGTAGGTCGCAGCCGCCAACGCTGACGCGCCGACAGCCCAATAGGCACTTGGCTCGTCGGGACGGAAGCCGAAGACTCCATGCTCCACGATGTTGCGGGCCAGCGTGTCATAAGCGGCGCTGTCGGACACCGGCTCCACTGGGATCAGCAGGGCCCAAGCCAGCCTGAGCAAAAGCCCCAGGACAAGGATCGCCAGAAGAGGATCCTGCAGGCGCTGCGTCACAGCATCGTCCCCAGGACCGCGCAGGCGACGATGATCCCGGCGCAGGCCAGGCTGTTCGGGTCGCGGGCCGCGAATACCACGGGGTCGTCATGCATCCAGCCCCGATGGGTCACCATGACCATGCGGCTCAGCCAGTAGAGGAGGACGAGGCAAACCCCCGAAAGCACGGACGGCGTGGAGTAGAGAACCTGCACGTCATCGGATTCGAGGTAAAAAGCCAGGATGAGGACCGAGACATAGCCCGACGACACGGCCATGTTCGCCACGAATGGCAGGTCGCCGACGGTGTAGCCGCGACCATGCGCCTTGACCTCGCCCGACGCGGCGCCGCTGACGAGTTCGGCCTGCCGCTTCATCGCTGCCAAAGCGAAGAAGAAGAAGATCGAGAAGCCGAGGAGCCACATCGAAAGAGGTATGCCGGTCGCGACGGCCCCCGCGATGATCCGCAACGTGTAGAGACCTGCCAACACGCAGATGTCGATGACGATCCGTCGCTTGAGATCGAAGGAATAAAGGACGGTCGTGACGTAATAGCCCAGCATGACAAGGACGAAGGTCCACCCGAGAACGAGCGAGATCGCCAACCCAGCCACCAGCAACCCCGGAGCGAGGAGCGTTCCGTAGAAGAGCGGCAGCGCTCCCGATGCGAAGGGCCGTGCCCGCTTTCTGGGATGCGCCCGGTCCGAGGCGAGATCCAGAAGATCGTTCAGGATGTATACGCTTGACGCGATCAGGCTGAACGCGACGGCCGCCAGTAGGGCCTGCCCGATCGTGACGAGGTCGAACTGGTGGGCTGCCAGCATGGGCAGAAAGACCAGGACATTCTTGACCCACTGATGCGGCCGTAGAGCCCTGACGAGCGGACGGGCATGGCTACCCCGCGTGCGGAGGTGCTCGGCCTCACAGGTCAGATCCTCGACCCTCCGTCGCAGGGTGTCGGGCGCGTCCACGGTGACGGCGCGCGTGGCCCGTTGCCATATGGCGTAATCGGCATGGGTATCGCCCATGTAGGTGAAGCCCTGAGGAAAGCGCCTCACCAGGAAGTCGGCCTTTTGCGGACCTTTGAGGTTGGTGATCCCATCAGAGCCGTGGACTTCATCGAACAGGCCGAGATGCGCCGCCACCGCCGCCACCACGGCCTGATCCGAAGCCGATACCAGGGCCGTGCGCCCGCCACGCTGGCGCCAGCGTTGGATGTAGGAGACGACATCCTCGTTGTACGGCAAGGATTTGACGCTGAATGCGCTGAGTTCGAACAACTGGCGCTTGAGATGGGCTTTGCCGCCCATCAGGGCGCGGCACACCGGAATCACATTGCCCCAATGCTTTGACAGTGCAGTCCAGAATGTCTCGTAGAGGAGGTCTGATCGAGTCAGAGTGCCGTCCAGATCGACGACCAGAATGCCGGGATCATTGCTTTCGGGCGAACTTAGTGCCGGGGAAACGTCAAAGCCAACCATATACGCCATGTAACTCAACCCTCAGTAGAGAGAGGCAACGCAAAGCTTAATCCAGTGGGACCCCATTTTCAGGGTTGATCATCGCCCAAGCAGGCAAGTCAGGCAACAGCAATCGGCCTGCCGTTGCGGGCGCCAGATCTGCAATCGCGACCTGCTTCGATGACTGCTGGCGCGGTCCTGCTGGCTGCAGTCGTGTCCGATGCTTGCGACCGGGCTGTCGTTTCCATTTTGGGGAAGCTTGGCCCTTGAGCCTTGCCTTGACGTGCCAGGACCATGGATCTTCGTCCCCGTCCGGCTCGAGGCTCCTGACCCTCTGAGGCAGTCAGACGGCAAGGGTGGCCACCGGAAGAGCGCACTGAAGCCCGCGCTCCATGCTCCTTCGCCCGGGGGAGCGGTGAGCCTCCGATGGCCAAGAACAGGATGAAGCGGCCTAAAGCCCGCAAATAACCTCAAATGGAGGGATGAGCCACTTCTTTGCTGTATGGGCCGGGCTGCTTCGCTGCTGCGACTCGAGCGTGTGGAAAGGTTCGACCCGTGCACGGTTCGGCCAAGCCTACGGCACGATCGGACGACACTGACTAGGACGGGTCTGCGTTGCAGCGAGGCTAGAGCCCCATCAATGCGAGCGCCGCGCGGCCGTTCGGGCCATAGGGGTTGCCCAGCGTCTCCCACATGTCCTGGTGAAAGTAGTCACGTCCCACAACGAGCTGCACGGGCTTGCCGGCGGCCTTGAGCGCGTTGGCGAAATCTTGGGCCTGGCGCTGGAACTCGGGCGTTTCCAGGGTGCCGTGGGAGACCACCACCGGCGCGTTGATCCGGTCGAGATGGCGCTGCGGGCTCATGGCGTCCACCATCGCGTCGGTGAAGGCGATGTAGGCCTTTCGCCAGGACAGCCGGACAGGCTCCAGGTCGTAGATCCCGCTCATGAGGAGCCCGCCCTTCACGGCGTCCGAGGGCAATCCGAACTCTCTCCAGTCGGTCGTCATGGCCACGCCTGCCAAGTGCCCGCCCGAGGAGTGCCCCCCGATGAAGATCCGCGACGGGTCGCCTCCGAAGGTTGCGGCGTTCCGCGCCACCCAAGCGATACCGCGCTGCACCTGATCGGCCATCCGGCCCAGGTCACCGCCGAGTTCATTCACGGGCGAGAAGTCGAGCGCGATGAAATGCGCTCCTCGGTCCAGGAACATCTCGGCCGCGAACCCCGCCAGGCTGGCGTCCAGATAGAGCCAGATCCCGCCATGCAAGAAGACGAAGACGGGCCCGCCTGCCTGTGGTGCCTTGTAGATGTCCATGGCCTCGTCCGCGCCCTCGCCATAGGCCACGCGCTCCGGGTAGCCCCGCCGGACGCGCAGATCGAAGCTGAGCGCCGAGAGGCGCGAATTCACCGCCTCGGTATGGGGCTGGTAGAACTCCTGGTTATACGCCGCATCAAGCTCGTCCTGGTCATAGTCTCGCCAGACATGCGGACCCTCCACATGACCGGGCAGACCAAGGTCGCAGACAGGCTGCGCAAGAACCGGAGCCGCAAGGAGGCCTGCGCCAGCCGTGAGAGCGGCGCGACGGGTGATCGACGACTGGGCGGGATGCATCGAATAGTCCCTTTCTAGCTCCGAGGGCTGAGGCGACGGCTGCATCCGCCCCACATGTCCAGATCCGACCTCATCGCAGGCGGTCAGTCCCAACGGTCTAGGAGCCCCTCGCAGGACTGCCCGCCCCTGGCAGAAGGTGAACGCCGGTCGTCACAGCCCAATCCAGCACACCGGGCCAGCCAGCCTGGGGAGCCAACGGCTCCCCTTGCCGCAGCGGCCCGATGACCGTCTATGGATTCCGGGGCTTCTCAGGGCGTTCGAGTCGGCGCCATCCCGGTCCTCTGATCCGAGAGCCCCTCCTGCTGACAGCGGATGGCCAGGCTTGGCGAGGGCCGCGGTCGAGGGCTCAGGAGTCGCGGAACACCCGAACCAGGTAATCCGTGAAGGGCTTCGTGAGATAGCTCAGGGGGCTGCGCGTCTGCGTCGCGATAAAGGCCTCGACGGGCATGCCCGGAAGAATATGCATGTCTGGATCCAGCCGCTGAACCTCGCCGTCGTTCAGGGCGACCTCCGTGCGGTAGTAGGTGGTTCCCGAGGCCTCGTCGGCGAAGGCATCGGCGGACACCTGCACGACATGGCCGAACAACTCGGGCGTGCTGCGCTTGTCGAAGCTCGGAAACCGGAGCACCACCTCCTGGCCGACATGGACCTGATCGACATCGCGGGGCGGCACCTGGGCCGTGATGACCAGGGGGCGATCCTGAGGGACGATGTACAGGACGGCTTCGGCCGGCTGGAGCACCGACCGAGGCGCAAAGACCGTCATGCCATGAACAACGCCAGAGACCGACGCCCGGATCTCGAGATTGTCGAGCCGGGACATGAGCATCGACCGACGCTCGGTCAGCTCGATCTCGTTGAACTGAAGATCCCGCAAATAGGAGATCGCCTCCTCTCGGCGGACCGTCTCCAACCGGCGGACCTCGATGTCGAGCTCGATGATCCGGTTCCTCGTTTCGGCCGTCATGGCGGCCGCCTCGCCGATCCGGCCGGCAAGGCTCGCCTGCTCGCGGCGGAGAGCCAGGACGCGCGCGTTTTGGGTCAGGCCCTGGCTGAGCAGCAACTCCTGATTGGCGACCTCGTCGTCGATAAGGGCCTGCTGGCGCTCCAAGGCGGCCCGCTGCGCCTCGATCCCCTGTATCTGGCTTTCCAGCTGATCCCGCTGACGGTGCAACTGCTCGCGTTGCCAGGTCTCGGATTCCATGCGCGCCTCGTGCAGGCGCCGCTGGCCCTCCATGAGTTCGGCAGCAACCGGGTTGTCGCTCCGCGCCAGAATGTCGGGGAATGCGATCTCGCGGGCCGAGTCCCGTTCGGCCTCGGACCGGGCGCGACGGGCAAGGATCTCGAACAGCTGACCCTCGACGATGGACAGCTCGGAGCGGATCTCGTCGGAGTCGAGTCGGATCAGCAGATCGCCCGCTTCGACCCCGTCGCCTTCGCGAACGGCGATCTCGGCCACGACCCCGCCATCCGGATGCTGCACGACCTGCCGGTTCCGCTCCACCTCCATGCGGCCGCTCGCGACTACCGCGCCACTGATGTCGGCCATCACGGACCAACTGCCGAAGCCGCCCAGCAACAGTCCCAAGGCGAGGAGGCCGGCCAGGGCAGGGCCGCGCACCGGCCAGTCCCGCTTGATCTCGGCTGGCTGGCGCTGCGGCCGGGTGGGCGGCCGGTGAACCGGCAGGGATCGTGGCGGCGCAATCGGGCGAGGGGGCGTAAAGTCGCCCCGGCCTGGATTGGGAACGACGGTCATGAGAGTCCTCCTGTCCCGCTGGCCCGCAGGACGTCGGTGTGGTTGACGACCAGCTCGCGCATCACCTCGTCGCGCGGACCAAAGGCGCGGCGCGCGCCCTTGTCGAGCATCAGGATCAGGTCGCACTCGCGAAGCGCAGCGGGACGATGCGCCATGATGAGGACGCAGGCCCCTTCCGCCTTCATGGTACGGATCGCTCCGTTGAGCGCGGCGGAGCCGTCATTGTCGAGATTGGAATTGGGCTCGTCCAGGATCAGCAGGACAGGGTCGCCGTACAGGGCCCGCGCCAAGCCGATGCGCTGGATCTGCCCCCCCGAAAGGCGGCCGCCGCCAACCGTGATTCGTGTGTCATACCCCTGGGGCAGCCCGAGGATCATCTCGTGGGCCCCAGCCCGCTGCGCCGCCCGCACCACGAGAGCGTCGTCCGGCTCGGGCGAAAGGCGGGCGATGTTCTCCTTGATGGTGCCTTCGAACAGGGTCACCTGCTGGGGCAGGTACCCGACATAGTGGCCAAGCACGTCGGCATCGTACTGGTCCAGCGCAGCCCCATTGAGGCGGATCTTGCCCGCGGCAGGACGCCACGTCCCCGTCAGGGCCCGGGCCAGCGTCGACTTGCCTGCGCCCGAGGTGCCCACCACCCCGACCGCTTGGCCCGGCTCCACCGAGAAGCTGATCATCCGCAGCACCGCCGCCTGCTCCCCCGGGGGGATAACCGTCACCTGCTCGACCTCTAGGCGGCCCTTGGGGCGGGGCAGGGCGGTTCGCAGCGCTTCGGACGGAGCGGCGTCGAACAGCGTGGCCAGGTTGCCCCAGCCCTCGCGGGCCCGCTGGAGGACGGCGGACTGGCTGACGACCAGTTCGATGGGCGCCAACGCCCGCCCGAGCAGGATCGAGCCCGCCATCATCACGCCCGGCGTCAGATTGTCGTGCAACACGAGATAGGCCCCAAGGCCCAGCATGGCGGACTGCAGGAACAGCCGGAACGCCTTGATCAGCGCGTTTATGCTGCTGCTGACCTCGCCTGCCACGGCGCTGGTGCGGAGGGATCGGTCGCGCGCCGCGCGCCAGCGATCCACGGCGGCTCCGCGCATCCCAAGGGAATGCACAAGGTCGGATTCCTGCCGTATCTGGTTGCCTGCAGCCTCGGCCTTCATGGCGGCCGCCGTCGCATCGGCGAGCGGCTTGCGGGACATGGTCTGATTGAGCACGGCGAGCCCGAGGAGCATCACAGCGCCCCCAACGGCCAGAAGGCCCATCCAGGGATGGAACAGCATGATCGCCACGAAGAACAGCGGCGCGAAGGGCAGGTCGAACAGCGCCGATACGACCGGCGAGCCGATGAGGCGACGGACCGCTTCCAAATCCCTGAGCGCGCTGGCGGCTTCCTTTCGGCTGCGACCCATGGAGTTGGCGCGCAACGCGGCCACGAAGGTCCGTTCGGACAGCATGGCCTCGAACCGCGAGGCGATCCGGCTCAGGACGCGTCCGCGCACGACGTCGAGCAGGGCCATGATCCCGTACAGGAATGCTGCGATGCCCGTCAGAGCGACCAGCGTCTCGATCGACCGCGATCCCAGCACCCGGTCATACACGTTCATCATGTAAAGGGGGCCGGTAAGGACGAGCGCGTTGACGAAAACGCTGAACAGGGCAACAAGCCAAAACAGACCGCGGCTTTGCCGGAGCGTGGCGCGCAGTTCCTCGCTGCCGGATAAGACCGTTGACTCTGATTTCCGGAACATTCGAAAAACTCCTGGAATGGGGCGTTCGGGAAATGGAGAGGGATCGATGAATTGCAGTGAGCAGGCGATCAGCCTTGCTGAAGGAAACGCCGGGGCTGATCGCCGCTCATCATCATGGGTTGTTCCATTCCGGTCCTCGCGGTAATTCGCGAGGGTTTAGCCCCATTACAATCGGGCGACTCCGAAAGCGTGGTAGGGGGCGTCAGGGAAAGCGCCATGGCGACCAGCTGGCTTTGCCGCGACGCCCCCGTCTTGTCGAAGATGCTGCGCAGGTAGCTGCGCGCGGTGGACAGCTTCACGTTGATCTGCTCGGCCGCGTCGTCCAGGCAGTCCCCATGGATGAGGCGCGAGGCCAAGCGCTGCTCGGTCGGGGTCAGCCCCAGTTCGGACAGCATCATCTTGAGCGTCGCACCATCCTGGGGCCGGTTCGCGCAGACGACCAACGCCAGATCGCGCAGGGCTGGCACCGGGGTCACCACGACGGCTCTTTGCGGGAGCCGGCTTTCCTCGTCATCGCCGGAAAGCAGCACGACATGTGACCGGCGGGCCCCGCCGTCCGTGGCTGCCCGGACAGCTTGCTGAAGCCGTTTACCCACCTCTGCCGATCGGGCCACGATGCGGCCTTCATGAAGGGTCAGGATGCCACCGGATCCAAACTCCCGGTCGGCCGCGGAGTTGGCATAGACGGATCGGCCGTTCCGATCCACGAGAGCGATGGGGATGGTCAGGCGGTTCAGGATGGCATCGAGGATGTCCCGTTCCGGTGCCGTGCTTTGGGCTCCGGCCATCCGCTCGCTTTCCTGCATCAGCGTCAGGCGGGCCAACTCGCGTTGCCAGCGCGGAAAGGTTGCTCCGACTGCAGGGCCGACCAGGGTCACAAAGGGAGTGGTTCCCAGGAGAGGAAACCACGCGGCGATCAGACAACGGTCGGATTTGAGCCAGGCCAGCGTCCTGTCCGAATCTTCGACAGGCTCCAGTATGATCTCCGGATCGGCGCGGTCCCGCTCCGCTGCGGCCGAGGCGGCGACCAGCCGTTTCACCAAGGCTGCGATCTCGCCCGTGGGGATCTGCGTCGTCCGGTTCTCAAGAGGAAGCCCGATGCCAAACCTAAGCTTGATGTACCCTTGCTGACCGGGTGAAACGGACCCGATGGCGGCGAAGGGAAGCTTGGCCGCTTGGGCCAGGAGTTCTGCGTCCTTGTGCTGAAAAACCTCGTTCGTAGCGGGGATGGCAACCATCAAGAGGTTCCTTGTTGCGTGACCTGAACAGCAAGCGAGCCCAAGGTCGCGCCATGTCGGTCACACTTCTGCCCCTGTTTGGGTACAATTCAGGCAGAATGTTGCCCAAGTCGGGTTTGCCATACGTTGGAGGCCGCAAAGGCCGGGAGGCGCCCCGCCTCGGCTGATCTTTGATAAGTCCTCATTGAACCAGCCCTTATCCACGACCGGTCATCCAAGCACCCACTGGTCGTTAGGGGTTCCCACAGGGCTCGATGCTTCACCCGCTAGGCCAGTGCGCAGACGCTTGCTGCCACTGAATTGCCTTAGTTCTGTCTCTATTGGCCTTGACCGGAAGAGAAAAACGCCGCCCCGTTGCTGGGGCGGCGATGTGGTCGTGTGCGATCAGGGGCAGGCGGCCTGATCAGAGATCGGACTGCAGATCGATGTAAAGGTCGCCATTGCTGATGTAGACGTTGCTGTCGGTGTCGATCGCGGCACCGGCGAAGACGTCCTCTTCCGCAAAGATCAGCGTGTCGCCGAAGCGGCCTTCCAGATCGACCACGCAGACCTCATCGGGCTGCTCGGGCTCCTCGCAGTCCACACTCGGGGTGGGGATCTGCCAGTCGACGGGCGTGACGGCCACGTCCTCGAACTCGATGATGCCCTTGCCTTCGCCGTCGTCGGTCAGGAAGTCGATCAGGCTGGTGCCACCCGAGCTGCCGCCCGGAATGCCGCCACCGGCAAAGATGTCGAGGCCATCCAGTTCGTTGACCAAGTCCTCAATCCGCACGGTGCCGCCGCCGGCCGCCGTGATGACTACATCGTCCCCGTCGATGACGGCGCTCAGCTGTCCCTCGAAGACGGTGTGGAAGACGATGCTGTCGCCATTGTCCACATCGAAGTCGGTGACGGTGTCATCGCCGAAGCTCGGAATGGCCACGCCGTCCAGGACATAGCCGAAGACGAATTCGTCCGCGTCGCCGCCGCCGGTGAGGGTGTCGTCGCCTTGGCCGCCGATCAGGATGTCCGAGTGCTTGTTGCCGAACAGGGCGTCATTCCCGGTGCCACCAACCAGCACGTCCATACCAAGTCCGCCGGTGAGGACGTCGTTGCCCTCGTTCCCCAGCACGAGGTCCGCGCCATCCTGGCCGGCGAGGTTGTCGTTGCCGGCATTGCCTTCGAGCTGGTCGTTGCCGGTGCCGCCACGGACGAGGTCATTGTCATCACCGCCGCGCAAGTAGTCGTCCCCGGCGTCGCCGCAGACCGTGTCGCTGCCCGCGTTGCCTTCGACGTAATCGGTGCCGTCGCCGCCGCGGACCATATCGTCGCCCGTGCCTCCGGTGATCCGGTCCGTGCCCGCATCGCCGTAGACCGAGTCATCGCCCGAGTTGCCGCCGAGCAGGTCGTCGCCCGTGCCGCCCGAGATCACGTCGTTGCCCGCGCCGCCATCCACCTCGTCGGCATCCTCGCCGGCGTAGATGGTGTCGTTCCCGGTTCCGCCGTCGATCTCATCCGACGCGTTCCCTTCGGAGGCCTGCCCGTCGTCGTTGTCGCCCCAGATGGAGTCGTCGCCGGCGCCGCCTTCGATGCAGTCTTCGTTGTCGTTGCCGACGATCCGGTCGTCCCCGCTGTTGCCGAACAGCTCGTCGTCGTCGGCCCCGCCGCGGATGTTGTCGTTGCCGGTCCCGCCCACGATGGCGTCGTCGCCATTGCCGCCCTGCAGGAAGTCAGCCTCGGACCCGCCGAACAGGTCGTCGTTGCCGCTACCGCCATAGAGCGCGTCATGAGCGCCGCCGCCCACGAGGACGTCGTCACCCAAGCCGCCCGAGATGAAGTCCTGACCGGCGTTGCCGGCAATGACGTCGTTGCCGTCTTCGCCCCGAAGGTCGTCGTCGCCCGCGCCGCCGGTGATGTCATCGTCGCCCGTGCCACCGCGGATGGCGTCCTCGCCGGCCTGACCGGCCAGGCAGTCGTTGCCGGACCCACCGGCGATGAAGTCGTCGCCGCTGCCGCCCGCGATCGCGTCGGCCCCTTCGTCACCGGACAGGGAGTCGTCCCCGGATCCGCCGAAGATCAGGTCGTTTCCGAGTCCGCCCTCGACGACATCGTCTCCGGCGCCCCCGCTGGCTGCGTCGTGGCCGCTGCCCAGATCGATCTGGTCATTGCCAAGGCCGCCGTCGATGGCGTCATTGCCGGCGCCGCCGCTCAGCAGGTCGTCGCCGCCCAAGCCAACAATGAAGTCGGCTCCAGCCATGCCGAGAATGGCATTAGCGTTGTTGTTGCCGATAATGGTGTCGTTCTCGGCAAAGCCCTTGGCGCGATCAACGCCCGACCAACGGGGCTTGTTGAGATCGATCAGGTCCGAGTCCGCCGTGCCGGCCGCGATAGGACCGGGAATGGCATTAAAATTGATTGGCATTACTAAACCCCCATTAGAGCACCTGCCCGCCGTCCTGATCTCGGTGGATTTATGGATCCATGTCGTTCAAGCACGGGACAGGCAAAGATTTGCCTGCCGGGTCGGAATGCTGCTACCCTCATTTGGAGGGGATCGTCGAACGTTGAACCAAAGTCCAATTGGCTCGGGCGACCCATGATCGAGCGATGCAACGTGGCCCGATCGACCATCGGGAACCTGAAGGATGGGTTTTCCTGGCCATCTGCCGAGCATCGCGGAGCAGGGGCAGATCGAACGGACGAGTAACCGGGCCGGGCGAACCGGCTGAGGAGACGCCCAATCGATCCGGCCAGGCGCTTTTTGATCGCGCCGTGGCCTAGCGGATGCGCGTCACTGGCGCTCCGAGTTGCCGGAAATCGCGCTCGCGGCAGGTCAGGACCAGCACCTGCAGGTTCTCGGCCGCCTTATGGAGCACGAGATGCATCCGGGCGAGCCGCCCCTCGTCGGTGTTGACCAGCGCGTCGTCCAGGATCACCGCCGATGGCCGGTTCGAGCCGCGCAGGATGTCGGCCAGAGCCAGCCGTGTGATGACGGCAACCTGCTCCCGTGCGCCGATGCTGAGATCGTGGAAGGCTTCCTCGCGATCGCCGCGGCGAAAGCCTTCGATCTCGAGCGTCGTCTCGTTCAACACCACGTCCGCGTCGGGCTGAAGGATACGAAGATACGGCCGCACGCGCTCCCTCACGGGGCCGAGCCAGCGGTCCTTGCTCTCCCGTTGAGCGCCTGTCAGCGCCTCATGCAGCAGGCGCGATGCTTCAGCCTCGTGCCCACGCTCCAGCAGTTGCCTGCGCCTGAGTTCAAGCTTGCCTTCCGCCTCCGCTAGCGCCTCGCCAACGCCTTCCCGTCCCAGGGCGCTCAGTTCGACCTCCAGATCGCGCTTCCCGCGGGTCAGCCGGTCGATGTCGGCGCGGATCGCTTCCTCCGCCTTCTCGGCGCGGCGCAACTCCAAGCGCACGATCTCGGGGTCCGAGGCGTCCAGGGCGGCGCGAGCCCGCGCGACCTCGGCTTGGGCCTCGCGGAGCTCGGCTTCGGCCTGGCCCAAGACCCGGTCCAGCGCCTCGTCAGCCGCCGCGCTTCTGACCTCGATCAGTTCACGAGCCAGCGCCTCGTTGTCCCGCGCAAGTCCGGCTGCACGTCCTTCCAAGGTCGCAAGCTCCCGATCCGTCGCGACCCGTGTGGCTTCGGCTTGCCCCGCTTCGGCTTCTGCCGCTTCGACCGCCTGGGACGCCGACCGCTGCGTTAGCCGGGCCGCGTCCAGCGCCGCTTCGCTGCTTGCCTTTGTCGATAAGTTCGGATCGGCGTTGGGCTGCGCGAGAAGCGCACGCTGGCTTTCCACCTCCTGCCGCAGAGCATCAAGTCCCTGGGGGGCCAAGGCCTCGATAAGGCGCAGCTGGGCTTGGGCCTCCTGCTCGCCGGCAAGCCTGCGCTGAAGTTCGGACCGCGCCTGGGCCAGATCGGCCACGCCGTCGGCATGCAGGCGTTCCATGAGGACGCGCTCGGCTTCTTCGGACTGCTGGACCAGGTCACGCGCCCCACCGCCTGGGTGGACGCGCAGGCGTCCATAGCCCTCAAGCGTCAGGTCACTGTCCTGCGACAGCCAGACAGGTGTCGCCGGATCATGCGCCCTGCCATCGACCTGAGCTCTGCGGCCCTGCTCGGGCGTGAAGTCGATCCGTACGCTGGCGGCCTGCCGCTGCGCCGTCGCGCGGTCGAGCCTCTGCTGCAATCCCTCGATCTCGCGCAGGGTTGCAGGCGTGATGCGGATCGACCGCACCACGTTCAGGGCCTCGCGCCGAAGACGGTCGGCTTCCTCGGCTCCGGACAGCTGCGTTTCCAACCGGCGCAAGTCCTCTCGGGCCCGTCCGCGACGGAGAGCCTGCTCCAGATGGCCCACCTGCGCTCCAGCGCTGACCAGCTCCTCCCGAAGCCCGCGCAAGCGCTGCGCTTGTTTTTCAGACGCGGCTGCCTGCGCGGCAAGGAGGCCAGCCACGCTTCGACTCTCCACCTGGGCGTGGTTCCAGGCGCGGGCTGCCTCCTCGGCGCGGCGGATCAGCGCCAGTCGCGCATTCCGGCGGTCCAGGGCCGCATCGCGCGCCGCACTGGCCAGCTTGCCCCGGGTTTCTGCCTCGCGCAGACCCTGGTCGAGGCGCTCCGCCTCGGCCATGGCCCTCCGCGCCGCGCCCAGATCTCGCTGGGCCTGGCCCAACGAGTCCTCATGGGCATGGCGGGCCAGGGCGTCCTGCCGCGACGCCAGTTCGCTCACCTTGCCGTCATGAGCCTCGAAGCGGCGGACCAACTCAGCCCGTTCGGTCTCCAGCGCCTCCACCTCGTCTCGCAGGTCCTTCCAGGCCCCCCGTGGCTTGTCCAACTTCGTCCAGAAGTCCTGCCGTCGCTTTTCGGCGGCCGACAGTAGCGCGCGTCCGCGTTCCCCGCCAAGCACCTGCCCGACCTCGGTCTCCAGCGCCGAGGCGATGGAGTCGCGCCCCGCACCCACGCCCAGCGACTCGTGCGCGGTGCCCTGCTGGACCCAAAGGAGCCCGTAGGCCCCTTGGTGCTCGGCGGGCTTGGAGCCGCCCGCGCCCGGCGGCGTGAAGCCCAGGAGCTCGGCCAGCCGTTCTTCGACCGCATCGCCGGTCAGGCGCTCGCGCGAGCCTTCCAGCTCGGCTTCCGGCTTCTGGCAGAAGGCCTTGCGGAGCCGCCACCGTTCGCCGCCCAGGTCGAAGTCGAGCCGGATTTCGGGTCGGACGGTCTGGCCGAAGGGCATCATGCCCTGCGCCACCTTGCCGCCGATCCGATGGCGTTCGAACAGCACCGTGCGCAGGGCGGCGAGCAGGGTGGACTTCCCTGCCTCGTTGTCGCCCACCACGACGTTGAGCCCGTCCCGGAGATCCTCCACCACGACATGCTGGAGCTTGCGGAAGTCCCGCACCTCGATCCGCCGCAGCTGCATCGCTCAGCCCTCCCGATTGCGGAGGTGGTCGAGGTAGATCATGCGAAGCGCCATCCGCGCCGCGGCCTGTTCGGGGTCGGCCGGGTCCTGCGCCTTGGCCCGGAGGCGATCCACGGCAAGGCGCACGAACCCCGCCGTGTCCAGGGCGTCCAGGTCATCCGCCGACGGGTCATCCACAAGGCCGCTCATGTCCACGTCGAGGTGATGGAGCCGTGCCTCCCACTGTGCCAGCGCCCGTTCGAGCCGGTTGCGTTCCGACAGGGTCACGCTGCCCCTCAGACTGAGCGCAACCACGCAGGCGCGGGGGTCGGCCTCCAGCGACTCGAGCGCCTGGATCGCCTTGTCGCAGCGGCCCAGGAGTTCCACCGACAGCCGGGTCCAGGCGAAGTGGCCGACGGGAATCGTTTCGATCCGTTCGGGGGCGCCCAAACCGTCGATGGCCACGAGATGCACGTTCCCAGCGTCATTGGCCTTGTGGCGGTCAGGCTCGGGGGCTCCTGCGTACCAGGTGCGCGGCGCAATTCGGAGCGCCCCATGCCAGTCGCCCAAGGCGAGATAACAGAGCCGCGCCCGTTCGGCCCGATCATCGCGGATCTCGTTGGCCGAGTCGCCCTTGTCGGGAAGCCGTCCCGCGACGCTGCCGTGGGCCAGGCCGATCCGGCAGCTCCCGTCGGGCGAGGGGGCGTCGTCGAACCAGTCGGTCTGGTCCACGACCTCGCGGCGCCGGCGGAGAGGCGCGGGCAGCACGGTCGCGCGGCCGTCCCAGCGGTCGATGGGCTCGGGCCGGTCGGCGATCACGATGTTCGACGGCAGGCCCATGGTCCTGGCCCGCGTCCACACGCTGTGTGCCAAGGCCGCATCATGGTTGCCCGGCAGGAAGACCCAAGTGCCGCCAAACGGCTTGAGCGCCTCGACCGTGCGATAGATGGTCTTGTCCGCCACTTCGTTGCTGTCGAAGGCGTCCCCTGCCACAAGCACTGCATCGACGCCTTTGCGGGTCGCGAGTTCGGCGATGCGCTGAACCGTCCTGATCCGCTGGCTCCGCAACTCGGCTCCCGAGTCGCCCGCGACATGGGCGAAGGGTTTGCCGACCTGCCAGTCGGCCGTGTGGATGAAGCGAAAGGACAAGCGCGGCTCCTCGAGACTCGGGGCACGATAGTCGGCTTGGGTCCGTCATGACAGAGTTGGAACAGGGGTGGAACGATCACGGACCCGAGATCGCCCACTCCGCGCTGGGGACGACCAATTCATCCTGCGCCCGTAAACAGGTGGAGGGGAGAGACGACTGCCCCGGCTAGCCCGAGCGTGATGTTGCCTCAGTAAAGCTCGACCCGAGCCACGCGGGAGTAGTAGGACACCAGCGTCGGCGCGCGGACGCCGGGGTTGGCTTCGTCCCAGGCCTCCATGCCCGACCGATAGACGCCGTGCTTCCAATACAGGTAGTCGGCGTCATCCTCGATAAGCGAGATGTTCGTCATCTCTGCCACCAGCACGCCGTTATGCGACAGCCGGAAGGCCGCTGCGTTCTCGCCGGGACGCGGCAGAACATCGAGTGCGTACCAGTTCCAGGCATTCACGACGAACGGCACGGGCAGCCGCACCCCGGCCGGACCGTCCTTGTACTTGGAATTGACCAGGATCTCCTGCACGCCGTTCTCTCGGCGCATGAACAGGATGGGATAGCGGTTCTTCTCGTCGAAGACCTGCCCATGGGTCTGCTTGGGCGACATCTCCGTATATTCGGCGGAGTGGATCAGAATATCCCACGACTGCCGGAACCAGTCTGCCCGGCGCGACACCCGGACCATCGTCTCGTCGCGGAACTCCACCCGTTCGCGGTTCTTCCTCGCATCCGATGAGCGAGGCCCCTGCCAATGGTCGCCGGCGCGCAGTTCGAAGCGCTCGGCCTGCCGCCCGAAGAAGACGCCACGCTGGTACCGGCCCTGCGTGTCGTCGTCCTCGGTCGCGGCGACCTGGATGTAGCCCGCCATGCCGGGATAGGAGATGTCTTTGATCTTCACGGTTCGGGTTCCTTGTCTTTGACGGACGGTCGATGCGGCACCGAAGGGCATGCCGACAAAGGCGGTCGGGCCTTGGGCGACCGTCGCCTGGTTGGACCAGAGGTCTGCTGCGCTGCAGTGGATTTCAAGTCGGGCATCTCCCGCAGGAGCGGGGAACCCTGCCGACAGGCGGCCGTGCCAAGGCTGCAACGGCCCTGACGCCCTGAGTTCGGCGGCACTTGGCTGAGTCCCGGACCGGTTCGGGTAACCGCGATGGCCGGGCCGGTTTCCATCCGGCCCATTCCCGAGGCGTCGGCGCCCCTGTTGCGGCAACCCCGCCCATGACCGCGGCAAGGTGAAGGCCACCCGGACTTGACCCAAGGCAGGCCACCCGCCGACAGTGCCGAAGGCCAGCAGAAGGAGAGCAGGGCATGACGAACGTACTTCAGGTCATCCCGGCCCGGCAAGGGCGGGCGGTTCGTCTGCAGGCGGGGCAGGCGATCCGGATCGTCAACACGCATGGCACGCAGGTCGTGGACACCTGGTGCTTCAATGCCGCGGACATGGGCGAGTTCATGTCGATGGAGCACCTGCATGCTACCTTGGGGAGCATCTTCCCGGTCCGGGGCGAGCCGCTTTTCACCAACCGCCGCCGTCCGATCCTCATTCTGGAGGAGGACACGTCGCCTGGCCGCCACGACACGGTGATCGCCGCTTGCGACGTGCATCGCTACGCTCTTCTGGGCTGTCGGGACTATCACGACAACTGCACGGACAACCTGCATGCCGCCCTGCGCCAGATCGGCCTCCGCTCTGACGAGTGTCCATCGCCGCTGAATTTGTGGATGAACATCCCGGTGGCCCCCGATGGCCGGATCACCTGGGGCGAGCCGCTGAGCAAGCCCGGTGATGCTGTCGTGCTGAGAGCCGTGATGGACTGCGTCGTGGCAATGTCCGCCTGCCCGCAGGACATGATACCCATCAATGGCGCGGACTGCCGCCCGGTCGAGGCGCATTATGAGGTGCTGACCTGACCGCACGGGACAACCTGGCCCGACACGCAGGGTTACTGGCGCCCATCTCGGGTGAACCCTTGAGGTCCGCTGGCGTTGCCGTTCTGATGGAGAGCGCAACGAACCCGGAGACGTGACGATGAGAAAGCTTTGCCTCGCCTCGGCCTTGGCGCTCGCCGCTGGCGGTGCGGTCGCCCAGGACGTGGTCCGCTTGGGGACCGAAGGCGGCTACCCCCCCTACAACTTCATCAATGACCAGGGCGAGGTCGATGGCTTCGAGATCGAGCTTGGGAACGAGCTCTGCGTCCGCGCCCAGCTCACCTGCGAGTGGGTCACGAACGAGTGGGACTCCATCATCCCCAACCTCGCATCGGGCAACTACGACACGATTCTGGCCGGCATGAGCATCACGCCGGAGCGCGACGAGGTCATCGACTTCACACAGGATTACATTCCGCCTACCCCGTCGAGCTATATCGGCCTGTCAGCCGACATCGACGTGACGGCCGCGACGGTCGCGGCGCAATCCACCACGCTCCAGGCGAGCTTTGTGGCTGAATCTGGGGCCACGCTCCTTGAGTTCGCGACTCAGGACGAGACCATCGCCGCCGTCCGCAGCGGCGAGGCGGATGCGGCCTTCGGCGACACCGACTACCTCGCGCCGATTGTCGAGGCCTCCGGGGGCGAGCTCACCTTCATCGGCGAGCCGGTCCCGCTCGGCGGCGGCATCGGCATGGGTGTTCGCGAAAGCGACCAGGAGCTCAAGCAGACCTTCGACGACGCCATCACGGCCATGAAGCAGGACGGCTCGCTGAACGCGCTTCTCGCCAAATGGTTCGGCGAAGGGGCCCCGAGCTACTGATCCGTGCGAGGGCGGGGCTGCACAGCCCCGCCCATCCGATCAGGTTGCGAACCGCTCCGGCCCGAAGGGGGCGATGATCGGGTCGCGGCGCCCCCTCAGGATCTCCTCTGCCACGGTCCGGCCGATCACGGGGGCGAGGGTCACGCCCGAATGGGTCACCGCCACATGCAACCCCGGCGCGACGGAACCCACGATGGGTAGGCCGTCGCGCGGCACCGGACGATGACCGATGGTGTAGCTGTGCATGCGCAGGCTATCCCCGCCCTTTACCCCGTTCCGGATGGCCTGGAGGAGATCCGCCGCGACAGCGTCGGGGTCGGTGCCCGGATCGCTTCCCGCATAGTGGCCCGAGCCCAGGAGGCGCCCGTCCCGGAGTTGGCGCAATTCCAGCCCCGGCCCGACTACCAGACCATTCAGGAGGGGCGGCACGGCTTCTGTGGAGACGAGGAGGCCCGCCGGATCATCCACCGGCACATCGGCGCCGACCTGCGCAGCCAATTGCACGGTCGCCGTTCCGGCAGCCAGAACCACCCGATCCGCGCCGATCTTGCTCCCGTCCGCAAGCTGCACGCCCACGACATCACCGCCAGTCGTCAGGAGACGGTCGACAGGCTGGCCTACGGCCAGGGTGGCTCCACGCCGCTCCGCATCGTCCAGGATGCTCCGGGTCGCTTCCAGAGGCTCGATGGCACCTTCGGCGGGGGAGTGGGCCGCGAGCGCTGGCGGCCTGGCGAGCGCGGGCTCCAACGCGGCGGCCTCGGCCCCGTCTACGAGGCGGATGTCGTAGCCCTGCGCCTGCCGCTCGGCTACAAAGGCCCGAAGCTCGTCGTCGGCCAGGTCCCAGACGAGCCCACCGCACCAGTCGACCTCCAGTCCTGGAACGATCCCATCGAGACGCCGCCAGTCCTCCATGGACTGCATGCGGAGGCGGACGTAGTCCTCTGGGTGGCCCCAACTCGCGTTGATCCAGGCCCAGGATCTGGGCGTGGCCAAGCCGCCTGTCTCGCCTCCCTCGACGATGGTCACCCGTGCACCGCCCCGCACGAGATGCCACGCGACGGAGGCGCCAATGATTCCACCGCCCACTACGATCACTTCGGGACCCGTTGGCATTGCCGTGCTCCTGTCGCCGATGCCGGTCCGGCTTCATGCCTGCGCGACTGGCCGGGATCAAGGGTTCCGAGATCTGCCTGGACCCCTAGATCCACCAAGCCTCATGCCGTGGCGTCACGATCCCGGAGCCAGAGGAACCTGCCTATTCCTTGGGCGTTTTACCCTTGAGGGATCCGGCTGGCTCCGCCGCCGGGTGGGAGGGAAGGCCCGCATGGCACGAAGTTGCCGCAGGTGTCGCGACGTGGCGCCCCCGAGGCGTCGATGACCGCCGCCATCACGCTCGATGACAAGTATCGCGCCGAGGACGGCCGGGTCTTCTTGACAGGAACCCAGGCGCTTGTGCGTCTGCCCATGGCCCAGATGCGGCGCGACCGTGCGGCAGGGCTCTGCACCGCCACCTTCATCTCGGGCTACCGGGGCTCACCCCTGGGCGGCTATGACCAGCAACTTCTGGCAGCGCGCCGCTTCCTCGATCCGCTGGACATCACCTTTCAGCCCGGACTGAACGAGGACCTTGCCGCCACTGCCGTCTGGGGCAGCCAGCAGGTACCGCTGTCGCGGAAGGCCAACAAGGACGGCGTGCTTGGCCTTTGGTACGGCAAGGGGCCGGGGGTGGACCGCTCGGGTGACGTGTTCAAGCACGCCAACGCCGCCGGAACCTCTCGGCATGGCGGCGTCCTCGCCATCGCGGGGGACGACCACACGGCCAAGTCGTCCTCGATCCCGCATCAGTCGGACCACGCCTTCATTTCGGCGATCATGCCGGTCCTGTATCCCTCCTCGGTGCACGAGTTCCTTGGACTGGGCCTCCTCGGCATCGCCATGTCGCGGTATTCGGGCTGCTGGGTCGGCTTCAAGGTCATCTCCGAAACCGTGGAAACCACCGCCGTCGTGGACCTTGCGCAGGAACGGCGCGAATTCGTGCTGCCAGACTTCCATGTTCCGCAGGGCGGGCTCAACATCCGCTGGCCTGACCCCCCGCTCGTCCAAGACGAACGCCTTCAGGAGCACAAGGGGTACGCGGCCCGCGCTTTTGCCCGCGCCAACCGGGTCGACGAAGTGACCTTTGATACGCCGGGCGCGCGTTTCGGCATCGTGGCCTCGGGCAAGGCCTACGAGGATGTGGGACAGGCCCTTCAAGAGTTGGGCTTGGCAGAGCGGGAGTTGCACCGCATCGGCGTCCGCATCTACAAGGTCCGCATGCCTTGGCCTCTCGAACCCGAGGGGATCCGCGACTTCTCCAAGGGCCTCGAGGAGGTGCTGGTCGTCGAGGAACGGCGCGAGATCATCGAGCACCAGATAAAGCAGCAGCTCTTCAACTGGCGGGCGGACGTAAGGCCCCGGATCGTGGGCAAGTTCGACCACATGGACCGGCCCTTCTTGCACCTGTCGGCGGGGCTGACGGTCGCCGAGGTGGCCCGAGCCATCGTGGACCGCCTTGTGGCAAACGGAGTGCCGGACGACTTGAAGGCACGGATCCTCGAGCGCGTCGAGCGGCTGGAGGGGATCGAGCGGGCGATGACCGCGCACCAGCCCCCAGTGCTCCGTACGCCCTACTACTGCGCGGGCTGTCCTCACAACACCTCGACCAAGGTGCCCGAGGGCTCGGTGGCTCTGGCGGGGGTCGGCTGTCATTACATGGTCCAGTGGATGGACCGCAGCACCGAGACCTTCACCCAGATGGGCGGGGAGGGGGTCCCCTGGACCGCGCTGTCCCGCTACACCGACGAAGGGCACCGCTTCGTCAACCTGGGCGACGGCACCTTCTTTCATTCGGGGCACCTCGCGATCCGGCAGTCGGTCGCGGCGGCCGCGAACATCACGTACAAGCTCCTTTACAACGACGCGGTGGCAATGACCGGGGGGCAGAAGGTCGATGGGCTGCTGACGCCCGAGTTGATGACCCGGATGCTCCACGACGAAGGCATCCGCGACATCCGCCTGCTGTCCGATCACCCGGAAGCCTACCTGCCCGAAACCCTTGCACCCGGCACGTCGGTTCAGCATCGCGACCGGCTGGACGACGTCATGCGCGATCTGCGCGAGGTGCCGGGCGTGACCGCCATCGTCTATGTCCAGACCTGCGCGGCCGAGAAGCGGCGACGCCGCAAGCGCGGGACCCTGGATGACCCCGACATGCGCCTCTGGATCAGCCCGGAGGTTTGCGAGGGCTGCGGGGATTGCTCGGTGCAATCGAACTGCGTCGCGGTCGAGCCGCTGGAAACCGAGATGGGCCGCAAGCGACGCATCAATCAGTCGTCCTGCAACAAGGATTATTCCTGCCTCAAGGGATTTTGTCCTTCGTTCGTCACCGTGCGCGGTGGCCAGCCCCGCCGCCTTGCGGCCAGGGAGCGCCCCGACACCAGCCACCTGCCCGAACCCGCTCGACCGTCGATCGACCGGCCCTGGAACATCGCCGTTGCGGGTGTGGGTGGCACGGGCGTCCTCACCATCGGGGCGATCCTGGGCATGGCGGCGCATATCGAAGGGTTGAGCCCCATGGTGCTCGACATGGCGGGGCTGGCGCAGAAGGGCGGTGCGGTACTCAGTCACATCCGGATCGGCCCCCCCGCGGCTGCGCCGACCGAACCACGCATCGTCACCGGAGGCGCGGACGTGCTGCTGGCCGCGGATGCGGTGGTCGCAGTCTCCAAAGAGGCTGCCGTGCTCTGTGATCCGGAACGGACGGCGGGCGTGGTGAACACCCACATGACTCCTGTGGCCTACTTTGTCCGCCAGCGCGATTTCGACTTCCGCACGCAGGAGGTGGGGGCAATGCTCGCGAGCCACCTGCGCGAGCCGCCTCACGTCCACGACTTCACGGCGGCGGGCCTTGCCGTAGCAGGGGACGAAATCGCGTCCAACATCCTGATGTTGGGCTATGCTTGGCAGATGGGCCTGCTGCCGGTCAGCCATGACGCCATCGAGGCCGCGATCCGGCTCAACGGAGTGGCGGTGCAGGCCAACCTTGATGCCTTCGCCTGGGGCCGCGTTATGGCTCATGACCCCGCGCGGCTCCCGCAGGCCAAGCCCTCGGGACGCGCCATGGAGGAGATGAGCCTGCGCGAGCTGGTCGCGCACCGTCAGGCGCATCTGACGGCCTACCAAGGCAAGGGGCTGGCCCGGCGCTACGCGGAGTTGATGGGCCGCGTGCAGGCGGCAGCTGGGCGTCTCTCGGACAGCGACATCGCGCGCAGGATCGCCCGGTCGGTCGCCACCGGCTACGCCCGCCTGCTCGCCCCCAAGGACGAATACGAGGTCGCCCGGCTGCTGACCGATCCCTCCTTCCGCAAGGGACTCGATGAGGCGTTCGAGGGCGACTACCGGATCGCCCTGAACCTCGCGCCACCCGGCCTTGCCAAGCCCGGCGCCGGAGGCCGGCCCGAGAAGCGGGAGTTCGGTCCGCGCATCCTTCCGGTCCTTCGGGCTCTGGCGCAGATGCGACGTCTGCGCGGCACACCGTTTGACCCTTTCGGCCGTACCAGCGAACGCCGCGCCGAACGCGCTTTCCTGCGCGACTACGAAGGGGATGTGGAGCGGGTGCTGGCCCGGCTGGACGACCGCAACGCGCCCGCGGCCTTGGCGCTTCTTGACCTTGCCAATGAGGTCCGGGGCTACGGCCCGGTCAGGGCCGCCGCGATGAAGGCCGCCGCGCAGCGCCGTGCGCAGCTTCTGACGACATGGGAGCGCGGGGCCGAGCCGCCGACCACCACGCAGGCCATGGCGGCGGAATGACCAGATGAACGCACCCGCCCTTCAGTTCGAGCAGGACGGCGACCTTGCCGCGCTGCGCGACCTTGTCCACCGCTGGGCTCAGGAACGCCTCAGGCCCATGGCGGCCGGGATCGACCGCCGGAACATCTTCCCGTCCGAGCTTTGGTCCGAGATGGGCAGCCTCGGCCTCTTGGGCCTCACGGTGTCCGATGAGTACGGCGGCACGGGCTTGGGCTACCTTGCCCATGTCGTCGCCGTGGAGGAGATCGCCCGCGCCTCGGCCTCGGTCGCCTTGTCCTACGGGGCGCATTCCAACCTTTGCGTGAACCAGATCGCGTTGAACGGCTCGCCCGCGCAGAAGGCGCGCTTTCTTCCCGACCTGGTGGCCGGGAGCAAGGTCGGCGCGCTCGCCATGTCTGAAACCGGGGCGGGCTCTGACGTCCTGGGCATGACGACGCGGGCCGAACGGCGTGGCGACGTCTTCGTCCTCAATGGGGCGAAATACTGGATCACCAATGGCCCCGAGGCCGATGTGGTGATCGTCTATGCCAAGACCGACCCCGATGCGGGCTCCAAGGGCATCACCGCCTTCCTGGTGGAACGGGGCACCCCCGGCTTCGTCCAGGGTCCGCATCTCGACAAGCTCGGCATGCGCGGCTCCAACACCGGAGAACTGGGATTTAAGGATTGCGAGGTTCCCGCCGCCAATGTCTTGGGCGAGGTGAACTGGGGCGTGCGCGTCCTGATGTCGGGCCTCGACTATGAGCGGGTGGTCCTGGCGGGCATCGGGCTCGGCATCATGCAGGCCTGCCTTGATGAGGTGATCCCTTATGTGCGCGAACGCCACCAGTTCGGCCAGCCCATCGGGTCGTTCCAACTCGTGCAGGCCAAGGTGGCGGACATGCACGTCGCGCTGTCCACTGCCCGTGCCTACACCTACCAGGTCGCCCGCGCCTGCGACCAGGGCCGCGTGACCCGAGCCGACGCCGCCGCCTGCGTGCTCTACTCCTCCGAGCAAGCGATGGTGCAGGCCCATCAGGCGGTGCAGGCCCTGGGCGGGGCGGGGTTCCTCGGCGACTCGGTCGTGAGCCGTCTCTTCCGGGACGCCAAGCTCATGGAGATCGGCGCGGGCACGAGCGAGATCCGCCGCATGCTGATCGGACGCGAGCTGATCGGGACCTGAATGCGCCTCACCACCAAGGTCCAGCCCTCGTCCGACAGCTTCAAGGTCAACCGTGCGGCCCATCTGGCACTGCTGGAACAGGCCCGCCAAGCGGCCGAGTTCGCCGCGCAAGGGGGTGGTGAACCGGCGCGGCAGCGTCATGCGTCTCGCGGCAAGCTCCTCCCCCGTGACCGCATCGCCAACCTTCTCGATGCCGGAAGCCCGTTCCTTGAAGTCGGCGCGACGGCCGCGCATGGCATGTACGACAACGCCGCCCCCGGCGCCGGCCTGATCGCCGGGGTCGGCCGGGTCCATGGCACCGAGGTCATGGTCGTCGCCAACGACGCCACCGTGAAAGGCGGCACCTACTACCCGATGACCGTCAAGAAGCACCTCCGCGCCCAGGAGATCGCGGAGGAGTGTCACCTGCCGTGCGTCTATCTCGTGGACAGCGGCGGCGCGAATCTGCCCAATCAGGACGAGGTCTTTCCCGACCGCGATCATTTCGGACGGATCTTCTACAATCAATCCCGCATGAGCGCGAAGGGCATTCCCCAGATCGCCGCGGTCATGGGCTCCTGCACGGCGGGCGGGGCCTACGTTCCCGCCATGGCGGACGTGTCCATCATCGTCCGCGGCCAAGGGACCATCTTCCTTGCCGGGCCGCCCCTGGTGCGCGCCGCGACCGGCGAGGTCGTCACGGCTGAGGACCTGGGCGGCGCCGACGTCCATACCCGCCTGTCGGGCGTCGCGGACTATCTGGCCGAGGATGACCTGCACGCCCTCGCGCTCGCCCGCCGCGCCGTCCGCAGCCTCAATCGTCCGGCGCGCCCCTTGCCGACAGGCGAGGCCCCCGCCCATGATCCCGAGGACATCCTGGGCATCGTCCCCGCCGACCTCCGCACGCCCTACGACATCCGCGAGGTGATCGCCCGGATCGTGGACGGCTCGCGGCTCGACGAGTTCAAGGCCCGCTTCGGCGAAACGTTGGTGACGGGCTTCGCAGAGGTCATGGGCCAGCCGGTGGGCGTCGTCGCGAACAACGGCGTGCTCTTCTCCGAAGCTGCGCAGAAGGGCGCGCACTTCATCGAACTCTGCTCCCAACGGCAAATCCCGCTCGTTTTCCTTCAGAACATCACTGGCTTCATGGTGGGCCGCCGCACCGAGAACGAGGGCATCGCGCGCCATGGGGCCAAGATGGTGACGGCCGTGGCCACCACGTCCGTCCCGAAAGTCACCGTCATCGTCGGGAGCTCCTTCGGAGCAGGCAACTACGGCATGGCGGGGCGGGCCTATTCGCCCCGCTTCCTGTGGACCTGGCCCAACTCCCGCGTCTCCGTGATGGGAGGCGAGCAGGCCGCGACCGTGCTGGCCACCGTGCGGCGCGAGGGGATCGAACGTGCGGGTGGGCAGTGGTCCCCGGAGGAGGAGGTCGAGTTCAAGCGACCGACGCAGGAGATGTTCGACCGCCAGAGCCACCCCCTCTACGCCTCCGCCCGGCTTTGGGACGACGGCATCATCGACCCGCGAAAGACCCGCGAGGTGCTGGCCCTGTCTCTCCATGCCGCGCTCCATGCCCCGATTGAACCGACGCGGTTCGGCGTGTTCCGGATGTGAGCGCATGTTCAGCCGCATCCTGATCGCCAACCGAGGCGAGATCGCCTGCCGGATCATCGACACGGCCCGACGGCTAGGGGTCGAGACGGTCGCGATCTTCTCCGATGCCGACGCGAGCGCCCGTCATGTCGCCATGGCCGACCATGCCATCCGCATCGGCCCCCCGCCTGCGCTCGACAGCTATCTGAACTCGCCAGCCATCCTCGCCGCCGCAAGGGCGACAGGTTCGCAGGCGATCCATCCCGGCTATGGCTTCCTGTCCGAGAACCCCGATTTCGCAGAGGCCGTCGCGCAGGCGGGCCTCGTCTTCATCGGCCCTGGGGCCACCGCGATCCGCGCGATGGGTCTCAAGGACGCGGCCAAGGCGCTCATGGAACAGGCAGGCGTCCCGGTCGTGCCCGGTTATCACGGCGGGGACCAATCGCCCGAGCGCCTCGCGCGGGAGGCCGGGCGGATCGGCTACCCGGTGCTGATCAAGGCCGTGGCGGGCGGTGGCGGCAAGGGGATGCGCCGCGTGGCCGACCCAGCGCAGTTCTCCGAGGCGCTCGCTTCGGCCAGACGCGAAGCGCAGAACGCCTTCGGCAATGACGCCGTGCTGGTCGAGAGGTATGTCGCGACCCCCCGTCACGTCGAGGTGCAGATCTTTGGCGACGGCACCCGAGCCATCCACCTCTTCGAGCGCGACTGCTCCCTCCAGCGCCGCCATCAGAAGGTCATCGAGGAGGCTCCCGCGCCGGGAATGACCGAGGCGATGCGGCAGGCTATGGGACAGGCGGCGGTGCGCGCCGCCGAGGCGATCGCCTACGTCGGGGCAGGCACCGTGGAGTTCATCGTGGACGCCTCGGACGGGCTGCACCCGGACAGGTTCTGGTTCATGGAGATGAACACTCGCCTGCAGGTCGAACATCCCGTCACCGAGGCGATCACCGGGCTCGACCTCGTGGAATGGCAGCTCCGCGTGGCCGCCGGCGAGCCGCTTCCCCTTCGGCAGGAGGATCTTTCGATCCGCGGCCACGCCGTCGAGGCGCGCCTTTACGCGGAGAATGTGCCTGCGGGTTTCCTGCCCGCCACCGGCCGGCTGACGCGGCTGATGTTCCCTCAGGGCATCCGGGTCGAGACGGGCGTACGCGAGGGGGACGCGATCAGCCCCTGGTACGACCCGTTGATCGCCAAGCTCATCGCCCATGGCCCTACGCGCCAATCCGCCCTCGAACGACTCGCCGCCGCTCTCGCCCGGACCCAGGTCGTGGGCTGCGAAACGAACCTCGCTTTTCTTTCGGCTCTCCTGCGCCACGAGGCGTTCCGCGCGGGGCACCCCGACACTGGCCTGATCGAGCGGGATCTGTCCGCTCTCACCCTTGCCGCCCCGCCACCCCCCGAGGTCGCGGCGCAGGCCGTGCTCGTAGCTGCAAGCCCGGTGGAGGGGGTGCTGGCCGGCTTCCATCTCTGGTCGCCTCTTGCCCAAAGGATCGAACTTCGTTGGTCGGGGAACCCGGTCTCCTGCGGGCTCGTGGTGGACGGGCCTGACTGGGCGAGCATTGCCGTAGACGGCCGCGCGTTCACCGCCACCCGGAGCGCCGGCATCTGGCGCGTGGACGGATCGCCGGTCTTCGACACCTTGGCCGTACTCGGTGAGATCACTGTATTCGCGGGCGTGCTGGGCACCTTCACGTTCCAGATCCCCGACCCGCTGGACAGGCAAATCCCAGGGACCGGAGCAGAGGTCACGCTGTCGCCGATGCCGGGGCTTGTGAGGGCGGTGCTCGTCGCGCCCTGCCAAGACGTGACTCAGGACGCCCCCCTGATCGTCCTTGAGGCCATGAAGATGGAGCATACCCTGACCGCCGCGCGCAACGGCCGCGTGGCCGAGGTCCTCGCGAGCGAAGGCGCCCAGGTCGAGGCGGGCGTTCCCTTGGTCCGCCTGGAGCCTGCGGATGACTGACGTGGAGATCGTCGAGGTCGGCCCCCGCGACGGGCTTCAAAACGAACCCCGGCTCATCCCGACCCCTCACAAGACAGCCCTCGTCGATGCTCTGGCCGTCGCAGGGTTCCGGCGGATCGAGGCCGCATCCTTCGTGAGCCCCCGACGCGTCCCGCAGATGGAGGACGGGGCCGCGGTGCTGGCCGCGATCCGCCGCCCTGAACGAACCGGGTTCGTCGCCTTGGTCCCGAACCTCAGAGGCTACGAGGCCGCCCATGCGGCGCGCGTCGACGAAATCGCCGTGTTCACCGCCGCCTCGGAGGGCTTTGCCAAGGCCAACCTGAATTGCACGATCGCCGAAAGCCTGGATCGGCTGGCCCCGGTGGTAAGGGCGGCGCATGGCGACGGCCTGCCCGTGCGGGGCTATGTCTCGGTCGTGACGGACTGCCCCTTCGACGGTCCGACGGCACCCTCGGCCGTCGGCCGCGTCGCCGCTGCCCTGCGCGACATGGGCTGCGACGAGATCAGCTTGGGAGAGACCCTGGGGCGCGGAACCCCCGAGCGGGTGGAGGCCATGCTGCGCGCGGTGCTGGAGGAGCTTTCCCCCGACCGCCTCGCCGGGCACTTCCACGACACGGGGGGCCGCGCACTCGACAATGTTGAGGTGGCTCTCCAGCATGGTCTCCGGATCTTTGATGCGTCCATCGCGGGTCTGGGCGGTTGTCCTTTTGCTCCGGGTGCAGCAGGCAACGTCGCGACCGAAGCTCTCCATGACCGGTTGGTGGCGCTTGGCTACCACACCGGCCTTGACCCGGTGGCCCTGGCACGCGCCGCCACCTTCGCCCGATCCCTTCGGGAGCCGTGATGTTCCAGACCGTCACCTTGCAGTCCGACCCGACGGGCGTTGGGCGCCTGACCTTGAACCGTCCGGAGCACCATCATGCCGTCGACGCGCGCATGATGGACGAGATCACCGAGGCCGCTCGTCTGGCTGCGCGCGATCCTGCCATCCGGGTCCTGATCCTGTCATCGTCCGGCCCGACCTTTTGCGCGGGTGGCGACCTTGGCTGGATGCGCGACCAAATCGAGGCGGATGGCCCCAGCCGGGCGACCGAGGCCCGCCGCCTGGCAGGGATGCTGGAGGCCCTCGACAGACTGCCCAAACCGTTGGTGGCCCAAGTCCAGGGCTCTGCCTTCGGCGGCGGAGTGGGGCTGCTCTCGGTCTGCGATATCGTGGTGGCCGTCGATACGGCCGTTTTCGCCCTGACCGAGACACGGCTGGGCCTCATCCCCGCAACCATCGCCCCGTACGTCCTGGCCCGCATTGGCGAGCCCGCAGCCCGTCGCCTCATGCTATCGGCCCGCCGCATCACGGCGTCCGAGGCAGCATCCCTGTCACTCGTGGCCCGCGCTGTCCCCCCCGAGCGGCTGGCCGACGCGGTGGAGGAGGAGGTCGCGCTGCTGCTCGCCTGTGCGCCGGGTGCGGTGGCCGAGACCAAGGCGCTGCTGCGATCGCTTCGCCATCCGGTGCCGGACGCTGTCGAGCGCTCGGTCGCCGCGCTGGTCGCACGCTGGGAGAGCGACGAAGCTCGGGAGGGAGTCTCGGCCTTCTTTGCCCGCCGCGACCCGCCCTGGCGCTCGGGCTAATGGAGGCCCTGGACCGTTGGTGCGAAGAATGCGACGCAGGGCACCAGCCAGGAGAGGAGATGCCGCATGATCCTTGAGACCGCCGAGTTGTCCGTCACGCCCGGCCACGAGGCCGAGTTCGAGGCCGCCGTGCGACAGGCGATCCCGCTTTTTCTGGCATCTCAAGGTTGCCGGGGCGTGCGCCTGCACCGCGTGACCGAGACGCCCGGCGTTTATCGACTGCTTGTCGACTGGGAGACGCTGGAGGATCACACTGTTCATTTCCGCGGGTCGGACGCCTTTGCCCAATGGCGATCGCTCGTCAGTCCGCATTTCGCCGCGGCCCCGCACGTCACCCACTCCGAGGAGGCGTTGTCCTCGGCCGGTTGACACTGCGCCGGCCCCGCCGGAAGGTCGCGCCTGACCCAGCGCAGGAGGCATCGCATGGCCGTCGAGGAGTTCGGACGCATCGGGCATGAGCCCGTGCATGCGGTCACACTGGCCAACGCTCATGGCCTGACGGCACGGCTCATCAGCTATGGCGCGCGCCTGACAGAGCTGCACGTCCCTGACCGTGAAGGGCGGCTTGACGACGTCGTGCTCGGCTTCGACACGCTCGACGAATACCGGGCCACGACGACCTACTTCGGCGCGACCTGTGGGCGATATGCCAACCGCATACGCCGCGGACGTTTCACCCTGGACGGCGAGGAGGTTCAGCTCGACACCAACGAGGGCGCGAACCACCTTCATGGCGGTCACGAGGGCTTCGACCGCAAGATCTGGACACTGGACGAGGCTACGGATCGGCGCGCGAGCTTCCGCACGACCTCCGAGGACGGCGAGATGGGTTATCCTGGCCGCCTCGACGTCACCGCGACCTACGAACTGACGGACGAGAACCAACTCCTCATCACCATGACGGCCACGACCAGCCGGGTCACGCCCCTCAACGTCGTCCACCATTCCTACTTCAACCTCGCGGGGCAGGGATCGGGCAACGTGCTGGGCCAGGAGATGCGCCTTGCCGCGCCCTTCTACACCCCTGTGGACGGTGAGCTTCTGGCGACTGGAGAGATTCGTTCGGTCGCGGGTACCCCCTTCGACTTCACCTCCGCCAAGCCCATCGGCCAAGACTTCGCTGGCCTGGGCTCGGTCGGCTCCGGCGTGTTCGAGGCCGGGGGAGGCTACGACCACAACTGGGTGCTAGCTGGCGCGGGGCAGACCTTGCGAGACTGCGCCGAGATCCGCGACCCCGTCTCGGGCCGGCGCATGACGCTGTTCACCGACCAGCCCGGCGTACAGGTCTACACCGGCGGTTACCTGGACGATTCGATCATGGGCAAGCGTGGCCGGCAGCTTTGCCAGTTCGCGGGCTTCACCCTTGAAACCCAGCGCTTCCCCGGCTCCCCCAACCACGCGCATTTCCCGAACAGCCTCCTTCATCCTGGCGAGACCTACCTGCATCGCATGATCCTTGGCTTCGGCACCGACGCATGACGGGATCCATGGTCGCCGGGCGCACGCAACGCGCGGTGGCCTAAGCGGCCGTCCAACTCTCCCGGTTAGCCTGCGGGCAGATCAGGAGGGTTTCCATGTCCGACAACTTCCAAAGCCACCAGCGCGGCCTCGAAAGCCCCGCCGACTGCCACGTCGCGATCACGCCATCCGACAACGCGTTCATCAACCCGCGTCCGCGAGCCCTGTGGTGCCAGACGGCCGGGAACCTCGCTCTCGAGGACCGCGAGGGCAACGTTCTCAACTACAGCGTGACCGCCGGCCAGATCCTGCCATTCCGCGCCGTCCGCGTGCTGGCCACCGGGACGACCGCCACCGTATACGGGTGGGAATGATGCTGGGTCTTGGCCTCGGTCCCGCACCCGTCGCGATCCGCCAGCTGCCGGGCTGGTGGCTGATGTTCATGATCACTCCAACGACCGTGATCACGCCAACCTCTTCCGTCCGAGGAGCCTGACATGACCCTTGCCAACCTTCCCGGGCCCAACTTCACCGGAGCCGACCTCTCGGCGCGCCTCAACGCCGTAATGACCGAACTGCGCTCAGCCCGGTCCTTTCCCATAGTGGCCGCGCTGCTGGCGGATACGAGCATGTCCTACTCGGGTGGCGCGCGCCGCGTGAAAGCCGGCGACGGTGTCCGCACGATCCAGCAGAACTTCGGCTATCAGGTTGCGGCCCCAAGTGCCACTAACCACCACCTGACCACGGCCGGCGGCGTCAAGCTTTACGCCCTTCCCTCGGCGACCGGGGCCTTCACGGTCCGGCAGTTCGGCGGAGCCGAGGGCTCCGACATCACCCAAGCCCTGCAACTTGCCATCAATGCCGCCGCTTACGGTCTCGCACCAGGAACCCAGGCCACCACCGGCGAGGTGCTGATCGATCTCCGCGCGGGCCTCGTCAGCGGCACGATCCAGGTGGGCTACGGGATTTCGGGCGGCAGCGCCGAGTTCCGGCGCGTGGCCGTGCGGGGATTAGGCCGCAGCTACTCGAACGACCCGCACCATATGGGGACGCGGATCACCTCGACCGTGACCGACGGCCCTACCTTCGCCATCTCGGCCGGGCGCTTTTCCTCCATCTCGGACCTGAGCATCGTGGGCGTGGCCTTCGCGGCCTTCCAGGGGATCGGCGCGGCGGGCCTCGCGCCGACGCAGGCGGCCACCTGGGACGCTGCCCTGACCGCCTCGGGCGTGACGCCGGGTCGCCGCTTCGCGCCCCATGCGGCCATCGCCATCGACCCCTACTGCGGCACCGCACCCGCCGGGGCCTACCCCGTCGTGACGCTTCCAAGCTTCATAACCAACACATCGCAGTACGGCCGTCAGGGCTCGTCCATGACCCGCATCGAGCGCGTGGGCATTTACGGCTTCGAGGTGGGCGTGGTGCAGACCCCCGCCGACCACGACAACAATGGGGACTTCCTGACACTGCGGGACTGCGACATGCAGTACCTGAAATGGGCGGTGTCGGTCGGCAACAACCAAGCCCGCGCGGTGTCCGGGCAGAACTGCACCTTCCTGTTCTGCTTCGCCCATCTGACCAACAACCAGCACGGACGCCAGAGGGGCACCGTCTCGGGCGTCTGGGCGGGCTGCGGCTTCGCGGGGTTCTTGGGCAAGCTGATCGAACTGGGCGACCTCTTCTTCGGCGGCGGGCTTCGCTACGAGGATTGCGACGTGGAGTCGCTCCATCGTATCGGCGACATCGTCGGCAGTTCCTCGAACGAGAAGGAGGTGATGTTCACCAACTGCACGGTGAACTTCCGTCACAACGACATGAATGTCGTGCCCGCAAACGTGCTGGCGGGGCCCACCAAGGGACAGGTCCGCTTCATCGGCGGCGACATCGCGGGCTTTCCGTCCATGCTGTCCTTCCGCGTGGACCAGATCGTGCTCGAAGGGACGACCCTCATCTCTGCGGAGGCGCACGCCAAGGATTACGAGAAGATCGCACACAATGCGACAATGGGCGGGCTCGTCGTTCCGTTGCTGAACCACCAAACGCAGACGGTCCGGTTCGAGCCCTACAACCTCGCCACCGGGAACCCGCTGCTCACGCGGGTCGCGGTCAACTCGGGCTACCGCTTCACGGGCCGGGATTTCCTTTGCCCGCTCTACGCTGGGCCGGTGCTGCGGCAGGACGACTATCTCACCCGCTCCATGGTCGGCCATCGGCCGTACTTCTATCGGTCGGATGCGATCGGCGCGCAGATTACGGGGGCCACGCGCAACCAACGCACGATCACCTTCACCAGCACGCGCCTGGGCAACATCAACGACCGCCAGCAGTGGGGCTACATGCCCGGCGACATCATCCGCGACGCCGCGACGGGAACGGTCATGGTGATCCGCTCCACGGATACGGCAACGGGTGTGATCGACGCCGAACTCCAGACCAACTATGTCCTGAACGGCGGCGGATACGACCTCCTGGACTCGGCCTTCTCGCTGACGTCGGGCACCTGGGAATTCGTCTGCTCCCGTGTCTATGCCTCGCCCCGCCCTATCCTGGGCAGCACGAGCACGGCAGCGGCAACGATCTCGGGTATCCTGGGCAGCGGGGCAACCACGGCCAACTACGGCTTGGCGGTCGGCGACTTCCTCTTCGAAGACGCCGAGCGGGTGCAGACCTTCAGCACCACCGGCCGGCTCGAGATCATGGCCATCGCGACCGCCTCGGGGACCATCACCATGAATGGGGTGGCCAACCGCACGTTGACCGACTGGATGTTTGATTGGTGGATCAAGGCGCCGCCCGCGAATAGCGCCACCCGCTAGAGGCTGCGACCCCGCGTCGCCGTGGCGTAGCGGCGGCGCGGGTCCATATCTGGACTGGGTTCGGCACCAATGTCGCGTGCCCCTCGGTGTGAACGTCGTGTTCCAACGCAGGATACGCGCGACAGCTCTTGGACCGCAGTCGAGGTTGCCATGAGACATATCCTATTCGCTGCCGCAGGGCTGTCGTTTGTCGCTTCCCAAGCCTCCGCGCATGTGAAGTGGTTTGCCCCTTACATCGTCGGGGCTCCGCCCCAACCCCTCGGCGCCACGCTCGGCAATGTATGGTTCTGGACGGGTATCGTGCTCGTCCTGCTGTTTTTCCTGGCCACGCGCGTCGCCGAGGAGCGCCCTTTGGGGGAGAGAGTGCTGTCAGGGTTCGACCGGGCCTTCAGCAGCCTGTGGGCTAGGGCCGACGACTTCATGCACTGGGTCATCGCGGGCTTTTTCGTGGCCATCTTTGCGGTGGGAGGAGTCTATCTCACCCCTGATCTCCAGACGCCGAACGACTGGGTGTCGTGGTCTCAACTGGTGATCGCGGCGCTGGTCTTCTCGCGTCGCACGCAGCCGATCGCGGCTTTGGGCATCCTTGCCTTGTGGGTCTTGGCGCTACGCGATTACGACTTCTTCCACCTGCTCGACTATCTCGCGCTTGGCATCGCAGTGTCGGGCTACCTGCTCCTGGGGGCGTCGAGCAACGAGGAATGGCGGCGGCACCGCTTCGAGGTGCTGCGCTGGGGCGTGGCCATCGCGCTGATGTGGTCCTCGCTCGAGAAGTTCGCTTATCCCGACTGGTTCCACCCCCTCGTGGAGGAGCGTCCTTTCCTCACCTTCGGCCTGCCGCGCGACGTGTTCATTCCCATGGCTGGCGTGGCCGAGTTCACCATGGGGTTCGGCCTGATCTGGACCCCCCTGGTGCGCCGCCTGTCGGCCGTCGCCCTATTCGTGATCTTCACGGCGGCGGTCTGGCCCTTTGGCCGTGTAGACCTTGTAGGGCATGCGCTCATCATGGCGACCATCGTCATCATCGCCGCCGACCCCGAGCGGGTGTCGCATTTCTTGCCGGCCATCCGACGGCGGATCGCTACGGTGCCCCCCAGCCTTGCCGCCGCGCTCATCATCTTCGTGACAGGCTACTGGGGTACGCACCGCGTCATCTATGGGCCTGACGGGTCCGAGGAGGCGCAACTGCAGACGCTATCCACCCACGGCCCCGACCCAGAGCATCCGCACCCGGTCAGCGTGCCCACGGCAGCTCCGGACCCCTCGGAACGATCTTCGTCGGATTGAGGGCCTTGATCGAGTAGTAACCGCGCTTGATGTGGCTGAGGCTGAGCGTCTTCCGGACACCCAGCATGGCCATTACGCGCAGCAGGTGTTGGTGAAGCGCCCGATGGTCCGCCATCCGGCGCTAGTTGTACTTGAAAAGCCCTGCAAGGCTGCGTCAAAGCGGACCAGGGTTACGAACAGGCGGATGTCCGTCTCGATCAAGTGCTCCCCGAACAGGAGTTACCGTCCAGCCGAAGATGGCCCTCCAATTCGTCGAGCTGGGCAAAGACGTCGTCGAACGCGTCCTCGTAGGCGACCTGGGTAGCGGCAGAACCGCCCGGTACACACAACTGTGGAAGCGTGCATGGATCCTGTCGTTCAGCGCTCGATCTTGAGCTGAAGGTCTTCGGCCCAAAGATCTGGGCCCGAGGCCAAGGGACCGAAGCCCACCTTTAGCATTCGAAGAGTGACGGCGGACTCGTTCGACACCGCCGCTCCAAGGCGATGTCGTACATACAAGGCACCGTGCCCCAACTGGTAAAAGCGGACCTACCGCCGTGTGGATCTGGTGCATGTAGCGCATGCCGGTGACCGGGTCGCCTCTTCCCGGAAGCGCCAGCCTGATCGCTCAGTTCCGGCTTCACCACGGAGACAGAGATAGCATCGCCCAAGTCCTCGACGGCGTGCCCGGTCAGTGTCCGGGAGGCTCAGGGGCGAAGCAGCCACCTAAAGAAGATCCTGCCCCTGCTCGGCCGCAAAGCCGGCCATCCCTGCCGGACCGGGTGGGCCATTCGTGTCATCCATTGCGGAAGGACGAGATCTGAAGGACAAAGCCGCCCTTCTCATCTCGGCCTCAACCGGTTGTCAGTTCCCGGTCCATTTTCCGATCACCAGCATCTTAGGCCGCCTTTCGCGTGAGCGTGACCGTTGTTCCCCAAGGGTCCGTCAGATGGCGCTGACCCTTGGTGCGGGTCAGGATAGAGTCGAGATCGGTCGGCTCGGCCAGGATCTCCAGATCGGCCAGTCCGGTTGAAGGGAACGAGCGCCGCTGTGCCCCCTGGCTGTTCCAGATGTTCGTGCCGAGATGATGGTGGTAGCCACCCGAACCCAGGAAGCTCGCGCCCAGATAATGGGTCACGACATCAAAGCCCAAAGTGCCTTGGTAGAAGTCTTCGGCTTCGGCCAGCCCGCCCACCTGAAGGTGCACATGCCCGATCACGGTGCCTTCGGGCGCGCCGGTCCAACGGCCTCCGGCCGACTGCGCCAAGTCCCGAAGGTCCAATGGCTCGGTGGCCATCCGGATTCTGCCGTTCTCCTTGGGCCAAGCGTCGCGCGGGCGGTCGGCATAGACCTCGATTCCGTTTCCTTCCGGATCGGCGAGATAGATGGCCTCGCTCACGAGGTGGTCCGAGGCGCCCTGCAGCCGCACCTTGCTGTCCGCTGCATGGACCAGCCACTGGCCCAGAGCGGCACGAGAAGGCAGGAGGAACGCAGTGTGGAACAGCCCGGCCTCGCGGACGGAGCGGCGACGGGCGGCGCGATCCTCGCGCAATTCGAGAAGCGGACGGCCGCCTGCCCCCAGGAGAGCGATCCCGGGATCGCTCCCCATCCGGTCAAGTCCGAGCGCGCTTTGGTAGAAATCCTGCACTGCTGCAAGATCGTTCACGGTCAGCGCGACGCGACCGATCTCGAGGGGGGCAGAGGCGGTGGACATGAGGTTACTCCCGATCAGGCGGCCTTAGCGGGCCACGCGGTTGCCAAGCGAATAGGCGCCGTCGCCCAGAAGGGCTTGGACCAGCAGTGCGACGGTCCAGAATGCGGGGTACTCCCAGCCTCCGTTGGCATTCGAGAAGAAGAAGCCGTTGCCGCCATGGCCGAAATACGCAGCCCCGATCATGATCGGCACAAGCAGCAGCGACACCCAGCGGGTGGCGATCCCCGCGATCAGGGCAAGGCCGCCCAGCAGTTCAACAGCGATGGTGACATAGGCGAGTACGGCCGGAAGTCCGATGGACACGAAGTAGCCGGCGGTGCCTGAAGGCGTGAAGATCGCGATCTTCATCCAGGCATGCAGAACGAACAGGACACCCATGGCGACACGCAGGAGGAGTGCGGCAAGTTCGACCTGCGAAGCCTGTTCACGTGCGGGGGTGAAAGTGGCGGAGGTCATGGAGAAGCTTCCTTGCTGAGGTGGCCGGTCAGGGCTGGCCCTGGAGATATGCACCATAAGCAATTCGGGGATAATCCGCCCGCCTGGAAGAACATTCCGCCCTATGCGGAAGGAGTTCAATCGTTCCGCAGCCCTTTGACCAGAGCCTCGACCAGCATGCGCACCTTGGCCGCCGGATGCCGCCCCGATGGAATCATGGCAAAGATCCCGAGCGGCGTGTCCTCGTGGCCCATCAGGACACGCTCGACCCGGCCCGCGCGGAGGGACTCCTGCGCCACGAAATCCGGCATGCAGGCCACGCCCAATCCAGCCTCGGCCGCCGCAAGGCAGACCGCCGCGTTGGAAAAGGTTAGCCGTCCGGCAACCGCGACCTGCACTCCGCCGGCAAAGTGCCAGCGATGGGGGTCGCGAAAGTTCGTGTCGAGAACACACTCATGCCGGGTCAGCTCCTCAGGAACGCTGGGCCTGCCGCGTGCGGCCAGATAGGCGGGGGCCGCCACAGTCAGCATGCGTGCCTCCGCCAGCTTGCGGGCCACCAACGTGGAGTCGCCTGGCCGTCCTACCCGAACCGCGAGGTCGAACCCTTCGTCGACCAGGCGAACGATCCGGTCGGTGAAGTCGACCTCCAGCCCGACCTCCGGATAGGTTTGCGCGAACTCTGCCAGCAGCGGTCCGAGACGAAGGGTGCCGAGCGTCAGGGGGGCCGTGAGCCGCACGCGACCGCGTGGAGTGGTGCCCGTGCTCCGCACATCGGCATCCAAAACGTCCAACTCGTCCAGAAGATGCCGGAGCCGGTCGTAGTAGGTCTGGCCCGCCTCGGTTGGTTGAAGCGCCCGCGTAGTCCGGTGAAGCAGGCGGACGCCGAGTTCGGCCTCCAACCGCGCAACCAGCTTGCTTGCCTGTCCCGAACTGGTGCCAAGGCGCTGCGCGGCGGCAGCGAAGCTGCCCCCTTCCATGACGGCAACGAACATCCGGTCCGAGGCGAGGCGATCCATGCGAAAAGGCTCCGGGCAGCGCTGCCCGGAGCCTATATCGACGGTGTGCCACCCGAAAGGGCAGGGTCAGGCGGCTGCCTGTTCCTCGGCAGCTGCGTTGATGACGGACTCGGCCAACTCGGTCAGGAGCTGGTCGGTCTTCTCCTCCTCGGCCAGGGTCTCGCGCAGGAGGGCCTCGGCATCCGTGTTGCCCAGTTGCTTGGCCCAGGACGCCAGAGTGCCGTAGCGGCAGATTTCATAGTGCTCGATGGCTTGCGCAGCGGCGAGCAGGCCCGCATCGGCCGCCGGTGAGCCCTTGTACTCTTCCATGATCTCCTCGCCTTCCTCGGCAAGGCCGTCCATGGCGGCGCAGGTCTTGCCTTGCGGACGCTTGCCGATTGTCTCGAAGACGCGCTGGAGGCGTTCAATCTGGCCTTCGGTTTCGTCGCGGTGCTGTTCGAACGCCTGCTTCAGTTCGGCGTGCTGGGCGGCGCGGACATGTTTCTTCAAGGCCTGCAAGGCCTTGCGCTCGGCATAGTAGACGTCGCGCAGTCCGTCATGAAACAGCTTTTCCAAATTTGCAGCGGGCATCGGGATCTCCATCCGGTCAATCGTGAGCCTGACGAACGCAGCGCCCCTTCGACTGTTCCGCCCCATCATCATCCGAAGACGCTTTGCCGCCGATGCCTTGGCGCGAGGCAAATTTCGTAGGAACCAGCCAGAAGCCGCCCCGTTGCCCCCGCGCCATCAGATGGAGGGCCCTTCTATGTTCCTGCGTGTCGACCGGCTCCAAGTGGAGCTACCTCCCCCCAAGAAGCAGGACCCCAACGCGGGTGCCGCCCTTCAGGAGCTGCTTGGCGGCAAGTACGGCGAGATGTCCACGCTCGGCAACTACATGTTCCAGAGCTTCAACTTCCGCTCCAAGTCCAAGTTGAAGCCCTTCTACGAGCTGGTGGCCGCCATCACCGCCGAAGAACTGGGGCATGTCGAACTGGTCTCGAACGGCGTGGCCATGCTCAACAACGGCCCGGACTCTGCGGCCGATGACTCGGGCAATGGCGGCGACATCTCCATGGCTCCCTTCGAGGCCATGCAAGAGATCCGCTCGGCCGCGAGCTTCTTTTCGCATGGCGGCGGCGCGGTGCCGGTGAACTCGAACTCCATGTCCTGGAACGTGGACATGGTGACGACCACGGGCAACGTGGTGTTCGACCTCCTGCACAACTTCCACCTCGAATGCGGCGCGCGGCTTCACAAGCTGCGGGTCTACGAGACGCTGTCCGATCCCACGGGCCGCGAGGTCTGTGGCTATCTCCTCGTTCGTGGCAGCGTCCACGCCCATGCTTACGGCCTGGCCCTGAAAAAGCTGACCGGCGTCAGCATCGAGCAGATGCTCCCCACTCCGAACATCCCGCTCGACAAGATCCCCGAATGCCAAAAGTACCTGGCCGAAGGCTCGCACCGGCGGCTCTACACCTTCTCGCCCGGCGACTACCAGTCGATCCGCGGCATCTGGGAAGGCGAGATGGCCCTGCCGACCGACCCCCCGGGCGAGCTTGAGGTTGTCGAAGGCATGCCAGACGGCGGACGAATCCACGACCTCGTGGGTCAGCCCTCGGCCTTTTCGCCCGATTATGCCCCTGAGGAGTTCTACGAGATCGCCCAGCGGCTGACCAAGGCCGCTCATCAGGGCGCCGGCTCGCTCTAGGCCCTCTCGCCTCCTTGCAAGGCAGTGCTAAGGTCCCTCCGTCACGACGGAGGGACCATGTCCATCTACGAAACGTACGACCCGCGCTTCGGCGCGTTGATCCAGTCCTCGGCGCATCTCGACCATCTGGGCACCGGCCTGCGCTGGGCCGAGGGGCCGGTCTGGTTCCCTGCCCATCAGGCACTCTATCTCAGCGACATCCCCAACGACCGGATCATGCGCTGGACCGAAGGGACGGGCCTCTCCGTCTTCCGCTCGCCCGCGGGCTATACCAACGGTCATACCCGCGACCGCGAAGGGCGGCTGGTGAGCTGTTCCCACGGGACGCGTTCGCTGATCCGCACCGAACATGACGGGACGCTTACTACCTTGGCCGAAAGTTATGGTGGCCGCTGGCTCAACTCCCCCAACGATGTGGTGGTGACGCGGGACGGGGCTGTGTGGTTCAGCGATCCGACCTACGGCATTCTGTCGGACTACGAGGGCTACGAGTCCGTGCCCGAGCAGGACACCAACGCCGTCTATCGTCTTGCTCCGGGCGGTAGGGAGCCCGAGCGCATGATCGCCGGGTTCGTCCAGCCCAACGGCCTGGCCTTCTCGCCCGACGAGTCGCGCCTCTACGTCGCCGAGAGCGGGTCGAGCCACGACGCTTCGGTGCCCTCCGTTCTCCGGGTTTTCGAGATCCGGGATGGGCAAGTGGACCAGGGGCGGGTCTTCGCCCAAGTGGAGCCCGGGCCGCCCGACGGGCTGCGCATCGATGCGCGCGGCCATGTCTGGTGCTCGGCCGCGGATGGGGTCCAGGTCTTCCACCCGGATGGCACGCTGCTGGGTAAGATCCTAGTGCCCGAGCGGGTGGCGAATCTTTGCTTCGGTGGTCCGCGGGGCAACCGCCTGTTCCTGGCTGCCACGACCTCGCTTTATGCGGTGTTCGTCAACGCGCGCGGCGCAGCATAGGCCGCCGTCGCTGCATCACCTATCTACCGGAAATTGGAGCGGGCGATGAGATTCGAACTCACGACCCTAACCTTGGCAAGGTTATGCTCTACCCCTGAGCTACGCCCGCCCGCTCCGTGACGGGCTCTTTACAGAGGGGAAAAGGGGGCTGCAAGGGGCAACCGAAGTGGAGGAAGTCCGGTCTCGGAAAACAGAAAGGGCGGCCGAAGCCGCCCTTGTCTGCCTTGCGGATTGGAGCGGGCGATGAGATTCGAACTCACGACCCTAACCTTGGCAAGGTTATGCTCTACCCCTGAGCTACGCCCGCCCGATCCGTGAGGGCGTATCTACCGAGGGGTGGGCAGGGCCGCAAGAGGGAAAAACGCGACCTTGCCGTCAGGTTCTCAGGCCGTCGGGGTTCCCCGGTCGGCTTGGGCCGCGAGTCGCCGGCTGCGCTTCTGCTTCCAAAGGTTCAAGGCTTCCACCGCCCCGGCAAACACCATCGCGGCATAAATGAACCCGCGCTCGAAGTGGTAGTGGAACCCGTCCGCCACGAGGGCCATCCCGACCATCACGAGGAAGGCCAGCGCCAGCATCTTGGTCGAGGGATGGTTCTCGATGAAGTTGGCGATGGGATTGGCGGCGACCATCATCACCAGGATTGCCAAGACGATCGCGGCGACCATGACGGGGATGTGGTCCGCGATCCCCACGGCGGTGATGACACTGTCCAAAGAGAAGACGAGGTCCAAGACCACGATCTGTGCGATGACCGCGGCAAAGGACGCATGGACCACCGTCTCGGCCCCATGGTGACCGCCGTTGCCTTCCACGTCCTGAAAGATCTCGGTAGCCCCCTTGTAGAGCAGGAAGAGTCCCCCTCCGATCAGGATCACGTCACGCCAGCTCAGCTCGAACCCCGCGATGGTGACGAAGGGTTCGGTGAGGCCGATGATCCAAGCGATCGACAGCAGCAGCAGCACCCGCATGACGAGCGCGAGCATCAGGCCGATGAAGCGGGCTCTGGCGCGCTGATGCTCAGGCAGGCGTGCCGAGATGATGGACAGGAAAATGACGTTGTCCACGCCCAGCACGATCTCCAGGACCGACAGCGTGAGGAACGAGGCCCAGGCGGCTGGGTCATAAAGAAGTTCGATCATGGTAGGCCCTTATTGCCAGCAGGGTCATTGTTAAGGCTCGCTTGCCGCCACAATGACCTTAAGAGCGGCCGGTTCCTACGGCCATAGCGCCTGGTCCCCTCAGACGCACCCAGAGTTGTGTCCCGTCCGACCCCCTCGACGGGAGGACGGGTACGCAGCGCCGCGGACACGCACGGGACAGTGGGATGCATGGCCCGCCCTAGGCACACAGCAGCCACGGAGCCCTCGCTTGCTCTCCCAAAGGACAGGCCCGGAAGAGAACCTATGGGACGACCTTGCGCTGCTTGATCATCGTTCGTGTCATGGCCGTACGCGTCAACCAGGCCAGGAGGCCCAGTCGCGCCTACTGATCAGAGGCAGGGAAGGTGTCGGGGGCCGCCTGTTCCGAGTCGGCTGCGCCCTGTTCCTATGACAACTCCACCAGCAGGTCCTTGGCATCGACCTGCGCGCCAGGCTGGACATGGACGGCCTTGATCGTGCCGTCGCGGTCTGCGTGGATGCCGGTTTCCATCTTCATGGCCTCAATGGTGAGGAGAAGGTCCCCAGCCTTGACCGGCTTGCCGGCCTGCGCGGCCACGGTCGCCACGACGCCCGGCATCGGTGCGCCGATATGGAGGGAGTTCCCAGCCTCGGCCTTGGGTCGGCGGCTTGCGGTGGCGGCAGCGGAACGGTCAGGCACCCGGATCGTCCGCGGCAAACCGTTCAGTTCGAAGAAGACGCGGACGTCCCCTTCGGGCGTCGTGTCGCCCACAGCCTGAAGCCGGATCTCCAGGGTCTTGCCGGGACCGATCTCGGCGCTGATCTCCTCCCCCGGCTCCATGCCGTAGAAGAACGTCCGGGTCGGCAGGACGCGGACCGGGCCGTAGGTCTTGTGGCGGCCCATGTAGTCCGAAAACACCTTGGGATACATGAGATAGCCGTTCAGGTCCTCATCATCCAGCGACGGCATCCCGAGATCCCTGGAGACCTTCTCGCGCATCGCCTCCAGGTCCACCGGGGGCATATGCGCGCCGGGACGTTCCGTCGAAGCAGGCTCGCCTTTGAGCACCTTTCTTTGGATGCCCTCCGGCCAGCCACCGGGGGGCTGGCCGAGATTGCCCCTGAGCATGTCCACGACGGAGTCGGGGAACGCCACCTCGACGGCCGGGTCCTCCACCTGCGCGCGACTCAGGCCTTGGGCGACCATCATCAGCGCCATATCCCCCACCACCTTGGAGGAGGGGGTCACCTTGACGATGTCACCGAACATCATGTTGGCGTCGGCATAAGCCTGGGCGACCTCGTGCCACCGCTCCTCCAGGCCCAGGCTGCGTGCCTGCGCCTTGAGGTTCGTGAACTGCCCGCCTGGCATCTCGTGAAGGTAGACCTCTGACGCGGGAGCCTGCAGGCTGGACTCGAACGCGCAGTACTGGCCGCGCACGGCCTCCCAGTAGTTGCTGATCCGGCGGATCGCCGCGATGTCGAGCCCGGTGTCACGCTCCGTATGACGCAGCGCTTCCACGACCGATCCCAGACAGGCCTGCGAGGTCCCGCCCGAGAAGGCGTCCATGGCCGCGTCCACCGCATCCACGCCGGCATCCGATGCGGCCAAGATGGTCGCCGCAGCCGCGCCCGAAGTGTCGTGAGTGTGGAAATGGATCGGAAGATCGACCTCTTCCTTGAGTGCCTTGACCAGCACGCGCGCCGCCGGGGCCTTGAGAAGCCCGGCCATGTCCTTGAGGCCCAGGACATGAGCTCCGGCTGCCTCCAACTCCTTGGCCATCGCCACATAGTACCTGAGATCGTACTTGGCGCGGTCAGGGTCGAGGATGTCGCCCGTGTAGCAGATCGCCGCCTCGCAGATCTTGTTGGCCTCGACCACGGCGTCCATCGCGACACGCATGTTCGGGACCCAATTGAGCGAGTCGAAGACGCGGAACACGTCCACGCCCGACTTGGCCGCCTGGGCCACGAAAGCACGAACGACGTTGTCAGGGTAGTTGGTGTAACCCACCCCGTTCGAGGCCCGCAGCAGCATCTGCGTCAGGATGTTGGGCATCCGCTCGCGAATGTCGCGCAGCCGCTGCCACGGGCATTCCTGCAGGAAGCGGTATGCCACGTCAAAGGTGGCGCCCCCCCAGCATTCGACGCTGAAGAGCCCCGGCATCAACTGAGCATAAGCCGGCGCCGCGTTGATCATGTCGATCGACCGCATCCGGGTGGCCAGCAGCGACTGGTGCCCGTCCCGCATCGTGGTGTCGGTGATCAGGAGCCGGGTCTGAGCTTTCATCCAGTCCGCGACGGCTTTGGGGCCCTGTTCGTCCAGCAGTTGCCGTGTCCCGGCCTGCCAGGTCCCCAGCGCCTGCACCGGAGGCCGCGCTTTTCGGGCATCGGCGGAAGGCTTGGCGCGGCCCGCCGTCTCGGGGTGGCCGTTCACCGTGATGTCGGCGATGTAGGTCAGGATCTTGGTCGCCCGGTCCTGCCTATGGGCGAACTGGAACAACTCGGACGTCGTGTCGATGAACTTGGTCGTATACTGGTTCGACAGGAAGGTCGGGTGCTTGAGCAGGTTGATGACGAAATCGATGTTCGTCGACACGCCCCGGATGCGGAACTCGCGCAGGGCGCGGTCCATTCGGGCGATGGCCATCTCGGGCGTGGGGGCCCGCGCCGTCACCTTGGTGAGGAGCGAGTCGTAGTAGCGCGTGATGACCGCGCCCGAATAGGCCGTGCCGCCGTCGAGCCGGATACCTGGACCGGTAGCGGACCGGTACATCTGGATGCGGCCGTAGTCGGGGATGAAGTTGTTGAGCGGGTCTTCGGTCGTGACCCGGCACTGGAGCGCGTGGCCGTCGAGCTTCACATCCTCCTGCCGTGCGACGCCGGTCGCTTCAGCCAGCGACTTGCCTTCCTCGATCAGGATCTGCGCGCGGACGATGTCGATGCCGGTGACTTCCTCGGTCACCGTGTGCTCGACCTGAACCCGCGGGTTGACCTCGATGAAGTAGAACTTCTCCGAGTCCATATCCATCAGGAACTCGACGGTTCCCGCGCATTCGTAGTTTACCGCGCGGGTCAGGCGGACGGCCAGTTCGCAGACCTCGTCCCGTTGAGCTTGGGTCAGGTATGGGGCAGGGGCCCGCTCCACAACCTTCTGGTTGCGCCGCTGGACCGAGCAGTCCCGCTCCCACAGGTGGTAGATGTTGCCCTGCTTGTCGCCCAGGATCTGCACCTCCACGTGGCGGGCGCGCAGGATCATCTTTTCAAGGTATCCCTCGCCGTTGCCGAAGGCGGCCTCGGCCTCGCGACGGCCTTCGAGAACCTTGGTTGCCAACTCCTCCTCCGAGAGGATCGGGCGCATGCCACGTCCGCCGCCGCCCCAGGACGCCTTGAGCATAAGAGGGTAGCCGGTCTGGGCCGCCTGGCGCTTGATCACCGCCATGTCGTCGCCCAGGACCTCGGTCGCGGGGATCACGGGAACGCCGGCCTGGATGGCCACGCGCCGTGCGCTGGCCTTGTCGCCCAGCGCCCGCATCGTCGCGGCGGTCGGGCCGATGAAGACGATGCCCTCGGCCTCGCAGGCGTCCACGAGGTCTGGGTTCTCGGATAGCAGGCCGTAGCCCGGGTGGATTGCGTCCGCGCCCGACATTCTGGCCACGCGAATGATCTCGGGGATCGACAGATAGGCCTGCACGGGCCCCAGCCCCTCGCCGATGCGGTAGGCTTCATCCGCCTTGAAGCGGTGGAGGCCCAGCTTGTCCTCCTCCGCATAGACCGCGACCGTTCTCTTGCCCATTTCGTTGGCGGCCCGCATGACGCGGATGGCGATCTCGCCGCGGTTGGCGATCAGGATCTTCTTGAACTCGGGCATGGTCGGGCTCCGCTAAAGGCGTGGGCACCTTAGGCGTGCCGCGCTGCGGCGCAAGGTCCGGCAAGCGACATGGATCGTTTCGACCCGCGCGCCTGCATCGACCTTCGCCAGGGCAGGGGCGCCCGGTCCTCAGGCGATCAGGCGATCAGCCGCGGGGCACCAACGGACAGCGTCGCCGTGTTGTCCGCCAGGTGGTCCATCGTCCAAGCAGCGGCCTCGCCCGTTCCCGAGGCAGCGGCCATCACCCGATCGCCTCCGTGCGCCCTTGCGGCATGCAAGGCATCGCTGGCCGCGCGGATCGCCTCGACCGGACGGATGCCATGGTGAGGAAGTTGCGCCACTCCGACCGACACCACGACTCCCTGAAGCGTCACGGGACCAAGCCGCATGGCCAAGGCGGCCAGCTCCTTCCGGATCTGCTCGGCCTGGTTCATGGCTTCGGCTTCGCCGACTTTGGGCAGCACCAAAGTCAGCTCTGCGCCTCCGGCCCGGGCGGCGATCGCATCCCCTTCAGCATGACGTCGCAGCACTCCGGCCACGGCCCGCAGGATCATGTCGCCGGCGTCGTGGCCATGCTCCTCGTTGAGACGGTCGAGCTGGTCCACGGCTATCGCCAAGACGCTTGCCTCCCGGTACAGGCGCATGTCGAGGGCGCGACGGACGGTTTCGAGAAGGTGGCGGCGGTTGAACAGCCCGGTCAACGGGTCCCGGATCGCCTGCTGCTGGAGAGCGTCCCGCATCCTTGCGTTCGCGATCGCCATGCTGATCTGGTCCGCGCCGGCCTGCGCCACGCGCCGCTGCGTGGCCAAGGTCGCCTCGTCCAGTTCGCCTTCCGCAGCCAGGTTCAGGAGCCCGACCGTCTCGCCCTGAGCGCGAATGGGGATGCAAAGGGACGCGCGCCCGGCCTGGAGTTCGGGCTCGGAGGAGGGCGCATTGGTCACGTCCGAAGCGCATGCGCGTCCCTGAGAGATCAACGTAAAGTCCGCCGCGCGCAAATGGCCCAGATGCGTGCCGCCGTTCCAGCTGACGACCCCGTCCAGCACGTCGCCCGACACCGAAAGGACGTAAAGACTTCCAGACCAGCTAGGCAGCACATGCTCCATGAAGCGTGCCACCGCCTGGAACAACTCCCCCTGCGAGCGGGTCGAGCCGGGCCATTCGTTGATCTGGCCAAGCAGGTGAACCTCGCGCGTCAGCCGGATCTGTTCGGCCATGACGACCTTGAGCTGCCGGGCGCGGGCATCGGCCTCGAGGGTGCGGTTCCGGCTGGAGCGGAGCAGGGCCAAGGCGCCCAGCAATGCCCCGAAGGCCAGGACTGACCCGGCGATCAGAGCAAGTCGGATACGCAGGATGCTAGTGGCCCGGATCAGCGTGATGTCGTGATGCAACTCCAGCCAGCCCACGACTCCGCCCCTGGCCTCGGTGACGGGAACTTCGATCTCGGCCACGGCGCGGGGCGATCCGGCGACAGCCCCGAAAGGAATGCTGTCCGGGTCCGGATCCACGAACCTGACGGCATAGTTCACATGATCCGGGCTGGCAGCCGTCCCGACCTGCGACACCTTCTGGTGCTGTCCGATCAGTTCGTCCCGTGTGGCCCAGAAGATACGACCCTCGGTGTCGATCAAGTCGATCTGCTGGATCTCGGACGTTTGGGAGATCAGTTCCAGTACCTCGCGGTCGGCCAAGGTCAGGCTGGACAGGGCAAAAGTTTCTGGCCCTTTGGAGAGCTGTCCGACCACGCGCTGCCGCCAGTCATGAGCGGCATTGCGCAGGTCGCTTTCGATGATCCGGTCGGATAGGGAGGCGGGCAGAAGGATGACGGCTCCGGTCATGGCGGCTGCGGCAGCGACAAGGATGGCGGCCCGCAGTCCCCGGCGTCCGTTCGTCCGTCCAGTGTCGATAAGGTTCCCACGTTCCAGCATTTCAAGCTCCGCGACGGCAGGACAGGTCTGAACCGACTTGGACCGGAGGGTCTGAGAACGAAGTTAAGGTCTGGAGTGTCGGGCAGCCGCAACGTGTAAAATGCTCCCTTTCCGGAAGCGTCCCTGGGTACCGCTCCTCCCCGCGAGCATCACAAGTCATTCACGGAACATAACGCGAACGAGAGCTTCCATCGAGCCATCCTTCACGCTAAGGTCTCCGGTCATGAGCCTGAGCCCCGATCCCGACCTGCCCTTGTCCCGCCGCGCGATGGCGGGGGCGATCCCGCGTGCACCGTACCTCGACGGCCTCAATCCCGCGCAGCGCGCGGCGGTCGAGGCGCTGGACGGGCCGGTTCTGATGCTGGCCGGTGCTGGAACAGGCAAGACCAAGGCACTGACGGCGCGGATCGCGCATTTGCTGACCACAGGCCGCGCCCGCCCGAACGAGATTCTGGCCGTCACCTTCACCAATAAGGCCGCTCGCGAGATGCGTAACCGCATCGGTGCCATGGTGGGCGAGGCGGTGGAGGGGATGCCTTGGCTCGGCACCTTTCATGCGATCTGTGTGAAGCTCCTCCGGCGGCACGCCGAACTGGTGGGGCTGCGGTCAAATTTCACGATTCTTGACACCGACGATCAGGTCCGGCTGCTCAAGCAGCTAATCCAGGCCAGCGACATCGACGAAAAGCGTTGGCCCGCGCGCCAGCTCGCCCATGTCATCGACGCCTGGAAGAACCGCGCGGTCACTCCGGTCAACATTCCTGCGGCCGACGTGTCGGCCTTCGACCACAAGGGCGTGGACCTTTACGCCGCCTACCAGCGTCGCCTGCGCGACCTGAACGCCGTCGATTTCGGCGACCTGCTTCTCCATATGATCACCATCTTCAAGACTCATGAGGACGTGCTGTCTCAGTATCAGCGCTGGTTCCGCTATATCCTGGTGGACGAATATCAGGACACCAACATCGCGCAGTACATGTGGCTGCGGCTCCTGGCGCAAGGACACCGAAACGTCTGCTGCGTGGGCGATGATGACCAGTCGATCTATGGCTGGCGCGGGGCCGAGGTCGGCAACATCCTGCGGTTCGAGACGGACTTTCCGGGCGCCGCCGTAATCCGGCTGGAGCAGAACTACCGCTCCACTCCGCATATCCTTGCCGCTGCCTCTGCGGTGATTGCAGGGAACAAGGGGCGTCTTGGCAAGACGCTCTGGACGAGCCTGGGCGAGGGGGAGAAAGTCCGCCTGATCGGTCACTGGGACGGCGAGGAGGAAGCCCGCTGGATCGGTGAGGAGATCGAGGCGATGCAGCGCGGCACGCGCGGCATGGACCCGGTTCCGTTGGACGGCATCGCGATCCTCGTGCGCGCGTCCCACCAGATGCGGAGCTTCGAGGATCGGTTCCTGACCATCGGCCTCCCGTACCGCGTCATCGGCGGCCCCCGCTTCTACGAAAGGCAGGAGATCCGCGACGCCATGGCCTACTTTCGGCTGGCCGTGTCCCCCGACGACGACCTCGCCTTCGAGCGGATCGTGAACACGCCCAAACGGGGCCTGGGCGACAAGGCGATTCAGACGGTGCAGGTTTGCGCCCGTCAAAATGGAGTGGGTCTTCTGGACGGGGCGCGCATCGCAGCCGAATCCAAGCTGGTTGCCGGCAAGGGTGGGAACGAGCTGCGGATCTTTGTCCAAGCGATGGAGCGCTGGCACGATCAGGTCGTCCGCGAAGGCGACACGCATGTCGAGCTCGCCCAGATGATTCTGGATGAATCCGGCTACACGGCGATGTGGCAGAACGACAAGTCGCCCGAGGCATCGGGTCGGCTCGAGAACCTGAAGGAACTGGTCAAGGCGCTCGAACAATTCGACTCGCTCCAAGGTTTCCTCGAGCACGTGGCGCTTGTCATGGACAACGCCAGCGAGGACGGTGAGGAGAAGGTCTCGATCATGACCCTCCACGCCGCCAAGGGGCTGGAGTTTCCGGCCGTCTTCCTGCCGGGCTGGGAAGATGGACTTTTCCCGTCCCAGCGCAGCCTTGACGAGGGCGGCCTCAAGGGCCTGGAGGAGGAGCGGCGGTTAGCCTATGTCGGCATCACGCGTGCCGAGCAGCTGGCGACCATCTCCTTTGCCGGGAACCGACGGGTTCACGGACAGTGGCAGTCTTCGCTTCCCTCCCGCTTCATCGACGAACTGCCCAAGGATCACGTGGAGGTGCTGACACCGCCGGGGCTTTACGGCGGCGGCTATGGCGCGGCGGGCATGGCGATGAGCGCGTCCCCGGTCCTGCAGGCTGCCTCTGAATCCCAGCTGGCCGACCGGGCGGCGCGGGCGGATGTCTATGCCTCGCCCGGATGGCGGCGCATGCAGGCCCGTTCACAGGTCCGGCCCCAGCGCGAGCCGCAGGAAACCCGCGGCCTGACCATCGACGTCGCGGCCGACTCGTCCTTCACCATTGGCGACCGTGTGTTCCATCAGAAGTTCGGCTACGGCCGGATCACTGGTGCGGAGGGTGACAAGCTCGACATCGCCTTTGAAAAGGCGGGCGAGAAGAAGGTGGTCGCGAAGTTCGTGGTGCCTGCCCCGAACGGCGGCGACGATGACGTGCCGTTCTGACGGACAACCCTGCCGGGCGTTCTAGAACGCCCGCAGGATCGGCCAGAGCGTTCCCACCAAGAGAAGTGCCATGGTCACGTTGAAGGCCCGCATCCGCGCCGGGGACGTGAGGATGCGCCGCATCTCCTGACCCAGCACGGTCCAGACCGAAATGCAGGGCAGGTTGATCGCGCCGAACACCGCAGCCACGAGCAGCACGGTCCCAAGGCTCTGGTCCGCCGCATAGAAGGTCAGGGCCGACACGACCATCATCCAGCCCTTGGGGTTCACCCACTGGAATGCGGCCGCCTGCAGGAAGGTGAGCGGCCGCCCCGATTGCGGCGCGTCAGGCGTGGTCGGCGCAGCAGTGCCGATCTTCCAGGCCAGCCAGAGCAGATACACGACGGCAAACACCTCAAGCGCCGTGTGGGTCCAGGGCAGGGCCTCGAACAGACCGTTCAGGCCCAGGCCAACCGCCACGATCATCGCGGTGAAGCCGATCCCGACCCCCAGCATGTGAGGTAGCGACCGGCGGACGCCGAAGTTCGCCCCCGACGCCATCAGCATGAGGTTGTTCGGCCCCGGAGTGATCGAGGACACAAAGGCGAAGCCCGCGAGGGCAGGGAGGAGGTCGATTGCGGTCATGATGTGCAATCGTACAGCGCCCAAGGGGGCATCGGATTGCAAAATGGCCTGTCTGGCTGCTAATGCTGCAATCCATGACCACGCTGGACAGCATAGACCAACGCATATTGCGCGAACTGCGCCGGGACGGGCGCCTGTCGAATCTCGCCTTGTCGGATCGGGTCGGGCTGTCGCCCTCGGCCACGCTCCGGCGCGTGCAGGAGTTGGAGCGGCGGGGCGTGATCCAGGGCTTCAGGGCGGTGCTTGACCCCCATCAGGTCGGGCGCGGCTATGTGGTCTATGTCGCCGTCGGGCTGAGCGAGCACGGGAAGGCAGCCCAGAAGACCTTCGAAGCCGCCATGCAGGCCGCCCCCGAGGTGGTGGAGTGCCACAACATCGCAGGTGCGTTCGAGTACCTGCTGCGGGTCGAGGCGCGCGACCTTGCCGCCTACAAGGCCTTCCATACCGACGTGCTGGGAACGGTGCCCGCCGTGCGGTCGATCACCAGCTACATCGTCATGGAGAGCCCGAAGGACGAGCGCGCCTGATGGCGACCGAGTCGATTCCGTGGAAGGCCAGACCTGCCACGAGTCCCCAGAACGCCGCGCCGATCCCGAATGCCGCCACCCCCGAGGCCGTCACGGCCAGCGTGACCACGGCTGGCGTCCGGGTCGTCATCGGACCCATGGCTCCGGCCAGTGCCCCTGTGAGAGGACCCAGCAGCGCGATTCCCACGATCCCGGCTACCAAGGCCGGTGGCAGCGCCGCGATGGCTCCGATCACCACCGGAGAGGCCAAGCCCAGGATGACCCAGACAGCCGCATAAACCAGCCCCACCATCCATCGCCGTGCCCGGTCAGGGTGCACGTCATCCCCCAGGCAAATCGCTGCCGTAATCGCGGCCATGCTGATCGGATGGGCCCCGAACAGCCCTGCGCCTGCCGACAGCAGGCCCGTCGTGGTCAATGCAGCGCTCACCGGCGGCTCGTATCCGGCAGCTCGCAGCGTCGCAAAGCCCGGCAGGTTCTGCGACGCCATGGTGACCAGAGCAAGCGGCAGCGCCAAGCCGACGGCCACGTTCGCGTCGAAATGCGGGCGCACCAGCACCAAGCCGGGCAGGCCTGCGACCTCTGGCGCATGAGCGGCTCCGGTCACGAAGGCCAGGACAAGACCCACGGCCAGCGCCGCCAAGACGGCCCATGCCGGATTGCGAAGCCGCACGACCGCGAAGGTCACGACCATGGGTCCGAGCAGGGCCGGTGCCTCGACAGCCGCCGGAGCCAGCTTGAGGCAGAACGGAAGGAGGACGCCTGCCAGCATGCCAGCCGCGATCGCATCGGGGATCAGGGCCACCAGTCGTCCCAAAGGCCGCACTAGCCCAAGCGTCGCGATCATCAGCCCGGCTAGGACGAAGGCCCCGACTGCCTGTTCCATGCTCAGGCCGCTTGTCGCCGCGACCAGCGCCGCGCCGGGCGTGGACCAGGCCAGCACCACGGGCATGCGCGCCCAGAAGGACAGGCCTGCGCTTCCCGCAGCCTTGGCCAGCGCCACGGCGAGCACCCAGGACGCAGTCTGCGTGGGCGTTGCGTCCACGGCCGCTGCCGCGGCGAGCACGAGCGCAATGGTCGAGCCGAAGCCCACCAGCGCTGCCACCAGCGCCGCTGAAACCAGAGATGCCCGCATCAGTCTCGCCTTGCTGCCCGCAGAGACCATGGCCTGTCGAGTGATGAGTCGGAAGGGAAAGTTGGTCACTGCCCGACCACGCTGGTTGGGGGTGACCGCAAAAAAAACGGCGGCCGACTCTGGGAGGAGGGTCGCCGCCGTCCGGTACGGGCTGTCTAGGGAGGAGGAAAGGACCGCCATTCCGATGAAGTGTGCGGCGGGACCAGGGAGGAGGAGAGGTCCCGCCGCATTTCCGCGCGTTGCCCAGGGAGGAGGAGAGGGCACCGGCGAAGTCGTCAAACCCGTGCGGCGGAGCCAGGGAGGAGGAAGGCCCCGCCGCGAGACACCGGACCCCAGGGAGGAGAAGGGGCACCGGCGTAGACCGGCGGCGGAACCAGGGAGGAGGTTGGTCCCGCCGCATCCTGCGCAGAGGCCCCGGGGCGATGGGGCTTGTCATGCGGAGGTGTCCGGACCCAGGGAGGAAACGGGCCTGGCGAATGCTCTCAGAAGCCGTAGGCCGCCTTGTGCGCGACGCCACGGATCTCGGCGCTGCTCAGGCCCAAGTCGTTCAGCTCGCGATCGGTGAGCGTGGACAACTCGGCCAGCGTTTCACGGTACAGGCGATACCGCCCGATCCGCTCGCCCAGCGCCACGCGCAGATCGCTGAAGCGCTGCCCGAGCGAAACACCGGAAGTGGCGTGGCGGGTGTCGTGTGCGTAGGCCATGTCATCGTCTCTTTCGTTCGATCATCCTCCGGATCCCCTGATCCTTGGAGGGAAGCGCCGTTAGCGCTGTCATGAGCAGAAATAGCTAATTGCTGCGTCTGCACAATGTGGGACCGTCGCAATGCCGCTATGCAGCAAGTGCATGATGAAATGTGACTTTTTCTGGGCAATAGCACGGAGCGCGGGGTCTGCCCGCACAGCTCGGGCTGTCCTGTCCCCCTGCTGCCCGGGCCTAGGCCGTCAATTGAGGGTCATTGCACGGCGATTGAGCGGGGTGCGAAAGAAAACCGCCTTGACCCGTCAAGGGTGCCGCTTCACAGCAACCCGGCAGGGTACGGCAAAAATGCTACAGGAGTGTGACTGATGGCCCCGACCAAGGACGAGGTGATGGCGGCGCTCGGGCGCGTGGCGATTCCCGGAAGGGGCGATCTTGCCCAAAGCGGCTTCGTCCGCGCCCTGGCCGTCGCCGAGGGAACGGTGCGTTTCGTGCTCGAAGCCGCCAGCCCGGAGGAGGCGCGATCCCTGGAACCGGTCCGCGCGGCGGCCGAGGTGGCGGTCCGGGCGCTCCCCGGCGTTACCGGCGTGTCCATCGTAGTGACCGCCCATGGCCCGGCGACTCGCCCGTCGGCCCCGCCAGCGTCGGCCCCGCCATTGGCGGCGCCACCCTCTCTGACCATCGGCCGGCATCCCACCCCGCAGGCCGGTCCGCAGCGCGTGACGGGGGTGGACCGCATCCTCGCCGTGGGCTCGGGCAAGGGCGGGGTGGGAAAGTCCACGGTCGCCTCGAACCTGGCCGTGGCGCTTGCCCGTGAGGGGCGTCGGGTGGGCCTCTTGGACGCAGACATCTATGGGCCGTCGCAGCCCCGCATGATGGGGGTGAACAAGCGCCCCGGTTCGCCCGATGGCAAGACCATCGAGCCGCTACGCGCGCATGGCGTGACCATGATGTCGATCGGCCTGATGGTGGATCCCGACAAGGCGATCGTCTGGCGGGGTCCCATGCTGATGGGCGCGCTCCAGCAGTTGCTCACGCAGGTGAACTGGGGGCAGCTCGACGTGCTGATCGTGGACCTGCCGCCGGGGACAGGTGACGTGCAGCTCACGCTGTGCCAGCGGACGCACCTGACTGGGGCCATCGTGGTCTCCACGCCGCAGGATGTGGCCCTGATCGACGCCCGCAAAGCCATCGACATGTTCCGCACGCTGCATACGCCGATCCTGGGCCTGATCGAGAACATGAGCACCTTCGTCTGTCCCAATTGCGGCCACGAAAGCCACGTGTTCGGGCATGGTGGGGTGGAGGCCGAGGCGCTGAAGGACGGCATCCCATTCCTTGGGCGACTTCCCATAGACCTCCAGACCCGCATCTCCGGCGACGAGGGCGTGCCGGTCGCGGCGGGCGATGGGTCGATGGCGGAAGCCTGGCGAGGGATTGCGCAGCGGCTCATCCAGGGCGGCATGGCCTGACGGGCTGTGTTCCAGGATTTCCCAGGGAGCCCTGTCCAGGGCTCCGGCGGCCTTGGCCGTGTCGATTCTCAGGTCGGGTTGGGCAGGCTCTGGTCTGGGGCTCGATTCGTTCTCGCCTCACGACACGGGTTGGCGCGCTAGGCTGTTGATTTCTCTGAGATAGGCGGCAGTCGGAGCAGGCTTGTTGCTGATCTGCGCCCATACCGTTCTTGGTTAATGATCCGTTACCGGCGAGTCTCCGCTTGCAGGATTCCAGAGACCGGAACGACGCCATTGAGGACCCTCAGCCACGAACCCGGCGTGAAATCAGGGTTTTCCACAGAGCCGTCCACAGGTGAATCTCGCTTGTCCTGTGGCTTCGCCGCCAGGGGGTCTGTCAAGCCCAACATTCCCCTTGAGTGCCATGAAATCCCATGGCATCCCTGACCTCGTCGGAAGCGATACGGAATACCAGGGGCGCTAAGACCCCGAACAAATGAAGCAGTCATACAGGCAAATCCATTCCGGTTGCTTCCGATATCGAGAGAGCAGGACAGCGAACGCCACAGGCGACACAATCCGGCGCGCGAGCGAGCAGCATCCCCCCAGGTGCGCGCGCAGTCGGACCATCCCGCAAGGGACGAAACGGCGGATCAGGTGTGGCAGCCCTTGATCCGCCGTTTGCGTTCCCGCGGACCATAGCACTACGGGGGGGTCGAGGGCAAAGCGGGTTCCGTGATCACGGCTAGCTTCACAGGCGAATATCCCCAAAGGATCGACGGCAAGGGCCGCATGTCGATCCCGTCGGATTTCCGCCGCGTGCTTGAGGCCAACGACCCCGCCTGGACCGACGGACTGAACCCTTCGCTGCACCTCCTTTACGGCGAACACCTCAAGGACCGTCTGCAGGCCTACACGGTCGCGGCTTTCAACGAGGTCGCCCAGCAGATCATGGCGATCAAGCCCAAGACGCCCGAGGAGAACCTGCGCAAGACCATGTCGCAGCGCCTGATCCTCGGCCAGTCCGTCCGCCTGGAGGTGGACCGCGACGGCCGCATCGTCATGCCGATCCGTCAGCGCCAGAAGCTCGGTCTCACCGAGGGCGAGGTGATCTTCTCCGGGGCGGGCGACCATTTCGAGATCTGGGCCGCCGCCACCTACCAGGACAAGGTCGCGGCCGAGATGCGCGCCTATCTGGACGCGCAGCCCGAAGGGTTCGACCCGATGACGCTGGTCTGGGGGGCTTGATGTCCGCCGCGCCGCACATTCCCGTCCTCCTGCGTCCTCTCCTGACCGCCTGCGCGCCTGTGCGCGGGACCTGGGTGGACGGAACCTTTGGCGCAGGGGGCTATGCGCGCGGCCTGATCGAGGCCGGGGCCGCCAAGGTGATCGGGATCGATCGGGATCCCCTGGCGCACCGCATGGCCGAGGAGTGGCTGCCGGGATTTCATGGAACCATCGTTCTTCGCGAAGGAACGTTCTCGGAGCTTGACCGCATCGCAGCCGATGCGGGCGCCGAGCAGGTTGCTGGCGTGGTGCTCGACCTGGGCATCTCCTCCATGCAGATCGACATTGCCGAAAGGGGGTTCTCGTTCCAGAAGGACGCCCCTCTCGACATGCGGATGTCCCAAAGCGGCGAGAGCGCCCGCGACATCGTCAACGGCGCCGACGAAGGCACCTTGGCGGACATCCTATACCTCTACGGCGAGGAGAGGGCCTCGCGACGGATCGCTCGCGCGATCGTCGCGGCTCGGCCGGTGGATACGACCTTGGCTTTGGCCGAGATCGTGGCCCGCTGCCTGCCCCGGCAGAAGCCCGGGGAGAAGCACCCGGCGACTCGCACCTTCCAGGCGCTGCGGATCGCCGTGAACGACGAATATGGCGAACTGGCCCAGGGGTTGGAGGCTGCGGAGCGAGCGCTCGCGCCGGGCGGCTTGCTGGCTGTGGTCAGCTTCCATTCGGTCGAGGATCGGATGGTAAAGCGTTTCCTCCAACTCCGCGCCGGGCGCATGGGGCAGGGGAGCCGCTACGCTCCTCTGGCCGAGGCCGAGGCGCCCGCCTTCGAGGCCGTGACCAAGAAGGCCATCGAGCCCGACGCCGAGGAATTGGCGTCGAACCCGCGCGCTCGTTCGGCGAAGCTGCGGGTAGCCCGTCGCACGGCGGCGCCTGCGGGACGGGTCAGCGAACAAGAGATCGGGATGCCGATCCTGAACACAAGCCGGACAACCGGCGGGGGACGACCGAGGCGATGAGGGAGCAGCGGTAATGAAGGGACTGATTTATGCGGGCTTGGCCCTGGTCGTAATGGGCCTGGGCTTCTGGGCCTATCGCGAGAATTATGCCACGCAGGCGAGCCTTCGGGATCTGCGCGGCCTCAGGGCCGAGATCGCGGCCACCCAGGCGCATCTCGACCGGCTCAACGCCGAGTGGGCCTACCTGAACCGGCCCGACCGTCTGCGTGACTTGGCCGACCTGAACTTCCAGCGGCTCGAGCTGATGCCCCTCATGCCAGAAGCCTTCGCGGGCGTGGAGCAGGTGGACATTCCTCCGGCGATGGGCGCCGTCGCTTCGTCGCTGATCGTGTCCGCGGACCCGGGGTCCTCCTCGGAGGAGCCGCTGTGACGACGCGGGAACTGGCTGCCCTGGGGCGGGCGCTGCGAGACCACGCAGCAGCCGCGTTGTCCCGAGTCGACTGGGCTGGTCTTGGCCGGATCGCTTTGTCCTTGGCCGGACGTGCCGCCCTCGTGATCATCGATGCGCTGGCCAAGGTGGACTGGGCGCGCGGTCGGCGCTGGGTGTCGGACGCGTCCGATCAGGTCAGCACGGCGCTCTCTCGGGCCGAATGGCCCCGCCGGCTGCTGCCCGGTATCACGCTGCCCCGGATCGCGCTCCCTGCCGCCCTGATGCCCCGGCAGGCCACGCTGGGCCGCCTCGTGCTGCCGCGATTGGCCAAGGGACGCGACACCGCCGACCGAGCCCGCAGCCGAGCCGAGAAGCGGATCTGGGTAATGGGCGCGCTCTTCGCCGCGGCCTACCTCACGGTTGGCGGGCGCATGGCCGTCCTCGCCTCCTCCGAGCCCATGGAGCCCGAGGCTGCCGGCAGCATCGAGGCTCCGATCCTCAGCACCCGTGCCGACATCACCGACCGTGAAGGCCGCATCCTTGCCACCAACCTCGCCACCGATGCGCTTTACGCGCAGCCGCGCGAGATGGTGGACCCCGAACACGCCGCCACCGAACTGGCCCGGATATTCCCCGACCTCGACAAGGAGGATCTCCTCCGCGACTTCACCGGCCCGCGCCGGTTCCTTTGGATCCGCCGCCAGATCAGTCCCGAACAGGTCCAGGCCGTCCATGACATCGGCGAGCCCGGCCTCCTGTTCGGCCCGCGCGAGATGCGGCTTTACCCGAACGGCCCGATCGCCGCCCATGTCCTGGGTGGTGCCGGCTACGGACGCGAAGGCGTGGAGTCGGCCGAGGTCATCGGCGTCGCTGGCGTGGAGCGCTTCTTTGACGCCCGGCTCCGCGACACCGCGCAGCAGGACCAGCCGCTTGCCCTGTCCCTGGACCTCACGGTGCAGGCGGCCATGGAGGAGGTGCTTCAGGGCGGCATGACGCTGATGAACGCCAAAGGCGCGGCGGGCATCATCCTTGATGTCCACACGGGCGAGATCGTCGCGATGGCGTCCCTTCCGGATTTCGATCCGAACAATCGGCCACCGGTGCCCACCAAGGGCGATCAGTCCGACAACCCGCTGTTCAACCGGGCGATCCAAGGCGTCTACGAGCTGGGCTCGGTATTCAAGATCTTTGCCGTTGCTCAGGCCATGGAACTGGGGCTCATCAACCCGCAGACCATGATCGACACCCAGGGCCCGCTGCTTTGGGGACGGTTCCGGATCAACGACTTCCACCACTATGGGGCGACCAACACCGCGACGGATGTGATCGTGAAGTCCTCGAACGTGGGCACCGCGCACATTGCCCTGATGATCGGGCCCGAGCGGCAGCAGCAGTTTCTGCGCGAGCTGGGCCTTCTGGAGCCCACGCGGATCGAAATGGCCGAGGCTCCGACGGGCCGTCCCCTGCTGCCCCGCCAGTGGTCCGAAATCAGCCTTCTCACCATCTCCTACGGGCACGGGATGTCCACGTCGCCGCTCCACCTTGCTGCGGCATACGCAGCCATAGCCAACGGCGGCACGCGGGTGTCGCCCACGCTCCTGCGTCAAGACCAGCCGACCCCCGGACCCCGGATCATGAGCCCGGAGGTGTCGGCCGAAGCGCGCGAGATGCTGAGGCAGGTCGTGGCGCGGGGCACGGCGTCGCTGGCCGACGTCCCGGGCTATGAGGTGGGCGGCAAGACCGGCACGGCTGACAAGCCCCGTCCCTCGGGCGGCTACTACGACGACAAGGTGATCGCGACTTTTGCGGGCATGTTCCCGGCCAGCGATCCCCGGTACGTCGTCGTGGTCAGCCTCGACGAGCCCGTGGAGACTTCGGGGGCGGAGCCTCGCCGCACGGCCGGCTGGACGGCGGTGCCCGTGGCCGCCGAACTCATCCGCCGCGCCGCGCCGCTTCTGGGAATCCGGCCTGCGGTTGCGGTCGCGTCGGCGGACGGTGTAACCGACGCCGCGAACTGACGCGGAGGGCCAGGATGGCCGACACGATGACCCTGGCCGAGCTGGGCCTGATGACGCCGGCCGGGCGCGACCTTCGGTTGACGGGCCTGTCCGTGGACAGCCGGGCCGTGGAGCCCGGCCATCTGTTCGCCGCGCTGCCCGGCTCGGTGATCCATGGCGCCGCCTTTATCGAGGCCGCCGTGCTGCGCGGCGCCAAAGCCGTGCTGACGGACGCCGAGGGTGCGCGGATTGCGGGCGACAGGATCGGGGACGCCGTCCTCGTCATGTCCGACGACCCGCGCCAGACCTTTGCCCGCGTCTGCGCGCTGTGGTTCGGTCCGCACCCCGAAACCGTGGTCGCCGTGACCGGGACCAATGGCAAGACCAGCGTGGCGAGCTTTGCCCGCCAGATCTGGATGGCGCTGGGGCACAAGGCGGTCAACCTCGGCACCGTCGGCGTGGAAGGAGCCTGGAGTTACCCGCTCCGCCACACGACGCCCGATCCCATCACACTTCACCGCGTCCTGGCGCAGGCTCGGCGCGAGGGGGTCACCCACGTCGCCATGGAGGCCTCGTCCCACGGGCTCGACCAGCGGCGGCTCGATGGCGTCTGGCTGGCGGCGGCGGGGTTCACGAACTTCACGCAGGATCACCTCGACTACCACAAGACCTTCGAGGCCTATTTCGAAGCCAAGATGCGCCTGTTCCGGTCCGTGCTGACCGAGGACGGGGTCGCGGTCGTCAACCTCGATGACCCGAAGGGCGCGGCAGTCGCCACAATCGCCACAGCGCGAGGGCAGGAGATCATCGGGACGGGCCAGTCCGGGGGCGCGCGCCTGCGCCTCCTGGCGCAACGCTTCGACGCGACGGGTCAGGACATCCGGTTCTCCTGGCAAGGCGAGGTCCAGCAAGCCCGGCTCGATCTGATCGGCGGATTCCAAGCGTCCAACGTCCTGGTGGCGGCCGGGCTTTGCATCGGGGCCGGCGAGGACCCCGAGGCGGTGTTCCGCACGATGCCCGAGCTTCGCACCGTCCGGGGCCGGATGCAGCTTGCCGCACGCCGGGGCAACGGCGCGTCGGTCTTTGTGGATTTCGCGCATACGCCGGACGCGGTGGAAACGGCGCTCAGGGCGCTGCGGCCGCATGTGATGGGCCGAATCGTGGCCATCGTCGGCGCAGGGGGCGATCGGGACCGCACGAAGCGTCCCCTGATGGGCGCGGCGGCAGTGCGGAACGCTGACCAAGTGATCGTCACCGACGACAACCCGCGCACCGAGGACCCCGCGAGCATCCGCGCCGCTGTGCTGGACGGCGTGCGCGAGGCCGGGGGCGAGGTCTGTGAGGTGGGGGACCGGGCCGAGGCGATCCTGCGCGGCGTGGACGCGCTGGGCCCAGGCGACGCGCTTCTTGTCTGCGGCAAAGGCCACGAGACCGGGCAGATCGTGGGCAACGACATCTATCCCTTCGACGACGTGGAGCAGGCGAGCGTCTCCGTCGCCGTGCTGGAGAGCCGCGCATGAGCCTTTGGACCTCGGACGACGCCGCTGCGGCCACGGGTGGAACCGCGACGCGGGCTTGGCTGGCCGACGGCGTGTCCATCGACACCCGCACGATCCGTCCCGGCGACCTGTTCGTTGCGCTGCAGGCGGCACGGGATGGGCACGACTTCGTGGCGCAGGCCTTGGCCAAGGGCGCGGCCGCGGCGCTTGTGTCCCATAGGCCCGAGGGTGTCGCCAGCGACGCCCCCCTGCTGATCGTATCCGACGTGCAGGCCGCTCTGGAGGATCTGGGCCGCGCAGCCCGTGCCCGGAGCCGCGCCCGCGTGGTGGCCGTGACGGGCTCGGTCGGCAAGACCTCGACCAAGGAGATGCTGCGCGCGGCGCTGGCGACGCAGGGCAGCGTCCATGCGGCCGAGGCGTCGTACAACAATCACTGGGGCGTACCTCTTACCCTCGCACGGATGCCGGTCGACGTCGACTATGCCGTCCTTGAGATCGGCATGAACCACCCCGGCGAGATCGCGCCCTTGGCGCGGCAGGCGCGACCCCATGTGGCGTTGATCACGACGGTGGGGGCCGCGCATCTCGAGGCGTTTGGCAGTCTTGACGGGATCGCCAAGGAAAAGGGCGCCATCTGCGAAGGCTTGGAGCCCGGCGACGTGGCGGTCCTGCCGGCCGACGTGCCCCAACTGGCCATTCTCCGCGCTGCCGCGGACCGTGCGGGCGCTCGGATCGTGACCTTCGGACTGGCGCAAGGCAGCGACCACCGCCTGATCGACACACGCATGGTCGAGGGGGTAACCGTCGGACGCGCGGAGGCTTGGGGCGAGGCGCTGCTTCTCAAGGTCGGGACAGAGGGACGGCACTTCGCGGTGAACGCGCTGGGCGCGCTGGCCGCCGCCGAGGCGCTCGGGGCGGACCGGGCGCTTTCGTTGAACGGGCTTGCCGCATGGACCCCGCCCAGGGGACGCGGCGGGCGCGAGGATCTGCCCTGGGGCGACGGGCGGATCACTCTGATCGATGATGCGTTCAACGCCAATCCGACCTCGATGGCGGCGGGGCTCGCCGTTCTGGCGGGGCATCAGCCGGAGGACGGGACGGGTCGCATCCGGCAAGGCCGGCGCATCGCCATCCTGGGTGACATGCTGGAGCTCGGGTCGGACGAGGACGCGCTCCATGCGGGGCTGGCCGCCGATCCGGCCATGGAGGCTATCCACCTCGTTCACTGCGTGGGCCCTCGGATGCGCGCCCTGCACGAGGTTCTGCCCGCCGAGCGCCGGGGCGAGTGGGTGCAAACGCCCGAGGCGCTGGCGGCCGGGCTGCGCCGTTTCCTGGATGCCGGCGACATCGTGCTGGTGAAAGGCTCCAAGGGAAGCCGGGTCTCGCTCGTCGTTGACGCCATCCGGCGGATGGGGCAAGGCGCGCCGTTCAACGAGGAAGGCTGACCGATGCTCTACTGGCTGACCGCCCTGTCGGACGGGGGCGACGTCTTCAACCTGTTCCGCTACATTACCTTCCGGGCGGGCGGAGCCTTCCTGACGGCGCTGGTCTTCGGTTTCGCGTTCGGGCCACGGCTCATTGGCTGGCTGCGGCTGAAGCAGGGCAAGGGCCAGCCGATCCGCCAGGATGGCCCGCAGGGGCACTTCGTCAAGGCAGGGACGCCGACGATGGGCGGTCTCCTTATCGTGGGGGCGGTGCTCACCTCGACGCTGCTCTGGGCGCGGTGGGACAATCCCTTCGTGTGGATGGTGCTGTTCGTGACGATCAGCTTTGCGCTGCTGGGTTTCGCGGACGACTATGCCAAGGTTACCAAGCAGACGGTGGACGGCGTGTCGGGGCGGGTGCGGCTGGGGATCGGCTTCGCGGTCGCGGCCATCGCCGGGATATGGGCTGCCGCCTATCACCCGGCGGCGCTCACGAACGAACTGGCGCTGCCCTTCTTCAAGGACGCGCTGATCCATCTGGGGTTCCTGTTCGTTCCCTTCGCCATGATCGTGATCGTGGGCGCGGCCAACGCCGTGAACCTCACGGACGGGCTCGACGGTTTGGCCATCATGCCGGTGATGATCGCGGCGGCGACCTTCGGGGTCATCGCCTATGCCGTGGGCCGGACCGACTTTACCGAGTACCTGGGCGTCCACTTCGTCCCCGGCTCGGGCGAGATCGTGATCTTCTGCGCCGGGCTGATCGGTGGGGGCTTGGGCTTCCTATGGTACAACGCACCCCCGGCAGCGGTGTTCATGGGCGACACCGGCAGCCTCGCGCTTGGCGGCGCGCTGGGCGCCATCGCGGTGGCCACCAAACATGAAATCGTGCTGGCCATCGTTGGTGGCCTGTTCGTGGTCGAGGCGCTGTCGGTCATCATACAGGTCTTCGTCTACAAGCGGACGGGCAAGCGGGTCTTCCTCATGGCCCCGATCCACCACCACTTCGAGAAGAAGGGCTGGGCCGAGCCGCAAATCGTGATCCGCTTCTGGATCATCTCGCTCATCCTCGCGATGATCGGGCTTGCGACACTCAAGGTGCGCTGATGCGGGTTCGCCGTCCCGAGGCGACGGATCGGCTGGGTTGGGACCGGCTGTATGCCGGTTATGCCGGGTTCTACGGCGTGACCCAGACGCCCATCATGCGCGACCGCGTGTGGTCCTGGATCAACGACCCGGCGCACGAGACCGAGGCTTTTGTCGCCGAAGGCGATAGCGGCCTTGTGGGCCTTGCGCATTTCCGCGCCTTCGCCCGTCCGCTCTCGGCCACGACCGGTGGGTTCCTCGATGACCTGTTCGTATCGCCCGGGGCGCGGGGAACCGGCGCGGCCGAGGCACTGATCCACGCAGTGGCCGAGGAAGGGCGACAGCGCGGCTGGTCCGTGATCCGCTGGATCACCGCCGGCGATAACGCCCGCGCCCGCAAGCTTTATGACCGGCTGGCCCGCGCGACCCCTTGGGTCACCTACGACCTGACCCCCTGACCCCGACTTGCGGCCTCTCAGCAAGGCAGAGATAAGGCCGCAACAGCAGGAGAGGCGTGCCATGATCGCGGTTCAGAACGTCGCGGGGACAAAGGTGGCGGTGCTAGGGCTGGGCCGGTCGGGTCGGGCGACAGTGCGCGCGCTGCAACAAGGCGGGGCGACCGTGGTGGTCTGGGACGACGGCGTCCCTGCGCGGGTCCAGGCCGAGGCCGACGGGCTGGAGGTTCGCGATCTTTCCAAGTCCAGGTCATGGGACGGGGTGACGATGCTCGTCACGTCCCCCGGCATCCCGCATCTCTATCCGCAGCCGCACCCGGCCATCGCGGCGGCGTGGGCGGCGGGGGTGCCGGTGGACAACGACATCGGGTTGTTCTTCCGCTCCTTCGCGACGCCGGACTGGGACAGCTTCGACAATCAGCCCAAGGTGGTTACCGTCACCGGCTCGAACGGGAAATCCACCACATCGGCGCTCATCCACTACATCCTGGCCGAGTCTGGTCGTCCCGCACAACTGGCCGGCAACATCGGACGCGGAGTCCTGGACATCGAGCCCGCCCGCGATGGTGAGGTGGTGGTGCTGGAACTATCGAGCTACCAGACCGACCTGGCCCGCGCCCTGACCCCGGACCTGGCGGTGTTCACGAACCTCAGCCCCGACCACCTGGACCGGCATGGCGGGCTGGGGGGCTATTTCGCCGCCAAGCGGCGGCTGTTTGCGGAGGGCGGACCCGACCGCGCCGTCATCGGTGTGGACGAGGATGAAGGACGGTATCTGGCGAACCAGCTTTCCGAGGGGCCGGGGGATGACCGGGTGATCCAGGTGTCCTCGGGAGCCAAGCTGGAAGGGGCGGCCTGGGCCGTCTTTGCCCGCAAGGGGTTCCTCGCGGAATGGCGCAAGGGGCGGCAGGTCGCTTCGGTGGACCTGCGGGGCATCAAGGGCCTGCCTGGCGCGCACAATCACCAGAATGCCTGCGCCGCCTGGGCCGTAGCGCGGTCCCTGGGTCTGGGTCCCAAGGCCATCGAGGCGGCGATGCAGTCCTATCCCGGCCTGCCCCACCGATCCCAGCGGATTGCTGAAGCGAACGGGGTGGCCTACGTCAACGACTCGAAGGCGACCAACGTGGACTCGGCGGTCAAGGCGCTGCAGGCGTTCCAGAAGATCCGCTGGATTTGCGGAGGGCTGGAGAAGGAAGGCGGCCTTGGGCCGCTCGTGCCGCATCTGGGTTCGGTCGTGAAGGCCTATGTGATTGGACGCGAGGCGGCAGGATTTGCCCGTCAGCTGCCCGGCATCGAAACGGAGATCTGCACCACCATGGAGCGGGCAGTCGGGCGGGCGGTGGCCGAAGCACAAGCAGGCGAGACGGTCCTTCTCGCCCCTGCGGCGGCGAGCTTCGACCAGTACGACAATTTCGAACAGCGCGGCGACGACTTCGTAGCGCAGGTTCGCGCTCGCATAAGCTAAAACGCCGGACGGCGCTGATCGGTGCCGTGATCTGACTTGCCCCGTATGATTGTTTCCGCAGTCTGGAAACAACCAGACCACGGTCACGTTGCAGTCAGCAGGGCCAGAAGCCCGAGCCTTGGCGATCGCTGCCACAGGCCACGGCAAGAATCTGATGGCGCGGCCGCGCGATGTGATCGCCCAGATGGTCGCCGAGGAGAAGCGTCTGCTTGCCCGGCACGAGGCCGCTGCATCGGCTGCATAACGGCAGGGCCGGTGGACGCCTTACGAACTTCTCACCTTGGGCCTCGCCGTCTTGGCGGGGGCCGTCCATATGCAGCACCTTTGCTCAGGGCTGGGCCGGAGTCATTCACCCTTAGGACCACGACAGGCTTATCGGGGGCTGTGCGGCGGCGTTCGTGCTAGGCATACCCCTGGACATCGAGGCGCGCATCCATTTCGCCGGGGGCGCCTGTCGCTGGACCCGGTCCCGCGCCTATCCCTTTTGGGACGAGCTGGGCCGAATGCCGCGCTGGCACGGCACGACCGAGAACACCCACGACCGGCACGAGGCCGACAAGGCGCAGCGCGCCAGCGAGGAGTTGACTTGGCAGATCCTGTCCGGCTCGCCCGATTGCATCAAGCTGCTCACTCTGGACGCCAAGCTCGAGTTCTTCTCCGCGAGGGGGCCTTACGCCATGGAGGGCGAGGACTTCGAGAAGCAACTGCGGGGCACCGACTGGCTCTCGTTCTGGCAGCCCGAGGACCGACTTCGGGTGCGCCAAGCCATCATCGCTACGTTATAGGGCAGGACGGATCGCCTCCACGCCGTCTGCCCGACCGCCTAGGACATCTCCTGCTGACCGACGTGGTGATGCCGGTCACCGACGGGCCGACCCTGGCGCGGTCCATGCCCGGCGAGCGCCCGGACCTTCCCGTGCTCATCATCCAGCCCATGCTGGGCAGCGCAGCCTTGAGGGAGAGGCGGTCCGGGCCAAGCCCTTCACGGCCGAGGAGCTGGGCCACCCGGTCTCCAAGGTGCTGGCCCGTGCACGGCCGACCCGGCACGGTCGGTCGCCCGAATGGCAGGGCGATCAGGCCTGGCTCGACGCGGGGCCTGCCAGCGTTGCCGTCCACTAGCGCAGCCACCGCTTGACCCTGGTCCCGGCTTCGGGTTACCCGCGCCGTCTTTCCGGTTAGGGGGGCAAGGCATGGCACGTTGGTTGGGCGTGGACTTCGGCACCTCGAACACCTCGGCCGCAGTCCTAGACGGGAGCCGCCCACGCCTGATCGAACTGGAGGCTGGTCGCACCTCTGTACCCACCGCGATCTTCCTCGACTTCGGGACCAAGCGGATGCTGTTCGGCACCGAGGCCGTGGACGCGTTGGTCGCAGGCCGGGAGGGGCGGTTCCTGCGGGCCATCAAGCGCGTGCTCGGCACTTCGCTGATGCGAGAGCAGCGCCAACTCCTCAATCGCCGGATGACCTTGGTGGAGCTTGTGGGCGAGGTTCTGGCTCGCCTTCGCGCCCGCGCCGAAGCCGAGGTCGGTGAGCCGCTGACCCATGTCCTCGCCGGGCGTCCGGTCATCTTTCATGCCGAGCCCGAACGCGACGCACAGGCCGCAGTGGACCTGGAGGAAGCCTACCGGCTTGCAGGGTTCGATGAGGTCGCATGGCTGACCGAGCCCGAAGCAGCGGCGAGGGCCTGCGGCGTGATCGACGGGCTCGGCATCGTCGTGGACATCGGCGGCGGCACATCGGACTTCACGGTGTTCCGCGCCGAGGCAGGCCGCCTCGTCGTGCTGGCCAACGAAGGCGTGCGCGTGGGCGGCACCGACGCTGACCGGACGCTCAGCCTTGCCCATGCCATGCCGCTTCTGGGCCTGGGCTCTCGGATCAGGGCGGAGATCGGGTCGGCCATGCACGAGGTCCCCATCGCGCCCTACCACGAACTTGCCACTTGGGAGCGGATCGGCTTCCTCCAGACGCCCGAGATGGCGCGAGCCGTCGCAAAGATGCGCAGGCTGGCCGAACGGCCCGAACGTCTGGCACGCTTCCATTCCGTGCTCGAGTCCGGCTTGGGCTTCGACCTGGCCTTTGCGGTGGAGGCCGGAAAGATCGCGGCCAACAGCGGCGAGGGGCGGATCGACCTGGGTGTGATCGAGCGGACCCTCGAGGCACCCCTTTCGACCGACCGCATGGCCCTCGACCTCGGGCCGTTCGCCTCGTCCATCGTCGACGGGGCGCGGCGGGCGATCGCAAAAGCCGGGATCACGCCGGACGCGATCACCCATGTGGTCCATGTCGGCGGATCGAGCCTCCTTGTCCCGGTGCGGCAGGCCATGACGGACTTGTTCCCGCAGGCGCAGCCCGTGGACACGGCAGCCTTCACTGCGGTGGCCGAGGGTCTGGCCATCGCGGCAGGTGAGCGAGGCTGACGGCCCCGCCCAAGGGGATCTACTCCGCTTCGGTGTAGACGCGCTCGCGCAGCGCCTGATCCTTGTTCCGCACGACAAAGCCCGACTGCTTGGGCCAGACGGCATAGGCGTCCTCGGTGCTGTCCAGTTCCAGCCTGGCGTGGACGGGCCAGTTCGGGTCGTCCAGCGCCATGCGGCCCAAGGCCACGAGGTCGGCGTCGCCGTCCGCGATGATCGCCTCGGCGTCCTGGGCCTGCGTGATCAGGCCCACGGCCATGGTCGGCACGCCTGCGTCACCCCTGACCGCGCGGGACAGCGGCACCTGATAGCCGGGCCCCACCGGAATCCGCGCCCCGGCGAAACCGCCCGAGGACACGTCGATGAGGTCCGCCCCCAGGTCCTTCAGCGCTGCTCCATAGGCTACGCTGTCCGCGACCGTCCAGCCGCCCTCGATCCCGTCCTGGGCGGAGATACGGACGAACAGGGGCTTCTCCGCCGGCCAGACCTCGCGCACCGCTCGGACGACCGACAAAGGAAAGCGCATCCGGTTTTCCCGCGATCCGCCGAACTCGTCCTCGCGGCTGTTGGCGACGGGGGACAGAAACTGGTGCAGGAGGTAGCCGTGGGCCGAATGGACCTCGACGAAGTCGAATCCCGCCTGCTGCGCCCGCTGGGCGGCGGCGACGAAAGCCTCGCGGATATCGTCCATCTCCTCGACGGTCAGGGCGCGTGGCACCTTGAACTCCGTGGAGCCCGCGACCTGGGGAATCGGGCTCGGCCCCACCACGGGCCAGTCCTCGAATCCCACGAGCGGCTTCTCCTCCTCGGTCTCGTCGAAGCGGCCCCGCCACCAGACGGGCGTGGAGGCCTTGCGCCCCGCGTGCGCCAGCTGAACGCCAGAGGCCGTTCCCTGCGTCCGCAGGAAGTCAACGATACGAGCGAGCGGGGCGATCTGCTCGTCGGTCCAGAGCCCAAGATCCGCATAGGAGATGCGCCCTTCGGGCGTGACGGCCGTGGCCTCCACGATCACGGCGCCGAAGCCGCCCAGTGCGAAGCGGGCAAGGTGGGCAAAGTGGTAATCGTTGGCGACCCCGCCCTTGGCGGAGTACTGGCACATCGGCGCTACCACGAGACGGTTCTTGAAGGTCAGGCCGCGAAAGCTGGCCGGGGAAAAGAGCAGGCTCAACGTCGGATTCCTTGCTGGTCCCGCACTAGTCCGGGACATCGGGGCAGCGAGGTATGCAACCCCGCACGGAGGTCAAGGCACCCGCCCGGCCCTAGCCATGCCGTTCGCGCAACCCGGCCACGCACGATAGGGCCAGCCTTTCGCCCGGATCGCCCGCCCCGCCGCGTCCGCCGAGGCCCAGGCCCACTGAAAGTTGTACCCACCGAGCCACCCGGTCACGTCCACGCATTCCCCGATGAAGTGAAGGCCCGGCACCGCTTTGGCCTCCATCGTGCGGGAGTCGAGGCCCGCCGTGTCCACGCCGCCCAGCGTCACCTCGGCGGTGCGATAGCCCTCGGTGCCCGTGGGCTTCAGCCGCCAGTCCGACAGCGCGCGGGCCAGCGCTTCGATCCGCGCCTCGGACAGCCCCGCGAGGGTTCCGGACAATTCCATCTCGGCCGCGAGGTGATCGGCCAGCCGCGCAGGCAGCCGCTGGCCCAGGAAGGTCCGAAGTGCCTGCTTGGGCGCGGCCTTGCGCCCTTGGCGCAGCGCGGCGGCCCAGTCCGTCCCTGGGGCCAACTCCACGGTCACCTCCTCCCCCTCGCGCCAGTAGCTCGACACCTGGAGCATCGCGGGACCCGACAAGCCGCGATGGGTAAAGAGCATCGCCTCGGCGAAGCCCGGCCCCCAGGTTCGCGCCGCCACTGGGACGGACACGCCCGCCAGTTCCGCAAAGCGCCCCTCGCCAAAGGTGAAGGGCACAAGGGCGGGCCGCGTGTCGGTTACGGCCAGCCCGAACCGCTCGGCGATGCGATAGGCCAGACCCGTCGCGCCCATCTTGGGGATGGACTTGCCACCTGTAGCGACCACGAGGCGGCGGGCGCGGAGTGTGCCGCGACCTGTCCCCACCGTGAAGCGGCTGCCGTCGTGACCGACTTCCCCAATAGCGGTGTCCAGCCGGATCTCTGCTTCAGCTTTTCCAGCTTCGGCCAGCAGCAGGTTCACGATGTCCTTGGATGACCGATCGCAAAAGAGCTGGCCCAGGGTCTTCTCGTGCCACGGGATGCGATGCGCCTCGACCAGCCCCAGGAAGTCCTGCGCGGTGTAGCTCGCCAAAGCCGACTTGGCGAAGTGGCGGTTCCCAGACAGGAAGGACTCGGGCCGGGTGCCCAGGTTGGTGAAGTTGCACCGCCCCCCACCCGAGATGCGCACCTTCTCGGCCGGACGGGCGGCATGGTCGAGCACGACGACGCCGGGTCCCGCGCGGCCTGCGCAGAACAGGCCCGCCGCGCCCGCGCCAAGGATGAGAGTCTCGATATCCATGCTGTCCAGATGCGCAAAACCTCCTGAGATCGCAAGCGGGTGCGGCGTCGCAGCGCGTCCGCAGCGGTGCCGTTTCGGCCTGAAACAAGCCCGCGCAGTTTTCCGCCTAGCGTGATCGTGACGATTCCGCTAAGGTTATCCCCAGACCCGGGCATACCGGGCATCCAGAGGCAGTTGGCGGTATTCCATGACGGAAATGGTCCATGGCCTGGTCCCGGCGCGAGCCAGCGACCCGGTCCTCCCGCGTTGGTGGCGGACGATCGACAAATGGACGATGTCCTACATCCTGGCGCTGTTCGGGATCGGGCTCCTCCTGGGGCTGGCCGCTTCGCCGCCCCTCGCGGCCCGAAACGGCCTTCAGCCGTTCCACTACGTGGAGCGTCAGGCCATGTTCGGGGCCGCGGCCATGGTGGTCATGCTCCTGGTGTCGATGCTGGGCCCCAAACAGGTGCGGCGACTGGCGGTGGTGGGCTTCGGCTTCAGCTTCGTGGCGCTCATGGCGTTGCCCTTCCTCGGCACCGACTTCGGCAAGGGGGCGATCCGCTGGTATTCGCTGGGCTTTGCGAGCTTCCAGCCATCCGAGTTCCTCAAGCCCGGCTTCGTGGTGCTGGCGGCCTGGCTTATGGCGGCGGCGCAGGACCGCGAAGGCCCTCCGGGGCGGCTCTGGTCTTTCGGGCTCATGGCGCTGATCGTGACCATGCTCGCGCTCCAGCCCGACTTCGGGCAGGCGGCGCTGGTGCTGTTCTCCTGGGGAGTCATGTACTTCGTTGCGGGCGCGCCCATGACGCTCCTGGCCCTGCTGGCGGGTGTGGTGGTGTTCACCGGCACCTTCGCCTACGAGCATTCGGAGCACTTCGCCCGCCGCATCAACGGCTTCCTGAGCCCTGACATCGATCCCCGCACCCAGTTGGGCTATGCGACGAACGCTATCCGCGAGGGCGGCTTCTTCGGCGTGGGCGTGGGCGAGGGAGCGGTGAAATGGTCGCTGCCCGACGCGCACACCGACTTCATCATCGCGGTGGCCGCCGAGGAATATGGCCTCGTGCTCGTGCTCGCCATCATCGCGCTCTACGCCTTCATCGTGGTCGGTTCCCTGATCCGGCTGTCCAAGGAACGCGATATGTTCATCCGCCTGGCCGGGACGGGGCTTGCCTGCTCCTTTGGGGTTCAGGCCATGATCAACATGGGCGTGGCCGTGCGGCTTCTGCCGGCCAAGGGCATGACGCTGCCCTTTGTCAGCTACGGCGGCTCGTCCCTGATCGCAGGGGGCATCGCCGTCGGGATGCTGCTGGCTTTAACCCGGTCGCGCCCGCAGGGCCGCATGGGCGACATCCTGCGGCCCGAACGGTGAGCGGGCATCTCGTCATCGCGGCGGGCGGGACCGGGGGGCACATGTTCCCCGCCCAGGCCCTGGCCGAAACCATGCTCGCGCGCGGCTGGAGCGTGACACTATCCACCGACACGCGAGGGGCACGCTACGCCGGCGGCTTCCCGGCCGCCGTCGCGCGCGAGGTCGTGTCCAGCGCCACGACGGCGCGTGGTGGCCTGGAGGCCAAGGCCCTCGTGCCCTTTCGCGTGGGGGGCGGGGTCGCGGCGAGCGCGTTTCGGATGCTGCGCCGCCGGCCCACGGTCGTGGCGGGCTTTGGAGGCTATCCGTCCATCCCGGCACTGGCAGCCGCGACGGCGCTTCGCATCCCACGCCTCATCCACGAGCAGAACGGCGTGCTGGGCCGGGTGAACCGGCTGTTTGCGGCCCGCGTGGACTTGGTCGCCTGCGGCACCTGGCCCACGACGTTGCCCCAGGGCGTCGGGGCGCTGCATGTCGGGAACCCGGTCCGCCGCGCTGTTCTCGAACGGGCAGGTGCGCCCTACGATGGCCCTGGTGACGGTCCACTAGGCATCCTCGTGATCGGCGGCAGCCAAGGCGCCCGCATCCTGTCGGACGTGGTGCCTTCGGCGCTCGCCGCGCTGCCGCCCGAGATCCGTGGCCGCCTTCGCATCAGCCAGCAGGCCCGCGAGGAAGACATCGAGCGGGTCGAGCGCTTCTACGGCGACGAAGGAATCGACGCCACGATCCGCCCCTTCTTCGATGACGTCCCGGACCGGATGGCACAGGCCCATCTGGTGATCGCGCGAGCCGGGGCCTCGACCATCGCGGACCTGTCGGTGATCGGGCGGCCCGCCGTCTTGATCCCCTATGCCGCGGCGACCGGCGACCACCAGACAGCCAACGCGCGGGGTCTCGAGGCGGCAGGCGGGGCCGAGACCTTGACCGAGGCGCGGCTGACGCCCGATGCGCTGGCAGAGCGCGTCGTGGCCATCCTTACCGATCCGATCCGCGCGCAGGCGATGGCCCGTGCGGCGCTGAACCATGGCAGGCCTGACGCGGCGGAACGGCTCGCGGACCTTGTCGAGAGACTTTCCCAAGGCAACAAAAGGGGCCGCACATGATGGACGGAGGATTTTCCATGCAGCGGCCGACCAAGCTGCCCCAGGACGTGGGCCCGATCCACTTCGTCGGCATCGGCGGGATCGGCATGTCGGGCATCGCCGAGGTCCTGCTGACCATGGGCTACACCGTCCAGGGCTCTGACTCGCGTGAAAGCGATATCACCCGTCGTCTTGCCAGACTGGGGGCCACGATCCAGATCGGCCAGAGGTCCGAGAACCTGGAAGGCGCGGAAGTGGTCGTCATCTCTTCGGCCATCAAGCCGGGCAACCCCGAGCTGGACGAGGCACGGCGCAAGGGCCTGCCGGTGGTGCGCCGCGCCGAGATGCTGGCCGAGTTGATGCGCCTCCGGTCCAATGTCGCCATCGCCGGAACGCACGGCAAGACGACGACGACGACCATGGTGGCCACGCTGCTGGATGCCGGGAACTTCGATCCGACCGTGGTGAACGGCGGCATCATCCACCGCTACAACTCCAACGCCCGGATCGGGCAGGGGGAGTGGATGGTGGTCGAGGCCGATGAGTCGGACGGCACCTTCAACCGCCTGCCCGCCACCATCGCCATCGTGACCAACATCGACCCCGAGCACATGGAGCACTGGGGCACCATCGAGGCGCTGCGGAAGGGCTTCTACGACTTCGTGTCGAACATCCCGTTCTACGGCCTCGCGGTCTGCTGCACCGACCACCCGGAGGTTCAGGCCCTGGTCGGGCGGGTCACTGACCGCCGCGTGCGGACCTTTGGTTTCAACGCCCAAGCCGACGTGCGCGCGACCCGCCCCACCTACGAGAACGGAGTTGCGAAGTTCGACGTGATCCTCCAGTCCGAGGATGACCGAATTGACGGCATGACCTTGCCGATGCCGGGCGACCACAACGTGTCGAACGCGCTCGCGGCTATCGCAGTCGCACGGCATCTGGGCATGAGCAAGGACGAGATCCGCACCGCGCTCGCCGCCTTCGCGGGCGTCAATAGGCGCTTCACCAAGGTCGATGAGGTGAACGGCGTCACCATCATCGACGACTACGGCCACCACCCGGTCGAGATCGCGGCCGTGCTCAAGGCAGCGCGGCAGGCCTCCAAGGGGCGGGTGATCGCGGTGCACCAGCCGCATCGCTACACGCGTCTGCATACGCTGTTCGAGGAGTTCTGCACCTGCTTCAACGAGGCCGACGTCGTCGGCATCGCCGAGGTCTATGCCGCGGGCGAGCAGCCCATCCCCGGTGCCTCGGGCGATGATCTCGTGTCGGGCCTGATCCGTCACGGCCATCGCCACGCCCGCGCCGTGCAGGGAGAGGAGGACCTCGCCCGCTTGGTGCGCGAGCAGGCCCGCGACGGCGACATCGTGGTCTGCTTGGGAGCCGGTAACATCAGCGCCTGGGCGCATGGGCTACCCGCGCGGCTGCGCGAAGCCTGAGACGGAAGAACGACCGCACCGGCAGAAACGGGCGCGGCAATCGCCAGAAGGAGGGTCACGGAATGACGGCGGCGGGAGTTCTCGGGTGTGCCTGGGTGCTGGTTGCGATAGGCACGGTCCTTCTGCCCTTGAATCGGCAGATGCGTCCGGACTTTGGGCTCGTTCCCACGGCGCCGCCGGTCGTCGGCTGGCTCGGCATGGGCCGTGGCGCCTGGGCCGCTTCTCTGCCGTCGGCCGCCGTGCCTTTGACATTCCGCCGCTCCCTCGCTGCGCTTGTCACGCAGGGGAGGGTGGCATGAGCTTTGCCCTTGTTCTCGCCTGTCTGTGGTTCATCACGGCCAACGTCGTGGCCATGCTCCCCTCGCGAGACCAGCACTGGACGGCCGCCACGCTCCTGACCGCCTGCGGAGTGCCCCTCCTGGGCTGGCTCACTGTGGAACATGGGCCTGTCATGGGGATGATCGCACTGGCAGCAGGCGCCTCTGTCCTGCGCTGGCCGCTGATCTTCTTGATGCGCCGCCTGCGCCGGACCACTCCCGCCCACCGGAACCCTGCGGAATGACCACCGCCTGGCCGTCCCTTCGCGGCACCCTGACCGAGATGCGCCCGCTGGCTGATCTAACCTGGCTTCGGGTTGGAGGGCCGGCCGACGCACTGGTGCAGCCCGCCGACGTCGAGGACTTGAGCGCGTTCCTTGCCGCCTTGGATCCGGCGGTGCCGGTTTTTCCCATGGGCGTCGGATCCAATCTCATCGTTCGGGACGGCGGCGTTCGGGGGGCCGTGATCCGGCTCGGGCGGGGCTTCAACGGCATCTCGGTCGAAGGGTCGCGCGTGCGGGCCGGGGCCGCGGCGCTTGATGCCCACGTCGCCCGCAAGGCGGCCGAGGCCGGGCGAGACCTCACCTTCCTGCGGACCATCCCAGGCACGGTCGGCGGCGCTGTGCGGATGAACGCGGGCTGCTACGGCACCTACGTCGCCGACACGCTGGTTGAGGTTACGGCGATCCTGCGAGACGGCACGCCGGCTGTGATCCTTGCATCAGGTCTGGGTCTCGCCTACCGGTCCAGCCGGATTCCTGACGGGGCTGTCATCGTCGAGGCGGTGTTCGAAGCGCCCACGGGCGACCCCGCCGCCTTGGCCGCACGCATGGAGGAGCAGCTCCGCAAGCGTGACGCGACCCAGCCCACCAAGGATCGGACAGCGGGGTCCACCTTCCGCAATCCCGCAGGATTCTCCAGCACGGGGCTGGCGGATGACACGCATGAGTTGAAGGCCTGGAAGCTGATCGACGATGCCGGGATGCGCGGCGCGCGTCGAGGCGGAGCCGTGATGAACCCCATGCACGCCAATTTTCTTACCAATGCTGGTGGTGCGACTGCTGCCGAGCTGGAGCTGCTCGGCGAGGATGTGCGGAAAGCAGTTTACGATCACGCGGGGGTGAGGCTAGAATGGGAAATCATGCGGGTTGGCGAACCCGCATAAGTTGAGTAAGAACATCGGTAATGGCGGTGCGGCCCTGAAACGGGGTCGCAAGTGAAACAAGACGGACCAAAGCGTCCGCACATGGGGCAGAAGCGGGCATGTCGGGCAGGACAGGTCCCAGAGTCGCCGTCCTTATGGGCGGACCATCGGCGGAGCGCGACGTGTCGCTCTCGTCGGGACGCCAATGCGTGGCGGCTCTCAGGGATGCAGGATACGACGCCACCGAAGTGGACGCGGGGCCGGACCTCGCACAGCGGCTTGGCGGGCTGAAGCCGGATGTCGCGTTCAACGCGCTTCATGGCCGCTGGGGCGAGGACGGTTGCGTCCAGGGTCTCCTGGAATGGTTGAGGATTCCCTATACCCATTCGGGCGTGCTGGCCTCGTCGCTGGCCATGGACAAGCAGCGCGCCAAGGACGCCTTCCGCGCCGCGGGGCTTCCGGTCGTGGAAAGCCTGCTCGCCCCCCGGAACGAGGCGCGCGCCAGGCACCTCCTTGAGCCGCCTTATGTAGTCAAGCCCAACAACGAAGGCTCCTCGGTGGGCGTCTACATCGTGCCCAAGGGCGCGAACCAACCGGCGCAACTGGCCGACAGCATGCCCGACACGGTCATGGTCGAGGCATTCGCCCCCGGCCGGGAACTGACGACAGCCGTCCTGGGCGACCGCGCGCTCACGGTGACCGACATCATCACCGACGGCTGGTACGACTACGACGCCAAGTACGCCCCCGGCGGCTCGCGTCATGTGGTGCCCGCCGACGTCCCTCGGGAGATCTTCGACGCTTGCCTCGACCTTGCCGTGCGGGCGCACGAGGCCCTGGGATGCCGAGGCTTGTCGCGCACCGATTTTCGCTGGGACGAGTCGCGCGGCAAGGCCGGCCTCGTCATCCTTGAACTGAACACCCAACCCGGCATGACGCCTACGTCCCTTGCGCCCGAGCAGGCGCAGGCGATGGGGATGTCCTTTCCCGACCTGTGCCGTTGGCTCGTGGAGGACGCATCATGCGGACGCTGATCCTGCTCTGGCGGCTCACCATCCCGTCGCTGGTCAAGGGGCCGGCAACAACGGTGCCGGGCACGCGTCGTGACCCCGCGCCTTCGCTCTGGTCCTATCGGTACCAGCGGCTGATGCTGACGCCATTGTATCGGCGCCTGCTGCACATCGGCGGCCCTGTGGGCCTCGTGCTGCTCGTCTCCGCGCTCTGGCTGTCCTCGGCTGATCACCGCGCCGCGCTGTCCGCGCGGATCGAGGCCGTCAAAGACGCCGTTCAGGAGCGGCCCGAGTTCATGGTCACCTCCGTCGAAATCGTAGGGGCCGACCGCGCTCTGACCGCGGCGATCCGCGAGGTCGCGCGCATCCGGATGCCGGTGTCGAGCTTCGACCTCGACCTCGATGCGCTGCGGCTTAAGGTTACCGACCTGACTGCCGTCCGTTCCGCGCAACTGCGCGTCAAGCCGGGCGGAGCGTTGGAGATCGCGGTCGTGCAGCGTGTCCCGGTCGCGGTCTGGCGCTATGCGGATGGCCTCCGCCTGATCGACGCCGAAGGGGTGATGACGGGCATGATCGCCGACCGCGCGGACCGCACGGACCTGCCCCTGATCGCCGGTGACGGCGCCAAGGACGCCATAGACGAGGCGCTGGCCCTGTTCGCCGCTGCTGCGCCCGTCGCGCCACGTGTCCGTGGCCTGGTCCGCATGGGCCAGCGCCGCTGGGACATGGTGCTGGACAACGACCAGCGCATCCTTCTGCCTTCCGAGGAGCCGGTCCTCGCGCTCGAGCGCGTCATGGCGCTCCATCAGGCGCAGGAGATGCTCGACCGCGACCTTGCTGTCGTGGACCTGCGGCTGGGCGACCGCCCGACCCTTCGCCTGAACCCACCCGCTCTCGCCACGCTCCGCGCCGCGGCGGCGAGCCCCGGATCGTCCACTGCCGCCGCGCCCATTCCAGAGGATCACTGATGCGCCCCCTTTACGAAACCCAGCGACTCATGCGTGGCATCCGGCGGGCCGCGCTCCAGCGGGGCGTCATCGCCATCCTCGACCTCGGCACCTCCAAGACGGCCTGCCTCGTGCTCCGCTTTGACGGGCCGCAGCGGTCGCAGGCAGTGGACGGCGTGGGCCCCATGGCGGGTCAATCGCAGTTCAAGGTCATCGGTCACGCGGTCACCCGCTCGCGCGGGGTCCGCTTCGGCGAAGTGGACAGCATGGGCGAGACCGAGCGCGCCATCCGCACTGCGGTGCAAGCCGCGCAGAAGGATGCGCAAGTCCGCGTGGACCATGTGATCGTCTGCTTCTCGGGGGCCCGGCCCGAAAGCCACGGCCTCTTCGGCGAAGCCGAAGTGGAAGGGCCTACCGTGGATGGCTGGGACATCGGCCGCGTCCTGGGATCCTGCGACGTGCCCGCCATCGGGCCCGAGCGCGAGGTGCTGCACGCCCAGCCCGTGAACTGGTCGCTCGATCACCGGACGGGACTGGCCGACCCGCGGGGGCAGGTCGGGCAGCGGCTCGCGTCGGATCTTCATCTACTGGCCGTCGACGGCCCGGCGGTCGAAACGCTCCTTCTCTGCCTCAAGCGCTGCGATCTCGAATGCGCGGGAATCGCCTCGTCGGCCTACGTGTCCGGCATCGCGAGCCTCGTCGAGGATGAGCAGGAGCTGGGCGCGGTCTGCATCGACATGGGCGGTGGGACTACCGGCCTGTCGGTCTTCATGCGCAAGCACATGATCTATGCCGAGTCGATCCGCATGGGCGGGGAGCACGTGACTTCCGACATCTCCATGGGGCTGCAGATTCCCATGGCCATGGCCGAGCGGATCAAGACGCTTTACGGCGGCGTGGTCGCGACCGGCAAGGATGACCGCGAACTCATCCCGATCGGCGGCGACACCGGCGACTGGGAGCATGACCGCCGCGTGGTCTCGCGCACCGAGCTCATCGGCATCATGCGCCCGCGCGTCGAGGAGATCCTTGAAGAGGTTCGAGCGCGGCTCGACCACGCGGGGTTCGACCAGCTCCCATCGCAGTCCATCGTGCTGACAGGCGGGGGCAGCCAGATCCCTGGCCTCGATGGCTTGGCGGCGCGCATCCTAGGCCGGAAGGTCCGCCTCGGACGTCCTTTGCGGGTCCAGGGCCTTCCAAAGGCAGCCACTGGTGCGGCCTTTTCGGCAGCCGTGGGCCTTACGCTGTTCGCGGCTCACCCCCAAGACGAGTGGTGGGATTTCGAGATCCCGTCCGACCGCCAATCGTCCCGTTCGCTCCGCCGCGCCGTGAAGTGGTTCAAGGATAACTGGTGATGTGCGAAATCCTGCCGATGCATCGCTGCAACGGTGGGCCGCTCCCATAATACCACTAGAGATTGTGCGCAGGGTGTGTTTTTGGCGTGACGGAGCGGTGAGGCATCGGTAGAGTTGACGGCACCGTCAGCGAAGTCCGGAGACGGGACCGGATCGGAATAAGGCGGGGACCGCGGACAGCGGCTCATAACACGAACACACAGGCGGACAGCGCGATGGCACTCAATCTCTCCCTGCCCGGGCAGGAGGACCTCAAGCCCCGGATCACCGTGTTCGGCGTCGGCGGCGCCGGCGGCAACGCGGTGAACAACATGATCGAAAAACAACTCGATGGGGTCGAGTTCGTCGTCGCCAACACCGACGCGCAGGCCCTCAAGGGCGCGCAGGCGCCCGCCAAGATCCAGATGGGCATCAAGGTCACCGAAGGGCTGGGCGCCGGCGCGCGTCCCTCTGTCGGCGCTGCTGCCGCTGAGGAATCGATCCAGCAGATAGTGGACCACCTCGCCGGGGCCCATATGTGCTTCATCACGGCCGGCATGGGCGGCGGCACTGGCACGGGCGCCGCGCCGATCATCGCGCAGGCCGCCCGTGAACTCGGCGTGCTGACCGTGGGCGTCGTGACCAAGCCCTTTCAGTTCGAAGGCGCCAAGCGCATGCGCCAGGCCGAGGAGGGCGTCGAGGCCCTTCAGAAGGTCGTGGACACGCTGATCGTCATCCCGAACCAGAACCTGTTCCGCCTCGCCACCGAGAACACCACCTTCACCGAGGCCTTCGCGCTGGCCGACGATGTGCTCTACCAGGGCGTGAAGGGCGTGACGGACCTGATGGTCAAGCCGGGCCTCATCAACCTCGATTTTGCGGACGTTCGCTCCGTGATGGACGAGATGGGCAAGGCCATGATGGGCACCGGCGAGGCCGAAGGCCCCGATCGCGCCACCCACGCCGCCGAGAAGGCCATCGCGAACCCGCTCCTCGACGAGATCAGCCTCAAGGGCGCCAAGGGCGTGCTGATCAACATCACCGGCGGTCACGACATGACCCTGTTCGAACTGGACGAGGCCGCGAACAAGATTCGCGAGATGGTCGATGAGGACGCCAACATCATCGTGGGCTCCACGCTCGACACCGAGATGGGCGGCAAGATGCGCGTGTCCGTCGTCGCGACCGGGATCGACGCCAACGCGAACCGCATGGATGCGCCGATGCCGCGGCGCTCCATGAGCCAGCCCGGCCGCAACGAGGTCCAGGCCGCTGCCGCCGCGCCAGCCCACCGCTCCGCTGCTGCGCCGCAACAGCCGGCGATGCGTTCAGCCGCCTCGCAGCCTGCCATGCGTCCGGCGGCGTCGCAGGTCACGCCGGTTTCCCGGCCGATGGTGCAGCCTGCACGCTCCGTCGCTCCGGCCCCTGCGCCGACCTACCAAGAGCCCCTGGTTGAGCAGTCGCATTACGACGCGCAGTCCTACGACCACCCGGCGGATATGACGGACGACTATGACGCGCCTCAGATCGCCGACGATCTGCCGCCCCCGGCCTATCGTCCGGCCTCAGAGCCGCAGCAGACGGCCCGCCCGGCCGCGTCCGCCCCCGGCACTCCCACGCCCGAGGCGTTGGCCCGTCTGCGAGCCATGGCCAGCCGTGCCGCCGAAGCGCGGGGCAGTGTCGATCCGCGTCAGTCGGCCGACGCCCAGCGCGGGGCGCAGGCCCAGCGCCCGGCTCCAGCCCCCGAGAAGCCCCGGTTCGGGATCAACTCCCTTATCAACCGCATGACTGGCCAACCCGGTGCCGAAGGTGGCGCCGCGGCCGCCCAGCGCGCCCAGCCCCGGCCGGCCTACGACGCCCAGCCCGATGCCGAGCAGGAACGCGCGGACATTCCGGCCTTCCTCCGCCGTCAGGCGAACTGAGGTCGATCTACTAAACGGAGGGGCCGCCCTGATCGGGCGGCCCTTCTTCTTTTGCAAGCGGGCCGCACTGTTTCAGCGAGTCAGAATCCGTGAATTGGCGACTCCTATCAGAGTGACTATCTCGTGACTCCGAGCAGATCACAGGTCACCGCCGTGCAGACGACACTCCAGACGCCCGCGACCATCCTGGGTACAGGGCTCCACACCGGGGTTCTGGCCCGCGTCACCCTGCGGGACGCTGTCGCCGGCACGGGTATCCTGTTCAGGCGCACCGATGTGGTGGGGGCGGATCCGCTGATCCCGGCCCGGTGGGACCACGTCGAGGTTTCGCCTCTGAACACGCGCATCGCGAACGCGGATGGCGTCACAGTATCGACGATCGAACACCTCATGGCCGCCTTGTCGGGCACTGGGGTCCACAACGCCGTCGTGGAGATCGACGGGCCAGAGGTTCCGATCCTCGACGGCTCTGCCGCGCCCTGGGTCCGGGCTATCCTGGCCGCTGGAATTACGACGCTGGCCGACCCGCTGTTCGCCATCGAGATCCTCGCGCCGGTCGAGGTACGCCATGGCAATGCGCTGGCCCGGCTGGAGCCTGCGCCGGGACCCTCGATTTCGTTCACAATCGACTTCACGGACGCCGCCATCGGCCATCAGGAGAAGGCGCTGGACTTGTCAGGCGTCGCCTTCCTGCGTGAGTTGAGCGACAGCCGCACCTTCTGCCGCGAATCCGACGTGGAGTCGATGCGCGCTCGCGGACTCGCGCTTGGGGGGACGTATCTGAACGCGGTCGTCGTGGACGGCGCGCGGGTCCTGACCCCGGGTGGCCTGCGCCACCCGGACGAGGCCGTGCGCCACAAGATGCTCGATGCCGTGGGCGACCTTTATACGGCAGGAGCCCCGATTCTGGGCCGCTACACCGGCGTCCGTGCCGGCCATGCGGTCACCAATGCACTGCTGCGCGCGCTCTTCGCCCGACCAGAGGGATGGCGCCTCGTGCGCTGCGACGAGGCGATTCGCGACCGGCTGCCGGGTCTGCCCGAGGCGGTGCCGGGACTGGCCGACCTGCTGGCCGTGGCGTGACTCGGGCAGGCACTTGGCGAATGGGCGTTTTGCCCCTCTACAAACCATGCTAATCGGAGCGGGGACGGGGATCCGACGGGTCTTCCAATCAGAAGCTGCGGTGGGGCGCGGGATGGCCAGAGGGCGGGGACGGGCAGGGCTTTGGGCTGCGATGGCGTTGGCCCTCTCGGCCTGTGGCGGGCGTGGCGACGGGTTCCGTGAGTCCGGTGCCCTGGATACTCTGACCCCGGAGCAGATCTACATCCAAGGCGAGTCGCTGCTGGAAAGTGGCCGCGAGGACGACGCCGCCTTCCATTTCACCGAGATCGAGCGGCTGTATCCCTATTCCGAATGGGCCAAGCGCGGGCTCATCATGGCGGCCTTCGCCTTTCATCGCGACGGTGCCTACGAGGATGCCCGGGCCAGCGCCCAGCGCTACCTCGACTTCTACCCGGCCGAGGAGGATGCGGCCTATGCCCAGTATCTTCTTGCGCTGTCCTATTACGACCAGATCGACGACGTAGGCCGCGACCAGGGCCTGACCTTCCAGGCACTTCAGGCGCTGCGCACGGTGATCGAGGTCTATCCGGACAGTCCCTACGCCGCCGATGCGATGGCCAAGTTCGACCTGGCCTTTGACCATCTCGCCTCCAAGGAGATGGAGATCGGGCGCTTCTACATCGCCGGCGGACATTACACGGCGGCCGTGAACCGCTTCCGCACCGTGGTCGAGGATTACCAGACCACCCGCCACACGCCCGAGGCTCTTTATCGCCTCGTGGAAGCCTATGTCGCCCTGGGTCTGAACGCCGAGGCGCAGACGGCCGGGGCGATCCTGGGAACCAACTTCCCGACCACGAGCTGGTACCGCGACGCCTATGTCCTCCTGACCGGACGCGGGCTGCGGCCCGACGTGGTGGGCGAGAGCTGGCTGACGGCCATCTACCGGCAGGTCATTCGCGGCGAGTGGATTTGAGCGGGGCGGGCCCTCAGGCCCGCCCGCCGCTTCACATCACGGCGCCCATTTGCCACGGCACGAACTCGGCTCCGCCGAACCCCAAATCTTCGGACTTGGTTCTCTGGCCTGACGCGGTGGCCAGGAACATCTCGAAGATTTCGCGTCCCTTCTCCTCCAGCGAAACGCCCTGTGCGACGATGTCGCCGCAGTCGATGTCCATGTCCTCGGACATCCGGGCGTACATCTCGCTGTTGGTGGACAGCTTGATACAGGGCACTGGCTTGTAGCCCGACACCGACCCGCGCCCCGTCGTGAACACGATCAGGTTCGAGCCCGAGGCGATCTGGCCTGTGACGGAGCAGGGGTCGTAGCCGGGCGAATCCATGTAGACGAAGCCGCGCGTGGTGATGGGCTCGGCGAACTTGTACACTTCGGACAGCGGGGCCGTGCCGCCCTTGGCGACAGCGCCCAGCGACTTTTCGAGGATGGTGGTCAGCCCGCCCTTCTTGTTTCCAGGTGACGGGTTGTTGTCCATCTCGCCGCCCCAGCGCCCGGTATAGTCCTCCCACCACTTGATGCGCTCCACGATCTTCTCGCCCACCTCGCGCGATACCGCCCGCCGGGTCAGGAGGTGCTCGGCCCCATAGATCTCAGGCGTCTCGCTCAGGATCGTGGTGCCGCCATGGGCTACCAGCAGATCCGATGCCGCGCCCAGCGCCGGGTTGGCGGTGATCCCCGAATAGCCGTCCGAGCCGCCGCACTGCATCCCGATGACAAGATGCTCGAGCCCCGCCGGCTGGCGCACGGCCTGGGCGGACTGCTCGGCCATTTCCCGCAGGATCGACACACCTTTCTCGACGGTGCGGCGTGTGCCGCCGGTCTGCTGGATGGTCATGTAACGGAAGGCTCCGTCGCCCCGCATCCGGCCCTTGCCGATGAGGTCGGGCACCTGCATGACCTCGCAGCCCAGCCCCACGAGCAGAATCCCCGCGAAGTTCGGGTTGCGCGCATAGCCCTGCAACGTGCGGAACAGCGTCTCGTAGCCTTCGTCCTTGCCGGACATGCCACAACCGGTGCCATGCACGATGGGCACCACGCCGTCGATGGCGGGGTTGTCGCGCAGCCAATCTTCCTTCTCGCAGGCTTCGGCGATGAAGCGCGCGACCGATCCGGAGCAGTTCACCGACGTGAGGACGCCCAGGTAGTTGCGCGTCCCCACCTGTCCGTCTGCCCGGTGGTAGCCCAGGAACTGCCGCGCCTCGGTGACCGGGGGCAGGGGCCGCAGGTCCGTGCCGAAAGCATAGTCGGTGTCATGCGCCCCCATCCCGAGGTTATGGGTGTGCACATGCTCGCCGGCCTGGATCGCCTGCGTGGCCGCCCCGATGATCTGGCCGTAGCGGATGACGTTGGCGCCTAGTGCGATTGGGGCCACGGCGACCTTGTGCCCGCGCGGCACGGGCAGGAGAAGCGGCACGCCGATCTCGGGTAGCACGGTCCCCGCGCCAAGGTCCGCAAGCGCGATTACGACGTTGTCGGCAGGATGGAGGCGGATCGTGGCGGCAGTCATCTGGTCGAGCATCGGTGTTCCCCTGAGCCGGGTCGTTGACATGATTCGGCCTGTAGCTAACATGCTAGCATGCTGCAAGATCGCCTTGAAACGCCGCCCGTTGACGCATCCACCCGGCTTCGGCCTCTTGGGGATTTTCCGGGCTCCCTATCCCAGAAGGTCTATTCCTCGCTAAAGGAAGCGATCCTGGACCTGACGCTGCGGCCAGGCGCGATCCTGCGGAAAAGCGAAGTGTGCGCGCTGCTGGGCGTCTCGCGCAGTCCGGTGTCCGAGGCTGTGGCGCGTCTGGCCACCGAGGCTCTGGTGGATGTGGTCCCCCAGGCCGGCACCTTCGTTGCCCGTCTATCCGTCGAGGAGGTGCGCGAAGGGGCCTTCCTTCGCGAAGCCCTTGAACTCGCTGCCATGGAGTTGGTCGCAGGGCAAGCGACCGACGATCAGTTGGCCCAGTTGCGCCGCAACCTCCGGCTTCAGGAAGTGCTGGTTGCGGATGGCGACACCCAGGGCTTCTACGCCGCCGATGCGCAGTTCCACGAACTGATCCTGAGCTTCACCGGCCACCGCCGCCTGCCGCAACTGTCGCGCACGGCCTGGGTCCATGTGGATCGGGCGCGCCGGCTGTTGCTGCCCACTCCGGGCCGGGTGCAGGAAACGTTGGAGGAGCATCGGGCCATCCTCGCGGGCCTTGACGCGCGCAACCCCGAGCGCGCCCGCTCCGCCGCCAGGACCCATCTGCGCCAGCTTGTCACACGGCTCGAACGGCTGGTCGAGGAACGCCCCGAGCTTTTTGCCTGACGAGGTGCCCTCACGACCGGCGTGATGCTCCTTGCGGTCCCGTCCTTGCCTCGCGGTCCTTGCGGTGACTAGCATGCCGGCACAACGGGGGGACAGGATGCAACTGACCACGAGGCAGCACGCCCGGACCGGGCTGACCTTCACGGAACTGGGATTGGGGTCGGCCCCGCTTGCCAACCTTTATCGCGCCGTGCCCGAGCAGGAGGCCCGCGCGATCATGGATGCGGCTTGGGCCGGAGGCGTGCGCCACTTCGACACTGCTCCCCTTTACGGGTTGGGTCTTGCCGAGACGCGGCTCAATCCGTTCCTCAGGGGCAAGGACCGGGACAGTTTCGTCCTGGCGAGCAAGGTCGGCCGCTGGCTGAAGGCCACGACCCCAGAAGGGCGCGAAGGCCACGGCAAGTGGTTCGACGTGCCGTCCCGTGTAGGGGTCTACGACTATTCTTACGACGGCGTCATGCGCTCCCTGGAATTCTCGCTCGAACGTTTGGGCGTGGACCGGATCGACATCCTGCACACCCACGACCTCGATGTCTGGACCCACGGTACCCAGGATGCGCTGGACGTCTGGATCAGGCAGTTCATTGCCGGCGGCCACCGGGCGCTGCACGATCTCCGATCGCAAGGGGTGATCCGGGCCATCGGCCTCGGCATCAACGAATGGCAGACCGCCCAGTGGCTGGCGGAACGGGCGGACCTCGACGTCATCCTTCTGGCCGGGCGCTACACGCTGCTGGAGCAGGAGGCGGCGCAGTCCTTCCTGCCCGTCTGCGAGGCCAAGGGCATCGGCGTCATCATAGGGGGTCCCTACAATTCGGGCATCCTCGCCGGAAAGGACTTCTATAACTACGACGCCGTGCCCCCGGAGGTGGCGGACAAGGCCAGGCGGCTCCGTGCGGTCTGCGCCAGCCATGGCGTTGACATCATCGACGCGGCCTTCCGGTTTCCGCTTCGCCACGCCACCGTGCTGTCGGTCATTCCCGGCAGCCAGACCGTGGCCGAGATGGAGGGCAACCTTCGCGCTGCCCGGTCCGAGCCGCCAGAGGCGCTCTGGGCCGACCTCGCGGCACAGGGCCTCATTCCGCCCGAGAAGGGTTGACCCCCCATCGCGCAAAAGCCACATCCTGAGTGGAACAGACAGGGGACAGGGATGCTCCGCGCGCTCGAGATCCGCGACATGCTCATCATTGAGCGGCTGGATTTGGCCTTCCGCCCCGGCCTCAACGTGCTCACGGGCGAGACGGGGGCAGGCAAGTCCATCCTGCTCGATTCGCTGGGGTTCGTGCTGGGGTGGCGTGGGCGGGCCGAGCTTGTCCGCACGGGGGCGGATCGTGGCGAGGTCACGGCCGTCTTCGACTTGGCTCCAGGCCATCCCGCCCACGCCATCCTGGCCGAGGCAGGGATCGACCCCAATGAGGACGATCCCTCCGAACTGATCCTGCGCCGCGTCAATTATCAGGACGGCCGCAAGACCGCTTGGATCAACGACCGCCGCGCCTCGGGCGAGACGCTGCGCGCGCTGTCGGACACCCTGGTCGAGTTGCACGGCCAGCAGGATGACAAGGGCCTCCTCAATCCGCGCGTCCACCGCACCCTGCTCGACGACTTCGCCGGCGCCGAGGATCTGGTGGCGCGAGTCCGTTCGGCCTGGTCGGGCCGTCGCGAGGCGCGCAGCGCCCTGGCCCAGGCCGAAGCGCGGCGGGATAAGCTCAAGGCCGAGGAGGACTTCCTGCGCCACGCGGTCGAAGAGTTGTCCAAGCTCGACCCGCAGCCGGGCGAGGAAACCCAGCTCGACGCCCAGCGCCGCCTCATGCAGTCAGGCGAGAAGATCCGCGACGGCATCGCCAAGGCTCTCAACGCGATCTCTTCGCAAGGAGCTGAGGGGCTGATCTCGGAGGCCATGCGCCGCCTCGACAACGCCGCCGAGCAGGCCGAGGGCAGGCTTGACGAGCCCCTCGCCGCCTTGGAGCGCGCACAGGAGGCCTTGGGCGAAGCCGAGTCCGGCGTGCGCGACTTTCTGGACGCGCTCCGCTTTGACCCGCGCGCGTTAGAGGAGACCGAGGAGCGGCTTTTCGCGATCCGCGCCATGGCCCGCAAGCACAACGTCCTGGCTGACGACCTGCCCGTGCTGGCGCAGGACATGGCAGGCCGGCTTGCCGCGCTCGACGCCTCCGAGGCGGACGAAGGGCGGCTGCGCGCGGCGGTCAAGGCGGCGGATGCGGCCTATCTTGAAGCGGCCGAGGCGCTGTCGGCCTTTCGGGGCGAAGCGGCCCGTCGGCTCGCCCAGGCGATGGCAGCCGAACTGCCGCCGCTCAAGATGGAGCGTGCTGTCTTCTCCGTGCAGGTTACCGCGGCCGAGCCGGGCCCCGAGGGGCAGGACGACGTGCGCTTCGTCGCCGCGACCAACCCCGGAGCGCCGCCGGGACCCCTGGACCGCATTGCCAGCGGCGGGGAACTGTCGCGCTTCCTCCTCGCGCTCAAGGTCTGCCTCCTGCGCGAAGGCGACGCAAAGACCATGATCTTCGACGAGATCGATCGCGGCGTGGGCGGGGCCACCGCCGCCGCCGTGGGCCGCCGACTTGCGGACCTCGCCCATGAAGGACAGGTGTTGGTCGTCACCCACTCGCCCCAGGTGGCCGCGCTGGGCGCGCATCACTGGCGCGTCGAGAAACGGGTGCTGGACGGCATGACGACCTCGCGCGTCGTTCCGCTCGAACCTCAGGACCGCGTGGACGAGATCGCGCGGATGCTCGCGGGCGAGACGGTGACCGAAGCCGCCCGGGGCGCCGCGAGGGAGCTGCTGGGGGCGGCGCATGCGGCCTGACCTTTATGGGGGACGCTGGGCGGCCTTGCTGGCGCAGTGTCAGACCCGCTCCAGCGTCACCTTGTTTGTGTAGAACGCGAGGTGCCCGGCGATCGAGCTTACCCCGTCTTTCGGGGTCTCATAGCTCCAGGCGGCGTCCTTGACTGTCGCGCTCTTGCCGACAAAGGAATAATAGCTCGCCTCGCCTTTGTAGGGGCAAGTGGTTCGGGTGGCTGACCGTTCGAACAACGCCATCGCGACATCCTCGCGCGGGACGTAGACGACCGCAGGGTATTCTCCCACGCGCAGTTCCAGCGCTTGGGCCGTTTCGGCCAGCACCGCGCCGCCCGCGCGGACGACCCAGGTGCCGTCGGAAGGACGAATCGTGATGTGGTCTGCCATGCGTCTTCCCCCGGCAATGTGCCGCCTCGATCATGAAGGTCCAAAGGCCAGGGCGGCAAGCGGATTCAGAGCGGCGCGCAGGCCGTCCGCAGCCACTCCAGGGCCGAGCCCTCCACTCGGGGTGCGATCCGCGCCAGGACGCCTGCATGATAGGCGTCGATCCAGACGCGTTCGTCGTGGCTGAGCAGGTCCGCCAGGATCAACCGCCGGTCGAGCGGCACCCAGGTCAAAGTTCGGAAGCTCAGCATCGGTCGATCATCCCCGCCCGGGACGGACCCAGCCTCCTCCACGAGGATCAGATTCTCGATCCGGATGCCCCAGGCCCCCTCGCGGTAGTAGCCTGGCTCGTTGGACAGGATCATCCCAGGCTCCAGCGGGACGTCCGACAGGCGCGACAGGCGCTGCGGCCCTTCGTGGACGCTCAGGAACACGCCGACGCCGTGACCGGTCCCATGGTCGTAGTCCTGTCCCGCGAGCCAGAGCGGATAGCGCGCCAGCGCGTCAAGATGCTGCCCCGCGACCCCCTTGGGGAACCGCGCCCGGCTGATGGCGATCATGCCTTGAAGGACACGGGTGTAGGCTTGCGACGCCCCATCGGGCACCGGGCCGACGGCGACGGTGCGCGTGATGTCGGTGGTCCCGTCGAGGTATTGTCCGCCCGAATCCACCAACAGCAACTCGCCCGGTGCAACGGGACGGTTCGTCGCCTCGGTCACGCGGTAATGGACGATGGCGCCATGCGCACCTGCGCCGCAGATCGTGTCGAAGCTGAGGTCCAGGAGCGCGTTGGTCGCCCGCCGGAACCCCTCGAGACCGCGGACCACGTCGATCTCGGTCAGGCCGCCCTTCGGCGCCTCGGCGTCCAGCCAGGCCAGGAAGTTCACCATGGCCGCCCCGTCGCGCAGATGCGCTTCGGAAGTGGCAGCGATCTCTTGGGACGTCTTGCGTGCCTTGGGCAGCAGGCAGGGGTCCTGACCCCGCGACACCGTAATCCCGCGAACAGTCAGGAACTCGTGGACCGCCTCGGGGCAGCTCTTCGGGTCGAGCCTGGTGGGCGAGGGGAGGAAGTCGAGACCGGGGACGAAGGAGGTCTCGGGATGCACCCGCACCTCCTCGCCCAGATGGTCGCGGATGGCGTCGGCCTTGCCGTCGCGGCAGTACAGATCGCAGGTGGCGTCCTCGTGCAGCACGGCAAAGGCGTGGGGAATCGGGTTGTAGGCGACGTCGCCGCCCCGGATGTTCAGCAGCCAGGCGATCGAGTCGGGAAGCGTCAGCACGCAGGCCCTATCCCCCGTCCGCTGCAGTTCGGCCGCGATTCGGGCGCGCTTGGCCGCATGGCTTTCGCCCGCGATGGCGTCCGGAAACGCGGAGAACGGAGCCGAGGGCGATGCCGGCCGGTCGGTCCAGAGCCGGTCGATGGGGTTGGCGATCGGGACAAGGCCCAGCCCCTTGGGCAGCAGTCGGTCGCGCAGCTTCTCGACTTCCTCGATCGTATGAAGCCAGGGGTCGAAGCCGATCCGCTGGCCGCTCGTCAGCCGTTCCAGCAGCCAGTCGGCCAGTTTGGTCTCGGGCCAGTTCACCGGGGTAAAGGCGGGGGCGACCTGAGTCCGGACCTGCACGCGATAGCGACCGTCCACGAAGACCCCGGCCTCGGAAGCCGTTACGGCGCAGAACCCGGCCGATCCGGTGAAGCCGGTAAGCCAGGCCAGACGTTCGTCGGCGGGGGCGACATACTCGCCTTGATGCCGGTCGGCGCGGGGGACCAGCACGGCATCCAGACCCTCGGAAAGCATCAACTCGCGGAGCGCATCCAGCCGCGCAGGCCCATGCGACGGGTCCGCCGTCACGTCGAAGCGTTGAAACATCAGGCCCGCCTTCTTTCGATCCGCGCGCGTTTTCGGGGGTCGGCCTCAAACAGCGAGGCCAGCTGCTCGGTCATGGCCCCTGCAAGCTGCTCCACGTCGGTGATCGTGACGGCGCGCTGGTAGTAGCGCGTGACGTCGTGGCCGATGCCGATGGCGATCAGCTCCACGGCCTTGCGACGCTCCACCATCGCGATCACGTCGCGCAGGTGTTTTTCCAGAGTGTTGGCCGGGTTCACCGACAGCGTGGAGTCGTCCACCGGGGCACCGTCCGAGATCACCATCAGGATCTTGCGCGACTCGGGACGGCTGACCATGCGGCGGTGCGCCCATTCCAGCGCCTCGCCGTCGATGTTCTCCTTGAGCAGTCCTTCCTTCATCATCAACCCAAGGTTTGGGCGCACCCGCCTCCAGGGGGCGTCGGCGCTCTTGTAGACGATGTGGCGAAGATCGTTCAGGCGGCCGGGTAGGGGCGGGCGGCCTTCGCCCAGCCACTTCTCGCGGCTCTGCCCGCCCTTCCAGGCGCGAGTGGTGAAGCCCAGGATCTCGACCTTGACTTGGCAGCGTTCCAGCGTCCGCGCCAGCACGTCGGCACAGATTGCTGCGATCGAGATGGGACGGCCGCGCATGGACCCGGAGTTGTCCAGAAGCAGCGTCACCACCGTGTCGCGGAACTCGGTGTCCTTCTCGACCTTGAAGCTGAGAGGCGTCGTCGGGTTCGCTACAACCCGCGCGAGCCGTCCGGCGTCGAGGATGCCCTCCTCTCGGTCGAACTCCCAGGACCGGTTCTGCTGGGCCTGGAGCCGGCGCTGCAGCTTGTTGGCCAGCCGCGACACCGCCCCTTTTAACGGGTCGAGTTGCTGGTCCAGATAGGCCCGGAGCCGGTCAAGCTCGGCGGGTTCGGCCAGATCCTCGGCCCCGATGATCTCGTCGAACTGGGTGGCGAAAACCTTGTAGGTCGGGTCGGCATCCGAAATGGGCGCGGGGGCGGGGGGTTCGTGTGGGGCCTCACCCTCGGGCAGTTCCTCGGAGTCCATCTCCTCGGAGGCCGAATCGGCTTCCATGGAAACCTGCGCCTGCGATGGGTCCTGCTCGTCGTCCTGCGAACGCTCGGGTGAGGCTTCGGCCTCCTCGGACTCGCTCTCCTGCTCGCCCCCGGCGTCCTCGTCCTCTTCCTCCTCGGGTTCGGCATTGTCCTGGGATTCGTCCTCGAGATCGTCGGGGTCGTCGCCCAGCTGGTCGCCATAGCCCAGGTCGCGTATGACCTCGCGTGCGAAGCGGGCGAACTCCTTCTGAGAGTCGAGAAGGTTGGGGATATCGTCCAGCCGCTCGCCCGCCATGTCCTCGATGAAGCCGCGCCAAAGCTGCATGACGTTGTCGGCGCCTGGCGGAAGCGGGCGACCCGTAGCGAGGTGGCGGATCAGGTAGCCTGCCGCAATGGCTAGGGGGGCGTCCTGCGCCTGCCGGATCTGGTCATAGCCCTTGCGCTTGGCATCCGACGCGATGCGTGCGTCGATGTTGCCGGCGGTGCCGGGCATGTGCTCGGCCCCCAGAGCCTCGACCCGGGCGGTTTCCATGGCCTCCATGATATCGCGCGCCATCTGGCCCTGCGGGCGATAGCGGTCGGCCACCGCAGGATCGTGCAGGCGGCGGCGCAGCGCGAGGCTGTCGGCGGTGCCGCGCGCCAGCAGCACCTCGTCCTTTGTCAGGCGGCGGCTCACCTGTGGCAGGCGCATGGTGTCCGAGGACAGGCCGGGCGGATCGACCGAATAGCTTACGGTCAGCTCCGGATCGTCAGCCATGACCTTGGCGGCTTCGGCCAGGGCCTTCTTGAAGGGATCGGCGGGGTTGTCGCTGGGCTTGGACATGACAAAGATAAAGCACCCGAGTGGGGTCGCGGCAAGGGCGCGGCTGGTCACGATCTAATCCTCGCGCGCAGGGGCTGTGCGGCGGCGCGCGGCTCCGGGACTTGCCCTTGTCGGCGTTGAGGCTCAGGTTCCACCCGGATTGGACAAACTGGAGTCACCCCCATGGCCGACAAGCCCAAGATCGCGCTGATCATCAGTTCCACCCGCGACTCGCGCTGGGCCGACAAGCCCGCCCAGTGGGCGCTCAAGCACATGCAGGCGCGCGACGACATCGAGGTCGAGCTCGTGGACCTGCGCGACTTCGATCTCCCCTTCTTCAATGAAGTGGCGTCGAATGCCTATGTGCCGACGCAGGACCCCCGCGCCGTCCGCTGGCAGCAGGAGATCGCCCGCTTCGACGGCTATGTCTTCCTCGTGGCCGAGTACAACCGGTCCATCACCGGCGCGCTCAAGAACGCGCTCGACCAGGACTACATCAACTGGGGCAAGAAGCCGATGGGTGTGATCGGCTACGGCTCCGTGGGTGCCGCCCGCGCCATCGAGCAGCTGCGCCTGATGGCCATTGAACTCCAGATGGTTCCCGTGCGTGCGGGCGTCCATATCGGCGGCTCGGACTTCTTCCGGGTCAGCGCCTACAACCCGAACCCCGAGCCCATGGAGGCCCTGGATGGCATCCTTGCCGGATCGGTCAAGGACATGCTCGACCAGGTGTCCTGGTATGCTGGCATCCTCAAGACCGCCCGCGCAGCCGTGCAGCAGGCTGCCTGAGGTCGTTCGACATCTCATCGAATGAATGGACTTGGCCGCCCCTCGCAGGGCGGCCTTTTCGTTCGCGCGATCCCGCTATGTCCGGTGGGGTCCCTTGAGGCAGAGCGATGAGTTGCGCTTCAAGGGCGCAGATAGGGAAGGTCGGCTTCCAGCCGCCCACAGTCGGTGACCAGCCTTTCAAACAGTTTGCGGCTCTGATCGTCCTGGGCATAGATGTAGGCGTCCATCAGATCCCTGATCCAGGGACGCCGCTCCTCGATGATGGCATCGGTCTCGGCCTCGCCGATCAGGCGGACGGAGGCGTCGCGGAACCGGTCCGCTAGCGCCCTCTCTCCGTCGTCGCCCAACACGTCGGCATAGCCCTGCCAGAACGCTGCACAATAGGCAGGAGGGTAAGCATGGACCGTGATCTCGGCCGCGAGCGGCATAGCCGCCAGAAGGCAGGCTAGGGGCGCCCCGAGGAGGGACGCCCGCATGGTCACCGCATCGCCATGGCGACGGCGCTTTCAGGAAGCTCCTCGGCGAAGCAGCGCTGGTAGAACTCGGCGACGGTCTGACGCTCCAGTTCGTCGCACTTGTTGAGGAACGAAAGCCGGAACGCGTAGCCCACATTACGGAAGATTTCCGCGTTCTGGGCCCAGTTGATGACGGTGCGCGGGGACATGACGGTCGAAAGGTCGCCGTTCATGAAGGCCGTGCGGGTCAGGTCGGCGACCGTGACCATCTGGTTGATCTGCTTGCGGCCCTTTTCGGTATTATAGTGCGGGTTCTTGGCCAGCACGATCGCGGCCTCGGCGTCGTGGCTGAGGTAGTTCAACGTGGCCACCAGCGACCAGCGGTCCATCTGCGCCTGGTTGATCTGCTGGGTGCCGTGATACAGGCCCGTCGTGTCGCCCAGGCCCACGGTGTTCGCGGTCGCGAACAGGCGGAAGGACGGGTGCGGGTTCAGGATCTGGTTCTGGTCCATCAGCGTGAGCTTGCCGTCCGTTTCCAGCACGCGCTGGATGACGAACATCACGTCCGGGCGGCCCGCGTCGTATTCGTCGAAGACGATGGCGCAAGGATTCCGCAGCGCCCAGGGAAGGATGCCCTCCTGGAACTCGGTGACCTGGACGCCCTCCTTGAGGCGGATCGCGTCCTTGCCGATGAGGTCGATGCGGCTGATGTGGCTGTCGAGGTTCACGCGCACCGTGGGCCAATTGAGCCGTGCCGCCACTTGCTCGATATGGGTTGACTTGCCGGTGCCGTGATAGCCCTGGATCATCACACGGCGATTGTAGGTAAAGCCCGCCAGGATAGCGAGGGTGGTGTCGGGGTCGAACTTGTAGGTCGGGTCGATCTCCGGCACGCGGTCGCCCCGCTCCGCGAAGGCCTTGACCTTCATGTCGCTGTCGATGCCAAAGACATCCCGAACGGAGATCTCTTCGGTCGGCCTGGCCTGCGGATCGGTCATTCCTGTTCCCATCTTCCTCGGTCGCGTTCGGACATAGCATGGCGACGTTTCGGGTCAGAGTTTCTTAGTCTGTTCTGTTTTCACCGCAAGGGGGCCGGAGGGCCCGAGCCGGCCTGACCGGACAGAGTCCAAGGGACACGGGCCCGGCCTCAAGCGCCGCAACCATAGGGACCATTTGCCTTTTCCTACTGCATGGGCAAAGTGGCGGCGGGGAGACGACATGGCCAGCCTGACGGACATCGAGGACATGATCGCGCGCATGGCGATCGGGGATCGCCATGCGTTGTCGGCGCTCTATGCCGCGACGTCCGCGAAACTCTTCGGGATCGCGCTGCGTGTCTTGGATGACCGGTCCGAGGCCGAAGACGCGCTCCAGGAGATCTACGTGAAGCTGTGGCACAACGCTGACCGCTACAGGTCGAATGGTCTCAGCCCCATGACCTGGCTGATCACGGTCACGCGCAACCATGCCATCGATCGCCTGCGCGCACGCCGAGGCCGCGCCACCGCGCCCATCGAGGCAGTGTCCGAACTGGCGGACGGTGCCCCCAACCCGGAGGAGAGCGCGCTGGCTGCCTCCATGCGGGGGCGGATCGGGGCGTGCCTGCAGACGCTTCCGCCCGACCGAGCCGAGGCCATCTGCCGCGCTTATCTGGGCGGCGAGGCTTATGCCGACCTCGCAGAGCGATACCGCGTGCCGCTGAACACCATCCGAACCTGGCTGCGGCGGGGTCTACTGACCCTGCGGGAGTGCATCGGGTCATGAGCGGCTGGGGCTTGGACCACGACGATGACAGCGCGCTGGCGGCCGAGTACGTCCTGGGCCTTCTCGCGCCCGAGGAGGCCGCTTCCGTAGAGCGGCGCATGGCCGAGGACGCGGCCTTGCGCGATCTGGTGCGCGACTGGACCGAACAACTCGCCACCATGACCGACGACATCCCAGCGATCGAACCGCCCCGGCCGCTGCAGGACCGTGTAATGCGGCGCCTGTTCCCCGAAACGGATGCCCGGCCCAGCCTGCTGCAGCGCTGGGGGATCTGGCCGTTGCTTCTGGGTGGGGTCGTCACGGCGGGGCTGGTCGTGCTGGCCCTTGATCCTGGGCTGATCCGGCGCGGGACGGGCGCGCCCGAGTACGCGGCCCGCATCGCTGCCGAGGACGGCTCGCTGGTCGTGGAAGCCAGCTTCGACCGCGACGAGGGGCGGCTGGAGGTCCGGCGCATTGCCGGAACCATCCCCCAGGGCCGCGATCTGGAGTTGTGGCTCGTCCGACTGCAGGACAGCACGACCACCTCGCTAGGGGTCCTGCCGCGCGACGAGGCCGGGGTGATCACCGTGCGGGCCGATCTGATCCCGGAGTTCGAGAACAACGCGCTTGCGCTGTCCGACGAGCCGCTGGGGGGCTCACCCACAGGGCAGGCGACCGGCGAGGTCGTGGCCTTGGGGACCATCACCCCGCGCTGAGTTGCTGGCGCGGCCCCCGTCAGCATCGGGAGCCGCAGTTCTGGATCAATCCTTGAAGTTGCGACTTTCCTTGATCTGGTCCCACGCCCAGACCACCTCGGAGAGCTGCTCTTCTTGGCTGCGGTCGCCGCCGTTCATGTCAGGATGCAGGACCTTGACCAAGGCCTTGTAGGCCTTGCGGATCTCGGTCTTGGTGGCGGTGTCGCGGACATCGAGGATCTCGCAGGCGCGACGCTCGGTCGGGGGCAGGCGGCGTGTGCCCGCCACAGGAACCCGGCCCGCGTTGCGGGTCGCGTTGTCGCCCAGCACCTGATGCGGGTCGTCGATGCCAAGCCGCGCCCAGGCACGCTGCTCTTCGCTGCGTTTGCCAAAGGGCTTGGTCTCGCGGCCCCACACCCTGTCGCTGGCCACCTGCTCCACGAACTCCTGCTCGGTCGTGCCGTGGAAGAAGTTCCATTTCAGATTGTACTCGCGGACGTGATCCTTGCAGAACCACCAATAGTCATCGAGCACGTCGGGCGACTTGGGCGCGCGGAAAGCCCCCTTCTCCTCGCAGCCTGCGTGGTCGCAGATGCGGGTGGACGTGTCCGACGCCCCAGTCATGCCGCGGCGTCCGCGCGGATTCTTCTTCTTGGAGGCTGACACGGACATGTCGAAGCCGAAGGGATCGTTCTTTGCCATTCTGCCTTGAACCTCGTGTCACGCCTTTCAGTCCGGGACGCGCGAGTTTAGTCATCGGAGCGACGGATAGAAGGGGGCTTGTTCAAAAAGATGGGTCTTGCGGAGGAAATGCGCCACCGACTCGAAGCGGCGTTCGCGCCCACCCGGATCGAGGTTCTCGATGAGAGCGAGGGACATAGGGGTCACGCGGGCTGGCGGGAAGGGGGCGGGACGCATTGGCGCATCCGCATCGCTGCCCCGGCCTTCGGTCCCATGAGCCGTCTGGAGCGGCACCGCGCCATCCATGCCGCGCTTGGCCCCGAGTTGATCGGGAGGCTCCACGCGCTGGCGCTGGAGATCGCGGCCTAAGGTCCTATTCAGCCGCGTGACGCGACTCCGCGGCGCGGGGTGGCTCCACCAAGGCCAGATGCGGCGGGGCCGATGGGGCCGGGGCTGCAGCCGGTTGAAGGTCTGGCAAACCCAGGCTGCGCGCCGGAGCGGACAGGTCGGCCAATGGCGGAACAGCCGGGGGCATGGTCGCATGAGCCAGAGGCGGCGGCATTGCCGCGCCGACCGGAACGGTGGCTTCCTCGACCTTGGAGCGTCGGAACACGAGCAGGGTCTGGAACACGGTCGTGGGCTTGCTGAACCAGCCCGCCTTCTGTTCGCACGGAAGAGTATCTGATCGCACGAACTCCCAACCGTCGAGGGCCATGCGGTTCATCTCTCCTTCGACGGCGCGGGCGAAGCGATCCTCGGGCGTCCGGGCGCCCTTGATCTTCACGCCCCGACGGGGCGCCGGAATGACGCGGTATTCGTGGCTTTGCATGATCGGACCCCCTGGGTTCCCCAAAGGATAGGTGGCCCGGGGGGTTCGTCCAACGATTCGAACCCTACAGTCCGAGACGTTCGTTCACGAGCGCATTGACCGCCGCCGGATTGGCCTTACCGCCTGTGACTTTCATCACCTGACCTACGAACCAACCCGCGAGCTTGGGGTTCGCCTTGGCCTTCTCCACCTGGGCGGGGTTCGCGGCGATGACCTCCTCCACCGCCTTCTCGATGGCGCCGGTGTCGGTGACCTGCCGCATCCCGCGTCCCTCGACCAGGGCTGCAGGTTCGCCACCCTCAGTGTAGACGATCTCGAACAGGTCTTTGGCGATCTTGCCGGAGATGTCGCCCGACTGGATGAGGTCGATAATGCCCCCAAGCTGTGCGGGCGAGACCGGGCTGTCCGACAATTCGTGCCCTTCCTTCTTGAGGCGGCCGAACAGGTCGTTGATAACCCAGTTCGCCGCCATCTTGCCGTCGCGACCCTGGGCCACCGCCTCGAAGAAGGCGGCGTCCGAGGTATCGGCGGTCAGGACCGATGCGTCGTAATCCGACAGGCCGAAATCGCGGATGAACCGGGCCTTCTTCTCATCGGGCAACTCAGGCAGCGATGCCGCGAGGTCATCGACCCAGGCCTGCTCGATCTCGAGCGGCAGGAGATCCGGGTCGGGGAAGTAGCGGTAATCGTGCGCCTCCTCTTTGGAGCGCATCGACCGCGTCTCGCCCCGGTCGGGGTCATAAAGGCGAGTTTCCTGCACGACAGATCCGCCATCCTCCAGAATGGCAATCTGGCGGCGCGCCTCGTGGTCGATGGCGGCCTGGATGAAGCGGAGCGAGTTCATGTTCTTGATCTCGCAGCGGGTACCGAGGCCGGAGGCGTCACCCTCCATGAACCGCTCCCAAGCGCCGGGGCGGCAGACGGAGACGTTCACGTCGGCCCGAAGGTTGCCGTGCTGCATGTCGCCGTCGCAGGTGCCGAGATACCGCATGATCTGGCGAAGCTTGGACACATAGGCGGCAGCTTCCTCCGGTCCCCGTATGTCGGGGCGGCTCACGATCTCCATGAGCGCCACGCCCGTCCGGTTCAGGTCAACGAAGGACATGGTCGGGTCCATGTCGTGGATCGACTTGCCTGCATCCTGCTCGAGGTGAATGCGTTCGATCCGCACGCGACGGGCGGTGCCGCCCGGCATCTCCACGATCACCTCACCCTCGCCGACGAGGGGGTGATAGAGTTGGCTGATCTGGTAGCCCTGCGGCAGGTCCGGGTAGAAGTAGTTCTTCCTGTCAAAGGCCGACCACAGATTGATCTGCGCCCTAAGCCCCAAGCCGGTGCGAACCGCCTGTGCGACGCAGCCTTCGTTGATGACCGGCAGCATCCCCGGCATCCCGGCATCGATGAAGCTCACCTGACTGTTCGGCTCTGCCCCGACAGCCGTCGAGGCCCCCGAGAACAGTTTGGCGGCGGTTGCAACCTGTGCGTGAACCTCGAGGCCGATCACGATCTCCCAGGGACCGGTCACGCCCTCGATGACTTTGGGCTTTGGCGCGGGAACGGACTGGTCAAGCATCGGGAACCTCATGCCGGAAGGAATCGACAACGGTCCTAGGAGGATGCGCCAATTTCCGCAAGCAGGAGGACTTATCCCCAGATTGCGTTAATTGAACGGATTGACCGGCGAGAGTCTGCTTATCACGACCCAGTGACTCGGGCTGTTATCCGCCTAGACGGCCCATTCGGACCAGCATGGGTTTACCCGCTTGGCCCAGGGTGTTCGTCATGCGGCCATGCAAGACAAAAGAAACACATCCCGTGTCAGACCTGCAACGCTTGGCGTAGCGGTTCCGTTCCTTACTCTTCTCATCCTCGGTGCCTGCGCCCCGCAACCCACGGTTGCTCCAGTCGTGCCCGAGGCCTTGCCAGCGATGGCCTGGGATCATCAGGGCTCCCATACCGACGCATGGACCGAAGCGACCATGGACGCGCTCCAGACCGAGGGTGCCGCTCTCCTCTCCGAGGTTCCGGGCGACATCGGGACGTGGTGCCCTGGGTATGTCGAAGCAGCGCCGCGCCAGCGTGCCGCCTTTTGGGCGGGCTTGCTGTCGGCGCTTGCCCGCTTCGAGAGCACTTGGAACCCGCAGGCTGTCGGGGGAGGCGGCAAGTGGTTCGGGCTGGTGCAGATCGCTCCGGCCACTGCCCGCGGATACGGCTGCGACGCGGATTCGGGCTCCGAGCTGACGAACGGGGCCGAGAACCTCGAATGCGCAGTGCGGATCGCGGCCAAGACCGTGACTCGGGATGGCGTGGTGGCGGCGGGCGGCGGCGGATTCGCAGCCGACTGGGGCCCCTTTGCCTCGGCCGAGAAGCGCCGGGAGATGGCGCAGTGGGTGTCAAGCCAGAGCTACTGTCGGAACCAAGTTTCCCCGTGAGGTGAGGCTTGGCGTCCAAGTGATTGAAATAGAACCGGGATTATCGGTTTGGCGAATCGGGAGACCCCTGTCATGGTGAGTTCGCTGCACGTGGCACGTTGGACCCTGGGGGGGGCCTTTGCCGTGATCGCGGGGCTGGCGGCTTCTGCCGAGCCGCTGGCCCCGATGGATCCGCACCTGCGGTCAGCAGCCTTCATGTCCGAAAGCCTGCTGCCCCTTCATCTGGATGTCTCGGCGATGCCGACCGTCGAGCCGGCCCAGCGGCCCCGAGCCCGTGCGCTGGCGAGCATCCCCGTCGAGATCACGGTGCAGACCGGCGCGGAACGGCGTCCCGAGCCCCGCCCGGTGTTCACCGCTGAGGCTCGCTGGGACGATCGCAGCCAAGGCGAGGCCTGGAGCGAGTCGGCCATGGCTGCCATCGAAGAGGCGCCCCGCGACCTTCGCGACATCGTGCCTGCCGACATCGACGCCTGGTGCCCCGGCTATGAGCGCAACCCGCCGCATCTGCGCGCCGCGTTCTGGGTCGGGACCGTCTCAGCGCTGGCCCGGTACGAGAGCAATTTCAACCCACAGGCCCAGGGCGGCGGCGGGGCGTGGCACGGGCTCCTGCAGATATCTCCGGCGACAGCGCGGCATTACGGCTGCGACGCTACCAGCGCGTCCGAGCTGCACGACGGCGAGGCCAATCTCGAATGCGCCATCCGGATCATGTCGCGCACGGTGGCGCGAGACGGCGTCGTGGCGGCGGGGGACCGTGGCATCGCGGCGGACTGGGGGCCGATGTCGAACGACAAGCTCCAAGGCCAGATCCGCGATTGGGTGCAAGGCCAAAGCTACTGCGAGGTTCAGACCGCTGTCATGGCGTCGCTGATCCCGCCCGTGCGCCCGACGGCGCCGGATGCCTTCGAGGTGGCGCTGCTCGACTGAAATCCGTGGAACGAGCAGCCATCAAAGGCTGCCAGAGGGACGACGGAGCGATGGAGGGGTCCCTGAAGGGGACCCCTTTCTCGTATCAGAACCGGAGAGCGGGCTTGCGGGTGACGGACAACATGCTCACCGTCTGATCCTCGCGGCCGCCCAGGGCCAGCGTCGCCCGGCGCAGCATCTCGATCCCCTCCTCAGAGGAGGCGGGGAGCGAGGCGGGGCTGATCTCCTCGCCCACGGTCACGACATAGGGCTGCTTGGCCTTGTTCAGCATCTCGTGGAACAGGGTGATGTCCCGCAAGGTCGGGTGGATTAGGTCAAACAGGTAGAACAACACCGAGTTGCGGGCCCGGATGTTCACGGGGATGACCGGAAGCTCGAACTTGCGGGCCAGCATCGCCGCCGACGCCATCCAGGGCCGTTCATGCAGCCGCAGCCCCTCGCGTTTGGCGAGGCGGCCCGAGGGGAAGATCACGCCGAGCCGCCCGTCCTCCACGGCCTTCTTGGTGTAGGCCATGGTTTCGCGGGTCTTGGCGTGGGAGCGCTTCTCCTGTCGCCATTCGACCGGGGCGATGGAATCCTCCATCTGCGGCAGCACGCGAAGGATGTCGCGGTTGGCATAGAAGTAGAGGTCGGGCCGCAGGGGCGCGAGCAGGTGCCAGAGCACGATTCCGTCCGCAATGCCCGTGGGGTGGTTGGCCACGATCATGGCAGGGCCGTGCCGCGGGATGTTGTGGAGGCCGGTAACCGTCACCTCGCGTGCGAGCATGCGACCAAGCTCGCCCATCAGTTCGGCGGTGGATCTCTTCTCGAACGACTCACCAAGGGACACGGTCCGTTCGTAGGACAGCGTCTTGTCGAGGAGATAGCGCGCAGGCTTCGCCAGGGGGCTGCCATTGGCCAGCCACGGCGCGCGTTCCTCTATGAGGGGGTCGATTCGGTCTCTCATTCTCTGTCACCGAGTGATGGTAGTTGGCTCACCCGTGACAGGGTCGGCCCACGTATCTGTGATGCCAGAGGTATTGCTTGGAGGCAGCTTCGGCAACCCCCGCCCGGAAAACGGGCAGGGGTGGGCCCGGCCATGCCTAGCCGATCATGCGCCCGACCATCTCGGACAGGTCTCGTGATAGTCCGGGAGCCGCCTGGATCCGGCCAAGCTCCGACTGGATCAGCGCCTGCCTGTCCACATCGAGCCGGCGCCAGCTGTCAAAGGCCGTGGACATGCGAGCGGCGGACAATGGGTTCGCGCCGTCAAGCCGGATGAGCCAGTCGGCCAACAGCCGGTAGCCCGCTCCCGACGCATCATGGAACCCGGCGGGGTTGGAGGCGAGCGCCCCCAGCACCGCGCGGAAGCGGTTCGGGTTCTTCCAGTCGAAATCCGGGTGCTGCGTCAGGCGTTGGGCCAGCGCCACTGCCGCCTCGGGCCGGGCAAGCCCGACCTGGAGCGAGAACCACTTGTCGAGGACAAGGCGGTCCTGCGCCCAGCGGTCGTGGAAGGCCCGCAACTGCTCCTCGCCGCGTCCAACGGCCAGCAGCGCACCTAGGGCGGCCACGCTCTGGGTCATGTCTGCGGCCTCGGCGAACTGGGCCGCCGCCCGGACGCCATCATCGGTGCGCGACAGGAGGCGCAGGGCCGCATTGCCGAGCGACCTGCGCCCCACCGATTTCGCGTCGGGCGAATAGGGGCCGGGCATGCGGCCACCATCATGGAGTTGCGGCAAGAGGTCGCGAAGACCTTGGGCGAGGTGGTCCCTCACGGCCTCGTGGGCATGGTGGATCGCGGTCGGGTCGGGGATGCGCTTGTCGTCCCAGAGGGCTTGGGCGGTCTCCTCCTCGGACGGGAGACCCAGCAGCGCCGCCCGGTCGGCGGGCGCGAGCGCGTCGTCCCGCAGCGCCGCCGCGAGGGACGGAACCCAGCTCGCGTCGATGGCCTGCCCGTCAAGCCGGGCTCGGATCGCGCGGCGGGCCAGCGTCTGCGCGGCCTCCCAGCGGTTGAACTGGTCGGTGTCGTGGGCGAGCAGGAAGGCCGCCTCGCCTTCGGGGGCGTCGCGTTCGAGGATGACGGGCGCCGAGAAGCCCCGCAGGATCGACGGGACAGGGCGGGCGGACAGGTTGTCGAAGGTGAAGCTCTGCTGCCCCCCCGTCAGCTCCAGCACCGTGGTGGGCAGGACCTCGTCGCCGTTGGGGTTGAGGAGGCCCAAGGCGACCGGAATTACCATCGGCTGCTTGTCAGGCTGACCGGGGGTGGGCGGGATCGTCTGAGTCATGTCCAGCCGGTAGCGCCCGTCTTCCCACGATTCCTCGACCTTCACGCGCGGGGTGCCCGCCTGGGAGTACCAGAGCTTGAACTGCGCAAGATCCCGCCCGGTAGCGTCCTCGAAGACCTTGAGCCAGTCCTCGACCGTTGCGGCCTGGCCATCGTGGCGGTCGAAGTAAAGGTCGAGCGCGCGCCGGTAGCCGTCGTCGCCCACGAGGCGCTTGAGCATCCCGATGACTTCGGCGCCCTTCTCGTAGATCGTTACTGTGTAAAAATTGTTGATCTCGACGAAGCTTTCGGGCCGCACGGGGTGGGCGAGGGGGCCGTTGTCCTCGCGGAACTGGCGCCCGCGCAGGAGGACCGCGTCCCCGATGCGCTTGACCCCGTGGCCGCGCATGTCACCGGTGAACTGTTGGTCGCGGAAGACCGTGAGCCCTTCCTTGAGCGACAACTGGAACCAGTCGCGGCAGGTGATCCGGTTGCCGGTCCAATTGTGGAAGTATTCGTGGGCAACGATGCGCTCCACCCTCTCGTAGTCCGCATCGGTCGCGGTGTCGGGCGAGGCCAGGATGGCCGAGGAGTTGAAGATGTTGAGGCCCTTGTTCTCCATGGCCCCCATGTTGAAGTCGTCGACGGCCACGATGTTGAAGACATCGAGGTCGTATTCCCGCCCATAAGCCTCCTCGTCCCAGCGCATGGAGGCCTTGAGCGATTCCATGCCCCAGGCGCACTTGCCTTCGTCGCCGGGCCGCACCCAGAGGCCGAGGTCCACGTGGCGGCCCGAGCGGGTGGTGAAGCTGTCGTGCAACGCCACGAGGTCGCCTGCGACCAGCGCGAACAGGTAGGCGGGCTTGGGCCAGGGGTCGTGCCAGGTGGCGAAGCCGGGGCCGGACTCTTCCGGATTGCCGTTCGACAGGAGCACGGGCAGGTCGCTCTCGATCCGGACCGTGAAGACAGCCATCACGTCGGGTCGGTCGGGGTAGTAGGTGATCCGGCGGAAGCCCTCGGCCTCGCACTGGGTGCAGTACATGCCCTTGGAGAGATAAAGCCCTTCGAGCCGGGTGTTCAGCTCGGGGTCGTTCTCGACTACGGCCTCCCAGGTGAAAGGGCCTGTGGGGACGTCGCAGGTCAATCCTTCGGGCGTGACAGTGGGCGTCACCGGCTGGCCGTCGATCCGGGCCTCGATCAGGCGCAGATCCTCGCCGTGGAGGAAGAACGGACCGGGCGGAGCGTCCGGGTCGGGGCGGAAGCGGATGCGCGAGGTCACGCGCGTACCCCGAGGGGCTAGGGCAAAGGTCAGGTCCACCCCGTCGATGACCCAGGGGAAGGGCGTGTAGTCCTTCAGATAGATCGTGCGGGGGTCCGTGGCGCCGTCGGCCATGCTGCGCTCCCTCTGGCTGCGGGTGAACAAATCCGAGGGCTCGGACGTTAGGAGCCTTGAAACCGGCCCGCAAGGCGGGCGCGAAGCAGGAGCTTAATCATGTCCGCACCCGACGGCGACCTCGAACGGCAATCCAAGCATCACCGCGGGCCCCTTCAGGGGATGTTCGCCGTGGTGATCTTCGCCCTGATCCTGCTGGGTCTGCTGTCGTTTTGGGCCTTTGGCCGGGGCGGAGATCCCGAGGGGGCCGAGGCGCAGGTGAACGACGCAACGGGCGAGGTCACGCCCACGAACGAGGCGACCGCCGGTCCGAGCGCCAACGACATCGCCGAGGACGACGCCGACGCCGGGACGACTCAGGCCGCCGATCCCAATGCCGTGACGGTCGCGCCTGAAACGGTCACGGCTCCGCAGGTCGGCACCGGCAGCCCGCCCGACACCGATCCGGGCGAAAGCCAGTCCGCCGAGCCCCTGAACCCCGTGACGGACGAATCCGACGCGGCATCCCCTGAACAGGGCGGTTCGCAGAACGAGTGATGTCCCCCGGGACTTGGAACCGTTAGTGCGATAAGGGGCGGCCCCGGGGCCGCCCCTTATCGCATGGAGGAGCCGGATGCCGAAGATGCGCCAAAAGGCGGATCTGCCCACCAAGACCTGCCCGGTCTGTGGGCGTCCCTTCACCTGGCGCAAGGCTTGGGCCAAGGTCTGGGACGAAGTGGTCTACTGCTCGGACCGGTGCCGGGGCGAGCGGCGCAGGGTCACTCGCCCAAGCTAGCGGCAAGCTTGCCCAGGGTTTGCAGGCCCTTTGCCTCGGCGTCGTGGGACCGGGCCACGGCGACCTCGGCGGCAGTCGGAAACACCATTACCTGCCGAAGCCGGGTGCCCAAGCCTTCGGACGTGAGCGTCACGGTGACCGCTTTGGGCGGGCTGCCGTCGAGGCCATCCATGAGGAAGGCGATGCGCCCGGCCCCGTCGCCGGGGGGCGACAGCTCGGTCCAGCGGTGGCGATTGGCGAACTGCATCCCCTCGCCGCGCATCGTAAGGCGCTATTCGCCGCCCACCCGCAGATCCTTGGCGTGGGCCTCGCAGCTATAACCGTTCGGGCCGAACCAGCGGGGCAGGGCTTCGGGGTCGGTCCAGGCAGCATAGACCTGGGCCGGGCTTGCACGGAACCAGCGCGTGATCGTCAGAACGCGGTCGTCGGGCAGGGTCGCGGTGTCCATCAGAGCGACTCTGCAAGGCGGCCGAGCTGGTCGGCGGCGGTGCCCCATCCCTGCGAGAAGCCCATCTCCTCGTGCTTGCGGGCGGTCTCCTCGTCGGGGTGACGTGCGGTGACGCGGTACTCGGTCCCTTCGGGGTGGTCGAAGAACTCGATGGTGGCAGTGAAAGGCAGGTCCACGTTGGTCGCGGGCTTCCAGCCGGGCGCCAGGATATTGGTGAAGACCAGCCGCTCGTTCGGGACCGCTTCGAGGATCACACCGTCACCGGGCATGTCCTGCCCCTGGTAGCGGATCACCGTGTAGAAGCGCCCGCCCGTGTGGGGCTCGATAATGGCCTCGGGCAACTCGGCGGGCGGGGGAACGAACCACTTCTTGAGGTGCTCGGCATTGGTCCAGCACTCCCATACCTTGGAGCGAGGAGCCTTGAAGATGCGGTTCAGGGTCAGGTCAGCCATCGGTGTCGGGTCCTTGCAAAAGGGTGGCGAGGTAGTCTTCGAGCCGGTCGTGCCGGCCTTCCCAAAGGAGGCGCTGCTCCTCCATCCAGCCGCGGGCAGGGGCGAGGGCACCGACCCGGAGCGTGCAGGTCCGCACGCGGCCCTGCTTTGTCGTCTCGATCAGGCCCCCGTCCTCCAGCTTGCGGAGGTGCTGGAGGAAGGACGGGAGAGCCATGTCGAACGGCGCGAAAAGGTCGGTCACGCTGGCCGAACCATGAGCGAGGCGGGCCAGGATGGCGCGCCGCGTCGGATCGGCCAGCGACTGGAACAGGGCGTCGAGCTCCGAATTGTTAGTCATATTGCTAACTAAAGTCGGTGGGCCGATTCTGTCAAGTGGAAACTTAGCAATACGACTAACTATAGGGCCCGTGGTTGCCTGCGGCGGAATCCTGCTCTACGCCTTCACGCGGAAGCAAGGCTTGGGGGCACGGATGCAACAGCGGGTAGAACGGTCCGGTCTGCGGGTTGACGAGGCGCTGGCGCAGTTCATCGAAGATCGCGCGATCCCCGGCACCGGCGTGGCGGCCGAGGACTTCTGGGCGGGGCTTTCGGCCTTGGTTCACGACCTGGGCCCGCGCAACCGCGCTTTGCTGGCCCGGCGCGACCAATTTCAAAGTCAGATCGACGACTGGCACATCGCGCAAGGCGGTGCCGAGCACGACCCCGAGGACTACGAAACCTTCCTGCGCGAGATTGACTACCTCGTGCCCGAAGGACCCGACTTCGTCATCGAGACGCCCCCCACCGACCCCGAGATCGCGCAGGTCGCCGGCCCGCAACTTGTCGTACCGGTGACGAACGCCCGCTTTGCGCTGAACGCTGCGAATGCGCGTTGGGGCTCGCTTTATGATGCGCTCTACGGGACAGACGCGCTGGGTGACCTGCCGCCCAAAGGCCCTTATGACGAAGCGCGCGGCGCGCGCGTGGTGGCTTGGGCCAAGGATCACCTGGATCGGGTGGCACCGCTCGCCGGTGCCTCCTGGCGGGACGTGCGCCGCATCGCAGTGGAGCAGGAAGCCCTTTCGATCGAGGTGGCGGGTGACGGCGCGGAGCGGCGGAGGGTCATGCTGGCCGATCCGGATCAGTTCGTGGGCTGGAAGGGGCTCGACGGGGCCGAATGGCAGATCCTCCTACGCGTGAACGGGCTTTTGATCGAGCTTCGCGTGGACCGCTCCACCCCCATTGGCAGCGCTGACCCGGCCGGGCTGTCGGATGTCTGGCTCGAGGCCGCGTTGTCCACCATCATGGACTGCGAGGACTCGGTCGCCTGCGTGGATGCCGCCGACAAGGTGCAGGCTTACGGCAACTGGCTGGGCCTCATGCGCGGCGACCTACAGGAGACGTTCGAGAAGGGTGGGCAGACTGTCACCCGGCGCATGAACCCCGACGTCGAATACACAGGCATCGACGGCCAGCGCTTGCCCATCAAAGGGCGGTCGCTACTGCTGATCCGGAACGTAGGCCACCTGATGACCAATCCCGCGATCCTGGATCGCGACGGCGCCGAGGCCCATGAGGGGCTCATGGACGCGATGGTCACGGTGCTTTGCGCGATGCACGACCTGCGTCGCGAGGGCGGGCCGCGCAATACCGTCACGAACTCGGTCTATGTCGTGAAGCCCAAGATGCACGGCCCCGAGGAAGTGGCTTTCGCTTGCGAGATCTTCGACCGGGTGGAGGCCGCGCTGGGCCTGCCGCGTTTGACCGTCAAGATCGGCATCATGGACGAGGAACGGCGCACCTCCGCCAACCTCAGGGAATGCATCCGCGCCGCGCGCGAACGGGTGGCTTTCATCAACACGGGTTTCCTTGATCGCACGGGCGACGAGATCCACACCTCCATGGAGGCTGGGCCGATGGTCCCCAAGGGGGACATGAAGGCCCAGCCCTGGATCCGGTCCTACGAGGAGCGGAACGTCGACATCGGGCTGGCCTGCGGGCTACGGGGACGGGCGCAGATCGGCAAGGGGATGTGGGCGATGCCCGACCTCATGGCCGCGATGCTGCGGGACAAGATCGCGCATCCCAAGGCCGGGGCGAACTGCGCCTGGGTGCCGTCGCCCACGGCGGCCACGCTGCACGCCACGCATTACCATCTGGTCGATGTCGCCGCCCGGCAGGACGAGATCGCATCCGCTGGGGCACGAGGCACTCTGCGCGAACTGCTTACCATCCCGGTCCTGAGCGGGCGGAACCTGTCCGAGGACGAGGTGACCGCCGAAGTCGAGAACAACGTCCAGAGCATCCTCGGCTATGTCGTGCGCTGGGTCGATCAGGGGATCGGCTGCTCCAAGGTGCCCGATATCCACGACGTCGGCTTGATGGAGGACCGGGCGACGCTTCGCATCTCCTCGCAAGCGCTGGCCAACTGGCTCCATCATGAGGTCGTGGACGAGCCGCGCGTCATGGCTGCGATGCGCCGGATGGCGGCGGTGGTGGACCGGCAGAACGCGAATGATCCGATGTACCGGCCCATGGCGCCCAACTTCGACTCGGTGGCCTTCCAGGCCGCCTGCGACCTTGTCTTCAAAGGACGCATCCAGCCCTCGGGCTATACCGAACCGGTGCTGCACCGTCGGCGGGCCGAACGGAAGATCGCGGGCTGAGGCGCGGCGCGCGTCCTGCCTGCGGGACAGGCGTAACGGCGCAGGCCGCGCCGTTTCGCAAGATGAGAACAGGTCGTGCAGCGGCGCGGGGTTTTCATGGCTGCTTATCGCCCATACCTTATAGCGCAGAGCAGTAGGACAATCGCCATGGCCCGCCCCGTCGTCGGCATCATATCGAACAGCCACCTGATCAACGATCAGTACCCTGCGCATTCTGGCGGGACGATGAACTCGGCTGCGGTGGCCCATGTGTCGGACTGCGTGCCGCTGCTGATCCCCTCGGACCCATCGCTCGTTTCCGTGGCCGAGCTTCTGGAGGTCTGCGACGGCTTCCTGCTGACCGGGGGTCGTCCCAACGTCCACCCCGAGGAGTACGGGGAGGCGGAAACCCCAGCCCATGGCAGCTTCGACCGATCCCGTGATGCAGTGGCCCTGCCGCTCATTCGCGCCTGCGTGGAACGCGGGCAGCCCTTCCTGGGGGTCTGCCGCGGTTTCCAGGAGGTCAACGTGGCACTGGGCGGTACGCTGTACCCCGAGATCCGGGAGCTGCCGGGCCGTGACAACCACCGGATGCCCCCGGACGGCACCTTGGAGGAGAAGTTCGCCTTGCGCCACAAGGTGATCTTCACCGAGGGAGGACCTTTCCATCAGCTCATGGGCGCGCGGGAGGTGATGACCAACACCCTTCACGGTCAGGGAATCAAGACACCGGGGCCGCGCATCGTCATTGACGGGACGGCGCCGGACGGCACCCCCGAGGCGATCTATGTCAGGGGGTCGGCGGGCTTCACTCTGTCGGTCCAGTGGCATCCCGAATGGAACGCAGCCAACGATCCCGTTTCGCGTCCGCTGTTCCAAGCGTTTGGCGCGGCGGTCCATGACTGGGCGGCACGGGGGCAGAGGGCGCTCAAGCGGGCCTGACACCGCCTTTGGAAAACGCGCTTCGCCGTGTTAGGATCGTCACGGTCCAGTGCTGGACCGCGTGACGAGTAGGGCGGTCGGGCCGTGCTTGCATGTGTGTGGGGTTATGGTGGCGTTAGGGGTGCCGGTCGTTAGCGGTCTGGCCGCTTCAACCCTCTGCACCATGGTGGCCTAGTACGGGCGCAGGCCTGTACGGCATCGGGCCTCCGCTTGCGGTTGGCTGTCGTGGGCATGATACGGTCACCGTCCCCGACTTGAGCTTGAGGGGGCGCCGATCGTCGATATAGTCACCCCGCAGCCCAGGGGACAGCCATGAAGCGTAGCCGAATCAATGAGATCATTCGGGCATCCGACGATCTTATCCGCTCCCACGGCTTCGTTCTGCCGCCCTTCGCAAACTGGACGCCAGAGGAGTTCAGGGCTCGCCGGGACGAGGCGCGCGCGATCATCGACGCCCGCAATGGCTGGGACATCACCGACTTCGGCACGGGCGAGTATGACAGGACCGGGCTATTCCTGTTCACTCTGCGCAACGGGCGGCTGGCCGACCTGCAGGCCGGGCGCGGCATGTGCTATGCCGAGAAGATCCTGATTTCGCACGACCATCAGGTCACGCCGCACCACACCCATGTCATCAAGGCCGAGGACATCATCAATCGCGGTGGTGCCACGCTGGTGATCGAGTTGTTCGGGTCTGACGAGGAGGGGCGGTTCAGCGAATCGCACGGTGGCACCGTCCACACCGATGGCATCCCGCGCCCCTACGGGCCCGGGGAGCGGCTTCGTCTCGCGCCGGGTGAAAGCGTCACGCTGCTGCCGGGCGACTGGCATGCCTTCTGGGGGGAGGGCGGGACGGTACTCATCGGAGAGGTGTCCACTGTCAACGACGACGAGACGGATAACGTCTTTCACCAACCGGTCGGCCGTTTCGCTGCCGTCGAGGAGGATGAGGCCCCTTTACGGCTGCTGGTGAGCGATTATCCGACTTGGCTGCTCTGACCGGGTCGGGCTGGCATCACCGCGTTCAGGTCACCGCCGACCGGGTCCGGTAAAGCGGGGCATCATATAAGCGTTCGTTCATGACCGCGCCGATTATTGTGATCGCGCGATCGATATCGGCCTCGTCGATGAAAAGCGGCGTGACGCCGAATCGCATGATGTCGGGTGCGCGGAAGTCCCCCACGACGCCCCGGGCAATCAGCGCCTGCATCGCCGCATAGCCCTCGGGGTGGCGGAAGCTCACCTGGCTGCCGCGCCTGTCGTGCTCGCGAGGGGTGACGACTTCAAGTTCCGGGCAGGCAGCCTCCACCCCGGCGATGAAGCGGTCCGTAAGGCGGAGTGACTCCTGCCGGAGCGTGGCCATGTCCACGGTATCCCAGACATCGAGCGCGGCATCCAGCGCGGCCAAGGCCAGGACGGGGGGCGTACCGACGCGCATCCGGTCGATCCCGTCGCCGGCCCGGTACGAGGGTTCGAAGGCGAACGGCGCCCGATGGCCAAGCCAGCCCGAAAGCGCCGGCACGGCCCGGCCCGCGTGGCGTGGCGCGACATAGATGAAGGCGGGCGCGCCGGGACCGGCATTGAGGTATTTGTAGGTACAACCGCAGGCAAAGTCCGCACCGCCGCGTCCGACCTCCACCGGCAGCGCCCCCGCCGAATGGGCAAGGTCCCAGATGGTCAGCGCGCCCACTGCATGAGCCTTGGCCGTGAGGCGCGGCATGTCATGCCGCCGCCCGGTCCGGTAGTCCACTTCGGTGATGAGGATCGCGGCCAGTTCCTCGGTGATGGCATCCTCCACGGCCTCGGGGTCAACCAGGCGCAGTTCGTGCCGTCCGCCCAGCATGCGGATCAACCCTTCGGCCATGTAAAGGTCCGAGGGAAAGTTGCCGGTGTCCGACAGGATGACCCGGCGGTCCGGCCGCATCTCCACGCAGGCGGCCAGCGCCTGGAACACCTTGATCGACAGGGTATCGCCCACCACGGTGTGCCCCGGTTCCGCACCGATGAGCCGCCCGATCCGGTCGCCCAAGGCGCGCGGCTGCTCCATCCAGCCTGCCTTGTTCCAGCCGCCGATGAGCATGGCACCCCATTCCTCGCGCATGGCTTGCTCCATCCGAGCCGGAGCGGCCTTGGGCAGCGGACCCAGGGAGTTGCCATCGAGGTAGATGAGGTCAGGCGGCAGGTCGAACAACGCGCGGGTGGCGGAAAAATCGGTCATGGTGGAAACTCCCTTGCACCGACAGGATAAGGCAGCGGCACGGCCATGGACAGGCGCCGCGGTCTCTCGTTGCCCTGACCTCTGCGCCAAGGTCGAGATGCTGCGCCTCTGTATCATCCCACGTCTAGGGCTCCGGGCGCCGGTCCGTCAGGCGGCGTGATCTGCACGTGCCACCGATCCTACGCGCTTGGTCGCCTTGTGACGTTGCGGCGCGCGCGTTAAGCAGCTTGGGCATGAGCCGCACGGGAGGGGACAGCCCATGAAGATCGGCGCGCTACGGGAGATCATGCCGGGCGAGGCGCGCGTCGCCATGACCCCGGTCTCGGCGCAAGACATCCGCAAGCTCGGGCATACGTGCCTGATCGAAACCGGGGCCGGGGAGGACTCGGGCTTCTCGGACGCGGCCTACAGGGCCGCGGGCGTGGAGATCGTGCCGGATGCGGCCACGCTGGTGGCGGAGGCGGACGTGATCGTGAAGGTCCGCCCGCCCGAGCCCGAGGAGGCGGCCCTCCTGCGGGAAGGGCAGACGCTCATCTCCTTCTTCTATCCCAGCTCAAACTCCGAGTTGCTGGAGCAGGCCCGCGCGACCGGGGCGTCGGTCATCGCGATGGACATGGTGCCGCGCATCAGCCGCGCCCAGAAGATGGACGCGCTGTCGTCCATGGCCAATATCGCAGGCTACCGCGCGGTGATCGAGGCGGGCGCGAACTTCGGCCGCTTCTTCACGGGGCAGGTGACAGCGGCGGGTAAGGTGCCCCCGGCGCAGGTGCTGATCGTGGGCGCTGGAGTCGCGGGGCTGGCGGCGATCGGCACGGCGGTCTCCCTTGGCGCGGTCGTCCATGCCTTCGACGTGCGGCCCGAGGTGGCCGAGCAGATCGAATCCATGGGCGCGTCCTTTGTGTTCCTCGAATTCGAAGCGGCCCAGGACGGTGCGGCGACAGGGGGCTACGCCGCCCCGTCCTCGCCTGAGTTCCGGGAAAAGCAGCTCGCCAAGTTCCGTGAACTGGCCCCGCAGATGGACATCGTCATCACCACGGCGCTGATTCCGGGGCGGCCCGCGCCGGTCCTCTGGACCCGCGACATGGTGGAGGCGATGAAGCCCGGGTCGGTCATCATCGATCTGGCGGCCGAGAGGGGCGGCAACTGCGAAGCGACCGTCCCCAACGAGAAGTTCGTCACCCCGAACGGCGTGACGGTCGTCGGCTACACCGATTTTCCGTCGCGCATGGCCGCGCAGGCCAGCACGCTCTATTCCACCAACATCCGTCACATGCTGACGGACCTGACGCCGGGCAAGGATGGCGTTCTCCTCCACAACATGGAGGACGACGTGATCCGGGGCGCGACCGTGGCCCACCACGGTGAAGTCACCTGGCCGCCGCCGCCGCCCAAGATCCAGGCCATTGCCAGCGCCGTAGCCAAGCCGAAACCCCGCGAGTTGACCCCCTCTGAAAGGCGAGAGCAGGAGACGCTCGCCTTCAAGGGTGAGACGCGCCGGCAGGTCGGGATGCTGGTCGCGGGCACGGTGGTGCTGGGCCTGATCGGCCTGGTCGCGCCGGCCTCGTTCATGTCGCACTTCATCGTCTTCGCGCTGGCCTGCTTCGTAGGGTTCCAGGTGATCTGGAGCGTATCGCACTCGCTCCATACGCCGCTGATGGCCGTCACCAACGCCATTTCGGGGATCGTGATCCTGGGGGCGCTCCTGCAGGTCGGGTCGGGCAGTTGGCTGATCGTCTTCCTGGCGGCGATCTCGATCCTGATCGCCACCATCAACATCGTGGGGGGCTTCCTGGTCACGCGCCGGATGCTCGCCATGTTCCAGCGGTCCTGAGGAGGGCACCATGAGCATCGGACTTGTGGGCGCCGCCTACGTCGCCGCAGCGATCCTGTTCATCCTGAGCCTGGGCGGTCTGTCGGGGCAGGAAAGCGCCAAGCGCGCCGTATGGTACGGCATCGCGGGCATGGCTTTGGCCGTGCTGGCCACGGTCTTCGGACCGGACGTGGACAACCTTTGGGTCGTGATCCTGATGGTGGCCGTGGGCTCGGTCCTGGGCGCAATGGTTGCCCAACGCGTGCAGATGACCGAGATGCCGCAACTCGTGGCGGCGCTGCACAGCTTCGTGGGTCTGGCCGCCGTACTGATCGGCTTCAACGGCCATCTGGAAATGGGTCGCGTCGCCGCCCTGACGCCCGAGGCGCGCGAGGGGCTGACGGGCTTTGCCGCCGTGCTGGCGCACAAGACGCCCGTGGAGGTGAACATCTTCTTGGTAGAACTGTTCCTGGGCGTGTTCATCGGGGCGGTGACCTTCACCGGCTCCATCGTCGCCTTCGGCAAGCTCGCCGGGCGGATGGATGGCAAGGCGACCAAGCTGCCGGGCGGGCACATGCTGAACCTGGGGGCGGCGGTGTTCTCGCTGCTTATGCTGGTGCTATATGTCTCGACCGGCTGGTTCATCTGGCTGTTCCTGATGACGCTGGCGGCGCTGTTCATCGGCTACCACCTCGTCATGGGGATCGGCGGTGCGGACATGCCGGTCGTGGTCTCCATGCTGAACAGCTACTCGGGCTGGGCTGCAGCGGCGATCGGCTTCACGCTGTCGAATGATCTGCTGATCGTGACGGGCGCGCTGGTGGGCTCCTCGGGCGCGATTCTGAGCTACATCATGTGCCGCGCCATGAACCGCAGCTTCGTCAGCGTGATCCTGGGCGGCTTCGGCGCCACGACCGGCCCCGCCATGGAGATCACGGGTGAACAGGTCGCCATCGATTCGGACGGAGTGGCGGCGCTGCTGGACGATGCGCAAAGCGTCGTCATCATTCCAGGCTACGGCATGGCAGTCGCGCAGGCGCAGCAGTCGGTGTCGGAACTGACCAAGCGGCTGCGGGCACAGGGCAAGACTGTGCGCTTCGCCATCCACCCCGTCGCGGGACGCCTGCCCGGCCACATGAACGTCCTGCTGGCGGAGGCCAAGGTCCCCTACGACATCGTCATGGAGATGGACGAAATCAACGAGGACTTCCCGCACACGGACGTGGCCATCGTCATCGGCTCGAATGACATCGTGAACCCTGCGGCACAGGAAGACCCGAACTCTCCCATCGCGGGGATGCCGGTTCTGGAAGTGTGGAAGGCCAAGCACGTCATCGTGAGCAAGCGCGGGCAGGGAACGGGCTATTCGGGGATCGAGAACCCACTGTTCTTCAAGGAGAACACGCGGATGTTCTATGGCGACGCCAAGAAGTCGCTGGACGAGTTGCTGCCCAAGCTGGTGGCCTGAGGATAGGGGGGCTTCGGCCCCCCTTTTGTTTCAGGGGGCCCGGACCTCCCGCCATTCGCCCGGCGCAAGTCCCTCGACCGCCCAGGGGCCGATGCGCCAGCGCACCAGTCGCAGCGTGGGAAGGCCGACTCCGGCGGTCATTCGGCGGACCTGGCGGTTGCGCCCCTCGGATATCGTGATCTCCAGCCAGCAATCGGGGATGCTCTGCCGCACCCGGATCGGCGGGTCCCGTGGCCAGAACTCCGGGGCCTCGATCCGCCGCACCGAGGCGGGGCGGGTCGGCCCGTCATTGAGCGTCACGCCTCGCCGCAGGGGCTCAAGGTCCGCCTCGGAGGGGTCCCCCTCGACCTGGGCCAGATAGGTCTTCTCCATCTTGTGCCGGGGATCGGCGATGCGGGCCTGAAGCCGCCCGTCGTCGGTCAGCAGCAGCAGACCCTCGCTGTCGCGGTCGAGCCGCCCGGCGGGATAGACGCCGGTCAGGTCCACAAGACCCGAAAGGGTCGGGCGGGGGGACGGGCTCTTGGCATCCGTGAACTGGGACAGGACACCATAAGGCTTGTTGAGGAGAATGAGGCGGGCCATGCGGCCCAGCGTTTCATGCCGGGGCTCTGGCGTCAAAGCCGGTCAACTGAGCCCATCGAGCAACTTTCCCTTGGGGCTCAAGATCTTGCATGAAAAACTTTCTCTTGGGAAAATTGTTTGTACCCCGGAGAAAAGTCTTGATCCGAGCCGGCAAATGTCCCAAATGGAGGCCATAGACGCCAACGCACGCGCCTCTGGCCGGACAGCAAAGCTTACGTGTTTACGTAGCGACGGTAACGTCTCCCTTGGAATCGTCTGGCCCCGCGAGGGGCCTCTTTGTTCTGTCGGAGATGACCGATGACTGTTCAGCTCGCGGGGGCATTCGCCCCATCGCAATCCCTTGCCGTCCGCGCTTTCGACTCGACTCGCCTTGAGGCGTTCTGCCGCACGGCGGAGTTCGATCGGCCGACGCTGGTCATCGATGTGGACCGCATGGAAGCGCAGTACCATGCGCTCAAGGCGGGCCTTGGCCATGCCGACATCCACTACGCCGTCAAGGCCAACCCGCATCCTGCGATCCTTGGTCGGCTCGTTACGCTCGGTGCGCATTTCGACGCCGCCTCGCGCGGGGAGATCGAGATGTGCTTCGCCCAGGGCGCGCAGCCGCACCAGATCTCTTACGGCAACACGATCAAGCGCGTCCGCGACATTGCCTGGGCGCACCAGGCGGGCATCACCCTGTTCGCCGCCGACGCCGACGAGGAACTGGAGAAGATTGCCGAGCATGCCCCCGGCGCGCAGGTCTACATCCGCGTCATCGTCGAGGTGTCGATGGCTGACTGGCCGCTGACCCGCAAGTTCGGCTGTGACCGCGACACCGCGCTGCGCCTCCTCGACACCGCTAAGGAGCTTGGTCTCGATCCGGTCGGCTTCTCGTTCCATGTCGGTTCGCAGACCCGCAAGGCCGAGATGTGGCGCCCGACGCTCGACGCGGTGGCCCAGCTTTGGGCCGACGCGCAGGCGGCTGGTCACGCGCTGACTTTGCTCAACATTGGTGGCGGCTTCCCGGCTTTCTACGGCGAAGAGATTCAGGCTCCCACCGACTATGCGGCGGGCGTAATGGCGATGGTGACCGAGCGTTTTGGCCATGTGCCGCGCCTGATGGCAGAGCCGGGCCGTGGCCTCGTGGCCGAGGCGGGCATGATCGTGGCCGAGGTGGTCCTGACCTCGCGCAAGTCCGACCGCGACCTGCATCGCTGGGTCTACCTGTCGATCGGCCGCTTCTCGGGCCTTGCCGAGACCGAAGGCGAGGCGATCCGCTACCAGTTCGTGACTCCCCATGACGGAGAGGTCACGGGCCCTTGCATAGTCGCCGGTCCGTCCTGTGACTCGGCCGACGTGCTTTACGAAAAGCGTCCGATGAATCTGCCACTGGCTCTCAAGTCCGGTGACCGGGTTCTGATCCGCAACACCGGGGCATACACCTCGACCTATTCGTCGGTCTGCTTCAACGGCTTCCCTCCGCTGGACGTCATGGCGATCTGATCCGGCGTAGTCGGACTTAAGAAGGATGGACGAACGGACGGGGGCGGCTAGGCTGCCCCCGTTTTGCATTTGGGGGTCCCGTGAACCTGACCGACCATCCGCTCCGCTACCAACTCGCCAATGAACTGCACGCCCGGCCCTTTCCGACGGCCTCGGCTCCGGGCTGGGCGGTGTTCGTCGCGCTGAAACCGCCCCAGGACGCCGCCGCCCGTGACCGTGAGGCCGAGCGGGCGCATCTGCTCATGCTGCTTGACCGGTTCGGAACGGCGCATCCGCAGCCGGGCGCCACGCACTGGTATGGTCCCCTGGGGCGCCATTGGCTCAAATGGGAAAGCCATACCGAGTTCGTGACCTACACGGTGATCGGGACCGAGCCGGGCGGTCGGCCGTTCGACCCCGCCATGTTCGACGTGCTTCCCCCGGACTGGCTGGCTGCCGCGCCGGGCGCCCGCGTGACGTCGGCGTTGATCCAGATCGAGACGGCCGAGGGCGACGCGGAGATTGCCACCAAGGCCGAGAGTTGGCTGGTACCCGAGTCGCTCGCCGTCTCGCGGGTGGTGGACGATGAACTGGTCGTGGCCGGCGATTTCCGGATCGATGTGGCAGGGCACATGCGCTTTGCCGTCTTCGCCCGACCAGGGGTGAGCGGGGCGCGGGTGGGCCGCGTCATCCAGCGGCTATGCGAGATCGAGACCTACAAGGCCATGGCGATGCTGGGCTATGCCCGCGCCCGTGCGCTGTCGCCCGAGATGGGGACGTTGGACCGTCGCCTGACGATGCTGGTGGCCGAGATGGCCGGGCAGGGCAAGGCGGAGGAAGCGCTGCACGCGCTTCTGGACATTTCGGCGGACCTCGAGGGGGTCGTGGCGCGATCGAGCTTCCGATTCGGCGCCACCGAGGCCTATGAGGCCTTGGTCAACCAGCGCATCGAGGCGTTGCGCGAGGAACGGTTCGATGGGTTCCAGACCCTGGCCGAGTTCATGGCCCGGCGATTTGATCCGGCGATGCGGACCGCGGCCTCGACCCGTGGGCGGCTTCAGGCCATGGCGGATCGGGCCAAGCGTGCGGGGGACCTGCTGCGGACGCGGGTGGACGTGGAGCGGAGTGCCCAGAATCAGCGGCTTCTGGAAAGCATGGACCGGCGGGCAGACCTCGCGTTGCGGCTCCAGCACACCGTCGAGGGATTGTCGGTGGTGGCGATCAGCTATTACGCCGTGGGGCTGGCGCTGTATCTGCTCGGCCCGCTCAGCCATCTGATCGAGAAGACCCTGCTCGCGGCGGTGGTGACGCCCTTGGTCGTTCTGGCGGTCTGGCTGGGATTGGGCTGGGCGCGCCGTCGCCTGAACGACAGCGCGCACCATTGAGGCCTAGCGCCCCCGAATGCGGGGGTCGAACGCGTCGCGAAGCCCGTCCCCGATGTAGTTGACGGACAGCACGGTAAGCGAGATGGCGAGGCCGGGCCAGATCACCCGCTCCGGGAAGTCGGCCATCCGGTCCGTGGAGTCGAACAGGAGCTTGCCCCAGGTCGGGAAATCGGACGGAAAGCCCAGGCCCAGGAAACTGAGCGCGCTTTCCGTGATGATGGCCGAAGCGAGGCCCAACGTCGCCGAGACCATGATCGATGACATGACGTTCGGCAGGATGTGCCGCGGGATCATGCGCCGTGCGGGCGTGCCGATGGACCGGGCAGCAAGAATGAACTCCCGCTCCTTAAGAGCGAGGACGTCGCCGCGGACGATGCGGGCCGTGTTCATCCACGAGGTGATGCCGATCCCCGTCACAATGAGGAGGAAGATCCCCATCTCGGGCCCGAAGGCCGCGCGCAGGCTGTCGCGGAACAGCAGCATCATCACGAGGAGGAGCGGCAGAAGCGGCAGCGCCAGCACGAGGTCCGTGAAGCGCATCAGAACCCCGTCCAGCCGCCAGAAGTAGCCCGCCAGGACCCCAACCAGCGTCCCAATGACCATGGACAGCAGCATCGCCGTCCAGCCCACGGCGAGGCTCACCCGCCCCCCCGCGATCAGGCTAGCCAGCAGGTCGCGGCCGAGGTTGTCCGAGCCCAGGGGGTGCGCCCAGGCGACCTTGGCCCCCGAGTCCCAAAGTGCGTGGTAGATAGGGCGGAGGTCCTTGTTGCGGACGTCGAGGTCGCCGGGGTCCACGCGCCAGATCCACGGCCCGAGAATGCAGAACAGCGTGACGAGGACAAGGAACGTGGCGCCCAGCACCGCCCCCTTGTGGGTGCGGAACTGGCGCCAGACGTCTTTCCACTGGCTCGCCCCCGCGGCGGCCAAGCGGACGTCAGGGCCGGGCATGGGCATCTTGGTTGCGGAGGACGGGCCCGCGGCGGGGGCGTCAGTCATAGCGGATCCTTGGGTCGAGGATGCCGTAGAGCACGTCCGCCACCAAGTTGAACAGCACGATCAGCACCGCGAAGATGAAGGTCAGCGTCTGCACCATGGGTAGGTCATTGGCATTGATTGCGGTGATCAGAAGCGCGCCAAGGCCGTTCACCTTGAAGACCTGCTCGGTGATGATGGCTCCTCCAAAGACCGATGGCACGCCCAGCGCGATCACCGTCACGACCGGTATCATGGAGTTGCGCAGGACATGGCGCAGCACGACCGTGCGTTCGTCCATCCCCTTGGCGCGGGCGGTGCGGACATAGTCTTGGGTCATGTTGTCGAGCATGGAAGCCCGCATGTAGCGGCTGATCTGCGCGGCGTTGAAGAGCGCCAAAACGAAGACCGGAAGCGCCATCTGGCGGACCTGCTGGCCGAAGCTGCTCCAATCGGTGACCCGGAGCTGAGTGTCGTAGATCGACGGGAACCAGCCCAGATTCACCGAGAAGATCACGATCAGCAGCACCCCGGTGAAAAAGGTGGGCACCGAGAAGCCCACCATCGAGATGAAGGTCCCAATCTGGTCGAAGACGGAGTACTGCCGCACCGCCGACACGATGCCGATGGGGATCGCGATCAGCACGCCCAGCATATAGGCCGATCCCACGACCCAAAGCGTCTGCGGCAGGCGCTGCACGATGATGTCCATGACCGGCGACTTGAACTGCCAGGAGATGACGCGGGCCTGCCCGGCGCTGTAGGCTGTGCCGAACAGGTGGTCGATCACGACCAAAGGCTCGACCACGAAGAACTGGTACAGCCAAAGGCCGAAGCGGACATAGACCGGCTGGTCGAGGCCGAGCGCGCGCCGCATCTCCTCGCGCACTTCGGGCGGGATGGTGAGCGGCTGGTCCGCCATGGGATCGCCCGGCGCCATGTCGAGCAGCAGGAAGATCACTAGCGCGATGAACAGAAGCGTCGGGATCGCGAGGACGAGGCGGCGGATCGTGAAGGTGAGCACGACGGGAACCTTGAACGGGGGCGCGGGTCTCAGCCGCTCTGGGGGCAGGGCAGATGACGCCCGCCGGGAAGGACCCCGCCCGGCAGGGGCGGGGTCCGGCCACGGTCAGTTGTCGAGTCGGTGCCAGTCGGCGATGTTCCACAACTCCGCATCCCAGGTGTTCAGCCGCACGCCGCCCAGCGTGTTGGAGTGGGCCGACACACGTCCACGGTCCACGAGGCCGATGATGATGTGGTTCTCGATCGTGAGGTAGGAGTTGAGCGCCTTGGCCAGACGGCTCCGCTCTTCCTGATCGGCGGTGCCCTGGAACTGCGCGAGCATCTCCTCGTAGGCCGGGTCGCAGACGCGGTTCATGTTCTGGCCTTGCCAGTTGTTCTCGGGCGAGGGAATCTTGTCGCAGGTATAGGCGGCAAGGTAGCTTGTCGGATCGGTGCCCTCGAAGGTGTTCGCGTACATTTCCACGTCGGCGTAGAACTTCTCGATGGTGTCGGGGCTCGCCGGGTCGCCGCCGAAGTAGACGGCGGCGTCCACGTTCCGCAACTCCACCTCGAAGCCGATCTCCTCCCACCATTCCTTGATGAGCGCCTGGAAGTCCTGCCGCACCCGGTTCGTGGAGGTCTGGTAGAGCATCGAGAGCCGCAGGCCGTCCGCGTTCTCGCGCACACCGTCGCCGTCCGTGTCCGTGAAGCCGGCCTGCTCCAGAAGCTGCATGGCCCGCTCGGGGTCATAGGCGGCAGCGCATTCGGCGTCGTCCGACTTGTAGATCTCGGGTGCGGGGACGAGGTTGCAGGTCGGCCGCCCCGTCTCACCGTACCCCACATCCACAAGGGTTTGCCGGTCGATGGCGAGCGACAGCGCCTCGCGCACCTCGGGGATGGTCAGGAACGGATGGGGATGCGCGACGGTCGAACGTTCACCCTCGGGCAGGTCGGGCGAGGGGTTGGTCAGGTTGACCTCGATCCGCTCGACGTTCGTGCCGAAAGCCGAGACGATCTGACCCTGGCCGGCGGCTTCCATGGAGGCCAGCACGTCCGGGGCCAGAAGCAGGTTCCAGCCATAGTCGAACTCGCCCGTCTCCAGCACTGCCCGCGCTGCCGCCGCTGCGTCGCCGCCGCCCTTGAAGGTCACTGTCGCAAAGGCGGGCTTGGCCGGGTCGCGGTAGTTCGGGTTCGCCTCGAAGGAGATGACGTCGTTGGGCAGGAACTCGGTCACCTGGAACGGACCGGTGCCGATGGGCTTGGTGTTGGCCTCGGTGCACTGGGCTGCCGCCGCGCCAAGGCAATCCGCGAACTGCGCGGCTTGGATGATGGGGGACTGCCCGCCAACGAAGGCCACCCAGGGAAAGGGCGTAGGCGCGCCGAAGGTGATCCGGACCGTGCGGTCGTCCACGGCTTCGACGTTCGTGACGCCCTCGAACTTGCCTTCCTGGGCGCAGCCCATCCCCTCGGCGGTGCAGTACTGCCAGGTGAAGACGACGTCGTTGGCGGTCACGGGCGAGCCGTCGGCCCAGACGATGCCCTCCTTGAGGGTCCATGTGATCGAGGTCAGGTCCTCGGCCACGCCGCCGTTCTCAAGCGAGGGGATCTCCTCGGCCAGCCAAGGGATGAGGGTCGCGTTCTCGTCGTAGCGGGCCAGCGGCTCGAGCACGAGGGCCGAGGCCTCCACGTCCTTGGTGCCCCCGGACAGGTAGGGGTTCAGGATCGAGACCGCCTGCCAGAACAAGATGTTGAGGTTGCCGTCCTCGCCCCGGGTCGTCGACTGGGCCATCGCCTGGCTGGCGAAGGCCAGCGACGCGACGCCCAGAAGGGCCGTCTTCACTCTCATGTCGCGCTCCTTGCTGGTGTGTCGAGCGGAGCCGGGTTGGGTCCCGGTCCCCGATGGCCCATGGTCCCGAAGGGACGGGTCGTTTGCCCGCGCATGACGGCGGGATCGTGGAGATGGCAGGCCACCCAGCGGCCGGGGCCGACCTCCAGCGTGGCGGGGTCCACCTCGCGGCAGACCGGCATCACGTCCGGGCAGCGCGTGCAGAAGTTGCACCCCTTGGGCGGGTTCGCGGGCGAGGGAACGTCGCCCCTGAGGACGATGCGCCTGCGGGACCGCGCCGCGACGGGATCGGGCTCGTTCACCGCTGAAAGGAGCGCGCGGGTATAAGGATGGAGCGGGTCGCGATAAAGTCCTTCGCGCGCCTGCAGTTCCACGATCCGGCCCAGATACATGACCGCCACCTTTGTCGCGATGTGGCGCACCATCGACAGGTCGTGGCTGATGAACAGGTAGGTGAGGCCGAACCTTTCCTGCAGGTCCTCGAGGAGGTTCACGACCTGCGCCTGGATCGACACGTCGAGCGCGGCGATGGGCTCGTCGCAGACGACGAGGCGGGGGTTCAGAGCCAGCGCCCGTGCGATGCCGATCCGCTGCCGCTGCCCGCCCGAGAAGGCATGGGGGAAGCGCCCGGCAAAGCGCCGGTTCAGGCCCACGGCGTCCATCAGTTCCAGCACCTTGTCGCGCTTGTGCCTGGCGGACAGGCGGGTGTGCTCGTCCAGAGGCTCGCGGATGATCGCTTCCACGGTCATTCGGGGATCAAGGCTCGCCTGCGGGTCCTGAAAGACCATCTGCATTCGGGGGCGCAGCGGGCGGAGGGCGGATTGCGACATCCGCCCGATCTCGGTCCCGTCCAGCCGGATGCTGCCCGAGGTGATGTCATGAAGCCGAAGGACCGCGCGTCCGGTCGTGGACTTGCCGCAGCCGGACTCGCCCACGAGGCCCAGCGTCTCTCCGGGGAGGATGTCGAAGCTCACCCCGTCCACGGCCTTCACGGCGCCCACGCGGCGGCGCAGCAGGCCCGCGGTGATCGGGAAGTGCATCTTGAGGTCGCGGACCGACAGGAGCGGGCGGGTGGCGTCAGCCATCGACGACCTCCAGCACAGGGCGCTGTGGCGCAAGCCCCGGATCGTTGAGGAAACACGCGGCGTCGTGCCCCTCGCCCACCGGATAGCGCTGGGGATTGAGGCGGTGGCAGACATCGAAGGCATAGGGGCAACGGTCACGGAACGTGCATTCGTCCGGGAACTGCCCCAGGATCGGCGGCTGCCCGTCGATGACGGCAAGGCGGCGCACCCGCTCGCCCTGAACCTTGGGGACAGTGGTGAGGAGGGCCTGCGTGTAGGGGTGCCGGGGATTCGCGAACAGCGCGTCCACCGGAGCATGCTCCACGATCTGGCCGCCGTACATCACGATCACCCGGTCGGCGATGCCCGCGATCACGCCCAGGTCGTGGGTGATCCAGATCACCGCCATGCCCATCTTCTGCCGAAGCTCCTGCATCAGTTCGATGATCTGGGCCTGGATCGTGACGTCGAGAGCGGTCGTGGGCTCGTCGGCGATCAGCACCTTGGGGTCGCAGGCCAGCGCGATGGCGATCATGACCCGCTGGCGCATGCCTCCTGAGAACTGGTGCGGGTAGTCGTCAAGCCGGCGTCCCGCGTCGGGGATGCCAACCAACGCCAGCAACTCGGCCGCCCGCGCACGGGCCTGGCGCTTGCCGAGTCCCAGGTGCTTTCGCAACGGCTCCATGATCTGGAAGCCCACCGTAAACACCGGGTTGAGCGACGTCATCGGGTCCTGAAAGACGAAGCCGATCCGCCCACCGCGGACCGCCCGCATCGCCTCGGGGCCGGCGCGCAGGAGATCCTTGCCCTCGAAGGTCACGGGACCACCCAAGACCTCGGCAGGCGGCGAAGGCAGGAGGCCCAAGAGCGACATCATGGTGACCGACTTGCCTGACCCGGATTCGCCCACGACGCCCAGAAGCTCGCCCTCGCGAAGGTCGAAGGATACCCCGTTGACGGCATGGACGTCGCCCGACCGGAGGCGGAAAACTGTCCTGAGGTCCCGGACTTCCAGGATGGGCGGTGCCCCGTCGGGCATGCGGCAGGCCTCCCCGGTCTTTGTCGTGTCGGGCCCTGTGGCCGCTTGCTGGGTGCCCCACGCTACCATCCTCCACTTGTCCGGCAACCCCTTATCCTGGCGTGACGTGGCGGCGGTCAGGGAGGTGGGGTTGCCCCCCGGTCCACCCGGGGGCAACATCCCGTCAGCCAAGGAGGTGCCGTCCCATGCCGCCCAAGAACCGCTTCGCCGAGATGCAGCCTGAGATCGCCGCCTGGCGTCGCGACATCCACGAACACCCCGAGATCCTGTTTGAAACCCATCGCACCTCGGCGCTCGTGGCCCAACGCCTGCGGGAGTTCGGCTGCGATGAGGTCGTCGAGGGCATCGGCCGGACCGGCGTCGTAGGCGTCATTAAGGGGCGCGAGACCGGGTCGGGCCGCGTGATCGGCCTGCGCGCCGACATGGATGCTCTGCCGATCCTGGAGGCGACGGGTCTGCCCCATGCCTCCAAGACGCCCGGCGCGATGCATGCCTGCGGGCATGACGGACATACGGCGATGCTGCTGGGCGCGGCCAAGTACCTGGCCGAGACGCGGAACTTCGACGGAACCGTGCTGGTCATCTTCCAGCCCGCCGAGGAGGGCGGCGGCGGTGGCCGCGAGATGTGCGCCGACGGCATGATGGACCGCTGGGGCGTGACCGAGGTTTATGGCATGCACAATTGGCCCGGACGGCCGGTGGGCAGCTTCTCGATCCGCGCGGGCACCTTCTTTGCCGCTACCGATACCTTCGAAATCGTGGTCGAGGGTAAGGGGGGCCACGCGGCCAAGCCGCAGGAAACGGTGGACCCGACCGTCACTTCTGCGCACCTCGTGCTCGCGCTGCAAAGCATCGTGAGCCGCAACGCCGACCCCGTGAGCCAGATCGTCGTGTCGGTCACCTCCATCGAGTCCTCGTCCAAGGCGTTCAACGTGATCCCGTCGCGCGTCACGCTGCGCGGCACCGTACGGACGATGTCGCGAGAGTTGCGCGATTTGGCCGAGACGCGGGTCAAGGCCATCGCCGAGGCGACGGCGCTGGCCTATGGCGCCTCGGCCCGCGTCTCCTACCATCGCGGCTATCCCGTGATGGCGAACCACGAGACGCAGACGGACTTTGCCCGCGAGGTTGCGGCGGCGGTCTCGGGCTCCTGCGACGAGGCTCCGCTGGTGATGGGCGGAGAGGATTTCGCCTACATGCTGGAGGAACGGCCGGGGGCCTATATCCTCCTGGGCAACGGCATGACCGCGCCGGTCCACCATCCCGAATACGACTTCAACGACGAGGCGATCCCGGCGGGCTGCTCCTGGCTTGCTGGCATGGCCGAGGCCCGGATGCCGATCAGCGCCTGAGAAGCTCGCGATAAAGGGCATTGAGGCGCGCCGCCTCGGCCTCGATGCGGAAGTTCGCGACGACATGGTCCCGCGCAGCCGTCCCCCAGAGGGCCAGGCGCGCAGGGTCCGATAAGGCCCCGTGCAGGGTGGCGATCATGGCTTGGGCGTCGTTGGGCGGAATCAGCAGGCCTGTCGCCCCATCCACCACCTGTTCCTCAAAGGCGCCGACGCGGGTCGCGACCACGGGCACCCCGCAGGCCATCGCCTCGATGGGGGTGACGCCGAACCCTTCCCAGCGCTGCGGCGCGAGGAAAAGGTCGAGCGCCTGATACCACTGCGCGATCTCACCCACGGGCACCTCGCCCATGAAGCGCAGTCTGTTCGACAGGCCGGCTTGCGCGATGCGCGTTTCCAGCCCCCGCTGGAACTCCCGATGCTCGGCAGTCGCGCGGCCCAGGATGATCCCGCCACCGTCAGGGCGTTGTGACAGCACCGCGATCATTGCATCGACGAACAGGTCGGTGCCCTTTTGCGCCCGGACGCGTCCAAAGCAACCCACGAGCGGCCCGGAAGGAAGTCCCAGCGTGGCCCGTAGGGCGGCGCGGTCAGGGACGGGCCGGAACGCCTCCACGTCGATGCCGTGATGCACGACGACCGAGGGCCGTTCCAGATAGGCCGCGGTCCTGGCCGAGGTGGACACCACCGCGTCCATTTGCCGGATCAGAGCTTTCGTGAAGCCGGTGTGCCGGCGCTGCGAGGCCGAGGTGAAGACGAGCCGCAGATCCTTGCCCAGCACCCGCAGCGCCAAGCCACCCAGCATCTCGAGGTTGCGCCGCGCGTGCCAGACCCTGGGGCCGTCCGGGCCGTGTTTGGGCATCAGCAGCAGGTCGCGCAGCCGGACCTGCGGCAGGTCGTCGGGGATCGCCGGCCCCGTGACCACGACTGCCAGATCGCCCGCCTGGACCGGCACCAGGCGAAACACCGTGGAGGTCACGCCCGACAGCCGCTTCTTGAAGTTGGGTGCTATGACCTGGACCTGCGCCGGGTCCCTCAGGTTCCGGGTCAACCGATCATCCCCAAGAGTTCGCGCGCGATGTCTTCGGTCCCGCCCACCTGCGCCAGAGCCATGCTCCGTCCCGCCTTGCGCATCGTCTCCAATCTTAGCGGATCGCTCCAAAGGTCAGAGACGGCTCTCGACAGATCTTCGGTCCCCCGCACGGTCCAGGCCGCGCCTGCCGCCTCCAACTCGGCCAGGTCGGCTTCGACCGTTTCACGAAGAGGTCCGATCAACAGCGCCGCGCCGCACTGCACCACTTCCCAAGGGTTGTGGCCGCCGACCGGCACCAGCGATCCCCCGAGGAACACTACGGGCGCGAGCCGGAACCAAAGTCCCGTTTCGCCCAGCGTATCGGCCAGATGGACCGCCATGGTGGGTAGCCCGCCCGTGCTCCGGCGCGTCCAGCCCAAACCATGGCCGTCGACGAGCCGGACGATCTCTTCGGCCCGGTCCGGGTGACGCGGGACCAAGATGAGCCGGGCGTCTGGTCGTGTCTGCCGCAGCCGGACGTGAGCGGCCAGCACGGTCTCTTCCTCGCCCGGGTGGGTCGACACGGCGGCCCAGACCGGAGCATCACCCAGGACTGTGCTCAGTCGCGCCCGTTCTTCCGGAGCGTCGGGCGGCGGCGGTGCCGAAGCCTTCATATTGCCGCCCACCCGAATGCGCGCCGGGTCCGCGCCCAAGGCCAGCAGGGCATCGCACATCGTATCGGTCTGGGCGACGATTTGGTCGAAGCGGCGGAGGAGGGCCCGCGCGCTGCGCGGCAAACGGCTCCAGGCGCGGATGGACCGCGGCGAAAGACGCGCGTTCATCAGGACGAGAGGGATGCCCCGCAGACCGGCCAGGCGCAGGGTCTGGGGCCAGATCTCGCTCTCGACGACCACGAGCAGATCGGGGCGCCAGTGATCGAGAAAGCGCCGGACTGGCCCCGCAGCATCCAGCGGGGCGAACTGGTGGATGACTTCGGGGGCTACGCGACGGGCCATGACCTCGGCCGAACTGGCGGTCACGGTGGTGACGAGCACCTGCACATGCTGCCGGAGGACGTCAATGAGCGGCAGGATGGAGAGGCTTTCCCCGACGCTGGCCGCATGGAACCACACGAGCCGCCCTGCCGGGCGCTGGGCCGTCGCATGGCCCAGTCGTTCGCGCTGCCGCTCCGGCGTGACGCCCTGCTCGGCCAACCGCTCCGCCACTCTTCGGTAGGCTGTCTTTTGCAGGCCGTCGGCGACCCAGCCGTAGAGCCACAGCGGCGCGGGCCAGGGCAGGGCGTCCGGCAAGGCTCAGCCGCCCGTGTGGCTCATGTGACGGCTGATCCGGCCCCCGACCACGCCCGCCTCGCCGCGCGAATAGTCGAAGTCGTGCCCCTTGGGCTTGAGGCGGATCGCGGCGCGAATGGCGTCGTCCAGCACGGCGTCGTCCATGGTGGATGCCCGAAGGCTTGCGCGCAGGTCCGACGCTCCTTCCTGTCCCAGACAGGTGTGAAGCTGCCCGGTGCAGGTGAGGCGCACCCGGTTGCAGGATTCGCAGAAGTTGTGGGACAGCGGCGTGATGAAGCCGATCTTCTGGCCCGTTTCCTCCAGCCGAACGTATCTTGCAGGACCGCCGGTCCGTTCCGTAACGTCGGTAAGAGTGTAACGCTCTGCCAGACGGGCGCGCAGGTCGCGCAGGGACCAGAACTGGTCTAGCCGCATCTCGTTACCGATGTCGCCCATCGGCATGACCTCGATGAAGGTGAGGTCATGCCCTTCCTTCGCGCACCACTGCACGAGATCGAACATCTCCTCCTCGGTGTCGCCCTTCAGCGCCACGGCGTTGATCTTGACCCGCAGCCCGGCGGCATGCGCGGCCTCGATGCCACGCAGGACCTGGGGCAGGCGGCCCCAGCGGGTGAGCTTGCGGAATCGATCCTCGTCCAGGGTGTCGAGCGAGACGTTGACCCGACGCACTCCTACGCGGGCCAAATCCGCAGCGAAGCGTTCGAGCTGGCTGCCGTTGGTGGTCAGCGTCAACTCGCGCAGCGCGCCCGAGCGGAGATGCCGGCCCATGGCCTCGAAGAAGGACATGATGTTGCGGCGGACCAGCGGCTCCCCGCCGGTGATGCGCAGCTTTTCGACCCCGTGCCGCACGAAGGCCGAGCAAAGGCGGTCGAGCTCTTCCAGCGTCAGGATCTCGTTTTTGGGCAGGAACGTCATGTCCTCGGACATGCAGTAGACGCAGCGGAAGTCGCACCGGTCCGTAACCGAGACCCGGAGGTATCGGATCGACCGGCCGAAGGGATCGACAAGCGGGTCCATGGTTCCCCACCTAGGCCGAAGGCCGACCCGCCGCAAGCGGCGGCGGAGGTCCGCGCAGCCTTTCGCGGGCGTTGCACGGCTTGCACGGCTTGGCTAGCGTCGCAGTCATGAGCATCCGCATCTCCCTCCTCCCGCTTCTCGCCCTCCTTCCCTTCGCCGCTTGCACGGATAACGAGGCTGGTCTCGATGGTCCGGGCGCCTCGGCCGTGACCGAGTCGACGACTCCGGTCGTGCGCCCCGCGTCGCTGGACGGAGGGGGGCCGTTGGCCACTCCGGTCGCGCTGCCCGCGCCCATACAATCCGAACCTCTCGACCCTTTGTCGCCGCCTCCTGCCGCCGAGGGGATCGCGATCGGCGAGCCTGCCCCGATTCCCGCCGCGGCCCCCGGGCCGGCCCGGACCGGCCAGCTTGGCACCACCGTCGCCTCACTGGGGTCGCCCACGAGCCCTGGCCTGTGGCTGCAGACCGCGCTGGTGAGCGAGCCGGGTCGTGGGCGAATCGAGTACAACGGTCAGACCGTCGAGGTGGAGCTTCGCCCCTCGGGCGGCGAGCCCGGATCGGGTAGCCAGATCAGCCTTGAAGCCATGCGGGCCTTGGGCGCGCCACTCACTGGTCTTCCGGAACTGACGGTGTATGGCTTCTGAAATCGGAACAGCCCGGGTCTGACCCGGGCCGTTCCCTTACGTGCCGTCGGAGGAAAGGTGCGAGTCTCAGGCGTGCAGCGATTCGGTCGATGAGAAGAACATGGCCTGACTGATGGCCGAGCGGACCTGATCTTCCCTGTAGGGCTTGGAGATCAGGAACGCAGGCTCGGGCCGTTCGCCGGTCAGCAGGCGCTCGGGGAAGGCGGTGATGAAGATCACCGGGATGTCCCCGCCAGCCGACAGGATGTCGTTGACGGCATCGATGCCCGACGACTTGTCCGCAAGCTGGATATCCGCGAGGATGAGATCCGGGCGCTCAATGCCGGCCAAGCTCACCGCGGCGTCGCGTGTGCGCGCCACGCCCGTGATGGCGTGCCCCATGTCCGCCACGATGCTCTGAAGATCGAGTGCGATGATCGCCTCGTCCTCGATGATCATCACGCGGCCCGAGACGCTGTCTTCCATGTCGGCGCGGGCGCGACCGATGAGGTGCATGACCTCGTCCACGTCCGTCCGCATGATGGTCGCGATCTCTTCGGGCTTGAAATCCTCGACCGTAGCGAGAAGGAGCGCTTCGCGGGTGTTGGGCGTGAGACGGGCGAGGTGCTGCTGCGCCGCCTTTGCGAGACCGGTCTCGCCTTCGTCCACCGGCGCGCCCGAGCTTTGCCAGATCGTGTGAAAGACCGTGAACAGCGCCACGCGGGGGTTCACGCCTGTCTCGAACAGTTCCGGTTCCTCAAGGATCGCTTCCAGCGTGGCCAGCGCATAGGCATCGCCGCTCGACTGGCTGCCGGTCAGGGCGCGGGCGTAGCGGCGCAGATAGGGGAGCTCGGACCCGATCATGGCGGACAGGTCGGGTGCGGCGTTCGTGCTCATGTGATGGGACGTCCCTGAATTGCGTTGGAACCAAACATTAGGCCCGAGATTTAGGTTCGGAAAGGGAAGAGGGAAAGGTTTCTACCCGACATGGATGAGCTTTCGACTCACGAGCTGCGCGGAGCCGCGGCCGCCGACAGCCTGCGCCGCGCCTTTGGCACGCCCGTCGAAGGTGAGTTGCCCCAACCTTTTGCAGTCCTTCTCAACCGCTTGAGCCAGGTGCAGCCGTCCTTCTCCCCGCAGCGCGACGAACAGCCTCGGCTGGGCGTCTGATGCCCAGGATGTCCGGTCCCCGCGACGGACCCGGGCGCCGCGTCCCCCGGGAAGCGGCAGAGGGCCCGGTCGCGCAGCAAGGACGACCATCCGACGGTGCAGCGGGGGCCCGGCCGGCCGACCCGCGGGACGAGTTGGTGTCCCACCTTCCCGCCATGCGGGCCTTTGCGCTCAGCCTGACCAGGAATGCGTCTCAGGCCGATGACCTTGTCCAAGACACGGTGGTAAAGGCCTGGTCCCATTTCGACCGGTTCATGCCGGGGACGAACCTGCGCGCCTGGCTGTTCACAATCCTGCGCAACACGTTTTATTCCACGCGTCGCCGCACCGTACGAGAGGTCAGCGACAGCGACGGCGCTTTGGTCGCAACCTTGGCGGAGAAGCCCGCGCATGACGGGCGCCTTCAGATGGCCGACTTCATCCGCGCCTTTCAGCAACTCCCCGACGAACAGCGCGAGGCGCTGGCGCTCGTTGGGGCTTCGGGCTTCTCCTATGAGGAAGCAGCCGACATGACAGGCGTGGCCGTCGGCACGGTCAAGAGTCGGGCCAACCGCGCGCGGGCCCGCTTGGCCCAGATCCTCCAGCTCAACGATGCCGAAAGCCTCGAGCTGACGGATGGAGCCACCCTGGCGGTCATAGCATCGCAGGGTGGACCGCATCTGTGACCGAAGCCCCCCGGCCTTGGTTTCGCCCACGTCTCGATGGGCTTGCACCGCGCGTCGCCGCATATCTGACGATCGCGCTGCTGCCGCTGGGGCTGATCGCGCTGTATCAGACCCGCGAGTTCCAGCGCGAAACCGAGCGACGCTCCGAGTTGTCCCTTCTCGGCCTGACCGAGCAGGGCGCGACTGGCATTGGGCAAGCCATCGAGCAGGCCCTTGGCGCGGGCGAGGCGCTGGGAGTCGTCTCGGGTCTTCTGGACGACCCCGAGACCTGCTCGGAATACCTGAGCCGCTTCGTCGAGGGCCGTGACCTTTACAGCTTTGTCGGGTTCCTCCCAGCCTCGGGGCCGGTGACCTGCTCCTCGGCGGATGCTCCGTTCGAGGTGGACCCCGGCATCGACATCGCTGGGCTGATGGCCGAGCCGAGAGTCCGCGTGAGTGCCGTCCTCGGCAGCTTCGTCCCGGGCGAGGACGTGCTGACAGTCCTGATCCCCGGGGCCGCCGAGCAGGGTGAACAGGGAGGCTTTCCCGGTTACCTGGCCCTGTCCATCCCTCGCGACCGCATTCCCGAGGCGCAATTCGGGGTGTCGGAACTGCGTCCCTTGCGCCTTCTCACCGTCAGCGGAACGGGCGAGATCCTGACCCGGCAGATGGGGGATGCCGAGGAGCTTTCGACCGAAGACCTGCTGCCGCGAGGTCGAAGCCTGGGCGACGAAGTCCGGCTTGGGGGCCCCCGCGTGTTCGAAGCCGTCAGCGGATTGGGCGAGGATCAGGTTTACACAATCACGCCGCTGATCCCCGACGTGGCTTATGCACTGGCCATATGGTCTCCCGAGCAGGCCGGGCAGGGCATCGAGAGCCTGGCCGGCTCGCCGCTCCTGTTTCCACTGCTGATGTGGGCTACCAGCCTGGTGGTGGCGTTCTTCGCCATACACAGTCTCGTGATCCGGCGTGTGACGGATCTGGGGCTTCGGATGCGCCGCTTCGGCCGGAACCGAAGCATGGCCAACGATCCGTCCGCGACCCCTGCGCCACTCGAGTTGCGGGAAATCGAGGAAGCCTTTCGGGCGATGGCAGCATCCATTCTCCAGGACGAGGCACGGATGGAGAATGCCTTTCGTGAACGGGGCGTTCTGCTGCGCGAGGTTCACCACCGGGTGAAGAACAACCTTCAGCTCATTTCATCGATCATCTCCATGCAGGTGCGCCGCCTGCCTGACCCCAGGGTGCGCGGTATCCTGCGCCGGCTCCAGGATCGGGTGCTCACGCTCGCATCGATCTATCGCAGCCTGTACATGAGCCCCGACATGGGCGACGTGAACGCCGCGCCCGTGCTGAGGGCCATCGTCGAGCAGGAGCTGCGAGGTTCGCCGGACATGGTGGAGGCGGTGCTGGACATCGAGGACATCGTGCTCGATCCCGACAAGGTGGTCCCGCTCTCCTTCCTGGCCGCCGAGGCAGTGTCCAACGCGTTGGCGCGGGCCGGGGCCGTCGAAGGCCGCCCCAGCCTGTCCGTCACGCTCCACCGCGAAGGCGACAAGGCCGTGCTGCGCATCGCCAACAGCCTGGCCGGCCCACCGGCCCCACTCGAAGAACCCGCGCGCGGGTTGGGCCAGCACCTGATTCAGGCCTTTGCGGCCCAGGTTGGCGGGCCTGTGGAGACCGAGGTGCGGGAAGGCCTCTACTGCTTGTCCGTCGCCTTCCCGATCGAGTCGCACCTGCCGGCCGACGAGGTGGAGTCTGCCTGACCAGATGGGCAGGTTCGGTCGCGCTCACGAAAACGCCAACTCCTCGCGCCCTTGCGGCCCCTCCGTGAGGGCCGTAGATAGGGAGCCGCCCCCAACAGAGGTTCATCCGATGCAAGACCCGGTCAACCACTACATGAACCTCGTGCCCATGGTCGTCGAGCAGACGAGTCGCGGCGAACGGGCCTATGACATCTTCTCGCGCCTGCTCAAGGAACGGGTGATCTTCGTCTCCGGCCCGGTGCACGACGTGATGGCACAACTCATCGTCGCCCAGCTTCTCCACCTCGAAGCCGAGAACCCCAAGAAGGAGATCTCGATGTACATCAACTCCCCTGGCGGGGTGGTGACGTCGGGTCTGTCGATCTACGACACCATGCAGTACATCCGGCCCAAGGTGTCCACGTTGGTTGTTGGGCAGGCGGCGTCGATGGGTTCCTTGCTGCTCACGGCGGGCGAGAAGGGAATGCGGTTCTCGCTTCCGAACTCCGAGATCATGGTCCACCAGCCCTCGGGCGGATATCAGGGGCAGGCGACGGACATTATGATCCACGCCAAGCGCACCGAAGCCCTGAAGAAGCGGCTGAACGAGATCTACGTCCGTCACACCGGCCAGTCCTACGAGGCCGTGGAGAACGCGCTCGAGCGCGACAACTTCATGGATCCCGAGGAAGCCAAGGCCTGGGGCCTGATCGACGACATCCTGACCTCGCGCGATCCGGCGCAGGGCGCGGACGCGGCGGCAGCCTGAGGCAACACGCGCTCACGGACGGACCCGCACACGGGATTTTGGCGTTGTGGACCCAGGGCGGGTGCCCTAATCTGACGGACGGGCGGCGCCAGAGCCGGGCGCATCTCCCGACGAGCCCCCGAGGGGCAAGCTGAGGCCCCCTGGGCCAGAGGAGTCACATGGCGAACGCATCCGGCAGCGACGGCAAGAACACGCTCTACTGCTCTTTCTGCGGCAAGAGCCAGCACGAGGTGCGCAAGCTCATCGCGGGCCCGACCGTGTTCATCTGCGATGAATGCGTCGAGCTTTGCATGGACATTATCCGGGAGGAAACCAAGACCTCCGGGCTGAAGACCACCGATGGCGTGCCCACCCCGCGCGAAATCTGCGACGTGCTTGACGACTACGTGATCGGCCAGATCCATGCCAAGCGCGTTCTGTCCGTCGCAGTGCACAACCACTACAAGCGCCTGTCCCATGCCCAGAAGGCGTCGGATATCGAGCTTGCGAAATCCAACATCCTGCTTATCGGCCCGACCGGTTGCGGCAAGACGCTGCTCGCGCAGACGCTGGCCCGCATCCTCGACGTGCCCTTCACGATGGCGGATGCGACTACGCTGACCGAAGCCGGCTATGTGGGTGAGGATGTCGAGAACATCATCCTCAAGCTGCTGCAGGCTTCGGAATACAACGTGGAACGGGCGCAGCGCGGCATCGTCTACATCGACGAAGTCGACAAGATCACCCGCAAGTCCGATAATCCGTCCATCACGCGGGACGTGTCGGGCGAGGGGGTGCAGCAGGCCCTCCTCAAGATCATGGAAGGCACCGTGGCCTCCGTGCCGCCCCAGGGTGGTCGGAAGCACCCCCAGCAGGAATTCCTGCAGGTGGACACCACGAACATACTGTTCATCTGCGGTGGCGCCTTCGCGGGCCTGGAAAAGATCATCGGCCAGCGCGCCAAGGGTCAGGGCATGGGCTTCAACGCCAAGGTCCGCGACGTGGACGAGCGTGGCGTGGGCGAGATCTTCAAGGACCTGGAGCCCGAGGATCTGCTGAAGTTCGGTTTGATCCCCGAATTCGTTGGCCGTTTGCCGGTCATCGCGACGCTAACGGACCTCGACGAGCCCGCACTCGTCAAGATCCTGACCGAGCCCAAGAACGCCCTAGTCAAGCAGTACCAGCGTCTGTTCGAGCTTGAGGACACCAAGCTCACCTTCACCGAGGATGCTCTCAAGGCGATCGCCAAGCGCGCCATCGAGCGCAAGACGGGCGCCCGTGGTCTGCGGTCGATCATGGAGGACATCCTCCTCGACACGATGTTCGACCTTCCGGGCCTCACCTCGGTCCGTGAGGTGGTCGTCAACGAGGAGGCCGTGGGCAACAGCGGCAAGCCCCTGATGATCCACACCGAGCAGGGCCCGAAAAAGGAAGTCGCCGCCGGCCGTTAAGGCCGGCCGCGTGACGAGCCGAGGCGACGGATCGCAGGGTCCGTCGCCTTTTTCATGTCCGATGTCGCCAGTGCCGAGCCGACTCCGCGTGCCCAATGCCATGTTCGGAACGAACCAGACCAATAGGCGAAGCCGGAGAATGCCATGAGCCGAGTCGAGGTGTATGCCGTGCTGGCCGTAGCCATCCTGGCCGAAGTCGTCGCTACGACGGCGCTCGCACGATCTGAAACCTTCACCAAGCTTTGGCCAAGCATCGTCGCAGTGCTTGGCTATGCCATCGCGTTCTGGCTCCTCTCCTTTCCGCTCCGCGTCATGCCCACCGGGATCGTCTATGCGATCTGGTCAGGTCTGGGCATCGTCCTGATCGCCACTGTGGCTTGGCTGTGGTCAGGGCAGGTGCTGGATGGTCCGGCCCTGTTGGGCCTTGGCCTGATCATTGCCGGGGTCGTCGTCGTCAACGTGTTCTCCAACTCCATCCCGCACTGAAGACTTGGCATGCCCAGTGACATTCGCCGCATCTCGACCAACTCCACCTGGGAGCCTCGGGTGGGTTATTGCCGAGCGGTCGTGGCAAGTGGCTGGATTTTCGTCTCGGGAACTACGGGAACCGACCATGAGACCGGCGCCATTCCCGAGCGGGTCGAGGATCAATGTGCTTCGGCTCTCCGCATCATCGAAGCAGCCCTCCAAGAGGCGGGAGCGTCCTTGGCCGATGTGGTCCGGGTGCGCTACATCCTGCCGGACCGGGCCGACTTCGAGCCGTGCTGGCCCATGCTGTCCGCTGCGTTCGGGGGAAATCCGCCAGCCGCTACGATGATTCAGGCCGGCCTCATTGATCCGCGTCACAAGATAGAGATCGAGGTCGATGCCCGCTGTCCCGATGCGGGATGAAACCCGCAGAGCTTGTGGGGGTTTCATGGGGGCGACATTGACCCTCCCGGCCATCCGGGGCATTGAAGCTCGGAGCGGCGGAGTCACCTCATGACATTCTTGGACATCTTCAAGCGCACATTCACTTGGTGGAATAGCCAGACCTGGGGAACGCAGCTCTGGACAGCGCGCAACGGCGTCAAGGTCGGCGAGGATGCCCTGGGCAACATCTACTACCGCACCAAGAACGATTCGAGCCGCTGGGTGATTTTCAACGGCGAGGCCGAAGCGTCGCGTGTTCCGACCGAATGGTTCGGCTGGTTGCATCGCACCTGGGACGAAACGCCCGTCGAGCGTCCGCCGGTGCGCCGTTTCTGGGAGAAGCCCTCGTTGCCGAACATGACCGGCACACCCCACGCCTACGCGCCGCCTGGGTCGTTGCGCCGGACGGATCCGGTCGACCGGACCGACTACGAAGCCTGGACTCCGAAGTAATGCGCGAGAGCCCCGTCGAAGTGCTGACTGGCGCCTTGGTGGTGCTGGTCGCGGGCGGATTCCTTGTCTACGCCGCGCAGGCCACAGGCCTTGGCGGCCCGTCCGAGGGTGTCCGCCTGAATGCGAGCTTCCGCTCCATCGAAGGGGTGTCGCTGGGGACCGATGTCCGGCTGGCGGGCGTCAAGATCGGAAGTGTGACCGACACTGCGCTGGACCCCCAAACCTTTCGGGCCACGACCGAGCTAACCGTCAACGCCGACGTGCCCATCCCCGACGATTCTTCGGCCGTGGTAGCGAGCGAGGGACTCCTGGGCGGAAACTTCGTGGAGATCGTGCCGGGCGGCTCCCTTACCACTCTGGCCGACGGCGGCGAGATCGTGGACACGCAAGGGGCGGTGAGCCTTCTGCAACTTCTTCTCCAGTACATTTCGGGCGGGAGCGAGCAGCCGTCATGATGCGGCGCTCCCTTCTGGTCGCGCTGAGTCTGGCTGCCCCTGCAGGCGCGCAGGATACGCTGTCGATCACTCCACCGAGCCGCGGCACAGTGCCTGAGACGCAGGCCTCCAGTGCCGCCGTCTCGGCGCCGGGCGGGATCGTAAGGGTCCTCGACAAGATCACTGGTACCATCACGGATCTTGATCTGCGCAACGGTGAATCGGGCAGCGTTGGCAATCTGGCCGTGGTGATGGGGGACTGCCGCTTTCCAGGCGACAACCCTGCGGGCGATGCCTTCGTGCTGGTCAGCATCCGTACCGAGCCCGACGACACCGCCGTCTTCGAAGGCTGGCTGATCGCCTCGGCCCCGGCGCTCAGTGCGCTGGACCATTCACGCTACGATGTCTGGGCGCTCCGTTGCCTGGGGGCCGACTAGCCAAAGCGAACATTCGGCGGAGCGAGCAGGGCCTTCGACGGTTGACTCCATGCAGGGCTTCTCGCGTGGCCCTGTTCTGCAAAGGAGGCGGCCCTTGGCTCAGAAGCAGCAAGGCACTGGCCCCGACAACCGCACGGACCGCGACATGAGTCGCCCGCACCAGGGTGAAACGTCAGGAAGCGTGAGCCGCCAGACGCAGCAGTCCAACGGAAGTGACCGGAACCGGCGCCCCGATGCTGACCAGCTCATCAAAGATCGCAAATTGTCGAACTGACAAGCCCCCCACAGGCGAACTGGTGCCGCCGGTCCCCAGGGACCGGCGGTTGCTCATTCAGGGATAAAGCTTGCAGTGCGGGTCAACGCGTCGGCCAAGTGGCGGCGATACTCGCCCCGGCTGATCTCGATGCCGCCCAGGCTGGCTAGATGAGGGGTCAGGAACTGCGTGTCGAACAGGGCGAAGCCTTGTCTGCGCAGATGCTCCACAAGATGGACCAGAGCTACCTTGGAGGCGTCCGTCCGCCGCGAGAACATGCTTTCACCGAAAAATGCGGCGCCGATGCAAACGCCGTAGACGCCACCCACCAGGTCGTCGTTCTCCCACACCTCGACAGAATGCGCGTAGCCCCAGGCGTGAAGCGCGGAATAAAGCGCGGCGATGGTGCCGCTGATCCACGTCTCGGTCCGATCGGCGCAGCCTTGGACCACATCGTCAAAGGCGGCATCATGAGTGACGCGGAACAAGCCCCGGCGCAGCGTCCGTGCAAGGCTGCGCGAGACATGGATGCCGTCCAACGGCAGGATGCCGCGACGGCGCGGATCGACCCAGAACACGTCCGGGTCGCTCCGGCTTTCGGCCATGGGAAAGACCCCCTGGCGATAGGCCGCGAGGAGGATCTCGGGAGTGAGATCCTCGCCTCTCACGCGGGGGCTACCACGTTCTCCTTCAACCAACGCTCCAGCCAGTGGATGTCATAGGTTCCCTGCTGGATCGCGGGATCCTCCACCAAGGCGTGGAAGAGCGGGATCGTCGTGTCGATGCCATCGACGATCAACTCGCCCAGGGCGCGGTTCAGCCGTGCCAGAGCCTCGGGCCGGTCGCGCCCATGGACGATGAGTTTGGCCACAAGGGAGTCGTAGTAGGGCGGGATGCGGTAGCCATCGTAGAGGGCCGAATCCATTCGTACACCCAAGCCGCCCGGCGCGTGGTATTGCGTGATCTTGCCGGGGGAAGGAGCAAAGTTCGGCATCTTCTCGGCGTTGATCCGCACCTCGATGGCGTGCCCGTTGATCCGCAGATCCTCCTGCCGGAAGGACATGGGTAGCCCGGAGGCCACGCGGATCTGCTCGCGCACGAGGTCAACGCCAAAGATCGCTTCGGTCACGGGATGCTCCACCTGAAGGCGGGTGTTCATCTCGATGAAATAGAACTCGTCGTTCTCAAACAGGAACTCGATGGTGCCGGCGCCGATGTAGTTGATGCGCGCCACGGCGTCCGCACAGACGCGGCCGATGCGGTCGCGCAACGCGGGCGTGATCACAGGGCCTGGAGCCTCCTCCAGCACCTTCTGGTGGCGGCGCTGGAGCGAGCAGTCCCGCTCCCCCAGATGCACCGCCCGGCCCTTGCCGTCGCCGAAGACCTGCACCTCAATGTGGCGCGGCGTGGTAAGGTACTTCTCAAGGTAAACCTCGTCGTTGCCAAAGGCAGCCTTGGCCTCGGACCGTGCGGTCATGAAGGCGGTCTCAAGCTCTTCGGCGTCGTGCGCGACCTTCATGCCGCGTCCGCCGCCGCCCGCCGTGGCCTTGATGATCACTGGGTAGCCGATCTGCTCGGCCACGCGGCGGGCATCCTGAAGCGTGGGCACGCCGCCGTCAGAGCCGGGAACGCAGGGTACGCCTAGCGCCTTCATCGTCTCCTTGGCGGTGATCTTGTCGCCCATGATCCGGATGTGCTCGGCCGTGGGGCCGATGAAGGTGATGCCGTGATCCTCGATTGCCTGCACGAATGCGGCGTTTTCGGACAGGAAGCCATAGCCGGGGTGGATCGCCTGCGCGCCCGTGATCTCGCAGGCCGAAATGATGGCGGGAAAACTCAGGTAGCTTTGCGACGATGGCGGCGGGCCGATGCATATAGCCTCGTCCGCCATGCGGACGTGCATCGCGTCGGCGTCGGCCGTGGAGTGTACCGCGACGGACTGGATGCCCATCTCGCGGCAGGCCCGCACGACCCGGAGCGCGATCTCGCCCCGGTTGGCGATCAGGATCTTGTCGAACATCGCGGTTACTCGATGATCATGAGGGGGGCACCGTATTCGACCGGGGCCCCATCCTCGACAAGGATGCGCTTGACCACCCCGGCATGGGACGCAGGGATCTGGTTCATGGTCTTCATCGCTTCGATGATCAGGAGGGTGTCACCGACCTTGACCGATTGGCCCACGGATACGAAGGGCGCGGAGCCTGGCTCCCCTTGGAGATACACGGTGCCCACCATGGGCGAGGTGACCGCCCCCGGATGCGAGGCCGGGTCGCCCCCCGACGACGATGCCGCCGCTGCAGGAGCGGATGCGGCCGGGAGCGCCGGTCCGGCAGCGGCTTGAGGAGCAGCGGCGACCGGGGGCGGCGCGACATAGACAGCGCCGCGCGACACGCGGACGTTCAAACGGTCGTTATCGCCGTATTCCCGCTTGACCTCGAGTTCGTTCAGGTCGTTCGCTCGCAGAAGCTCCGCCAAGGCCCGAATGAAGTTCACGTCGCTTTCGGTGGTGGTCTTGTCGCTCATGTGTCCTTCGCCTTGCCCCGCAGCCGTCTCGCGGCCATTGTCCGACTCCATGGGGCCGGACGCTGCCGGAGCCGCCAATGGCCGGTTGAACAGGGCTTATAGGGCACGCATCGGGCTCTGGAAAGCCGCCACCGTGCGCTCGGGCCCAGCCCGTCTGGGGAGATGGTGGGGCGGGCCGCTCCGACCAGGGGGGGCTTGCGCTTTGCTATGGCTTCGCAGGATCTGACGCAGTCTGGCGCGGCGGGGTCGGCTCATCGGCCGGGGGCGTGACAGACACCGGACCGGTTTCCTCTGAGACGGCTGCCGGTTCCGGCACACCAGGGCGCGGAAAGAGCCCCTCCTTCGCCTCGGCAAGCTCGGTCGGGTCAAGGACAACATCCCGCGGCACCGGGTCCTCGCTGCGGGTCTCCTGCGGCTCGGACTCGATCATGTTGGACTTGCTTGCAGCGACCTCGAGTTGGGCCGCCAGTTCGGCCTCTTGGCGCTCCGCCGCTTCGTGGCGCGGTTCGTTATACGGGAGCATGTGCAACCCGAAGGGCTTAAGCACCCGGGGCGGCGCATTCTTCGTCTCGGTGGCAGTGGCCCCGCTTGCGGAACCGACCGCCACTCCTGCTTCGATGAGGCCCTTCACGACCAGAGCCCCCTGCTGGGGCGAGGCGGGGGCGACCACGGGTGCCTGCGCAATCGCCAAAGGCGGAGCCGTGATCCTTGCGGTCGCCGCGGCATCGGCCGTCGGCCGGAGATCCGCGACATGGCGCGGGGCAACGGAAGTAACAGAGATGTCCATGATCAACTCCCACACGAGACAGCAGCCTCCCCGGTTGGGGATAGCGAACCGGGCGTTGATGAAGTCTTAATGTCGCAGGAGGATGCTCAAGCTATCGTTCATGTTGGTAAATCCCTTGGGGGCGTGCTCAACCTCGTTCCACCTGCAAGGAGGAGTCCATGCCCGACCACGCTTCGATCGGCTCTCGCATCCGTGACCGGCGGCAGGTCTGCGGCCTGCGTCAGGCCGAACTCGCGGCAGGGGTCGGCATCTCACCGTCTTACCTGAACCTGATCGAGCACGGACGCCGTCGCATCGCTGGCAAGCTCCTGGCCGATATCGCCCGCGCTCTCGATCTGGATCCCACCGCGTTGGGCGAGGCCTCGGACGGCAATCGCCTGCGCAGCCTTCGGGCAGCGGTAGCGGCGGTGCCCGATCTGGCCCGCCCGCATCCCGAAGTGGAGCGCGTGCAGGAGTTCGCGGACCGCTTCCCCGGATGGGCCGCGCTTGTGGCGGCGCAGGCTGCCAGGGTCGAGGTGCTGGAAGGCCGCGTGACCGAGTTGTCGGGACGCCTGAGTTATGACCCTGACCTGGCTCAGGCGTTGCATCAGGTGATATCGGGCGTGACCGCCATCCGGGCGACCTCAGGCATCCTGGCCGAGAATCCCGACCTCGACCGCGACTGGCAGAATCGCTTCCTGGGCAACATCAGGGCCGATAGCGAAGCGCTGGCGCAGGCCAGCCGGGCGCTCGTCCGGTTCCTCGAGGCGCCCGCGACGACGCTTCCGCCTTCGGTCAGCGCTGTAGAGGAGGCCGAGCGGTGGCTGAACGCCCGCGACCACCACATCCCCGAGGTCGAGAGCGGAGGACTGCCAGTGGACCTTCCCGACGGCGCGGCGGGCGATCTAGTCCGCGCCTGGGTCCGTCGTTATGCCGAGGATGCGAGGGCGCTGCCCTTGGATGCGTTCTCGTCGGCCGCCCAGCAGGCCGCCCATGATCCCGCGCCCCTGGCCCGGCGTTTTGGCGTGTCCCTGCCTCAGGTCCTGAGGCGGCTTGCCGCCTTGCCGGCGGGGATGGGGCATCCGCCCATGGGTCTCGCGATCTGCGATGCCAGCGGCACGATCACTCACCTCAAGCCGCTCGAGGGTGTGACGTTGCCGCGTGCTGCGGGCTGTCCGCTCTGGCCTTTGTTCGAGGCGCTGGCGCGACCAGGCCAAGGGGTGCGCGCCCATGCGGTCTTGCCGGGGCAGAACGCTCCCCGCTTCCTGTGCCATGCGGTGGCCTCGCCTCGGGAGGTACCGGACTGGGACTCGCCCGGTCTGATCGAGGGAACGATGCTCCTGACGCCAGCCGCGCCCGAGGTCCAGCCGACAGAGCGCCACGTCGGGCCCACCTGCCGCATTTGCCCCCGCAGATCCTGTCCGGCGCGGCGGGAACCATCGATCCTGCGTGGGGAACTCTGAGTCTTTGACAGCCGTCCCCAGGACCGCGATAGTCAGTTCAGCCGGGCCTTGGGGAGGAGACCTGTGGCGCGTCGTGTGCTGCTCATCGAAGATGAGCCCAACATCATCGAAGCCCTGAGCTTCATCCTGACGCGCGACGGCTGGACGGTGCACACGCACGCCGACGGAGCGACGGCGGCCGCGCGGGTCAAGAACGGCTCGCCCGAGGTCGTCGTGCTCGATGCCATGCTGCCAGGACGGTCGGGCTTCGACATCCTGCGCGACCTGCGAGCTGATCCGGACACGGCGAGCGTTCCGGTCCTGATGCTGACCGCGCGTGGGCAGGAGAAGGACCGCGAACTGGCCATGCGGCTAGGCGCGACCGAGTTCATGACGAAGCCCTTTGCCAACTCCGAGATCGTGGCCGAGGTGCGACGGCTCGCGGGAGGCTGAGGGCCATGGCGCGTGCCCATCGACCCGTGTTCCTGCCGCCTGCCGGCTATCGACGGCGGCGAGTCAGGGACGCGGCGCGGCTGCTGCCGGTCCTGGGCGTCGTGCTGCTGGTGGTACCGCTGCTCTGGACCCGCTCGGATCAGCCGGGCGGAGTCGGCAACTCGGTGGCGCTGATCTATGTGTTTGCGGTCTGGGCGGGCCTCATTGCCGGGGCGAACCTCCTGTCGCGGCTTCTGCGGCGCGACACGGAGGACGACGCGGACGAGGACGGGCGGGATCCGTCGGCATGACGCTGACCTTCGATACGCTGGTGGCAGTGTCGCTGGGCTACGTAGCGGTCCTGTTCGCCGTAGCCTTTGCCGCCGAGCGTCGGGCCGATGCCGGCAGCAGCGTCTGGCTGCGCTCTCCTCTCATCTATACGTTGTCGCTGTCGATCTACTGCACGGCCTGGACCTTCTACGGTGCGGTTGGATACGCCGCGCGGTCCGGTCTCGAATACCTGACCATCTATCTGGGGCCGAGCCTCGTGATGATCGGCTGGTGGTGGGTCCTGCGCAAGCTGGTGCGGATCGGCCGCGCCCAGCGGATCACCTCCATCGCCGACCTCGTGTCCTCCCGTTTCGGCAAGTCGCCATGGATCGGGGCTCTTGTTACCCTGATCGCGGTGGCGGGCGTCACGCCCTACATCGCGCTGCAGCTCCAATCCATTTCGCTCACCTTTGCGGCCTTCACCGAAGGCATGCCAGGCGGATCGACCGATGTGGAGTTCGTGGCGCTTTGGACGGCCGTGGGCCTTGCGGTGTTCACGATCCTTTTCGGCACTCGCAACCTCGATCCGTCCGAACGGCACCACGGCATCGTCATGGCCATCGCCGTCGAAGCCGTGGTCAAGCTCTTTGCGCTGCTTGCGGTCGGCGCATTCGTGGTCTGGGGACTGGGGGGCGGCTTGTCAGGGACGCTTGCGCGGATCGACGCGTCCGACGTGCCGATGTGGCAGGGCGACGGCGGCCGTTGGGTCGGGCTCACGCTCCTGTCGGGGGCTGCCTTCCTGACCCTGCCGCGCATGTTCCACGTCTTGGTGGTGGAGAACGACGACGACCGGCACCTTGCCGTCGCGAGTTGGGCCTTCCCGCTCTACGTGCTGCTTATGAGCCTGTTCGTCGTACCCATCGCCGTCGTGGGCCTGGAGCGGCTGCCCTCTGGGTCGAACCCCGACCTTTTCGTGCTGGCCCTGCCCATCTCGGAAGGACATGGCGGCCTCGCCCTGTTGGCCTTCCTCGGGGGGTTCTCCTCGGCGACGTCCATGGTGATCGTCGCCACGATCGCGCTGGCGACCATGGTGTCCAACCACATCGTGGCACCGCTCTGGCTGTCCACCCGCGAGCCCGATGCGGTGTCGCGCGACCTGCGGGGCACGATCCTCCTGGCGCGGCGGGTCTCGGTCGGGGGGGTGCTGTCGCTGGGCTACATCTACTTTCAACTCACCGGGTCGGGTGTGGCGCTTTCGGCCATTGGGCTCATCGCCTTTGCCGGCGTGGCGCAGATCCTGCCCGCGATGCTCGGGGGCATCTTCTGGCGCGGCGGCACGGCAGGCGGCGCGGCGGCGGGTCTCCTTCTCGGAGCGGCGGTCTGGGTTTGGACGCTGTTCCTGCCGTCCTTCGGGACGGCTGTGATCCCGGCGGGGGTGCTGGATCACGGGCCTTACGGCCTGGGCTGGCTCAGACCCCGCGCGCTGTTCGGCATCGAAGGCATCGATCCTCTTCTCCACTCGGTGATCTGGTCGCTGCTCCTCAACACCGGGGCCTTCACGCTGGTCTCGCTCCTCACCTTTCCCAAACCGCTCGAACGGCTGCAGGGCGCGCAGTTCGTCAACGTCTTTGAACAGGCCAACCCGTCGCGGGCCTGGTCGCGCAGCGGGGCAGAGGTGGAGGACCTGCTGGTGCTGGCCCAGCGCGTGCTGGGGAGTGAGGCCGCGCTGGACCTGTTCGGGCGCGAGGCCGAAGGGCAGGGCAAGTCCGGCCATCTGCCGGACCCCACGCCTGCTTTCCTTCAGGAACTTGAACGCGAGTTGGCCGGATCGGTCGGCGCGGCCGCGGCCCACGCGCTGGTGGGCCAGTTCGTGAAAGGACCTGGAGTCTCGGTCGAGGACCTCATGGCCGTGGCGGATGAGGCGGCGCAGATCCTCGAATACTCCGCCCGGCTGGAACACAAGTCAGCCGAGCAGGAGCGCACCGCCCGCGCCTTGCGAGAAGCCAATGACAAGCTCACCCATATCGCCCGGCAGAAGGACGCGTTCCTGAGTCGCATCAGCCACGAGCTTCGGACCCCCACCACCTCCATCAGGTCGTTTTCCTCGATCCTGGGGGAGGAGGGACTGACGCCCGAAGAAGCCCGGCGCTTTGCCGGGATCGTAGAGGCCGAGGCGCAGCGCATGACGCGGCTCCTGGACGATCTACTCGACTTATCCGTCCTGCGCGAGGGACAGGTGTCGCTCAGGCAGCAGGAGGGACTGCTGTCGGAGGTCATCGATCGGGCCGTGGTGTCTGCCGGCACAATTCAGGGTGGGCTGCGGGTCGTTCGCGATGCTGCGGCCGAGGCAGTGCCGGTGACAACCGATCTCGACCGGCTGGCGCAGGTCTTCATCAACCTCGTCTCCAATGCCCGCAAGTACTGCGACGCCGCCCGGCCCGAACTCCGCATCGGCGTCCAGCGGCGGGGCGGTCAGGTGATCATCGATTTCGTGGACAACGGCAGCGGCATTCCGGTCCCTGAGCGCGAGGTCGTCTTCGAGTCCTTTGCCCGCCTGACTGGCCGCCGCACAGGCTCGGCCGAGCCGACCGGGGCGGGGCTCGGCCTTGCCATCTGCCGGGAGATCATGGCCCATCTGGGCGGCTCGATCAGCTACCTGCCGGGACAGGGCGGGGCGGCATTCCGCGTCATCCTTCCCCAAGGTCTGTCGGCTGCGGCGGCCGAGTGACCCTGTTCATCAGTCGTCAACCTATTCCCGGATAGTGTTGGTCCGTCTTAGAAGGGACCGGAATCGTGGAGCAGACGACCGCGAACCTCATGCGGCGCCTCGTGCGCAGCCCAGTGCCGCCCCCCTCCCTCACGCCAGCCCGCGCCCTGCGGTTGGCCATGGTGCGTGCGGCCGAACGGTCCATCAACCTGCACCTCGCCGTGCTTGGCGTCAGCGAAGACTCGGGGCCGCTGGACGACCTGTTGTCACGGCTCGAGGATGGGCTCCTCATGATCGCGCTGTACGAAGGCGCGGAGCCAGTGGGATTGATTGCCCTCGATGCGGAGGCGCGTGCCGCCGCGATCGAGGTGCAGACGCTGGGGAAGCTGCTTCCGTCCTCGCCCGAAACCCGCGCGGTGACGGCCGCTGATGCTGCGCTGGCGCGGCCTCTCCTGGCGGCCTTCCTGTCCGAGATGCAGACCGCCGTGGAAGGAACATCCCTGGCCGGGTGGACCCGGAACCCACGGCTGACCGCCCGTCTGCCAGGCGCCCGCGAGGCGGCCATGCTGCTGGCCGATGGGGCTTACCGGGTGGTTCGGCTGACCCTCGACCTCGGCGCCGGTGAGCGGCAGGGTCTTGCCCTAGCCATGATCCGGCTGCCCGGCATGACCAAGTCCGCCGCTGAATCCAAGCCCGCCGACGCCACCGTGGCGGAACAGGTCATGGGCGCCCAGGCGACGCTGACCGCCGTGCTGCACCGCATCAGCCTGCCGCTGTCCGATGCCGAGGCCCTGGAAGTCGGGCAGGTTCTGGCATTACCCGGCGTGACTGTCGCCTCGGTCCGGATCGAGGCTGGAGGGGTGGACCTTGGCCCTGGCCGACTCGGTCAGGTGGCCGGGATGCGCGCCGTGCGGATCGAACAGCCGCTCGCTCCGTATTTGGAGGAGATCCCCGCCTTGGGGGACCAGCCCTCCGACACCGAGTCCGAACCGCCGATGATCATGGGCGGGATGGACTGGGACTCATGAACGCAAAAGGCCCCCGACAGGGGGCCTCCGCGTCTGCCGTTGTTCGGCTCAGCGCTTGGCCTGCTCGCCCGCGTTGCTGAGTTCCATGAACTTGACGGTAAGCTGGTCGGTCATGCCAAGCAGCGTTTGGAAGGTCTTTTCTTCCTCGCGCAACGTCGCTTCGTAGATCGGAACATGGTGCTGGTGCCCCGTGGCCTGGGCCATGGCAATGAGCGAGCGGTAGGTCGCCTGCTCGAAGGCTTCAAAGGCGACGTTGGCGAAATGATTCTTCATGATCTCGTCGGACATGACGGTATGCGCGAGCGCGGCCGCGTTCCCGGACATCTGCGTCGCCAGATCCTTGAGCGCGGACGGGGCGGAGCCCAGCTCCTGCAGGATGCCGTCGAGCCGCTGGATCTGCGCCTCGGTTTCGGTGCCGTGCTGCGTCAGGACCGCCGCCACCTCCGGATAGCTTTCGATCCGCTCCAACTGGCGGTTGATCAGCTGGGTCGCCTGCTTTTCAAGGGCGTGGGCGCTCTGGATGCCCATGATGTAGTCCTGCTTGGCACTGTCCGAGGTCATAAGCGATCCGGAAGCCGAGGTCTGGTCGTAAGCCATAACTGTCTCCTGTGACGAAGTCTCGGGGAGCCAACGCCTCAAGCGGAGGGTGGTTCAGGAGAACAGGGGCTTCCTGCCGATCAACCCCGCGCGAGGTCCAAGCGGGGACGAAGCGCTGCCAGGTCGTAGCCCGCCCGTGACGTGGCTGCGATGATCTCGTCCGTTGGGATCCGCCCAGCCTGTGCCAGCGACCAGAGGATCGAGGACCGCGTTCCGGATGCGCAATAGGCAAGGGCGGGGCCTTCGCCCATGGCTGCGGCCTGCCTTGCGATCCGCTCTGGCGTCATGGTGGGGTGGGTGACTGGATTCTCCACGAAGGTGAGACCCGCCGCCTCGACGGCTGCGCGCAGCACCTCGGCGGAGAGTTCCATCGGAACTTCAGAATCGGGCCGGTTGCAGATCACAGTCCGGAAGCCGGCCGCAGCAATGTCCGGAACGTCATCGGGGGCGATCTGGGGCGAGACGGCGTAGTCGGGGGTGATGCGGCGGATGTCCATGCCCCAGTGATAGGGCCGGGCCTGCCGCGCGTCCAGCGCCTCAGCTGAAGACGACGCCCAGGATCACCAGGAGGCAGCCCAGGATCGAAAGCAGCAACGCGCCCAGGTTGATGGGCAGCGCCCGCTGGAGCCGCGCCCGTAGCGCCGCGTCGTCCAGCCCCTCGCGCCGGGCCTTGATCGCGATGGCTCCGCTCCAGACGATGCCGACCATGCCAAGAAGGGCCACGGCCGTGCCGATCCAGATCAGGACTTCCATGCGCGAACCTCCGCCGCTGTGCCTTCCGCGCCTACCCCGCCCGACCCCCTCGCGCAAGCGCGCTTGCGAGACTCGCGCCGCGCCGGCTAGGCCAGGGTGACGAGCAGTCCCATGAGAAGGAATCGCGCAATGCCACCCCACCTGTCCGTGGTCGAGACCGAACCCCTTCCCGGCGAGGAGATCCGCCAGTTCATCGAGCGTTACGAAGCGCTGGAAGCCCAGAAGAAGGATCTGGCCGAGGAGATGAAGGAAGTCATGGCCGAGGCCAAGGGCCGTGGCTACGACGTCAAGATCCTCAAGAAGATCATCGCGATCCGCAAGCGCGACAAGGACGACATCGACGAGGAGGAAGCCATCCTCGAACTGTACAAGCAAGCCCTCGGCATGACCTGACAGGGCCATCCATGGCTTGGGTCATCTTGGTCCTGGCGGGCGTGTTCGAAGTAGGCTGGGCCGTGGGGCTCAAGTATACGGCAGGGTTCACGCGTCTCTGGCCGACCCTGGGCACCGTCGCTGCCATGGCAGTGAGCCTGGGTCTTCTGGGGCTGGCGCTCCGCACGCTGCCACTCGGGACGGCCTACGCGGTCTGGACCGGGGTCGGAACGGTCGGCACAGCGCTTCTCGGCATCTGGCTGTTCGAGGAAGCGGCCAGTGTGGCGCGGCTCCTGTGCATCGGGCTGATCGTCGCGGGAATCGTGGGGCTGAAGCTGGTCTCGCCCGACTAGGCCGCCGCTGCCTTGGACGGCGTCCGCTCGACACGCGTGGGGGATTGGGCTAGGCCACCGGCATGGCTGACCAGTTCACTCAGGATACAGGACGCGGCAGCGCGATCCCGCTCAGGCCGGACGGCTGGTCGGCGGCGGCGGTGCTGATCGCAGCGCTTGTTCTCCTGCCCGTGGTGTCGGTGGTTTGGCTTGCCCTGCAGGGCGGCACGGAGATCTGGCCGCACCTGCTCTCGACCACGCTGCCCCGTTATGTCCGCAACACCTTGACGCTAATGCTGGGCGTGGGTCTGTTGTCGGCGGCCATCGGTGCGGGCGCGGCTTGGCTGGTGACCATGTACCGCTTTCCCGGACGAAACTGGTTGCAATGGGCGCTGCTGTTGCCTCTTGCCGTGCCTGCCTATGTGGGCGCCTACGCCCTTGTGGACTTCCTGGAGTATGCCGGGCCGGTTCAGCGAGGTCTCCGCGCCCTTTTCGGCTGGCAGACCGCGCGCGACTACTGGTTCCCCGAAATCCGAACACCTGGCGCGGCGATCCTCGTGCTGTCCGGGGCGCTTTATCCTTACGTTTATCTCCTGACGCGCGCCGCCTTCCGAGAGCAGTCGGGATCGGTCTTCGAGGTCGCGCAGGCGCTGGGGGCCGGAGCGTGGTCGCGCTTTTTCCGTGTCGGGCTGCCGCTCGCGCGGCCCGCCATCGCCGCAGGGACGGCCGTCGTGATGATGGAGACCGTCAACGACTTCGGCGCGGTGCACTACTTTGCCGTCCAAACCCTGACGACAGGCATCTTCTCGGTCTGGTTGCAGGCCGGAAACCTTGCCGGAGCCGCCCAGATTTCGGCCTGCGTGCTGGCCATCATCGTCCTCCTCGTCACGATCGAGAAAGCGAGCCGCCGTCGTGGCCGGACCCATGCCTCGGCCCGGGCGCATCGTCCCATCACCGCCCAGAACCTATCGGGCTGGAAGGCGTGGGCCGCGACCCTGGCCTGCGTATTGCCTTTCCTCGGCGGATTCGTCCTGCCCGTGACGGTGCTGCTGTCCCATTCCTTCGATGCCCAGCAATGGGTGGAGCCTGGGCTGGCGCGGGCGCTCCTCCACTCGCTGACGGTGGGCGGGGCGGCGGCCTTGCTGTGCGTGATACTGGGTGTGCTGATGGTTTATGGCGCGCGCCTGTCTGGACGGCGGCTCCCGGTGATCCTTCTGCCCGTGACGGCGATCGGCTACGCGGTGCCTGGCGCGGTGCTCGGGATCGGGATCCTGATTCCCCTGGCTGCCACCGACAACGCCGTAGCCGATCTGGTGCTACGCGTCACAGGGAATGATCCGGGCCTGATTCTGACCGGGACGGCGGCGGCGCTGACGCTCGCCTATGTGGTCCGGTTCTTCGCGGTGGCCCAGGGGACCGCTGATGCGGCGATGGCGCGCATCTCGCCGTCGCTTCCGATGGCGGCTCGATCCCTGGGGCGGACGGCCGGAGGAACCCTCCGCGCGGTCCACCTGCCTTTGGCCCGCGCCTCGCTGGGCTCTGCCTTGCTCCTTGTCTTCGTGGATTGCGTTAAGGAGTTGCCAGCGACGTTGCTCCTGCGGCCCTTCAGCTTCGACACGCTCGCCACCCGGGTCCATGCCAAGGCGAGCCTGGAGAACCTGAGCGAGGCCGCTCCGGCCGCGCTGACCATCACGCTGGTCGGGATGGCCGCCACGATCCTGCTGGCTCGGGCCAACCGCTAGTCCCGCTCCCTGCGAAGCCAGGGTTGCCTTGGACACCCAAGCCGCGTAATCGGAGCATCGGCCCCCATAGCTCAGCTGGTAGAGCAGCTGATTTGTAATCAGAAGGTCGGCGGTTCAAGTCCGTCTGGGGGCACCAGAACGTCTGAGCTCCATCAGTGACTTAGGTCGCTATCGGGCTTGGCCGTTCTTATGTGGTCTCCATACGATGCCGTTTATGTGTCGGACAAGGACGGGGCTTTCTCGTCCCGCTCTGAGGATCATGTAGACAGGGGCCTTCCAGCCTCGTCAGTCAAATCCGTGGCTCGATGTCGGCACACGTGCGCGTCAAGGTCGGAATCCTGTGACCCCGGAGCTTGGCGATCATGCGCAGACTCGTGTTCTGGTCTCCCATGCGAGAGGCATAGGTGTCACGCAGGCTGTAGATCGTCGCTTTACCGCTCTATGCGTTGGTTTTCGCGCCGCCATTGCACTGCCTTGCTGAAAGAGTTTGCCTTTAACTTGGCGCACAGCCCGCGGCTCGGACGTAGTTCTCGCACTCTGTGCGCGTGAACAGATTGCGGATGCTGCCCAGGGTTTCGAAGGCAAGCCTTCCCCGCCTGGCAGGGATGCAGTACTTCCACAGCATGTTCGAGAGCGGCGTGGCCTTCGGTCACCTCGACAACGATCGCTACGGTCCCCGACGATGGACCTCGGTAGAGGATATTCTAGGCATTGGCACTCCTGCGGCCTGACCCCGATCCCACACATCCTTTCCAAGAGAGCGTTTGGGCTTTTCCGCGCCCAGCCGTGGCACAGTCGAGCTCGGTTCACATCATCATCGAACACCAAGGGGTCACCATCGCCGATACGCGCCGGTCCGTCCGGGTGATCGAGACGAGCCACCCGCCGAGCTACTACATCCCGCCCGACGACATCCGCCCGGGCCTGCTGCGCCACGCGTCGGGGCGCTCGCTGTGTGAGTGGAAGGGCGAGGCCGTCTACTGGGACGTCGTGCTGGGGGACATCGTTCTTTCAAGGGTGGGCTGGAGCTATCCAAGGCCCTCGCCCGCGTTCGAAGCCTTGCGCGATCACGTCGCCTTTTACGCCGCCCCGTTCGAACGCTGCACCGTGGACGGCGAATTCGTGGTCCCGCAACCCGGGCGCTTCTACGGAGGGTGGATCACCTCCAAACTGTCAGGCCCGTTCAAGGGCGTGCCCGGGAGCGATGGGTGGTAAGGGGCCCGGCCTTCGAAGCGCACGACGAGCCCGCCTTCCTCCCACTCGCCCGCCGACACCATCGCGGCGTGCCCCACCACGGTCACGAGATCCCGGAACCCGCGCGCACCCACCCGCAGAAAGCTCTAGAGCTAAACCGCTAAGTGGTGGATTTCCGGCTCCAGCTGACCGGGAGCGATCCAAAGGCTGGCGACGGTGACCGGAAGCTTGAAGCGTTTCGGACCAGCGCTGCCTGGATTGAGGAAAAGCACGCCGCCTCGCATCTCGATCTTGGGACGGTGCGAGTGGCCTGACACCACGACGGATGCATCAGCCCCCAGAGCAGCGAAGCGCAGTTCGGCCAAGTCATGCACCACGTGAAAACGCATGTCGCCCATAGAGAAGGACTCGGTGTCCCTATAACGGCTGGCCCAGACGGCCTTGTCGATGTTTCCTCTGATCGCAGTTGTCGGCGCCAGCACGCGAAGAGCGTCGATGATCTCGGGCGCACCAATGTCGCCTGCATGGATGATGTGGCGGGCTCCGCGGAGCGCTTCCAAGGCCTCTGGGCGCAGCAGCCCATGCGTGTCGGAAATGACGCCGATCCTGAACCCGGACTGCATGGCTTTTGCGCCTTCTCTGCGACGTTGCAGTTCCTGTAGCACATCTCCCGACGCTTGGCGGTTGCTTCTGGCAAGGTAACGCCATCACACAACGGACCCAGCCTCAGGGCAGTGTAGCTTGCACGAGCGCGGCACCGAGGTAAGCCACAAGACTGGGCGATTCTGGTCGCCCAAGTTCGGGCCGGTGTTTGTGGCCGAGGTCAGGTGGAGGCGAGCGCAGGGGATGCGCCCGGTCGCCCGCTGGCGTTGGCACTCCGACGAGGCATTCGTGAAGACTTGTGCAGGATATCGTTGGCTTGGGGCAGTTCGCGGTTCTCCCGTTCGAGCGCCTTGGGCCGGTCCGCTATCTCGGTCCGAACGCAAGCCTGAGGACCGCCCACACAGCGCAGTTGCGGCCAGAAGGCCCGTCACGAACCAGAAGACCCCAAACGCTCCTGTCAGTTAAGAGCCCCTAGCAGCGCGTCGCTCAGGGACGGGATGGGTGAGCGCACCGTCATGCTCAACCGTGTGAACAGGAACGAAACATGCGGCAGAAAAAGGCCGTGCAGCCTGCCTTTCAGGGCCTCAACCAACGCCATGGGGTGGAACAGATACCCCGACAGGGCAAGGGACAGTGGCATGTGGACAAGGTAGATGGCTTAGGGGATCCACTGCCATGCTGTCCCATCTTGGTCGGTGGCCATTTGACCTGTCACCACCAGCGGGATCCCGAGGCCCTTGGCGATGTCGATCCATGTCCCCCGACCACGTCTCCCGACCCATCGAGATAGCCCCGGTGTCGTTGTCACCGGCTTCAGAAGACCACCACGCGATTGCGTGCCCGACGAACTCTGGGTGTCCGTATCCAGTGTTGGCCGGAGTGCGGAGAGGATCAACGCCTTCGCATCCTCGGCACCGGTGTCGCTGCCTCGACGGATGAGGCGGGCTCTAGCACCGAGTGGTTCCGCATAGACCACGAGCAATCTCCCGGCCAAACGGGCACGAGAGGTCAACTCGGGCGGAGCGGACCTTAACCAAGGCCCGCGCACCCCGCCGCAAGCTGTCGTCAGGCCGTCTTGCATACGTTTGCGAAAACGTCATGATGTCGGCATCCAGGGATCATCAGGGAGGGCGGAATGCCCGACGACATCCAGCCGCCCGCACGTGAGCCTGTGCTCCAGGTCGAGCGGCGCGATTATACGCAGCTTGCCCCGGAAGGTCGGGCGCGGGTGCAGCCGATGCGCGGCTTCGATCCCATCTACACGGACATCGTCGACTACATCGTCCGCTGCACGCACCGCATCTGGGACGAGCGGGATGTGGGCCTGATCTATACCCACTACACGCACAACTGCGTCCTCTATGGCACCACCGGCACGCTTTATACCCGCGAGGAGGTCGTGCGCGACACGATCCAGCGCCTCGTCAGCTTCCCCGAGCGGCGGGGCATGGCCACGCAGGTCATCTGGCGCGGCGACGAAGACGAGGGATTCTACACGTCGCATCTTGTGACCGGGACAGGGCGTCACACTCAAAACGGGCATCTCGGGCCGGCGACAGGGCGCACCTTCACCTCGCGCACCGTGGCCGACTGCATGATCCACGAGAACAAGATCTACCGCGAATGGGTGGTCGCGGACACGTTGGCAATCATCCAGCAGCTTGGCCTCGACGGCTGGGCCTTCGCCGACCGAATGGCGCGCGCCGCCTTCGATAAGGGCCTGCTCAGCATCGACATCGGAGAGAACCGGCGGCTCATCGGGCAGATGCCGCCCGAGGCCGAGCCGGACCTGTCCATCGCGCACAATGACCTGGAACGCGACACGCTGCGCTGGATGCATGAGGTCTGGAACGGCCGGATGTTCGGCCGGATCAAGGACGTTTATGCGCCCAACTGCCAGTACCACGGCCCCCTGATGGTGGAACTGTACGGGCAGGCGGCGGTGATCCACCAGACGCTGGGCCTGATCGGCTCCATTCCCGACGGTGCCTTCATGCCGCAGCACATCTGCTCGACCCCCAGCGAGGAGGGCGGGATTAAGATCGCGGTGCGCTGGATTCTCGAAGGGCACCACATGGGCTACGGCATCCTCCAGGCGCTGGGCGAGCCGACCGGCAAGCGGCTGCAGGTCATGGGAATGACCCATCTCCACGTGAAGGACGGCAAGGTCGTGGACGAGTGGCGCGTCTACGACGAGCTGTCGCTCATGATGCAGGTTCGGCTTGCGCAGATGGCCGGCATGGCATGAGCGAAGTGACCGAGGCCGAACTGCGGGCGCGGCTGGCTCAGGCTGGAATCCGCCTGCACGAAGATGAGATTGCACCAGTGCTGGCTACGGCCCGCTTCCTAGTGCGGGCGGCCGAGAAGGTCCGGGCCGGACGACCATGATCCGAGGTTCACCCGCGCCATCCCTGGCCGAGGCCGGGGCGGCACTTCGCGCCGGGACGCTGACGGCTGTCGAACTGCTCGGACGGCACCTGAGACGGATCGAAACCGCAGACGACATCGTACGAGCCTTCTGGGCGATGGACCCAAGGTCGCACGGTCTCGCGGCGCAAGCCGATGCGGAACTTGCAGCAGGGATCGACCGGGGACCGCTGCATGGCATCCCATTCGCCGTAAAAGATATGGTCGATCTGAAGGGTCTCGCGACCAGCAACGGCTCACGGTTGCCGAACAGGGTGGCGGAGCAGGACGCGGTTGCAGTCCAACGACTGATCGAGGCCGGGGCGGTGCCGTTGGGTCATGTCGCAACCTACGAATGGGGCTTCGTCGGGCCCGATCCAGGACTGGAGCATCCGCCAGCCCGCAACCCCTGGAACCCGACCCATATCACCGGAGGATCATCCTCCGGCTCGGCGGCGGCGGTGGCGGCGGGGATGGTGCGTCTGGCCGTGGGCAGTGACACCGGAGGCTCGATCCGGTCGCCATCCGCCTATTGCGGCGTGGTCGGCCTGAAGCCGACCTGGGGGCGGGTTCCACAGGACGGGTTCTGGAAGATCGCTGCTGAACTCGATCATCCCGGGCCGATTGCCGCGACGGTTCAGGAAGCAGCGCTGATGCTCGATGCAATGGCGCCGGGGACCGGCGCGGCGTCACGGCTGGAGCAGGGGGCCGAAGGGCTGCTGCTGGGCTACGCCCGGGACTGGTTCGCACGTGACCCAGCCTGCGATCCCAGAGCACTTGCCGGGATGGACGAAGCGGCCTCTGCCCTGTCGCTTGCCGGGGCACGCATCGTCGAGGTGTCGATGCCCGACTACGATCTGCTCGAAGCGGTGGGTGCGGTCATCATCCACGTGGAGGGATTGCGGATCCATGGCGCGGCGCTGCGGGACCGCCCGGACCTGTGGGGCCGCATGGCCGTTCAGACGCTCGCCGCCGGGGTCGTGCTCACACAGAACGATCTTGCCGCGGCGCGGGCCTTGGTGCCGATGCTGCGGGGGCAGGTAGACCGGGCACTGGACGGGTGCGACGCGCTGCTCTGCGCGACCACCCTGTCGCCTGCGCCGCCCTTTTCGGCTTTTGAGAAGGGAGCAGCTTGGACCCCGATGCGAACGCTGCCATTCAACGTTACCGGACACCCGGCGATGTCGGTTCCAGCCGGGTTGGCAGGCGGGTTGCCGGTCGGTCTCCAGATCATCGGACGGCATGGCGACGAGGCGACCGTCTGCCGCGTCGGCCATGCCTTCGAACGGGCGACGGACCACGCCGCCGCCCGCCCCGATCTTTAGGCCTGCATCCGGTCGAGCCGAAGCTGCGCGGCGCGGCGGTGCCCTTCGAGCCCCTCGGAGGCGCTTTGCCGCGCGGCGGGCGGGGCCACGGCGCGCACGCCCCGGTCATCGAGCCACTGATGCGTCGCGACCTTGACGTAGGACCCGACCCAGAGCCCGCCGGTGTAGCGGCCCGCCGCCATCGTGGGCAGCGTGTGGTTGGTGCCGATACACTTGTCCGAATAGACCACCGAGGCCAGCTCCCCGATGAAGAGCGAGCCGTAGTTCCGCAGACGCTGCCCGAAGGCGTGCGGGTCGGCGGTGTGGACCTGAAGATGCTCGGCCGCGATGTGGTCGGAATAGGCGATCATCGCCTCCTCGTCCGACGCGACCGCGATCTCGCCCTTGCTTGCCCAGGACGGCCCCGCGACCGAGGCGGTGGAGAGGGTCGCCAGTTGCTTCTCGACGTCGGCCAGCACGGCGCGGCCCAGATCGGCGCTGGTGGTAATGAGGCCCACACGCGTCCGCACGTCATGCTCGGCCTGCGCGAGGAGGTCCGTCGCGATCATCTCGGCCTCGCCTGTCGAGTCCGCGAGGATGTAGATCTCGGACGGACCGGCCAGCTGGTCGATGCCCACGGGGCCGAAGACCTGGCGCTTGGCCTCGTTGACGAAGGCGTTGCCGGGGCCGACGATCTTGTCCACGGCGGGAACGGTCTCGGTGCCAAAAGCCAGGGCGGCGATGGCCTGCGCGCCGCCGATGCGGAAGATGCGGTCCGCGCCCGACAGGTGGCAGCCCGCGACCATGGCCTGGTGCGCGTTGGGCGGCAGGCAGGCGATGACCTCGTCCACTCCTGCGACCTTGGCGGGCACGATGGTCATGATCGGCGCGGACAGGAGTGGGAACCGCCCGCCCGGAACGTAGCAGCCCACCCGCTCGACCGGGATGACACGGTGGCCCAGATGCGCGCCGGGCAGAATCTCGATCTCGAGTGGCTGCATGGTGGCTAGTTGCGCCTCGGCGAAGCGGCGCACGTTCGCGATGGCGAACTCGGTGTCCGCCCGGGTCTGGAGATCGAGTGCATCGACAGCGGCCTGACGTTCCTCGGGGGTGACCTCAAAACGGTCGAGGTCGGACCTGTCGAAGCGTCGCGCATAGTCTGCCACCGCCGCGTCGCCTTCGGCCTTTACGCGGGCCAGCACTTCGGCCACGAGGCGCTGCACCTCGGCCGTGTCGGCGGCGGCCTCGGGGGACGGGGCCTTGATCCAGGATATGCCGGGAAAGTCGTTCATCGTCAGCCTTGTGCCAATGTGTGCTGCAGGGGATCGGCTCAGCAGAGCAGGATAAGGTCGCTCACGTCACCTGGCGGCCCATTGCCTGCCCTGCGTCCTGCCGAAAGGCTGACGTTTTCTGCATTCGTTTGCAAGAAGGTTCCGTAGAGGCACTGCGAAGCTTGTCAGGTCACCGAACTTGTGTTCTGCTCCAGTTTGCAAACGTCTGCAAAGAGCCGTCGCAACGGCCGAACGACCCGACAGCGGAAGGACCTCCCATGACATTCCATCGGACGACCCTCGTCTCCCTCGCGGCGCTCCTGATCGCGGGGCCGGCCCTGGCCGAGTGCGGCATCGAAGCCGGATCAGTGCGCATCCTGTCCAACGACTTTGAGGCGTTGCGCCTCGTCAACTCCGAGGCCGCCACCTGCGCGAGCGAGACCGTCACGGTGGAGTCGAACGCCACCTCGGAGCACAAGAACATCCAGGTGCCCGCCCTGACCGGCAACCCGGCCGAGTACACCATCGCGATGGTCGCCAACAACTCCATCGTGCCGCTGCTGAACGACGGCCTGATCCGCCCGCTCGACGACCTCGTGGCCGAGTACGGGCAGCAGCTCCAGCCGAACCAGCTCATCAAGATCGACGGCAAGACCATGGCCATCGCCTTCATGGCGAACTCCCAGCACCTGTTCTTCCGCCGCGACGTGCTGGAGCAGGCGGGCGTGGAACCGCCGACCACCTGGGAAGGCGTGCTGGACGCCGCCAAGGCCATCAAGGACCAAGGGATCATGGAGCATCCGCTGGGCGCCTCAAACGCGACAGGCTGGGATCTCGCGGCCGAGTTCGTGAACATGTACCTAGGGACGGGGGCCGAATTCTTTGCGCCGGGCACCGCCGAACTGGCGATCGACAACGAACAGGGCCGCGCCACGCTGCAGATGATGCGCGACCTGACCCAGTACATGGCGCCCGAATATGTCACCTTCAACGCGAACACGATGGGCGCGGTCTACCAGTCCGGCAACATGGCCATCATGCAGCAGTGGGGCTCGCTGGCCGGGGCGACCATCGACCCGGCCAAGTCCACTCCCGAGGTGGTCGAGAACACGGTCTTCGCGCCGTCGCCCACCATCGGGGGCGGCACGACCCCTGCGGCCGCGCTGTGGTGGGACGGCTTCACCATAGCGCAGAACATATCGGACGAGGACGCGGAGGCCAGCTTCCGCGCCATGATGCACGCCATCCGACCCGAAGTGGCGGCCGAACATCCGCAGGTCGCGACTTGGCTCATCGCGGGCTACGAGCCTGGCCCCACGGCCGCAGGCGTGATCGGCACCGCCATGAGCGGCGCGCGACCCTATCCCATGGTCCCCTATATGGGCCTCCTGCACGAGACGCTGGGCAACGAGCTCGCCGATTTCATCAAGGGAAGCGAGGACGCGGACAAGGCGCTGGCCGACATCACGGCCTCCTACACCGCCGCCGCGCAGCAGGCGGGATTCCTGCAGTAAGCGACCGAACGGGCCGGGACCGCTGGTCCGGCCCGCCCCTGGGACCGCAGCAGAAACGGACCGGCCGTGCCGCATTCGACCTTCTTCCGCTTCATGTTCCCGTCGCTGCTCGCGATGCTCCTGTTCATCGCGCTGCCGATCGTGTCCATCGTGGTGCAGTCGCTGTTCATCGAACATGAGCAGGTGATCGTCACCTCGGAGACGTGCCAGCCCTTCGGCGGCTGCACGAGCACGAGCACTGTGGACTCGGCCGCCACGGCGCAGTTGCGGGCGGAGGAACCTCTGGGCCGGTTCAACGGCCTGGGAACTTACATCGACCGCAATCATCTCGCCTTCGGCGAGTTGCGGGACATTCTGACAACCAGTGACGGGTTCACCGATGCGGTGTCGCGCATCTACAACCTGCCGCTCTACCGGGCGCTGGCCTTCACGGTGACCTACTGCGCGCTGGTGACCCCGCTGGCGATGATGCTGGGTCTGCTGATCGCGCTGGCGGTCAATACCGTGCCGCAGATGCTCAAGGGCCCAGTGATCTTCTTCAGCCTCGTGCCCATGCTGATCACGCCGCTCGTGGGCTCGCTCATCCTGTTCTGGATGCTGAACTCCGAAGGCATCCTGGGCGCGGCGATCCAGAACGTCTTCAACGACCCAGGCCTGTCCACCCGCTCTTCGGCGCCGCTGACCTGGGCCATGCTGATCGTCTACGGGATCTGGACCAACGCGCCCTTCAGCTTCATCGTCTTCTATGCGGGCCTTCAGGCCGTGCCGCGGGACACCGTGGAAGCCGCCATGATCGACGGCGCGTCCCGGATCGAACGCATCCGCTATGTCGTCCTGCCGTCGCTGAAGCCCCTGATCCTGTTCGTGCTCCTGGTGCAGCTCATGGACAACTTCCGGGTTTTCGAGCCCATCATCAGCTTCAACGCTGCCGCCAACGCGACCTCGCTGAGCTATCAGATCTATTCGAGCCTCAACACGCAGACCTCGCAGCTCTTCGGCTCGGCCGCCGCGACGAGTGTCATAACCATCGGGTTCATCGCCGTGCTGATCGTCCCGGTCCTCCTGCGCGTCGCGCGCGAGCTTTCGACAGGGAGGGGCTGATGGACGCCTTCTCGCGTCGTTCCCCGGTGATCCGCGCCACGGCCACGGGCTTCGTGCTCCTCTGGCTGCTGATCGCGGCCTTTCCCTTTGTCTGGACGGTCTGGGGATCGTTCAAGGTGGAGCCCGACTTCTTCTCGCGCGATACTTGGTGGCACGCCATCCTGGGCACCAACACGGCCCGCCTGACTGGCGACGCCTTTACCGGGGACGGCTACTACGGGGCCTGGGTCACCACCCAGTTCTGGCGCTCCACGCTCAACACCGCGATCATCACGGTTTGCGTGGTGGTGATCTCTCTCTCCTTCGGGACGCTGGGCGGCTATGCGCTGGCGCGTTCCACGGCCCGGTATCGGTTTGTCATCCTGATCGCGGCGCTGTTCTTCCGGGCCATGCCGGACATCACGCTCGTGTCGGGCTACCTGCTGCCATTCTTCCAGCTCAACATCTGGGGCTACCTGCCCACGGCCATCATCGTGCTGGTGGCGCTGAACCAGCCGTTCACGCTGTGGATGATGTACAGCTTCTTCCAGGGCATCCCGCGCGATCTGGACGAAAGCGCGCTTGTGGACGGCTGCACGCGGTTCCAGGCGTTCCGGCTGGCCATCGTGCCGGTGATGTGGCCGGGGGTCATCACCACGGGCCTGTTCGCCTTCCTGCTGGCCTACAACGACTTCTCGGTGACCGGACTGGTGCTGAGCGAGCGGAACCAGACCATGGTGCCCAAGATCGCGAGCTACCTGGGCCAGATCCAGAGCGAGGGGAACGTGATGTTCGCCGTCGCCGCCGTGGTGAGCATCACGATCCCGATCTTCCTGCTCGTGATGTTCTTCCAGCGGTATCTGGTGTCCGGCCTGACCGCCGGGGCGGTCAAGGGCTAGACCCGGGCCTGTTCAAAGGCGGTCCAGGCTGCCTCGAACGCCTCGAACGTCTCGAAGCCCTGACGCGAGGGGGCGAGGATGACCTGCTCGCTGGCGCGTAGCTTGGCCATCGACTCCGCCAGTCGGGGGATCACGGCGGGCGGGATCACCACGGCACCGTGCCGGTCCGCGTGGATCAGGTCGCCGGGGGCGACAGTCAGGCCCAGGACAGTGACGGGCGTCCCGATCTCGCGGATGTGGACGAAGCCGTGGCTCGGGCCGATGCTGCCGGCCACCACCGGAAAGCCGTCCGGCAGGTCGCCCAGATCGCGCAGCACGCCGTTGGTCAGCGCCCCCGCGATGCCCAGAGCTTTGTGCAACGTGGTGTTCACCTCGCCCCAGAACGCCCCGACCGGGGTAGGGTCCAGATCCTCGATCACCGCGATGGCCGGCTTGGGCGCCTCCCACATGGCGCGGTAATACGCCATGCGGCGGGCGCGGATCGTGGCCGGGTCCTCGGTCGGCGGCTTTTGCGCGGAAAGCCGTGCCGTGACCGCATAGCCCACCATGGCCAAGCCCGGGGCTGAGCAGACCGGGGTTCCGTGCGTGAAGGCCGCAAACCCGCGTCGTCCTTGCGCGACCTCGATGGCGTTGCAAACGGTGGGGGTGTCCGCCCCCCGAAGGAGAGCGAGAAGGGCGTCGTTCATCAGTCCTCCAGCCAGCGGCGCAGGGCCGCGTTGGTCGCCTCGGGTTGCTCAAGCGTAGGGAGGTGGCCCGCGTCGGCGATCAACTCCAGCCGTGCATGGGGCATCAACTCGGCCATCAGATGCGCCCGCTTGGGCGGCACGAGCCGGTCCTGCGCCCCGGACAGGATCAGCGCCGGCCGGTTCAGACCCCTCAGCGTGTCCTGCTGGTCGGGACGGGCCATGAGAGCACGCGACTGGCGCAGGAACACGTCCGGTCCCAGCGCCATGGCCATGTCATGGCAAAGGTCGAGGATCGGTCCTGTCAGTCCGGATTCGGAAAGGTAGAGCGGCAGCATCGCCTCTTGGAGGAGGGATCCGAGTTCCCCAGCCTCTGCCCGAGCCATGCTGGCCCGGCGCGCCGCCTTGACGTGATCGGCCTCCGGCAAGGGGTTGGTGTCAAGGAGGGCGATGCGCTCGACCCGCCCGGGCGCCTGCCGGACAACTTCCATCGCCACGATGCCGCCCATGGAAAGGCCGGCCAGCGCGAAGTGGGGCGGGGCCTGCGCCAGGACGGCGGTGCCCAGCGCCTCCATGCTGTCCGCGCTTGCGATCTCGGCCAGATGGATGCTGCGGGTGCCCGAGAAGGCCGCCAGTTGCGGCCCCCAAAGACGGGCGTCGCACATATGGCCCGGGATCAGGACCAGCGGCGTCACAGGGCGAAGCCCGCTAAGCCGCTCATCCAAGAAGCCGTCCGGTCAGTCCCGCCGGGTCGTCGGTGGCGGTGACGCGATAAAGCGACGCCTCGCCTGTCATCGAAGGGGCAAGGGCATGCCGCTCACCGGGCTTGATCAACGCGGTGTCGCCCGGGTTCAGCACCGTCTCGGGCCCGTTCTCGAAACGCAACCGCCAGTGGCCGCGCATCGGCATGAGCACGGCATGGTGGTCATGGGCGTGCATCTCGTCCGGGACGGAGTTGCGGGACAGGAACTCCACCTCGAAGCCCGGGCGGTCCGTCAGCATGCCGTCGGCCCCGATCACCTTGGCGGGTTGCCTGTCGGACAGCGCCATCAGATCCCAGTAACGGGCGACATGGTGGGGCACCACGTCGAGTGTCGTGGGCTCGGGGAACTGCGCAAGCTCCTCGTCCGTCAGGAGCGGCATGGGCGGCACGCCGTCGGGCAGGGTCTGGCCCTTCTTGCCGTCGTAAAGCTTGCCATTCTTCCCCAGCACGAGGCCGTGGTCCTTGGCGTCGGTGATGACCTGCGGGGCCCAGATCACGCCACCCCCGGCATCGTCGCCGCCCAGGATCGCCATGATCATCCCGTAATCGGTGCCGATGTTCTCGAAGCCGCGGAAGATGCCGGTGGGGATGTTGAAGATGTCGCCCTCCTCCAGCACCACCTCGCCCGCGTTGCCCCAGCGGCCCCAGAAGAAGCGCCATCGGCCCTTGAGGACGAAGAACACCTCGGCCGTCCGGTGGCTGTGCAAGGAGTTGCGGCACTTGGGTGGCTGGCCCGCGGCGCCGATGTTGAAGCCGGGCGTGTCGCGAATATGGACGTGCTGGTCGGGTGATTCCGAAACGCCGCCGCCGATGATGGTGAAGTTCTCCTTCTGGTTCGACCCCGGGGTGTGGGCGTCGATGAAGGCGGTCTTGCAAGGCCGCAGGTCGCCGTAGCGGACGATGCGGGAGTCCATCTCGTGCGGGGTCATGTCTCACCTGTTGGGGAAGGGGCCGGGGAACGCTGGGTTCCCTGGGGAAGGCGGGCGGAGCCGCGGATGATCAGGGGCCCGGCCAAGCGGATCTTGTGCGGCTGGGCGTCACCCTCGATCCGCGCCATGAGGACGTCCACGGTGGCGGCCACCATGGCGTCCAGCGGCTGCCGGTTCGTGGTCAGGTCATAGGCCGGCCAAGCCGCCATCGGCACGTCGTCGTAGCCCACGACCGACACATCCTCGGGCACGCGCAGCATGGCCTGGAACCGAAGGGCGTCCATCACGGCAAAGGCCATGTGGTCGTTGCCGACAAAGATCGCGTCGGGCCTGTCCGGTCGTACGACCAGATCCAGCGCCGCCTTGGCCGCGACGGCGCGGTCGTAGAGGCCGTCCATGATAGCCACGGGCTCCTGTTCCGCCTGCGCCAACCCGGCGCGGAACCCCTCGGCCCGGTCCCGCCCCGTCGAGGAGCCCTGCCAGCCGGCGATATGCGCAATGCGCCGGTGCCCGCCCGCCAGGAGGAACTCCGCCACCTGCCGCCCGCCGGCGAGGTTGTCCGAGGTGACCTCGGACAGGCGCGGGTCGTCCTGGCCCCGGTTGAAGGCCACGACGGGAATGCCCGCCGCCTCGCAGCGCGTAGCCAGGTCGTTGCTCATGGCGACGGACGCGGTGAGGATCGCGTCCACCTGATAGTCGAGCAGCTCGTCCACCACCTGTGCGGTTTTGGCCGCGTCGTTGCCCGCCAAGAACACAAGGATGTGGTAGCCCCGTTCCTGGAGCGAGCGGGACAGCCGCGCCAGCGCCAACGGGTAGAACTGGTTCTCCAGATAAGCGACCACGAGGCCGATGATGCGCGAACGGCCCGTGATCATGGCTCGGGCCAGCACGTTGGGACGGTAGCCCAACTGTTCCGCCGCATGGCGAACCTTTTCCGCCGTCTTCTTGGACACGCTTGCCCCTGGCGTGAACACCCGGCTCACGGCGGACTGCGACACCCCGGCAAGGGCGGCGACCTGGGCGGAGGTGATCCGTTCGGCCATCGTCACTCCGCCGTCCAGCCGCCGTCCACGAGGAGAGACGTCCCCGTGATCAGCGCGCTCGCGTCCGAGGCAAGGAAGACGACAGGGCCCATCAAATCTTCTACTTCGCCCACGCGGCCGAGCTTGATCTTGGACAGCACCCATGTCCGACGTTCCGGGTCGTCCAGCGTCGGCGCGGCCAGCGGCGTGCGGATGAAGGTAGGGCAGAGCGTGTTCACGCGGATGCCATGCGGCCCCCATTCGATGGCCATGGCCTTGGTCATGCCCTCCAGGGCGTGCTTGGAGGCGCAGTAGACCGCCCGGTCCGGCCCGCCGACATGGCCCATCTGCGACGAGATGTTGATGAGGCTGCCCGGTTTGCCCGCCTCGATCAGCCCGCGCGCCACCTCTCGGGTCAGGAAGTACGCGGCCCGGAGGTTGAGGCTCATGGCCGCGTCATAATCCTCGGGTCGGGTGTCGAGCGCCGGTGAATGCCGGGCCAAGCCGGCTGCGTTCACGAGGATGTCGAACGGCCCCGCCTCGGCGACAAGCGTTGCCGTCGCGGTCAGGTCTGTGACGTCGAGCGGATGAACCGAAGCCCGCCCGCCCGCACCGCCGATCACCCCGGCCAGTTCCAGCAGTTCACCTTCGCGCCGGGCCACCAGCGCGACCTCGGCTCCTGCCTCGGCTAGCGCCACGGCCGAGGCGAGGCCGATGCCTGAGGAAGCGCCCGCCACGACGGCGCGCCTGCCGTCGAGCCGGAACGAAGGGGTACGGGGCAGGGCCAAGGGGCTACTCCGCTGCCTTGACCGCCAGCGCCGGCTGGCCGTAGGGCACGTTGCGCCCGCCGTACCGGCGGACGCGTATGTTGCACTGCTCGGTGTGGCCCACGAAGCCTTCCAGCATGCACAGCCGCGAGCCGTACTCGCCCACCATCGCTGCGGCCTCGTCGGTCAGGATGCGCTGGTAGCTGTGGGTCTTGAGGAACTTGCCAACCCAAAGCCCGCCGGTGTAACGCCCGGCGCGGCGCGTGGGCAGGGTGTGGTTCGTCCCGATCACCTTGTCCCCGTTGGCCACGTTGGTGCGCGGCCCAAGGAACAGCGCGCCGTAGCTGTGCATGTTTTCCAGGTACCAGTCGTCGCGGTCGGTCATGACCTGCACGTGCTCGTAGGCCATGTCGTTGGCGACCCCGAGCATCTCGTCGTGCGTGTCGCAAAGGATCACGTCGCCGTAGTCACGCCACGAGGCACGAGCCGTCTCGGCCGTGGGCAGGATGGCGAGCAGACGCTCCACTTCGGCCATCGTGCCTTCCGCAAGGCGGCGCGAGTTGGTGATGAGGCAAGCGGGCGAGTTGTAGCCGTGCTCGGCTTGACCCAGCAGGTCGGTGGCGCAAAGCTCGGCGTCCACGGTGTCGTCGGCGATGAGCATGGTCTCGGTAGGGCCTGCGAAAAGGTCGATGCCCACGCGCCCGAACAGCTGCCTCTTGGCTTCGGCCACATAGGCGTTGCCGGGACCCACGAGCATGTCCACGGGCCGGATCGTCTCGGTCCCCAGCGCCATGGCGCCTACGGCCTGCATGCCCCCCAGCACATAAATCTCGTGCGCGCCGCCCAGATGCATGGCGGCCACGATCGCGGGGTGCGGCTCACCTCCTACCGGCGGAGCCGAGGCGATGATGCGGGGAACCCCGGCCACATGGGCCGTCAGCACCGACATATGGGCCGATGCGACCATGGGAAACTTGCCGCCGGGGACATAGCAGCCCACCGACTGGACCGGAATGTTCCGGTGGCCGAGGATTACGCCAGGCAGCGTTTCCACCTCGATGTCGCGGAGGCTCGCCTTCTGCGCTTCGGCAAAGCGACGGATCTGGTCCTGCGCGAACCGGATGTCGGCCATGTCGCGGGCCGGCACCTTCTGCAGCGCCGCCTCGACCTCGGACGGCGACAGACGGAACGAGGGCGGATCGTAGCGGTCGAAGCGGGCGGACAGTTCGCGCACGGCGGCATCGCCCCGTGCGCCGATATCGGCCAGGACCGCCTCTACCGTGGCTCGGACCTTGGCGTCGTCCTGGGCGCGCTCCGTTTCGGGCTTGCCGCTCTTGAGATGCGAGATCGCCATGAAGTCCTCCTTCGCGCGGGCCTAGACGGCCAGCCTTTGGCCCGAGGCGGGGTCGAACAGATGGCAGATGGCCGGTGGCACGTTGATGGCGATCCGTTCGCCGATCTGCGCGCGTACCTCCTTATGCGCCTTGACCGCCACGAGAGCGCCGCCCGCGCGGACCGTGATCATCGTGGCATCGCCCAGAAGCTCGGTCGTATAGGCCGGGGCGACGATCTCCCCCTCGGAGGTGAGCGTCGCGTCCTCGGCCCGGAAGCCAAGAGTCACGGGACCGTCGGGCCCGCTCAGGCCGGGGATGCGGACGTTCTCGCCCTCGAAGACGCCGTCATTGATCCGTCCTTCCATCAGGTTCATGGCGGGGTTACCGATGAAGCCGGCGACAAAGGTGTTGGCCGGTCGGTCGTAGATTTCCGTCGGCGTGCCCATCTGCTGAACCTCGCCGCTTTTCATCACCACCACGCGGTCTGCCAGCGTCATGGCTTCGACCTGGTCATGGGTGACGTAGATCGTGGTGACCTGAAGCTCGTGGCTCAAGTTCTTGATCTGCGCCCGGGTCGAGACGCGAAGCTTGGCATCAAGGTTCGACAGCGGCTCGTCCATGAGAAAGACCGAGGGCTGCCGCACGATGGCCCGAGCCAAGGCCACGCGCTGCCTTTGCCCGCCCGACAAAGCGGCGGGGCGGCGGTCGAGGAAGTCGGTCAACTCTACCATGGTGGCGGCGCGGCGCACCCGCGCGTCGTGTTCTGCGACCGGGACGCGGCGGACCTTCAGGGGGAAGCGGATGTTCTCGTAGACCGATAGGTTCGGGTAAAGGGCATAGCTTTGAAAGACCATGGCGATGTCGCGGTCCTTGGGGTCGAGCCCGTTGACGCGCCGCCCGCCGATCAGGATGTCTCCTGAGGAGGCATCCTCCAGCCCCGCGATCATCCGCATGGTCGTGGTCTTCCCGCATCCGGAAGGGCCCAGGAGCACGAGGAACTCCTTGTCGGGGATGGACAGGTCAAGCTCCTTCACCCCGACGAACGAGCCCCAACGCTTCGAAAGGCTTCTCAGCTCGATGTCAGCCATTCACGCTCCCCGCCGGACGGATGGATCCAGGTCCATGCCCGCCTGTTCAGCACTCTTGCGCCACACTTGCCGAGACGCAAGTCGTTTTTGCAGACGTATGCAAGATCTCGGCGCGCGGTCGTGGCGCAGCCTGCCGCTCGCGACGCGGTAAGGTGTCCTAAAAGCCGTTGATTCAGGCCGTTGGCCTTTGCATGGCCGTTTGGCATCCAGGAACGCGGCAATCCCGGAGTTCCGTGGAACAAGCGTCCGCGTTTCCGGCTTTGACCTGAAGCGGAGCCCACATGACCTCTTTGCGAGAAGGACATTGAACATGACCCCCGACTTGGAAGAGCTGATCCGACAGCGCGCCCACGAGATCTGGGAGCGGGAAGGTCACCCCCATGGACGACACGAAGAGCATTGGCAGTTGGCCGCGGACGAGATCACGCAAGAGCTCGACCGCATCAAGGCCGCCCACACCCCTGCCACCGCAGAGGAGATCGAGTCCCCGACACCCCCGACCAAGGGCCGCAAGCCCCGTGCGGCCAAGGCGGCAACCGCCGGCGAAGCCTCAGACGCACCAAGCAAGCGCAGCCGCAAGACCGGGGCCGACGACCAAGCCGCATCCCCGGCTGAGGCGCCGAAACGCCGGAGCCGCGCGCCGAAGGCCCCGGAGGGCGGGCAGTCCGAACCGGCCGCCGAAGCTGCGCCCAAGACCCGTCGAAAGAAGCCTGTCGCGGCCGAGGCCAGTCCCGACGCAAGCACGCAAGAGCAATCCGCCCGGCGGCGGCGCAAGCCCTCTTCCGAGTCCGGGACCGTTCACTAAGCGCGAGTCCGGCCAAGCGCTTGTGGAGGTGGACCTGACCGGCATGGCCGGCCGACGCAGCGTCACCACGACCCCAAGAAGCCAGCCGGGCCCGGCCTGCTCGACCGACACTCGTTCGGATTGGTCTCGCTCATCGCCTGTGCTAGCGGGTGCGTTCACGCAGGCGTCTGGACCGGTTTCCAGGCGTTGGACGGACGGATCGCTGAAAGGACGGCGCATGAACGCACCGGAACACCCCCCGGAGCCACGGCTCACCTCGCTGTCGCATGGTGGCGGCTGCGGGTGCAAGATCGCCCCGGGCGTTCTGTCCGAGATGCTTCGCGGCGCCGGTACGCTCCCGATCCCCGAGGCGCTGATGGTGGGGATCGAGACCTCCGATGACGCGGCGGTCTTTCGGCTCAACGACAGCCAGGCGCTGGTCGCCACCACGGATTTCTTCATGCCGATCGTGGACGACCCCCACGACTTCGGACGGATCGCCGCCACGAACGCCATCAGCGACGTGTACGCCATGGGCGGGCAGCCGATCATGGCCCTGGCCTTGGTAGGCATGCCCATCAACGTCCTTTCCACCGACACCATCGGGCGCATCCTGGCCGGCGGCGCCTCGGTGTGTCGGGCCGCGGGCATCCCGATCGCGGGGGGGCACTCCATCGACTCGGTCGAGCCGATCTACGGGCTGGTGGCCTTGGGTCTCGTCGATCCCCGGCTCGTGCGGCGCAACGCGCAGGCCGAACCGGGTGACGTCCTGATCCTTGGCAAGCCGCTAGGTGTCGGGATCATGTCCGCCGCTCTCAAGAAAGGCGCGCTGGACGCGGACGGCTACGCGCGGATGATCGACATGACCACCCGGCTCAACACCCCCGGCCCTGATCTGGCCCGTCTGCCCGGCGTCCATGCGATGACGGACGTGACCGGCTTCGGGCTGGCGGGGCACGCGCTCGAGATGGCGCGTGGCTCGGGATGCGACGTAGGGCTCGACTGGTCCAAGGTCCCCTTGCTTAACGAGGTTCGTGCCTTGGCCGGGGCAGGGTTCGTCACCGGGGCCTCGGGCCGCAATTGGGCCAGCTATGGCGCCGAGGTGGCTCTGCCGGACGGCTTTGCCGCCGAGGACCGGGCCCTCCTGTCCGATCCGCAGACCAGCGGCGGGCTGCTGGTCTCTTGCGCGCCGTCCTGCGTGGACGAGGTGCTGGCGGTCTTCCTCCGCCATGGCTTCGAAGGTGCTTCGGTGATCGGTTCAATCGCCTCCACCGCAGCCGAACCACGGCTTCGGGTGCGCTAAGGCCGCTGGCGTCGGTTGGGTGGGCTGGTCCGGCCCTTCCGTGTTCCCCTAGGCCACGATAGGAGCCCCCATGCCCCGTGCCTTTGCATCTGTTTCGGAGTTCCTCGCCCATGGCTTCGACGCCGTGATCGATGTGCGCAGCCCTTCCGAATACGCCGAGGATCACGTTCCCGGAGCGGTGTCCCTGCCGGTGTTGTCGGATGACGAGCGGGCCCGGGTCGGCACGATCTATGTCCAGGACAGCCCGTTCCGGGCCCGCAAGCTTGGCGCCGCGCTGGTCGCCCGCAATGCCGCCGCCCATATCGAAGGGCCGCTGGCCGACAAGGGCGGATCCTGGCGGCCCTTGGTCTACTGCTGGCGCGGGGGCCAGCGCTCGGGCAGCTTCACGACGATCCTGGGACAGATTGGCTGGCGGGCCGAGCAGGTGGAGGGCGGCTATCGCAGCTGGCGCAGGCTCGTGCAGCGGACCCTTTACGAGGAAACCCTGCCGCACCGTCTGATCCTGCTCGATGGGCTGACCGGGACCGCCAAGACCGAGTTGCTGCACCGACTGGCCAAGCTCGGCGTGCAGGTTCTGGACCTGGAAGGGCTGGCACGGCACCGCGGGTCGCTGCTCGGCGGTCAGCCCGGCGGCCAGCCGGGGCAAAAGGCTTTCGAGACGGCCTTGGTGGCCCAGCTCGCGGCGCTCGATCCCGCGCGTCCCGTGCTGGCCGAGGCGGAAAGCAGCAAGGTGGGGGCCCTCTCGCTTCCGCCAGCGCTCTGGTCGGCGATGCAGGCCGCCCCCCGCATCGAGATCACGGCCACCCTCGATGGTCGCGCCCGTTATCTCGCCCAAGCCTATTCCGACCTCGCATTCGACCGCGACCGGCTCGAGCCGTTGCTGCATCAACTGGTCCCGCTGAGAGGGCGTGCCACCGTGGACCGCTGGGTCGCGCTCCTGCGGGATGGACGGTTCGACGAACTGGCCGCCGCGCTGATGACGGACCACTACGACCCCGCTTATCGGCGCAGCCGCTCGCGCCATCCGGTCGCGGTGCTCCAGACGGTCGATGTCGGTCCGCTGACAGGTCCGGACCTCGAGCGCGCGGCCGAGAGGATCGCTGCTGCGGTCACAGCCGGCTAATCCGACAGGCGCAGGTGGCAGCGGGTCGGGACGCGTGTCAGCAGCAGCCAGCGCGATTGGAACTAAAATCCCACGGCTCGCCGAACCTTGCGATCGGTTCGGTGTTGGAGATCGGATCGCCACGATCCGCGCGGCCACGGACCTGACCGGTCCGACCGGTCCGCAGCATCGAGGTCGTGGCCGGCTCGCATCGGGAGAAACGGATGGAATTCGAGGGTAAAGTCGCTTTGGTGACCGGGGGAAGCTCCGGGATCGGACGCGCGACCGTCTTGCGGTTGGCTTCAGAGGGTTGCTTGGTAGGGGTGTTGGGACACGGCAAGGACAAGGTGGATGAGGTCGTGTCAGAGGTCGCCCGAACAGGTGGGACGGCGTTCCCTCTTATCGCCGATGTGGCGTCGGAGCGGGACATGGAAGCCGCCACCGCAGCCCTGGTCCAGCAGTTCGGGCGGCTGGACTACCTGTTCGCCAACGCCGGGATCAACGGAGTCTGGGCCCCCATCGACGAGATCACGCCCGAGGAATGGGACCGCACCATCGCCACCAACCTTCGCGGCACCTACCTCACCCTGCATTATGGGGTTCCGCACCTCAAGAAAGCTGGAGGAGGGGCTGTGGTCATCACCGCCTCTGTGAACGGGACGCGGATCTTCTCGAATGCCGGAGCGACCGCGTATAGCAGCACCAAGGCTGCGCAGGTCGCGATGACCCAGATGCTAGCGCTGGAGCTGGCCAAGTTCCGCATCCGGGTAAACGTCGTCTGCCCCGGCGCCATAGAAACGGCGATCGATCAGAGCACCACCCACCGAAGCCAGGAGGTCGCCGAGGAGCCGGTCGAGTATCCCGAAGGCGAGATCCCGCTGACCGATGGAGAGCCGGGGACAGCCGACGAGGTCGCCGAACTCGTGGCGTTCCTTCTATCCGATCGCGCTCGCCACATCACCGGCACACCGGTCTGGATCGACGGAGCCGAGTCCCTGCTGGTCGGCTGAAGCCCATGGTCGCCACGCCTGCATAGGCGAGGCACAGCACGACCGCTGGAGGCAGGGTCCTCCGGACCGGAGAGAAGGCCGTAAGTAGGCCGCCTACTCGGCCGCCCACGCCGTGGGAACGAAGGCGTGCGCGTCCAGCAGCGCGTCCTTCTCCCGCTCCGCCTCAATCCGGGCGACCCAAGCGCTGGTCAGCGAGCCGATGGACCGCCAAGCGGGCCCATTCTCTCCAGGATTGTCTTCCACGAGACGATGATTTGTCTGGTTCACCATTTGTTCCATCCTTTTCCCCCACCCGAGGGCTTCATGGAAACTGGCCAGAGCCCTTGGGCTCTGGACCGGACGCTCAGTAGGTGCGGATCAGGCCAACGAGGCGGCCCTGCACCTTTACGCGATCGTCAGGATAGACGCGTGTCTCATAGGCCGGGTTCGCGGCCTCGAGAGCGATCATCCCGTTCTGACGGCGGAAGCGCTTCAGGGTTGCTTCCTGACCGTCCACAAGGGCTACGACGATGTCCCCCGTGTCGGCAGTCGTCGCTTCGCGGATCACGACCACATCGCCGTCGTTGATCCCGGCGTCGCGCATCGAGTCCCCCCGGACCTCCAACGCGTAATGTCCACCCGGCGAAAGCATGACCTGAGGCACGGCTACCTGGCGCGCGACCTCGCTGATGGCAGCGATCGGAACACCGGCGGCGATGCGGCCCATCAAGGGCACCTCACGCGAGCCCCCACTGTCGGCCGGCAGGGAGCCACGAGGCGCAGCGGCGCTGGGCCGGTCGCCCGGGATCACCCGAGGCGTGAAGCCCGTCCGGCCTGACCGTTCCGCCAAAGCATCGGGCATGCGCACGATTTCGAGGGCGCGAGCGCGATGCGGCAGGCGGCGAATGAAGCCCCTCTCCTCAAGGGCAGTGATCAGGCGATGGATGCCGGACTTCGACCGGAGGTCGAGCGCTTCCTTCATCTCGTCGAAGGACGGGGGAACGCCGTCGCGTTGCACACGCCGGTCGATGAACTCGAGCAGATCGAGTTGTTTCTTGGTCAGCATGTCCGGTTCCCCACGCGCGATGTCTCTATGTTCTGGGGTCGTTCTCGTTTTGTGTCAAGTCGTTCCGCGCAAAAGAACGACGTCAGCCATGTCGCCGACCTGCAAAGGTCGTGCTCCGGCGACTTGGACCACAAGAGAATCCGCTTCGGCCAAGACCGTGAGCAGCGACGAGTCCTGCCGGTCCATCACCTCGACCGAGCCGTCCGGACCATGCCGGGCCCGCATGTAGTGCTCGCGCGGGCCGCCTGCTGCAAGGGGACGCGCCAAGGGACGACGTACCCGCGGGGCGGGCGCAGCGGGAAGGCCCTGCATCGCGCGGATGACGGGGAGCAAAAAAATTACTCCGCACACAAGGGCCGACACCGGGTTCCCTGGCAGCCCCAGCAGCACCGCACCATGGGGCATCCGCCCTGCCAGAAGCGGCTTACCCGGCCGCATGGCAACCCGATGGAAGTCAAGCGATGCGCCCATGCCCGTCACGACCGGAGCGATAAGGTCGTGATCGCCGACCGACGCGCCGCCAATGGTGACGATCAAGTCCGCATCTTCGGCGAGAGCGAGCGCTTGCCTCAACGCTCCCGGCGTGTCGCCTGCGACCGGAAGAAGGCGGGGCCGCGCACCTGCGCCCCGCAGCAAAGCATGGAGGCCAAAGGCATTGGCGGCGAAGATCTGGTCGGGGCTGGGCATCCCGCCTGGCATCACGAGTTCATCGCCGGTGGACAGAATCGCTACTTCGGGACGGCGCGCGACGACGGCGCTGGCCTGACCGAACGACGCGATCAGCGCCAGATCCATGGGGAACAGCAGGCGCGGCGCGGCAAGAGTCGCTCCCGCAACGAAGTCGTTGCCCTCGGGGCGGACATGGGCAGCGACGGCCGTGGGGGACAGGACGATGCTGTCGCCCTCGCGCGTCACCTCCTCCTGGATCACCACGGCGTCGGCCCCGTCGGGCAGCGGCGCGCCAGTCAGGATGCGGGTGGCCTCGCCTGGGTTGATGTGGCCAGTAAACCGGTGGCCGGCGGCGGACTCGCCTATGATGCGAAGCCGGGCTCCGGGACTGGCATCCGCGCGTCGCAGGGCAAAGCCGTCCATCGCCGAGGCAGCAAACGGAGGCTGGCTCCGCCGGGCCGTCACAGGGCGGAGAAGAACGCGCCCGTGTGCCTGGACGAGCGGCACCTCTTCCTGTTGAGGAGGCGGAACCAAGGCGAACAGCCGGTCGAGCGCCTCGGCGACCGAAATCATGGCGCCTCGTAACGGCCGGACTTGCCGCCCTCCTTGAGGCGGACACGGACCGCGCTGATCACCATGGCTCTGTCGGCCGCCTTGAGCATGTCGTAAAGCGTCAGCGCCGCGACTGAGACGGCGGTGAGCGCTTCCATCTCCACGCCGGTGCGACCCGTCGTCCGGACCGTTGCCGTGATGCGGACGCCGGGCAAGGCATCGTCGGGATCAAGATCGAGGGCGACCTGGGCCAGCGGCAAGGGATGGCAAAGGGGGATAAGGTCCGAAGTCCGCTTGGCCCCCATGATCCCCGCGATCCGAGCCACGCCCAGAGCATCGCCCTTTCCGACTCGGCCTTCCTTGACCAGGGCCAGCGTGGCGGCCTGCATCGTCAAAGTGCCCTCCGCCACCGCGACCCGATGGGTCTCGGACTTGCCCGAGACGTCCACCATCCGGGCGGCCCCATCCTCCCCGAAATGAGTGAGGCTCACAGGCCCCCCGCCGCGGACATGGGCGTGGCGAGCAGCCTGCGGGTTGCTGCGGCAACATCTTCCTCACGCATCAGGCTTTCACCCACAAGGAAGGCCCGGGCACCATAGCGCGCCAAGTCCGCGAGATCTTGAGGGGTGGAAAGCCCGCTTTCAGCCACGATGAGCCGGTCGGCGGGAACAAGGCGCGCCAGCTTGCGCGTCACGTCCAGGGACACCTGGAAGGTCTTGAGATCGCGGTTGTTGATGCCGATCAGGGGCGACTTGAGTAGCGAGGCCCGTTCCAGCTCCTCTTGGTCGTGAACCTCGATCAGGACATCCATGCCCCAGTCCCGGGCCGCAGCCTCCAGTTCGGCGGCCTGGGTATCGGACAGGCTTGCCATGATCAGAAGGATGCAGTCGGCCCCAAGGCTGCGCGACTCGGTGACCTGCCAAGTATCGTAGAGGAAGTCCTTGCGCAGCACCGGCAAGGTCACGGCCGCCCGAGCGGCGACCAGATACGAGTCCGCGCCCTGGAACGACGGCCCGTCTGTCAGCACCGACAGGCAGGCCGCGCCGCCGTCGGCATAGGCCTTGGCCAAGGCCGGGGGGTCGAAGTCCGCGCGGATCAGCCCCTTGGAAGGGGATGCCTTCTTGATTTCGGCGATGAGCCCATAGCCCTTGCGGGCGGCCTCACTCAGCGCCTTGGCGAAACCGCGAGGGGCCGGAGCGCCCCGCGCCTCGACTTCGAGATCGGCCAAGGGTGTCGCGGCCTTACGAGCGGCGATCTCCTCCAGCTTGTAGGCTTTTATGCGCTCGAGAGTGTCCATGCCCGACACATAGCGGCGGCTTGCTGCCTTGAAAAGCGCAGGGCGGACGAAAGCCCTAGGCTTGGGGCTATGGAGTCTCAGGCCGGGGCGCCCCAATCGATCGGGCTCGCGCCATGGGCTGCGAGCCAGGCGTTCACCTGACCGAAGGGGCGCGAGCCAAAAAACCCGCGCGAGGCGGACAGCGGCGACGGATGGGCGCTTTCCAGGATCAGGTGACCGTCCGGCTGAATGTGCCGTGCCATCCCTTGCGCGGGCTTGCCCCAAAGGACGAAGGCGGTTGGCCGACCGGACACGCGCGCGAGGACCTGCCCGGTTAGCCGCTCCCACCCAAGCTTGGCGTGGCCCCCGATGACGCCCGCTGGCACCGAAAGATGCGTGTTGAGCAGAAGCACCCCTTGACGCGCCCATCCGGACAGGTCGCCGTTGGGCAGGCTGTCTCCGGTGTCATCCTTCAGTTCGCGAAAGATGTTGGCCAGCGACTTGGGTAGGGGTCGCACATCCGGGTTCACCGAAAACGCGAGCCCCATGGCGTGCCCGGGGGTCGGGTAGGGATCCTGTCCCAGGATCACGACCTTGACCGCTTCGGGCGGACACAGGGACAGCGCGTAAAAGCGACGTTCGTGCGCTGGCAGCACCGGTCGGGTTTCGCGGGACAATGCGTCGGAGATCCGAGGCCAGTCGTCGGCGAAGAACGGCAGGTCTTCCCAGGCTTGGGGGACCGGGGACTGCCCCTCCACCGCCGAGGTAGCGGGCGCGAAAAGATCGGGTTGGCTGGCCATTGTGGGCTCCGGTACGGGGTCAGCGGCCCAACGCACCGAACCCGGAGTTCGGTCCCACGGTCCTGTCTGTCCTGCCGTTCAGGCGGAAAGCGGGCTCACGGCCGCCAGTCGCTCTACCCGACGCTTGGCCTCACCGCTGTCGATGCTCTCGCGCGCGAATTCCACCCCTTTTGGCAAGCTCGCGGCATGGCCGGCGACGACCAGCGCAGCGGCGGCGTTGAGCAGAACCGCATCGCGGTAGGCGCCGGGGGCGCCGTCCAGAAGCGCGCGGAAGGCAGCCGCGTTGTGCTCGGGCGTGCCGCCCAGGATCGCCTCGAAGGGATGAGGGGTCAGTCCCGCATCCTCGGGATGGATCTCGTATTCCGTGACGGCGCCATGGTTCAGATCGGCTACCCGAGACGGTCCCGCGATCGACAACTCGTCCGTTCCGTCACTGCCGTGGACGAGCCAGGCCCTCTCCGAGCCGAGCCGTCCCAGCGTTTCCGCCATCGGTCGCAACAGATGGTTCGCATAGGTGCCGGTCAGCTGCCGAGCGACCCCCGCCGGATTGGTGAGCGGTCCCAAGATGTTGAAGATCGTCCGCGTGCCAAGCTCGGTCCGCGCGGGCATGACGTGCTTCATGGCCGGATGATGCATGGGCGCCATCATGAACCCGATCCCGGCCTCAAAAAGCGCCTTTTCGACCACGGCGGGGCCCACCATGACGTTGATGCCCATCTGCGTCAGGGCATCCGCCGCCCCCGATTTGGACGAAAGGTTGCGGTTTCCGTGCTTTGCCACCGGCACTCCGGCGCCAGCGACGACGAAGGCGGTCGCGGTGGAGATGTTCAGGGTGCCCTTGCCGTCCCCCCCGGTGCCGACGATGTCGATGGCCCCCTCGGGCGCACGGACACGATGGCACCGCGCGCGCATCTGGCTTGCGGCCGCGGCGATCTCCTCGACCGTCTCGCCGCGGGTACGGAGTGTCATCAGGAAACCGCCGACCTGCGCAGGTGTGGCGTCTCCCTCGAACAGGATCGAGAACGCCCGCTCGGCCTCCTCAGAGGAAAGGGAACGCTCGGCCGCCGCCGCGATGAGCGGCTTGAGGGCGTCGCTCATGCGGTCACCGGCAGGGTGTCCAGGAAATTGCGCAGCATGGCGTGGCCATGTTCGGAGGCGATGCTCTCGGGATGGAACTGCACGCCTTCGATGGGGAGTGTCCGATGGCGCAGGCCCATGATGGTTCCGTCCTCAAGCCAAGCGGTGACCTCCAGGCTCTTGGGCAGCGTCTCGCGCTCCACGATCAGGGAGTGATAGCGGGTGGCCTGGAAGGGGGAAGGGAGACCCCGGAATACGCCGGTGCCGTTGTGATGGATGGTGCCCATCTTGCCATGTACGATTTCATGGCAGCGGACCACGCGCCCGCCCATGGCTTCGCCAATGGCCTGATGGCCCAGGCACACCCCCAGAAGCGGCGTGCGCGTCTCGGCGGCGGCGGCGATCAGGGGAAGGCAGATCCCGGCCTGTGCGGGATCGCAGGGGCCAGGAGACAGCACGATGCCGTCGGGACGCAGGCCCATCGCTTGCTGGACGTCCAGCGCATCGTTGCGGCGCACGACCACCTCGGCGCCCAGTTCGCCCAGGTAATGGACGAGGTTGTAGGTGAAGCTGTCGTAGTTGTCGATCAGCAGCAGCATGAGCCCGTCTCCGAGGCGTCCAGGGCCCTTCAGGGCCGAATGAGGTCGCCGCGCCGCGTAACCGGCTGCGCGGACGGTGGCAACCATGCGGCCACGGCACCTGCGCCGTCAAGGTGACCGGGCGCCAGGGCACAAAACCCCGTAGAATTGGGCGTCGCTAGCCGCCGACCCGTGCCGCGCGCCCGCCGCGTCGCCGCACGAGCAGCCCCTCGCGGGCAGGAAGTTCGGTCAAGACGGCGTCGCGGCCTTCGGGTGACAGGCTGGGCCAGGCCGCGATCTCGCTCCGGGTGCGCAGGCAGCCAACGCAGAGCCCCGAGTCCGGATGGATCACGCAGACCTTCTTGCAGGGGCTCTGCGGCTCCGCGCGGGCCCAGACATCATCCATCGCGATTCTCCAGATAGGCCAACCGGTCGAGCATCCCCTGCAGGATGAACCCTGCCGCCACATGGTCGATGATCTCGGCACGACGTTTTCGGGACGTATCCGCCTCGATCAGCGCCCGTTCGGCTGCGACCGTGCTCAGCCGTTCGTCCCAGAAGGTGATGGGCAGGTCGGTCAGCCGCTCCAGGTTACGAGCAAAGGCACGGGTGCTCTGGGCGCGCGGCCCTTCGCTGCCGTCCATGTTCATCGGCAGGCCCAGGACAAGTCCCCTGAGATCGCGCGCGGCTGCGATCTCCAGAAGCCGGGCGGCATCCAGGGTGAACTTCTTGCGCCGGACCGTCTCGGTCGGGGTTGCCACGCGGCGGCGCAGGTCCGACACGGCGACGCCTATGGTCACTGTGCCCAAGTCGAGCCCTGCGATGGCGCCGTGTCGGGGGAGTGCGGCCAGGAACCCTTCCGCATCGGGAAGGATCATGGGGCCAGCCCCGCCTGGCCTGCGGCCGCGTCCAGCGCCACCAAAGCGGCCGAGTCACCCTCAAAGGCCAGGCGGGCTTCCGTCAGCGCGTCGCGCGCACCGGCCTCGTCGCCCAGGACCGCGAGCGAGGTGACGAGCCGCACCCATTCTTCGACCGGGCCGCCTTCGGCCGTCAGGCGTTCGCGGAGCCCCTGGACCATGCCTTGGATCATCTGCTGCTGCGCCTCGGGGTCCATGTCCGCAGCCGCGGCCATATCGTCGGATGATGGGCCGGAGGGAGCGGGCAGGGTGTAGTCCACCCCCGCGAGCCAGGCCATCTGTTCGATCTGTGCTTCGGCGCGGAAGCGGCGGAAGTCGTCGGGCGGCCCGTTCTCGACCACGGCCCGCCATAATGGGAAGGCGAGGTCCGGCCGCCCCGTGCTCGCGTAAAGCAGCCCCGCATAGTAGCGGAGCACCATGCTTTGAGGGTCGATCGCAGCGAGGCGGTCCAGGGCGGCTTCCGCTTCGGGCGAGACGAAGATCCCGCCTGTCGCTTCGACGAGGTAATCGACCAGCGTCGCCACGTCCTCGGCTGTGGCCGAGTCGCCCCGAAGGTGCACCAGGTTCTGCTGGGCCTGGGCTGCGGCCGCGAAGTTGCCGATCCGTGCCTCGTTCCGGGCGAGCAGCGCCCAGCCTTCGGGCTCGTCGGGCCGGGTCGGGACCACGCGGCGAAGCTCCTCGATAAGGGCCAGCTCCTCGGCCGGGACCTGGGGCACGGCAGCGGGAGCCAGTTCCGCGAAGCGCGCTTCGGCCTCGGCCTGGGACGGCCGGGTCTCGAGGGCTCTGGTCGCTTCGGCCACCCGAGCGGCCCGAGGCAGGTCGGAGGCACCGGGCTGACCCAGCACGCTGTAGACGAGAAGGCTTCCCATCACGGCGAACAGCCCGATCGCCACGACGGCGGCCAGCGCTGCGCTGCGTGGCGCCTCGCGCAAACGCGCGGGGCCTGCCCGGTCCGCCGCCAGGAGCCGGCGAGCGATCTCGGTGCGGGCGCGCTCGGCTTCCTCGGGGCGAATGACGCCGCGGGCGAGGTCGCGATCCACCTCGGCCAACTGGTCGCGGTAGATGGCCTGCTCCGGCGACGTCTCGGCGCCGGGGGCCGCAGGAGCCAGCAGGGGTCGCGCAAGAAGGGCTGCGACAGCCACGGACAGCATCCCGGCGATGATCCAGAACAGCACTTCCCGGTCTCCCGCGCCCCCATGGCGTTGCGCCGTTCTAGAGGGCGCGCGACCGACGCGGAAGGTCGCATTCGCGAGGCTTTGTGCCGCAGCGCCGCCGCTTCCCCCGGCTCGCCCGGTTTAGTAGGAGAAGCCCGTGGCCCGCCCGGGCGCCAAGGGGGTGAGTCTTCGATGCGTCGCTATTCCGTCTTCGCCCTCGCACGTGAAGGGCTTCGGCACCATTCCGGCTGGGATCGCGCCTGGACCTCGCCCGCGCCCAAGTCGCGATACGACGTCGTGGTGGTAGGGGCCGGCGGGCACGGGCTCGCCACGGCCTATTACCTCGGCAAGAACTTCGGCATTCGCAACGTCGCGGTCATCGAAAAGGGCTGGCTGGGCGGCGGCAACACCGGGCGGAATACGACGATCATCCGGTCGAACTACCTCCAGGATCCCTCGGCCGCGATCTACGAGAAGTCGCGCAGCCTTTACGAGACGCTGAGCCAGGAGCTGAACTACAACGTCATGTTCTCGCCGCGCGGCGTCATGATGCTGGCCCAGACCCAGCACGAGGTCCGCGGCTACAAGCGAACCGCCGAGGCCAACGCGTTGCAGGGCGTGGAGACGGAGTTCATCTCGCCCGCCCGCGTCAAGGAATTGTGTCCCATCATCCACATCGAGGGGCCGCGCTATCCGGTGCTGGGCGCCTTGTGGCAGGCCAGGGGCGGCACGGCGCGGCACGACGCCGTGGCCTGGGGCTATGCCCGCGCCTGCGCCGACATGGGCATGGACATCATCGAGCAGTGCGAGGTGAAGGGCGTCCTGACCGCGAACGGCAAGGTGTCTGGTGTGGAGACCAGCAAGGGCGCGATCGGCTGCGACAAACTGGCCATCGTCGTCGCCGGGCATTCCTCGGTGCTGGCCGAGATGGGGGGCTTCCGAATGCCCATCGAATCGATGCCCCTGCAGGCCCTGGTGTCCGAGCCGATCAAGCCCTGCATGGACGTCGTCGTCATGGCCAACACCGTCCACGGCTACATGAGCCAGTCCGACAAGGGCGAGATGGTGATCGGCGGCGGCACGGACGGCTACAACGCCTATACGCAGCGCGGGTCCTTCCACCACATCGAGGAAACGGTCCGCGCATTGATCGAAACCTTTCCCATCATCTCGCGGCTCAAGATGCTGCGGCAGTGGGGCGGCATCGTGGACATGACGGGTGACCGGTCCCCCATCATCAGCCGGACGCCGCTGGACAACTGCTTCATCAACTGCGGCTGGGGCACCGGCGGGTTCAAGGCCATCCCCGGATCGGGCTGGGCCATGGCCGAGTTGGTGGCCAAGGGGGAGCCGGGTCCGTTGGCAGCATCGTTCGGGCTCGAACGCTTCCGCGAGGGGCGGTTCATCGACGAAAGCGTTGCGGCCGGGGTCGCGCATTGACCGATAATCTTCACGACTTCGGGAACCGGCCGCGAGGAGGTCTCGTTGGGGCGTCGCAAGACGCATCCACGGAGCAACGTCCATGTCCGATCCGCACTACACTCCAACGCCGCCGCCGCGCAGCTCGGGCAGCACGATCGCCTTCATCATCGGCGCGATCGTCGTGGTTCTGCTGCTGCTGTGGTGGTTCATGTCGGCCGGCGACAACACGGTCGCAACAACCGGCGAGGACGCGACAGGCGTCACCGCCACTGAGGAAACTGTCGAAGGCACGGCAGCTGAAGGCGCGACCGACACCGCTGGCGAAGCGGCCACCGATGCTGCGACCGGTGCTGCCGCAACCACAGGGGCTGCTGCAGGAGCTGCTGCGACAGGCGCAGCCGATGCTGCTGGCGACGCCGCGACCGGTGCCGCCGACGCGGTGGGCGACGCTGCCACGGGTGCGGCCGATGCTGCTGGCGACGCCGCGACCGGTGCCGCCGACGCAGTGGGCGATGCCGCCACGGGTGCGGCCGATACAGCTGGCGATGCTGCGGCTGGCGCCACCGATGCCGCCGATGCTGCCGCCGACACTGCCGCCGACGCCGCGACAGGCTCGGACGAGACCAGCGACACCGGCGGAGTCACCGAGACCGCGCCGACAGAAGCCTCTCCGACCGAAGGCGAGTCCGCGCCGCCGACCGGCACCGCCGACCCCGCCGACCAGTAAGGCCGGGCTGACTTTCTCTCGGGGTGGCGCGCCGCGCCGCCCCGTCGTCATGCTGTCCCTTCGGGGGCAGTCGGGCCGCCTCCCGCAAGGGACGCGGCCTTTCCTTGTTTCCGCACATCCCGAGGAGGCAACGTGCTGACCCTCACCTGTCCCCATTGTGGGGTCCAAGCCGACGAGACCGAGCTTTTGCCCGGCGGCGAGGCGCATCTGAAGCGTCACGGCCCAGGCTCCTCGGAGGAGGAGTTCGAAGGTTATCTGTTCCACCGGCAGAACCCCAAGGGCCCGCACCTCGAGCGCTGGCGCCATGCCTTTGGCTGCGGCAAGTGGTTCCTGGCTGCCCGTGACACCGTCACGATGCAGGTCTTCGGAACCTATCCGGCCAGTCTGGCCACCCCCACGGACGAGATCCGCCGTCGTGCCGGCGTGGAGCGACCCGGCTGGGGATTCGAGCCCGGCGTTCCGGGCGAACCGGAGGCTGTGGAATGAGCACGCGTCTGCATCGCGGCGGACGGCTGATCGACCGTTCGCGCCCGCTCCGCTTTTCCTTCGACGGACACCCGTACCAGGGGTACGAGGGCGACACGCTGGCTTCGGCGCTGCTGGCCAACGGCCAGATGCTGGTGGGGCGCAGCTTCAAGTACCACCGCCCGCGTGGCTTCGTCGCCTCGGGCCACGAGGAGCCGAATGGCCTCGTGAACCTCGGGGCCGGTGATCGAGTGGAGCCCAACCATCGGGCGACGGTGACGCCGCTCAAGGACGGAATGACGGCGCTGAGCCAGAACCGCTTCCCGAGCCTCGACATCGACGTGGGCGTGCTGAACGACGCGCTGGGCCGGTTCCTCCCGGCCGGCTTCTACTACAAGACCTTCATGTGGCCGCGCGCCTTCTGGAAACATGTCTACGAACCGGTCATCCGCAAGTCGGCGGGCTTGGGGCGGGTGCCGCAGGGGCGCGACCCCGACACCTACGAGCATTTCAACGTCCATGTGGACGTGCTGATCGCGGGCGGCGGCGTGGCCGGCCTTTCTGCGGCATGGGCTGCCGCGCAGTCAGGTCAGCGTGTGCTGCTGATGGAGCAGAGCCCCTGCTGGGGCGGCCGGGCCGTCATCGATGAGCCCGAGATCGACGGCACGCCCGCCTCTCACTGGGTTGACCGGACAGTCCGTGCGTTGCGGTCCATGCCCAACGTCCGCCTGCGGCTGAACGCGCAGGTGAGCGGCGTATTCGACCACGGCTACGTCCTGGCCGCCGAGCAGTTGGAAGGGGCGGGGCCGCGTCAGCGGCTGTGGCGCATCCGGGCCGGCAAGGTCATCGCGGCGAATGGGGCTATCGAACGGCCGCTCGCCTTCGCCGGCAATGACGTGCCCGGCGTCATGCTGGCCTCGGCCATGCGGGACTATCTTGTGAACTGGGGCGTCAGCATCGGCGACCGTGTCGTGGTCGTGACCAACAACGACGACGCCTATCGCACGGCGCTGGCGATCCACCGCGCCGGGCTGATCGTGCCTGCCATCGTGGACGCCCGGCCGCGTCCGGACGGCGAGTTGGTACGGCAGGCGCGTGATCTGGGCATCCGGATCGAGGCCGGGCGAGGGATCGCCAAGGTCACCGGACGCCGCAGGGTATCCGGCGTGAAGCTTTGCGCCCTGTCCGGTGAAGGCTCCCCGATCGAGGAGATCTTCTGCGACGCCGTTGCCATGTCCGGTGGTTGGACGCCATCCGTCCACCTGTGGTCGCATTGCGGCGGCGGACTGTCCTGGGACGACGACCGGGCGATGTTCCTCCCCGATCCCAAGCGGCCGCCCCGCAACCATAACGGATCCCCCATCGTCCTGCCGGCCGGATCGGTCGTGGGCGAACTGAGGACGGCTGCCGTGATCGGCTCTGGCGCTCGGGCCGGGGCGGCGGCGGTGGGTGCCGACGCACCGGAGATCCTCGCGCACGACGCGGAGGAGGGGCCGTTCCTGCCCGTCTGGATCATGCCTCAAGGCGCCAAGACGGCGCTCAAGCGCAAGATGTGGCTCGACTTCCAGAACGACGTGAAGGTGTCGGACGTGGAACTGGCCGCCCGCGAGGGCTTCCAGTCAGTTGAGCACGCCAAGCGCTACACGACACTTGGCATGGCGACCGATCAGGGCAAGCTGTCGAACATTAATGGGCTCGCGGTGCTGTCGAACGCCCTGCATGTGCCGATCCCGCAGGTGGGGACGACGACGTTCCGTCCGCCTTACACGCCGCTGACGCTGGGTACGATCGGGGGCGTCGCCAAGGAGCACCTGTTCCAGCCTGTCCGCCGGACTGCCATCCATGAATGGCATCAGCGCCACGGCGCGACTTGGGAACCGGTGGGTCTGTGGCGGCGTCCCTTCGCTTACATCCGTCCCGGCGAGCATGTCCACGCCGCGATGAATCGCGAGGTGCTGGCTGTAAGGAACGGGGTGGGGCTCCTCGACGCCTCGACCCTTGGCAAGATCGTTGTGAAGGGACCGGACGCAGGCCGCTTCCTTGACATGATGTACACCAACGTCATGAGCAGCCTTCCCGTGGGCAAGTGCCGCTACGGCCTGATGTGTACCGAGAACGGGTTCCTGTCCGACGACGGCGTGGTCATCCGGCTGTCTGAGGATAGCTGGCTTTGCCACACGACCACCGGGGGCGCGGATCGCATCCACGCCCATATGGAGGACTGGCTCCAGACGGAATGGCACGATTGGAAGGTCTATGTCGCCAACCTGACCGAGCAGTGGGCGCAGATCGCCGTTGCCGGGCCGCGCGCGCGGGACGTGCTATCCAAGCTGGGCGGAATGGACCTGTCCAGGGAGGCGCTGCCCTTCATGGCCTTCGCCGAAGGCAAGCTCGGCGGGTTCGACGCGCGCGTGCACCGCATCAGTTTTTCGGGCGAGTTGTCCTTCGAGGTCGCAGTGCCGGCCAACCAGGGCCTCGCGCTCTGGGAGGCGCTGATGCAGGCCGGGACCGAATGGGGCATCACGCCCTATGGCACTGAGGCCATGCACGTGCTGCGGGCCGAAAAGGGTTACATCATGATCGGCGAGGAGACGGACGGCACCGTCATTCCGCAGGACCTGAACCTTGGCTGGGCCGTTTCCAAGAAGAAGCCTGATTTCCTGGGCAAGCGCGCGCAGGAGCGGTCCCACATGGCCGGCGGGCATCGCTGGAAGCTAGTTGGCCTTGAGCCTCTCAACCGATCCGTGTTGCCCGAGGGGGCCTATGTCCTCGGGCATGGGGAGAACGCGAACGGCCAGCGCAACGCCGAGGGCCGGGTCACCTCGACCTACTTCTCGGCCACCCTGGATCGCGGCATCGCCATGGCTTTGATCGAGAACGGCCCCGAGCGCATGGGGCAGGTGGTGCAGGTGTCGAACAAGGGCGGCCAGCCCATCGAGGCCCGGATCGTCGACCCGGTCCTTTACGACAAGGCGGGAGACAAGCTGAATGGCTGACGCGGTGACCTTGGCCGAGCCGCTGGGCATGATCGGCCTACGTGGCGACCACGGCGATGAGCGGGTGCGGGCGGCCGTGGTGGGCCTGACCGGGACGGCGTTCCCCGAACGCCTTCGCATCGAAGGAACCTCCCAGCGGGGGGTGGCCTGGATGTCGCCCGACGAGCTGCTGATCTTCGTGCCACGGAGCGAGGTGGCGCTGGCAGTGGATCGGCTCGCGACGGACCTGGCGGGGCTGCATCACCTAGTGACCGACGTATCCGATATGCGGGTCTGCGTTCGTATCGAAGGCCCCGACGCCCGCGAGGTGCTGGCCAAGCTGTCTCCCGCCGACTTGCATCCGGACGTCTTCGGGCCCGGCCTGTTCCGGCGCAGCCGCCTCGGCCAGCTTGCTGCCGCCTTCTGGCTGGAAGGCGAAGGCGCTCGGGTGATCTGCTTCCGATCCGTGGCGGATTATGCTGTTGCCCTGCTCCGGCAATCGGCAGCCGACGGAGCCGTGGGTCACTTTTGACACCAGCCAGAGTAGGACCGGATCGGCCATTTCTGGCCGAGCGGTTACTCTGCGCCGTTGCAGATTCCTGCTAAGTTTGATACAAATATCTTACTCAGACAGAGCACTGATCCGGCCGGCGATCCCGGCCCTTCAGGCCCGGCGATGACCGGGCCGGCCCTCGCCGTCCGCTGGCAAGCGGCCGCGAGGGCCATCTGCGTTGGATGGCGCCGCTTGGGCGCTGGCGTATTTCGGGCTACGCTCCCCGGCCCTTGACCTCACGGCTCCGTGCGCCTTGTTATGTCGCGCGCCGTTTCGGCGCCCGAACAACAAGGAGCCGCGCCATGGCCTTCAGCCTTCCCGACCTGCCCTATCCCCACGATGCGCTTGAAGCGAAGGGCATGTCCCGCGAAACCCTCGAGTTCCACCACGACCTGCACCACAAGGCCTATGTGGACAACGGCAACAAGCTGATTGCCGGGACCGAGTGGGAGAACAAGTCGCTCGAGGAGATCATCACGGGCACCTACCAGCCCGGCGCCGTGGCCCAGAACGGGATCTTCAACAACATCAGCCAGCTGTGGAACCACAACGAGTTCTGGCAGATGATGACCCCCGGCGAGAGCCGCATCCCCGGAGAGGTGGAGCGCGCGATCACCGAGGCCTTCGGCTCGGTCCAGGACTTCAAGACGCAGTTCAACACGCAGGGTGTGGGCCAGTTCGGCTCGGGCTGGGTGTGGCTGGTCAAGGACACGGACGGCAGCCTCAAGATCACCAAGACCGAGAACGGGGTGAACCCGCTCTGCGTTGGGCAGACCGCTCTCCTAGGCTGTGACGTGTGGGAGCACTCCTACTACATCGACTTCCGCAACAAGCGTCCGGCCTATCTGACCAACTTCCTCGACAACTTGGTCAACTGGGAGAATGTCGCCTCGCGCATGTAAGGCGGCCGCTCGCGGCATGACGACGGGCCGGCGGGGAACTGCCGGGCCGTCGCATTTCGGAACCGGGCCACGCCCCGACCGGTTTCCTTCCCGCCTAACGGAGGGAAGCGAGATGCAGCTTGAGAACGGCACCTGGGTCCTGGTCATCGACGGCACCAAGGCCATGATCTTCGAGAACATCACGGACGGGCAGGACCCCAATCTCCGGATCGTCCGCAAGGAGGAGAACGCCGAGGTCCCGGACGAGAACGTCGCGCGTGGCGTGAGGCGGACCGAGCCCGCCACGGGATCGACATCCGACACCCACCGCTCGGACGAGCACCGCTTCGTGGATGATCTGGCGGAGCAGCTCTACAAGTCGGCCCACCAGGGCAAGTTCGACAAGCTCGTGCTCGTGGCCGGGCCGAACCACATCGGGACCCTGCGGAACAAGCTGCACAAGGAGGTCACCGACCGCGTGGTGGCCGAGGTCCACAAGACCCTGACCGGGCATCCCGTGGACCAGATTGAGCGTATAGTGAGCCAGGAACTGGCCGGCGCCTAGGCCAGCGCCCCGCGAAGGGCGCCCTCCAGGGCGTCCACGTCGGCGACAAAGGTGGCGAAGGTCTGCAACGACTGGTCGGCAAAGCCCTCGGCCACTACATGATCCAGCAGGGCGCGGAGCGGCTCCCAGTAGCCGCCCGTGTTCAGAAGGAAGATCGGCTTGGCGTGCAGGCCGATCTGCCGCCACGTCAGCACCTCGAAGAACTCGTCCAGCGACCCGGCGCCCCCCGGCAGGACCACGATCGCGTCGGCGTTCATGAACATGACCTTCTTGCGTTCGTGCATGGTCTCGGTGACCACCAGGCGGTCAAGATCGCGCTTGGCCACCTCGCGCGGGAAGAGGTGGTCAGGGATGACGCCCAGCGCCCGCCCACCAACTGCCTGATGCGCCCGGGCAACCCGGCCCATGAGCCCCACGTCGCCCGCCCCATAGACGAGATCCCAGCCATTCGCGGCGATCATGCGTCCGGCAGCTTCGGCCGCCAGGGCGTGGGCGGGATCGCGGCCATCGCGCGAGCCGCAATAGACACAGATGGATGCAGCCAAACCTTCGCTCCGTGCATGAAATTTTGACGCTATCTAAAGGAGTGTTATGATCAATCCAATCGGGGGTCGGCCCCGATCAAACTAGGAGGACTTTGCCGTGGTCGACGGGAACGCCGTTCGCGTGGCTCTCGTGACCCTGGCCGGGGCCTGTGCGGTCAGCGGCGGTGTGGTCATGATCCTGCCCCGCATACTTCCTTCCGACGGTGAAGGGACGCCATCGACCGTCATGGCTTCTCCTGCCGCTCCCGCAACGCCGTCCGCGCCCCCCGAGTCCGAGCTGACGACCCCGACGCGTGGTCCCAGCTTCGACACGGTCCGTGTCGCGCCCGATGGCAGCGGCCTTGTCGCGGGGCAAGCCCGGCCGGGAGCCGTGATCGACATCATGACCGGCGAGACGACCACGGCCCAGGCCACCGCCGACGAGGATGGGCGTTTCGTGGCATTCCTCAATCTGCCGCCGTCCGATGGGCCGTTGGTCCTTTCGTTGCGAGACGGGGCCGGCACGGAGTCGCAGGAAACCGTGATCCTTGCCGCGCCGCCTCAGGCGAGGGCAGCCGCCGTTGAGCCCGCCCGTCCGGCGTTGCCTGCTGGCCCGCAGCAGGAGCCAGAGGCGGACGCTGTGGCACAATCCGGGCCCACCCCGGCCATGCCCCCGCCGTCTGGGTCCGGTCCTTCGGAAGAGGAGACCGGTGATGCACCGGCCATCGACGAGCCACCAGTTGAGGGGGACATCTCGTCCGCGATGGCTGATCCAACCGTTCCGGCAGCGGAGCAAGAGGGCCAGCCCCCCGTCCTCTTGTCGGACGCCGAAGGCGTGAGGCTGCTGCAGCCCGCCTTGCCGCCCGGCGCGGATGCCGAGATTCTGGACACCGTCGCCCTTGATGCCATTGCTTACGACGGCACTGGTGAAGTGACGATCTCCGGCCGTGGCACCGGAGGCGGTTCCGTCCGGCTCTACCTCGACAACGAAGCGGTGTCCGAAAGCGCCATCCAGCCCGATGGCCGGTGGAGCGCGCATCTCGACGGGACGGCCCCAGGGCTTTACACGCTCAGGGTCGATCAGGTGGACCCTTCGGGCGAGGTGGTGAGCCGCATCGAAACGCCCTTCCAGCGGGAGGAGCGCGACGGGATCGCCGCCCTGTCCGGGACGCACGGCACGACTGGAGCAGACCAGGCCATCCGGGTCCGCACGGTCCAGCCGGGCAACACGCTCTGGGCCATCGCCCGCGAGCGCTACGGCGAGCCGATGATGTATGTCCGTGTTTTCGAAGCCAATCGCGACCGCATCCGCGATCCTGACCTGATTTATCCCGGACAGGTCTTCGTTTTGCCGACCGGGGGCCAGCTCTGATACGCGTCCTGCCCATGCCTGCCTGTCCGGCTAGGGAAGGGCCACTCGCCAAGACCCGAGAGTCGCGCTAGGCTCCTCTGCTGCACAGCCAGGACCAGCCATGCGCCGCCTTTTCCCGACCGACTCTGCCCTTCGCGCCGACCGTGCCACGAACTGGCGCACCGTGAAGCGAACGGCCCCTTATCTTTGGCCAAGCGGGGAGGGCTGGGTGAAGCGGCGGGTCGTGGGCTCGCTGCTGCTGCTGATCGTGGCCAAGATCATCACCGTGCTGACGCCGGTGATCTATGGCTGGGCTGTCGATTCCCTTGAAGCGGCGGGGACCGTTCCGGGCGGGGCGATGGCGCTGGGGGTGATCGGCCTGACGCTGGCCTATGGCATGGCCCGGATCCTGAGCACCGGGTTCCAGCAGTTGCGGGACGTGGTGTTCGCGCGGGTGGGGCAGCGGGCGCTGCAACTGATCGCGCTGGAAACCTTCCGGCACATTCACGCTCTTTCCTTGCGCTATCACATCACCCGCAAGACCGGCGGCCTGAGCCGCATCATCGAGCGGGGCGTGAAGGGCGTGGATTTCATCCTGCGCCTGATGTTGTTCTCGCTCGGGCCGCTGGTGCTGGAGTTGCTGCTCACCGGCGCGATGTTGTGGTGGCTGTTCGACGCCTGGTACCTGCTGGTCGTGGCGTTGACGATCATCCTTTATGTCTGGTTCACCTTCGCCGTCACCGAGTGGCGGGTGAAGATCCGCAAGGAGATGAACGACCTCGACACGAGCGCCAACCAGAAGGCGATCGATTCACTCCTCAACTACGAGACAGTCAAGTATTTTAACGCCGAGGATCGCGAGGCGCGCCGCTATGACGAAGCCATGGGCGGCTATGCCGAAGCCGCCGTCAAGACCAACAACTCGCTGGCGTTCCTGAACTTCGGCCAGGGGCTGCTGATGAACATCGGCCTGATCGTCGTGATGCTCATGGCAGCGCGCGGGGTGCAGGCCGGGCAGCTCAGCACTGGCGACTTCGTGATGGTCAACGCCTACCTGATCCAGATCATGACCCCTCTGAACTTCCTGGGCGTGATGTACCGCGAGATCCGGCAGGCCCTCGTGGACATGGACGAGATGTTCAACCTCCTGGAGCAGCCGGCCGAGGTCACTGACAAGCCGGGCGCGAGATCACTCGAGGTATCCGGGGGCGAGATCATCTTCGATCAGGTGAAATTCGGCTACGACCCCGAGAGGCCCATCCTCAAAGGATTGAGCTTCCGCGTCCCGCCAGGGCAAAGGGTCGCCATCGTCGGTTCGACCGGCGCGGGCAAGAGCACCATCGGCCGGCTCCTGTTCCGTTTCTACGACGTCACTGGTGGCGCGATCCGCATCGATGGCCAAGATCTGCGCGACGTCACGCAGGAGTCGCTCCACGCCCGGATCGGGGTTGTCCCCCAAGACACGGTGCTGTTCAACGACACTATCGGCTACAACATCGCCTATGGTCGGAACGACGCTACCCAGGCCGAGGTCGAGGCCGCGGCGCGGGCCGCCCATATTCACGACTTCATCGCCGGCCTTCCTTTGGGGTACGACACCCAGGTGGGTGAACGGGGGCTGAAGCTGTCGGGCGGCGAGAAGCAGCGCGTAGGTATCGCGCGCACGCTGCTCAAGGACCCGCCGATCCTGATCCTCGATGAAGCAACCTCCGCGCTCGACACTGCGACGGAATCCGACATCCAGGGCGAGCTGAACGCCATGGGACGTGGCCGCAGCGTCATTGTCATCGCGCACCGCCTGTCCACGGTTGCCGATGCCGACCGGATCGTGGTGCTGGAGGATGGACGGCTTGTAGAGGAGGGCACCCACGAGGCGCTCCTTGCCCGAGGCGGTCGTTACGCAGAGCTCTGGTCGCGTCAGTCGCTGGACGAAGATCTGGCTGCTTGATCAGTCCCTCTCGCCTTCGTTGCTGGCCGGACTAGCTGCGCCTGGACGCGGGAGGGTTCGCCGACTGCGGTGTTCCGCCAAGACTTGACCTTAGCGTCAGTTCCGGCTTGCCAGAGAGATCACGACGCCGTACTGAGTCGGCCATAGTTCACGATATGTTCACGCTACTGTCAGGGAGGCATTTCATGCACTCGTCCCTATTCCGAACTGCATTGGTTCTCGGCCTTCTGTCGGCCATCGGTCCGTTCTCGATAGACATGTACCTCCCGGCGCTGCCGGAGATCGGGGCAGACCTGGGCGTGACCGAGACTCAGGTCCAGCTTACCATCACCATGTACTTCCTGGCCTTCGGGGTAAGCCAGTTCATCTGGGGGCCCATGGCCGACGCGTATGGCCGCAAGCTCCCCCTCATCCTGGGCATCAGTCTCTTTGCCGTGGGAAGCGTGGGCTGCGCTTTGGCACCGACCTTGGGCTGGCTGGTCGCCGCCCGGTTCGTGCAGGGGATCGGGGGGGCGGCGGTGGGCGTCGTGCCCCGCGCAATCGTGCGCGACCGTTACACGGGCATTGAGGCCACGCGGCTCATGGCGCTCGTGATGCTGGTAATCGCCATATCGCCGATGCTGGCGCCCTTGGCCGGGTCGGTGGTGCTGGCCTTCGGTGGATGGCGGCTGATCTTCGGCGTTTTGGTAGCAGTCGCGGCGATGAGCCTGATGGTCACGCTGTTCGGCTTGACCGAGACGCTCGCCCGCAAGGATCGTGTGCCGGTCAACTTCAGATCCATGGCCTCAGGTTGCCGGGTGCTGGTCGGGGATCCGGTGTTCATGGGGCTGACCTTTGTCGGCGCCTTCGGCTTCGGTAGCTTCTTCGTGTTCATCGCATCGGCCTCGTTCGTCTACACCGAGCACTTCGGCCTTTCGCCCACTGGCTTCTCGCTGGCCTTCGCTCTTAACGCCTTGGGCTTCTTCGCCGCAAGCCAGGCGGCAGCACCGCTTGGGCAACGGCTTGGGCTGCTGTTCAGCATGCGCATGGCCCTGATCGGCTTTGCGGTCAGTTCGCTGGCCCTTCTGGCCGTGACGCTAGCAGGCTTCGGCACCTTGCCTGTGCTGATGGGGTTCCTGTTCGTCGCGAATGCATTCCTGGGCCTCGTCATGCCCGCGACCTTCGTGATGGCGCTGGAGGAGCATGGCGACATCGCCGGACTGGCCTCCTCCCTCGGCGGGACGCTTCAGATGGTGACGGGCGGGCTCCTGGTCACGCTGCTCGGGCCGTTCTTCAACGGAACACCGCTTCCCATGGTGGCGGCCATTGCGCTCTGCTCGGTCCTTGCTCTCGGGATCGGGCTTGCGGTGCTGCGTCGGATGTCCGCGCCTGCCATGGCGGCAGGCGAATGATCGATGCCCTGGGGGGGTCTTGGCAGCCCCTGCGATCCCGCGCTATGACAGGCGGGACTTCGGGACCGCCCCAGGCGCGCCCCTAGCGCTTGAGGCATGGGGAGGTCCGGTGTGACCAACACCAATGAAAGCTTTATCGACGAGGTGACCGAAGCGGTCCGCCGCGAGCGGCTGAACCTTTGGTTCCGGCGTTGGGGCTGGATCATCGGCGTGGTCGTGCTGGCCATCGTCGGCGGTGCTGCCTGGGTCGAATGGAGCCGCTCCCAGACCGAGGCCGAGGCCGAGCTTCGGGGGGAGGCCGTGCTGACCGCTCTCGAGACGGAGGACGACGTCGCACGGCTTGCCGCGCTGTCGGACCTTCCTCGCGCCGGTCAGGAAGGCGTGGTGACTGCACTCCTCCTTGCGGCCGAGCAGCAGTCGGCCGGCGAGGCCGATGCCGCCATCGCAACCCTGAACACGGTCGCAGGCGTTTCGACGATCCCGCAAGTCTATCGTGACCTTGCGGCTCTCAAGGCGCTCATGGCGCAGGGCGCATCGGCCGACCCGCTCGCCCTCCAGGCGCTGGCCGCGCCAGGTGCGCCCTATGCGCTGCTGGCGCAGGAGCAACTGGCCCTCGTCCACCTCGCAAACGATCGCCGGGACGAGGCTGTGACTCTGCTGCAAGGGCTTCGTGACGATGCGGGCGTGGGGCCGACCCAACGCGCGCGGGTCGATGCGCTGCTGACTGCGCTTGGCGTCCCGCCCGAAGAGGCGGATGCGTCGCTGGCAGAGGTGCCGGTTCCGGCTGGAGAATAGATGATGCGTAGGGGCTTCCTGGGGCTCACTCTGATCGGGGTGGTCGCGCTTGCGGGTTGTGGTGGGCCGCCCGAGGTCATCCTGACCGGCGAACGCCTTCCGCTTCGTGATGGGACGTTCGACAACGTGCTGCCGGTCGCGGCCGCGCGCGGCATTGCCTTGCCACCCCAGACGGTGAATGCCGACTGGACCCACCGCAACGGCGGGCCCGACCACAATCCCGGTCACCCGGCGCTGCCGGGCACCCTGACCCGTGTCTTCTCGGTGGGCATCGGCGAAGGAGACAGCCGGGGTGCACGCATCACGGCCGAACCGGTGGTCGCCGGCGGCCGTATCTTCACGCTGGACGCCCGGGCCACGGTCAGTGCCTTCGCGACCAACGGTGGCCTGCTCTGGACCCGCAGCGTCGTCCCTGCAGGCGATGACCGGTCCGATGCCTCGGGCGGGGGGCTCTCGACGGATGGCGCGGCCGTCTACGTGAGCACCGGCTACGGGCGGCTGATTGCGCTTGACGCAGCGACCGGGACGCCCCGCTGGGCGCAGGACCTGGACGCGCCGGGCTCATCGTCCCCGACGATCCTCGGCGATCTTGTCGTCCTTGTGGGGCGCGACAGCCGCGCTTGGGCGCTGGATGCCGCGACCGGCCGTATCCGTTGGCAAGTGCAGGGCCTACCTTCGACAGCCACTTGGGCCGGGGGTGCGGGGGCCGCAGTTCGAAGCGACAGCGTCATCATCCCGCACCCCTCGGGTGAGGTGCGCGGCGTGTTCCCCGAGGGTGGGCTCGTGCGCTGGACGAGCGTCATCGCAGGCGCCCGTGAAGGGGCGGCGGCAGCCTACGCGGCGACGGACATCGGCGGCGACCCGGTACTCGTCGGCTCGAGTGTCTATGTCGGCAACTACTCGGGCCGCTTGGCCGCCCTGAACGCGGAGAACGGGGAAACCCTGTGGTCCATCCCCGAAGGCGCAGCCGGTCCCGTCTGGCCTGCCGGAGACTCGGTGTTCCTGATCAACGACCTGGGCCAACTCCTTCGCGTGGAAGCGGCCAGCGGCGCGGTGATCTGGCGCATCACCCTCCCGCGTGAGGAGCGCCGCAGGGGCGCGACCGGATTTCATGGTCCCACTCTTGCCGGCGGGCGGCTCATCGTTTCCACCACGGATGGCGTCCTGCGGCAGTTCGATCCTGCGACCGGCGCCGCCCTGGGCGATGTGGCGCTGCCTGCGGGGGCGTCTTCGGCCCCTGTCGTTGCTGGTTCCACGCTCTACATCGTGACCGAGGACGGGCGTCTGAACGCCTTCCGATAGGGCTGCATTCCGAAAACTGCGTCGCGGGTTTCGGCCGATGCGCGCCAGAACGAAAGACCAGGGCGCATGACCTTTACCCTTGCGATCGTGGGACGGCCCAATGTGGGCAAGTCCACTCTGTTCAACAGGCTCGTGGGCCGAAAGCTCGCGTTGGTGGACGACCAGCCCGGGGTCACGCGCGACCTTCGCGAAGGCCAGGCCAAGCTAGGGCCGCTTCGCTTCACCGTGATCGACAGCGCGGGCCTTGAGGAAGCGACGGACGATTCGCTCCAAGGCCGGATGCGACGGCTGACGGAACGGGCGGTGGAGCAAGCCGATATCTGCCTGTTCATGATCGACGCTCGCCAGGGGGTCACGCCAACTGACCAGATCTTTGCCGACATCCTGCGCCGCAAGAACGCTCACGTTATCCTGGCCGCCAACAAGGCCGAGGGCAGGGCGGGCGAATCGGGCTGGCTTGAAGCGTTCTCCCTCGGACTGGGCGAGCCGATCCGTATGTCGGGCGAGCATGGGGAAGGCATGGAGGACCTGCTCAGCACTCTGATGCCGCTCGCCGATGCCTTTGCGGCCCGTGACGCCGAGACCGCCGAGGAGGCTCCAGAGACCGATGTGGATCTGGGCTGGTCCGGCGAGGAAACCGAGGACGACGAGGACGAGCCCGCCGAGGATTGGCGTCCGACCGAGAAACGTCCGCTCCAGATCGCTGTGGTGGGCCGCCCTAACGCGGGCAAGAGCACGCTGATCAACCGCATCCTCGGCGAGGAGCGGTTGCTGACCGGACCCGAGGCGGGGATCACGCGAGACGCGATCTCCATCCCGACCTCCTGGGAGGGAACCCCCGTCCGCATCTTCGACACGGCTGGCATGCGCAAGCGCGCCAAGGTTCAGGATAAGCTGGAGAAGCTGTCTGTGTCCGACGGTTTGCGGGCGGTGCGCTTTGCCGAGGTGGTGGTCGTGCTCCTTGATGTCGACATCCCCTTCGAGCAGCAGGATCTTCGGATTGCCGACCTTGCCGAACGCGAAGGACGGGCGGTCGTCATTGCTGTCAACAAATGGGATCTTGCCACGGACCGGGAAGCACGGCTTCAGGCCCTCAAGGAAGCGTTCGAGCGGTTGCTGCCGCAGCTTCGTGGCGCTCCTCTCGTCACCGTCAGCGCCATCACGGGCCGCGGGCTAGACCGGCTGCACGAGGCCGTCGTGAAGGCACACGAGGTCTGGAACCGCCGTGTCTCGACCGCGCAACTCAATCGCTGGCTCATGGGCATGACCGAGGCTCACCCGCCCCCGGCCCCGGGCGGGCGGCGGATCAAGATGCGCTACATGACCCAGGTAAAGACCCGGCCCCCCGCCTTCGTGGTCATGACCTCATTGCCCGAGGAAGTCCCCGCGAGCTACGAACGCTATCTCGTCAACGGCTTGCGCTCAGCCTTCGACCTGAACGGCACGCCCATCCGCCTGATGCTGCGCGACCGGAGCGAGAAGAACCCGTTCAAGGGGCGCAAGGTAGCTCGGGTGACATCGCTCACCAAGCATCTGAAGGGGCGTGACGCCTAGGCGGTTCGACGGCCAGCCCAAGCCACGGTCAGCACCGACGCGATCCCGGCCACCGCGAGCAGCGTCACTCCCGGCCGTTCCATTCCGTTCTTGACCGCGATCCCGAACAGCGCCCAGGCCACCGCGATCCCGTACTCCGGCGCGCGGGGCCGGTCGGCTTGGACGGCCATCGCGGTCACCAGAGCGAGCGGGAGGCCGATGAATGCCCAACCGAGCGGCCCCGTCAGCACGCCCCAACCTGCCATCGTGCTCCCCAAGGACACGAAGGACGCTGCCGTGAGCCAGCCGGCATAGAGCGCGACAGGCGCCTGCAGCAGCCAGCGATCACGGGCCGGAGCGCCCAGCAGCGCTGACACCGCCGCGCCAGCCATGAGGAAGATCACGACTGTTGCCCAGACCGCCGAGGTGCTGGCAATGAATAGCCAGCCCGTGCCCAGCATCAAGCTGGCCAGCAGAGGGCTTCGCACGCGGTCCCAATCCGGGTCGTCGGCCCGCCGCCAAAGGCCATAGATCCCCGATACGGCAAGCCAGGCATAGATCAGCCCCCAGATCGAGAAGGCCCATCCTGCCGGTTGGATAGGCGGATCGACCTGCGGGATCGGGACCTGACCCGAATCGTAGCCATCGAAGGGAACGAGGTAGCCCATCGCCGCGAAGGCTAGGGTGACAATAAGGACAAGAAGGGGCAGGGGACGCATGATCCTGATATCATGCGTCTCGGTGCGTGAATGCAAGGCGGGGATTCACAACCCCGCAGCGTCTCAGGCCAGTTCGCCTATGGAGGTGACCTGCGTCGCCCCGCGAAGATAGGGCCGGAGAGCCTCGGGCAGGGTCACGGAACCGTCCTCCTCTTGCCCGTTTTCGATCACGGCGATCAGAGTGCGCCCGACCGCGAGGCCCGAGCCGTTCAGGGTATGGACGAACTGCGGCTTGCCCCCATCGGCGGGCTTGAAGCGCGCGTTCATGCGCCGCGCCTGATAGTCGCCGCAGGTCGAGACCGAGCTGATCTCGCGGTACTTGTTCTGGCCAGGCAGCCAGACCTCTAGGTCATGCGTCCGCCGCGCTCCGGAACCCATGTCGCCCGCGCAAAGCACGACCGTGCGATAGGGCAGGCCCAACCGCTCCAGCACCGTCTCGGCACAACGGGTCATGCGGACGTGTTCGGCGTCCGAGTCCTCGGGGCGGGTGATCGACACCATCTCGACTTTCTCGAACTGGTGCTGGCGGAGCATGCCCGAGGTGTCGCGGCCCGCGCTTCCCGCCTCGGAGCGGAAGCACTGGGTGTGCGCCACGTAGCGGCGGGGCAAGCTGGCCTCGTCGACCGTATCGCCGTTCACGATGTTCGTCAGGGGCACCTCGGCCGTGGGCACGAGCCACCAGCCGTTGGTGGTCTGGTAGGAGTCCTCGCCAAACTTGGGAAGCTGCCCGGTCCCGAGCATCATGTCGGACTTCACGAGGACCGGCGTCCAGGTCTCCGTTAGTCCATGCTCCTCGATGTGGAGGTCCAGCATGAACTGCGCGAGCGCCCGCTGGAGCCGGGCCATCGCGCCCGACAGGACCACGAAGCGTGTGCCCGACAGCTTGGCCGCCGTTTCGAAGTCCATGCCGGCCTTGGCGGCGGGAATCTCGTAATGCTCCAAGGGCTGGAACGAGAAGTTACGCGGGTTACCCCAGCGGCGGATTTCGACATTGTCGCCCTCGTCCTGGCCGTCGGGCACATCGGCGTAGGGCAGGTTCGGAACCTGAAGGAGCAGGGTCTCCAGTTCCTTGTCCTTGGCCTTGGCGTCCTCGGTCAGCCGGGCGATCTCGGCCTTCTTTTCGGCCACCAGCGCCCGAAGCCGCTCGAATTCGGGCTCGTCGCCTCGCGCCTTGGCCGCCCCGACCTCCTTGGAGGCGCGGTTCTGCTCGGCCTGCGCCGTCTCTGCTTCGGTGATGCGGGCGCGCCGCGCCTCGTCGATGGCGAGCACGATGGGCGAGATCGGAGACAGCCCGCGCCGGGACAGCGCGGCGTCGAAGGCGGCCGGGTTCTCTCGGATGGCGCGGATGTCGTGCATGGGTCTTGTCCCCTGGGTTGAACGCGATCCCTATGCCGGATCGCGTCCCAGGGGGGAAGTGGTGGCGCGGCAATGGCTGCACGCGCGTCTTGCTGGCGCACCACCCGACCCTCACAGCTTGGTGCGGTGGACAAGCGGGGGGGCCGCCCCTATGGTGCCGCGACTTTTCCGGGGGCCCTATCCCCTGCGCCACTCAAAGGACCGTCATGGAAGGCATCGCTTCCCTTGTTCCGCTGATCCTCGTCTTCCTGATCATGTACTTCCTGCTGATCCGTCCGCAGCAGAAGAAGCTCAAGGATCATCAGGCCATGGTGGCCGCGCTGCGCCGGGGCGACCAGGTTGTCACCTCGGGCGGGCTCATCGGACGGGTCACCAAGGTCAAGGAGGAGGTCGGCGAGCTCGAGGTCGAGATCGCCCCTGGCGTCAACGTCCGCGTCCTCCGCACCACCGTACAAAGCGTGCTCAGCAAGACCGAGCCGGCGAAAGCCTGACATGATCTTCATCCCTCTCTGGCAGAGGCTGCTGGTGGCCCTGGTGACCGCCGGGGCTATTCTCCTCGCCCTGCCTAACCTGTTCTACTCTCGCGTGGAGCAGGCCAACGACGCCCGTGCTTCCATCGAAACCGGCCTTAGCACCACCGAACTCGAGGCGCAGGCCGGGCAGTGGCCCTCCTGGCTTCCGTCGGGACTGATCAACCTGGGTCTTGATCTGCGGGGCGGCGCGCATCTCCTGGCCGAGGTGCAGGTCGCCGACGTCTACGCTTCGCGCATGGACTCGCTATGGCCCACCATCCGCGACGCCCTTGCGGCCGAACGCGACACCGTAGGCTTCGTGACCCGCGAGGAGGGGCCGCCGGCCGAGCTGCACATCCGCATTTCGAACCCGGACCGGGCCGCCCGCGCGCTGGAGATCGTTCGTGGTCTGGCGCAGCCGGTCGCGACCGTGACCGGTGGTGGGGCTTCGGACATCGAGGTCCGAGCGCAGAACGATATCCTGATCGTCAATCTGTCCGAAGCCGAACGGACGGCGACCGACGACCGCACGGTGCGCCAAGCCCTGGAGATCGTGCGTCGCCGTATCGACGAGGTCGGCACGCGAGAGCCGACCATCCTGCGGCAAGGGGCCGATCGCATCCTCGTGCAGGTGCCCGGCGTGGGCTCCGCCCAGGAGGTCAAGGACATCATCGGGACCACGGCGCAGCTCACCTTCAACCCTGTGGTGCAGCGCACCACCAACGAGAATGCCGATCCCGGTCCGGGGAACATCCTCGTGCCCTCGCTCGACGAGCCCGGCGCCTTCTACATCCTGGACCGCGCGGCCGTGGTAACGGGCGAGGAACTGACCGACTCCCAGCCGACCTTCGACCAGAATGGCCGTCCGGCGGTGAGCTTCCGGTTCAATGCCCAGGGCGCACTGGCCTTCGGCGAGTACACGTCGGCCCATATCGGTGAGCCCTTCGCCATCGTCCTCGACAATGAGGTGATCTCGGCCCCGGTGATCCAGAGCGCCATTCCCGGCGGCAACGGCATCATCACCGGCCAGTTCACGCCCGAGGAATCGACCAACCTCGCCATTCTGCTTCGCGCAGGCGCGTTGCCGGCCGAACTGACCTTCCTGGAAGAGCGGACGATCGGCCCCGAACTGGGCGAGGACTCCATCAACGCCGGCAAGACCGCGGCCTATGCCGCCGCCGTGCTGGTGGTCTTGTTCATGATTGCGTCCTACGGCATCTTCGGCGTGATCGCCGTGGTGGCCCTTGCCATCAACATCGTCATGATCTTTGCGCTCCTGTCGCTGCTGGGCGCCACGCTGACCTTGCCCGGCATCGCCGGCATCGTGCTGACGATGGGGCAGGCCGTGGACGCGAACGTGCTGATCTACGAACGCATGCGCGAGGAGTTGCGTCGCGGCGCATCGCCGGTCAAGGCGGTCCAGGAAGGCTTTGGCAAGGCCTTCTCGGCCATCCTCGACGCCAACGTGACGACCTTCATCATCGCAGCGATCATGTTCTTCGTGGGGACGGGGACGATCCGCGGATTTGCCGTAACGCTGGCGATCGGCGTGGTCACGACCATGATCACGGGTGTCTACGTGTCGCGTGTCCTCATCTCCCTCTGGTTCGCGCGGACCAGGCCCAAGACCATCACCGTGTGAGGACCAGACTATGGCATGGCGCCTGCGACTCGCCCCCGAGAAGACGAACATCGACTTCTTCCGCCTCCAGTGGATCACCTTCGGGCTCTCCGGTTTCCTCATGGTGGCCTCCCTCGTCCTGATCGCGACAATGGGGTTCAACTTCGGAATCGATTTCAAGGGCGGCACCACCATCCGCACCGAATCGACCAGTCCCGTCGATGTGGGGATCTATCGTGACGCCCTGTCCGGCCTGGGCTTGGGCGACGTGACAATCACCGAGGTCTTCGATCCGACCTTCCGGGAAGACCAGCACGTGGCACAGGTCCGCATCGCGGCCCAGGAGGGCGTGGAGGCGGTGACCCCCGAAACGATCGAGGTGGTCGAGACCGCGCTCCGTGCCGTGGACCCGGCCATCACCTTTCCTTCGGTTGAGTCCGTCGGCCCGAAGGTTTCGGGCGAACTCGTCCGTACAGCGTTCCTGTCCATCGCGGCAGCCTGCCTCGGGATCGGGCTCTATATCTGGATGCGCTTCGAGTGGCAGTACTCGGTCGGGACTATCGTCGCGCTGGTGCATGACGTGGTCGTGACGGCGGGGGTGTTCTCCCTGTTCCAGCTCAAGTTCGACCTGACCATCGTGGCGGCGCTGCTGACCATCCTGGGCTATTCGGTAAACGACACGGTGGTGGTGTTCGACCGGCTGAGGGAGAACCTGCTCAAGTACAAATCCATGCCGCTGCGGGAGGTGATGAACCTGTCCGTGAACGAGACGCTTAGCCGCACGCTTATCACTGCGGGAACCACGCTCTTGGCGCTGATCCCGCTCCTCATCTTCGGGGGGGACGTGATCCGCGGATTCATCTTCGCGATGACCTTCGGTGTCTTCATTGGCACCTACTCGTCGGTTTATGTCGCCAAGAACATCGTGCTCTGGATCGGGCTGCCCCGTGGCGATGCCATCAAGAAGGCGTCGGCCAACCAGTTCGCCGACATCGACGCCTGAGCCATGCAGTTCGACGAGATGCGCTTTCCAGACGCCCTGCCGATCGACAGCTACGGACCGGGCTTCTTCCGCGTGGGTGGCCAGGTCTTCGAGGGTCCGCTGCTCATCCTGCCGGATACGGGCGTGAGGAACTGGGGCGGCTACGAGGACACGGCGCTGATCCTGGGCGAGGGGGCGTGGCTCGACGTTCTCTTCATAGGCACCGGCGCTGACATGGCCTACCTCCCTGTGGGCTTCCGTGCAGTGATGGAGGACGCCGGCGTTGCGCTGGAGCCTATGCCCACCCCCGCCGCCTGCCGCACCTTCAACGTGCTCCTGTCCGAAGGGCGGCGCGTCGGCCTTGCGCTGATGCCGGTGTGACCCTCCGGGTCGAGGGGTTGGCCGTCGCTCGGGGCGGCGAGCCGGTGCTCGACAACCTGTCCTTCATTGTCACCCCAGGAGCGGCCCTGATCCTCCGGGGACCGAATGGCGCCGGCAAGACGACCCTGCTCCGTGTGTTGGCGGGGCTGGCGCCTCCTTTGGCCGGTCGTATCGACCTTCCCCCCGAAAGTGCTGCCTATTCGAGCCACGCCGACGGCATAAAGGCCACGCTCTCAGTTCAAGAGAACCTGTGGTTCTGGTCGGACCTGTATGGCCGGGCCCGCGATGACGCAGTCCTGGACGACTTCGATCTCCGGCCCCTTCGCGAACGGCCGGCCGGCACTCTTTCGGCCGGACAGTCCCGCCGGCTCGGGCTGGCACGTCTTGGCATGATCGGGCGACCGGTGCTTTTGTTGGACGAGCCCACGGTCTCGCTCGATGCCGCTTCGGTGGGGCGCTTCGCGGCTTGGCTCAAGGACCGGCATCTGGCTGCGGGTGGTCTGGCGGTGATCGCCACCCATGTGCCGCTGGGGCTCGACGCGCCCGAACTGGACCTGTCCCGCTTCCGGGCCGACCCCTGGACCGAGCAGGGCACGGACGCGGCATTCCTGTGAGACATGCTGCCAGCATCTCTTGGCGGGGCCGGCGCGCCTCCTCCCCAACGACGAGGGATGCGCCATGAAGGCTCTGCTTGTCCGCGATCTGCGACTGGCGATCCGGGCCGGCGGAGGCTTCGGGCTTTCTTTGGCGTTCTTCCTCATTGTAACCGTGCTGGTTCCATTTGCAGTAGGTCCCGAAGCCGATATCCTGTCGCGCATCGGTCCCGGCATTCTATGGGTAGCAGCGCTGCTGGCGACGCTGCTGTCTCTGGACCGCCAGTTCGCCCTCGATCACGAGGATGGCGCGCTGTCGTTGATCGCCACGTCGCCGCTTCCTCTTGAGGCCGTTGCTCTCATCAAGGCTTTTGCGCACTGGCTGACGACCGGGCTGCCACTGACGCTGGCCGCCGCTCCGCTTGGCGTGCTGCTCAACCTAGAGCGGCCGGCGTTCAGCTGGCTGGTGCTGACCTTGGCTCTTGGCACGCCCGCGCTTTCGGTCATCGGCACGTTCGGAGCGGCCCTGACGGTCGGTCTGAGGCGGGGCGGGCTGCTGCTGTCGCTCTTGGTGCTGCCGCTCTATGTGCCGACGCTCATCTTCGGGGCCGAGGCCGCGCGGCGGGGGGCCGAGGGACTGGCCGCCGGGACACCTATCCTGATGCTTGCGGGCATCACCGCAGGTAGCCTTGCCCTGCTGCCCTTCGCCGCAGGGGCGGCGCTGCGGATCAACCTCCGATGATAGGGCATTGAGACGCCGCGCCCCAGTGACTATTGAACGATCATGTCGATCTGGGAATACGCCAACCCGAAGAAGTTCATCGCGACGACGACGCCGCTGATCCCGTGGGTCTTTGGCGCGACGGCGGTGTGCCTTGTCGTGGGCCTTGTCTGGGGCTTCTTCCTGACCCCCGAGGCGGACCGTTTCGGGTCCACCGTCAAGATCATCTACGTCCATGTTCCGTCGGCCATGATGGCGATCAACGCTTGGGCCATGATGCTCGTGGCGTCGCTGGTCTGGCTGATCCGCCGTCATCACGTAAGCGCGCTGGCCGCCAAGGCCGCCGCTCCGATAGGACTAACCATGACGTTGATCGCGCTGTGGACCGGGGCGGTCTGGGGGCAGCCGATGTGGGGCACCTGGTGGGCCTGGGACCCCCGGCTGACGGCCTTTCTGATCCTGGGCCTGTTCTACCTGGGCTACATCGCGTTGTGGGAGGCCATCCCCGATCCCGATCAGGCGGCGGACCTGACTTCGGTGCTTTGCCTCGTGGGGTCCGTCTTTGCCGTGCTATCGCGGTATGCCGTGAACTTTTGGAACCAGGGGCTCCATCAGGGGGCGACCCTGTCGATGGATGCGGAAGAGAACATCTCGGACGTTTACTGGTTTCCGCTGCTGTTCTGTATCGCGGGCTTCGTGCTGTTGTTCCTGGGTCTGGTGCTGATGCGTACGGGCACCGAGATCCGCCTGCGTCGCCTCCGCGCGCTCGAACGTCAAGCGCAAAGGATCACCGCATGATCCCCGACCTGGGCAAGTACGCCATTGAGGTGCTGTCTGCATATGGCGTGACGATTCTGCTGCTCGGGGGCATCACGGGGCTGAGCTGGCAGCGCTGGCGCCGGCTCAAGGCCGAGGTCGAACGAGTCGAGCGGGGTCGGGATGGCTAGGATCTCTCCTTTAGTTCTGATCCCTCCTGTGGCCTTTGCGGCGCTGGCCGGCCTCTTCGCCGCTGGGATGCTGCGGGGTGGCGGACAGGAGTTGCCCTCGGCCCTCATTGGACAGCCCGCGCCCGCATTGGCCGAGGCTCCGCTGCCGGGCCTGCCCGGTCTCGATCCTGCCGTGCTGGCGGACGGGAACGTGAAGCTCGTCAACTTCTTCGCGTCCTGGTGTGCCCCGTGTCGGGTGGAGCACCCGAACCTCAAGGTGCTGGCCGACGAAGGCATCCCGATCTATGGCATTGCCTACAAGGATGATCCGGCTCATTCGACCGCCTTCCTGGAAGAGCTGGGAAATCCCTATGAGGCCACTGGACAGGACCCTGATGGCCGGACTGCGGTGAACTGGGGGGTCTATGGCGTGCCCGAGACCTTTGTGGTCGCGGGCGACGGCACCATCGTGGCTCGGATGGCGAACCCGGTGACGCCTGACCTTCTGGAAACGCGACTGCGCCCGGCCTTGGCCGAGGCCGAAAGGATCGAATGACCCGACTCGCCTGCTTCAAGAGCTATGACATCCGGGGCCGCTTGGGATCCGACTTGGACGAAGGTCTGATGCACCGGATCGGTCGGGCCTACGCCCAGGTGACGCGGGCAGAAACCGTCGTTGTGGGCCGTGACGTGCGCCCATCGAGCCCCGCCCTGCAGGCCGCGTTGATCGAGGGGTTGCGTGACGAGGGCACCAACGTGCTCGACCTTGGCCTTTGCGGAACCGAGGAGGTCTATTTCGGGACGGCGCACACGGGCGCCGATGGCGGCCTCATGGTGACGGCGTCGCACAATCCCATCGACTGGAACGGTTTGAAGATTGTCCGCGAGGGCGCGCGCCCGATTGCCTGGGACACAGGCCTGAGCGAGATCCACGACCTCGTGGTGGCCAACAGCTTCGGTTCGTCCAGCGGCCGGGGCACCTGGGCCGGGGTCGATCTGAGGCCCGCCTATGCAGCGCATGTGGCCTCGTACTTGGATCCCCAAGGCCTGCGGCCCCTTCGAATTCTCGTGAATGCCGGCAACGGCGCCGCAGGGCCAACCTTCGACGCCATCGCGGCCCAGCTAGCCGAGTGCGCCGTACCCTTCGAGTTCGTCCGCCTCGACCACGAGCCCGACCCGACGTTTCCGCACGGGATCCCCAACCCGCTCCTGCCCGAGAACCGCGCCAGGTCCGAAGCGGCCGTGCGCGAGGCTAAGGCCGACATGGGCGTGGTCTGGGATGGCGATTTCGACCGCTGCTTTCTGTTCGACGAAGACGGCGGCTTCATTGACGGCGAGTATGTGGTGGCTTTGCTGGCCCGGGCTTTTCTGGCCAAGGAGCCCGGAGCGCCTATCGTGCACGAGCCCCGCGTGATCTGGGCCACCCAGGCCCTAGTCGAGGAAGCGGGCGGGCGGTCCATCCTGTGTCGGACGGGCCATGCCCACCTCAAGGCGGCGCTGCGCGAGCACGACGCGCCCTACGGCGGGGAAATGTCCGCGCACCACTATTTTCGAGACTTTGCCTACTGCGATTCGGGCATGATCCCCTGGCTCCTTGTGGCGGGGTTGATGGCCCGTCAGCACGAACCGCTTTCGGCGCTGGTGGATGACCTGCGCACCCGGTTTCCGTCCTCGGGCGAGATCAACTTTGCGCTCCCTGATCCGGCGGGGGCACTGGCTCGTTTCGAGGCTGCCTATGGCGGACAGGCCAAGTCCGTTGACCGGCTGGATGGGCTGTCGATCGACATGGGTGACTGGCGCGCCAATGTGCGCATGTCGAACACGGAAGCGCTGTTGCGCCTGAACATCGAGACCCGCGGAGACCGAGGGCTTCTGGAAGCCAAGGTCGCAGAGGTCAGCGCCTTGCTGGTCGGCTGACCTCCGCAGCGGATGGCTTCAGGCGGAGGTCGTCAGGCCGACATCCATGCTGATCCGGGTGCGCTTGGCTGCAGTGTCAGCCTCGATCATGCCGGGAATCAGAAAGGCGTCGACAAGAACCCAGACGCCCACCGCGAGCAGGAATACCAGCCCAATGCCCAAGACGAGCGTGAGCCACCCAAGGACCGTCAGGACGAGTTGAGCGACGGCGGAGCCGGTTCGGCCCAGGTAAAAGCGGTGCCCACCCAGGAAGCCTACGAAGAACCACAGCGCATAGGTCGCGCCGGTGCTCTTCTTGTCGTTCTGCAATCGCTGCTCGATCAGCATCTGCTGTTGGGTGGAAAGCACCATGTCGTGACTCCGTTGGTTGCACATCTTTCGGCAGGAACGGGCACGACCATGGCGGAGTTGGGCCGGGATCATGCCGGTCCGATGAAAAGCGGGGGAACGCCATCGCGTCCCCCCGTTTCAATTAGAAGTTATTCTCCTAGGCAGCCTTCGCCAGATTGCGGAGCACGTAGTGCAGGACGCCGCCATTCTCGACGTACTCGATCTCCACGGCCGTATCGATCCGGCAGCGTAGGGTCAGGTCGCGGCGGGTGCCGTCCGCGTATTCGATGATTGCAGGAACCAGCATGCGCGGCGTGACCGTGTCGAGGCCGCCGATCGACACCTTCTCGTCTCCCTTCAGGTTCAGGTCCTTGCGGGTCATACCTTCGGTGAACTCGAACGGAATTACGCCCATGCCCACGAGGTTCGAGCGGTGGATGCGCTCGAACGATTCGGCAATCACGGCCTTGACGCCAAGAAGCGCCGTTCCTTTTGCGGCCCAGTCACGTGACGATCCCGCCCCGTATTCCTGACCGGCGAAGATCACCAGCGGCGTGTTGGTGGCCTGATATTCCATTGCGGCGTCGTAGATCGCGACCTGATCTCCATTGGGCCCAAGCGTGTAGCCACCTTCCACGCCGTCCAGCATCTCGTTGCGGATGCGGATGTTGGCGAAGGTGCCGCGCATCATCACCTCGTGGTTGCCGCGGCGCGAGCCGTAGGAGTTGAATTCCCGCACCGGGACCTGACGCTCGACCAGATACTGTCCGGCGGGGGTCGTGTCCTTGAAGGAGCCTGCGGGCGAAATGTGATCGGTCGTCACCATGTCGCCCAGCACGGCAAGCACGCGCGCCTGGAGGAGGTTGCCGATCGTCCCTTTCTCGCGACCCATGCCCGTGAAGTAGGGCGGGTTCTGGATGTAGGTCGAGGTCGGGGGCCAGTCGTAGGTTTCCCCGCCCGAGACCTCGACCGCCTGCCAACGGTGGTCGCCCTTGAAGACGTCGGCGTACTTGGATTGGAACGCCTCGCGGGTGACTGTTCTCTCGACCAGTTCGGCGATCTCGGCTTGGCTTGGCCACAGATCGGCGAGGAAGACGTCCTTGCCGTCCGGCGTCTGCGCGATCGGGTCCTTGGTGATGTCGACATCCATGTCACCCGCCAGGGCATAGATCACCACGAGTGGCGGCGAGGCGAGGTAGTTTGCCCGCACGTCCGGCGAGATCCGCCCCTCGAAGTTGCGGTTGCCGGACAGCACTGACACAGCGACCAAGTCGTTCGACTGGATGGCTTCGGAAATCTCGGGCTGCAGCGGGCCCGAGTTGCCGATGCAGGTCGTGCAGCCATAACCCACAAGGTTGAAGCCGATGGCGTCGAGGTCCTCCTGCAGGCCCGCGGCCTCAAGATAGGCGGACACCACCTGAGAGCCGGGGGCCAGCGAGGTCTTGACCCAGGGCTTGCGGTTAAGGCCCAGAGCCCGCGCCTTGCGCGCCACCAGCCCCGCACCGATCATGACATAGGGGTTGGACGTGTTGGTGCAGGAGGTGATTGACGCGATCACTACCGACCCGTCGCCGATGGTGTAGTCCTCTCCGGCGACGACGACCTCCTCCTTTGCGGGCGCGCCCTTGCGATAGTCGGCCACCACCTTGAAGAAGCTGTCGGACGCCTCGTCGAGGGGGGTATGGTCCTGCGGGCGCTTCGGGCCCGAGATCGCGGGCACCACGTCGCCCATGTCGAGGTGCAGCGTCGAGGAGTAGACCGGTTCGTAGTCCGCGCCGCGCCAGAAGCCGTTCTCCTTGGCATAGGCTTCCACCAGGGCGATCCGCTCCTCGTCACGGCCCGTCATGTGCAGGTAGCGCAGGGTTTCCTGGTCGATGGGGAAGAAGCCGCAGGTCGCGCCGTACTCGGGCGCCATGTTTCCGATCGTCGCTCGGTCGGCGAGCGGCAAGTGGTCAAGGCCCTCGCCGTAGAACTCCACGAACTTGCCGACCACGCCGTGCTTGCGCAGCATCTGTACGACCTTGAGCACGAGGTCCGTCGCGGTCGTCCCTTCCGTCATGCGGCCGGTGAGCTTGAAGCCCACGACCTCGGGGATCAGCATCGAGACGGGCTGGCCCAGCATCGCGGCCTCCGCCTCGATACCGCCAACGCCCCAACCCAGCACGGCCGCGCCATTCACCATTGTCGTATGGGAATCGGTGCCCACGAGGGTATCGGGATAAGCGACCTTTTCCCCGTTCTGGTCGCTGTCGGTCCAGACGACCTGCGCCAGGTACTCCAGGTTGACCTGATGGCAGATCCCAGTGCCGGGCGGCACGACGCGGAAGTTATTGAAGGCGGTCTGACCCCACTTGAGAAACTGGTACCGCTCCAGGTTCCGCTCGTATTCGCGATCCACGTTCATCTGGAAGGCGCGGGGGTTGCCGAACTCGTCGATCATGACCGAGTGGTCGATGACGAGGTCCACGGGGTTCAGCGGATTGATCTTCTGCGCGTCGCCGCCCAGGCCCTTGATGCCGTCGCGCATGGCGGCCAGGTCCACCACGGCGGGCACGCCGGTGAAGTCCTGCATCAGCACGCGGGCCGGAGTGTAGTTGATCTCGCGGCTGGTGCGGCCGCCATTGGTGACCCAGTCGCCAAACGCGCGAATATCGTCCAGCGAAACCGAGAAGCCTCCATCCTCGAAGCGCAGCAGATTCTCGAGCACAACCTTGAGTGAGGCCGGCAGGCGAGAAAAGGTGCCCAGGCCTGCGGCTTCCGCTGCCGGCAGGGAATAGTAGGCATAGTTCTGGCCGCCGACGGTCAGCGTGCGGCGCACGCCGGCGCTGTCGTGGCCTACGGAGATGGTCATGGGGCGAATCCTTCTGGGCTGGCGGATGTCATATAGGCATCGCTGACTGACGTTTGTATACCATTGCACACCGGACAGGAAAACCCCCCGGCCGTGGCGCGCTCGCCGCAGGGCGCATCCGAGAGGGCTTGCGCGCAGGGCTCTCTCAATTCATTGATTGGCATGGCGCAGGGCCCTCCCGTAAGCCCGAGGACACCACCCAGAGGGCAGGCGGACCTTTAATGCGACTAGCAATGGCGACGTGCCTCGCCCTCGTGACGACCCTGGCACCCAGCCTGACCTCTGCCGAAGCAAAGCTTCCCGTCGTGGTTGAACTCTTCACATCGCAGGGGTGTTCCTCCTGTCCCCCGGCCGACGCGATCCTGGCCGACATGGCCCGGATGGATGGCGTGATCGCCCTGTCGCTTCATGTGGACTACTGGGACTACATCGGCTGGCCGGACAGCTTTGCCGCGCCCGGGCACACCAAGCGGCAGGAGGCCTATGCCTTGGTCGCGGGGGAGCAGATGGTTTATACCCCCCAGATCATCGTCAATGGACTGGATCGCGTGGTCGGCGGGGACGCGATGGGTGTGATGGAACGGGTCCACGCGCATGCCGACGCGACCACCCCGGTGGAACTCCACGTTGCGCGGGAGGAGAGTGGCCTGCGTATTGAAGCGGGCGCGGTGCCGCTGACTCAGCCACTTGAGGTGCAACTTGTCCGCTACATCCCCGAGGACGAGGTCGTCATCACTGCGGGAGAGAACGCGGGCCTGACGATGGCCTACCACAACATCGTCACCTCCTGGGAGACGGTCGGCACCTGGGATGGCGCCGAAGATCTGTCGATGACGCTGTCCATCGAGGGCTCGCAACCCGCGGTCATCATCCTTCAAGAACCTGGGCCTGGCCAGATCCGTGCTGCGGTTCAGGTAGATCACTGAGAGCCGACGCCTTTCCAGCGTCGATGGACCCAGAACCATTGCTCCGGATGCGCCGTGACCCGGATCTCCAGCCGCCGCGTTGCGTCCTCCATCATCGCGCGGGGTGATGATGGCGGAATGGGCTCCTCGACAACGATCTGGAAGGACAGGCCGTCGGGTTGGCGGATCCCCCAGTAGGGCACCAGGAGGGCATCGTAGCGGAGCGCGAGGTCGGCCGCCGTGGTGGCGGTCAGGGCGGGTCGTCCAAGAAAGGGAATAGGCACCCCGTCGCGAGCGTGAAGATCGAACAGGATGGTCGCCATGCCACCGGCTGCGATGTGACGCACGAAGCCCATGGTCCCTTTGCGGCCTTTGGGAAAGACGGGGCCCGAGACGTCGGTCATCGTGGAAGCGTAATGGGCATTCACCAAGGGATTGTTGGCCGGGCGGTAAAGGCCGCCGATCTGGTAGCCCCGTCCAGTCAGCGCGTGACGGGGGGCCTCGTGGTTGCCGAAATGGCCGGTCACGAAGATCACCGGACGCCCTTCTGCTCGGGCCGCCTCCAGATGGGGCAGCCCGCCCCCTTCGATCGGTGTCTGCGCAAGTCGGGCGCCGAACTCGCGCCAGGAGTAGTTCTCGATCAGCGTGCGCCCGAAGTTGTCGAGCACATCGCGCGCGATGACCCGGCGCCGTGCCTCGGGCCAGTCCGGGTGGATCGACGCTAGATTGCTCAAGGCCCGAGCGCGGTAGCCCGCTACAGGTCCGGCCACACCACGGGCGATCGCGCCCATGAAGGCTACGCGTCGCGCGTAGGGCAGGGCCAAGGCGGTCCTGATGGCGCCCCGCAGGGCCGCGTCCACGATGCGATCGATCATCGACACGTCGATGGGGGCAGAAGAGGGGGCGGACTGGGTCATCGCACCGGGCCAGGGCTGTCGCGAACCCATAGGTGAGACCTCGTGCAAAGCCAAGGACAGCGGTTCCAGCAACCTGTCATGCTCCGCCGTCGCCGTCCTCCTCGGTTTCGAGTTCAATCTCGCCCAAGGCTGCACGTTCGCGAACGACGTTCACGACCGCCGCCTGCGCGGCCTCTGCCTCGGCCGGCTTGATCCGTTCCAGTCCCTGCATCTCTTCCCGAAGGGTGTCGGCCAAGCGCTGGGGCAGGCTGGACAGGATGAACTCGGCCGCGGCGACCTCGTCCTCCTTGCCCTTGGCCGCGGAGGCCAAGGCCAGGGCCGCCATCCGGGTATCGACGAGCCGCATGATCTTTGGCACGTCCGCCGCCTTGAGGCGTTTCGACAGGTGAGAGAAGGTGAAGATCGCCTTCCGCACCTCAGCGGCAAAGACGCTGTCCTGAACGTCCAGTCCCCCAAGAACTTCGTCCCGGGTGGTTGGCTGGGAGGAGTTGAGGATGGCGCCCAGCCGTTCCCCGGCGGGTTGCGGGAAGGCCGGAGCCGACGCGGCGCAATATTCCTCGGCCAAGGCCCGTCCGATTCGCTGGACCGCGTCGGGGGCGATCTTGCTCGTGCGCGAGACGGCATAGGTGATCCGGCGCGCCTGTTCCCCAGGCAGTTTGCTCAGCACCTCGGCCGCTTTGGCGACCGGGAGCTTGGACAGGGTCACCGCCGCGACCTCGACGCTTTCCCGCGAGAAAAGGCCGGCCAGTTCGGTGCTGCCCAGGGAGGCCACCGCACCCCAGGGATCAGCCCCGGCGCGTAGCGCGGCTTCGGCCCTGAGCCGCGCCATAGCCGTCGGGCTGATATGGCTCGACATGGCTTCGAGGGCCGCATCCTCTCCGGGTGGCGCGGCAAGGCCCACGCCTTCCAGTTCGTCCGCGAACTCAGAGATCACGGCGTCCAATGTGTTGCGATCCACGACGCTCAGCTTCCCGATCTCTCGGGTGAGTTCGACCTGGGTGTCCTCGGGCAGGGAGGCAATCGGCGGCCGCAGCCCGTCCGAGAGAAGGAAGCGGACGATTATGGCGGCCTTTCGCCGTCTGTCGAGCCGCGCGGCGTCGAAAGCAAAGGTCATGGGGCTGATCATCCTGGCGCGTTGACCTCGCCACGATCACCCCAGACCGGTTAGGATTCGGTTGACGTCCGCGCGGTACCCGACGTCAGCCGGTAACGATCGGCACACAGGCGTTGCGGTCCTGATCCCAGGTGGTGCCCTCTGTGCAGGACATGGCCTGCCGATCGTGGGACGAACACTGGGCCCAAGCCGACATAGGCGAAGCGATAAGAGCCAAGGCAAGCACGAGACGTTTCATGGTCGGAAACTCCCTTATGAATGGCCAGCCGAAAATAGCACGATGCCATTGACTGACCAACGCTCGTCTGTGTTCTCACGGATGGGTGAAGGCCACCGACAGGCGGCGGAGGCCTTCGCGGGCCTCCGGGCCGAGTGGCTGGTCCGGATCGGTGGCGTCATGAAGAGTGGCAACCCCTGCCTCGATCCGGGCTACTTCGTCAGGGGAGAACGCCCGATCCGTCCGCGCGAAGAAGGCCACCGAACGGCTGTCCCGCTCGATCAGGCTGACACCGATGCCGTGGTTCAGGCCATGGGCAGCTGCGCGGGCCAGCACGCCCGCCCGGTCCGATGGGGCCAGAGCTTTCCAAGCAATGGTCCCGGTGTTGGCGAAACTCCAGGCCACGACAGGGTCCTGCATGACCAGTCCATCCCGCCCATATTCCTCGATCCACTTGGTCGGGTAAGTCTGGAATAGGTACGCCGGCGTCGTGAAGTGCACATGCAAGGCTACGGCAAATCCGGCCGGAGCGATGATCTTCAGTTCTGCCAGTTCGGCGGGGATGTCGATCGATGTATTCATGAGAAGGTTGTATCGGCTTTCGAGTTGCTCTCGCAATGAGGGAGGACGTATGCTTGGCCGCAGTGTGTGGGACAGAATGGATGTTTGTCGATCGGTCAGGCAGCAGGACGAGCCGCCCTATGACTTCGCCCCGGCCCCAGGGTGGAGGAGGAAGGGCCAACCTCCCCGAACCAACTCTTGATCTCGCCGGACTTGCACCCGTCGGTTATTTTCTGGCGCTGCGTGTCGGGTTCGTCTTCCCCATGGAAGAGGTTAATGAACTGCCGCGCGCCTGGGTCGACCACTACACCCGCAGCGGCTTCATGCTCTCCGATCCGGTGATCCGATGGATCTACTCCGATCGTGGCTTCTCGCGGTGGAGCGAGATGCCGATGGACGACCCGCGCGAGGTTCTCAGGGCGGCGCGCGACCATGGCCTCGTCTTCGGAGCGGCCGTGTCGGTCCTTGACGATGGGCCCGGCGGCCAGCGCAGCTTCGGCACCTTCGCCCGGTCGGACCGGGAATTCACGGAAGGCGAGATGGAGTTGCTGCATGCGTTCGTCTGCGCGCGCCACGAAGCGCTCTGTCCGCCCCGGAACCTGACCGCCGCAGAGCTGGAGGCCCTTCGCTTGATTAAGGAAGGTCAGCGCCTCAAGCAGATCGCCTATCTGCTGGGGGTCACCGAAGGAGCCGTGAAGCAGCGGCTGAAGAACGCCCGGATCAAGCTGGAGGCCAAGACCGGAGCCGAGGCGATCTCGCGTGCGTCGTCCTTTGGCTTGATCTAGGGGCCCGACCATTCGCGGGGAGGCAGCCCCGGCCGCGCTCATGGCCGTGAAGGTTCCTAGGTCTGCCCGAAGACACGGTCAAAGATCGTGTCCACGTGCTTGAGATGGTAGCCAAGGTCGAACTTCTCCTCGATCTCGGAGGGGGGCAGGGCGGCGGTGACCTCCGGGTCGGCCAACAGCTCGGCCTTGAAGTCGGCGCCGTGCTCCCAAACCTTCATGGCGTTGCGCTGGACCAGTCGGTAGGCGTCCTCGCGGCTTACGCCGGCCTGAGTCAGTGCCAGCAAAACCCGCTGGCTCATCACGAGGCCGCGGAAGCGGTTCATGTTGGCGAGCATGTTCTCGGGATAGACCACTAGCTTTTCGATGACTCCGGCCAGCCGATGAAGCGCAAAATCCAGCGTCACCGTGGCGTCCGGTGCAATGGCGCGCTCCACGGAGGAATGACTGATGTCGCGTTCGTGCCAAAGCGCGACGTTCTCCATTGCGGGCGTGACAGCGCTGCGGACAAGGCGGGCAAGGCCGGTCAGGTTCTCGGTCAGGACCGGGTTGCGCTTGTGCGGCATGGCCGAGGATCCTTTCTGGCCGGGGCTGAAGTACTCCTCGGCTTCCAGGACCTCGGTCCGTTGCATGTGGCGGATCTCGATGGCGACATTCTCGATGGACGAGGCAATGACGCCCAACGTGGCGAAGAACATCGCGTGGCGGTCGCGCGGAATGACCTGGGTGGAGACAGGCTCCGGGGTGAGGCCCATCATGCGGCAGACATGGTCCTCCACATAGGGGTCGATGTTGGCGAAGGTGCCGACCGCGCCGGAGATGGCCCCTGTCGCGATCTCCTCCCGCGCGCGCCGCAGGCGAACCCGGTTGCGGTCCATCTCGGCGTAGAAGCGCGCAAGCGTGAGGCCCAGGGTCGTCGGTTCGGCATGGATGCCATGCGACCGGCCGATGCGCGGGGTCATCCTGTGCTCGAAGGCGCGGGCCTTGAGCGCGTCGCAGACCCGGTCGAGGCCCTTGAGCAGTAGATCCGTTGCCCGGGTCAACTGGACGTTCAGGCAGGTGTCGAGCACGTCCGAGGACGTCATACCCTGATGAACGAAGCGCGCTTCGTCCTGGCCTATGATCTCGCCCAGATGGGTCAGGAAGGCGATCACGTCGTGCTTGGTCACGGCCTCGATCTCGTCGATCCGGGCCACGTCGAACGGCACGTCCTTGGCCCGCCAGACAGCCTCGGCGTTGGCTCTCGGAATCACCCCCAACTCGGCTTGGGCGTCGCAGGCATGAGCCTCGATCTCGAACCAGATGCGGAAGCGGGTCTCGGGGGACCAGATGGCGACCATTTCGGGGCGGGAATAGCGGGGGATCATGGCAGGCCTCAGGTGACAGGGGTGCGCGCCCTGTAGGGCGGGCCAGGGTTCGCCACAACACCGTTGATTGCGAACAGCCATGGTGTCGGGCTAAACCCCGCCCCACAATGCTGACCTTGGCTGACTTTACCGGAACCCGTTGGATCGTCTCGCGCGCTATCGACGACCGTCGCGGTGTTGTCCGGGGCGAGTTTTCCGGGACGGCCAACTTTGTCCCGCAGGGCGAGGGGCTCGTTTATCACGAGGTCGGCCGATTGCGTATGGCGCAGGGCCCGATCCTTGCAGCGGAACGTCGATATCTCTGGCTTTCCTTGGCCGATGGTATCGAGGTACGTTTCACCGATGACCGCCCGTTTCACCGCTTCCGGCCCGAGGGGCGCGGGCCTGGCACGGACCATCCGTGTGGCGCCGACCTTTACCGCGTGACCTATGATTTCGGCAGATGGCCCGAGTGGGAGGCTGAATGGGTGGTCACCGGTCCGGCCAAGGACTATCGGATGGTGACGACCTACCGCCTCGGTTGAACGCTTGCGCGTGCGGTGTCCATACGTCACAAGATCCCGGCAGGTTAAGGAGGAGCCTTTCGAATGGCCCAAGTGATGACGGAAGCGGACTGGCCCGTCCTGGTCGAGGTGGGAAGCCGAAATGACGGCGCCGCCCGGCTCGCACGGCAGGCGATGTTCGTGGCCCTGGGCATTGCCGCGCTGACCCTTGCGGCCCAGATCAAATTGCCCGTGCCGCCTTCGCCCGTGCCGGTCAACCTTGGAACCTTTGCGGTGCTCTCCATCGGTGCGGCTTACGGACCCCGGCTCGGCCTTGTGACCATCCTGGGTTACATGATCCTGGGGGCGCTTGGCGCCGACATCTTCGCCAGCTCCTCGGCCGAGAACAACGGCCTGAGTTACATGATGGGCGCTTCGGGCGGGTACCTCGTGGGCTATGTCTTGGCGACCGTGCTTCTCGGCGCGTTGGCACGGCGGGGATGGGATCGCTCCATGGGCTGGATGGCCTTGGCGATGCTGCTGGGCAATGTCGCGATCTACCTGCCGGGTGTCGCCTGGATTCAACACGTCATCGCGGCGGGCGCCTTCGACCCCGCAGCTTATGCCAGCGTCTGGGACCAGACGATGGTGTGGGGCGTGACGCCGTATCTTGTGGGAGATGCCATGAAGCTCGCCCTCGCGGCTCTCCTACTTCCCAGCGCCTGGAAGCTCCTGGGCTCCACACGGGGCTGACGCGGCAGGGATCGCGTCTTACAGAACTGTGTCGAACGGCCGGGTCATCCCCGGCCGTTTGCGTTTGAAGCCCGACGGGAGCCACGGCGCCCCTCGCCCGCTCCAACTCCGACCATCTTTAGAACTCCTAGCGAAACGACCCCAAAAGGTCGGGCGTCACCGGACCACGTCCCGGATCTCAGATGGCCTGCGCCAAGAGCGACTCGATCCCCTCCAAGCCACCGAAGGTCTGCATGATGCCGATACCGATGCCGCAGACCGCCATGGCCCGCGCGCTCGTGTTCAGGTCAGCGCCGCGGGTCAGGCTGTAAGTCATCATCGCCGCGCCGACCGGAAGCGCCACGACCATGAGAGTGGCATCGATCATGTGGGCGGCCAGTCGCAGAGGGGCCGTGGCAACGGCGGACCCGTCGTCCGCGGTTTGGAACAGCACCGATCCGGCCACAGGATCCGAGATGTCCAAGGGCGGAATCTCCATGTCACCGTGCGAGCGGGTCGCGTCTGTTCGTCCGTGACGTCGCGCCTCGAGCGTCGATTCGAGCTTTGCCATCATCCGGGGAAGATCGTTCGGCTCCACGAAATGACGGGGAACTGCCTTTCGGGCCTTGGCCCGTCCTGCCGGTCCGTCCAGTAGGCTGCGCCGACGAGCCGCAAGGCTCGCAGCCATCCGGTCCACCATGTCGGGGTTCCCGATGTCCTCGCTGTGGGACCAGATCGTCTCGACTGCCGCAGAGCGTGCCCCGATTCGGTCCGCGATGATCCGTGCCAGGACAGCGTGCCGGCGCGCCAGACGCGTGTCGCCATCGGGCTCGGGCCCGAAGCCGACTGCGACGGTGGCAAGGGCCGTCCCCGTCCCATCGATGTCCTCCATGAGCGCCAAGATGATGCGGGCCGCGCCCACATCGACAACGGCGAGACCGTCCCGTTCCCAGTTAAGGGATCGTGCTCCGACATCATGGCTGGCCAGGGCGGTATCGAGATCGCTCAGCAGTTGCCCGAAGTCGAATCCGGGACGCTGAGCAAACACCAGCTGCCCGATCGTCGTTCTGGGTTGAGGCAAGGCATTCATCGTGTCGTTCCTGCCAGTTGGAAACAGAACTATGTAATCCTCGCTTTTGTGCCCTAGAACTTGGGCCAGTATTCGCGCAAATTGCGGAGTTCTTTAGGTGTGCATGACCAAATTCGCCGCCTTTCAGACGTAATCATAAAAGCTCCGTTACGACCTGAGTGAAAACGAGGGTGTTTCATTCATGTCTGTCGCCTCCCTTCTGGTGGAACTGACGCCCAAAATGCAAAAGGGGCGCTCCCGAGGAGCGCCCCTGATGAAATCGGATCTGGTCCCGATCGGCGGCCCGATCAGCAGGAGTAGTACATCTTGTATTCGACCGGATGCGGGGTGTGTTCGAAAGCGTAAACTTCTTCCCACTTGAGGGCCATGTAACCCTCGAGCTGGTCGCGGGTGAACACGTCGCCCTGGAGCAGGAACTCGTGATCCTTCTCCAGCTCCTGCAGCGCCTCGCGGAGCGAGCCGCAGACGGTCGGGATCTGCGCCAGTTCCTCGGGCGGCAGGTCGTAGAGGTCCTTGTCCGAGGACGGGCCGGGGTCGATGCGGTTCTTGATGCCGTCGATGCCGGCCATCAGGAGCGCCGCAAAGGCGAGGTAGGGGTTCGCCGACGGGTCGGGGAAGCGGGCCTCGACGCGCTTGGCCTTGGGCGATTCGGCCCACGGAATACGGATGCAGCCGGACCGGTTGCGGGCCGAGTAGGCGCGCAGCACGGGGGCCTCGAAGCCGGGGATCAGGCGCTTGTAGCTGTTGGTCCCGGGGTTGGTGATCGCGTTCAGCGCCTTGGCGTGCTTGAGGATACCGCCGATGAAGTAGAGCGCCTCCTGCGAGAGGTCCGCGTACTTGTCGCCGGCGAACAGGGGCTTCCCGTCCTTCCAGATCGACATGTTGACGTGCATCCCCGAGCCGTTGTCGCCCGCGATGGGCTTGGGCATGAAGGTCGCCGTCTTGCCGTAGGCCTGCGCGACGTTGTGGATGACGTACTTGTACTTGAGGATCTCGTCGGCCTGCTTGGTCAGCGTGCCGAAGATGATGCCGAGTTCGTGCTGCGTGGAGGCCACCTCGTGGTGGTGCTTGTCCACCTTCATGCCCATCCGCTTCATGGTGGAGAGCATTTCCGAGCGCAGGTCCTGCGCGTCGTCGATCGGCGGGACGGGGAAGTAGCCGCCCTTGATGCCGGGGCGGTGGCCCATGTTGCCGGCCTCGAACTCCGCGTCCGAGTTCCAGGCGGCGTCCACGCCGTCGACCTCGAACGAGACCTTCTGCATCGATACGGCGAAGCGCACGTTGTCGAAGATGAAGAACTCGGCCTCGGGACCCATATAGGCGGTGTCGCCGATGCCCGTCGCCTTGAGATAGGCTTCAGCCTTGACGGCGGTGCCGCGCGGGTCGCGGGAGTAGGGCTCGCCGGTGTCGGGCTCGACCACGTTGCAGTGCACGCAGATCGTCTTCTCGGCAAAGAACGGGTCGACATAGGCGCTGTCCGCATCGAGCATCAGCTTCATGTCGGACTGGTCGATCGACTTCCAGCCAGCGATCGACGAGCCGTCGAACATGAACCCTTCTTCGATGAAGTCGGCGTCCACGAGATCCGAAACGACCGTCACGTGCTGGAGTTTGCCGCGCGGGTCGGTGAAGCGGATGTCGACATACTCCGCCTCCTCCTGCGCAATGAGGTCGAGAAGCTTGTTGGCCATGTCCCTTGTGCTTTCTCTGGGGTTGTCCTTTGGGGCGTCGCCGCCCGGTGTTCGCGAGAGAAGGTCAGAGCGCGTCGTCGCCGGACTCGCCGGTGCGGATGCGGATCGCCTGCTCGATGGTGGACACGAAGATCTTGCCGTCGCCGATCTTGTCGGTGCGAGCGGCCTGGATGATCGCCTGGATGGCATTCTCAGCCTGCTCGTCCGGCAGCACGACCTCGATCTTCACCTTGGGGAGGAAGTCCACGACGTACTCGGCGCCACGATAAAGCTCGGTGTGGCCCTTCTGGCGGCCGAAGCCCTTCACCTCGACAACGCTCAGCCCCTGGACGCCCACATCCTGGAGCGCTTCCTTGACCTCGTCGAGCTTGAACGGCTTGATGATCGCCTCAATCTTTTTCATGGCGGCGTGTCGCTCCCCCGTGTTCCGAAGGCGGTATGGACGCGTGGACGGGGAGCCGCAATCGGGTGTGGGGCTGGGCCAAGGCGGCTCGGTGAGGAACGGCGTGGTATGCTCATGAGACAGGCTGTCTGCTGGGTATTTGGGCAGTTTGTAAACTGCTGGGAGAGGAAGCGATGAAGGCCATCCTGACGGCGGCGGAGATGCGGGCGCTCGAGCAGGAGGCTATCGCGAAGGGCGAGGTCACGGGACTCGAACTGATGGAGCGGGCGGGCAGGGGGGTCGTGGAAGAGATCCTGGCGGAGTGGCCGGAGATCGAGCAGGGCGCGCGGCGGGCGGTGGTCCTCTGCGGCCCGGGCAACAACGGCGGCGACGGGTTCGTCGTGGCGCGGCTGCTGAATGAGCGGGGGTGGGAGGTTGTAGTCTGGCTCTTCGGGGAGTCGGGGCGCTTGCCCCCGGATGCACGAACCAACTACGACCGCTGCGCTGCTCTTATTGATGTCGCCGAAACTTCTGTGATCCTCGACTATACAACTCAGACGGCCATCTTCGACGCAAGCATCGTTGAGGACGGCACTTGTGTAGTCGTGGATGCCCTCTTCGGAATCGGCCTGAAGACCGGAAGCGATCTCGTATATTCCTTGTGGCAGAACGAGCTAAGCAGCCTGCCAAACTATCTGCCTAAGTATCGTGCCACGGTCCGCTTCGTCGCAGTAGACGTTCCATCCGGCCTTTGTGCCGACAGTGGTCGCGTCTTGCAGGACCTGAAGACTCCAGTCCTGAAGGCTGATGGACCGCCGGCCTCTGAGGAGTGGGAAACCATACCAGCCGATCTCACAGTAACCTTCCACTCGCTGAAACCTGGACATTTGCTGGCACAAGGACCTGAAAGCTCCGGCAGACTAGTGGTGAAAGAGATCGGCTTAGAGGACTGGCATCTGGTGCCGTCAGTTCAGAAAGTCGATGCGCTCCACTCAAGGCCAGTTGACAGACCACGAGCGTTCCTCGCCAAGCACACCGGCCACAAGCACACCGGCCACAAGTACACTCACGGCCACGCCCTCCTCCTCTCCGGCGGCTGCGGTCGGGGCGGAGCCGCCCGCCTTGCCGCCCGGGGCGCGCTCCGCATCGGTGCGGGGCTCGTGACGCTCGCCGTTCCGCCCGGCGCGCTGCAGGAGAACGCGGCCCGGCTCGACGCCATCATGCTGCGAAGCATCCGCGATGCCGAGGCGCTGGCGGAACTCCTCTCCGACTCTCGCTACAACGCTCTTGCCGCCGGCCCCGGCCTCGGCACCTCCGACCGCGAGGCGGCGCTCCTTGGAGTGCTTCTCGACGCCTCCCGCCCAGGCGAAGGCACGAAGGGCAGGGCGGTTGTCCTTGATGCCGACGCGCTCACGCTTCTTTCCAAGGACCCCGATCTCCGCACAAAGCTCCACGACCGCTGCGTCCTCACGCCCCACGACGGCGAGTTCGCCCGCCTGTTCCCGCAGATCGCCGAGCGTTGGCACGCCCCCGCGACGACCGGCCCCGCCTACTCCAAGGTCGACGCCGCCCGCGACGCCGCGAAGGAGGTGGGCTGCACCGTCCTCCTCAAGGGCCCCGACACAGTCATTGCCCACTTCTCGGGCCGCGCCGCCATCAACGCCGCCGTCTATGACCGCGCCGCTCCATGGCTCGCCACCGCTGGTTCGGGCGACGTGCTGGCGGGCTTCATCGCCGGACTCCTCGCCCGGGGGTTCGCACCCTTCGACGCCGCCTCCATGGCTGCCTGGCTCCACGTGGAGTGCGCCCGCAGCTTCGGCCCCGGCCTGATCGCCGAAGACCTGCCCGAGGAGCTGCCGAAGGTGTTCCGCGCTCTTGGCCTCTAGGCCCAGACCTCGATCCCTTCGACGGTGATGACTTCCGGCTCTCGAAAGATCAGGGTCCAGAGTGTCATGCCGCGCGGCGACTCCTCGGTCACGATGCTACCGTCCATCAGGCGAAAGACCTCCATGCCGTGCGGGCTCCGGGGAAGGAACAGCCGTGTCGCCGGTCCCAGCAGAAGGTGCTGCGCGGGATGCTGTGGTCCCAGCGCTTCGGCCAGGATGCAGACCGGTGCCAACCGGGCTCCTCGCGCCTCGATGTCGAGGAGGGTTCGGTGGCCGTTGCGGGTCACGATCGTGTCGCCCCGCTTCAGTTGGTTTACGGCGAGATCGCCTTTGCTCGTTCTGATTCGGCTGCCGGTCCCGAGGCCCGCCAGTCGCGTGAGCGACAGGGCGTCGGTCCGGAACTCCGTCTCGTGACGCATCGAACCCTCCTTGCGGAACATGGTGCATCTTAGAGTTGAGTATGGCGAACTTATGGCGCTCGGTTCCGCTTCATTTTCCCCTCGCGTGCGCGGGGACGCTCTGCTAGGACGCGCGCCAGCCAGGGGGGAGGGCGGTTGCTCGTCCTCCGCTTGACTTTGCGGGTGTGGCGGAACTGGCAGACGCACCGGATTTAGGTTCCGGCGCCGCAAGGCGTGGGGGTTCGAGTCCCTTCACCCGCACCAAGGACGTGAGGATGAGAGTATGCAAGTCACCGAGACGCTGAACGAGGGCCTGAAACGCGGCTACACCGTGACCGTCACCGCCGCCGAGCTCGATCAGAAGGTCCAGTCCAAGCTGGGCGAGATCCAACCCCAGGTCGCCATGAAGGGCTTCCGCCAGGGCAAGGTCCCGATGGCTCTCCTGCGCAAGCAGCATGGCCCCCGGCTGATGGGCGAGGCCATGCAGGAGGCCATCGACGGCGCAGTGACTTCGCACCTCGAATCGACCGGTGACCGTCCGGCGATGCAGCCCGCGGTGAAGATGACCAACGAGAACTGGAAGGAAGGCGACGACGTCGTCGTGGAGGTCTCCTACGAGAAGCTTCCCGAGGTGCCGACCGTCGATCTGGCCTCGCTTTCGCTCACCCGTCTGAACGTCAAGGCCGACGACAGTGCCGTCGATGAAGCGCTGTCGAACCTGTCGGATACCGCCAAGTCCTTCGAGGACAAGGAGGGTGCGTCCGAGAACGGCGACCAGGTCGTGATCGACTTCCTGGGCAAGGTTGATGGCGAGGCATTCGAGGGCGGTTCGGCCGAGGACTACCCGCTCGTACTGGGGTCGGGCTCGTTCATCCCCGGCTTCGAGGAGCAGCTCGTGGGTGTGTCCGCCGGCGACGTGAAGGATGTCAGCGTCACCTTCCCCGAGAACTACGGCGCGCAGCACCTTGCGGGCAAGGAAGCGGTGTTCGCCTGCACGGTCAAAGCCGTCAAGGCGCCCAAGGCGGCCGCCATTGATGACGAGCTCGCCAAGCGTTTCGGCGCGGATGACCTCGATGCGCTCAAGACCCAGGTGCGCGAACGTCTGGAGCAGGAATACCAGGGAGCCGCCCGCGCGGTCGCCAAGCGCGCCCTTCTCGACGAGCTCGACCGCTTGGTGGATTTCGACCTGCCGGAAGGTTTGGTCCAGGCTGAAGCAGGCCAGATCGCCCATCAGCTGTGGCACGAGGAGAACCCGCAGGTTCACGGCCACAACCACGATCATATCGAGCCGACCGAGGATCACCTCCGCCTAGCCCGTCGTCGGGTGAAGCTGGGCCTCCTCCTCGCGGAGCTTGGCCAGAAAGCCGAGGTCAAGGTGACGGACGCCGAGCTGACCCAGGCCGTGCTCCAGCAGGCCCGCCAGTACCGCGGCCAAGAGCGTCAGTTCTTCGAATACATCCAGAACAACGCCGCCGCTCGGCAGCAGATCCAGGCCCCGATCTTCGAGGACAAGGTCATCGACCACATCTTCGGGCAGGCCAAGGTCGAGGAGAAGGACGTCTCCAAGGACGAACTCCAAACCGCCGTAGAGGCGCTGGACCAAGAATAATCTCGGGCCTTCGGGTCCGACTGCTCGAAAGGCGCCCCTCGGGGCGCCTTTCCTGTTTTCCATGGGGCGCGTGGTTGTCGGCCACGATCCGGCATGGCAGCGTTCGCTTGGTGACGAACAAGGAGCCTTGCCCATGGACGATCTTCCCTCCGGTTATCGCCGCGCAACCCCGGACGACGCGGGCCCGTTGACCGATCTCGTGGACATCGCAGGCGAGGGACTGGCCTCCTATCTCTGGGCCAAGCAGGCGCAGGACGGAGAGGCGCCGCAGGATGTGGGGCGTAGACGCGCCATCCGTGATGAGGGATCCTTCTCGTTCCGCAATGCGGTCGTGGCAGATGATGGGCAGCGGATCATGGCAGCCCTGATCGGCTATCCCCTAGCCGATGCGCCCGAGCCGATCCCCGACGACTTCCCGCCAATGTTCGTGCCCATGCAGGAGTTGGAGAACCTTGCAGCAGGGACATGGTACGTGAACGCTCTCGCAGCTTATCCAGAGAGCCGGGGTCATGGCCATGGGACCGCGCTTCTCGGCGTTGCCGAGCGATTGGCTCGCTCAGCTGGCAAGCGCGGTGTCAGCATGATCGTTTCGGACGCCAACCCCGGCGCCTGGCGTCTTTATGAGCGATGCGGATTCAAGGCCGTGGAGTCCCGGCCCATGGTCAAGAAGGGCTGGGACAATCCCGGCTCGACCTGGACCCTGTTGATGCGCGTGTTCTAAGCTTCGGTGTATGACCGGGGCGCCCGGTTCCGGTCAGAGCGCGATCCGGAACCGGGCGAAGCCATCCGGAGCATCGCCTGCAGGCTCGATGGCAAGGCCTGGCACCTGATCGAGGTATTCGGCAGCCTTGGGGCCGGTGTCAAAGAGCACTGTAGTCCCCGGCATGGGAACGAACCCCCAGTTGCCGTCCGCAGCGGGGTTTATGGTACCTTGTTCCACGATGTATCGGACGATCACGTCGCGGTTGGTGTCCGGAGCCTCGAATATGATGGTGGACCCGTCCGCACCGGGGAAGCTGCCGCCTCCTTCGGCCCGGTAGTTATTCGTCGCGACAACGAAGTCCTGCGCGGGGTCGATGGGCTGGCCGTTATAGCTCAGATCGACGATTCGGTTCGCCCCCTCGTTCACCATCGCGCCGTCCGCATCGAACCGAGACGGCTGCGACAGGTCGATCCGATACGTAACGCCGTCGATGACGTCGAAGTTGTAGGATCGGAAGTCAGGGTTCAGAAGTGGCTGGTCCTGCGCCCCGGGGGTGATCTGGTTGAACATACCGGCTGACCGCTCGAGCCAGTCCTTAACCTGCGCCCCCGTGATCTTCACGGCTCGGACGGTGTTTGGATAAAGGTAGAGATCCGCCACATTGCGGATCGCGACATCGCCAACCGGCACGTCGGTGTAGTACTCGGGCCCGCCCCGCCCACCTGCTTTGAAGGGGGCCGCCGCGGACAGGATAGGGAGCCCTTCGTCCGGAGTGCCTTGCAGCATCTGGTCAATGTACCAGGCCTGGGCGATGGACACGATCTGGACGGAAGGATCGTCTGCCACCAGCGCGAAGTAACTATGAAGTGGGGCCTCGGTCTTACCTACCGGGCGACGTACATAGTCCAGGGTCGCCTGATGTTCGTCCTCAACGGCGAGCAGCACCTCGGTGTCGCTCTCGATGGTGGGGGTGACATCGCCCTCCTCGCTCCGGAGGTAGATCGGCCGCGCCTCGACGGTGAAGGAGGTCACGCGCCATCCGTCCCCTTCGCGTTGGAGCAGCAGGTCCACAAGGCCCATGTGACTGCCCCAGAATCCGGCCATGACGCCCGGCTTGCCATTGATGGTCCCGGCTACGTTGTCCACGCCGGGCCAGTCTTCGTAGTCGGGGCCGGGGAAGACGAGGTGGCTATGTCCGGTCAGGACCACATCTATGCCTTCGACCCCGGCGAGGGGAACGGCCGCGTTTTCCATGCCCGGCATGTGCTCGGCTTCGGCAATCCCGGAATGGCAGAGCGCGATGACGAGCTGCGCGCCTTCGGCACGGATGCGCGGCACCCAGGCCTGCGCGGACTCCACGATGTCGCGCGTGGTGACACGGCCTTCGAGATGCCGCCGGTCCCATTCCATGATCTGCGGAGGCACGAAGCCAATGACTCCGATCCTGATCGGATGCTCGGCCCCGGTCCCGTCCACGATGGTCCGGTCTAGGATGGCGTAAGGTGGCACCAGCGTGACATCTTTGTCCGGAGTCGCGCCCTCGGTGGTCACCACGTTCGCGCTCACGAACGGAAAGTTCGCGCCCTGCAAGGAGCCCTGCAGGAAGTCGAGGCCGTAGTTGAACTCGTGGTTTCCCAAAGTCGAGGCGTCGTAGCCCAGGACGTTCATCGCCTCGATGACAGGGTGCATCACTCCCTCGACGCCTCGCTCATAGGCAATGTAGTCGCCCATCGGATTGCCTTGGATCAGGTCGCCATTGTCCAGCAGCAGGGAGTTGGTGGCTTCAGCCCGGACCTCAGCGATCAACGAGGCCGTTCTCGCAAGACCTACGGTATCGACCTCCTCGTCGGCATAGTAGTCGTAAGGGACCACGTGGGCATGGAGATCGGTCGTTTCCATGATGCGCAGATGCGCCTGGCCCTCCTGCGCCCGGACCGAGAAGGGGTGGAGCATGATCAGGCTCCCGGTTCCGGCTATGAAGCCGCGGCGGCTGAGACGAAGGGTCATGCGGGTCTCCCTGCAAGTTGGAGCGGATCGTCCGATCTTTGTGTGCTGCAGGGTGACAAACAGGTGACGGTATGGCGACAATGCCGTCACGTCATTCGATGGGTGGTTCGGTGCCAGTCACCTCGGACGCTCGCCCGACCCAACGGTTACGTGCCCGTGTACTAGCCTTCCATTGGGGTCGATCTGGAGTCCATGTCCGGTGGCTTTGAGATGCGAGGCTTTAGGCAGATCGCCCCGGATGTCGGATCGGTGGAGCCGCCACACGGTCTTGATCGGTGACAGTTGAAACGGAGCAGGAGCACGTCCCTTTTTTGTTGTCGCTCGATCGCAGCCGTTTCACTTGGCTCAGCCGCAGTCGTCACCCCAGTGACTGTCGCATGTTCGCGCGTCGCAGTGTGGGTGGGCCGATGGCTGGCTAGGCGTCAATCCTTCCTAAGTCGTCCGGAATGGAAACGGCCGCCCAGGTTTCCCCGGGCGGCCGCAGATTTTTTCGACGGGCGTTCAGGACGTCATTCGTCTTGGGCAGCGCCGCCGATATCATCGAAGAGCTGTCCGATCTCGTACTCGGCCGCGGCTTCAGCCTCTGCGGCGAGTTCCTGGATCGACTTACCCGAGGCCTGCAACTCGGCTTCTTCGGGCGAGCGGGCGACGTTCACGTCGATATGCGCATCGACCTCGGGGTGCAGCCGCACGATCACCGTGTGAATGCCAAGTTCCTTGATCGGAGCGTTCAGGATCACCTGACGCTTGTCGATCGTGAACCCGCCCTCGGTCGCGGCATCGGAGATGTCCCGCGGGCCGACCGAACCGTAGAGCGCCCCACCGTCCGACGCCGAACGGATGACCACAAAGGTCTGGCCGTCGAGGCGCTGGGCGAAGGCCTGGGCTTCACCGCGAGTCTCGAGGTTGCGAGCCTCGAGCTGGGCCTTGGACTGCTCGAACTTCTTGATGTTGGCGTCGGACGCCCGCATCGCCTTGCCCTGCGGCAGCAGGAAGTTGCGGGCGTAGCCGTCCTTGACGCGGACGACCTCACCCATCTGGCCAAGCTTGGCCACGCGTTCCAGAAGGATCACTTGCATCGGGGTCGCCTCACTTCACGGCGTAGGGCAGCAGGGCCAGGAACCGGGCGCGCTTGATCGCCTGGGCGAGCTTGCGCTGGTTCTTGGCACCGACGGCGGTGATCCGCGACGGGACGATCTTGCCCCGCTCGGAGATGTAGCGCTGCAGCAGGCGCGTGTCCTTGTAGTCGATGGACGGCGCGTCCTTGCCCTCGAACGGGTCGGACTTGCGGCGGCGGAAGAAGGGTTTCGTAGCCATGTCTCAGATCCTCCAGATCAACGACGGTCGCGGGAGAACCCGCCACGATCGCCACGGTCCTCGCGGGGGCCGCGGTCCTCACGGGGGCCACGATCCTCGCGCGGCGGACGGTCGCCCCGGTCACCCCGGTCGCGGCTGTCACGCTCGTCGCGCTTCTGCATCTGCACGGACGGGCCGTCCTCGTGCGTGTCGACCTTGATGGTCAGGACGCGCATGACATCCTCGTGGAGACGCATCAGGCGCTCCATCTCGGTCACGGCCGCCGCCGGAGCGTCGGTGCGCAGAAAGGCGTAATGGCCTTTCCGGTTCTTGTTGATCTTGTAGGACATCGTCTTGACGCCCCAGTACTCGTTGCCGAGCACCTGGCCGCCGTTGTCGGCAAGCACGGTCCCGAAATGTTCGATCAGCGCCTCGGCCTGCGTGTTGGACAGGTCCTGGCGCGAGATGAAGACATGCTCGTAAAGCGGCATGCGTTCTCCTGGTCAGCTGCGCACTTCATAGGGAGGGGGTTCCGCCATCCGCGCCCCGTCCCACGAGAGGATGCGCCGGTTTAAAGGGCTCCGCGGAAGGATGGGGTCTTATACAGATGAGCCTCAGGGGCGCAAGCGCCTGTCGTCCCGGCGGCGGCTTTTTCCGGCATGCTCCTGCAGCGGCTGGGTTGGTGATGCGTGTGGGTCTCGTCCAGGCCTCGGTGCAGGCCCGTCTCGCCATTGCGTTCGCCTTGCCCGGCTGCACAGCTGTGCCTAAGACTGCCGCGATACCGGCAAAGGGCCGGACTGGCGGGAGTGGGAACGATGCGCGCCTTCGTGTTTCCGGGGCAGGGCGCCCAGACAGTCGGAATGGGCAAGGGGCTGGCCGAAGCTTATCCCGCCGCCAAGGCCGTGTTCTCCGAGGTGGACGAGGCTTTGGGCGAGAACCTCTCGCGGCTAATCTGGGAGGGTGATGCCGAGAACCTTCAACTCACCCGGAATGCGCAACCTGCGCTGATGGCTACGTCCATCGCTGCCCTTCGAGCCTTGGAGGCTGAGGGGGTGGGCCCCTCTGCCCCTGCCTATGTCGCCGGTCATTCCTTGGGAGAGTATTCTGCGCTGTGTGCCGCAGGCGCGCTGGCGCTCAGCGACGCCGCCCGGCTGCTCCGGCTCCGAGGCGAGGCTATGCAGGCCGCCGTGCCGGTGGGCGAGGGCGCGATGGCTGCGCTCCTCGGCCTCGACTTCGATGCGGCAACTGCCGTGGCGCTTGAGGCGCAAGCCGATGGCGGGATCTGCCAAGCGGCGAATGACAACGATCCCGCGCAGGTCGTGGTCTCGGGCACCCGCGCCGCGGTGGAGCGTGCGGTTGAGATCGCCAAGGCCCGCGGCGCGAAGCGGGCCCTTCTTCTGCCGGTGAGCGCCCCGTTCCATTCCGCGCTGATGACACCCGCTGCCGAAGCGATGGAGCAGGCCCTGGCTTCCACCGAGATCCGGGAGCCCAGGGTGCCCGTGGTGGCCAACGTAATCGCCAGCCCGGTCCAGGATCCTGAAACGATCCGAAGTCTCCTGGTCCGGCAGGTCACCGGTTCTGTTCGCTGGCGCGAGTCGGTCACGTGGCTGGCCGAAGCGGGCGTGACCGAGGCCTGGGAGATCGGAGCCGGCAAGGCCTTGTCCGGCATGATCCGCCGGACGGCGCCGGGAATCGCCGTGCGGAATGTCGGCACCCCCGAGGAGGTCCGCGCGGCGGCCGCATCATTGAACTCATGAAGAAGGACTCCGAGCCATGTTCGACCTGACCGGAAAGACTGCCCTCGTCACCGGAGCCTCGGGCGGCTTGGGTGGCGCGATCGCAAAGACGCTCTACAGCGCCGGGGCGACTGTCGGGCTGTCCGGTACTCGGACCGATCCTCTGGAGGCGCTGGCAAGCGAGTTGGGCGACCGCGCCCATGTCCTGCCCTGCGATCTGTCGAATGCCGATGCGCTGTCGGCTCTCCCTGCGCAGGCCGTCGCTGCCATGGGATCGGTGGACATCCTGGTCAACAACGCCGGCATCACGCGCGACAACCTGTTCATCCGCATGTCGGACGACGACTGGGACCGCGTCATCGCCGTGAACCTGACCTCGGTCGCCCGGCTGACCAAGGGCGTGATCCGGGGAATGATGAAGGCCCGCTGGGGCCGCGTCGTCAACATCTCCTCGGTCGTAGGCGCGACCGGGAACGCGGGCCAAGCCAATTACGCCGCCGCCAAGGCAGGCATGGTCGGCATGTCCAAGGCCCTTGCTGCGGAGTTCGCGGGCCGTGGAATTACAGTCAACTGCGTGGCGCCGGGATTCATCACCACGGCCATGACCGACTCGTTGAGCGGCGACCGAAAGTCGGCCATCCTGGCCCAGGTGCCCGCCGGGCGTATGGGCACCCCGGAGGAGATCGCCGCGGCCGTCCTGTATCTGGCCAGCCCGGAGGCGGGCTATGTCACGGGCGCGACGCTCCATGTGAATGGCGGCATGGCGATGATCTGATGGTCGGGAACCCATGTCGCGCCCCTGAACAGGGGGAAGTTTGGGGACGAGCCTGGATTGGCGGCTATGCAGGCAGCGGATGCTCGCGCAGGCGACATATGATGTCACTTGTCGGACAAGAGGTCCTGCCGCCTTTGGTGCCGTATATCGACCTTGGGGTGAAAGCGTTTGCCAGCGTTCAAATCTCTGATATGACCCCGGCGAACACAGGCCGGACATAGTCCGCGCTCGTGGCTCGGTGCTGGGGCGGGGGTGACCCCCGAACATGCTGGCCCGGTAGGATTGACAGACGGGCCGAGGCCCAGGACGAGAGGACTTTCTATGAGCGACGTCGCCGATCGCGTGCGCAAGATCGTGGTGGAGCATCTTGGTGTCGAAGAGGAGAAGGTGACCGAGAACGCCTCCTTCATCGATGACCTGGGTGCCGACTCGCTCGACACCGTCGAGCTGGTCATGGCCTTCGAGGAAGAGTTCGGGATCGAGATTCCCGATGACGCCGCCGAGACGATCCAGACCTTCGGTGATGCGGTCAAGTTCATCTCCGAAGCCCAGTAAGCGGCTCGGAACGATTGATGAAGGGCGGCCCTCCCTACGGAGCGCCGCCCTTTCTCGTTTGAAATGCGGCTAGTCCGGTTCGCCTGTCCCCGGATGGTTGCACCGGTCCCGGCCCAGGGCTAAACCGGCTCGGAACCACTGGGAGGATGGACGATGCGTCGTGTCGTCGTAACGGGCCTTGGCCTCGTGACACCGCTGGCCGATGGGGTCGAGGAAACCTGGAAGCGCCTGCTTGCGGGTCAATCCGGTGCAGGTACGATCACGCAGTTCGATGCCTCCCAACTTGCCACGGACTATGCCTGCGAGGTCAAGCGCGGGGACGGCTCCGACGGGACCTTCAATCCCGACAAGTACATGGAGCCCAAGGACCAGCGGAAGGTTGACGACTTCATCTTATTCGGCATCGCTGCCGCGCAGCAGGCCGTCGAAGACTCGGGCTGGGTTCCCCAGACCGAGAAAGACCGTGCACGCACGGGCGTCCTGATCGGCTCGGGAATCGGCGGGCTTAAATCCATCGAACAGACGACGCTGCTCATCAAGGAGAAAGGGCCGCGCCGGGTGTCGCCGTTCTTCATCCCCGGGGCTCTCATCAACCTCATCTCGGGGCAGGTTTCGATCAGATATGGCTTCAAGGGGCCGAACCATTCGGTGGTCACGGCCTGTTCGACTGGGGCGCACGCCCTGGGCGACGCTGCGCGCCTGATCAAGTACGGCAACGCCGACGTCATGGTGGCGGGCGGAGCCGAGGCCGCCGTCTGCGAAATCGGCATTGCCGGCTTCAATGCCTGCAAAGCACTGTCCACCAAGCACAAGGCAGAGCCGCAGAAGGCCTCGCGCCCCTATGACGCGGACCGCGACGGTTTCGTCATGGGCGAGGGTGCGGGAATCGTGGTGCTGGAAGAGTTGGAACACGCCAAGGCACGTGGGGCCAAAATATATGCCGAGGTGCTGGGCTACGGTCTTTCAGGCGATGCTTACCACATCACCGCTCCCAATGAGGACGGCGACGGGGCAGAGCGGGCGATGCGGATGGCGCTTTCGGACGCAGGCCTCGCCCCGGCGGACATCGACTACATCAACGCCCACGGCACCAGCACCATGGCCGACGTGATCGAACTCGGGGCAGTGGAGCGGCTGATGGGCAATGCGGCGTCGAAGGTCACCATGTCTTCAACGAAGTCCATGACCGGGCACCTTCTGGGTGCGGCCGGAGCCATCGAGTCGATCTTCGCGATCCTTGCGTTGCGTGATCAGGTCTGCCCGCCGACGATCAACCTGGACACTCCGGCGGTCGACACGATGGTGGACCTCGCGCCGAACCAGGCCCGACACCGCGAGGTCAAGGTGGTCGTGAACAACTCCTTCGGGTTCGGCGGCACCAACGCGTCGCTCGTGCTTGGGTTGGCTTCTTGACGCGGAGAACGGCGTGATGTGGCGCCACATCGCGGCCAACGCACTAACCTTCTTCACCGTGGCCCTGTTCCTTATCGCGGGCCTCGTGACATGGGGCGTCAGCGAGTACTCGGCCACGGGTCCGCTCAAGGAGCCGGTGTGCCTGCGCGTGCCCTCTGGCACGACCATGCGGGCGGTGAGCAACGACCTGGCAAGCCAAGGTGCGATCTTATCACCCGCCATCTTCCGGCTGGGGGCCGACTATGCAGCAAAGACCGACGACCTGAAGCAGGGGAGCTTCCTAATCCCTCAGGGCGCCTCGATGGAGGAGATCACCGACATCGTTACCCGAGGCGGTGCCAACACCTGCGGAACCGAGGTCGTCTATCGCATCGGCGTGAACCGCACCCTGGCCGAGGTCCGCGACCTTGATCCCGCGACCGGCGACTTCGTCAAGAAAGCTGAGTTCGAGCCCTTGGGCGACACGGTCGTTCCGACGGCCTACGAGGAGGTCCGGGCCCAGCCTGACACCACCTATCGCATCGTGGTGGCCGAAGGCGTGACGAGCTGGCAAATCGTCCAAGCTCTCAATGGGCTCGATGTCCTCGAGGGAGATGTCGCCGAGGTGCCGGCCGAAGGGATGCTTGCGCCGGACAGCTATCCGATCCAGCCGGGCAATTCGGTAGCAACGCTGGTCGAGCAGATGTTGATCTCGCAAGAGCGCATCCTTGCCGAAGCCTGGGACCAACGTGCCGCCGACCTCCCCTTCGAGTCGCCACAGGAAGCGCTGACGCTCGCCTCCATCGTGGAGAAAGAGACGGCCATTGCCGAAGAGCGCCCGCTCGTGGCCTCCGTGCTGGTCAATCGGGTGCGGGACGGCATGCGGTTGCAGTTCGACCCGACGATCATCTATGGCATCACGCGTGGGCAGGGGCTTCTTGATCGTCCCATCCGTGAGTCCGACATCGCGGGCACGACCGAGCGCGAGCTGCACGGCGACGTGCTGTACAATACCTATGTGGTGGATGGACTGCCGGCCGGTCCCATCGCCAACCCGGGCCGTGCCGCCATAGAAGCAGCGGTAAACCCGGCCAGCACGGACTATCTCTATTTCGTGGCGGATGGTTCCGGCGGCCATGCCTTTGCCAGCACGCTGGAAGAGCACAACCGCAACGTTGCGCGCTGGCGCGAGATCGAGGCCGAGCGCGCGGCTCAAGCCGATCCAGAAGCACAGGCGATCGCCGAGTAAAACGTCCTTAACCCTGTCGTGATAGCAAACAGATGGACGATTCGTTGTTCCGCGCCGATGCAACGTCCGTTGGGACAACGGCTTCTTGAGCCAGTCGGACTGATCGCCCGTTCCTGCTAAGTTCCAGGGATATCAGCGCGCGGCGGTCCAACGGGCTCTTCGCACCTTTCCTGCATCCTGAACTTGCCGACCGGACAAGCTGGTCGCGTCAAGAACAAGAGCAGGAAAGGCCAGATCATGACCAGATCGCGCGCATCGACCCTCCTTTCGCAAGACGATATCGAGCAGAACTTCCAGGATGCCCTGACGCTCCTGCGTTCCGTTCGTCGAACCCTGTCGGGGATCCTCGATCGGGTGCAGGACGACGAACCGGGAGCCCTCAAGGAGATCGGGCTCAAGCAGTCGGAGCTTGAGACGGCGCTCAAGCGCGCCTTTGAGGCCGAGGAGCGGTACAACGCCTGGCACGCCAAGAACTCCGGCATCGCAAATGCCTGCGAGATCGACTTCGACGCGCTCCGCCAGGAGGTCGCCTGCCGGCTGGCCCGTATCCAGGACTGCTGCGATGACGTTTGATCCGGCTCCGCTTCGCCAGGGTGCGGCACGTCTGGCCAGGCAGAACCCCGAGAAAGTCCGCTACGCCGTGGCCGGTTTCTCTGATCGTGAGATTGCGGGACTTCCGTTCCTTTTCGACTTTTGGGCGCTCCCGCATCAGCTTCCGCCCGGAGGGAGTTGGCGCACCTGGGTAATTCTGGGCGGGCGCGGAGCGGGCAAGACACGCGCCGGGTCCGAGTGGATCCGCACGCAGGTCGAGGGCCCGCGGCCCAAGGACCCTGGTCGGGCCAAGCGCGTGGCGCTGCTGGCCGAAACCATCGATCAGGCCCGCGAGGTCATGGTGTTCGGAGACTCCGGCATCATGGCCTGTTCTCCTCCCGACCGAAAACCGGAGTGGATCGCTAGCCGAAGGATGCTGCTCTGGCCCAACGGGGCCACGGCGCAGCTCTTCTCGGCGCACGAGCCCGAATCCCTGCGCGGTCCTCAGTTCGATTGCGCCTGGGCGGACGAGCTCGCCAAGTGGAAGCGCGGCGAGGAGGCTTGGGACATGCTTCAGTTCGGGATGCGGCTTGGGGACGACCCCCGCTGCTGCGTCACCACCACACCTCGCAACGCCCCGGTCCTGACCAATCTCATCGCGCAGTCGAGCACCGTGAAGACCCACGCGCCAACATCCGCGAACCGTGCGAACCTGGCCAAGGGCTTCATGGAGGAAGTTCAGCGGCGCTACGAAGGAACCCGCCTGGGCCGGCAGGAGCTCGAGGGCGTGCTGCTGCAGGATGCTGAAGGAGCCCTTTGGACTTCGGCAATGATCGAGGCGGCGCAGGCGGACGAGGTTCCGTTTCTCGATCGTATCGTCGTCGCAGTGGACCCGGCCGTGTCGTCCCACAAGGGATCGGACGCCTGCGGCATCGTCGTCGTCGGCGCAACGACCAAGGGTCCCCCTGCAGACTGGCGTGCCTGGGTCCTGGAGGACGCGACGATCCAAGCCGCTTCGCCGCTGGAATGGGCAAAGGCTGCCCTTGACGCGCGGAAGCGTCATGCCGCCGACCGGGTCCTGGCGGAAGTGAACCAAGGTGGAGCCTTGGTTGAGACAGTGCTGCGCCAGATCGATTCGCAGGTGCCGTTCAAGGCCCTACGCGCCAGCCAAGGCAAGGCGCTGCGCGCTGAGCCGATCGCGGCGCTTTACGAGCAGGACAAGGTCCGGCATTTGCGGGGCTTGGGCAAGCTCGAAGACCAGATGTGTCTGATGACCGCACAGGGCTTTCGGGGTCGAGGTTCTCCGGACCGCGTTGATGCGCTCGTATGGGCACTGCACGAGTTGCTGATCGAGGGCGCGGGCTCCTGGCAGGAGCCGCGGATGCGCCACCTGTGAGCGGGTGTTGCACCTGGTGTTAACCGTACCGCGCGGTGGTCTCGGAGCCCCTTAATCCCACCGGGGCATAGTCATCTACACGGACCGCGAGCCCGGCCCGAGGAGAAACGGATGTTCGACTTCCTGAAACGCAAGGACATGGGGACGCCCCCTGGAGCCGTTCCGGTCCCCGCCCCCGTACCGGCGGCGGTGCCCGAGGCCAAGGCTTCGGCTGCCGGCCAACTGATCGCCTGGCCTTCCACTGCCGGTCGCCCTGCCCAGGCCCCGCGTGACACGACCCTGCTCACGCAGCAGGGGTTCACGCGAAATCCCGTAGGCTTCCGCGCCGTCCGCCTGATCGCAGAGGCCGCCGCTGCGCTGCCCCTGATCCTTCAGGATAGCCAGAGGCGCTACAGCGAGCATCCAGTGCTCGACCTGATCGCCCGGCCGAATCCTGCGCAAGGTCGCGCCGAACTCCTCGAGTCGCTTTACGGCCAACTCCTCCTGACCGGCAACGGTTATGTGGAAGCTGTGAGCGAAGAGGGCCTGCCCCAGGAACTCCACGTCCTCCGCTCAGATCGCATGTCGGTCGTCCCGGGCGAGGACGGCTGGCCTGTTGCCTACGACTATACGGTCGGCGGTCGGCGCCATCGCTTCGCGGTAGGCGAGACCTCGCCCGTCTGCCACATCAAGAGCTTTCATCCTCAGGATGACCACTACGGGCTTTCGGCGCTCCAAGCGGCCGCCTCCGCCATCGAGGTCCACAACGGCGCCTCGCGCTGGTCCCTGGCGCTTCTGGAAAATGCAGCGCGCCCGTCCGGAGCCATCGTCTACAACGGCCCGAACGGCGGGACCATGACACAGGACCAGTTCGACCGCCTCACCGCCGAGATGGAGCAGCAGCATCAGGGGGCCCGCAACGCCGGCCGGCCGATGCTCCTCGAAGGCGGGCTCGACTGGAAGCCCATGGGCTTCTCGCCCTCTGATATGGAATTCCAGAAGACCAAGGACGCCGCTGCGCGCGAGATCGCCGTCGCTTTTGGGGTGCCGCCCATGATCCTCGGCATCCCCGGCGATGCGACCTACGCTAACTACCAGGAAGCGAACCGTGCCTTCTACCGACTGACGGTCCTGCCGCTCGCCACTCGCGTGACGCAGACGCTGAGCGACTGGCTGTCGGACTTCACCGGCGAACGGATCGCGCTCGCCCCCGATCTGGACCAGATCCCTGCCCTGGCGGCGGAGCGCGAAGCGCAGTGGCGGCGAGTCGCCGCAGCGTCCTTCCTGTCCCAGGCCGAGAAGCGCCAGCTTTTGGGTCTGCCGCCCTTGGAGGGTCCCGATGGCCCATGAGCCGCGATCGTTCCTGTGTGCTCCCGGCCTTCGGATCGAGAACCAGGAGCGCATGACACAGCTTCAGTTCACCCAGCTGAACCAAGCGCTCGTGAAGATCGAGGGCATGATGGAGCGATTGGAAAAACGCCTCTGGCTCACCGTCTATGGGGTGGTGGCCGTGATCCTGGCTCAGGCCGTTCAATCCATCCTGAGACACTTGCCATGACGAGGACGCCCAGCATGGAAACCAAGTTCACCCGGCCCCTGGCCGATGTCGCCGTGGCCGGGAACGGCTCCGTCATTAGCGGGTATGCTTCGCTGTTCGGTGCCGTAGACCAAGGCGGCGATATCGTCGAACCCGGGGCCTACTCCGCCTCTCTCCAGCGGCTTCGGGCCGAGGGCGGCAGCATCAAGCTGCTTTGGCAGCATGACCCGTCCGAGCCCATCGGAGTCTGGGACGAAGTGCGCGAGGACACGCGTGGCCTTTGGGTCAAGGGGCGCATCCTGCCAGACGTAGCCAGGGGCCGGGAAGCCGCCGCCCTGATCCGCGCCGGAGCCATCGACGGCCTATCGATCGGCTACAAGACACTGCGCGCCACCAAGGATGCGCAGGGTCGCCGCCGGCTGGCCGAGGTGGATCTGTGGGAGGTTTCCCTCGTGACATTTCCGATGCTGCGCGAAGCGCGGCTCGCGGGCAAGGGCGCTGACATCGCGCTCTTCCAAAAGATGACGGCGGCGGTGGCCCAGGCCCGCGTCCGCCTCGGGGGCTGATCCCCACAACCAGGAAAGGACCAATCCATGACTGACCCCGAGATCCTGTCTCGGGCCGGGGAAGATCTGTCCCCGTCCCCCGAGATCAAGACCGCCGTCGCCGGCTTCCTGAGCGAGTTCAGGAGCTTCTCCGACGACGTCGCCAACCGCCTTCAGCAGCAGGACGAACGCATGACCAAGCTTTCCGCCAAAATGACCCACGCCGCTCACCGTCCGATGTTGTCGGCCCAGGCGGATGTCGAGGCACCCCACCAGAAGGCCTTTGACGCTTATCTCCGCTCGGGCGACGACACGGGCTTTCGCGCCTTGGCGCTCGAAGGCAAGGCGCTGTCCACGGCCGTTGCCGCTGACGGTGGCGTGCTGGTGAGCCCGGCGGCCACGGACACGATCCGGGCCATCCTGACGTCCACGGCCTCGATCCGCTCGGTCGCGTCGGTGGTCGCGGTCGAGGGCGGAAGCCTAGATATCCTGATCGACCGGGGGGAGGTCGGTGCGGGCTGGGCAACCGAAACGGGCGGAGCGACCGAGTCCTCGACCGGCATCCTCGAGAAGATCTCCGTCCCTGTCTATGAATTGGCAGCCCAGCCCAAAGCATCCCAGCGCCTCCTGGACGATGCTGCCTTCGACGTGGAGGCCTGGCTCGCAGCACGGATCGCCGAAAAGTTCGCCCGGGCCGAGTCCTCGGCCTTCGTGACAGGCAACGGAGTGGACAAACCCAGGGGTTTCCTGAGCTATCCCATGGCTGCCAATGGAAGCTGGATCTGGGGCCAAGTCGGCTACATCGCCTCTGGCACATCGGGTGCGCTGAGCACGATCGACCCGCTTGTGGACCTCGTCTATTCGCTGGGGGCCGAGTACCGGGCGCGGGCCTGCTTTGTCATGAACTCCCGCACCACAGGGGTACTTCGCAAGCTCAAGGATGCTGACGGACGCTTCCTGTGGTCGGACGGCATGGTCTCTGGGGAGCCTGCCCGCCTGATGGGCTACAAGGTCCTGATCTGCGAAGACATGCCTGACATCACGGCTGGCTCATTCGCCATCGCATTCGGCGACTTCCAGGCAGGCTACACGATCGCCGAGCGCCCGGAACTCCGCGTCCTGCGCGACCCGTACAGCGCTAAGCCCCATGTGCTGTTCTACGCGACCAAGCGGGTAGGCGGCGGCATCACCGACTTTGCGGCCATCAAGCTCCTCAAGTTCGCGGCAAGCTGATGCGAGCCGGGGCTGCCTCTTCGGGGGCGGCCCCACGCTGACACCGACGAGCGAAAGGTTTCGCGATGATTCTTGTCGAACTGACGGAGGTGCCTGATACAGCGCTTCCCGTCGCCCGTCTTAAGGAGCACCTGCGCCTCGGGACCGGGTTCTCGGACGACGATGTGCAGAATGCACTCTTGGCGGGCTTCCTGCGGGCGGCCATCGCCGCCATAGAGGGGCGGACGGGCAAGGTCCTCCTGGAGCGGACCTATGCCATGACAGTCGACGCCTGGCGTCGGGCCGAGCGACAGCCCTTTCCAGTCGCCCCCGTGACCTCCGTCATCTCGGTTGCGCTCGCCGATGCAGAGGGAGTCGCCGCGACACTTCCGGCGGGCTCCTGGCGGCTCGAGACCGATGCCGTCCGACCTTGCCTGGTGATCCCTGGCTTTCTTCCCCCGATCCCGACTGGCGGCTCGGCCCGGATCGTCTTCAGGGCGGGTTTCGGTCCCGACTGGGCAAAGGTGCCTTCGGACCTCGCCCAGGCCGTGCTCATGCTCGCGGCTCATTACCATGAGTTTCGGCACGAAACGGCGCTGAGCGCGGGCTGCATGCCCTTTGGCGTGACTGCCCTTATCGACCGGTACCGGCCCATCCGCCTATCAGGGGGGTTCTGATGAGTAGCCCGAAGCTAGGCCGCAGGCTGGTGCTCGAGCAGCCCACTCGCATGGCGGACGGGGCAGGCGGCTTCGTAAGCGGCTGGTCAGCTCTGGGCGTCATCTGGGCTGCGATCGACCCCGGATCTCTCCGCATCTCGGCGCAGCCAGCAGCGGGCGAGGCCCGGCTCCCCCTTCGCATCACTGTGCGTGGTGCTCCGGTCGGCGCGCCGTCACGGCCCCAGCCCGGCCAGCGCTTCCGGGATGGGTCCCGCGTCTACCCGATCTCGTCCGTGTCGCTGTCCGATGCCTCGGGCCGCTACCTCCTGTGTGTCGCCTACGAGGAGGCTGCCCTGTGACCTATGCCTTGGCACAGAGCCTTCAGACCGCCTTGTTTCAGCAACTTACGTCGGATGACAACCTCCGCGCGCTGGTCGGAAACCATGTCTATGACCAGGTCCCGCCCGGCATACTTCCCACGCTTTATGTCGCTTTGGGACCCGAGGTCGTACGCGACCGCTCGGACCAGATTGGGCAGGGGGCCGAACACGACGCTATGGTCTCGGTTGTGACTGACGGCGCCGGTTTTTCGGCAGCCAAAGCAGTCGCGGCGGCCGTCTCCGACGCATTGCTCGGCTCGGACCTGACTCTTGCACGCGGTCGTGTCGTGTTCCTCCGGTTCCTGCGCGCTTCGGCGACCCGCAAGGGCGCGGGCGAGACACGCCAGATCGACCTCATCTTTCGCGTCCGTGTCGAAGATGACGCGGTTTAACCTTCAAGGAGCCTCACATGGCCGCCCAAGCCGGCAAGGACCTTCTCATCAAGATCGACATGGACGGCGCTGGTCGGTTTGAGACCGTCGCAGGCCTGCGCGCCACGCGGATCGCTCTCAACGCCGAGTCGGTGGACGTCACCTCGCTCGACTCCCCCGGGGGCTGGCGCGAACTCCTCCGGGGCGCAGGTCTGCGCTCGGCGGCGCTGTCGGGGAACGGGGTCTTCAAGGACGCCGCCTCGGATGCCCGGATGCGCAGCCTCTTCTTCGCGGGCGATCACCCGACGTGTCAGGTAGTGATCCCCAGCTTCGGCACGCTTCAGGGGCCGTTCCAGATCTCGTCCATCGAATACGCGGGCACCCATGATGGGGAGGCGACTTACGAGATCTCTCTCGCGTCTGCTGGCGCCATTGCATTTGCGGGGATCTAGGTCATGGCCAACCTCCATGCCGGCGAGGTCGAGATCCTTGTGGACGGCGTTCCGCGTACTGCCAAGCTGACGCTCGGGGCACTGGCCGAACTGGAAGCCTCCTTAGGCGGCGACACGTTGGTGGCCCTAGTCGCCCGCTTCGAGTCCGGCGACGTGTCTTCGCGCGATGTCATGGCTCTGCTCGTGGCGGGCCTGCGTGGAGGCGGGTGGCGTGTAACGTCCTCCGACTTGCTGACAGCCGAGATCGCAGGTGGCCCGCTGGGCGCCGTGAGAGCTGCGGCCGAGCTCCTCGCGCGGGCCTTCGCGGTGCCCGGATGACCTCCGCGTTCGACTGGCCCGCGCTGCTGCGCGCGGGCCTTGTGACCCTCCGCCTCCGCCCTGCGGAGTTCTGGAGCCTCACGCCAGCCGAGTTGTCCCTCATGCTCGGTCTCGACCAGCGTCCCCACCCCATGACCCGTGACCGTTTCCTGGCTCTCAGCCAAAGCCACCCCGACCAACCTTGCGAGGTCCCCTATGACCCTGTTCGACCTTGACGACGGTATGGACGACCTCCAGGCCCGCATGGGCGACGCCACCCGCGTCGCCTCGGCATTCTCCTCGGAGCTGACGCGCGTTCGGACCTCCCTCGGAGAAGCCACTCGCCACTTCGGAGCCGTCGAGAAGGGTTTTTCGGGCGGTCTGCGCCGCGCTATCGACGGCTTGGTGGTCGACGGGGACCGTCTGTCTCAGGCGCTGGGCACCGTAGGCCGCACGATGATCGATACCGTGTATAAGGCGGCGGTTAAGCCGGTCTCGGACCAACTTGGCGACGCGTTGGCGGGAGGCCTAAACGGCGTCGTCACAGGGATCATGCCCTTCGCCGATGGGGCGTCCTTCAGCCAGAAGCGCGTGGCGCCCTTCACCAAAGGCGGCGCGGTCTCGCAGGCCAAGCTCTTCCCGACGCGTGGATCAGCGGGGTTGATGGACGAGGCAAGCCTCGAAGCCAACATGCCCCACACGCGAGGGACGGATGGACGCTTAGGCGCACGTCCGCACAGCAGCGGGGCCGCTCAGGTCACCATCAATGTCTCGACTCCTGACGTGGCGGGCTTCCAACGCTCGCAAGGGCAGATCGCCGCCGAGATGTCGCGCCTGCTCGGGCGCGGCGCCCGCAACCGCTGAGGACATCGCATGTCGTTCCACGAGACCCGCTTTCCCACCAGCCTCAGCTTCGGTGCCCTGGGCGGGCCCGAGCGGCGGACCGAGATCGTTACCCTGGCCAATGGCTGGGAGGAACGGAACTCTCCCTGGGCCCAGAGCCGCCGCCGCTATGACGCAGGCCTGGGGCTCCAATCCCCCGACGACCTTCACGCTCTCCTGGCTTTCTTTGAGGCCCGAGGCGGACAGCTCAACGGCTTTCGCTGGAAGGACTGGGCCGACCACAAGTCGTGCCCGCCCTCGGCAGTTCCCGGGCCGCTCGACCAGGTGATCGGGACCGTCGACGGCCGAACCCGGACATTCCAGCTTCGCAAGGGCTATGTGTCCGGGCATGTGACGGCTTGGCGAACCATTGCCAAGCCCGTGGCCGGAACCGTCCGGATCGCCGTGGCCGGCGGCGAACGTGTCCAGGGCACCGAGTGGTCGCTGAATGCCGCGACAGGCTGCGTGACCTTTGTCGGCGCTCCCGAGGCCGCTGCCACTGTCACGGCAGGCTTCGAATTCGACGTGCCTGTCCGCTTCGACACCGACTCCATCCGTATCCAGGCTTCCACGTACCAAGCGGGAGGAGTGCCATCGGTCCCAGTCATCGAGGTCCGCGCATGAGCCTTCGCGATCATCTCTCTACCGGGGCGACCACCATCGCACGTTGCTGGGCCGTGACGCGCACCGACCGCGTGACGCTCGGCTTCACCGACCACGACCGGCCGCTGTCCTTCGGCGGTATCGCCTTCCGCCCCGACTCGGGTATGACCGCCAAGGCCGTGATGCAGGGCACGGGGCTTGCCGTGGACAACACCGAGGCGCTCGGCATCCTATCCTCCGACGCCATCAACGAAGCCGACATCGACGCCGGTCGCTATGACGCGGCCGACGTCCGCCTTTGGGCCGTCAACTGGGCCGCGCCCGACCAGCGCGAGCTTCGCTTCCGCGGCACCTTGGGCGAAATTCGGCGCGGCGACGGAGCATTCCATGCCGAATTGCGTGGTCTGTCGGAGGCTCTGAACCGGCCGACCGGCCGTCTCTACCAGACCACATGCTCTGCCGTCCTCGGCGATGCCGCCTGTCGCTTCGACACGTCGCAGCCGGGTCGCTCGGCTCGCCTCCCCGGCGGAAGCACCGATGGCAGAGTGTTCCGCTTTTCCAACCTGTCCCGCTTCGAGCCTCGCTGGTTCGAGCGTGGTCGTCTTTCCGTGCTATCCGGCCAAGCCTCGGGGCTGACTGGCACCGTGAGGCACGACCGAATGGAAGGTGGGCTGCGACTAATCGAGCTTTGGTCTCCCCTTCGCGCGCCTCTTGGCCCAGAAGATACGATCCTGATCGAGCCCGGCTGCGACAAGCGCGCCTCGACATGCCGGAACCGGTTCGCCAACATTGCCAACTTTCGCGGCTTCCCCTTCATTCCCGGTGAGGATTGGCTGATGTCCGTGCCGGTTCCTTCCGGCATCAATGACGGGGGACGCCTGCGTTGACCCCCGTGGAGTCGAGGATCGTCCGCGCCGCCCGAGCCTGGATCGGCACGCCCTATCTCCATCAGGCCAGCGCGAAGGGCGCAGGCTGCGACTGTCTGGGTCTCATCCGAGGAATCTGGCGCGAGGTCCACGGCCAGGAGCCCGCCCCAGTTCCGCCCTACACGCCCGACTGGTCGGAGCCTCAGGGCGAGGAGCGTCTCTGGCTCGAGGCGCAGCGCCTGCTGCGGCCAGGGCAGGGCGACCCCGGAGATCTTCTGCTGTTCCGGATGCGGCCCGGTTCCGTGGCCAAACATCTAGGCATTCTGTCCCGCACCGACGACACGCCGGCCTTCATCCACTCCATGAGCGGTCATGGCGTCGTCGAATCTCCGCTCTCCGCCCCGTGGGCCGCCCGTATCGTGGCCCGTTTCGACCTCGAAGGAGCCCGATGATGGCCACCCTCGTCCTTTCCGCCGCCGGCATGGCGCTGGGTGGCTCCCTTGGGGGCTCGGTCCTGGGCCTTTCCGCGGCGGCAGCAGGCCGAGCCGCCGGGGCCATGCTCGGACGCGCGATCGACGAACGCATCTTGGGTGCAGGCAGCGCGCCAGTGGAAACCGGCCGGGTCGACCGCTTCCGTCTGACTGGGGCGTCCGAAGGCACGTCCGTCGCCCGTATTCATGGAGCCGTGAGGCTGGGCGGCCAGGTGATCTGGGCCACCCGCTTCCAGGAGTCCTCGACCACTACGGGTGGCGGCAAGGGCGCACCTCAACCCGAGGTGACGCAATTCAGCTACTCCGTCTCCCTCGCCGTCGCGCTGTGCGAGGGCGAGATCAGCGGCGTGGGGCGCATCTGGGCCGACGGGGTGGAGATCCCCACCGGCGACCTCCAAATGTCCGTCTATCACGGCACCGAGGATCAGCTTCCCGATCCCCGCATGGAGGCCGTCGAGGGAGCAGGACGCGCCCCGGCCTATCGCGGCATAGCCTATGTCGTGATCGAGGATCTTCCCCTCGGCCGGTTCGGCAACCGCGTGCCCCAACTCTCCTTTGAGGTTTTCCGCCCCGCTCCCCAGAGGCCCGATAGCAGCGCCGAGGACATGGCCCGCCTGTTGCGCGGGGTGGCGTTGATCCCAGGGACCGGCGAATACGCCCTGGCGACCACGCCCGTCTACCTGTCCACCGGCTTTGCCGAGCGCACTGCGGCCAACATCAGCACGCCCCAGGGCAAGGCGGATCTCCTCGTCTCCTTGGACTCCCTCGAGACCGAGCTGCCGCGCCTTCGCTCCGTCAGCCTTGTGGCCTGCTGGTTCGGCGATGATCTCCGCGCGGGCCACTGCCGCATCGAGCCCAAGGTCGAGCAGGCCCAAGCCGATGGCGAAGGAATGCCGTGGTCCGTCTCGGGGCTGTCCCGCGAAGCGGCGCGCCTCGTACCCCGTCAAGACGATCAGCCCGTCTACGGCGGCACGCCTACCGACGCGTCGGTCATCCAGGCCATCCGCGAGATCCGGCAAAGGGGAAAGCAGGTCGTCTTCTACCCGTTCCTGCTCATGGACCAACTGGCGGGCAACGCGCTCCCCGACCCCCATGGCAGCGCAGGGCAGCCGCCGCTTCCCTGGCGCGGGCGGATCACCCTGTCCGTCGCGCCCGGCCATCCCGGCTCCCCGGATGGCACCGCCACTGCGGATGCAGAGGTGGCCGCCTTTTTCGGACGGGCGGAGCCCTCGCATTTCGTGCGGACCCCGACCGGCGTCACCTACTCCGGCCCTGCCGAATGGTCGTTCCGCCGCATGATCCTGCACTACGCCCATCTTTGTGCCCAGGCAGGCGGCGTGGACGCCTTCTGCGTCGGAACCGAGATGCGCGGCCTCACCACGATCCGGGGCGCGAAAGGCTTTCCGGCCGTGGAGGCGCTCCGCCGCCTCGCCGCCGAGGTCAAGGCGATCCTGCCGGCGGCCAAGATCACCTACGCCGCCGACTGGTCCGAGTATCACGGCTACCAGCCGCCCGGGACCGCGGACAAGATCTTCCACCTCGATCCGCTCTGGGCCGATCCGGCGATCGACGCCATCGGCATCGACAACTACATGCCGCTCTCGGACTGGCGCGACGGCACGGATCATCTGGATGCGTCCTGGGGCGATATTCACGACGTGAATTACCTTGCCTCCAACGTCGCGGGGGGCGAGCTTTACGACTGGAACTACGCCTCCGGGGCCGACCGCGCCGCGCAGCGCCGTACGCCCATCATGGACGGGCACGGGGAACCCTGGATCTGGCGGCCCAAGGATATCAAGGGCTGGTGGTCCAATTCCCACCATGACCGCATCGGCGGCCAGCGCTCGGCCGCGCCGACGGCCTGGGTTCCCCGCTCCAAACCCATCTGGTTCACCGAGATCGGCTGCGCCGCCATCGACAAGGGCACCAACGAACCCAACAAGTTCCTCGATCCCAAGTCCTCGGAATCAAGCCTGCCGCACTTCTCCAACGGTCTTCGGGACGACCTGCTGCAGCAGAACTACTACCGCGCCCTGTTCCACCACTGGGCGGACCCCGCGAACAACCCGGCCTCGCCGCTGTATGACGGCTCCATGGTGGACATGGACCGCGCTCATGCCTGGGCGTGGGACGCCCGTCCGTTTCCGGCTTTCCCTGCACGGACCGACTTGTGGGGCGACGGCCCTAACCACGACCGCGGTCACTGGCTGAACGGCCGCGCCTCGGCCCGGACGCTCGCTTCGGTGGTCGAGGAGATCTGCACGCAGAGCGGCCTTCCTCCCCCGGACACGACCCGTCTCCATGGCCTCGTGCGGGGAATGCTGCTGGAGGAGACGGGCACCGCGCGTGAGGCACTTCAGCCCTTGATGCTCGCCCATGGGTTCGACGCGGCCGAACGCGACGGGCGGCTCGTGTTCCGCAGCCGCAACGGCCGTGCTGACGCCGCCCTCGACGAAGGTAGCCTTGCCCTGGACCGGGGTGCGGAGGCCTCGCTTTCCCGCATCCGTGCCCCCGAGGCGGAACTGGTGGGGCGCGTCCAGCTGAGCTTTCTGGAGCATGGCAGCGACTACGCCAGTGCCTCGGCCGAGGCACTGCTCCCGGACGACCCCGTGCCGTCGCTGTCGCGCAATGCGCTTCCCCTCGTGCTTCGGCGCGCCGAAGGCCGTCTCATCGCCGAACGCTGGCTCCACGAAGCCCGGGTCGCGCGCGACGGAGTGCGCTTTGCCGTGCCGCCATCCATGTCGCATCTGGGACCGGGTGATGTCGTAGCCTTAGGGGGCGCGTCCTGGCGAATTGACCGCGTCGAGGACACGGGGCTCCGCTCCATCGAAGCCCTGCGCGTCGAGCCCGACACCTGGCAGGCCGCCGAGACCGGAGATGAGCCGTCTCCGCTCAGACCCTTCGCCGCTCAAGTTCCTGTAGAGGCGATATTTCTCGACCTGCCGCTCCTGACCGGGGACGAGGTCCCTCATGCCCCTTACGTCGCCTTTGCCGGGCGTCCCTGGCCGGGTCCGGTAACGCTGCGGGCCAGCGACACCGACGCGGACTATCGGACGGTCCTGTCCCAGACCCGCCCCGCGACCACGGGCACGACGCTCACGGCGCTTGTCGCCGCCGAACCGGGTCTCTGGGACCGAGGGTCGGCCCTCCGTGTCCGGCTCGTGCAAGGCACCCTGGCGTCGGTGGGTCGCGAAAGGGTGCTGGGCGGTGCGTCGGCCGCTGCCATCGGAGACGGCCTGTCGGACCAATGGGAGGTGTTCCAATTCGCGGAGGCCGAACTTGTAGCCCCCATGACGTGGGATCTGCGGCTTCGGCTGCGTGGGCAAGCCGGAACCGACGGGGTTATGCCCGCCGCTTGGCCTCCGGGCTCGCGATTCGTGCTGCTCGACGGGGGCCCGGTTCAGTGGAACCTCCCGGCATCGCAGCGTGACCGCCTGCGGCATTACCGTTGGGGGCCGTCCTCCCGTCCATCCAGCGACCCCTCTTGGCGTCATCGGGAGGCTGCGTTTCAGGCCGTTGGCCTTCGCCCCTATTCTGTCTGCCACCTCCGCGCCCGGCCCGGATCCGGGGGCGTTCTCGTCACCTGGACCCGTCGCACCCGGATCGAGGGGGACTCATGGGCCGGCCCCGACGTTCCCTTGGGCGAGGAGCGCGAGGCATACCTCATTCGGATCATCCGGAATGGCGTGACCCTCCGCGATGCGGAAGCCGGGCAGGCGGCCTGGACCTATACGCCAGCCATGCGTGCCGTGGACGGACCTGGCCCTTGCGTGGTCGAGGTGGCCCAACTGTCGGACCGGTTCGGCGCGGGGCCGACCCGCTCCATCGCCCTCCCTGGGTGAGCAGGGATATAATTCGCGCTCATGGCGAGCTTGGGGAGCCCGGTCCTTTGACCGTGGCTCCCGACGCCTATCTGCGGTAAGGGTTCGGGCAAAGCGATGGAGGGCACGGTCATGCCGACACCGAAATTCCACTTGGCCGAGATCGACCCCGTCTGGTCGCGCATCCGCCTTGAGGCCGAGGCCGCGATTGCGGGCGAACCCCTGTTGGGCGGCCTTGTCCATTCCAGCGTTCTCCACCACCCGACCTTCGAACGGGCGCTCGCCTACCGGATCGCGATGAAGCTCACCTCGCCCGAAATGTCGGGCCAGATCTTCCGAGAGATCGTGGACGAAGCCCTTGAGGACGAACCCGGCATCGCCCAAGCCGCCCGTGCCGACATCGTCGCCATCACCGACCGCGACCCGGCCTGCCACACGTTCCTGCAGCCCATGCTCTACTTCAAGGGCTTTCAAGCCGTGCAGGCCTATCGCGTCGCGCATCATCTCTGGAGCCAGGGCCGCCGCGACATGGCCTACTTCTTCCAGATGCGCGCCTCCGAGGTCTTCGGCGTGGACATCCATCCGGCCGCACGGATCGGCAAGGGCATCATGATTGACCATGCCCATTCCATCGTCATCGGGGAAACGGCGGTGGTCGGCGACAACGTCTCCATGCTCCATTCCGTGACGCTGGGCGGCACCGGCAAGACCGATGGCGACCGGCATCCCAAGATCGGCGACGGCGTCCTGATCGGGGCGGGCGCGCATGTGCTGGGCAACATCCATGTCGGCCAGTGCTCGCGCATCGCGGCGGGCAGCGTGGTCCTCCACGACGTGCCGTCCTGCAAGACGGTGGCGGGCGTCCCCGCCAAGATCGTGGGCGAGGCCGGTTGCGCGCAGCCGGCGATCAGCATGGACCATCGCGTCCCGGGCGAGTGACTCAGCCGCCCGACCGGCACTCCGTCCCAGGAACAGAGGCCAAGCTCTCGCCCGCAGCCAAGGGCGCCAGCGTGGCCGTGCGAAGGCCGCGCGTCCACCATTGCAGCCCGCCCCCGATGTAGCGGACCCCACTGGCCGAGACGCCCTGAACCATCCGGACGCTCTGCCCGTCGATGACCAGCCGCGCCGAGTTGCCGCCCACCGGGTCGTCGTTCTCAGGGTATTCGGCCTGAACCACCCGGCCATCGGCACACAGGTAGGTCACAGCGTCGCGCAAGGGCGGGATCGAGGCTGCTGCGACCTCCGACGGCGACGGCGCCGAAGCGCTGCCCGGCCGTGGGGCTCCTGTCGGGGCAGGAATGGCCTCGCAGGCTGCGACGGCGCTGATCAACAATAGGGCTGGAACGGACCTGCGCATCAAAGTGGCCTCCTGAGAAAAGGGCCGCCCCTCAGGACGGCCCGTCTTCACCTAGGACACCGACACAGCCTGTCATGCCGAACGAACGGCCTGATCAGGCCAGCATGCCGACCGGGTTCTCCAGATTGTCCTTGATCGCCTGAAGCAGTTGCGCTCCCAGCGCCCCGTCGATCACCCGGTGATCGACCGACAGCGTGACGGACATGACGGTCGCTACCTCGATCTGGTCGTTCGCACCCACCACTGGCTTCTTCACGCCGGCGCCGACCGCCAGGATGGCCCCGTGCGGCGGATTGATCACGGCATCGAAGTTGTCGATCCCGAACATGCCAAGGTTGGAGATCGCAAAGCTGCCGCCCTGGTACTCGTGCGGGGCCAGCTTCTTGGTCCGCGCGCGGGCCGCGAGGTCCTTCATCTCGGCCGACAGCGCCGACAGCGACTTGAGATGCGAGTCCTTGAGCACGGGCGTGAAAAGGCCGCCCTCGATGGCCACGGCCACGGCGACATCCGAGGGCTTCAGCTTGATGATCCGGTCGCCCGCCCAGATCGCGTTGGCGTCGGGCACCTGCTGAAGGGCCAGAGCGCAGGCCTTGATGACGAAGTCGTTGACCGACAGCTTCACCTTGCGGCCTTCCAATGCCGTGTTGAGCTGGGCCCGGAAGGCCAGCAAGGCATCGAGCCGGATGTCCCGGCGCAGATAGAAATGCGGGATGGTCTGCTTGGCCTCGGTCAGGCGCGCCGCAATGGTCCGGCGCATCCCGTCGAGCTTGACCTCCTCGGTCTCCCGGCCCTCGTACATCCGCAGGATGGCATCGGCCGACGGTCCAGCTGGTGCGGCGACCGGGGCAGGCTTCGGCGCCTCGGCGGCCTTCGGCGCGGGCGCGGCGGCGGGCTGGGCTGCTGCCGGGGCGGTCTTTGCCTGACCCGGCTGGGCGTTCTCCACGTCGGTCTTCACGATCCTGCCATTGGGACCGCTGCCCTTGATGGCGGACAGGTCGAGCCCCTTCTGCTCCGCGATCCGCCGCGCGAGCGGCGAGGCAAACACCCGCCCGCCCTGCGACGCAACTGGAGCCGACGAACCTGTCCCAGCCGCTGACCCGTCCTCGTTCTTCGCCGCTGCCGCATCGAGCACGCCGGCTGGAGCGTTCCCGGTCCGCTCGGGCACGGGCCCCAGAGAGTAGTCCGAGATCGCCCCCGACGGATCAGGCGCGCCGGCCGGCGGGTTCCCCCCGGCATCGACTGCCGCCATGGACGCGGGCGAGGTGTCGCCCCCGCCCGAAGCCGCCGATGCGTCCTCGCCCTCGGCCAGCAGCACGGCGATGGGGGCATTGACCTTCACGCCCTCGGTCCCTTCGGACACGAGGATCTTACCGATCACGCCCTCGTCGACGGCCTCGAACTCCATCGTGGCCTTGTCGGTCTCGATTTCGGCCATCACGTCGCCGGATTTGACGGTGTCGCCTTCCTTCACGAGCCAGCGGGCGAGGGTGCCTTCCTCCATGGTGGGGGACAGGGCGGGCATCAGGATCTGCGTGGGCATGTCGCGGGCCTCCCTCAGCGGTAGGTGACTTGTTTCACGGCGTCGATCACCTCGGGCACCGTGACAAGGGCGAGCTTCTCGAGGTTCGCCGCATAGGGCATCGGCACGTCCTTGCCCGTGAGCGAGATCACCGGCGCATCCAGGAAGTCGAACGCCTCGCGCATGATCTGGGAGCCGAGATACGAGCCGACCGACCCCTGCGGCCAGCCTTCCTCGACCGTTACGCAGCGGTTGGTCTTCCGCACCGACTCCAGCACCGTGGGCAGGTCGAGGGGGCGCAGAGACCGCAGGTTGATGACCTCGGCCTCGATGCCTTGCTTGCCCAACTCCTCGGCGGCCTGAAGCGCATAGGTCATGCCGATGCCGAAGCTGACGATGGTGACGTCCTTGCCCACCCGCTCGACCTTGGCCTTGCCGAAGGGGATGGTGAAGTCGTCCATGACCGGCACTTCGAAGGACCGGCCGTACAGGATCTCGTTCTCCAGGAAGATCACCGGGTTCGGGTCGCGGATCGCCGTCTTCATCAGGCCCTTCGCGTCCGAAGCCGAATAAGGCATGACCACGCGCAGGCCGGGCACCTGCATGAACCAGGCGGCGAAGTCCTGGCTGTGCTGGGCCGCCACGCGGGCCGCCGCGCCGTTGGGGCCGCGGAACACGATGGGGCAGCCCATCTGGCCGCCGGACATGTACAGCGTCTTGGCCGCCGAGTTGATCAGGTGGTCCATCGCCTGCATGGCGAAGTTGAAGGTCATGAACTCCACGATGGGGCGCAGCCCGCCAAAGGCCGCGCCGACCCCGATCCCCGCGAAGCCGTGCTCGGTGATCGGCGTGTCGATGACCCGCCGGGGGCCGAACTCGTCCAGCATCCCCTGGGAGATCTTGTAGGCGCCCTGATACTCCCCGACCTCCTCGCCCATGAGGAAGACCGTCTCGTCGCGGCGCATCTCCTCGGACATGGCCTCGCGCAGCGCCTCGCGGACGGTCATGGTCTTGGTGGCCGTGCCCTCGGGCACGTCGCTGAGCCTGTCGGCGGACCACTGCCCGTTGCCGCTCTGCGTCACCAACGACGCCGGGGTCGCGGGCACGGGAGCCTCTGCCATCGGGTCGGCCATCTTCTTCTCGGCCGTGGTGGGCGAGTCGCCGGTTCCGGCGATGTCGCCGACCGGGGCCTGGTCGAGGTTGGCGCGGTCCTCGGGGTCCGCCGAGCCCAGCCCGCCCGAAGGCACGGCGGCCGAGGCGTCCTCGCCCTCGGCCAGCAGCACGGCGATCGGTGCGTTGACCTTCACGCCCTCGGTCCCCTCAGACACGAGGATCTTGCCGAGGATGCCCTCGTCGACGGCCTCGAATTCCATCGTGGCCTTGTCGGTCTCGATCTCGGCAAGGATGTCGCCGGACTTGACCGCATCACCCTCTTTCTTGAGCCAGCGGGCAAGCGTGCCTTCCTCCATGGTCGGGGAAAGGGCAGGCATCAGGATATTGGTGGCCATACTTGTACCTTGGCTGATCGTTCAGGCGACGATGTCGGTCCAGAGCTCGCTCACGTCGGGCTCCGGGCTCTCCTTGGAGAACTCGGCGGCCTCGTTCACGATCTCCTTGATCTCGCGGTCGATGGCCTTGAGATCGTCCTCGGTGGCGTGATTGCCGGTCAGAAGCATGGAGCGGACATGCTCGATCGGGTCGCGCTCCTCCTTCATCTTCTGCACTTCCTCGCGGGTCCGGTACTTGGCCGGGTCCGACATGGAGTGGCCGCGGTAGCGGTAGGTCTTGACCTCGAGGATGTAGGGGCCCGCGCCCGAGCGGCAGTGCTCCACCGCCCGCTGACCGGCGGCCTTGACCGCCAGGACGTCCATCCCGTCCACTTCCTCGCCCGCGATCCCGTAAGCGGCGCCACGCTCCCAATAGGTGCGCGACATGGTGCTCCGCTTGACCGAGGTGCCCATGGCGTACTGGTTGTTCTCGATGACAAAAACGACCGGCAGGGCCCAGAGCTGGGCCATGTTGTAGGCCTCATAGACCTGGCCCTGGTTGGCGGCGCCATCACCGAAATAGGCGAAGGTCACCCGGCCGTTGCCCAAGTACTTGTCGGCAAAGGCGAGGCCCGCGCCGATGGGCACCTGCGCCGCGACGATGCCATGCCCGCCGTAGAAGTGCCGCTCCTTGCTGAACATGTGCATGGAGCCGCCCTTGCCCTTGGAGTAGCCCCCCTCGCGGCCCGTGAGCTCGGCCATCACGCCCCTGGCATCCATGCCGCAGGCCAGCATGTGCCCGTGGTCACGGTAGGACGTGACGCGCTTGTCCCCTTCCTCGGTCGCGGCCTCGAGGCCCACGACGACGGCTTCCTGGCCGATGTAAAGGTGGCAGAAGCCGCCGATCAGGCCCATCCCATAAAGCTGTCCCGCCTTCTCCTCGAAGCGGCGGATCAGCAGCATCTCGCGGTAGAACTTGATCAGTTCATCCTTCGAGACGTTCGGGATGGGGGCGGACTCGGCGGCGGGCTGAGCGGTCTGCGCGGCTGTCGCGGTGGCCATGTCGTGTCTCCTGCCTCGACCTTGGTCGTATTCTCGGAGACGACTTAGCGGACACTGACCCCCTTGGCGAGGCCCCGTCCTCGCCGCAGCGCGGCAAGAACCCCCCAGCCTTGGACCCGAACGATCAGCGGATGACGATCTCGTCGGGCCGGATCAGGCCCAGCACGTCGCGCGCCTGCTGATCCAGGAGGTCGAGATCCAGGTAGTCGTCCGACAGACGACGGGTGAGGTTCTCCAGCCGCGCCACGTCCTCGGACATGGAGGCGAGCTGCACCTTGACCTGCAGCGCCTCGGCGTCGATCTCGGCGCGCCGAAAGATGCCATAATCGCCCTGAATGGCGGCAAAGACGAAATAAAGGCCCAGGAGGCTCATGCCCCCGATATAGGCCAGGGTGCCCAACGGCCTGCGCGTGCTGCGGATCATCTGTGGCCCTCACTGCCCGTGCGCCTCTTCCGGGCGCATGCCGTCAACTTGCCCGATACTGTCAGGTTTGGCGAGAGTTATCCGGAACAGGCGCCCTCTGCGGGGCGCCTGGGCCACAATTCATTAAAGCTCTAACGATTTCCGCCGAGGAGAACGCCAGAGCCGTCGCTCCGTCAGCCCTGATAGATGCCGACCAACTGATCGAGCAGGGCGATCGCCTCGGCCCGCGGGCGCTGGAAGACGTTGCGCCCGATGATGGAGCCGTTGCCGCCGCCCGCTGCGATGTCGCGGGCGTCCTGGATCACCGAATCCTCGCCCTTGGCCGCCCCGCCCGAGAACACCACGACGCGACGCCCGCCGAGGCAGGCCTGCACGATGTGGCGCACGCGAGCGCCTTGCGTCGCCACGTCGATCTTCTGGGCGTCATAGACCTTCTTGGCCTCGGCCTGGCTCACATGGTCGGTGGGCAGCTTGACCTTGATGATGTGCGCGCCGAGCAGCGCCGCGATATGGGCGGCATAGGCGGTCACGTCGACGGCGGTCTCGCCCTTGCTGTCCAGTTCCTCGCCGCGCGGATAGGACCAGATCACGGTAGCCACGCCCTTGGCTGCGGCTTCCTTGCGCATTTCGGCAATGTCCTCGAACATGTCGAGCGACCGGGAAGAGCCGGGATAGATCGTGAAGCCGATGGCCGCGCAGCCCAGTCGGAGCGCGTCGTCCACGGTCGCGGTGATGGCCTGGGTCTTGGGGCCCGCGGGCAGGAGCGAGTTCGACGAGTTCACCTTGAGGATCGTGGGGATCTGACCGGCAAATGTGTCGGCCCCGGCCTCCAGCGGCCCGAGCGGCGCGGCATAGGCCGACAGCCCCGCGTCGATGGCAAGCTGATAGTGGTAGTGCGGATCGTAGGCATCCACGTTCACGGCAAAGCTGCGCGCGGGGCCATGCTCAAAACCCTGATCCACCGGAAGGATGACCATCTTGCCGGTCCCGCCCAGGCGGCCCTGCATCAGCATCCGGGCCAGGTTGGTCTTCACGCCGGGGTTCTCACCCTCGTAGTTCCTCAGGATCGATTGGACGGTGGAAGTCATGGTCATGGCGCGGCCTCGACGTTGATGGATGGCGAAAGGGTTATGCTGCAGGGGCGAAAGGGGCAATGGTATGGCAGCGCTAACGGGGCGACGGCCCTGTGGCCGACTGCCCCGGACCGCGTCACCCCAGCGCGGCGACGCCCGGAAGGGCCTTGCCCTCCATCCACTCCAGAAAGGCGCCGCCGGCGCTCGACACATAGGTGAAGTCGTCCGCGACCCCAGCGTCGTTGAGCGCCGCGACCGTATCGCCACCCCCGGCCACCGACACGAGCCCACCAGCCCGCGTAAGGTCCGCGGCCTTGAGCGCGATCGCATGGGTGCCAGCATCGAAGGGCTTGGTCTCAAAGGCGCCGACCGGGCCGTTCCAGATCAGCGTCCGGGCCTGACGCAGCAATGTGTCCACGTAGCTCACCGTCTGCGGCCCCACGTCCAGGATCATCACGTCGTCCGGGCATTCATGAGGCGAGGCAAAGCTCTCGGTCGCGCCTTCCACGAGCTCCTTGGCCACCACGAGGTCGCGCGGCAGCACGATCTCGCAGCCCGCCGCTTCGGCCTTGGCCAGGATCCCGCGCGCCGTTTCCGCCAGATCGGGCTCGTGCAGCGAATGGCCCACCGGGTAGCCCTGGGCGAACAGAAAGGTGTTCGCCATGCCGCCGCCGATCACGAGGTGGTTCACCTTCTCCACGAGGTTCCCCAGAAGATCGAGCTTGGTCGACACCTTGGACCCGCCCACGATGGCCACCACGGGCCGTTCGGGGTTGCCAAGCGCGCGGTCGAGCGCCGACAACTCCTCGGCCATCAGGAGCCCCGCGCAGGAGGGCAGCAGCCGTGCGATTCCCTCTGTCGAGGCATGGGCCCGGTGCGCCGCCGAAAAGGCGTCGTTGCAATACACGTCGCCCAACCTTGCCAGAGCTGCGGCGAAAGCCGGATCGTTCTTCTCTTCCTCCGCATGGAACCGCGTGTTCTCCAGCACAAGAACGTCGCCCGGCTTCATGGCGGCGACGGCGGCCTCGGCCTGCGGACCCACACAGTTCTCGCCAAAGGCGACCGGCTGCCCCAGGGCCTGCTCCAGAGCCGGGAGAACCTGGCGAAGCGACATGGACGGCTCGGGCCGTCCCTTCGGGCGGCCGAAATGCGCCAGCAAGATCGGCATCCCGCCCCCGGCCAGGATCGCCCGCACCGTCGGCACGATGCGCTCGATCCGGGTGGCGTCCGTCACGCGGCCGCCCTCCACGGGGACGTTCAGGTCCACGCGGGTCAGCACGCGCTTGCCGCGCAGGTCCATCTGTTCAAGCGATCTCCAGGCCATGCGCGGCATCCTCCATTTGGCAGCGCTACAGGTGGCCTCTCAAAGGCGTGAGGTCAACGGCGGGATTGGCTTTGGGGCAGGGGGCCTCTAGATCACGGGCCAGTCCAGAACGAACGGAGGGCCCGATGGCCGACATCAAAGACCCGGAGAACACCATCATCATAGAGCTCAAGGACGGGCCCGTGGTGATCGAGCTGCTGCCGGACGTCGCGCCCCAGCACACCCAGCGCATGAAGGAGCTGGCCCGCGCCGGCAAATACGACAACGTGGCCTTCCACCGCGTGATCGAGGGCTTCATGGCCCAGACCGGCGACGTGGAAAACGGCAACATGGAGAACAACTTCAACATCCGCCGTGCCGGGACGGGCGGATCGGACCTGCCGGACCTTCCCGCCGAGTTCTCCAAGCTCCCGCATGACCGGGGCTCGATCGGTGCGGCCCGGTCGTCCAACCCCAACAGCGCCAACAGCCAGTTCTTCATCAACTTCAAGGACAACAGCTTCCTGAACGGGCAGTACACGGTCTATGGCCGCGTGCTCTCGGGCATGGAGCATGTGGACAAGATCGCCCGTGGCGAGCCGCCCCAGAACCCCGACCGCATGATCCGCGTGCGCGTGGCCGCCGACGACCAGCAGACCGGAGAGAACTCATGAAGCGACTTGCCATCCTCCTCGCCCTGACGGCCAGCCCGGCTTTGGCCACGGGCCTCGAGATCGACGTGGCCGGCGAGGCGAACGGGACGATCAGCATCGACCTGCTCGAGGACGTGGCGCCGCAGAACGTCGCCCGCATCGTCGAGCTGGCAAACCAGGGCGCCTATGACGGCGTGGCCTTCCACCGGGTAATCGAGGGCTTCATGGCCCAGACCGGCGATGTCCAGTATGGCAAGGAGGGCGCTGACTACGCCTCGGTCGGGACCGGCGGCTCCGACCTCCCCGACCTCCCGGCCGAGTTCTCGGACCAGCCCTTCGCGCGTGGCGTCGTGGGGATGGCCCGCAGCTCGGACCCGAACAGCGCCAACTCGCAGTTCTTCATCATGTTCGCCGACGCGCCGCATCTGAACGGCCAGTACACCGTCGTGGGCCAGGTGACCGAAGGGCTCGAAGTGCTGGACGCGATCAAGCGGGGCACCGGCTCGAACGGCGAGGTGCCGGACAGCCCGGACCGCATCGCCGCCGTGCGCGTCACCGAATAGGGCCACAGCCCTCACGTGAGGCAGAAAGGCCGGGATCGCTCCCGGCCTTTCGCGTGTCCGATGGATGGCTCAGGTGCCGCAGAAGGTCTGCAGCACCTTCTCGTCCTCTTCCGGCGACGAGCGAAGGTGATCGAACCGCGCGTCGGGCTCGAAGGGATCAGCCAGCGCCGCCCGCAACTCCTCCAGCGGCCCGAGGTCGCCCGCGACGGCGGCCTCGATCATCGCCTCGACGCGGTGGTTGCGCGGGATGATCGCGGGGTTGGCGCGGCGCATGGCCGTGCGGTCGGGGTTCTTCGCCTCCCAGTCGTTGAGCCACTCCTGATAAGCGAGCTGCGCGGCCAGATCGACAGGAGCCTCGGCGCCCTCGGCCAGCGCGCGGAACGTGATGGTGAAGTCCGCCCCTGTCGCGGCCATCTGGTCCAGAAGGCGCGTCGCGAGCGGCTGCACGTCCGGGTCCTCGGCGCTCAGCCCCAGCTTCGCGGCAAAGCGCCGTGTCCATTCCTCGGCATAGGTCCCCGCCAGACCTTGCACGACCTCGGTCGCTTCGGGGATGGCGGCCTCGTTGCCCATCAGCGGCAGCAGCGCCGTGGCCAGTTGCGCCAGGTTCCAGGCCGCCACTTGTGGCTGCTGGCGATAGGCGTAGCGTCCATGGGCGTCGATGGACGAGAACACCGTATCCGGGTGATAGGCGTCCATGAAGGCGCAGGGGCCGTAGTCGATGGTCTCGCCCGATACGGCCATGTTGTCGGTGTTCATCACGCCATGGATGAAGCCCAGCGACATCCACTGCGCCACCAGCCGCGCCTGCCGATCCACCACGGCGCGAAGCAGGCCCATGGCCCCGTCGGCCTCGGGGTAGTGGCGCTGCAGGACATGCTCGGTCAGCGCGACCAGCGCCTCCATGTCGTTGCGGGCGTAGAAGTACTGGAACGTGCCGACACGGATATGGCTGGAGGCGACGCGGGCCAGCACCGCCCCCGGATAGGCCCGCTCGCGCCGGATCGTCTCTCCGGTCGCGACGGCGGACAAGGCGCGGGTGGTGGGGACGCCCATGGCATGCATGGCTTCGGACACCACGAACTCGCGCAGGACCGGGCCGACCCAGGCCCGCCCGTCCCCCATGCGCGAGAACGGCGTGCGCCCCGCACCCTTGAGTTGGATGTCGCGCCGCCGGCCCCCGCGGTCCATGACCTCGCCCAGCAGGATCGCCCGCCCGTCGCCGAGTTGCGGGTTCCAGCCGCCGAACTGGTGCCCGGCATAGGCCTGCGCCAAGGGCTCGGCCCCCTCGGGCACGGCGTTGCCGGCCAGCATGGCCAGCCCCTCGGGCGAGGCGAGCGCCGCTGGATCAAGGCCCAGCTCCTCGGCCAACGGCTCATTGAAGGCGAGCAGCCGGGGCGCGGTGACGGGGACGGGCGCCTGACGGACGAAGAACCGGTCCGGCAGGCGGGCGTAGCTGTTGTCGAAGGGGATGTGCAGGGTCATGCATGGGATGTAGGAGCGGGAGGCGTCACGACCAAGCGGACGGTGGGTCCGAAGTCCTGTGCTCCCGTTCGCACCATCCTCAGGTCTGGGCCGCGCGTCCCGAGGGGGCGTTGGTGCCATCCTTGGTCGTCCGGTCCCCCATCCTGGCGAAGCTGGACGTCGAGACGAAGACGAAGCGGTCCAGGATGCTCAGGAAGAAGTCCAGGCTGAAGCCGACCAGGAACGTGAGGCCGAACAGCGAGAGCCCGATATCGGCCACCTGGGTGCCGACAAGCATGTCAGGCGTGATGAACCAGATGAGCACGATGCCTGCGGCTGCCCCGAACGCAATCCGGTGGAACATGGTGGGTGCCTTCGGGGTCGGGGTCAGAGGCTCGATGACGACCCGCATGAGCGACAGGATCGCGCCGATGGCCCCGTACAGGGCCGGCAGGAACAGTAGCCCCAGCGGGGTCAGGGCATCCCTGACGTCATTCGAGAGCGCCGTGATGGACGGGAAATCCACGGGCATGAACGAGGTCACCCGGCAGCGAGTCAATTCCTGGGCCAGATCTGTCAAGGCTTTCGCATAATTGAGAGAGGGTGAGGGTGAGACCTCCCCAAATGCGTTCCTTGAAACCGCTGCGGGCTCTCCGCCCGACCGGCCAAGGCAGGTCGAGTCCGCCGAAAGAAGTTGGGGTGCGCTCGAGTAGGCCTGTTCGAACGACCCGTCCCCCAAAGCCAGCCCCGTGCTGCAATTGGTGAGAAGGAACAGTGACCGTTCCGCATCCCAATCGACCAGCTTCGATGCGTAATGACGGGCGCGAGCAAGATTGCACCGGATGAGCTTCGAGCCAGGGATCGCGAAGGGCGCCTCCAGGCGGGAATAAGTGATCGCCCTCTGCTGGAGGTGGAGAGCCTGCCGGCTGAGCGCCGACAGCTCGGTCTCAGTCTCGTAATAGACGTTTCGTGCCAGATCGAATTGTGCGCTGGTGGTAAGGCCGGGCGCCCCGCCTTGCATGACCTGCGCTTCGGTCATGCCCGGGGGGCTGGCCGGCTGCTGCAGCCGCTCCGCGTCGAGCAGCGTCGCCGCATCCATCTGGGACCGAGCTTGCAGCATGCTCCGAAGCAGCCTGTTGTAGGATTGCTGGCTTTCCGCGGGCGCCAACTGCTCCAACTCGGCCAGCAGGGAGGCGCCCTTGTTGTAAACGTTGGTCAAGGCTCCTGTCATGAACACGAGGATCACCGACAGGAGGATCAGGCCGAAGGTGTTCCGTCTGTCGGCCTTGCTGGGTCGGCACGGATCCCACCCCTCCTTGAGCCGTGCCAGAATCGAGAACGGGATCTCGGTTCCGCACTGTCCCACGACCCTGAGAAGCTTGACGACGGCCGGATGCCCGATCTGCCGGGGCGGCGGCAGCGCTTCGACCTCCGAGATCAACTCCCACAACTCGTCGGGTGTCGCGAGCCCCTTCCAGCGACGATAGCGGCCGATCAGGCGGCCTTCATCCAGCAGATCCTCGATGTAGTCCCTCGGGAGCTCCGCTTCGGCCGCGGGGCTGCGGCCGGCACGCACCCTATCCCAAAACACCTGAAACAAGATCACCTCCCAAGGGGCAACTGCAGGGGTAACCCGGGGGGCCGGGGACCTGCGCCCAGCACCAGCCTTGCGAGGTCACGCAAACAGTGCCGGGGGCATGAGGAGGCACCTGGGCGTGAACCGCGCTGGCTGCAATCGACCAAATGAAAGCGATGACAAGCAGCAAGACAGGACTGCAAGAAAGCAAGCGCATGCCGATCTCCGTCACGGATGCGATGACGGAATGATATCTGATTATGCGCTAAAAGTTAAGATCCTTCCGTATTGTTTCGGAAGGACCCTAATGGCGCGGAATCGGAAGGCTCAGTCGATCCCCTGTGCCTGACTGGAAATTAGGATTGCAAGGTCCCAAGCCTTTCCGCCAGCAGGGCGAAATACCCTTCCGCATTCACCTCCCGGATCCAGGTGGCGTTGGGCGGGCGGTTGGTGACCCGCCACCAGTCGGCAACCGTCATCCCGCGGGTGAGCTCCGACTCCGTCTCGATCTCCACGTTGATGAGCCGTCCGCCGAACAGTTCGGGGCGCAGCAGGAAAGCGATGACGCAGGGATCGTGCAGCGGTCCACCCTCGGAGCCGTACTTCTGCACGTCGAACCGCTCGAAGAAGTCGAGCCACCCGGCGGTGACCTCGCCCACGCGGGTGCCCATGGCGCGGAACCGCTCCACCCGAGCGCGGGTGGTCAGGGCCGAATGCGTGCAATCGAGCGGGATGATCGTGATCGGGCGTCCGCATCGCAGGACGATGTCGGCGGCCTCGGGGTCCACGTAGATGTTGAACTCGGCGGCTGGCGTGATGTTGCCGCCCTCGAAGAAGCCCCCGCCCATCAGGACGATCTCCTGTACCCGGCTCACGATATCCGGGGCGAGCTGGAAAGCCGTCGCGATGTTGGTCTGCGGGCCAAGGACACAAAGTGTCACGGTGCCGGGCGCTTCGGCCCGCAGCGTATCGATCAGGAAGTCCACGGCATGCCGGGGGTCGAGGGGCAGGGCGGGCTCGGGCAGGTCCGCGCCGTTGAGCCCGGTCTTGCCGTGAACGTGCTCGGCCGTCTCGAGCACGCGGCTCAAGGGCCGGTCGCAGCCGGCCATCACCGGGACCTTGCGCCCCGCCAGTTCGACGGTCTTGCGGGCATTCAGTTGCGTCAGGGGCAGCGGGACGTTGCCCGCAACCGCCGTGATGCCCAGAACCTCCAGCTCGGGCGAGGCCAAGGCGAGAAGGATCGCCACGGCGTCATCCTGGCCGGGGTCGCTGTCGATGATGATCTTGCGCGGCGTCATGGGCGTCCCTTGTCGGTTCTTGATCGTTTGATCAAATATCCATGGGGGATGTAAGACCCGTCGTGACGGTCGCCGCAGACGGCGACGCTCAGCCCGTCTTCAGACCACGCGACAAAGCCGCAACCCCGGTCCGCGCGATTTCCTGCAGACCCAAGGGGCGCATGAGGTCGGCGAAGGCATCCACCTTCTCGGGCGTTCCCGTGATTTCGAACACGAAGCTCGACAGGGTGGAGTCCACCACCCGCGCTCGGAACACATCCGCGAGCCGCAGGGCCTCGACCCGGAGGTCCCCGGTGCCCCCGACCTTGAGAAGCGCAAGCTCCCGCTCGACCGCCGGGCCCTCAGCGGTGAGGTCGTGGACCTCGCGCACCGACACGATGCGGCCCAGCTGCGCCTCGATCTGGTCGATGATCTGCGACGTACCGGCGGTCACGATGGTGATGCGCGACAGGTGCCCCTGATGATCGGTTTCGGCCACGGTCAGTGACTCGATGTTGTAGCCGCGCCCGGAAAACAGGCCGATGACCCGCGCCAGCACGCCGGGTTCGTTGTCCACGATGATCGCGAGCGTGTGCCGCTCCACCACGTCGGAGTGGGTGGAGCGAAGGTTGTAGGCCGAGTGGCTCGTGGAGCCCGATGCGATGTTCAGCGCCATGGTCCTGTGTCCTTTCCCGGCGCTCAGACGAGCACCGCGCCCCCGGCCTGGATCGCGCCCTCGGTCGAGGCCTCGCCCAACAGCATCTCGTTGTGCGGCTTGCCCGACGGGATCATGGGGAAGCAATTCTCGTGCTTTTCGACCAGGCAATCAAAGATGACCGGGCCGTCATAGGCCAGCATCTCCATGATCGCGTCGTCGAGGTCGGCGGGGTCCTTGCAAAGGATCCCCTTGGCCCCGAACGCTTCGGCGAGCTTCACGAAGTCGGGCAGGGCCTCGCTCCAGGACTGCGAATACCGCTCTCCGTGGAGGAGCTGCTGCCACTGGCGCACCATGCCAAGGCGTTCGTTGTTCAGGATGAACTGCTTGACCGGCAGGCGGTACTGCATCGCCGTGCCCATCTCCTGCATGTTCATAAGCCACGAGGCCTCGCCCGCGACGTTGATGACGAGCGCGTCAGGGTGGGCGAGCTGCACGCCAATGGACGCCGGAAAGCCGTAGCCCATAGTGCCGAGGCCGCCCGAGGTCATCCAGCGGTTCGGATCCTCGAAGCCCAGGAACTGCGCGGCCCACATCTGGTGCTGGCCGACCTCGGTGCAGATGTAGCGCTCGTACTTCTTGGTCAGGGCTTCCAGCCGCTCCAGGGCATACTGCGGCTTGATGGTGGTCTGGGACGGCGTGTAGCTCAGGCAGCGGCGCGCGCGCCATTGGCCGACCTGGTTCTGCCACACGGACAGCCCCTGGGTGTTGAGCCTGCGCCCTCGCGCGGTCCACAGGTCGAGAGTCGCCCGCAATGCATCCGCGATATCCGCCACGACAGGCATCTCGACGCGGACGACCTTGTTGATGGAGGACGGGTCGATGTCGATATGCACCTTCCGGGAGCCGGGGCTGAACGCGTCCAGCCGCCCGGTGATGCGGTCGTCGAAGCGGGCGCCGATGTTCAGCATCAGGTCGCAGCCGTGCATCGCCATGTTGGCCTCGTAGAGGCCGTGCATCCCGAGCATCCCGAGCCATTGCGGGCCCGACGCCGGATAGGCGCCCAGGCCCATCAGCGTCGAGGTGATCGGGAAGCCGGTCGCCGCGACCAGCTCTCGCAGGAGGCGCGTCGCCTCGGACCCCGAGTTGATGACGCCACCGCCGGTGTAGAAGACCGGGCGGGCGGCCGTCTCCATGGCCTCGACGATGGCCTCGATCATCGCGGGGTCGGGCTGGCGCTTGGGCTGGTAACGCGAGACATGCTCGCGCGCGCCGGAATAGGTGCCGGTGGCGAACTGGACGTCCTTGGGGATGTCCACGAGGACCGGACCCGGACGGCCCGAGCGGGCGACGTGGAATGCTTCGTGCAAGGTCTGGGCTAGCCGGTCCGTGTCCTTCACCAGCCAGTTGGCCTTGGTGCAGGGGCGGGTGATGCCGATGGTGTCGGCCTCCTGAAAGGCGTCCGAGCCGATCATGAAGGTCGGGACCTGACCCGTCAAGACAACGATGGGGATCGAGTCGAGCAGCGCGTCGGTCAGGCCCGTGACCGCGTTGGTCGCGCCGGGGCCCGAGGTGACCAGCGCCACGCCGACCTTGCCGGTGGAGCGCGCATAGCCCTCGGCGGCATGGACCGCGCCCTGCTCGTGCCGCACAAGGATGTGGCGGATGTCGTTCTGCTGAAAGATCTCGTCATAGATGGGAAGGACCGCGCCGCCCGGATAACCGAACACGGTGTCCACGCCCTGATCCTTGAGAGCCTGCACCACCATGCGGGCGCCCGACATCTCGCGGGTCATCTGCGTCGCTCCGTCCATCGTCGTTCTCCGTCGCTCTGGCATGAAAAAGCCCCCGGGAGGGTTCTCGGGGGCGCATGGGGACCGGATGGGTCAACCGTTACCGGCCCATGCGCCTCACCGTTACCACTACAAGAAGAAGGCTCACTCGCCGCTCCCATGGTTCGCGGAGGGCCTTATGCCTGCTGACACGCGTTGGGTCAACCTCTGTTAAGTGAGAAAATGTCGCAGGTGCGGGTCTCTGGATAATATTATTTCGTGCCGGGAGTCACAGCCTTGGCGGCCTGGACAGGCTGGGCTTGTCCGTCTTCCTCCTTGTCCTGACGCTCGACCTCGCCGTCCACCTCCGCGCCCATGAGCACGATGTAGGCGGACAGCCAGAGCCAGGTCAGCAGGATGATGACGCCGCCCAGCGCCCCGAAGGTTTCGTTGTAGCCGCCGAAGTTCTGCACGTAGATGGCGAACAGGACGGAGCCGATCAGCCAAAGCCCGCAGGCGGCGCCGGCCCCGAGGGTGATCCAATGCCAAGGCACCGGCCCGCGGCTGGGCGCGTAGCGGTAAAGGATGGCGAGTCCCAGCGCCACGACGATCAGGACCAGCGGCCAGCGCAGGATCGACACCAGGGTCTGCGTGGCGTCTCCGAACTGGAGGAAGGCCAGCACGACCGGCAGCAGGGCCAGGATCGCCACGATCAGCAGGAAGCCGATGATCAGCCCGATCGTCAGCGCAAAGGCCGTCAGATAGTACCGCACGAGGCCGCGGTTTTCCTCGACCTCGAAGGCGACGTTCAGCCCCTCCATCAGCGAGGTCACGCCCTTCGAGGCCGAATAAAGCGCCACAAGAAGGCCGAACAGCGCGGCCAGCCCCAGCCCCCCTCCCTCGGACCCCGCGACGGCCACGGCCTGGTCGATCACGATCGTCGCGGCCTCCTGCGGCAGGAACCGTGACAGGCCCTCGAGCTGCGAGACGACGGTGCTGGGGTCCATCACCAGCCCGGCCACGGCCATCCCGGCCACGATCCCCGGAAAGATGGCAAGCAACGAGTAGAAGGCCACGCCGGCCGCGATCAGGCCGACATGATCCTCGGTCATCTCCTTGTAGACATTGACCAGCAGACGCCACCAGCCGCGTCCGCGCTTGGCGCCCGATCCGGAACTGGCCGTGGCGGACCCACTGGCGGCGGGGGCGTCGGACATGGCGGCTCTCCTGACTTGCTTCACGTTCGCCCAACGAAACCGGGCCCGCGCTGTTCCGCCCCGGCGAAGGCACGCCCCCTCTGTGCCCCGATTGCATCGAATGCCTTTACCGCGATGTCCGACGCCGCCCCCAGCGAAGGCGCCCTTGGGCATGACCCTGCGTTATCCGCCATTCCGCCGCTTGCCGCACCCCCCCGAGCCGTTAACATCGCGCCGCAGAAGCTCCGCACCCAAGGCGGAGTCCCTAGGGAGGACCATTGTTGGATCGACGTTCATTCCTGACCAAGGCCGGGGCTGGCGCGGCTGCCGCAGCGACGCTGGCCGCACCGGCGGTGGCGCAAAGCAACCCGCAGATCCGCTGGCGGCTCACCTCGTCCTTTCCCAACTCGCTTGACACCATCTTCGGCGGGGCGACCACCCTGTCGCGTTTCCTGAGCGAGGCGACGGACGGCAACTTCGACCTGCAGGTCTTTGCCGCGGGCGAGCTGGTTCCCGGCCTTCAGGCGGCGGACGCCGTGATGGAAGGCACCGTCGAGGCCTGCCACACCGTGTCCTATTATTACTGGGGCAAGGACCCAGCCTGGGCGGTTCCGGCGGCTGTCCCGTTCTCGCTCAATGCGCGGGGCATCAACGCCTGGCACTACTATGGCGGCGGCGTCGACCTCGCCAACGAGTTCTTTGCCAAGCAGGGCCTCTATGCACTGCCCGGCGGCAACACCGGCGTGCAGATGGGCGGCTGGTTCCGCAACGAAATCAACACCGTGGCCGACCTCCAGGGCCTCAAGATGCGGGTGGGAGGCTTCGCCGGCTCCATCCTGGAACGCCTTGGCGTCGTGCCGCAGCAGATTGCCGGCGGGGACATCTACTCGGCGCTCGAGACCGGGACCATCGACGCCGCCGAATGGGTCGGGCCGTATGACGACGAAAAGCTCGGCTTCGTGCAGGTCGCGCCCTACTACTACTACCCCGGCTGGTGGGAAGGCGGCCCGACCGTCCACTTCATGTTCAACCTCGAACAGTACGAGGCGCTGCCCGCCAACTACAAGGCGCTGCTCCACACGGCGGCGCGGGCGACCGACGCAGACATGCTGCAGAAGTACGACTTCCTGAACCCCACCGCGATCCGCAACCTCGTAGCGGCGGGCGCGCAACTGCGGCCCTATTCGGCCGAGATCCTCGACGCCTGCCTCCAGACCTCCAACGAGGTCTATGCCGAGCTCGACGCCTCGAACCCCGAGTTCAAGAAGCTGTGGGACTCGATCAAGGCGTTCCGTGACCTGCACTACACCTACCAGCAGGTCGCCGAGTACAACTATGACACCTACATGATGCAGAAGCTGAACGCCGGTCAGCTCTGACCACAAGCGTCACGGAATGACCGAACCCCCGGAGAGCGGCGCTCTCCGGGGGTTCTTTCATTCGTGTTACTGCGCAGGAGCAGGCTGGAGTCCTGGAGGAACGCCCAAGCCACCGCCCAGACCTCCGCCCGGTGCAGCCGGGGCCGGAGCGCTGGGCGTTGCCGGCTGGAGGCCAGGCGGGGTGCCGAGGCCGGGCGGAGTGCCAAGGCCGCCGCCGGTCTGGCCCGAGGCGCCGGGCGCCGTGAGCCCCGGTGCGCCGCCGCCGAGGCCTGGGGCCTGACCCAACCCCCCTCCGATCTGGCCAAGTCCGCCGCCCGATCCCACGCCGACCCCCGGCACGATGATCTGCACGTCCGCCGGATCCATCGTGGGCCCGCGGTCCAGCATGTTCGTCACCAGCCCGGGCCAGAAGATCACGATCGCGACCAGCGTCAGTTGGAGCCCGAGCCATGGGATCGCACCCAGGTAGATCTGCTTGGTGGCCACCTCGCGCGGAGCGATGGAGCGGAGGTAGAACAACGCGAAGCCGAAAGGGGGGTGCATAAAGCTCGTTTGCAGGTTGATGCAGATGAGCACGCCGAACCACACGAGGTCGATTCCCAGGTTCTCGGCCACCGGGGCGAGAAGGGGAATCACGATGAAGGCGATCTCGAAGAAGTCGAGGAAGAACGCCAGGAAGAAGATGAAGATGTTGACGAAGATCAGGAAGCCGATCTGACCGCCCGGCAGCCCCTCCAGGAGGTGCTCGATCCACCGCCCGCCGTCCATGCCTTGGAAGACCAGGGTGAAGACGGTCGCACCGATCAGGATGAACAGCACCATCGCCGTGAGCTGGGCCGTCCGCGCCATCGCCTCGCTCAGAAGGGGCCAGGTGAGACGCCGGTTGGCGGCGGCAAGGGCCATCGCGCCCACGACGCCCAAGGCTCCAGACTCCGTCGGCGTCGCCAGGCCCAGGAAGATGGTGCCGAGCACGAGGAACATCAGCACCAGGACCGGGATGACCCCGATCAGCACCTGCGCCACGAGGCGGAGGTTCAGGTCGCCGCGCACTTCCTTGGGGAGAGGCGGCATCAACTTGGGCTTGAACAGAGACAGAACGAGGATGAACGAGATGAACAGGCCGACCTGCAGCGCCGCTGGCAGGACCGCGCCCTTGTAAAGGTCGCCCACCGACCGTCCGAGCTGGTCCGCCAGCACCACGAGCACGAGCGAGGGGGGGATCAGCTGCGCGATCGTCCCCGACGCTGCGATCACCCCAGTCGCAAGCCGCTGGTTGTAGCCGTAGCGGAGCATGATGGGCAGCGAGATCACCCCCATGGTGAGCACCGAGGCGGCCACCGTCCCCGTCACGGCGCCCAGAAGCGCCCCGACCACGATCACGGCATAGGCCAGGCCGCCCGGAATGGCGCCGAACAGCTTGCCTGTGCCCTCGAGCAGATCCTCCGCAAGCTTGGCCCGTTCGAGGATGGCCCCCATCAGGGTGAAAAAGGGAATGGCGAGCAGGATGTCGTTCGACACGATGCCGAACACGCGATGGGGCAGGGCAGCGAGGAAGGCTTCGGTGAAGTGGTCCGTCGCGATCCCGATCAGGCCGAAGAACAAGCCGACCGCACCGAGCGAGAAGGCCACCGGAAAGCCGTAGAGCATGAAGCAGACCATGCTCAGGAACATGAGGGGCGGCAGAGGGCCAAAGTCGAACACGGGCGCGGCTCCTTACTGCTGCGGCTTTTCGTAGTCGGTGCTGAAGGCGACGACGCCCCTCAGCCCCGCAATGCGCTTGATGAGCTCGGACAGGCCCTGAAGCGCCACAAGGGCGAAGCCGAGACAGATCACCATGCGCACCGGCCAGCGCAGCAGGCCCCCGGCGCTCGACGACATCTCACCGGTCTGGAGCGCCCGCAGGGCGATGGGCCAGGACAGCCAGGCCAGGAATATCGTGAAGGGGAACAGGAAGAGGATGATCCCGAAGGTGTCCACCCACAAGCGCTTCCGCTCGGAGATCGCCATATAGACGAGGTCCACCCGGACATGCTCGTTCCGGCGCAGCGTGTTGGCGGCGCCCAGCATGACGATGCCCGCGAACAGGTACCACTGGATCTCGAGGAACGCGTTCGAGCTGTAGTCGAAGGCGTAGCGCATCATGGCGTTGCCCGCGCTGATCAGCGCGGCTGCCAGCACAAAGTACGCGGCGACCCGGCCAAAGAACGTGTTCACCCGATCGATGGCGTCCGATACTCGTAAAAGCCCCTGCATGCCCCTCCCCCGGAATCACGGAGCCCGCGTCTGGCGACGGGCCTGTCAAGCGAGCCTTTAAAGGCTGCCTGCCATCCGTCAACCGTGTTGGTGGTCCGTGCCGCAGGGTCATAGGTCGTCCGACGGACGCCCTGGGGCGTTCGTGACTCGGGCTCGGGGCGCGGCAATCAACCGGCCTGCGGTGATCGGCTCAGGCCCGGGTCGGGCGCGCGTCGGGCAGGTGGATGCGCGCCACCTGCTCGGCGATCGGGTCCACGGACAACGGATGGGTTTCGACCGAATAGCTGGCCGGGTCGCCGATGGGCTGCCACTGACCGCGCTTATACACCTCAAGGGCGCCGAAGCGGGCCTTGTAGCCCATCTTGTCCGAACCGGGCACCCAATAGCCCAGATAGACATAGGGCAGGCCCAGTTCGCGGGCGATCTGGACATGATCGAGGATCACGTAGGTTCCCAGCGAGTCCTTCTCTCGGGCAGGGTCGAAGAAGGAATAGACCATGCTCAGCCCGTCATCGAGCAGGTCGGTCAGGCACACCCCCCGCAGGCCACCGTCCGGGGAATGGTACTCGATCAGCCGCGACCGGACTGGGGTTTCCTCGACCATGGCCGCGAACTCGAAGATGTCCATGTCGGCCATGCCGCCTGCGGCGTGGCGACCATCCAGGTAGGTGCGGAACAGTGCGAACTGCTCCTCGGTCGCCCAGGGCGAGGAGGCGCGGCGCCGCAGGACCGCGTTGCGCTTGATGACGCGCCATTGGCTGCGGGAGGGCTCGAAATCCGCGACGCGGATGCGCGCGGAATAGCAGGCCTGGCATTCCGCGCAGGACGGCCGGTAAAGCACGTTCTGCGAGCGCCGGAAGCCCTGACGCGACAGGGCGTCGTTCAGCTTTTCGGCCTGGTCGCCCTGAAGGGCAGTAAACAGCTTCCGCTCCATCCGTCCCGGCAGGTACGGACAGGGCTGAGGGGCCGTCACGTAGAACTGTGGCGCGAGAGGTAGTGTGTGGCGCATCGGTCCAGCGGTCGAAATCGGGCGGGGGGCAGGGCGAAATGGAGGTTAGCGTGACCCCCCCCGGTCGCCAAGGCCCGTGAGGCGTGTTTTCTGCTCGCTCTACACCGGTCGGTTGATTGCCGCCGTCCCGAGCGCGAGGTCCGTGAGCCCCTGACCCCGCCCAAGCCCGATCATCAGCGCAATGGACACGAGCTGGACCGGGAACAGCGCCATGGAGACGGTGTAGCCCAGCACGTGCAGCAAGGCCGTGCCCGCATCCAGCCGGTCGCCGTCACGGTCGCGGAGCTGGATGGCCATCAGGCGCATCCCCCAGGTCGCCGAGCCACTGGCCAAGGTGGTCCAGCGGTACAGGAATCCCACGATCAGCCAAAGGACCGGCCACCAGAACAGCGCCGTGAAGGCCGTGAAGGGCAGGGCCAGCACGCAGAACACGAAGGTGATGAAGGCGTCCACGACCCAGGCCATCCCCCGCTTCGCGGTGACGCCCGCGTAGAACTCCGGCTCGCGGGCCGGGTCGGGCAAGCCGTGGATCGACGCAGAGGCCGTGGAGGCTCGGACGAAAGGACGGGCGGTCATGGTGGCGAACCCCTGAGAGGCTGGCATGGGAAGGGCCGGGGTCATCCCCGGCATGGTTCACTGAATGTGGGGTGTCCGTGGCCCTCCCACAAGCGGCCGACGACCCCGAGGGGCCGCCGATCGGTGGTCGTCAGGCGGCGTCCTGGTCGCCGTCCTGTCCGCGCCGGGCCTTGTGGGCACGCTCGTCCATGAACTGGTCGAACTCGGCCTTGTCCTTGGCTTCGCGCAGGCGGCCCAGGAAGTCCTCGAAGGCGCGCTGTTCGTCCTCGAGACGACGCAGGGTCTCGGCCTTGTAGGTGTCGAAGGCCGTGTTGCCCGAAGGCCGCATCGCCATCCGGGCGGAGCGGAAAGCATCCTGGCGGTCACGGCGCGAGCCGCAGGCGCGGCCCCAGGATTGGTCACGATGGCGAGAGAACATGCGTCCGGTCCCTATGGCAAAAAGGAGAAGCGCGACGCCCACGGGCGGCGCAAGGAAGAAGCTGGCGACGGTAACGGCGATCCAGGCCTTGCGGCCATGGCCGTCGAGCCAGGACACGGCGTTCCCGAACCCGGTCCAGACCTGGCCGACAAAGGACGGCCTGTCTGAGCGCCGGTAATCGGCAGGAGGGGAAAGGTCTGTGGAACTCATCGGTGGCTCCTCTGGGGCCGGGTTGATGTGAATGATCTTCACATGACGAAGATGGTCGGGCGGGCCGTTCGTATCAAGCCTCCATGTGAACCTCGTTTACATCAGGGGCCGTATAAGCGAAAAGTCGCCGAACGGCGCTGGTTGACCTTGGACGAGCCCGCGCCAAGAGTGCCGCCATGACCAGCCTGTCCCACCGCATCACGCGCCTTCCATTGCCCTTCGACTCTGAACGCGCCGGGCACGTCGTTCCGTCGGGTGTCGGGGGCCCGCTCTGCGACCTGCTCGCGGGGGCCGCAGGGTGCAGCCCGTTCCTGGCGGACCTGCTCGGGCGCGAGGCGGCGTGGCTCCTCCCTGCGGTCGAGGACCCCGAGGCCGCCCTCGACGCCGTGCTGCGCGACCTGCCCGAGGGCCCCCCGGACCGGCTCGGACCGGCGCTGCGGCAAGCCAAGCGCCGCGTCGCCCTTCTGGCCGGTCTCATGGACCTGGGCGGGGCCTGGCCGCTCGAGACGGTCACGGGCGCCCTGACCCGCCTTGCGGACCTTGCCGTGGATCGCGCGATCCGCGCCTTGGTGTCCGAGGCGATTGGCCGGGGCCGCCTGCCAAGCCTCGGGGCCGGGGACATCGACACCGCCGGGGGGATGGTGGCGCTCGCCATGGGCAAGATGGGGGCGGGCGAGCTGAACTATTCCAGCGACATCGACCTCGTCTGCCTGTTCGACGAGACGCGCATCCCCCGCGACGACTTTCCGGCGGTGCGGGCGGGCTTCGTCAAGGTGACGCGGGCGATGACGGCCATGCTCCAGGACCGCACGGACGGCTACGTCTTTCGCGTGGACCTGCGCCTGCGCCCGGACGCCGCCGTGACACCCGTCTGCATGGCGATGGCGGGGGCCGAGGCCTACTACGAAAGCCTGGGGCGGACCTGGGAACGCGCCGCCTACATCAAGGCGCGACCCTGCGGGGGCGACATTGCGGCGGGCGCGGGGTTCCTCGACACCCTGCGTCCCTTCGTCTGGCGCAAGCATCTCGACTTCGCGGCGATCCAGGATGCCCACGACATGCGGCTGCGCATCCGGGATCACAAGGGTCTGGGCGGCCCCTTCAGCCTGGAGGGGCACAACCTCAAGCTCGGTCGCGGCGGCATCCGCGAGATCGAGTTCTTCACCCAGACACGCCAGCTTATCGCCGGGGGGCGCGACCCGTCGCTTCGGGTGCGTGGCACAGTCGAGGGGTTGGGGCGGCTGGCGCAGGCGGGTTGGGTTCCCCCCGAGGTCGCGGCCTCCCTCGCCGCCCATTACCGCCGCCTGCGCGAGGTGGAGCATCGCGTGCAGATGATCGCCGACCAGCAGACCCATGCGCTCCCTGCGACGCCCGAAGGCTGGGCCCGGCTCGCCGCCCTGATGGGCGAGGAGGAGGAGGCTCTGCGCCGCGACCTGACCGACCGCATGGATGAGGTCCACGAGCTGACCGAGGACTTCTTCGCCCCAGGCCAAGCGCCCCGGGCGACCGATGATGGCTTCGGGGCCGAGATCACGGGCCGCTGGCCCACCTATGCCGCGCTCCGTTCCCCGCGCGCGGTCGAGATTTTCGGCCGCCTCCGCCCCGAGATCCTTCGCCGCCTGCGCGAGGCCGCCCGCCCCGAGGAAGCGCTGGCCAGCTTCGACCAGTTCCTGGCCGGGCTGCCCGCCGGGGTGCAGCTTTTCTCCCTCTTCGAAGCCAATCCCGACCTCCTGCGCCTTCTGGTCGAGATCGCCTCGACGTCCCCGGCGCTGGCCCGCTACCTGTCGCGCAACGCGGGCGTGCTGGATGCCGTGCTGGGCGGGCGCTTCTTCGCCCCTTGGCCCGGTCAGGGCGGTCTGGAGCCGCTGCTCGACCGCGCGCTGTCCGAGGCCCGCGACCACGAGGCGCGCCTCGACGCGGCGCGGCGGTGGATGAAGGAATGGTGGTTCCGCATCGGCGTCCACCACCTCCAGGGCCTGATCGGTCCCGACGAGGCCGGGGCGCAATACGCGGACCTGGCCGGGGCCGTCACCTCCCGCGTCTTCCCGCTGGTGGAGCAGGAGTTCGCGCGCAAGCACGGCAGCGGACCGGGCTGGGGCGCCATCGTGCTGGGGATGGGCTCGCTCGGTGTCGGGCGGCTCACCGCGTCCTCGGACCTCGACCTCATCGTGATCTACGACGCGGGCGGTGCCGAGATGTCGGACGGCCCGCGCCCGCTCGCGCCACGCACCTACTTTGCCCGCCTGACCCAGGCGCTCGTGACCGCGCTCTCCGCCCCGATGGCGCAAGGGCGTCTGTACGAGGTGGACATGCGCTTGCGCCCGTCCGGGCGGCAGGGCCCGGTGGCCACCTCCTGGCCCTCCTTCCAGAGCTACCAGCGCGAGGAGGCTTGGACCTGGGAGCATCTGGCGCTTACCCGTGCCCGCGTGGTCGCGGCGGTAGGGGATGGCGGCCCGCGATTGTGGCAGGACGTGGAGGCGTTCCGCAAAACCCTCATCCTCGGGCGGCGGGGCGACGCGCGGGTCATGCCGGACGTGGCCGACATGCGGGCGCGGCTCGCTCAGGCCAAGGCGGGCGACAGGACCTGGGATCCCAAGTCCGGCCCCGGTCGGCTCCGCGACATAGAACTCTATGCCCAAGGGCTGGCGCTCATGGCGGGTTCGCCCGACCGCGCCACCTCCGAGCAGCTCGCCGCCGGGGTGGAAGCGGGCTTCGCCACCGCCGATCAGGCCGCGACGCTGCTCCGGGCGGCGGACCTGTTCTGGAGCGTGCAGGCCGCGACCCGCCTTCTGGCCGAAGGCGCGCTCGAGCCCGACAAGCTGGGCGAGGGGGGGCGGCGGTTCCTCCTTCGCGAGACGGCGGAGGCCGCCCTTCCGGCCCTCGGGGCTCGAATGGCCGCCGAGGCACGCGCCGCAGCGGCGGTGATCGCCCAAAGCCTGGGAGGAGCGGCATGACCGGCAACGATCCACACGATCCCAAGGGCCTGGTGCGCGAAGCTTATGCGATTGCGGGCATCACAGCCTCGGAATGCCGGTCCATCTTCCTCGACTGGGCGCTGTCCCTCCCGGCCGGAGCGGACGCGGCTCCGTCCGTCCGCGTCCTCCTCGACCGGCATGGATCGCCGCACCCGATGACCGAGGTTCTCCGGGCCGCGCTCGACACTCCCGCGACGCCGCGGCGGAGGGGCGGGCGTTCGGGGCGGCTGGGCTAAGCGCTCTTGACCCCTGGTCCCTTGACCCCCCTCTTGACCCGACGAGCGCAAGAGGCGACAGGGCCGCATGATCCCCGAGGACCGTCTCCACGACATCGCCCAGCGCTACGCCTTCCTTGAGGCGCGGATGCAGGCCGGCCTGCCCCCCGCCGAGATCGCCCAGGTCTCGCGCGAGTGGTCGCAGCTCAAGCCCGTGGTCGAGGCCGCCGAGGCCTGGCGCGACCTGACCCGCTCGGTCGCCGACACCGAGGCGATGCTCGCCGACCCCGACTTCCGCCCCCTGGCCGAGGAGGAGTTGCCCACGCTCCGCGAACGGCTGGCGCAGACGGAGCGGGACCTGCAGGTCGCCCTGCTGCCCAAGGACGCCGCCGATGCCCGCCCCGCCATGCTGGAGATCCGCCCCGGCACCGGTGGCGACGAGGCCGCGCTCTTTGCCGCCGACCTCGCCCGGATGTACCAGCGCTACGCCGAAGCGCAGGGCTGGCGCTTCGACGTGGTCGAGGAGCAGTCCACCGACTTGGGCGGCCTCAAGGAACTGATCGCCCGTATCGAAGGGGAGGGCGTCTTCGCCCGCCTGAAGTACGAATCGGGTGTTCACCGCATCCAGCGAGTCCCCGCGACCGAAGCCTCCGGACGTATCCATACGTCCGCCGCCACTGTGGCCGTCCTGCCCGAGGCCGAGGAGGTGGACGTGCAGATCGCACCCTCCGATCTGCGGATCGATACGATGCGGTCCTCGGGTGCGGGCGGGCAGCACGTCAACACGACCGACTCGGCCGTGCGCATTACGCACCTGCCTAGCGGGATCGTGGTCACGTCGTCCCAGAAGTCGCAGCACCGCAACCGCGACATGGCCATGCAGGTGCTCCGCTCGCGCCTTTACGAGATGGAGCGGGCGCGCACCGAAGGGGCACGGGCCGCCGACCGGCGTCTGCAGGTCGGCTCCGGGGACCGGAGCGAGCGCGTCCGTACCTACAACGTGCCCCAGGGCCGCCTGACCGACCATCGCATCGGGCTGACGCTCTACCGCCTGGACCAGATCCTCCAGGGAGACCTGGGCGAGGTCATCGACGCCCTGAGCGCCCATGCGCAAGCCGAGGCGCTGGCGCGGATGAACGGATGACGACAGGACCGGAGGGCCGCACGGTCGCCCAGGTGCTGGCCGAGGGCGTCCGGCAGCTGCGCGACGCCGGCGTCCCCGAGGCGGCCGGGGACGCGCGGCGTCTCCTCGCCCATGTCATGGGGATTGAGGCGGGGCGGCTGACCCTTGTTCTGCCGGACGGACTTTCACTCGCTGTTGCAGATACATACAGGACAACTCTCACACGGCGGGCGAACCGGGAGCCCGTGTCGCACCTGACTGGCACCCGCCTGTTCTGGGGTCGGGAGTTCCTGGTCAACCGCGACGTCCTCGACCCCCGGCCCGAGACCGAGATCCTTGTGGCGGCAGCCCTTGAAAAGCCGTTCCGCAGCGTCCTCGATCTTGGCACGGGATCGGGCTGCATCCTGCTGACACTCTTGGCCGAATCTCCCGGCTCCAACGGGCTGGGCCTTGACCTGTCGCCGCAAGCGCTTGCCGTCGCAGAGGCCAATGCCGAACGGCTGGGCGTGCAGGACCGCGCCACGCTGACGCAGTCCGACTGGTATGCCGCCGCTGAAGGGAGGTTCGACCTGATCGTCTCGAACCCGCCCTATATCGCCAAGGCCGAAATGCCCGCCTTGGAGCCCGAGGTGCGGGACTGGGAGCCCCGTCTGGCGCTGACCGACGAAGGGGACGGCCTCGCCGCCTACCGCGCGATCCTGTCCGGGGCGGAACGGTTTCTGGCCCCCGGCGGTCGCCTCGCGGTCGAAATCGGTCCGACCCAGGCCGAAGCCGTCGCGACCATCGGGGCGGATCATGGCCTCAGCGCGCCAGAGGTCCGGCAGGACTTCGACGGACGGTCCCGTGTTTGTCTGTTCCGCGTGCCTTGATCGTCGCACAATCGCGCACCATATGTTTCCAAAGTAAAACGCCCTTGCCCCTGCGCCGTCTGCGTGCTTAGTGGCGTCCAGCGGATGGGCCGCGGACATCGGGCGATCGGGCGTCGCCCCGTTCCCCCATCCGGAGCGTCGCCTTCATCTTCAGGCCGGTCCATCCCTTCGGGCGTCTTTGGCGCGGGATCAGGCCCAGAGCGTCAAGCATTTTCCTGGAATAGACAGGCCCCATGAGATCTTCCAAGCAGCGGCAACGCAACAAGCAGAACCGCAATACCCGCCCCACCGGCGGCAACATCATCAACCGCGTGTTCGACAGTTCCGGCCCCGAGGGGAAGGTGCGTGGCACCCCCCAGCAGATCATCGAGAAATATCTGCAGCTTCACCGGGATGCCCAGCTCGCCGGCGACCGGGTGAACGCCGAGAACTTCGCCCAGCACGCCGAGCATTACACCCGCATGCTGGCCGAGGCGATGCGCGATGTCGAACGTGCCCGCGAGGAGCAGGAGCAGTTCCAGCGCGAACGCCAGCAGGAACGCGACCGCCAGATGGAGCGGGAGCGTGAACAGCAGCGCGAACGCGACCAGCAGCGCGAACGTCAGCAGGAACGCGCCGCCCGGTTCCGCCCGCAGGAGGAGCGTACCCCCGAGGAGGCGCAGCCTGCCGTGTTCCACAACGAGCCGAGCTTCCTGACCCAGCCCCTGTTCCCTGTCATGGTGGCCGAGCCGCAGGACGACATGGTGCCGAACGCGGGGCTTGTTGACACGCCCGAGGAGCGGGCCCCGCGCCGCGATCGCCAGCGCCGCGGCCCGCGCGAGGGCAACGAACGCCGGGCTCCCCAGCCGCAAGCCGCAGCCGAGTCCAGCGGAGCCGAGCGGGTCGAGCCGAGGCCCAATGCCATCGTGCCCCAGGCCGCGCCGCCCGCGCCCGTAACCCTCGAAGCCGTGACCTCCGAAGCGGTGGCCCCCGAAATCGTCACCCCGGTCAGCGTGGCGCCCGAAGCCGTGACGCCCGAGGCCGTGATTCCCGACGCCGCAACTCCGGACGTCAGCGCAGATGCCGCCCCAGCCCAGCGTCCCCGCCGGCCGCGCAAGCCTCGCGCCCCACGGGCCGAGGTCGCGACCCCCGACGCAGCGGAGTAAGGCGCGGCGAAACCGCCTCACTGTCAGGATGACGAGCGGGCGGGGCCGAGGCCCCGCCCTAATCGTTTGCGTCGAGGCTGCGGGCCAGGGCGCAGAATGCCTCGAGCGACACCCGTTCCGCCCGCTCGGTCGGCGGAATTCCGACAGCCCCCAGATGCGCCTCGATATCGGGCGCGAGCCCCCGGAGCGAGGCGCGCAGCATCTTCCGACGCTGGCCAAAGGCGGCGGCCGTGACCCGCTCCAGCGTCTTCAGCCGGGCCGGAAAGCGCGGCTCAGGCAGCGCGTCGAGGTGCACGACCGACGAGGACACCTTGGGCGGCGGCACGAAGGCATCGGGCGGCAGTTCCAGCACCACGCGCGGCGTGGCCCGCCACTGGGCAAGGATGGCCAGACGTCCGTAGGCGTCATCCCCAGCCTGGGCGGTGATCCGCTGCGCCACCTCGCGCTGGAACATCAGCGTCAGCGAGGTCCAGAATGGCGGCCACTCGGGCGGGGTCAGCCACCGGATGAGCAGCTCGGTTCCCACGTTGTAGGGCAGGTTCGCGACCACCCGGACAGGCGGGGCAAGGCGGCCCGACAGGTCCACCGTCAGCGCGTCGCCCTCGATCACCTCGAGCCGCCCTGGATAATGTGCCGCAACCTCGGCCAGCGCGGGCAGGCAGCGCGCATCCTTCTCCACCGCAACGACCTTGCGGGCCCCCTCGGCCAGCAGCCCGCGCGTGAGACCGCCCGGGCCGGGACCCACCTCAAGGATATCGGACTGGGCGAGTTTGCCCGCCGACCGCGCGATGCGCGCGGTAAGGTTCAGGTCCAGGATGAAGTTCTGCCCCAGCGCTTTGCGGGCCGACAGCCCATGCGTCGCGATGACGTCGCGCAGCGGCGGCAGCCCGTCTATGGCCGCCATGGCGTCCCCCTTTGGCCCGAAAGCCGCCCGGCAACCTCCAGCGCTGCGATCATGGAACGGGGGTCCGCCACGCCCTGACCGGCGATGCCGAAGGCGGTGCCGTGATCCGGCGAGGTGCGCACGAAGGGCAGCCCCGCCGTGACATTGACGCCGCGCGCGAAGTCCACCGTCTTGATCGGGATCAGTGCCTGATCATGATACATGCAGATGGCGGCGTCGTAGGTGGCCCGAGCCGCTTCATGGAACATCGTGTCAGCCGGGAGCGGTCCCGACAACACCATCCCCTCGGCCCGCAGACGGTCCAGCACGGGCCGGATGACCGTCCGCTCCTCCGAGCCCATGAGCCCGTCCTCGCCCGCATGTGGATTCAGCCCCGCGACCGCAATCCGCGGGGCCGTCAAGCCCCAGTCGTGGCGCAGCGACGCATCCGTTATGCGGATAACGGCTTCAAGCCGTTCGGGCGTCAGCAGGCGCGGCACTTCGGACAGGGCGATGTGTATGGTGGCCGGAACGACGCGCAGCCCTTCGCAGGCCAGCATCATCACCACGTCCACGTCGCCGCCCAGATGGGCCAGGTACTCCGTATGGCCGGGGTAGCCGAAGCCCGCGCCCGACACGAGCGCTGCCTTGGAGATCGGTGCCGTGCAGAGCGCCGAGGCGCGTCCCGTCCGGATCAGCGCCACCGCGTCCCGTATGGCGTCGATCACCCCTTGGGCATGGGCCGGGTTCGGATGGCCCGGCGTGACCGGCGGGCCAAAGTCGCGGGCCAGCACGGGGAGGGCGCGCGACGCCATCCCGGCCGCCTCCTCGGGGCCTGCGACTTCGGCCACCGGCGTTCCGGGTGGCAAATGGCACGGATCGCCGATCCAGAGCATGGGCAGGCGCAGCGCGTCCCAGGCCTTGGCCGCGACCTCGGGTCCGATGCCCGCAGGCTCCCCGCACGAGACGACGATCGTCATGACCGCGCCACGCCCGGCCGTGTCATTCGCCCACGATCGTGGCGCTGGCCCGTAGGTCGGCGATCAGCGTATCGGCATAGCCCTGCAACTGCTCGCCCCGGAGGAGGTTGCGGACGGCGTCCCGGTCCGGCGCTCCCTCGGGGAGCCCAAAGGTCCGGCCGCACAGCATGGTGAAGACCAGAACCTGCCCCCCGTTTTCCGTGCGGCCCCATGTCGCTTCGCCGGCATCGAGGGCGGCAAGGTCCAGGGCCACGTCCTGCGGGATCGCGGCTGGGGCGACCGTCTCTCGCTGGATGTTGCCGTCGGGCAAGCCCTTGCCGAACAGGTCCACGCAGTCGTCCACCTGCCCGTCAAGCTGGGCGGCCTGGGCCAGCGCCTCGGGCGACCGGCCACCCGGGATGCGGACCAGGGCGTAATCCACCGACTCGGGCGCTGCCGCTGGCACCTGGCCTTCGCGGACAGCCCGAAGCTGGAGAAGCGCCACCGCGCCCGTGACCGGGAGCGGCGGGGTCACCTCGCCGGGCGCCAGGCCCAGCAGAAGGTCGCGGAGCGCCTCGGGATAGTTCGACAGCGGCACCCAGTCGAGTTGTCCTCCCTGGTCCCGCGACGGCACGGCCGACACCTCGCGGGCGGCGGCCGAGAACGCCTCGGCGGAGTCGAGCCCCGAAATCTCCTCGGCCACGGCGCGCGCCTGCGCTTCCTGGCCCTCAGGCGCGGGGATGACGATCTCGGACAGCAGGACCTCGATCCCGGTGGTCTGGTTGGACTGCTGCGCGAGGGCTTGCTCCAGCTCCTCGTCCGAAATCTCGATCCGTTCGGCGTAGCGGGCGCGTATGTAGTCGCGCCAGCTTGCGTTGATGCCCACGTAATCGCGCAGCGATTCGTAGGCGATGCCTTCGCCTTCAAGTTGCGCCACGAAGGCTTCGGCGGACAGGTTCGCGCGAGAGGCGAAATCCTCCAAGGCCCGCTCGAGCCCGTCCTCCTCCAGGGCGATCCCGACTCGGTCGAGTTCCTGCTGCTTCAGCCGCTCCTCGACGAGCTGGGTCCGTGCCAGTTCGGGCAGGTCGCCCGGCGTGCCAAAGGCATCCAGGAGCCGGACGCGCTGGTCCAGTTCGTAGCCGGTGACCGCGCGGTCGTTGACCACGATGACCGGGGAGAACAGATCCTGCGCGGCAACGGGCCCAGACAAGGCTACAGCGACGCCAAGCGCCCGCAAGAAGTTACCGGTTGCCATCGCCCCTCCTAGCTCAGCCGCCGCATGCGCCAGGGGTGACCCGCGCCTGCCGTCCGGCCGAGAAGCCGTTGAGATTGACCCCGAGCCCGAAGCTGGTGGAGGGCTCCACGTCGTCGGTGGAGGTGTAGCGGCGCGCGACGGAGACGTCCACCTCCACGCATTCGTTACGCCAGCCCAGGCCCAGCCCGGCCCGCGCCGGCTGGGCGTTCGCGGCGTCGTAGCGGGCGTCCGCCCGGACCGTCCAGCGCTCGGACGGGGTCCAGGCGGCATCGATGGTCCATTCGGCGGCGCGATCGGGGCGCGACTCGGCCGGGTCGGCGGGCAGGTACAGGAACCCCGCCGAAAGATTGATCGCCCGGTTGGACCAGTCCACCCGTGCCTCGGTCTTGCCGATGTCGAAGTCCGACAGGCTCCCGGCCAGCAGCGTCCGCGCATCCAGGGCAAAGCCGCCCTCGAGGTCGAGCTGCCCGCCCAGAAGCCAATCCGAGGCTGTGCCCGAGAGCCCAGACGCGTCCGACGCCTCGACCGATTCGGTCCGAAGTACCCGTCCCAGCGCCAGCGTCGAAGCGAAGCCCGGCCCCTGCCGCGTCCAGGACAGCCCGACCGACAGGCGCCCGCCCTCCTCGGCGGCGTCCTCGCCGGGGAACCGGGTCAGGGCGAACAGGTTCGCCTCGTCGAACTCGGGTAAGCGGCTGTCCTCGTTCGGGGGCAGGTCGCCATAGACGCCCGACCAGCCCAGGGAGGCCACGGGCTCGATCAGGTCCGACACGCCGCCCCCGCCATGACGGACCACGGGCCAGCGCAGGGTCGCCGCCGCCGCGGGCGTCGCCCGCAGGAGGGAGCCGGGCCTATCCGGGTCGTCGTTGACGCGATAAGCGTCCAAGGCGCCCCGGGCCTCGCCCTCCACCACCAGTCCCGGCCCCCAGATGACATCCCGGCGCCAGCCCGCCGCGGCCCCGGCACGCGTCACGTCGCGCCGGTCCTCGATGTCGCCCTCGGCCCCCCGGCGGAAACTTTCGAGATCCGCGCGCAGCGTCGCGGTCCCACCCATGGCAGCCAGCCGCTTGTCCCAGGACAGGGCGCCCAGCACTGGCGGCAGGGCCTCCTCCTCGGCGTCGTCGTCGCGCAGGGACCGGATATGCGTGATCTCGCCCAGGAACAGCGCGGTCTCTCCCACCCGGCTCAGCCGGACCGAGGAATCGAGCCGATCCAGATCGGAATAGCCGTAGTCGAGCAGATAGGCCTCGTCGCTGACCGCCGTGCCCGAGAAGGCGAGGTCCAGCCGGTCGCCCAGGTCGAAGGCCCCGTCCACCGACACGAAGCCGCGCGGACCCTCCTTCAGGTCGTCGTTGCTGGTCGCGCCGTTCACCTCCAGCGTCCCGGCCAGGAATGCCTGCCGGTAGCGCGCCTCGAGGGTGCGGGTGTGGGGCGACAGGTAGGGCACCAGCGTCAGGTCGCGCGACGGCCCGATCTCGATGAAGGTGGGCAGTTTGATCCCGAGTCCGAGCTGGTCCGTCGTGCGGACGCGCGGGATGAGAAGGCCGGTCGCCCGCACGTTGGTCGGGTCCGGCAGCCGCAGGCGAGGGATCCACAGGATGGGCACGCCCCGGATCAGGAACCGCGCATTGTCGAAGAACAACTGCTGCGCCACCTCGTCGTGGACGACCTGCTCGGCCCGGATCTCCCATAGCGGCGCGCGTCCGGGGCAGACCTGGCACGAGGAGACCGCCGTGCCCGTCAGCGCCGTGAGCCCGCCCACGCGGTCGATGCGGTTCGCCGCAAGCTGGAGCTGCCGGTCCAGCACCAGCCGCGCCCCGCGCAGGAGGCCGTCCTCAAGCCGGGGGTCCAGCTCGGCCCTCTCGGCGGTCAGCACCGTGCCGTCCGGGTCGCGGATCAGGATCGGCCCTTCGATGGTCAGCCGGTCGGCGGCGCGGTCATAGGTGACCTGGGCGGCGGACAGGGTCGTCCCCTCATAGAGGGCCTGCACGTTGCCCGACGCGACCAGCCGTTCGTCGGCGGTGACGAACAGGCGGTCGGCCACCAGGACGGCGCTGTCCTGCGCCACGGCGACGGCAGGCAGCAACCAGAGGAGAAGGGCCAGGAGGCGTTTCATCCTTCCTCCAGATGCAGCAGCAGTCCCATGGACAGGCCAATGGCCACGAGGGGCGGGGCCCAGGCCGACAGGGCGGGCGGGATCTGCCCAGCCTCGCCCAGGACCTGCGACAGGTTGCGCAGGAAGTACACGGCAAAGCCCGCGAGGATGGCCGCCAACACCAAGGTTCCCGTGCGCCGCCCGCGCTGATGGTGCATGGTGAACCCCGCCGCGACCAGCACCATCGCGACCAGGAAGGCGGGCAGCGCCAGTTCCATCTGCAGGAAGACCCGGTGCCTCTGGGCGGCAAAGCCCGCCTCCTCGAGCCGCGCGATGAAGCGCGGAAGCTCCCAGATCGGGATGGAGGACGGCGTGCCGAAGCTGTCGCGGATCTGATCGGCGGTGAGAGAGGACGGCAGTTCGAGCGACGCATGCCGCTGCGCCCCGGCTTCGGGGTTCGCCGCATCCAGGGGCCAGACCGTCGCGTCGGTCAGGGTCCATCCGCCCGAGGCCAGATGGGCGGCCTGCGCCTCGACGCGCTGGACCGGGCGGCCGTCCCTGTCGAAGCCCAGGAAGGTCACGCCCCCCAGCGAGGTGCCGTCAAGGTTCGACCGTTCGGCCCGGATCACCGTCGGCCCGGACGACCCGCTCTGCCGCAGCCAGAGCCCGTCATCGGACAGGGCCAGCGCCGATTCCTGTCCTTCCAGGCGGCCCACGCGCGATTCGTACTCGCGCGAGGTGGCGGCCACGATGGGGTTGAAGGCGGCGACGGCCACCACGCCCAGCAGCGCCGCCACTACCGATGGCCCGAGCAGCGCCCGCAGCGCCGACCGCCCCGAGCCCCGCGTGACTGCCAGCTCCGACGACCGGGCCAGCCCCAGGAACATGGCGATGGCGGCGATGATCGTGACCAGCGGCAGAATGCCGTACAGGCCCGCCGGCACGTTGAGCAGCGTCAGCCCGATCAGAGGCCACAGCCCGTCCGCGTCGTCCGAAAAGCGCCTGACCTCCTCCACGAGGTCGATCAGGGCGAAGATGCCGAAGAACACCAGCAGCGTCCGTAGAAAGGTGCGCAGGAACCGCCGCGCGAGGTAGCGGTCCAGGATCATGCCGGCACCGCCCGCGCGACGCACCGGGGCCGTGCGGCAAGCCAAAGGAGCGCCGCCGCGGCCGTGAAGCCCAGGACTGCCGGCAGATAGCTCAGCGGCCAGAGCGTGGGTTCGTCGCGCACCGCCTGGAGGGAGGCCGACTCGATGCCCTTGATGACGATCACCAGCACGACCGCCAGGACGACCTGCCGCCAAACGCCGAATCGGCTGAACTGACCCAGCAGCAGCGACCCCAGCCCGATGAGCGCCGCCACCGGCGCGAGAAGTCCTTCCGCGATCCGGTCCTGCGCCTCGGCGAAAAGCTGCGGGCCGGTCTTGCCGGTCTCGAGGGTCAGCGCCTCAGAGGGCCGCAGCAGCTCCAGGGTCGACAGCTCGCGCGAGTTGCGGCGGGCCTGGGTGGCGCTGGGCAGAAGGGGGCTCAGGTCATAGGACAGGTCCGTGAATCCGGTGGACAGGAGCCGCCCCCGGTCTTCGTCCAGCCGCTGGATCATGCCGTCCACCATCACAAGCTGCGGCCCCTCGGTCCCGCGCACCAGATAGGCCGAGGCAGCGGTATAGGTGACGCTCTGGCCGGGGTCCCGCGTGTCGGACAGCAGCAGGCCCCGCAACTCGCCCTGGGGCGTGATCTGCCGGATATAAAGCGTCAGGCCGTCGCGGGGCGAGATGAACTCCCCCTCGCGCAGGAGGCGGGCGGTGGCGGTGGCCGCGATCTCGGACTGGCGGGCGTTGAGGCGGCCGAGGCTTGCGGGCGTCAGCACATGGGACAGCACGCCGATCAGCACGCCCACGATCAGGCCGAAGACCAGGACCGGCCGGGCCAACCGCCAGGGCGACGCGCCCGTCGCCTGCACCACCGTCAGCTCCGAATCGCCCGACAGCCGCGCCAAGGCGTAAAGCGTGGCCGCAAAGGCGGCGAGCGGCAGCACCAGCTTGATGATCGACGGCAGCGCCAGCGCCGTCAGCTCCAGAAAGACCCAGGCCGACTGCCCATCCGCGATGAGCTGGTCGAACAGGACCACCGCCCGGTTGATCCAGTACACCATCACGAGCACGAGAGAGGCGAGCCCGAAGACCGTCATCAGCTGCGACAGCAGGTATCGGTCGATCCGGGCCACGCGCATCCCTCTTGCCTCGGCCCCAGGACTATCGCGGATCGGGCGCGGGTTGAACCTTCTTCTGGCATAGGCCGGGGGGGCGGGCTACCAACACACCGCCAAGCCGCAGGAGCCCCCATGACCGAGCCTCTCGCCATCACCTATGCCGCCCCCGACGCCGAGGCGCTGGCCCAGGCCACCGGCCGCATCGCCCTCCTGGTCGAGACCGAGGGTCGGATGTCGCCCGCCGCGCGCAAGGTGGACCAACTGACCCGCAAGGCCGTGTCGCGCCTCGTGGCCTCCCCCGCCTGGGAAAAGGCCAAGCCCGGCGAGGCCACGCTTTTGGCCTTTCCCGCCGGGCTCGCGGCCGAGGGGCTGGTCGTCGTCAAGGCGCCCCGCAAGCCCACCGCGACCGAGGCGCGCGCCATCGGGGCCGCTCTTGCCAAGGCGCGTGGCACCGGGCCGCTGACCGTCGTCGCGACCGGATTTACCCTCCCCGAAGAACTGGCCATGGCGCTGACGCTGCGCGCCTATGACTTCGTGGACCACAAGACCGCCCCGCGCGACCCCACGGGGCCGGTGACGATGGTCGTGGACGACCCGGACGCCGTCCGCGCACGCCTCGGGCCCTTCGATGCCGTCGCCTCGGGGGTCTTCTTCACCCGCGACCTCGTCAACGAGCCCGCCAACGTCCTCACCACCACCGAATTTGCCCAGCGCCTCGAAGGGCTGCGCGACCTGGGGGTGGAGGTCGAGGTGCTGGAGGAGGCCGACCTCGAACGGCTCGGGATGCGGCTGCTGCTGGCCGTGGGGCAGGGCTCCGAGAGCCCGTCCAAGGTCGTCGTCATGCAGTGGAACGGCGGCGGGGACGAGAAGCCCTTCGCCTTCGTGGGCAAGGGCGTGGTCTTCGACACCGGTGGCATTTCCATCAAGCCCGCGGGCGGGATGGAGGACATGACCATGGACATGGGCGGCGCGGGCGTCGTGGCCGGGGTCATGCGGACGCTGGCGCTGCGCAAGGCGCGGGCCAACGTTGTGGGCCTTGTGGGCCTGGTGGAGAACATGCCCTCGGGCAACGCGACCCGTCCCGGTGACGTGGTCGCCTCCATGAAGGGCGACACGGTCGAGATCATCAACACCGACGCCGAAGGGCGGCTCGTCCTTGCCGACGTGCTCTGGTACGCCCAGGACCGCTTCCAGCCCACGGGCATCGTCAACCTCGCCACCCTCACCGGCGCGATCATCGTCGCGCTGGGCCACGAGAACGCGGGCGTTTTCTCGAACGATGACGCGCTGGCCGATGCGCTCGTGGCCGCCGCCAAGGCCGAGGGCGAGGGCGCGTGGCGGATGCCGATGGGCGACGCCTACGACCAGAAGCTGAAAAGCCGGATCGCCGACATGATGAACGTGGGCGGGCGTGACGGCGGCTCGATCACGGCCGCGCAGTTCCTCAAGCGCTTCATCAAGGACGGCACGCCTTGGTGCCACATCGACATCGCGGGCGTGGCGTCGGTCAAGTCCGACACGACGCTGGCCCCCAAGGGCGCGACCGGCTGGGGCGTCATGGCGCTGAACCGCCTGATCGCGGACCGCTACGAGGCCAAGGGCTGAGCCAGGACCGGGGTCCGATGCCCGAGGCCTTCTTCTACCAGCTCAACGGCGACTCGCCCGAGGCGGTCCTGCCCCGCATGCTCGACATGGCGCTCCAGAAGGGGTGGCGGATCGAGGTGCGGGGCCCCGAGGCCCACCGTCAGGAGCGGCTCGACCTCGCTCTCTGGGGCCCGGGCGAGGAGTTCCGGCCCCATGGTCTTGCCGGTGGGCCGCATGACGCGGACCAGCCGATCCTGCTGACGGTGGGGGCAGGGACGGGCGGGCGCGACTGCCTGATGGCGCTGGACGGCGCGCCCGTGACCGAGGCCGAAGCCCGCGCGGCGGCCCGCGTTTGCGTAATCTTCGACGGAGCCGACCCCGAGGCGCTGTCCACCGCGCGGGGGCAATGGAAGGCGCTGACCGGAGCGGGTCTCGCCGCGCGCTTCTACGTCCGCGAGGATGGCGGCTGGGCGCTCAGACAGGAGCGTCCGGCGACCCCGTGACGCTCCAGCGCCGCTCGTTCGCCTCGATGGCGGCGATGCGCTCCTCGGTCTTTGGATGGGTCAGCAGCCAAGCCGGCGCTTGGGCCGCACCCCCGCCCGCCATCGCTCCCAGCTTGCGGAACAGCGACTTCTGCGGCCCGGTCCCGATTCCCGCCTTGAGGAGGACAGCCGTCGCATAGGCGTCGGCCTCGTATTCGTCGCGCCGCGACAGCCCGGCCGCCAGCAGGCCCATCAGGGCCTGGGCGACCCAGACCCCGATGCCCGGCAGCAGCCGCCCCAGCACCATGGCGAGTCCGACCTTGACCGCATTCTGTCCGGTGAAGTCGATCATCCGCCGCCTTGCATGGCCCAACGCGACATGGCCCAGCTCATGGGCCACCACGCTCCCCATCTCCTCAGCGGTGACCTGGCCGGCGCGGAAGCGGTCATAGAAGCCGCGCGTGATGAAGATGCGCCCATCCGCCGAGGCCAGCCCGTTGATCATCGGCACCTGATACAGGTGCACCTTGATGCGCGGCACGTCCAGCACCTGCGCCAGCCGGGCCAGGATCGGGCGAAGCTCGGGGTCCACGAGCTCCACCGATTTCTCGTCAAACTCGCGGGCTGTGCGCCAGGCCAGCAGGCGCGCATAGACGACCGCGCCAACGACGAGGAGGATGAGCGGGAGGAAACGGATCATGCGGGGAATATGGGCACCCCGAAGCCTTGGCTCAAGCGCGGCCGGGACCCGCGCCGGTCACGATTCCGGCTATACGAGGCTGCGCTGAATGGCGATCAGCACGAAGGTTCCCAGAAGGCCGCCGATGATGGCCCCGACCGTCGTCCATTGCAGCAGGTCGAGCCCGCGCCCGCCACGCCTCCGCGCACCGAGGAGGCCAGACAGGGCGCCCAGAACAAGGCCCGCCAGAGGATAGATCATGGAGCCGGTCTCCTGTCCGCAGAAGCGTCGTGCGCGGCGACCGGGTTGTTCGGAACCAGACCACCCGGCCGCGTCCCGGAGCCCTAGCCTGCCCACCGGACAGGGTCCAGTCCGTCCGTCCGGTCCGCAGCGAGGTCCCGTGCCGCAAGGCGCCGCCCTTCGCACGGATTGTCGGCGGTTCCATGACGGTTCGAGGTCAGAACGATGGCGGACCGTCGATGCCGCGGCAGCCGTGGCGGTCCCGCAACAGGAAGAACCAAGGTTCCTGGCAACGGTCGCTGTCAAGCTGCGGTAAGCGTTCCAGCTTCGCCCTTGGGTTGAGAAACGGCGTCTGGATCGCTTGTCAAGTATTGGAGCGTCCTCACGAAAACGGGGCGTGACAGCGCAGGGCCGGGCGTGTAGGAGCCCGGCAAGGACAGCAAGGAAAGCCGGAAGACTGGTGCCCTTCACGTACCAGGCTTCGGCCGGTCAGGGGAGCTACCATGAAAGCCGAAGTATTCCTGCCGGAGGATTATCGTCCCGCCGAGGACGAGCCCTTCATGAACGACCGCCAGATGGAGTACTTCCGCCGGAAGCTGCTGGCGTGGAAAGTGGAACTGCTCAAGGACTCCCACGATACCATCGAAGGGATGAAGGACGGCACCCGCAACATCCCCGACGTCGCCGACCGCGCCTCCGAGGAGACTGACCGCGCTCTCGAGCTGCGGACCCGTGACCGGCAGCGCAAGCTCGTGTCCAAGATCGACGCCGCGCTGCGCCGCATCGAGGAAGGGGAATACGGCTACTGCGAGATCACCGGAGAGCCCATCTCGCTCAAGCGGCTCGACGCCCGTCCCATCGCCACCATGACCCTCGAAGCGCAGGAGCGCCACGAGCGTCGCGAGAAGGTGCACCGCGACGACTGACGTCCTCATCGTCGGGGGCGGCATCGCCGGCCTCGCCTGCGCCCTGACCTTCGGGCGGCGCGGCGCGCGGGTCCAGGTGCTCGAACAGGCCCCGGCCATCACCGAGGTCGGCGCCGGCCTCCAGATCACCCCCAATGGCAACGCGGTTCTGAGGGCCTTGGGGCTTGTCCCTGAGGCAGCCGGGCTCCGGGCGCAGGCGGTGGAGCCCTGGGATGCCCTGACGGGTCGCCGCATCGCCCGCTTCGACCTGAACCGGGTTGGCGGGGACTACCTGTTCTTTCACCGGGCCGACCTCATCGGCCTTCTCCACGACGCCGTGCAGGCCACGGGCATCCCCATCCGCACGGGCGGTCGCGTTCAGGCGGTGACGCCCACCGGCGTCCAGCTAGAAGACGGCGAATCTTTGGACGCCGACCTCGTGGTCGGGGCCGATGGGCTGCATTCGGTCGTGCGTCGGCATCTGATGGGCGGGGACGCGCCCTTCTTCACCGGGCAGGTCGCTTGGCGCGCCCTGGTGGACCACCCGCACGAGGCCGTGGCCCGCATCTGGATGGCCCCCGGCCGTCATGTCGTGACCTATCCGCTGCGCGATGGACGGCTGAACGTCGTCGCCGTCCGCGCCGAGGCCGCCTGGACCGAGGAAGGCTGGGCTCACGCCGACGATCCGGCGGCGGTAAGGCAGGCCTTTGCCGGCGTCGCGCCAGAGCTGTCCGACATTCTGGGCCGCATCCGCGAGGTGCGTCGCTGGGGCCTGTTCCGCCACCCTGTCCCCGAGCGATGGCACGATGGCAGGGCCGTCGTTCTGGGCGATGCGGCGCATCCGACGCTGCCCTTCCTGGCCCAGGGCGCGAATCTTGCTCTGGAAGATGCTTGGGTTCTCGCTCGCGAGGCGATGGAAGGTCGGCTCGACGCCTATCAGGCGCAGCGCCGCCCGCGCGTGCTGCGTGCCCTGGCCGCCGCCAACGCGAATGCCCGCAACTATCACCTGTCGGGGGTAGCCCGTCAGACAGCGGTTCTCGGGCTGCGGACGCTCGGCGCGGTGGCGCCTAACCTGTTCCTGCGCCGGTTCGACTGGCTCTACGGCTTCGACGTGACCCACCCGGCCTAGAAGTTGGCGCTCGCGCGGTCCGTGACCCGTTCCAGAACCTGGTGGGTGCGCCAGTCCACGCGGAAGGCATCCTGCCCGACCCGCATGTAGACCCAGCCATCCGACACCGGCGGCAAGCCGTAATAGTCCGCGTTCAGGATGATCGAGTACTCGCCGCGTGAGACCACCTGTCCCACATCGACCAGCGGCGTCGCGGCCGAGCTGCTGGTCATCGCGGTCTCGGGGGTCGCGGCCGCAGTGGTGACGGACGGCGTCACCCGGATGCAACGCGCCCCGGTCGTGGCCGTGCTGCACGCCGCCCAGGCCGGGACAGACAGGAAAGACACAGCCGCCGCAAGCGCAACGGCCGCAACCTGGGTAGAGAGGGACATGATCACGGCTCCTGACACGCATGTGATGTCCCAACAGCCACAGTCCGCTTAGGGTTCCAGGGTCGCAGTCCACTCCGTGCTTGACAGGCAGAAAAGATTCTGTCGCGCCTGCGGAACCCGATCAGGCGTCCAGATCGATCCAGACCGGCACATGGTCTGACGGCTTCGGTCCGCCACGCGCGTCCCGCTCGATCCATGCCTCCACGAGCAGGTCGGCAGCCTGAGGGGTCAGCAGGTGGTGGTCGATGCGGATGCCGTTGTCCCGCTCCCAGGACCCCCGCTGGAAGTCCCAGAAGGAATAGACGCCCGGCTCCTGGGTCCGCAGGCGTATGGCGTCATACAGCCCCAGCGCCTCGAGCCGCCGGAACGCCGACCGCGATTCGGGGCGGAACAGGGCATCCTCGCGCCAGTCGTCGGGCCGCCGCACGTCGCGCGGCTCGGGGATGACGTTGTAGTCGCCCGCAAAGACGGCCGGCTCCTCCGAAGTCATCACCGCGCGCACCCGCGCGCGCATCCGCTCCATCCAGGCCAGCTTGTAGCTGTACTTGTCGCCCGGCGCGGGGTTGCCGTTGGGCAGGTACAGGTTGCAGACCCGCACGGCGCGGCGCTCGCCCAGCACCGTGCCCTCGATCCAGCGCGCCTGCTCGTCCGATTCGTCGCCCGGGAGGCCCCGGATCACGTCCTCCAGCGGCAGCTTGGACAGGATCGCGACGCCGTTGAAACCCTTCTGCCCGTGGGTCGCGACGCGGTAGCCCAACCGCTCGATCTCCTCGCGCGGAAAGGCCTCGTCGACGATCTTGATCTCCTGCAGCAGCGCCACGTCGGGCGCCTGCTCGGAGAGCCACTGGGTCACGGTCTCGAACCGTGCGCGGATGCCGTTGATGTTGTAGGTCGCGATCTTCATGGCCGCGACCCTAGCCCACCCGCCTCAGATGGAGAAGGAGGTCCCGCACCCGCAGGACGCCGTGGCGTTCGGGTTGTCGATGACGAACCGCGCGCCGATCAGCTCCTCGGAAAAATCGATCCGGGCCTGGGCCAGGAAGGGCAGGGACACAGGGTCCACCACGACCGTCTCCCCCTCGCCGCTCAGCACGAGGTCGTCGGGCTTGGGCTCGTCCAGGACGATCTCGTATTGAAAGCCCGAGCAGCCACCCCCGGCCACGGCGACCCGCAGGACCTTGCCCTGCTCGGCCGCGCCGATCTCGGACAGCCGTGCAAAGGCGCGGGGGGTGACGATGGGCGGCACGACGGGCATCTGGAACGACATGGGGGGCCTCCGGGGATCGGACCTTCAGGATATAGGGCGGCCGCGCGACCGGCTCAACGGGTGCAGATCCGCCGCGGCCCCTCATAAGGCTGATAGGTGCAGTCCTCGGCGCGGAACGACTGGTAGGCGGCCGAGCAGGCGCGGATGTCGCATTGGGGGCCCTCGGCTCGCGCCGGGGCAGGGGCGACGCGCGCGGGCCCATCGTCCCGCGCGGCTTGCATGACCCGTCGGAAGATCTCGGCGGGCAACCCGCCCCCCGTGACCTCGTCCATGGGCGAATTGTCGTCGTTCCCGACCCAGACCCCGATGACCATCCCGCCGCCAAAGCCGATGAACCACGCGTCCCGGCTGTCCTGGCTGGTCCCGGTCTTGCCCGCGACCCGAAGGCCCTGAACCGTGGCCTCCCGGCCCGTGCCTTCGGACACCACGGCCCGCAGCATGCCCAGCATGGGATCGCGGGTGCGGGTCAGGCGGGTCTGCTCGCGGTCGTTCGTGCCGGTGACACCCAGCGCGTCGTCCTCGCCGAACCGCAGGGCCTCGATGCCCGTGGCGTTCACGGGCGTGCGGCCCAGCGCCATGGCGGCATAGGCTTCGGTCATATCCAGAAGCGTCACCTCGGATGTCCCGAGCGCGAGAGACGGCGTGGGCTTCAGCTCGGCCTCGATCCCGAACCGCCTAGCGACCGAGACGATGTTGTCCACGCCCACCTCCTGCGCCAGCCGCACGGTCGCCTGATTGTACGAATGGGTGAAGGCGTCGCGCAGCGTCACGGTGCCGTGGCTTTGGCCGCCAAAGTTCCGGGGCTCCCAGCCGTCGATCTCGATGGGGGCGTCCGAGATGGTGCTGTCCGGCGAGGCGCCCAGGATCAGCGCGGCCATGTAGACGAACAGCTTGAAGGTCGATCCGGGCTGGCGCAGCGCGTCGGTGGCCCGGTTGAACTGGCTTTCCCCGTAGTCGAGCCCGCCCACCATGGCCCGCACGCGTCCGTTTGGCGTCATCGCCACCAGCGCCGCCTGGCTCGCGCCCACCGCCGCGCCCTGATCCGCCATGACCTCCCGCACGATCCGCTCAGCCTCGGCCTGGAGTTCGAGGTCAAGGGTCGCCGTCGCGGTGAGCCCCTGAGATCCCGCGCTTTCCAGCGACACGGCCTCCTCCAGCACCCAGTCGCCGAAGTAGCTGCCCGCCCGGCTGGGCTGGGGCTCGGGCGCCAGGACGGCAAGCTGCGCGAGCGCCTGGTCCCGCGTCGCTTCGTCGATCCGGCCCTGATCCTCCATGACGGTCAGGACCAGCGCTGCACGGTTCTGCGCCCCGCCCAGGTCCGAGATGGGGTTGACCCGCGATGGCGACTGGATCGACGCCGCGAGAAGCGCCGCCTCGGGCAGTGACAGCTCTCCGATCTCCTTGCCGTAGTAGGTCTCGGCCGCGGCGGGCGCGCCATAGGCCCCGGACCCGAGATAGACCGAATTGAGATACAGCTCGAGGATCCGCTCCTTGGCCAACTGCCGTTCGAGGGTCGTGGCCAGCACGGCTTCCTGGAGCTTGCGCGACAGCGTCCGCTCGGGCCCGAGGTAAAGGATCTTGACCAGTTGCTGCGTGATGGTGCTGCCGCCCTCCACGACGCCGCCCGCGCTCAGGTTGCGGAACAGCGCCCGGCTGATCCCGCGCCAGTCCACGCCGTCATGCTCGCGGAAGCGCTGGTCCTCGATGGCGATCACGGCCTCGATCAGATGGGGCGGCATCTCGTCCAGCGCCGTATAGGGCGCGCGGTAGGCGCCGCGCGTGGTCAGCACCTCGCCGTCCGCGGTTCGGATCAGCAGCGTGGGCTCGGCTGCCGGCGGCAGCACGTCGGACAGCGGCAGGTCCCGCATGGTCAGCCAAAGCGCGACCAGCGTCCCCGTGACGCCAAGGCCCAGGCAAAGAAGCGCGCCGATGAACAGCCGCCACCCGCGCCGGATCGCACGGCTCCCCGGAGCCTTTCGCCGGCGGGGGCGACTCTGCGTGGACGGCATTCCGCTGTCCGGACCCGTGGCGGAGGCACCAGCAACGGCGGCGGTCCTGGATGAGGGCCTGCGCTTGGCAATCCCGCTCCGCACCGCCTGCCACCGGGTGGAGCCTTCGCGGCGCAGCGCCGAGGACAGCGCGCGGCCTGCGTCGCGCAGCGATGGCTCGGCTGGGGAAGGGGAGGAGACCGGCTCGGGAAGGGGCAACGGCTCGGCGGCCGACGGCTCCTCGCTGGGGCGGGGCTGGGTCGAACCGGGGTCGCGGGAAGGCGGATCGCTGGACGCGGACATCTCGGGCTCGACTGTTGCCTAAAAGCTAGTCACTCCTGCTCGTTCGTCAACCACGGCCCGGTTCGAGCCGCCGCCGGGCCTGTCGTTCCGCCCCCTCAGTCCGCCCCTGTCATCCCGCGCGTTTCGCATTAGGGTCAAGCTGCAACCCTCCGGGAATCCGTCATGCACGCCCCCTATGCCTCCTTGCCTGCCGAAAGCCGTGGCCGCCTCCACCCGGAGGAGGAAAGCCACTTCCGCACGCCCTTCCAGCGCGACCGCGACCGGATCATCCATGCCTCCGCGTTTCGCCGCCTCAAGCACAAGACGCAGGTCTTCATCGAGCATGAGGGCGACTACTTCCGCACGCGCCTCACCCACTCCATCGAGGTGGCGCAGGTCGCCCGCACCGTGTCCGCCGCGCTGGGCCTCAACACCGAACTGACTGAAGCCGTGGCGCTGGCCCACGACCTTGGCCATCCGCCCTTCGGCCACACCGGAGAGGACGCGCTGAACGATCTGATGGCCCCCTATGGCGGCTTCGACCACAACGCGCAGGCCATCCGCATCGTCACCAAGCTCGAACGGCACTATGCCGAATGGGACGGCCTCAACCTGACCTGGGAAACGCTGGAAGGCATCGCCAAGCACAACGGCCCGGTCCCGCGTCCCGCCCCTTATGCCCTGGAGGAATACAACGCCGTCCAGAACCTCGAACTCGAGACCCACGCCTCGGCCGAGGCGCAGGTGGCTGCGCTGTCCGACGACATCGCCTATTCCCACCACGACCTGCACGACGGCCTGCGGGCCGAGCTGTTCAGCACCGACGAGCTGGCCGAGCTGCCGGTCCTCCACGACAACTTCGCCGAGGTGGACCGCAAATATCCGGGCCTCAACTACTACCGCCGCCGCCACGAGGCGCTGCGCCGCTTCTTCGGGGTGCTGGTCGAGGATGTCATCACCCTGTCGCGCCGCACCCTGGCCGAGGCCGACCCCCAAAGCGTCGCGGATATCCGCCACGCCGGACGCATGATGATCCGCTTCTCGCCCGGCCTGTGGGACGACCTCAAGGTCATCCGCACTTTCCTGTTCCACCGCATGTACCGCGCCCCCAAGGTCGTGGATATGCGGCGCGAGGTGACGAGCGTGGTCCACGACTTGTTCCCCCTGTTCATGGCCAACCCGTCCGAACTGCCCAAGCAGTGGCGCAAGGACGTGGCCGAGGCCGCCGACGAGACGGCGCTGGCCCGGATCGTCGCCGACTACATCGCCGGCATGACCGACCGCTTCGCCATCGAGACGCACCAGCGGCTTCTGGGCAGTGACATGGTGGACCGGACACGGGCCCTGCGCGGCGGCTGAGCCGTGATCGGGGGCTGAAGCACGGGCCGGTCTCGGTCCGGCCACAGGCTGGCGGCTCTGGATGTTAAGGGTCTGTTAAGCGACCCTGCGCCCCTGGCATGGCGGGCTTGCAGGGATCGGACTCACGGTCGGGGCGCCGAAGCCCTATCTTGGTGGCAAGACAGAATCGCCCAGTTCCACCAAGGAATCCAAGATGTTCGCCCCGATCTCGCACTTTGCCGACCGTGTCCTCGGCGCCGCCGACATGTTCTTCACCGCCGCCCGCGTCGCAGGTGCCGTGGACCGTGGCGTGGCGCCCAACGACCGCGACCTCACGCGGCTCGGCATCGCACCCAAGGCCTTCGCCCGGATCAACTCGATCTGAGCGGTACGGGCTGAGCAGTACGGGCTGAGCGGTGCGCGGCCGCTCCGGCCCCCGGCTCTTCCGTAACCTCCCCGCTGCGTGGTAGGGCCTGCCCCCGAACAGTCAGGGGACCGGACCATGAACCTCTTCACCGACATCCGCACGCTCGTGCTCGACGCCGTGGGTGCCTTGGCGGCAGAGGGGCGACTGCCGCAGGGCCTTTCGACCGATGCCGTGGCGGTGGAGCCGCCGCGTGACCCGGGCCACGGCGACATGGCCACCAACGCAGCGATGGTGCTGGCCAAGCCCGCCGGCCAGAACCCCCGCGCCATCGCCGACGCCCTGGCCGAAAGGCTGCGCGCCGATCCCCGCATCCAGTCCGCCGAGCCTGCGGGTCCGGGATTCCTCAACCTCCGCCTCGCTCCGTCCGTCTGGCAGGGCGTCATCCGCGCCGTGCTGACCGACCCCGCCTATGGCCGCTCCACGCTGGGGCAGGGCCGCCGCGTGAACGTGGAGTTCGTGTCCGCGAACCCGACCGGCCCGATGCATGTGGGCCACACGCGGGGTGCGGTCTTCGGCGATGCGCTGGCGCGTCTTCTGGCCTTCGCGGGCTGGGACGTGACGCGCGAATACTACATCAACGACGGCGGCGCGCAGGTCGATGTGCTCGCCCGCAGTGCCTATGAGCGCTACCGCGAGGCCAACGGCCTCAGCCCCGAGATTGCCGAGGGCCTGTATCCCGGCGATTACCTCGTGCCCGTTGGCGAGGCGCTGAAGGAAAAGTACGGCGACACCCTTCTCGACAAGCCCGAATCCGAATGGCTGATCCCGGTGCGCGACATCGCCACCGACGCCATGATGGGCATGATCCGCGAGGATCTGGCCCTTCTGGGCGTCCAGATGGATATCTATTCGAGCGAGAAGGCCCTCTATGGCACCGGCCGGATCGAGGAAGCCATCGACCGCCTCCGCTCGCAGGGTCTGATCTACGAAGGCATCCTCGAGCCGCCCAAAGGCAAGCTCCCCGAGGATTGGGAGCCGCGCGAGCAGACGCTGTTCCGCTCCACCGCGCATGGCGACGACGTGGACCGCCCGGTGCGCAAGTCGGACGGAAGTTGGACCTACTTCGCCCCAGACATCGCCTACCATTACGACAAGACGCAGCGCGGCTTCGACCTGCTCATCGACGTGTTCGGGGCCGACCATGGCGGCTACGTCAAGCGGATGAAGGCGGCGGTCTCGGCCCTCACCAACGGCCGCGTGCCGATCGAGTTCAAGCTGATGCAACTCGTCAAGCTCCTCAAGAACGGGGAGCCTGTGAAGATGTCCAAGCGCTCGGGCAACTTCGTCACGCTCCGCGACGTGGTGGAGGAGGTGGGCGCCGACGTGACCCGCTTCGCCATGCTGACGCGCAAGAACGACGCGCCCTTGGACTTCGATTTCGACAAGGTTCTTGAACAATCCAAGGACAACCCCGTCTTCTACGTCCAGTACGCCCATGCCCGCGCGCAGTCGGTCCTGCGCAAGGCCCGCGAGGCCGGGATCGAGGTGGACGATCCCGCGCTGGAAGGTGTGGACCTGTCGCGTTTGGGCCACGAGGCCGAGATCAAGGTGGCCCATACCCTGGCCGAATGGCCACGCCTCGTGGAGATCGCCGCCAAGGGGGCCGAGCCGCACAGGATAGCCTTCTATCTCTATGACCTGGCGTCCGATTTTCATTCGCTCTGGAACAGGGGGAACGATGATTCATCCCTGCGATTCCTCCAGGAGGGCGATGTGGACACATCCCGCGCCAAGATTGCGCTCGTGCGGGCTGTTGCGGTTGTCATCGCATCCGGGCTCGGTATCCTTGGCGTGACCCCGGTGAACGAGATGCGCTGAAGCGCACCGGCCGGGTCGTTGAGGCAGCGGCGCCCCCGGATCGTTTCCGGTCGCGCGACAGAGCATGAGGCACGGCAATGGCAGATTGGACCGCCAACTCCAGTTTCGGCGGATTGAGCGCGACACGCGGTGAGGCACGCGCCCCCCGCGACAAGGCGCCCCGCGCGGCGGGCCCGAGGGCGGAGCGATTCGGACCCGACTTGCCGGGCGAGACGCCGCGGTCGGGCCCCTATGCCGCGCTGGCGGCCTACAACGCCGGGCAGGGCGGCCCTCTGGCCAAGGCCCGGCTCGCCGGCTGGGTGGCCGGCGGCGTCGTGTCGCTGGCCCTCGTGGGCGGAATCGGCGTCTGGGGCTACAAGCTCGTCCTGCGCGAGGTTCTGGGCCTGCCGGTCGTCGCGGCCGAGGAGGGACCGATGCGCGTCCTCCCGACCGACCCGGGCGGAGAGGTCGTGCCTTCGCAGGGCCTGGCCGTGAACGCCGTCCCGGCAGCCGGCATCGCCGCCCCGCCCTCGGACGTCCTCATGCTGGCCCCGCCGACGCCTGGCCTTTCCGAAGAGGACCTGGAGGTCGTCCAGACCACCGCCGAGGCCGATGAGATGGTGGCCCGCGACGTGGCGCCTGTCGCCCCCGCGCCCTCGGCTACCCCCGTCACCACCATCGTGCCGTCCGATCGGCCGATGACCTCGGACGAGGTGCTGGCCTTCGCCGATCAGATCTCGGCTGGCGTGCCTGCCATGACCACCGACTCCCCCACGGAGGCCGCGCCGGTCCAGGGCCCCGAGCAGGCCCCCGAGGTCGTCCCCGGAGCCGAGGCGGCAACCGTCCAGGCCTCGGTTCAGGCCGGCGTCATCGCACCCCCGGTCCGGGACGCCGCCCCCGAAGCGACCGTGATCCTGGCTCCGCCCGCCGATGCCGCAGCTGACGCCGCGCCCGAAGCGGCTCCGGTGCTCACCGTGATCCCGGCCGAGGTGCCCGGCGTCGCGGCGGCCCTGCGCCCGGCGCTGCGTCCGGCCCGCGCCTCGGCTCCGGCGCCCGAGGCTGTGGAGGCTCCGGCCACCGAAGCCGTCGCGGCGGTGGCCCCCGAAGGCGCGGTCGCCACGGGCACCCACATGATCCAGCTTGGCGCCTACGACTCGGCCGAGATCGCGGCCTCCGAATGGGTCCGCCTCCAGGGCGAGTTCGGCGCCTTCCTCGGCCCCAAGGAGCGGGTGATCCAGGAAGCCCAGACCGGTGGCCGGACCTTCTTCCGGCTGCGCGCCACGGGCTTTGCCGACCATGCCGACGCCCGCCGCCTCTGCGCCGCCCTGACGGCCGAGGACGCGGACTGCATCCCGGTCGTGGCCGACTGATGCCGATGGCCGCGATCCTGGGCGTCGGGGGGACCACCCTCACCGACTGGGAGCGCGGCTTCCTGCGCGAGGCGGACCCCTGGGGGTTCATCCTTTTCGCCCGCAACGTCGACCATCCCGTGCAGCTCCGCCGTCTGACGGCGGAGCTTCGCGACTCGGTGAGGCGCGACGCCCCGATCCTGATCGACCAGGAAGGGGGCCGGGTCCAGCGCCTGCGCGCGCCCTTCTGGCGCGAATACCTGCCCGCTTTGGACCAGATGCGCGTCGCGACCGATCCTCTCCGCGCCCAGTGGGTCCGCAACCGGCTTATCGCGGCCGAGCTGCGCGACGTCGGCATCGACGTGAACTGCGCCCCCCTGGCCGACCTCGTTGAGCCCGAGACCCATCCGGTCCTGCTCAATCGGCTCTACGCCCGCGACATCCCCACCGTGGTCGCCGCCGCCCGCACCTGCGCCGAGGCGTTCCTCGCCGGTGGCGTGCTGCCGGTCCTCAAGCACGTCCCCGGCTATGGCCGCGCCGTGGTGGACAGCCACAAGGACCTGCCCCGCGTCGGGGTGCCGCGCGACCGGCTCGTCGCCCGCGACTTCGCCCCATTCAGGGCCTTGCGCGACATTCCCCTGGGCATGACCGCCCATATCGTCTTCGACGCCATCGACCCCGACCGCCCCTGCACGACCTCGCCCACGGCGATCCGCATGATCCGTGATGAGATCGGCTTCGATGGCCTCCTGATGACGGACGACATCGAGATGGAGGCTTTGTCGGGCAGCATGGGTGAACGCGCCGCGGCCTCCATTGCCGCAGGCGTCGACCTCGTGCTCCACTGCAAGGGCGACCAGCCCGGCATGGAGCAGGTGGCCCAGGCGACCCCGCTCATGACCGACGCCGCCACCGCCCGCGCCGTCCGCGCCCTGGCGCTTCGCACGACGCCCGAACCCGCCGACATCCCCGCCCTGATCGAGGAGCTGGCCGACCTCGTGCCCGAGGGGGTCTGATGGACGGCGCCTCGCTGGGGGCCCTGCCTGTTCCCGACGCGCTGATCGTCGATGTGGGCGGATTCGAAGGGCCGCTCGACCTCCTCCTCACCCTTGCGCGCCAGCAGAAGGTGGACCTGCGCGAGATCAGCATCCTTTCTCTTGCCCGGCAGTACCTCCTGTTCATGGAGCGGGCGGCGCGCCAGCGGATCGAGCTTGCCGCCGACTACCTCGTAATGGCGGCCTGGCTCGCCTATCTCAAGTCGCGCCTCCTCTTGCCCGACGACCCCGAGGAGGAGGCCCCGGCCGAGGATCTCGCCCGCGAGCTGGCCTATCGCCTCGCCCGGCTGGAGGCCTTCCGCGCCGCCGCCGCCCGCCTCATGGAGCGCCCGCGCCTGGGCCGCGACATGTTCGCCAAGGGTCATGTGGAGACGACCGAGGAGACGCGGACCGTCCGCTTCACGGCAGGCCTCCACGACATCCTGTCGGCTTATGCCCGCCTGCGCACCCGCGACGAGTTCCGGCCCTTCGCCATGGACCGCGTCGGCGTCTACACCATGGAGGAGGCGCTCGACCGCCTGCGCCCCCTGATCGGCGACTGGGCCGAGTGGAGCGACCTGCGCGATTGGCTGCCCCCCGGCTGGAGCGAGGATGGCCCGCGCCGCCGCGCCGCCACCGCCGCCACCTTCGCCGCCGCGTTGGAGTTGGTCCGCGAAGGCCACGCCGAGATCCGGCAGGACCGCGCCTTTGCCCCCATCCACCTTCGGGCCCGGGTCGCGTCGTGATCCCCGCCGCTCCCACGCCCGAGGAGCAGGAGCGCATGGTCGAGGCGATCCTGTTCGCCGCGCCCGAGCCGCTGACCGCCGCCCAGATCGCTGAACGCCTGCCGCCCGGCTGTGATCCCCGGGCCGCGCTGGACCGCCTGCGCCGGAGTTATGAGGGCAGGGGCGTGACACTCGTCCGCGCCGGGTCCACCTGGGCCTTCCGCACTGCGCCCGACCTGCGCCACCTCCTGACCCGCGAGGTGGTGGAACGCCGCAAGCTGTCCCGCGCGGGCATCGAGACCCTGGCCGTCGTGGCCTATCACGGCCCGGTCACCCGCACCGAGATCGAGGAAATCCGGGGCGTCTCGGTCAGTCGGGGCACGCTGGATCAACTGGTGGAGATGGGCTGGGTCCGGCCTGGACGCCGTCGCCAGACGCCGGGGCGGCCCGCGACCTATGTCACCACGGACGCATTCCTGGACCAGTTCGGGCTGGAAAGCGCGGCGGACCTGCCCGGCCTCGCGGACCTTCGGGCGGCGGGCTTCCTGGGCGATCCCACCGTGCAGGACCCCCTCCCGCTGCCCGAGCCCGAGGACCCGTAGCGCGGGCTTCAGCCTGCCACCCGGTGCCAGTCATGGCGGGCTGTAGCCAGCCCTACGGTTCTGCGAAATGCTTGGACAGCTTCAGCCCCTGGCCCTGGTAGTTGGACGCGATTCCCCGGCCATAAAGCTGGTCCGGCACCTCGGCCATCCGCTCGTAGATCAGCCGTCCCACGACCTGCCCATGCTCCAGCGCAAAGGGCGCCTCGTGGCAGCGCACCTCTAGCACCCCGCGCGACCCCGTTCCGGCCGCGCCATGCCCGAAACCCGGGTCGAAGAAGCCCGCGTAATGCACCCGGAACTCGCCCACCATGGCGAGATAGGGGGCCATCTCGGCGGCGTGGTCGGGCGGGATGGTCACGGCCTCGCGGCTCATCAGGATGTAGAAGGCGCCCGGATCGAGGATGATCCGCCCGTCCTCGGCCAGGATCTCCTCCCAGAAGGCGCGGGGCGCATAGTGGCCGAGCCGGTCGAGGTCGATCACCCCGGTATGCGGCTTGGCACGCCAGCCCACGCGGCCCGTCCCCTCGAGGTCCACCGAAAAGCCCAAGCCGTCGTCGATCACCCCCTCCGCGCCCTGCACAAGGGGCACGCGCCCGTGGAGCGCCCGCAACTCCTCATCCGACAGCACCGCCGCGCCTTCGCGCAGCCGAAGCTGGTTCAGCCGCATTCCCGGCCGTACCAGCACGCTGAACGACCGGGGGCAGATCTCGGCCCAGAGCGGGCCGTGGTAGCCGTCCGGGATGTGGTCGAACTCCACCCCCCCGTCGCAGATCGTCCGCGTCAGCAGGTCCAGCCGCCCGGTCGAAGATTTCGCATTGGCGACTCCCTCAACGCCCTGCGGCAAGGCCAGCCGCTCCATCAGCGGCACGAGGTAGACGCAGCCCTTCTCCAGCACCGCGCCGTCCGAGAGGTCAAAGCGGTGCATCTCGAACGCCGCGAGCCGATCCTCCACGCTGCGCCCGTGCCCGGCCAGGAACGAGGCCCTCACCCGGACAGCGGTGCGCCCCAGCCTCAGGTCGAGAGAGGCGGGCTGCACCTGTCCGTCGCCGATCTCCTGCTCGGCGGCGATGACCCCTTCGGCGATCAGGGCGCGCAGGCGCTGGCTTGGCAGAACTCCCACGCGCATCTCCTTCGCGGTCCCTGCCAAAGGACAGGGAGGAGCGGCCCCGCTGTCAAGTCCGGCCGGACAGCCCGCAGGTTTCTGTTGCCGCGATGACTGCCGCTCTCCATCATTCAAGGCAGAAATGCGGCTGAAAGGTGGTGAAAAGTGGACCGGCTGAGCCCTGACGATCACATCCTGCGGCCCGTGGAGACGCTGGACCGCGCGCGGACCTTCCTGAGGGACCGACTGGGGCTCACCGAACTCCTAAGCCGTCCGGGGCTTGCCTGCTTCGACATGGCCGGGGTTCGCCTGATCCTGCGTGAGACCGGGCGCCGCGAGGCCGCCGATACCCTCTACTTCGGCGTGGCCGACATCTTTGCTGCCTGCGAAAGCCTGACGGCCCATGGTGTCCACTTTCCCGAGCCACCGCACCTCGCCGAACGGCGTCCGGATGGGTCCGAGGTCTGGGTGGCCTTCTTCACGGATGACGAGGCCCGGCCGCTCGCGCTCCATGCGGTGATGGCGCCCAAAGGGCGACTCCACTGATCTCGGAGCCGGGGGATGGTATGATGGTCGGGCTAGCAGGACTTGAACCTGCGACCTCCCGTCCCCCAGACGGACGCGCTACCAGACTGCGCTATAGCCCGACTGCGGGCCTTCTGACTGATTCACGCGGCAGGGGCAAGAGGGGAAAAGACCCCTCTCACCGTGCCGCGGACATGCCCTGCCGAACCTCGCGCAGACGCGCGACCAGCGGCGCCAGACGGGGGGCCTGCATCCGCAGCCGTTCGGCGTCCACGCGCGCCAGAACCTCGCGCAGATGGGTCACGCGCGACTCGGGCCGGGGGGCAGGCGGCATGGCCGCATCGGGCCGGGCTGCGGGCTCCAGGGGCGCGCTGGGCTGAAGCGGTGTACTGGCCTCCGGTGTCGGGGCGGACATCCGCGCCATGGTCCCGACCACGAACTCCTCGAGGATGGTGAGGCGCGCCGGCTGAACCGGAGCGGGCTCGTCCTCGGCCCGCGCGCCGGGCCAGGGCCCCACGATGACGGCTTCCTCCGGCATGGCGGCCTCCACGACCTCCTCTGCCGCGTCGCCTTCCCAGGGCAGGGTGGACAGGCCCGCGACATAACGCGGCCCCCGCTCGCGCAGGAGCTTCTGGACGCCCTTGATGGTCATGCCCTGCTCGTGCAGCAGTACCTTGATGCCGCCCAGCAGGGCGATGTCGTCGGGACGGTAATACCGCCGTCCGCCCGCCCGTTTCACCGGCTTGATCTGCGGGAACTTGGATTCCCAGAAGCGCAGCACATGCGCCGGGGTTTCCAGAAAGGCCGCGACCTCGCTGATGGTGCGGAAGGCGTCGGGGGACTTGCCCAAGGGTCTAGCTCCGGTTGCCATGGGCAATGCGGTCCTTCATGAGGTGGGAGGAACGAAACGTCAGGACGCGGCGCGGGTGGATCGGCACCTCTTCCCCGGTCTTGGGGTTGCGGCCGACGCGCGCGGATTTCTCGCGGACGGAGAAGGTCCCGAAGGACGAAATCTTGACCGTCTCCCCCCGCACGAGGGCGTCCGAGATATGGGCCAGGACGGCCTCGACAAGGGTGGCGCTGTCGTTGCGCGACAGGCCCACCTCGTGGTGGACCGCATCGGCCAAGTCCATACGTGTCAAGGTCTTGTCCGACATCTTTGTGCCCCCGCCGCTGTGTTCCCCAGATTAGGGCAGGCGACTCACCGGGTCAATCGCGACCCCGTGATGACATGCGCTACCAGCGCAGGACGACCGATCCCCAGGCAAGCCCGCCGCCGATCGCTTCCATGACCAGGAGGTCGCCGCGCTTGATTTGCCCCCGCTCCACGCCCACCGACAGCGCGAGAGGGATGGAGGCCGCCGAGGTGTTTCCATGGTCCTGCACCGTGACCACCACACGGTCCATCGGCACGCCCATTTTCTGAGCGGTGGCCTTGATGATGCGCAGGTTCGCCTGATGGGGCACGATCCAGTCCACGTCCTCGCCGCTCAGGCCCGCCCGCTCCAGCGCGGTTTCGGCCGTCTGGGCGAGCTTGCCCACGGCATGGCGGAAGACCTCCTTGCCTTCCATCCGCAACATCCCCTGCGCGCCGGTCGAGATGCCGCCGTCCACGTAAAGCAGGTCCTTGAAGCTTCCGTCCGAATGGAGGTCCGTGGCCAGCACGCCCCGGTCGCTGGCTGCGCCCTCGGTCTCCACTGCCTCGATCAGCACGGCCCCCGCTCCGTCGCCGAACAGCACGCAGGTGGTACGGTCGGTCCAGTCGAGGATCTTGGAAAAGGTCTCGGAGCCGATGACGAGCACGCGCTTGGCCTGACCTGCCAGCATCAGCGCATTGGCGGTGGTCAGGGCATAGACGAAGCCCGCGCAAACCGCCTGCAGGTCGAAGGCAAAGCCGCCGGTCATGCCGATGGCTTTCTGGATCATGGTCGCGGCCGAGGGGAATGTCAGGTCCGGCGTGGAGGTGGCGACGATGATCGCGTCCACCTCGGACGCGTCGCGCCCCGCCATGGCCAGCGCGGCAAGCGCCGCTCGGGCGCCCATGTCCGACGTCGTCTGGCCGGGGGCCGCAAAGTGCCGCCGCTCGATGCCCGTCCGTTCGCGGATCCATTCGTCCGAGGTGTCGAGGGTGGCCTCGAATTCGGCGTTCGGCACAACCCGCTCGGGCAGATAGTGCCCGATGCCCGTCACGGTCGCCCTGATCGTCATGACTGCTCCCGCTCTCCCGGTGCCGATGCACCGTCCGCGGGGGTTGGTCCCCCGTCTGCCAGACCCTCATCCTGGGCGATGGCGACCGCCGAGGCAACCCGCGCGGCCAACCGGCCGGCAAAGCCCGCCGCGCCCAGCTTGTGCGCCAGCCCCAAAGCCGCTGCGATCCCCGTGGCGTCGGCCGAGCCATGGCTCTTGATGACGGTGCCGTTCAGGCCCAGGAACACGCCGCCATTGACGCGCCGCGGATCGACCCGGCGGCGGAACTGCTGGAGCGAGGGCAGGGCCAGCAGCCCTGCCATCTTGCTCAGCGGCCCGCGCCCGAACGCCTCGCGCAGGAGGGTGGAGATCAGCGTCGCTGTCCCTTCCCCGGTCTTGAGCGCGACGTTCCCGGTGAAGCCGTCCGTCACCACGACATCCACCCGGTTCGACGGGATGTCGCCGCCTTCCACGAAGCCCACGAACTCGAAATCGCCCCGAGGGGCGGCCTCTTCCATCAGCTCGTGCGCGTCCTTCAACTCCTGCCGGCCCTTGTGCTCCTCGGTGCCGACATTGAGAAGGCCGACCCGAGGCCGGGTGATCCCCAGGCCCTGACGGGCGTAGGACGTCCCCATCAGCGCGTAAAGCAGCAGGTCCTCCGCATCCGCGCGGATGTCGGCACCCACGTCCAGCATGACGTTGAAATTGGTCGGGTTCAGCGACGGCCAAAGGCAGGCAATGGCCGGACGGTTCACGCCGGGGATCTTGCGCAGCCGCAGCATGGACAGAGCCATCAGCGCGCCGGTGTTCCCGCAAGACACGACCGCCTGGGCCGCCCCGTCGCGCACGGCGTCGATGGCGGACCACATGGAGGTGTCCTTGCCGTTCCGCATCACCTGCGACGGCTTGTCGGTCATGGCGACCGACTCGGGCGCATGCACGACGGTCACCCGCTCACCCAGCTTGCGGGTCAGGGGGGACAAGACCCCCTCGGGCCCGTGCAGCAGCACCCGTGCGTCGGGATGCGCGCCCAGGAAATGCTCGAGCCCCGCGACGACGGCCTGCGGCCCCTTGTCGCCGCCCATCGCATCCAGCGAAATGACCAACCCGCCGGGCTGGGCCGGCGGGGTCCCTCGGGACGGACGGGCGTCGTTCATCGGGGGCCGGGGGCCTGTCTGTTAAGCCGCGTCGTCTTCGAGTTCGACGTTGTTCGCCAGGGCCACGACCTCGCGCGAGTCGTAGTGACCGCAGGACGGGCAGACGTGATGGGGGCGCTTCAGCTCGCCGCAGTTCCCGCATTCGTTGGGATTCGCGGCGACGAGGAAGTCGTGGGCGCGGCGCTGGTTGCGGCGCGACTTGGAGACTTTGTTCTGCGGGACGGCCATGTCACAACCTCGGTGTTCTGGCAGGGCACGGGGCCCAAGGTGATCGTTGAGCGAAAGGATCGCTTATCCGGGGGCGGCAATAAGGCCTCCCCGTCGGAATGTCGAGCCTCGACGGAAGGCCGCGAACATAGCGGAATATGCGCCGCCCGCAACCCTCGGCGGTTCATTCCTCGCGCGGCTTGAGCGCATCCCGGAGCGCGGCGAACGGCTTGGCCTTTTCCTCGGTCATGGGCTGAGAACCCGGCGCGGTGATGACGACCTCGCCCAGTTCGACCCCTTCGGCGCGGGGATAGGGGGGCAGCGCGAGCGCCAGCGCCTCGGCCATGACCTCCACGAGGTCGAGGCTCTGGGGCAGCTCCTCTATCGTGTCGTCGTCGGGCATCTCGGATTCGCCGGTGTCGGGCGGGGTCACGTCGGCCAGGTAGCGGCGGACCACATGCTCATCGACGCGGCTCGTCACCGGGGCCAGGGTGACCACGCATTCCTGGATCGCGGTCGCGCCCAGGTCGGCCTCGAGCCGCCAGTCCTGACGGCCCTGCGGGGTGAGCCGCCCGGCGAAGCGCAGCTTCCGCAGGCCGGGGATGCCCAGGTATCGCGCGATGCGGGCGCGGTCCTCGGCCTCGGGGTTCAGGCTGAAGGGGATCGCCTGCCGCTGGCCAGGATCGGACAGCCGGACGGGATGGCGGGGGAGGGTATCGGGATCGCTCACGGGCGCTTCCTTTCTTGAAGGGGCTCGCTCCATGCCCTAAGCCGCGATATGAGGCGTCCAAAGGCAAGGCAAGGGGGCATCTTAATGCGGACGAGTTCGGCCGCCGTCGTCGCGGTGGCGCTCCTGTTGCAGGCCTGCTCGCCCCAGTTCCGCAACCACGGCTATGTTCCACCCGAATCCGCGGTGTCGGCGCTGACCTATGGCGTGGACACGCGCGAGACCGTGTCGGCCACGCTGGGACGGCCGACCACGACCGGCCTCCTGGGGGACAGCACCTTCTACTACGTGCAAAGCCGCTTCCGCACCGTCGCCTACCAGGCGCCCGAGGAGATCGAGCGGCAGGTCCTGGCCGTCAGCTTCGCGCCCAACGGCACGCTCGGCAACATCGAGCGGTTCGACCTTGCGGACGGGCGCGTGGTCCAGCTTTCGGGCCGCACTACCGCCGAGATCTTTGCCGACCGGACCTTCATCAACCAGCTCCTGGGCAACGTCGGCCGCTTCGACGCGGGCAACCTCCTGGGCGATGACGAATGAGGGCGTGACCCTCGTCCACAACGAATAGACCAAGCTCACGGCCACCTACCTGAACGGGGTGGCCATCGCGGTCTTCGCAGTGGGCGGGCTCGGATCTCTGATCCCAGCCCTGTCCGACCGCGGCCTGTCCGATGGCGGCGGGCCCACCGTGCTGTCGCTGATCGTCAGCGGGGTTTGTTTTGTGCTGTCCTTCGGATTACATGGTCTGGCGAGACGTGTCCTGAGGAGGCTCGCGCCATGACAACCCTTCACGTGATCGCGCTCCTGATGACGCCGGTGGGCGGGCTCCTGATCGGGGCTGCGGCCTATTGGGTGGCCACGCGGCCGGCGAGACCGCCGCGCCACCACCCGGCCGAATGACCGGTCAGCCCTGCTCGGGCTCAAAGGTCAGGGCCGCGCCGTTGATGCAGTAGCGCAGGCCGGTCGGCTTCGGACCATCCGGGAAGACGTGGCCCAAATGCGCCGCGCAGCGGTTGCAGTGCACCTCGGTCCGCGTCATCCCGTGGCTGCGGTCCACCGTCTCGCCCACGGCCTCCTCCGCGAGGGGCGCATAGAAGGACGGCCAGCCCGACCCGCTCTCGAACTTGGTGTCCGACTCGAACAAGGGCTGCCCGCAGGCCACGCACAGAAAGGTGCCGTCGGCCTTGGGGAAGTTATCGTTCGTGAAGGGCCGCTCGGTCCCGTGCTGCCGCGTCACGCGGTAGGCTTCGGGCGACAGCTGCTCGCGCCATTCGGCATCAGTCTTGTTGATTTTTTCCATCGGGGTTCTTGGACCTCATTTTCGACTTTATTGATCTAGGTAGCGGACGACCAAGGACCAAGCCCGATGATTCGGAAATGGACACCCGGATGACCCTGACGCTTCGCCAGCGCGAGGCGCCGCCCAGGCGCTACCATGCGCGGATCGCGGCCGTGCCTCGCGACATTCATCTGGCGCAGGCCCTGCGTCATCTCTGCCTCGTGGCCATGCGGGGCCGGGCGGCCCAGCGGGGCGATCCCAGCGGCGGCCAGGATGCGGCCTCGGACCACATCCTCATCGAGGACCGGGACGGCGCCCTTGCGGGAAGCTTCCGGGTCCGCCAGTTCCGCAGCGGCCGGGATCTCGGGGATGGCCACGCCGCGCGCTCCTTCGATCTGTCGGCGTTGGCCGCGCTTCCGGGGCCGGTGACCGAAGTGGCCGAGTTCTGCGCCCATCCCGATGCCGACGGGTCCGATGTCGCCCAACTGGCCTGGGGCGTCCTGATGACCCTGGCCGAGCGTCAGAGGGCCTGCGTCCTGCTGGTCTCCTGCGCCTTCGACGGCACGGATCCCGACCCCCACCGCGAAGCCTTCGCCTATCTCCGCGCGAACCATGTGGGCTCGCCCGAATGGCTGCCCCGCAACGCGGCGGCCGAGACCGTGCCGCTCGAGTCGCTGGGCCGCCCCTGCAACCCCGTCGCGGCCCTGCGCGGCCTGCCGCCCTTCCTGCGCCACACGCTCGGGCTGGGGGCCAGGGTGTCCGACCATGCGGTCGTGGACCGGACGCGGGATGCGCTGGACGTCCTCGCGGTGCTCGACCTGTCCCGCGTGCCCCGCGACCGCGCGGCGGCCCTCCGCGCCATCGCGCCCCGCCTTGACTGATACCCGCCCCGATTGACACTGCGCCTCGGTTGACGCCGCCCGCCCGGCCCCATAGGTCGCCCCCATGGCGCGCGCACCCCTTCTCCAACTGTCCGGCATCTCGCTCACCTTCGGCGGGGATCCCGTCTTCGACGGCCTGTCCCTGGCCGTGCAGGAGGGCGACCGCATCGCTCTGGTGGGCCGCAACGGCTCGGGCAAGTCCACGCTGATGAAGGTCATGGCCGGGATCGTGGAGCCCGACCGCGGCCTGCGCGCGACTGCCCCCGGCACCCGCGTGGGCTACATGGAGCAGGACCCCGACCTGTCCGGCTTCGCCACCTTGGGCGACTACGCCAGCGCCACCCTTCCCATGGGGGAGGAGTACCGCGTCGCCATGGCCGCCGAGGGGCTGGGTTTCGACCCCGACCGCGACACCGCCCGCGCTTCCGGGGGTGAACGCCGCCGCGCCGCGCTCGCCCGCCTGATGGCCGAGGCGCCGGACCTCATGCTCCTTGACGAGCCCACGAACCACCTCGACATCGCCGCCATCGAATGGCTCGAAAGCCAGCTCTCCGAGACCCGCTCGGCCTTTGTCCTCATCTCCCACGACCGCGCCGTGCTGCGGAACCTCACCCGCGCCACGCTCTGGATCGACCGGAGCGAGGTGCGGCGGCAGGACCGGGGCTTCCAGAACTTCGAGGCCTGGCGCGAGCAGGTCTGGGACGACGAGGACGCCGCCCGCCACAAGCTCGACCAGAAGATCAAGGTCGAGGCGAAATGGGCGGTCGAGGGCATCTCGGCCCGGCGCAAGCGCAACATGGGCCGCGTCCGCGCCCTTCAGGACCTGCGCGACGAGCGGCGCAACCAGATCCGGCGGCAAGGCACGGCGGCGCTCGCCATGGAATCGGGCCCGACCTCGGGCAAGCGCGTGATCCTGGCGCAGGGCGTTTCCAAGTCCTTCGGGGACCGCGCCATCGTCCGCAGCCTCGACCTGACCGTGCAGCGCGGCGACCGCCTCGCGCTCGTGGGGCCCAATGGCGCGGGCAAGACGACGCTGGTCAAGCTCCTCCTCGGGCAGATCGCGCCCGACGCGGGGACCGTGACCCACGGCACCAACCTCGAGGTCGCCGTCCTCGACCAGACCCGCTCCGCGCTCGACCCCGAGATGACGCTCTGGGACAGCCTGTCCTCGGACCCCGAGCTCAAGGCGGGCCGGTCCGATCAGGTCATGGTGCGGGGCACGCCCAAGCACGTCGTGGCCTATCTCAAGGACTTCCTGTTCCAGGAGTCGCAGGCCCGCGCACCGGTCAAGTCGCTTTCGGGCGGGGAAAAGGCGCGGCTCCTGCTCGCGCGGATCATGGCCAAGCCCTCGAACCTCCTCATCCTCGATGAGCCGACCAACGACCTCGACATCGAGACGCTGGACCTCCTGCAGGAGGTGCTCGACGACTACGACGGCACCGTGATCCTGGTCAGCCACGACCGCGACTTCCTCGACCGCGTGGCGACGCTCACCATCGCCATGGAAGGGGACGGCCAGGCGACGGCCTATGCGGGCGGCTGGACCGACATGATGGCCCAGCGCGGCGGCGAGAGCCTCGGCCATCGCACCGAAGCTGTGGCAACGCCCCGGCCCGCCGAGGCTCCGGCGCCCAAGCCCGCCGCCCCTGCCGCGACCCCGGCCCCGCGTCGCAACGGCCTCAGCTTCACCGAAAAGCACCGCCTCGACAGCCTCCCCGCCGAGATCGACCGCCTGACGGCCGAGATCGGCAAGATCGGGGCGCTTCTGGCCGACCCGGATCTGTTCACGCGCGAACCCGTCAAGTTCCACAAGGCCACGACCATGATGGCCGAGCGTCAGGCCGCGCTCGACGCCGCCGAGGAGGAATGGCTCCTGCTGGCGGAGCGGGCCGAAGGGTAGGGACCTCCTCCCCGCCCTCAGCCGCACCGCCGCAGCACCAGAGGCGCCGCCTCTGCGGCGGGCTCAAGGCGCTGCCCGTCGGACCAGACGCTACCGAAGCCCATCCCGTCCTCTCCGACGCTCAGGCGCACGGCCTCCCCTTCGCCGTCCAGCCGGAAGTCGCCCTCGTCCTCCATCCGGCACTCAAGGCCGTCCCGGTCGGGGCTGCAACTCGCCAGGGCGCGATACTCCTGCCCGTCGCCGAAGAACGTCGCCCGGACCTGCACCGGGGTGGTGCCCAGTGAATGCATGCTGCCGGCAGGCTCACGGGTCAGGGCGAGGGACCGCAGCCCCGCCTGGGGCCGGACCGCGCTCCCCGCATCGAGCCGGACCTCGTAGCAGAAGTTCATCGTGAAATGCGTGTCCGCGAGCGTCTGCGCCTGGGCCGCGATGGGCAAAAGGAGAAGGGCCAGGGCACGCATGGAAAAAGGCTCCGGGGGCGATTGCACCCCGGAGCCTGCTCTGCCGTTCGGACGGGATCAACCGTCGAAGTTGACTTCTTCCATGATCCGCAGCGCGGCGGCCCGATGCCCGGCGACATCGGTCAGGCCGATGGTGTCCGGCGTGAACTCGCCCCATGAGGCCATGAGTTCGGACACCTGCGCGTCGGCGCGCACCGGATACTCGTTGTTCTCCTCGGCATAGATCGCCTGCGCCTCGGGCGAGACGAGGAACTCCATGAGCTGCAGCGCCTCGTCCTTGTTCGGGGCCGAGGTGGTCATCGCGACGCCCGACACGTTCACATGGGTGCCGCCATCCTCGAAGGTGGGGAACTCGATCCGGACGGACTCGGCCGCCTCGCGCTGCTCCTCGCTCTTGAGCATCTGGCCCATGTAGTAGGTGTTGCCGAGCGAGATGTCGCATTCGCCCTGCCAGATCGACAGGACCTGGTCGCGGTCGCCGCCTTCGGGCTTGCGCGCCAGGTTCGCCTTCACGCCGGCCGCCCATTCGCGGGCATACTCCTCGCCGTGATGGGCGATCACCGCCGACAGCAGCGCGAGGTTGTAGTTGTGCACGCCCGACCGGGTGCAGATCCGGCCCTGCCACTTCGGATCGGCCAGATCCTCGTAGGTCGTGACCTCGCCCTCGGCCACGCGCTCCTGGGAGGCATAGACGATGCGCGCCCGCTTGGTCAGCGCGAACCAGAGCCCGTTCGGGTCGCGCAGCTCGGCCGGGATCGCCTGCTCCAGCACGTCGCTCTGGACGGGCTGGGTCACGCCCGCGTCCACGATCTGCTGGAGGTTGGCAATGTCCACGGTCATCACGAGATCCGCAGGCGAACGCGCGCCCTCGGCGGTCAGCCGCTCCACGATGCCTTCCTCGACAAAGGCGAGGTTCACCGCAATGCCCGTCTGCTCAGTAAAGGCGTCGATCACCGGCTGGATCAGCTCGGGCTGGCGGGTGGTGTAGACGTTGACGTCGGCCAGGGCGGGCAGGGCGGTGCCGCAGGCCACGGTGGCCAGAAGAAGGCTGCGCAGGGTCATTGTCGCTCCATCGAGTTTGGGTCTCGTTGGAGCGGCCTTAAATCCGACTGTTTCGCTTGGGTCAATGCCCGATAAGATCGGTCAGGAACCTGTCATCCCGCCGGACCCGCCTTGTCCGTCGCGCGCACTGCGTCCCAGATGGCGTCCATCTCCTCCAGGGTGCTCTCGGCCGGGGTGCGGCCCCGCGCCCCAAGCTCGTCCTCGATCGCCCTGAATCGCCGCTCGAACTTGGCGTTGGCGCGGCGCAGCGCGGCCTCGGGGTCCACGCCCAGATGCCGCGCGATGTTGGCGCACACGAAAAGGAGATCGCCCACCTCCTCCTCCAGCCGGTCGGGCCCTTGATCGCGCGCCTCCACGACCTCACGGGCCTCCTCCGCCACCTTCTCCAGCACGGGCCCGATGTCCGGCCAGTCAAAGCCCACCCGCGCCGCGCGGTTCTGCAGCTTCTCCGCGCGCTTGAGGGCGGGCAGGGCCAGCGCCACGCCATCGAGAGTGCGCCCGCCACGTTCCCGCGCTTTCTGGACCTCCCAGGCAGCGGTCTGCTCCTCGGCCGTCCGCGCGCCCTCCGCGCCGAAGACATGGGGGTGCCGCTGGATCATCTTGTCCGAGATCGCGCGGGCCACGTCGGCGAAATCGAACAGCCCCGCCTCCTCGGCCATACGGGCGTGGAACACCGACTGGAACAGCAGGTCGCCCAGCTCGCCCTTCAGGCCGGGCCAGTCCTCCTTGCCGATCGCGTCCGCGACCTCGTAGGCCTCTTCGATCGTGTAGGGTGCGATGGTGGCAAAGGTCTGCTCCACGTCCCAGGCGCAGCCCGTCTCCGGGTCGCGCAGCCGGGCCATGATCTGCAGGAGGCGGGTCATCTCGGTCGTGGCGTCGGCCATTGCGGTTTCCCCCAAGCCGTGGGTAGCTGTCCGGGCCGTCCTCCCACGGCACAGCCACCGGAGTCCACCCATGCCCGTCGTCAACCGTATCGCCGCCTTTGCGGAGGACATGGCCGCGTGGCGCCACACCATCCACCGCCGGCCCGAGCTGGGCTTCGATCTGCACGAGACCGCCGCCTTCGTCGCCGCACGCCTGCGTGAATTCGGCGTAGACGAGGTGCACGAGGGCATCGCCAAGACCGGCCTCGTCGCGCTGATCCACGGCCGCCATCCCGGCGGGGCAATCGGCCTGCGCGCCGACATGGACGCGCTCCCCATGGACGAGATCACCGGCGCCCCCTACGCGAGCGAGATCCCGGGCCGGGCCCACGCCTGCGGCCATGACGGCCACACCGCCATGCTGCTCGGCGCCGCCAAGTACCTGTGCGAGACGCGCAACTTCGCGGGCACCGCCGTGCTCCTGTTCCAGCCTGCCGAGGAACAGGGCGGCGGCGGCGAGGTTATGGTCAAGGAAGGCGTGCTCGACCGCTGGAACGTGCGGGAGGTCTACGCCATGCACATCGCCCCCGGCACGCCGCTGGGCGAGTTCGCGACCACCCCCGGCCCGATCATGGCCGCCGTGGACGACTTCACGATCACCCTGCGCGGCAAGGGCGGCCACGCGGCTTATCCCCACGACGCCGTGGACCCGATCCCCGGGGCCTGCGCGCTGGTCTCCGCACTCCAGACCATCGCCAGCCGGAACGCCGACCCGATGAAGCAGCTCGTCGTGTCCATCACGCAGGTCCATTCCGGCAGCGCCTACAACGTCATCCCCGAGGAGGCGACGATCTGCGGCACGATCCGCAGCTACGACAAGGCGCTCCATGCCCTCGCGCGGCGGCGGCTGGACGAGCTGGTGCAGGGCCATGCGACGGCCTTCAACCTCGAAGGCCGGGTGAACATCCTTCCGGGCTACCCGCCCACGGTGAACGACCCCGAGCGCACCGCCTTTGCCGCCGAGGTCGCCCGCGAGGTCGCGACCCGCGTGGACACCGCCATGGTGCCCGAGATGGGGGCCGAGGACTTCTCCTTCATGCTGGAAGCCCGGCCCGGCGCGTTCCTGATGCTCGGAAACGGCGACACGCCCATGTGCCACCACCCGGCCTTCGACTTCGACGACCGCGCCCTTCCCGTGGGCGCCAGCACCTTTGCCCGCCTCATCGAGCGGGCCCTTCCCCTGACGGAGTGAGCCATGGGACTTGAGGACGCCAAGACGCAGGTGGACCGCGCCTTCGGCAACGAGGATCGCGGCCTGGCCTTCGAGAACGCCTTCGGCGGCGCCACGAGCTTCCTGCGCCGCCGCTACACCAAGGACGTGACGGGGGCCGACCTCGCCATCCTGGGGGTGCCCTTCGACCAGGCGGTGACGCATCGCCCCGGCCCCCGCTTCGGGCCCCGCGCGATCCGCGAGGCCTCGACGCTCCAGCCCTTCGACCCGCCCTATGGCTGGCCCTTTGACCCGCTATCCGAGATGACGGTGGTGGACACCGGCGACCTCGCCTTCGACTACGCCAAGCCATCCGAGTTTCCTGCCACCCTGACCGCCCGCATCGCAGAGATCCTGTCCCACGACATCGGCACGGTGGTCCTGGGCGGCGACCACTTCATCACCCTGCCGATCCTGCGCGCCTATGCCGAGGCGCACGGCCCCATCTCCATCGTCCAGTTCGACGCGCATTCGGACCTTTGGGCGGACGACGACATGGACCGGCTGGACCATGGGACCTTCCTCTACAAGGCCGTCAAGCAGGGCCTCGTGGACCCGGAGCGGTCGGTCCAGATCGGCATCCGCACGGTGACCGAGGATCGGCTGGGCATGCCCATGATCGACGCCCGCGCCGTCCACGAGGACGGGCCCGACGCCGTGGTGGAGGAGATCCGCCGCATCGTCGGCGCGGCCCCCGTCTATCTCAGCTTCGACATCGACGCGCTCGACCCCGCCTTCGCGCCCGGCACCGGCACCCCGGTCTGGGGCGGGCTGCATTCCTGGCAGGCGGCGGCGATCCTGCGCGGCATGGCGGGCCTGCGCGTCGTCGGCGGCGACGTGGTCGAGGTGTCCCCGCCCTTCGACCCGACGGGGGCCACGGCCATCGCGGGCGCGCATGTCGCGACCGAGATCATGTGCCTTTACGGCTGGTATCGTCTGGGGAAGTAGGCCGCGGCGCTATGCCGTGAACGGACACTTGCGGGACCGGGCGGTGCGCGAACGCGCCGTCCATCCCCGCCGGGCATCCTGTCCCTGGACCGCCCAGGGAGTCCGCCCATGCCCACCCAAGACCGCTACGATGCCGCCCTGCAATGCCGGGAAGCGGCCATGGCGCTGTATGTGGAGGTGCGGCGGATGCGGCTCGCCCGCGAACGGGCAGCGGCGCTGCGGGAAGGAAGCGTCGGGCCGGAGCGCCATGCGCCCCGGCCCGCCAGCAGGTCAGAAGCCCGACTTGATCTCTTCGAAGGTCTGCGCGTGCCGTTCGCGCGACTCGATGGAGATGGGGAGCTGCGCGAAGATCGGGGCGGTGATGGTGCCCAAGCCCGAAGCGGTCAGGTCCTCCTCGGTGATCTCGCCCATGCCGGCGGTGTTGGCGCTGCCCCAGCCGGCGGCGACCAGCACGGGCGCGGTCTGCGGCGACAGGAAGGCGTTGGCGTAGTCATAGACCTTGTCCTCGGAGCCGGGCCCGCCGACCATGTTGACGAGGCCGCAGAGCCAGACCGACGACCCCTCGGTGGGCTCGCGCTGGAAGCCGATGGGGCGGCCCTCCTCCTGCATGGTGGGGTAGGTCTCGTTCCAGGCCCAGGCGACCAGCACCTCGCCGGTGGACATGAGCTGGGCAAGCTCGGCCGGGTCGGTCCAGTAGGTGCGCAGGTTGGGATGGATCTCGCGCAGCCAGGCGGCGGCGGCCTCGAACTGCTCGTCGGTGGCGTTGGTCCAGTCGGTCACCCCGGTGGCGAGGTAGGCCAGCGCCCAGGCGTCGTCGACGTTGTCGGGGATCGCGATCCGGCCCGCATAGGCGGGGTTGCGGAACACCTCGAGGCTGGCCACGTCCTCGGCCGGGACCTCGTCGGGGTTGTAGGCGATGGCGGTGGTCCCGAAGTCGGTCGGGATGAAGAAGGTCTCAACCTCGCCGCCGATCTGCGTCCCCGTGAGGTTCGCGTTCAGCGTCGTGGCGGCCTCGATCCTCGACATGTCCCAGGCCTCGATCAGGCCCGACTCCTGCCATTTGGGCACAGAGCCCGAGCAGATATGGGCGACATCGGCCTGAAAGCCCGAGCGGACCTTCTGGAAGGCCTCTTCCTCGTCCCCGAAGAACGAGAAGGTGGGCGAGGCGCCGTTCTTGTCGAGATAGGGCTGGTGGAAGTCCGGCGTCTCGAAGCCGGGGTAGTCGAGCACCGTCAGCTCGGCGTCCTGCGCCCGAACGGCGGCGCCCAGGGCGAGGAAGGAAAACGACGCGGCACCCAGAAGGGTCGCAATCTTCATTGGTCGATGTCTCCCGTTGGACAAGTCCTGCGATACGGGAACGTTAGGAAGCCCCGTCCGCCCCTTCAAGTGCCGAATCCGACAGGGGTTCCGCCGGAGCGCGCCGTCGTGACCGGACGCGATGACAGGCGATCCCCTTGCAGGCTCGCGCCGCGCCTGCCACCCTCACGACCGAGGGAACGGGACGGGGCCCACAGCCGGGCTCCGCCCGCAACCGGCCCGACTGCTCCGCCGATCCAAGGATTGCCCATGAAAGCCCTGCTCGTGGAAAAGGATGACGCCGGCCTGCGCGTGGCGGTCCAAGAGGTGCCCGACGACCGGCTGCCCAAGGGCGAGGTCACGGTCGCGGTGCGCCACTCGACCCTGAACTACAAGGACGGGCTGTGCCTGACCGGCGGGGGCGGGCTCGTGCGGACCTATCCGCATGTGCCGGGCATCGACTTCGCCGGTGTCGTGGAGGAGTCCTCGGACCCCCGCTGGCATCTGGGCGACGAAGTCATCCTGACCGGCTGGCGCGTGGGCGAATCCCGCTGGGGCGGCTACGCCACACGCGCCCGCGTCAAGGCCGACTGGCTCGTCCGCCGGCCCGAGGGGCTGTCACTGCGGCAGGCCATGGCGGTGGGCACGGCGGGCCTCACCGCGATGCTCGCGATCCATGCTCTCGAGGCGCATGGGTTGGAGCCGGGGCAGGGCGAGGTGCTGGTCACCGGGGCTTCGGGCGGGGTGGGAAGCGTGGCCGTCGCGCTTCTGTCCGCGGCGGGGTATCAGGTCGCCGCCGTCACGGGACGCCCCGAGACCGAGGCCTATCTCCGCGATCTTGGCGCGACACGGATCGTGCCCCGGTCCGACCTGGCCGAAGCCTCGCCCAAGCCCCTCGAATCCGAGACCTGGGCCGGCTGCGTCGATGCCGTTGGCGGACCGATGCTGGCGCGGGTGCTGGGGCAGATGACGTATCGCGCCTCAGTCGCCGCCGTGGGCCTTGCCGGTGGGGCGCAGCTTCCGACGACGGTGATCCCGTTCCTGCTGCGGGGGGTGAACCTCCTTGGCATCGACTCGGTCATGGCACCCATCCCGGAGCGTGAGGCCGCCTGGACCCGCATCGCCCGCGACCTGCCCAAGGACCGGCTCGACGCGATGACCCGCCCCGCTACGCTGGAGGAGTTGCCCGAACTCGGCCGCGCGATCCTCCGGGGCGGCGTGCAGGGGCGCGTCGTCGTGGACCTGTAAGCCGGGCCGCATATCCCGGCCGCCCCATCCTCATCGTTCAATTCGGATCACTGCCGCAATGACAACGCTCGACACCGCCTGGGTCCGCGCCCAGTTCCCCGCCTTTGCCGCGCCCGCCCTTCAGGGGCAGGCCTTCTTCGAGAACGCCGGAGGCTCCTTTCCCTGCGCACAGGTGGTGCACCGCCTGACCCGCTTCTACACCGAGCGGAAGGTCCAGCCCTACGCCCCCTATGCCGCCTCGCAGATCGCCGGGGCCGAGATGGACGAGGCGCGGGAGAGGCTGGCCGCCATGCTGGGCGTTCAGACGCACGAGCTGTCCTTTGGGCCGTCCACGACGGCGAACACCTATGTGCTGGCCCAGGCCGTCCGGCGCTGGCTGAAGCCCGGCGAGGCCATCGTGGTCACCGACCAGGACCACGAGGCCAACACCGGCCCCTGGCGTCGGCTGGCCGAGGACGGCGTCGAGGTGCGCGAGTGGCGCATCGACCCCACCACCGGACACCTCGACCCCGAGGCGCTGGCCCCGCTTCTGGCGGACGGACGGGTGCGGCTCGTGTGCTTTACCCATTGCTCTAACGTCGTCGCCGAAGTCAATGATGTTGCTGGAATTTGCGCCATGGCCGCTGCCCTTGGCGCGCGCACGTGCGTGGACGGGGTGAGCTATGCCCCCCACGGGTTGCCCGATGTGGGCGCGCTGGGCTGCGACGTGTACCTGTTCAGTGCCTACAAGGTTTATGGGCCGCATCAGGGCCTCATGGTGATCCGCGAAGGCTTTGGCGCCGAACTTCCCAACCAGGGCCATTTTTTCAACTGCGACACGCTCTACAAGCGCTTCACCCCGGCGGGGCCGGACCATGCGCAGATCGCCGCCTCGGCGGGGATGGCGGACTACTTCGAGGCGCTGTCACTGCATCATGGCGGTCCGGCCACAGGCGCAGGCGCCGCGCGGGCCTCGCATGATCTCATGCGCGCAAGGGAGGTCGCCCTGCTCCAGCCGCTTCTCGATGCGCTTGTGGGCCGCAACGACGTGCGGCTGATCGGGCCACAGGATGCCGCACTCCGTGCGCCGACCGTAGCGGTGGAACTGCCCGGCAATGCGGAGGCCGTGGCGGCGGCCCTTGCCCCTCATGGCATCATGGCGGGGGGCGGCGACTTCTATGCCGTGCGGCCCCTGCAGGCGCTGGGCATCGACCTGGACAAGGGCGTGCTGCGGATGAGCTTCACGCATTACACCTCGGAGGAGGAGGTGGATCGCCTTCTCCACGCGCTGGACGCGGTGCTGCCCGGCTGAGCGCCCTCGCTGGCGCGGCCCGCTGCGCTAGTGTTCCCTGCGCGCAGGAGGACCGCCGCCCATGACCGATTCCGCCACCCCGATCCTGATCTGGTTCCGCCGCGACCTGCGGCTGACGGACCATCCGGCCCTGAGCGCGGCCACCGCCACGGGTCGGCCCGTCATCCCGGTGTTCCTGTGCGACGAGGGCGTGGAGGCTCTGGGCGCGGCTCCCCGGATGCGGCTGGGACTCGGCGTCGCGGAACTGGCCAGGAGTCTGGAGGCGCTAGGAAGCCGCCTGATCCTGCGGCGGGGGGCCGCGCTGCCGACCCTTCGGGCACTGGCCGCCGAGACGGGGGCGGGCGCGGTCTGGTGGACGCGGCTCCATGATCCGCTGTCGCGGCGACGCGACGATGGGGTCATGCAAGGGCTTGGGGTGGAAGGGCGGGCCTTTCCCGGCCATCTCCTTCATGAGCCCGAGGCGATCCGGACGGGCGCGGGCGGGGGGTTCAAGGTCTATGGCCCCTTCTTCCGGGCCTTGCGCGCCCGCGATCCGGGCGAGCCGCTGCCCGCGCCGAGCCGCTTGGCGCCGCCCCGAACTTGGCCACAATCCGAGGAGTTGGCCGGCTGGCGGCTCGATGCCGCGATGAACCGCGGCGGGCCCATCGTCGCGGCCTGGCAGAACCCGGGCGAGGCGCGGGCTCGCGAGCGGCTCGACCGTTTCGTCGCCGAGCGGATCGGCGGCTATGCCAAGGCCCGGGACTACCCGGCGCAGGACGGCTCCTCGCGGCTGTCCGAGAACCTGACCACGGGCGAGATCAGCGCCCGGACCTGCTGGCATGCTGGGACGGCGGCGCTGGACCGGGGCGAGGCGGGGGCCGAGCAGTTCCTCAAGGAACTGGCGTGGCGCGACTTCTCGCATCACCTCCTGTTCCATTCGCCGGGGATCGCCACCGATCACTGGCGGCCGGAATGGCGCAGCTTTCCCTGGGCGCAGGACGCGGATTCGCCGCTGGTCCGGGCGTGGCAGAGGGGGCGGACGGGCATCCGCCTTGTCGATGCGGCCATGCGCGAGATGTTCGTCACGGGACGGATGCACAACCGGGCGCGGATGATCGCGGCCTCCCTGCTGACCAAGCACATGATGACCGACTGGCGCGTCGGGCTGAAATGGTTCGAGGACTGCCTGACCGACTGGGACCCGGCGGCCAATGCGGTGAACTGGCAGTGGGTGGCGGGGTCGGGGCCCGACGCCTCGCCGTTCTTCCGCATCTTCAGCCCCCAGTCGCAGGCCAAGGCCTATGACGGCAAGGGAGAGTACGAGCGGATGTGGGTCGCCGAAGGGCAGGCCGCCCCCCCGGCGACGGCGCTGAGCTTCTTTGACGCGGCGCCCCGGTCCTGGGGGATGTCGCCCCGCGATCCCATCCCCGCGCCGGTGCTGGACCTGGCCATTGCCCGCGAGGCTGCGCTCGCGGCGTTCCGCGCCCGGCCGCGACCGGGCGACGAGGCGTCTGAAAACGCGTGACAAAATGGCCCGAACCCTTAACCTGCCGTTAACGTAAGGGCGAGGGCCGGCACCGAGATGATCTTCACGTCCACCGAAGGGCAGGAGAACCTGCCGCGTTACTTCACGCAGGTCTTCGGAGCGGCGAGGGGTCTGCCCAAGGGACGGCTCGACATCGTGCTCCCCGACGGGCGCCGCTTCCGGGCCGAGGGAACGGAGCCGGGCTACGTGGCCGAGATCGCCGTCCACAATCCCGACCTGTTCGCCCGCACCGTGCGCGAAGGGCATCTGGGCTTTTCGGACGCCTACCTCGAGGGGTGGTGGTCCACGCCGGACCTCCTGGCCTTCATGGACTTCGTCAACGACGACGCCGACCGGCTTTACGACAGCTTTCCGGGGGCGTTCTTCGTGCGCGCCTACGAACGGATGCGCTTCTGGCTGCAGCGCAACACCAAGACGCAGGCCCAGAAGAACATCAGCCAGCACTACGACCTGGGGAACGCCTTCTACGGGCTCTGGCTGGATCGGACGATGACCTACTCCTCGGCGCTGTTCGACCGGGGGCAGCAGAGCCTCGAGGCCGCGCAGCGCCGCAAATACGAGAGCATGGTGGATGGCATGGGCGCGCAGCCCGGCGACCACGTGCTCGAGATCGGCTGCGGCTGGGGCGGATTTGCCGAATACGCCGCAAAGGAGCGGGGGCTGCGGGTGACGGGCCTCACCCTGTCGCGCGAGCAGCTGGCCTATGCGCAGGAGCGGATAGAACGGGCAGGGCTCGGGGACCGGGTGACGCTGAAGCTGCAGGACTACCGGGACGAGACGGGGGTCTATGACGGCGTGGCCTCGATCGAGATGTTCGAGGCCGTGGGCGAGCAGTACTGGCCCGTCTATTTCGAGACGCTGAAGCGCTGCCTCAAGCCGGGGCGGAGAGCGACGCTCCAGATCATCACCATCGCCGACCATCGCTGGGAGCTGTACCGGTCCAGCGTGGACTTCATCCAGAAGTACATCTTTCCGGGCGGCATGCTGCCCAGCCCCAAGGTCCTGCGCGCCGAGGTCGAGAAGGCTGGGCTGCGCCTCCTTCATTCGATCGAGTTCGGGGACAGCTACAGCCAGACGCTTCGGCGCTGGCACGAGACCTTCAACGCCCGCTGGGACGAGGTGGCGCGACTTGGATTCGACGACCGTTTCAGAAGAATGTGGAACTTTTATCTGGCCTCTTGCGCGGGCGCTTTCCGTAGCGGTAGCTGCGACGTCACCCAGATCACCATGACCCGCCCCGCCTGAGGGGGAAGCGAGCCCGCCATCATGCCGACCTCTGCCAAGCTTGCCGCTGCCGTCCTGTTCGGCGTCCTGGCGTGGTTCGTCTCGGAGCTGGTCAAGCCGCTGTTCCCCGAAAGCAGCGGTCTTGGCCGCTTTTCCGAGTACAATGCCCTGATCGGACTGGTCATCGGCTGGCGCATCTGGGGGCGGAGGGCCCGGACGACCTGGGCCAATGCGGTGGCCTACGGGCTGACCAGCGCGTTGGCCACGACACTCGTGACGCTGTTCCTGCACAGTCTGGGCCGGATGGTCGCCCAATCCTTCCGCAGGGTCTATGATGGTCCGATGGAAGCCCTGGTGGATGTTGCCCAGTTGATGATCAAGAATGGGCAGATGATTCTGACCCAGGAGGTCGTGGTCACCCTGCTGGTCGGCGGAGTCCTTGGCGGACTGGCCACCGAATGGGTGGCGCGCAACTACTCATGACGACATTCTTCTTCTACGGCACCCTGCGCTACCGACCCATGCTCGAGCTGCTGTCGGGCGGCACGAACGGGGCCTCCTGCCGCGAGGCGGTGCTGCCCGGCCATCGCGTGCTCCGCTCGGTCGAGGGCGACCTGCCGATCCTGATCGAGGACGGGACCACCTCGGCCAAGGGAACCGCCTGGACGCTGAGCCAGGACGCGCAGGAGCGGCTCGACGCCTATGAGCTGCCCTTCGGCTACACCCGGCGGCCCGTGACGGTGCTGGCCGAGGGCCAGCCGGTCGACGCGCAGGCCTACTTCCCCCCCGGGTCGCTGGAAGCGAGCGGGGAGGACTGGTCCTACGAGGGCTGGCTTCGTCATTCGCTGCCCCTGCCGATGCGCCGCGCGGCCGAGATCGCCACCAACGAGCCGCCCCTTGGCGGAGAGGCTTTGCAGGTGCAGGGGTCCATGATCGACCACCGCGCGGCCGCGTCGTTGCGGGCGAGGGGGATGCCGACCCGGTTGCGCCACAGGGCCGGGCCCGAGGACTTCGAGCTTCGGCGGGCCGGACCCCCGGCGGGCACGTTCTTCCGCTTCGAGGGGCTGGAGATCGACCACCGCCGCTTCAACGGGGAGCGCGCGACGGGGCTGTCCCGCGAGGTCATGGTGGGCGCCGACGCCGCCTTGGTCCTGCCCTACGACGAGGCGCGCGACCGCGTGCTGCTCGTCGAGCAGTTCCGCACCGGGCCCGCGCGCCGGGGCGACCCGCAGCCCTGGATCCTGGAGCCGGTCGCGGGACTCGTGGACGCGGGCGAGACGCCCAAGGAGGCCGCACTGCGCGAGGCCAAGGAGGAGGCGCATCTCGACCTGGGCTCGCTGATCCCGATGTTCACGGGCTACGCCTCTCCGGGGAACGCGACCGATCACTTCTTCGCGTATCTTGCGCTCTGCGACCTGCCCGACGACCATGCCACCAGCGGCGGCCTTGAGGCCGAGCACGAGGATCTGAGGCTGCACCTGCTGCCCTTCGAGGAGGCCATGGGCCTTGTGGAGAGCGGCGAGGCCAACGCCGTGCCTCTCATCTCCATGCTGCTCTGGCTGGATCGCTGGCGGGCGAAGCGCCGCTAGGACGGCATCATCGGCGTTCCTGCCTCCCTTGAGTTGGCCTCGGTCGCCGCCTAGACAGGGGCGGCAACCAGAAGGCCGCCCTCCATGTCCCCGATCAAGCCCGACCTTGCCGCCACCGTGGGGAACACGCCCCTGATCCGGCTCCGCCACGCGAGCGAGGCGACCGGATGCGAGATCCTCGGCAAGGCCGAGTTCATGAACCCCGGCCAGTCGGTCAAGGACCGCGCCGCGCTCTACATCATCGAGGATGCGGTGCGGCGGGGCGAATTGCGGCCCGGCGGCACCATCGTCGAGGGGACGGCCGGCAACACAGGCATCGGCCTCGCGCTGATGGGGGCGTCGATGGGGTTCAAGACGGTCATCGTCATCCCCGAGACGCAGAGCCAGGAAAAGAAGGACATGCTGCGCCTGGCAGGGGCCGACCTCGTGCAGGTGCCGGCCGCGCCTTACAAGAACCCGAACAACTACGTGCGCTATTCGGGCCGACTGGCTGAGGAGTTGGACCGCGCGCTGCCCAACGGCGCGATCTGGGCCAACCAGTTCGACAACATCGCCAATCGGCGCGCCCATATCGAGGGCACCGCGCCCGAGATCTGGGACCAGACCGGAGGCAAGGTCGACGGCTTCGTCTGCGCCGTGGGGACCGGGGGCACGCTGGCGGGCGTGGCCATGGGCCTTCAGCCCAAGGGCGTGAAGATCGGGCTCGCGGACCCCGAGGGCGCCGCGCTGCACAGCTTCTACACCGAGGGCGTCTTCGACATGCCCGGATCGTCGATCACCGAGGGCATCGGGCAGAGCCGCATCACCGCCAACCTGGAGGGGGTCACGCCCGACTTTTCCTGGCGCATCCCGGACGCCGAGGCGCTGCCCATCGTGTTCGACCTTCTGGAGCACGAAGGGCTGTGCCTGGGCGGGTCGTCGGGGATCAACGTCGCGGGCGCGATCCGCATGGCCAAGGAAATGGGGCCGGGCCACACCATCGTGACGATCCTGTGCGACTATGGCACGCGCTATCAGTCGAAGCTCTGGAACCCCGACTTCCTGCGGGACAAGGGGCTGCCGGTTCCGGGCTGGCTCGACCGCGCGCCCGCCTCGATCCCGGGCGTATTCGAGGACTGATGCGCGCGGTCCGGGCCTGCCTCGCCGCCCTTGTCCTGGGGCTTGCGACGCCTGTCCTGGGACAGGAGGCCAACACTGCCCCTGCCGCCCAGGACGCAGCGGCGGAGGACGGGCAGGCGGGCCCAGCCACCGAGGCCCCCGGCGGCGGACCCGACTACGCCGCCTGGGCCGAAACCGCCGCGCGCGCCGAGGCCCTGTCCGAGTCCGGGCGCGGATCGGCCTTTGCCCTGAGCCGCCTGCGCGAGGAGATCGTCGCCTGGCGCGACGTGTTCGCCACCGCGCAGGCCGCCAACGCTTCGCGCATCGCCACCGTGGAGGCTCAGATCGCCGCGCTGGGCCCCGCTCCCGCCGAGGGAGAGCCCATCGAGGACGGCCGCGTGGCCCAGCGCCGGGCCGACCTGACCGGCTCGCTGGCCCGACTGCGGGCTCCCGGCCTTCTGGCGCAGGAGGCGTATGTCCACGCGGACGGCCTTGTTGGCGAGATCGACACCCTGTCGCGCGGCCGTCAGGCGGCGGCCCTTCTCAGCCGCAGCGCGCCGCCGCTCGATCCCCGGATCTGGCCCGAGGTCGGGGATGCCGTCCTGACCCGCACCATCGGACTCTGGAAGGAGCTGAACACCTCGGTGCGGAGCGAGGCCCGGCGCGAGGTCTTTGCGGTCAACTGGCCGCTGGCGCTCGTGTTCCTGGTCATCGGCGCGGCGGTGCTGGCCCGCGGGCGCGGATGGGTCGCGATGCTTGGGGCCCGCTTCCTGGCCGCGAGGACCCGGGGACGGTTCCGCGGCCCGCACGCGGTGAATGTGGCGACGCTGGCCACCTCGGTTGGGTACGAGCTGGTGCCCCTGGCCGGGCTTCTGTCGCTGGCCTGGGCCGTCGACGCCTCGGGCCTGTTCGGAACGCGGGTCATGGCGCTGATCAACGCGGTGCCGCTGGCGGGGGCCTGCGTCCTGGGGACTGCATGGCTGGCGCGGCTGTTCTTCGCCTCCGACCGCGTCAACCCCGCCCCCTTCGATTTCCCCTCCGAGTCCAAGGAGGACCTGGGGTCCCGCCTGCGCCAGTCCGGCTGGATCCTGGCCGCTGACGTGGTGGTGCGCGCCTTTCTGTCGGTGGGCGACATCGCGCCCGAGGTGAAGGCCGCCCTGCTGTTTCCGGTGGACCTGCTGCTGGCCCTGGTGGTGTTCCGCCTGGGCCGCAGCCTCGCCCGCGCCGGCGCCCCCTCGGCCGGGCAGGAGGAGGACGAATCCACCCTGTTCCGCCGCCGCATGGTCACCTTTGCCGGGCGGGCGATGATCGGCGTCGCGGTGGCCGCGCCCGTCCTGTCGCTTCTGGGCTTTCACCGGGCGGGCAGCGCGATCCTGTTGCCCAGCGTCATCACCCTGGGGCTGCTGGGCCTGCTGATCGTGCTGCAATGGTTCGCCACCGACGTCTATGCCCTGCTGACCCGCCGCGAGGACACGATCCGCGACGCGCTGCTGCCAGTGCTGGTGGGCTTTGCGCTGTTCCTGCTGGCGCTGCCGGTGCTGGCCCTCATCTGGGGAGCCCGGCCCGAGGATCTGGCCGAGGCCTGGACGCGGTTCCTCAACGGCATCACCGTGGGCGAGACGCGCCTGTCGCCCCGACAGTTCGCGACCTTTGCGGTGATCTTTGCCGCGGGTTGGTTCCTGACCCGGCTGTTCCAGGCCATGCTGCGGTCGACGCTGCTGCCCAAGACCAGGCTCGATGCCGGGGCGCAGAACGCCGTCGTGTCGGGCCTGGGCTATCTGGGCCTGACCCTGGCCGCGCTGCTGGCAGTGACCATCGCGGGGCTGGACTTGTCGAACCTTGCCATCGTGGCGGGGGCGTTGTCGGTGGGCATCGGCTTCGGCCTGCAGAACATCGTCCAGAACTTCGTGTCGGGCATCATCCTGCTGATCGAACGCCCCTTCAACGAAGGCGACTGGATCGAGGTCGGGCCGCGCATGGGCTACGTGCGCGACATCTCGGTCCGGTCCACCCGGATCGAGACCTTCGACCGGACGGACGTGATCGTGCCCAACGCGGACCTCGTGTCGGGGCAGGTGGTGAACTGGACGCGCGGGAACCTTGTCGGACGGCTGGTGATGCCCGTGTCCGTGGGGTTCGGCAACGACGTGGATCACGTGATCGCGGTCCTGCGGTCCGTGGCCGAGGCCAATCCCATGGTCCTGCTGTCGCCGCCGCCCGCCGTGATCCTGGCGGGCTTCGGGGCGGATGTGCTCAACTTCGAGATCCGGGCGATCATCCGCGACGTGAACTTCGGCACCACCGTCCGGAGCGAGATCAACCAGGAGATCGCCCGCCGCTTCCTTGAGGAGGGCATCCACACCGCCGCGGTGCCCCCGCCGCCTCCGCCGCCGCCCAAGCCTGTCCCCGCCTGAGCATTCTGCGTGACGCCGTTCCATCTTTGGTTACCGCCGCCCCTTGCATCCGCCCCCGCGCCAAGGCTAAGGAGCGCCCAACGGAGCGGTGGCCGAGTGGTCGAAGGCGCACGCCTGGAAAGTGTGTAGGCGGGAGACCGTCTCGAGGGTTCGAATCCCTCCCGCTCCGCCACGGACCCTAAGTCATTGAGACCGTTCGGCAAAGGCCCGAATAGCTACGTCATATCCGTGGGTTCCGAGGACCTGTTTGCCGCAGACACGCCCCGTCCCCGCCTGATCGCCCGATCATCGGCTCGGCGTCTCTGAGCCCCTCGGGGCGCGGTGCGATTTGCGCAAGCTGCGGCGGTTTACAGGGAATCTACAGGGATTGTGCGAGAAGCGTGGTGGGTCTGATTGACGGTTTTCGCTCGACTCATTTGCTCCAGGCCTTATGGCACACGTCGGCTTCTGGAGCGGGGCTGGCTCTGTCTGGAGCGGGAGTGACGACTGATCTGGTCCACTCTGGTCTACGATGCGTGACGCCGCAGGGCCGGATGGGCCTGCGGCGTCGGTGTGATCGGTAGCGCTGGATGAGAGTGCCTGACTCGCGGGCTAGCTGGGTCAGCCTCGGCTGTGAATAATGGGCGTCCCGCTGCCGGTGATCCAGTGCTGCCCTTGACCCCGAACACCTGCTCCTGCTCGGCCCAGTCCAGGGGCAAGGCGGTGCGCACGATGCGCTCTAGCGTGAGGTCCAGGGGCTGAGTGCCCTCCACGATGGCGGCCTGAATGAGGGGTGAGAGGAACGCCAGCTCCGCCCGTCGCCGGATGAAGGTCTCCGACCGGCTTTCCCGTCGGGCGATGGCCACCACCGACTCGCCTCGGCGCATGGCCGCGGCCCAGCGGTGCGCCTGGGCCAGGGCCCGCAGGAGCGTGCTGTCCGGCGCAGCCTCCCGCTGGCCGGCCACGATCCGCAACTCCACGCCGCGTCGGCGCATCTGCAGCGGCGCCTCTATACTGAGGAGGGCGGGACTGAGCGCCTCGACCGGAGTGGCAAGCTCGGCCGCAAGTGCGCTGCCGTCCAGCGCCAGGCGGATCTGCCCGGGCCCGATCTGCCCCGAGGCGATGATCCGGCGCAGGAGGCTGTCGCGCGTGGCGGCCTCGCGCAGGCCAGTGACCAGGGCCATGGCCGCCGTCTGCAGCGCCTCTGCGCCCAAGACGTCCGGCTCGGACAGGAGCGCATGGCCATCCGCTGCCCGCTCCAGGTGCTCGGCTAGGACCTTCGCGACCGCCCCCTCCAGCTCAGGCGCCGTCAGCCGCCAGCCGGAGGGGTTTGCTCCTCCGGCGATGAGCCGGTGCGAGGTGTAGTACCGCAATCTCCGTTTTCCCTTGACGCTGTGAGTGGGCGTGAGCCGGTCGCCGGTGTCGTCGCGCAAGAGCCTCGTAAGAGGCGCGGCTTCCGCAGGTGACAGGCTAGGTAAGTTTGCGATCCTGAAACCAGCCTTTGGCCTCCTCCGACTGCCCGCACTGGCGCCGACCTCTGTCACCCACGCCGCGAGCCGGCCCCGCCGTCCTCGTGGCCGGGCGCTCGCCTCTTGCATGCGGGCCTGCACCCTGTCCCAGAGCTCCTGGTCCACGATGGCAGGGTGCAGCCCGGGGAAGGCTTGGTCCTTGTGCTTGGTGGGCGCTGTCAGAGCGATGCGGCTTGAGCGGGGCAGGGGGCCTGCTACTCTCGCCAGATGACCCAGCACGGTCCTTGTCGGTCCGTCCGCACCAGCCCTGAGATCATCCGGCTCGCGGTGATGCTTTACGTCAGGTTTCCGCTCTCGCTCCGGGACGTCGAAGACCTTCTCCACGAGCGGGGGATCGAGGTGAGCCACGAGACGGTGCGGTTCTGGTGGCTGCGCTTCGGCCTGATGTTCGCAGCCGAGATCCGCAAGAAGCGGATAGGCCAGATGCGTTCCTCACGCTGGCGGTGGCACCTCGACGAAGTGTTCGTGAAGGTGAACGGGGTCCAGCATCACCTCTGGCGTGCCGTGGACCACGAAGGCGAGGTGCTCGAGGCCTATGTCTCCAAGTATCGGGACAAGAAGGCGGCCCTGAGGTTCCTGCGAAAGCTAATGAAGCGGCACGGGCGAGCCGAGGAGCCGGTGACGGATGGGCTCAAGTCCTACGGGGCAGCCCTCAAGGCGATCGGCGCCGAAGGTCGACAGATCACCGGTCACTGGGAGAACAACCGGATCGAGAACTTACACCTGCCGTTCCGAAGGCGAGAGAGGGCGATGCTGCGCTTCCGGCGCATGCGAGGTCTGCAGACCTTCGTTGCCGTCCACTCCTCGATCCACAACCTCTTCAACACCGAACTGAGCCTACCAAGCCGCCCTATCTACAAGCTGAACCGTGCCGCCGCTCTCGCTGAGTGGCGGCAGCTCTGCGCCGCCTGAGATTCCACGCACCTGCCAAATTCGAGACGAGTTCGCATCCGTCTGACAGCACCAGCGCGCCTATCCACCTGTCCAATGACTACCGCCCGGCCCCGACCTGCAAGGGGGGTCGATGGATGATCAAGCGGACCCCCAGCCAGGACACCCCGGGACGCTGTGGGGCTAATGGGCTCATCCATCTGATCCGGACCCGGCTTGTGGACTTCATCAAGGCCAGCGGTCAGCTGCATCGCACCGAAAGGCCGAAGACATGATCGCCCCGCTTCGATCCCTCACACCACCACATCAGCAGTTGCAGACCCTGCGGCCATCCAGACACGACAGCACCATCACGTCCAGTGCCCAGAGACAAGCTGGGTTGGACGATACAGGCGGGCTCATGCTTTCTTCTCCGGCAGTGCCGTCCTAGGGCCACCTCGGACGACCTCTCTCGCATGTAGGAGTGCAAGCCCGCCACTGGTCCGCATGCAAGGCAGCGCAAAGTGTCCGGAACGAGCGTCGGGTCCTGTTTCACTTAACCCGGTTTTCACCGCGCCCGAGCAAGGCTCGGGTCAGTCCGGCGTTCATCGAGTCTGGCTGCTTCCAGGCCGTTCGCCCGGTAGCGGCGCACGACCGTGCGCCGACCCAAAAGGACAGTGGCGATGAGCATTGAACTCTACTCGATCAGTCAAACCCCGCTGCAGGGCGGATGGCTGACATCCTCGTGGAAGTCGGGACAATCAACGATCCTGGAATGGCAGAACGACAACGTAGGCAAGTTGGCGGACGGCACCATAACGTTGACCTTGGACAAAACGGGCGTGAGTAACCCGTGGGCCAGCGGCGAGATCCAGTCCCAGGACAAGGACGCCCTGGGCACTTGGAGTTGGACTGCCCAAGCGCCCAAGATGGTGGACGGCGCCGTATTCGGACTGTTTACCTACCAAGCCGATTATAGGAACCCTTGGCTCGAGTTCGATTTCGAGTTCGTTGGCGCGGACACCACTCATGTGGAGCTGGCGATGCACATGGCCCAACCGGACGGCTCCGTGCGCCACCATGGGCAGACCGTCGCGCTTGGCTTCGATGCGGCTCGAGGCTTTCACGACTATGCCGTCACCGTGACCGGCACCGATGCGACCTTCACCATCGACGGCAAGGTGGTCTCGGTCATGGATGTTTCCGACTTGGGCCCGGGAGCGGTGTGGAAAACTGGCGAGATGAAGTCCTATGTAGACCTGTGGCCCGCCGATCCACGATATAACGGCTGGACCGGTGTCTGGACGGGCCAGGCTGTCCCGCTGACGGCCTATGTGCGGAATGCTTCCACGCCTGGCTCCCTTCCCACGACGCAACCTGATCCAACTCCAACGACGCCACCCGGTTTGACGCTGAACGGCGACGGAAAGGCGAACAGCCTTTCAGGCCAAGGCGGCAACGATCTCATTCGTGGACATGGCGCCGGTGATCATTTGCATGGTCGGAGCGGCGACGATGTCATCTACGGCGGCTCCGGGGACGATCAAGTCTGGGGCGGGCTCGGCAATGACACCCTCCTGGGCGACGGCGGCAATGACCGTTTCGGCGGCGGAGCAGGTGACGACCGCCTCGACGGCGGGCTCGGCAACGACACCATCACCGGCGGGACTGGCAACGACACCCTTCTGGGGCGCGATCGCGACGACACCCTTCTGGGAGGCGACGGAAGCGACTTCCTCCAGGGCGGCATTGGCAACGACACCCTCGACGGCGGCGCCGGCGCGGACAGGATGGAGGGCGGGACTGGCGATG